>JAQGOP010000058.1 GCA_028293545.1 Verrucomicrobiota bacterium | reverse complement strand
TCCCGATTGATCCGCTTGAATTCCTTGAGGGGCAGGAAAATTTCCCCGCGCATCTCGATCAGGTCGGGAATCAGGGCGTGCGCCGGCTGATCGGCACCCGTCAACCGTTCGGGAATTGCGCCGGTGGCGAGGGCGTTGGCGGTCACATCGTCCCCTTCCAAACCGTTTCCGCGCGAGACCACCCGCACGAGCCCTCCTCTTTCGTAGACGGCGCTAATCGCGACGCCGTCGAATTTCGGCTCGACCACGCAGGCGACATCCGGCCGTCCGCACACCCGAGCCATGCGGGCATAAAAGGCGCGGAGCCCCGGCTCCGAATGGCATTTATCAAGGCTCAGCATCGGCACGCGATGCGAGAAACGCCGGCCGCCGGTCCGGTCGTCGCCGAAAGGGTCCGGACGCTCGTGTCCGAGTGCGAGCGTGGGAAATTGACGCTCCAAGTCATCCAGCTCGGAAACCAGGCGGTCGTAGTGAGCGTCGGAAATCCCGGCCATGCATTTCCGGAAATAGACTTCGTCGTGATGTCCGATTTCGGCCTGGAGGGCGGAAATCCGGCTGGAAGCGAAAGCCGCAGCGGAGATTCCACCGCGAGTGAGGGACGTCATCGCCAGCGCTCGCAGGAGCAATGCTCTCTTTCCATGGGTCATGGGACAAATCCTACCACGCGCGCGCGGGGCTGCCTAGCTGGCCAATGGTGCAGGTAGAACGGATTCTTCTCGTAGCAGCCGACATCAGGAGGCTGTCGCCCGCGTTCGACCGATAAGCGCAATCGGTTCAGCCTCCTGACGTCGGCTGCTACGTGAGATTGGCTGCGCCGTGCGGGAGTGTCGCCGGGAGGCGGTGCGCCGGTGGAAGGCCAAAAAAAAAGGCGCCCCGCTTTCGCGGGACGCCTCTTGAATTCTGGGAGAGCGATTACGCTTAGTAGTCGCCCATGCCGCCCATGCCGCCGCCACCGCCAGGAGAAGGATGCGAATCCTTCTTGTCCGGGATTTCGGTGATGATGGCCTCGGTCGTCAGGAGCAGGCCGGCGATCGAAGCCGCGTTCTGCAGCGCGGTGCGCGTGACCTTCGTGGGGTCAACGACACCGGCCTTGACGAGGTCCTCATATTCACCGGTGGCCACGTTGTAGCCGTAGCTGCCCTTGCCGCCCAGGACGTTGCCGACGATCACCGCGCCCTCGACGCCTGCATTGAAGCAGAGCTGGCGGAGCGGATGTTCGATCGCGCGGCGCACGATCTGGGCGCCGATCGCCTCGTCGCCCTCGAGCTTGAGGGCGTCGATGACCTTCGCGGTGCGCAGGAGCGCGACGCCGCCGCCGGCGACGATGCCTTCCTCGACGGCCGCACGGGTCGCGTGGAGGGCGTCTTCGACGCGCGCCTTCTTTTCCTTCATCTCGACCTCGGTGGAGGCGCCGACGTTGATGACGGCGATGCCGCCCGCGAGCTTCGCGAGACGCTCCTGGAGCTTCTCCCGATCGTAGTCGGAGGTGGTTTCGTCGATCTGGCGACGGATGAGCTTCACGCGGCCCTGGATGTCGGACGATTTGCCCGCACCCTCGACGATGGTGGTGTTCTCCTTGTCGACGACGATCCGCTTGGCGCGGCCGAGGTCGGCAATGGTGACGTTCTCGAGCTTGATGCCGAGATCCTCGCTGAGGAGGCGGCCGCCGGTGAGGACAGCGATGTCCTCGAGGATGGCCTTGCGGCGATCACCGAAGCCGGGCGCCTTGACGGCGGCGACGTTCAACGTGCCGCGGATCTTGTTCACCACGAGGGCGGCCAAGGCTTCGCCTTCGACCTCCTCCGCAATGATGAGGAGAGGTTTGCCGGTCTTGGCGGTGGACTGGAGGATCGGGAGGAACTCCTGGAGATTGCTGATCTTCTTCTCGTGAATCAGCACGTAGGCGTCCTCGAGGATCGCTTCCTGGCTCTCCGCGTTGGTCGCGAAGTAGGCCGAGAGGTAACCCTTGTCGAACTGCATGCCCTCGACGACGTCGAGGGTGGTCTCGATGGACTTGGCTTCCTCGACGGTGATGGTGCCGTCCTTGCCGACCTTGTCCATGGCGTCGGCGATGATTTCACCGATGGCGGTGTCCCAGTTGGCGGACACGGTCGCGACCTGGCGGATCTCCTCGCGGTCGTTGACCTTCTTCGAGAACTTCGCGAGCTCGGCGACGGCGGCCTCAACGGCCTTGTCGATGCCGCGTTTCAGATAAACAGGATTCGAGCCGGCGGTGACGCTCTTGAGGCCCTCGCGGTAGATGCCCTCGGCGAGCACGGTCGCCGTGGTGGTGCCGTCGCCGGCGGCGTCGGAGGTCTTGGAGGCGACTTCCTTCACCAGCTGGGCCCCGATGTTCTCGTAGGGATCCGGCAGCTCGACTTCCTTCGCGACGGTGACGCCGTCCTTGGTGACGGTCGGCGAGCCGAATTTCTTGTCGATGACGACGTTGCGGCCCTTCGGTCCAAGCGTGACTTTGACAGCCTTGGAGAGGAGCTCGACGCCCTTGAGAATTTTCTGGCGAGCGGCCTCGTCGAAAATGATTTGTTTAGCAGGCATAATGATGAATTAGGGATTAAAGTTTCTGTGGAAAAATGAAGGGTCAGCCGACGACGCCAAGGATGTCATCCTCGCGAACCAGGGTGTATTTCTTTTCACCCAGCTTCACTTCCGTGCCGCCGTACTTGCTGATGAGGACCATGTCGCCGACCTTCACTTCGAAGGCGATGACCTTGCCGTTCTCATCCTTCTTGCCGGTGCCGAGGGCGATGACCTTGGCCTCCTGCGGTTTTTCTTTGGCGCTGTCCGGGATGATGATGCCTCCGCGGACCTGCTCTTTTTCCTCGATGTGTTCAACGAGAACACGATCACCGATGGGCTTGATTTTAACGTTAGCCATATATGTGGTTTTGGGTTGAAGGATGGTTTTGGTTTTTCTGGTTTTCAACAAAGCGCGCCCGCCGCGTGATCCGCAGCAGGCGCGCAAAGGATGAAGTTATTTTTTGCCTTTGTCCTCGTCGACGACTTCGAAGTCGGCATCGACCACATCGGCTTTTTTCTCGGGCTTCTGGTCCCCCGGCGCCTCTTCGGCGCCGGCGGCTGAGTCCGGCGGGGGCGCGCCCGCTCCGGCGGCTTGCGCCGCCTTCTGGGCTTCGGCGTAGAGTTCGCCGCCCAAGGCCGTGAGCTTGTCGACCGCCGCCTTCATGCGCGGGCCGTCGTTGCTCTCGAGGTCCTTCTTCGCGTCGGCAATCGCCGCCTCGATCTGGGACTTCTTTTCGGCCGGGAGCTTGTCGCCCGCGTCCTTCAGCGTCTTCTCGATCTGATAGATGGTGCTGTCGAGCTGGTTCTTCGACTCGACCGCCTCCTTGCGCTTCTTGTCCTCCTCGGCGTGGAGCTCCGCGTCCTTGGTCATCTTGTCGACCTCTTCCTTGGAGAGGCCCGACGAACCCTGGATGGTGATCTTCTGGTCCTTGCCGGTGCCGAGGTCCTTCGCGGAGACGTGCAGGATGCCGTTCGCGTCGATGTCGAACGTGACCTCGATCTGCGGAGCGCCGCGCGGCGCCGGCGGGATGCCGTCGAGCTTGAAGGTGCCGAGCGTCTTGTTGTCCTTGGCCATCGGGCGTTCGCCCTGGAGCACGACGATTTCGACGCCGGGCTGGTTGTCGCTGTAAGTGGAGAACACCTGGGTCTTCTTCGACGGGATCGTCGTGTTGCGCGGAATCATCGCGGTAGCGACGTCGCCCGCGGTCATGATGCCGAGGGTCAGCGGCGTGACGTCGAGGAGGAGCACGTCGCGGACGTCGCCCTTGAGCACGCCGCCCTGGATGGCGGCGCCCACGGCGACCACCTCGTCGGGATTGACGCCTTGGTGCGGCGGTTTGCCGCCGAGCGACTTCGCGATGTCGACGACCTTGGGCATGCGGGTCATGCCGCCGACGAGGACGAGCTCGTCGATCTGCGCCGAGGTGAGATCGGCGTCCTTGAGACAGTTCTTGAAGGGCTGGATGCAGCGCTCGAAGAGCGAATCACAGATCTGCTCCATCTTGGCGCGGCTCAGCTGCACGTTGAGATGCTTCGGGCCCGACGCGTCGGCCGTGATGAACGGCAGGTTGATGTCGACGGACTGCGTGGAGGACAGGGCGATCTTGGCCTTCTCGGCCTCTTCCTTCAGGCGCTGGAGCGCCATCGGGTCCTTGCGCAGGTCGATTCCGTTGTCTTTTTTGAAAGTGTCGACGAGCCAGCCGATGATCGCGTCGTCCCAATTGTCGCCGCCCAGATGGGTGTCGCCATTGGTCGCCTTGACCTCGAACACGCCGTCGCCGATCTCGAGCACGGACACGTCGAACGTGCCGCCGCCCAGATCGAACACGGCGATTTTCTCGTCCTTCTTCTTGTCGAGCCCGTAAGCCAGCGAAGCAGCGGTCGGCTCGTTGATGATGCGGAGGACGTCGAGTCCCGCGATCTTGCCGGCGTCCTTGGTCGCCTGGCGCTGAGAGTCATTGAAATAAGCCGGGACCGTGATGACGGCCTGGGTGACTTTCTCCCCGAGGAACGCCTCGGCGTCGGCCTTCAGCTTGCCGAGCACAAACGCCGCGATCTGCTGCGGCGCGAACTGCTCCGCCTTGTCGCCGGCCTGCACCTCGATGTAGGCGTCGCCGTTCTTCCCCTCGACGACCTTGAACGGCATGTTCTTCGCCTCGGCGCTGATCTCGGAAAACTTGCGGCCGATCAGGCGCTTCGCGGAAAACACCGTGTTGCGCGGGTTGGTGACGGCCTGGCGCTTCGCTGCCTGGCCAACAAGGCGTTCGCCATTTTTGGTGAACGCGACGACTGACGGCGTGGTCCGTGCGCCCTCAGCATTGGGAATGACCACCGGCTCCCCGCCTTCCATGACGGCCATGCATGAGTTGGTGGTGCCCAGATCGATGCCTAAAATTTTGCTCATAGAGACGCACATGAAGCACTGTGCGTGCCCGCGATTTGTAAGTAATGTTACCCATTATTAAAAAATGGTTTAAAAGATAAAGCACGCAGGACGGAGGGCATGATTGGGCGCCGATTTCGCGCCAGACTGACACACATTTGGGGCAAAGGCCGAAAAATGCGCCAAGGA
>JAQGOP010000059.1 GCA_028293545.1 Verrucomicrobiota bacterium | reverse complement strand
TTCTTCATGGCGCGGCGGAAAGCGATGCGGCGTTCGAGCTGGAGGGCGACGTTTTCGGCGACGAGCTGGGCCTCGATCTCAGGCTTCTTGACCTCCTGGATGTCGAGAAGGATTTCCTTTCCGGTGAGCTTGTCGAGATCCTCCTTGATCTTCTCGATTTCCTGGCCCTTGCGTCCGATGACGATGCCGGGGCGGGCGGTGTAGATCTTGACGCGGACGCGGTTGGAGGCGCGCTCGATGAAGATGCGCGGCACGGAGGCCTGCTTGAGTTTCTCCATCAGCTTTTCGCGGATCACCTGATCCTCGAGGAGCAGCTTGGCGAAATCCTTCTTTTTCGCGAACCAGCGGGACTGCCAGTTGCGGCGGACGGCGAGGCGGAAGCCGGTGGGATTGGTCTTTTGGCCCATGGTAAGATTAGTTGGAGTTGCCGTCGGAGAGGACGATGCGGATGTGCGACATTTTCTTGCGGCGCGGCATCGCGGTGCCGCGGGCGCCGGCCTTGAACCGCTTGAGGACGGGGCCGTTCTCGATGATCGCGAACTTCACCGTGAGGCTGTCGGCCGAGAGGTTATTGTTGTTCTCGGCATTCGCGATCGCGCTCTTCAGCGTCTTGGCAATGAGGCGGGCGGACTTGCGCGGGATGAGCGTAAGATAGTCGACAGCCTCCGGGGCCTTGCGTCCGGTGATGGTGTTGGCCACTTCGCGCATTTTCTTGGGCGACATGCGCGCGTAGCGGGTGAGGGCTTGGACTTCCATGATGGTGATGATTCCCGTGAGGGCGGCAGCAGTTCCGCGCGATGCGGTCCCCTGCCCTTTTGGGTTTCGGATTCGGGTTTCGGGTGTGGTTAAAGGAGCGCCTTAGATTTCCTTGCGGGTGAGGCCGCCGTGCGACTTGAAGATGCGCGTCGGGGCAAACTCGCCGAGCTTGTGTCCGACCATGTTCTCCGTGACGTGCACGGCGATGAACACCTTGCCGTTATGCACGCTGAACGTGTGCCCGACGAAGTCGGGGGTGATGGTCGAGCGGCGCGACCAGGTCTGGATCGGCTTCTTGGCCCCGGCCTTGGTCGCCTTCTCGATTTTCTCGAGCAGGTGATAGTCGACGAAGAAACCTTTTTTGATGGAACGTGCCATGGTGCGAGAAGGGGCGGATTACTTTTTGCCGCGCGGCTTGCGGCCGTTGTGGTGGAGGATGATCATGCTGTTCGAGAGCTTCGAACGACGACGCGTCGGGAAGCCCTTCGCGAGCTGGCCCCACGGGGAGACCAGTTGCTGGCGTCCGCCACCGCCCTTGGACTTGCCCTGGCCGCCGCCGTTGGGGTGGTCGACGGGGTTCATCGCCATGCCGCGGACGTGCGGACGGCGTCCGAGCCAGCGGCTGCGGCCGGCCTTGCCGAGGGACTGGAGGTTGTGCTCGCCGTTGCCGATCTCGCCGATCGTCGCGCGGCATTTCGGATGCACGAGGCGGAGCTCGCCGGAGGGCATCTTCAGCTGCGCCTGGCCGTTCTCGACGGCGATCAGCTCGAGGCTGGCGCCGGCGGAACGCGCGATCTGCGCGCCGCGTCCGGGAACGAGCTCGACGCAGTGGAGCCGGGTGGACGGCGGGATGATTTCCAGGGGGAAATTATTGCCGACGTTGAATTCGTTGGTCGTCGCCTTGTTCGAGGTGAAGATGGTGTCGCCGACATTGAGGCCCTTCGGGGCCAGGATGTAGCGCTTCTCGCCGGTGGTGTAGGCCACGAGCGCGAGGTTGGCGGTGCGGTTCGGGTCGTACTCGATCGCCTGCACCTTGGCGGGCAGGTCGAGGAGGTCGCGCCTGAAATCGATGATCCGGTAAAGCTGCTTGTGGCCGCCGCCGCGATGGCGGGAGGTCACGCGGCCGTAGACGTTGCGGCCGCCGCTTTTGTGCTCGGTCTCGGTGAGGCCGCGCTCGGGACGCTTTTTCGAAAGGCCGACCCGCTTGTTCAGCGAGGTGAAACGGCCGGAAGGCGTGAGCGGGCGGAAGGAGTGGATGGGCATGGTGGTGGGTTTCCGGGTGGCGCGCTTAGACGAGCTCGATCTTGTCGCCGGCCTTCAGCGTCACGATCGCCTTCTTGAATTCGGAGGTCTTGCTCGGCTGGCCGGTGCGGCTCTTCTTGTTCTTGCCGGGATAATTCTGCACGTTCACGCGACGGACGGTGACCTTGAAGGTCTTCTCGACCGCCTCGGCGATGGCGTGCTTGTTGGCGTACTTGAACACCTCGAAGGTGTACTGCCCCAGCTCGGAGCTCAGCTTGTTGGACTTCTCGGAGAGAAGCATCTGTTTGAGAACGTGGTTGGAGTTCATCAGTTTTTGCCTCCGTTGACGCGGGCGATGATGGCCTCGAGCGCCTTGGTGCTGACGATGATCTTGCGGTACTGGGCGAGATCGAGGGTGTTGAGCTTGGCGGCCTCCTGGAGCGAAACGCGCTCGATGTTGCGCGAAGCGCGGGCGGTCTCGGCGGCGAACGGCGCATCGACGAGCAGCACGCGGCCCTTGGGGGCGATGCGGGTGACGATCGAGGCCATGGCCTTGGTCTTGGCGACCGAGGCGGCGAAACCCTCGATGACGGCAATTTCGCCGGCGACCGCGCGGTCGAAGAGCGCACGGGTGAACGCGAGGTGCTTCACCTTGCCGTTGATTTTCTTGGAGTAGTCGCGGGGCTTCGGGCCGAACACGACGCCGCCGCCGCTCCAGAGCGGGGAACGGATCGAGCCGGCGCGGGCGCGGCCGGTGCCCTTCTGGCGCCAGGGCTTCTTGCCGCCGCCGCGGACTTCGCCGCGGGTTTTGGTCGAGTGCGTGCCCTGGCGGTTGTTGGCGTTGATCGCGACGATGACTTCCTTCACGGCCTGAAGGCCCTTGTCGCCTTCAAACACGGGCAGCCCGGCGAAATCCTTTTCGCTGCTGGACGTGCCGTCGGAGTTAAAAACAGTGAGTTTCATGGCTGATAATTCTCCGGTTAGGCTTTCGCGGCTTTCGGCTGACCCTTGATGGCGGAGCGGACGATGACATCGTCACCGTTCGCGCCCGGGATCGCGCCCTTGACCAGGATGAGGTTTTTGTCGGCGAGGATTTTCACGACGCGCAGATTCTGGACGGTGCGGGCGTCGGTGCCCATGTGGCCGGGCATCGCCTGGTTCTTCCAGACGCGGCCAGGGGTCTGGCGCATGCCGATCGAGCCGATGCGGCGGTGGAACATGGAGCCGTGCGCGGCGGGACCGCCGGCGACGCGGAAGCGTTTCACCACACCCTGGAAACCCTTGCCCTTGGTGATGCCGATGACGTCGACCAGCTGGCCTTCTGTGAAGGCAGTGACATTGACAACATCGCCGACCTTGAGCGTGGGTGCGCCGGCGAGGCGGACTTCACTGAGGACGCGCGGGGTGTCCGTGAGACCGGCCTTGGCGGCGTGCTGCTGCTCGGCCTTGGACGCGTTCTTGGGCTTCTTCTTCGAGAAGCCGATCTGGACGGCATTGTAGCCGTCGGTTTCCGTGGTCTTGACCTGGACGACGGCACAGGGGCCGGCTTCGACCACGGTGACGGGGACCAGGACGTTTTGAGCGTCGTAGACCTGCGTCATGCCGATTTTTTTGCCTAGAAGGGATGAGATCATGGGCTAAGCGGTAGGTGGAAAGATTTCCGTTTAACGACCTACATTAGTCGAAACCTGGCGGTCCCGCGGGGCGGGACACAGGGAACTGCTAACGTTGTGAGTTAAAAAATTAGACGTTGATGGTGATATCCACCCCGGACGGGAGGTTGAGTTTCTTGAGTTCGTCCACCGTCTGCGCGGTGGGCTCGATGATATCGATCAGGCGCTTGTGGGTGCGGGTCTCGAACTGCTCCATCGACTTCTTGTCGACGTGCGGGGAGCGGTTGACCGAAAGTTTCTCGATGCGGGTGGGCAGCGGAATGGGGCCGGAGACGCGGGCGCCGGAGCGTTTGGCGGTCTCGACGATCTCGAGGGCGGACTGATCGATGACGCGATAGTCGTAGCCCTGGAGTTTGATGCGGATGCGTTGACCTTTCATGGGAGGCAAAGAACGAGGGTTAGGTGCGAGCCGGGGCTTTTGTGGAGGTCTCGACGATCTTGGCGAGCAAGGCGTTCGGAACCTGGGCGAAGTGGGACGGTGTAATGGAGGCGCTGGCGCGTCCCTTCGAGAGCGAACGAATGTCCGTGACGTAGCCGAAGAGAAGCTCGAGCGGCACGTGCGCGTTGATGATGCACGCGCCGGTCTTGTTCTCCATGCCCTGGATCTGTCCGCGACGGCGGTTGATGTCGCCCATGAGGTCACCCTGGTATTCCTCAGGTGTCGTGACCTCGACCGCCATGATCGGCTCGAGCAGGATCGGGTTCGCCTTTTTCATCGCTTCCTTGAAGCCGAAGATTCCGGCCATCTTGAACGCGAGTTCGGAGGAATCGACCTCGTGGAAGGAGCCATCGACGATGCGGACGATGACATCGACCACCGGGTAACCGGCGACCGCGCCGTTGTTCGCGCCTTCGAGAATGCCTTCCGTGGAGGGCTTGATGAACTCCTTCGGAATGGCGCCGCCGACGATCTCGTTGATGACCTCGACGCCCTTGCCCTTTTCGTTGGGCTCGATCTTCACGACGACGTGGCCGTACTGGCCCTTGCCGCCCGACTGACGGATGAACTTACCTTCGCCTTCGGCGGCCTTGAGAATGGTTTCGCGGTAGGCGATCTGCGGCTTGCCCGCCGTGGCCTCGACCTTGAACTCGCGCTTCATGCGGTCGCGAATAATGTCGAGGTGGAGTTCGCCCATGCCGGCGAGAATGATCTGGCCCGTGTCGGTGTCAGTCTTCACGCGAAGCGTGGGATCCTCGGCGACGAGGCGCTGGAGCGCGGTGCCCATCTTTTCCTGGTCGGCCTTCGAATTCGGCTCGATCGACATCGAGATGACCGGCTCCGGGAAGGACGGCGGCTCCAGGCGGATGTCGAAATCCTCGTCGCACAGCGTGTCGCCGGTGATGACGTCCTTGACGCCCACGAGCGCGCAGATGTCACCCGAGTAAGCGAGGTCGATTTCCTCCCGATCCATCGCGCGCATGAGCACAAGACGCGAGACGCGCTCGGTGCGGCGGGTCCGCGGATTATAGAGCGGCATGCCCTTGGGCAGCGTGCCGGTGTAGACGCGGAAAAACACGATCTTGCCGACAAACGGGTCGGTCCAGAGCTTGAAGGCGAGACCGGCGAGCATCGCCTTGTCGTCGACGACGGCTTCCACTTCCTTGCCGTCGCTGTCCTGGCCCTTCATCGGCGGAACGTCGATGGGGTTCGGGAGATAATTCACGACACAGTCGAGCAGGCGCTGCACGCCCTTTTTCTTGAACGCGGAGCCGGGAATGACTCCGGTGAACTGCAGGGAAATGGTCGCCTTGCGCACGCCGAGCATGAGCTCGTCGACCGTGACCTCGGCGCCCGTCAGGTACTTTTCGGCGATGACATCGTCGAAATCACAGACGGCCTCGATGAGTTTGTCGTGATATTCCTTGGCCTGCTTCTGCAGGTTCGCCGGAATCTCGCTGGTGACCGGATTCAGGCCCAGGTCCTTGTCCTCGGCGGGAAAGATGTAGGCGACCATCTGCACGAGATCGATGAGGCCGGTGAAATTCTCCTCGGCGCCGATCGGCAGGAACAGCGCGTGGGCGTTCGCCTTGAGCTTGTTCCGGATGTCGTCGATGCAGTGAAAGAAATTCGCCCCCACGCGGTCCATCTTGTTGATGAACGCAATGCGCGGCACCTTGTACTTGTTCGCCTGGCGCCAGACGGTTTCGGACTGGGGCTGCACGCCGGCGACGGCGTCAAACACGGCGACGGCGCCGTCGAGCACGCGAAGCGAGCGCTCGACCTCGGCGGTGAAGTCGACGTGGCCCGGCGTATCGATGATATTGATGCGCTGCTTGATCCCCTTCCACGGGCCCCAGGAGGCGTTCCAGGCGCAGGAAATGGCGGCGGCGGTGATGGTGATGCCGCGCTCGCGCTCCTGCTCCATCCAGTCGGTCACCGTGGTGCCCTCATGGACCTCGCCCATCTTGTGGACGGCGCCGGAGTAGAAAAGAATGCGCTCCGTGGTCGTCGTCTTGCCGGCGTCGATGTGCGCGGCGATGCCGATGTTGCGCGTCCACTCGAGCGGAAACGGGCGATCCTTGGCGTTGGCCGAGGAGACCTTGGATTTGTCGGTGACGACCGTGATGACGGGAGCAGCGGACATGATTTCGGATCCTTACCAGCGGAGGTGGGCGAAGGCGCGGTTCGCCTGGGCCATCTTGTGGGTGTCTTCCTTCTTCTTCACGACGCCGCCGGTGTTGTTGTACGCGTCGACGATCTCGGCGGCGAGGGCGTCCCGCATCGGCATGCCCTTGCGGGCGGTGGCGGCGGCGACGATCCAGCGCAACGCGAGGCTCTCCTGGCGTTCAAACGAAATTTCGATCGGCACCTGGTAGGTGGCGCCACCGACGCGGCGGCTCTTCACCTCGAGGCGCGGGCGCGCGTTCTCGAGGGCGCCGAGGAGGAGGTCGACCGGGTCGCCCTTTTCGAGCTTCTCGGAAACCTTCTCGAACGCACCGTAGACGATGCGCTGGGCAAGGTTCTTCTTGCCGTCCTGCATGATGACATTGACCAGGTGGGCAACGAGCGGGCTCTTGTAGCGCGCATCGGGAACGACTTGGCGTTTCTCTGCTCTGTGACGACGTGACATGACGGTAGGGTTCGAAAAAAATTACTTTGCGGCCTTCGGGCGTTTGACGCCGTACTTCGAGCGGCTGCGGCGGCGCTTTTCGACGCCGGTGGCATCGAGCGTTCCGCGAACGATATGGTAGCGCACGCCCGGAAGATCCTTCACGCGGCCGCCGCGAACGAGGACGATCGAGTGCTCCTGGAGGTTGTGGCCTTCATCCGGGATGTACGAAATGACTTCGTTGCCGTTGGTCAGGCGAACCTTCGCGACCTTGCGGATGGCGGAGTTCGGCGTCTTGGGCGTGCGGGTCATGACCTGCACGCAGACGCCACGACGGAAGGGGTTGCCACCCAAAGCCGGGGATTTCGACTTGGTGCGCACCTTGCGACGGCCTTTTCGTACGAGCTGGTTGATGGTCGGCATGAGAAATCTGGAGAGTGAAAATTAGGGAAAAGAGGAAAAAGCTACCGGCCCCGAAAAGCTCGGCAAGAACTTTCTGGAGAAAAGGAGCAGGTTTTCGCGAAACCCGGATTTCAGCCCGGCTCGCGAGGCGGATTGCGTTCTCCCACCGTGAGGCGGATTCGCACGTGAGAGGAAATGGAAGGTTGAAAATCGGTCGTGCCGCGCGAAACACAAGGAAAAATTCGGCGGCTTCACCCGCGGGCGGTCGCCGCGGAAAAAATGCCCGGACGGCAAAGGCCGGGCCAAACCACCCGAAGCAAGCGCGACCGGCGGTTTTTAGCGGGAAGATGGTCACTATCCGTGAAAACGAACTTGCCAGACAACGATCATCTGCGCCTCGATTCACGTGCCCCAAACGCGACCTCTCTCCGCAACCATTTGCGCGCCAATGGCTCGCCGCGCCGTTTTGCCTGCCCGCCGTGACTGACCAAAAAATCCTCCGCCCTTCCCCTCCACGTCGGGGGCTCGTGCTTTTCATCGCCGTCTTCGTGTTCGGCCTCTGCTGGGCGCTGTACACGCAGCATGCGTGGGAGGATTATTACATCACCTACCGCGCGGCGAAGAATCTGGCGACGGGTCACGGCCTGACGTTTACCGTGGGCGAACGGGTGCATTCGTTCACTTCGCCGCTGGGCGTGCTGCTGCCTGCACTCTCGAGCCTGCTGACCGGGAACAGTTCCGACGATGCCGCGCTGTGGATCTTCCGCCTGCTGAGCCTCAGCGCCTACGCCGGGGCGGGAATCATTTTGTGGTCCGTCGTGCGGCGGCTCTATGGGCCGGGATTGGCAGCGGGACTCATGATCGCGCTGTTCGCGATCGACACCAAGATCGTCGATTACAGCACGAATGGCCAGGAGACGGGATTTCTCCTGCTGTTTCTCAGCTGGGCGCTTTATGCGATCATCGCGTCGCCAGCACGGCAAAGCCTGCACCTCGGGCTGGCGTGGGCGGGGCTGATGTGGACCCGGCCCGACTCCTGCGTGTACATCGCCGCGCTCGGCGTCGGCGCATGGATGTTCGCTCCCTTCGAGGGCGCCGGCGGGCGAATCGGATTCCTGAAGAACGCGCTGCTGGCGGCGATCATCGCCGCGCTGCTGTACCTGCCGTGGGTCTGCTGGGCGTGGAATTATTATGGGACGCCGGTTCCTCACACGGTGACGGCGAAGGGGCTTTTTCACGATCCGGTGACGATGAGCGGGATGCTCAAGGCGGCGTGGGATTTTCCCAAGGCGATCACGCTCCGGGCGGACATGCTCGCGACGACCTACATGCCGCCTTACAGCGCCAACACCGGGTGGCCCGTTCTGTTCATCAAGAGCACATATTGGATCGCCCTCATCTGCATGGCGGTGTGGGTCGTTCCCGGGATTCGACGCGCGACCCGCCTCGCTTCGTTCGTTTTTTGTGCGGGCGAGTTTTATCTGACGACGTTCGTCGGCTTTCCGGTGCCCTGGTACATTCCCGCGTGCACCTTGTTCAGCTTGGTCGTGATCTGCGGACTGATCGGGCAGGCCAGCGAACACTTCCGCGCGCCTTCGCAATCGGGACCAGCCGGCCCCGGCAGAAGAATCCTGCGCCTGGCAGTGGGAGCGATGGCGTTATTCTTCGTGGCCGGATCCCTTGCGATCACGCTGCTCGCAGCGCACCAGCTGCGGCTTCAGCAAAGGATCATAGAGCGCGGGGAACGCGAAGTGATCGGCCTGTGGCTGCGCGACCATGCGGAGTCCCCTCGCGACTCGGTGTTCCTCGAGCCGCTCGGCTACATCGGTTTCTACTCGCAGCTCAAGATGCTCGACTATCCCGGGCTCTGCGCCCCGGAGGTCGTGGCCGTGCGCAAGCGGTTTGACGCGCGAAATTACCCGGATTGCTGGTCGGTCCTGATCACGGAGCTGGCGCCCACCTGGCTCGTGCTGCGCGATTACGAGGCGGACGCCATCCGGCACCAGCGTCCCGAACTCCTGAGCGAGTTCTACGCGCTCGTGAAGATCTTCGACGTCAAGCCGCAGGTGAATGCGATCCCGTTCATCATGGGGCGCGGATATCTGCTCAACGACGCGTATTTCGAGGTCTACCACCGGAAAAATCTCCCAAAGCAGGCGAGCGGAAAGCTCGTGGGCGAGATGAAGCTGATCAGCGCGCCGATGTTCGAAGTGAACAAGAGCTGGAGCGGCCGCGCTTACGACGACAGCGACAGCCACCTCGTCGCCAACGCGCCGTCCGAACTCATCATCCGGAAGCCGCGCGGCGTGAAATGGATCTCGGGCCGTTTTGGAATCTTCCCCGGCGCATACGAGCACCCGAGAGACGCGACGGACGGCGCCGACTTCTACGTGTACATGTCCGCGACGGCGGCGTCCGGGCGGCACGAATTGTTTCACCGCTTTCTCAATCCGCGCGACGTTGCAGGCGACCGTGGCCTGCAGACTTTCTCCGTTGAATTGCCGGTGTCGGCGACGGGCATGATCGAATTCGTGATCACACCCGGGCCGAAGGGAAACGACGCGTACGACTGGACCTATTGGTCCAACCTGCTGTTCGAGTATCCGCGCCAAGCGCGGCCATAGGGGCGCGGGGCTCCTGATGCGTCGGGGCGCGTGCGACAATGGAGATTGCGGCGCCGGCCTGGAGGCAGCCGAGCCCAAACCACAGGCAGAATGGCCGGCCACGTTGGCAGCCATCGGACATAAAAAGGCCGCAGCCTGGAAGGCTGCGGCCTTGAGATGATTCGTGGATCGCGGCGATCAGCTCGCCTCGGTGACTTTTTCGTCTTCGACCGGAAGGTCCGCACCAAAGGGCAAGGTGATCTTGAGCCGCGAGTAGCTCGGCATGCCGGTGCCCGCGGGGATCATGTGGCCCATGATGACGTTTTCCTTGAAGCCCTTCAGCATGTCGACCTTGCCGAGAGTCGAAGCGTCGGTGAGGACGCGGGTCGTCTCCTGGAAGGATGCCGCGGCGAGGAAGCTTTCGGTTTCGAGCGACGCCTTGGTGATGCCCAAGAGAATCGGCTCGGATTCGGCTGGTTTTCCGCCGGCCTCCTCGATGCGCTTGTTCTCCGCCAGGAAGGCGGTGCGGTCCACCTGCTCGCCCCAGAAGTTTTCCGTGTCGCCGGGATCGGTGATGCGGACCTTGCGGAGCATCTGGCGGATGATGATCTCGATGTGCTTGTCGTTGATCGTCACGCCCTGCAGCCGGTAGACCTCCTGCACCTGCGAGATGAGGAAATCGTAGAGCGCGGACGGCCCGAGGATCTCGAGGATCTCGTGCGGATCAGCGGCGCCTTCCGTGAGGTGCTGGCCCTTGTGGACGACGTCGCCGGGCTGCACGATGATGTGCCGGCCGGTCGCGATGAGGTGTTCCTCTTCCTGCGAGGTTTCCTCGTTTTTCACGACGAGCTTGCGCTTGCCGCGGACGGTTCCCTCGAAGCCCACGATGCCATCGATGCGGGACATCTCGGCCGCTTCCTTCGGGCGACGAGCTTCGAAAAGCTCGGCGACGCGGGGAAGACCGCCGGTGATATCCTTGGTCTTGGACGCCTGGCGCGGGGTCTTGGCGAGCAGCGCACCGGGGGCGATGGTGTCGCCCTCGTTGACGGCGATCTGCGCGCCGACCGGGATCGAATAAGCCGCGAGCGGCTTGTTCTTCGCGTCGCGAATTTCGACCTGGGGATTGAGATCCTCCTTGTGCTCGATGACGACCGTGGCGATGCGGCCCGACGACTCATCGAGTTCGCGCTTCACGGTGACGCCGGGGATCATGTCCTTGAACACGATCGTGCCGCCCTTTTCGGAGAGCACGGGAATGTTATAAGGATCCCACTGCGCGAGAACGGCACCCTTCTCGATCTTCTCGCCGTCGCCGACGTGGAGGAAGGAGCCGACAACAATGTTGTAGGACTCGAGTTCCTTGTCGTCGGCGTCGATGATCTGGATGGTGCCGGTCTTGTTGAGGACGATGTTCGCACCCTCGGCGGTTTCGACGAGGCGGAGCGCACGGTACTTCACGGTGCCGCTGGCGCGGACGCGAATTTCCGGGGTCTTGAATCCGCCGCTCGCGACACCACCGATGTGGAACGTGCGCATGGTGAGCTGCGTGCCGGGTTCCCCGATGGACTGGGCGGCGATGATGCCGACCGAGTCACCGATCTTCGCGACCCGGCTCGTGGCGGGATTGATGCCGTAGGATTTTGCGTCGATGCCGTTCTGGCTGGT
>JAQGOP010000042.1 GCA_028293545.1 Verrucomicrobiota bacterium | reverse complement strand
CAGGCGGGCCGCCTGCGCTACTTCGGGATAGCGGGTAAACGGGGCTGGCTTGTCGAATGGCTTGGTGAACTTACGCCCTTTGTTTTCTCCCCTCCTGCGCCGCGCGACCCTGGTCGGATTTGCCCTCGGCTTGCTCGTCGCGGCGCCTTCCTTTGCAGCCCCCAGGATATACGTCACGGCGCTGTACGCGTTCGACCAATATTTTCCCCGGCTCCATGCGCCGGGATCCTCGGTGGAGTTTGGCGCACCCACGTTTGCCGCGGGCAGCACTGGCCAATGGCTGCATAACGATGTCCCGATCACGGGTGCGACGGGCAACACCCTGCTTCTTTCCAATCTCCAGTCGTCCGACAGCGGCAACTATTCGCTCAACGTTACGACCAATGGGAAAGTCGAGTCCAGCAATGTGCTCACGATCAATGTCGTGCCGCTTCCGGCGAGCGCCATCGATACCTCATTCTCGGTTGCCCCGGCGGGATTCACCGGCTCGGCGACGATCATGGCGACCTTGCCGGACGGCGGCGTGATCCTGCGCGACACCGGCCAGAACGTGCCTTTGGTTTCGCGACTCGATGTGAATGGCAACCGCGACCCGAATTTCAGCTCCGCGTCCAACACCATCGTGGTCCTCGCGGTCTATCCGGACGGCGGGCTGGTCACCTCGAATTTTCCTTTTCGTCTGAATCCCGACGGCACCCCGCGCGTGCTCGCGCTGCCTGCCGGCTTTGATTCGAGTGCACCGCTCAGCTCTGCGCTGATTCTGGCTGATGGCCGGCTGGTGATTTCCCAAGCCCAGAAAATTGCGCGACTGAATATCGATGATTCGGTCGACACCTCTTTCACCACCCAAGGAATTCCCACCGGGTTCCGCACGGTCACGAAGCTGGAACTCGACCCGAGCGGGCGGATTTATGTCACGGTGACGGAAGGGACGCAGGGTTCGATCGGAAGCGGAACCATCATTTACCGCCTGACTGCACTGGGTGCCGAGGACGGCACGTTTGTCCGCCAAGTCAGCGGGTTCAGCAACGACATCACACTCTACTATCTCAACGACCACCGAATCCTGAGACGGATTCGTGACTTCAGCGGCAACAAGTGGAACGTACTCAAGGATGACGGCACCGTCGATCCTGGCTGGTCCGCACCCCTATTTACGAGCGGCTACAATTTTGTCGTCGATCCGGTGCGCTTCCGCGTTTTTTTCATCGGCGATCACGGGATCCAGCGTGCGCTGATCACGGGCACGTCGCTTGTCAGTGACCCGACCTTTTACCAAGGCGATGGCTTGCCGGGCAGCTTGACGCTGGATGCGATGGGGCGCCTGTTGGCGTACTCATATTATCCGAAATGGGATGGGCATGTTTCCTCCGGTTTCGTGCGCATGCATGCGGGCGACGTGGTCGCAGTTCCCGCCATCGCGACCATCGGGCCCGACGAGCTCAATCCGCTGAAAGGCACGCCCCTTACTTTCCAAGCCGACGCCTACGGCTCTGGCCCGCTCACTTACCAATGGCTCGCGCTCGACGGCCAACCGCTCCCGGCGAATTCAACGACGCCAAATCTGACGATCGCCAATTTCGACGTCCAAAATTTTGGGCGGTACCAGTTGCGGGTGAGCGGCCCGGGAGGGACGATCCTGAGCAACGTTACGCGCGTCGCGTTTGGATTCCCGCCTTACCTCGCCAATCTTTCCGGCCGGGCGTTTGTCGGCACGGGCGATGACACGGCGATTGCCGGGTTGGCGGTGCAAGGTGTCCAAGTCCCGCTGCTGCTGCGCGGCGCCGGCCCGGCGCTTCGCACGTATGGCATCACTAATTTCCTGCCGAACCCAGTGATCAACCTCTACAACTCCGCCAACCAGCTTTTCCGCAACAACGACAACTGGGGCGGCGGGAACACGCTCAGGGACGCGGCGAGTTCGGTCGGCGCTTTTCCGTTTGGGTCCGACAGCAACGATGCCGCGTTGACGCAGCCGCTGAGCACCGGGAACTCGAGCCTGCAGCTCACGGACGCCATTGGGAATTCCGGGGTCGGCTTGCTGGAGATTTATCGCCTGAAAACGCCCGCCTCCACGGGCGATATCGTCAACCTGTCGTTGCGCGCCCGCACCGCGCCGGGCGAGAGAACCGCCACGGCGGGTTTCGTGATCGCCGATCCGCAGGGTTTCAGCCGGCCGCTGAAATTGCTGCTGAGGGTGGTGGGACCGGCGCTGTCGCAGTACGGCGTGGCTTTTCCGCTGCCGGACCCGGTGCTTAAGCTCTACAACTCAGCCGGCGACGTGATCGCGACGAACGACAACTGGTCCGACAATGCCGACCCGCAGAAGATTGCGGACGCCGCGCAGCAGGCGGGAGCGTTTGCGTTGAGCAGCGGCAGCAAGGATTCCGCGGTCCTGCTGGATCTTCCTGGTGGTGTTTACTCGATCCAAGCCGTCTCAGCCCCCGACACGCCGAACACCGGCGTGACCTTGATCGAGATTTACCTGGTGAAGTAGCGCCGGTTTCCACCCGGTTCCGTGAGGTCCGAGCCGCGCCGTCGCGATGGATCAATGGAACGGTTGGTTTTCAACTTGAACAGAAGGCAACAAAGGCAACGAAGCGTTCAGGTTCGCGGCGCCGATCGTGTCCTTGACGATGTGAGATCGAAGCCGATCGAAACATGGATCGTGGTCAGACACGAGCGACTCCGCAGACTGGGCCTCTTTGCTACCTTCATTGCCTTCTGTTCAAAAGGATTGAGGTTCGATCCGAGCTGGGGGCCGACCAATGGCGCTTCCCAAAAAAGCCGTCGCCCGCGAGGCGGACGACGGCCGAGAGAACGTCAGCTGCAGTTATTCCGACACCGACGTATTGTCGTCGCTGCTCTGCCCGGAATTCGAGCGCTTCTGGCCAGTGTTTGAAGCCTCGTCCGCGTCGCCGCGATTCGAGTCCTGCTGGTTGCCCTTGCCCGAGCCGGGGTTGGAGGAACCCGCTGAGCGGGATTGTTCTTTTTGATCTTTCTGGTTCGACGAACCGCTGCGCGAAGTGTCCTGACCCGCGCGGCCCGACTGCTCGGTGCCGCGGTCGGAACGCCCGCCTTCGCCCGCTTGGCGTGTCATGCCGGGATTTCCGCTCTGGCGACCGTTGTCCGATTGGCCGCTGCTGCCCTGGTTGCCCTGGGCATCACGGTTTTGCTGATTCGATTGGCTCTTGCCGCCTTGGTTGGACTGGCCCGGATTGGACTGCCCTTGGTTCGACTGGCCGGAGTTGGAGGTATTTTGTGCCATGGTGATTCCTGTTGGTTTTGGGTTTTCCGAAGGAGGAAAAGAATCAGGCGGCCGGAACGCTGGCCCTTCGGATTGCCGTCGCTCGGAAGGTCCACCTGCTGAACAAATCCATAGTAACATCGGGAGGAATGCGGTGCCATCGGAGTAACACCGATCATCGCATCGAGGAAAAACCGGCCGGGTCGAACGCGTCGTTGCCCAGGTGTCGAGCGGCTCCCTCCGCATCTAAACGTGGATGGAGTTGAAGAGCGCCCTGCGGAAAAGTAGCGCAACCCGCGGCTTCGACCCGTTCAATTGATCGCGCGCTCGATCGCCGACAGCAGCACCGGGTTGGAAGTCCCTTTGGCCAGGAACGCCGAGGCCCCGGTCAAAAGTGCTTCATCTTCGACGCCCACGTCTTTTTCCGAGGTCAGCACGATGATGGGATAGGAACGCTGACGCGGCCGCAACCGCTGCAAGAGCTCCATGCCACTCACGCCCGGCATGCGCAAATCCAGGAGCATGCAGTCGAACTCGGTTGCGAGCCCGAGTTCCAGGAATTCCTCCGCCGAAGCAAAGAGGACCGGATGATAGCCGTGGCGCAGCAACGTGAGCTCGAGCTCGCGGCGCATGCGCGGGTCGTCATCGACGATCGCCACTTGGCGGTGTGCTTCGGTCATTGGTTCCATGAAGTAGGAACGACAGACACCGCAATCCGCCGTTGGAGCGACGGGGGTGCACGATTCACGGGTTCATTTTTTGAGTGACCCCGGCGTAAGTAAAAAATATTGGAACCCCAGTAGATTCATTGGTCTAAGCCGGAAAAGTAACCCCACTTCCATGAAAAGACGCCTTATCTATCCTTTGGCCCCTCTAGTCGGCATGGTGGTTTTTGGCTTCGTTTACTGGTCCTTCCACACCAAGTACGAGGCTTCCGAGGCGGCCAAGGCCGCCGTCGTTCGTCATCAGCGCGAAGAAAAACAGCGCCTGCAGGCCGAGGCGAACGCGAAGGCGGCAGCCGAGGCGAACCTGGGAGTGCAACGCCGCAAGGCGGAGCACGACGCGAAGGAGGCGAAGGAGAAACGGGACCAGGCTTTGCGACAAGCCGCACTCGACACTCGCACCAAGGCGGTGGAGGAACGGGACCGATGGAATAAGGAAGTCGCGCGGCTGAACGCGGAAGTGACCGCGGAAAAGAGCGACCTCGCGAAGCTCGAGGCGCAGAAGGTGAAGGGGAACGAGGAACTCGCCTTGATTCGCGTCGCCATCAAGAACTCCAACGAACAGGTCCAGCATCTTCAGACGGTTTTGCAGCAAACCGCCGCGGCCGACGCCGCTGCTGCCGCTGCCGAGGCGGCCGCGGCCGCCACGAAGAAGTCGCGCAAGAATTCGTGACCGCGCCCCGCTGCGCACCGCGGACTTGGGATCACTCGTCGTCCGCGGCGTCGGGAAAGGTTTCGCCGAGGATGTAAGTTGCCTCGGGGAGATACTCTTTTCCCTTCACCATGCTCGCGAGGAGCGGGTTGAGTTCATCGCGGATGCGGATGCGCTGGTAGTCGCACAGCTGCTGGATGCGATGCAGGTTCGGCGACTGCCAGGAAACGGGGGCCACCTTGAAATTCCATCCGCCGTTTTGGAGACGAAGGGAGATGGGGCGCTGGTCTTTTCCCGCGTTTTTGTCGCGAAGCGACTTTGCGGCCGAGGCTGAAGCCTGGGAGGCGACTGACCGGCTCCATCCGGTCTTGAGCTCCTCGTGAGTCTGCGCGAACTCGGTGTCGGCGGGAAAATGAGCGTAGGTCGAAGAAAGCACTCCGCAGCCCTCGTCGTGGATGAACGGCTGCATGTAGCCGCTGCAAATCCCGGTGAGCATCGTCAGGTACTGCCCTGACAGCGGGTCGACCGCCACGGCCCGGAGGAATCGGACGGAATCCCCGGCTTGGGTGAAAGCGAAATTAGCGAGAATCAGACGGCGCAGCGAAGTGACCTGCGCTTCAGTTTTACGGGGTGCCATTCCATGAACCTGAGGCGATCCACGGGAGTTGCGATGTAATACACAGCCCCGGGCGTGATCGCTGGAATTTAGCTGAACCGGGTTGAACCAACACAAGTTGTCGCATCGGGGCGGACGGAGGCGGAGTCGTTTAGCACCAATCGATCACGGTGCCGCCGCTGTTGTAATAGTACGGGCTCACCAGGAGGTTCGCGCCGCGTTCGCGGACGACTTTGAAATCCCGGATGACGAATTTCTTGTTTTCGTGGATGTCGAGTTTGCGCGCTGTGAGTTTAGGACAGCCAACGAAGGGATAGAGCAGCGCGAGGACCTCGGCTTTGTGTTCGGGCGGGATGACGTATTCCTCCGACGAAGGTTTTCCCTTCGGATCCGTTTCGATGGTGATGCGGGGGAAGGGAAGCGGTTTGCGGGTGAAGCGTTCGAAGAGCGGTATTTTGTTTTCCATGATTTTGTGCGTCGGTCGCGCGTCCGGCCGTGATTTTGCAGCGAAGATTACGTGCGTGCGGTGGAACGGCTGACCGTGAAGCGCCGGCGAAACAATCGGCGCGGTCAGCGAACTCCAGTGTTTTTCGAGGCACAGGAAAAATTCCAATCAATGGCATTCAAGCGTAGGGCGCGGTCTTCGACCCGCCTCCGGGACATCGGCGTTACGTCGCGCGCGGCAGCAGGAAAAGCAGCACCGCGAGCACATGGCAGGTGCTCCCGCCCAACACGAAGGTGTGCCACACCGCCGTGTGATACCTCACATGACGCCACAGGTAAAACAGCGCTGCTCCCGAATACGATATCCCGCCCGCCAGCAGCAGCCACAGTCCGCCTTGCGGCACACTCGAAATCAACGGGCCGAGCGCCACGACGATCAGCCAACCGACGAAGAGGTAGGCGATCGTCGAGGTCAGGCGATATTTGGAGCCAAAGAATAATTGAAACACCGCCCCCGCGCCGCAGAGCCCCCAAATCACCCCGAAGAGCGACCAGCCCCAGGGCCCCCGCAGGTTCGTAAGGAGAAACGGAGTGTAGGTCCCGGCGATCAGGATGAAAATCGCGGCGTGATCCAAGCGGCGGAACAGCGCCTTGCCCCGCTCGCTCCGGCGCACGCGGTAAAGCGCCGAGGCCGTATACAATCCCAGGAGCGTCAGGCCAAAGACGGTAAAACTCACCACGTGCCATGCGTCACCGCGCAGGCTCGAGAACACGATCAGCAGGGTCAGGCCCGCGATGCCCAAGGCGAGGCCGATGCCATGCGTCACCCAGGTGGCGATCTCCTCGCCGCGGGTCGCAACGCGCACCACCGGTTCGACCGGGATCGGGTCAGCGACCCCGATCGCGTCGGAAGTACTCGCCGCCGCCCGGCGCCGTTGCACGACGTTCGCCGCCCAGGAATCGAGTTTCCGAACCAACGCGACCGGTTGCGGGCTGCGGAATTTATCCGGCGCCCATTCCTCCCCATCCGCATAGACCGTCTGCGGGATCACGCAGGTCCGGAAGAGCCAGTCGCCCAATGGCAGGCCGAAGAAGCCGGAAATGGATTCGTTGCAGTCGGTGACCGCATGGTGGCGCAGGTGAAACGCGTACGCGGGCTGCCAGAGTTTTCCCCAGAAAGGATGCTCGATCAGCGGCGCCCATTTCTCAAAGGGCCAGTGGTTGATCGCGTGGAGCACTTCATAAAGCGTGAGCGACACCGCGATCGCACCGAACCCGCCGAAGAACCACGGGAACGTCGGGAAGAGCCACTGCAACAGCGCGAGGAGGGGCGTGAGGACGCCCGCGAAAATCGCGAGCGAGTACCAGGGGAAAAACGACGCCTCGCCCTGCTCGGGCTCGATGATCGGGAATTTATTCTCGATGAACAAAATCCCGCGCCCGTCGCGGCTGGGCTTTTTCGCGATGCGCGTCAGGGCGTGGTGCAGCGTGTGCTGGCGATACAGCCGGCGCAGGAACGGGATCGCCGGCGTATGCAGGACGTAACGGTGGAAAACATATTCCATGAGGCAGTTCGCGAAACTGATTGCGACGAAGGCGACGGCGCCTTTCCAGGCGGGAGCCAAAAACTGTTCGGCCCACACGTGCGGGAAGAACAGCCGCAGCGCGGCCAGCAGCGCCGTGAGCGTCGCCATCACCGTCAGCACGAAGAGGGGCAACGAGAATTCCTCGGTTTCGATTTCAGGCGTGGAGGCGGACGTTTCCATGATTCACGCATTGCCGGGCCCGCATGATCGCGGTCCGGTCCTGCCAGGCAACGTGAGTGCTTCCCGCGCTTCGGCAAGGAGCAGATTTCCCAGCGTTGGAAGTTTCATCGGAACCGGGAGCAGCGCGAAAATGCCGGTTGTGACCGCGACGGAAGCGCGTAGGAAGAGGCAATGCTGTCGAAGCCCATTGCCGCGTGGATTTTGCTCGGCGGCTTCATCCTCGCGGCGGCGGCGGGCGCGGTGAATGCGGTGGGATTCCTCGGCGTGCATCACCAGGCGCTGTCCCACATGTCGGGCCCGCTCACGCTGCTTGGAAACGAAATCGCCCGCGCCCAAGGCGCCGCGGCCTTTCGCGCGTTCGTCGTGATTGCGGCCTTCTTCTTCGGCTGTGTGACGAGTGCGCTGATCCTCCGCCAGGGCGCGCTGCAATTGGGCCGGCGCTATGGCGTCGTTTTGATCATCGAGTCGGCGACGCTCGCGACCGCCTGGTGGTATCTCGACCATGGGAAGAGCGGGGGCGAGGGCTTGGCGGCATTTGCGTGCGGGCTCCAGAACGCGATGGCCTCGAGCTACAGCGGCGCAGTTTTGAGGACCACGCACATGACCGGAATCGTGACCGACCTGGGCATCGCCTTGGGCCAGGGACTGCGCGGCCACGCGGTCGACCTGCGCCGCGCCGGCCTGTACTCGCTGCTCCTCGGCGGATTTGTCATCGGCGGAATCGGAGGCAGCTTCGGCTATATCCATCTTGGTTTTGCCACGCTGCTTTTCCCGAGCGCTTTGGTCGGCATCGCCGGCTTCGGCTATATTCTTTTCACGCTTGTCAGCGACCGAAGGCACGCGGGAGCGCTTTAGGTTCGCGCCTTGTGTTCGAACCTCGCGAAAAAACTCAACCCGGCACCGGAACGGGGTTTAGTTTCAGCGCGGCGTTCTGCTGGCGGCGCTGGACGTAGAAGAGCAGCAACGCCGAAACGACGAGGTTGGCGGCGGCGAACTGGAAGATCCGGCCGATGTCCACATGCGCATCGCGCAAAAGCCCGCCCGCGTAAATCCCGACGCCCCCAATCATCGCGCTGCAAAAGCTTGAAAGCCCCCAGCTCGTGGCGCGATACCGTGAATCCACGAGCAGGCAGAGCATCGGCATCAAGTTGGCGTCGGCGAAATAGCGCGCCATCCCGTAGATCGACAGGCCCGCCAGGGCGAACGCCAGCGAAGGCGCGTTGGTCAGCAGCAGCACCGCCGGCGCCGCAATGCAGAGCCCGATGATCGGGACCTTGAAGCGCGCCTGCGCATTCGTCCGGCTCCAGCGGTCGGCCCAGCTGCCGCCGATCACCATGCCGAGCAAGGCGGCGATATTGAGGTAGAGCGTCGTCGACATCCCGGCGGCCCCTTGCGTGAGGTTGAACTGCTCCTTGAAATACGTGGGCATCCAGCCGATCACCGACCAGCCCACCACGCCGAGCACGCACGCGAAACCCAGCATCACCAGGAAACTGGGATTCGAGCAAAGGCTTCGAAACGCGTCGCCGAGGCGCACGGGCGGCGTCTCGCTGCCGCCGTTGACCGCGACACTTTCGGTGACGGGCGGATCTCGCAGCAGCAGGAACAACACGAACGAGAAGCCGATGCCGATCAGGCCAAAGGTCTTGTAAGACGACGCCCAGCCCAGGCCCTCCGCAATCCATCCCCCGAGCCCGCACAACGCGGCGCCGGCCATCGCGCCGCTCAGCAGCAGGCCCGACGCCAGCGAGCGGGTGGACCCGCGGTGATATTCCACCACGAGCGCGACCGAAGCCGGCACGGCGATCACCTGGCTCAGCGCCAGGACCGCGCGCATCGCGAGCAGCTGGTCGTAGGTTTTCGCGAAGGCGGTCAGCCAGGTGACCAGCGACCACGTGAACAAACTGCCCATGATCACGTAGCTCCGGTTGAATCGGTCGGCAAAATACCCCGCGAAAGGACTGCAGAATCCGTAGATCAGGAGGACGACCGAAGTGAGCAGCCCGAACTGCGCTTCAGTCATCGGGATCACCTCCTTGATCGACCCCCGCATGGTCGTGATCATTAGGCGGTCCAGGTAATTCAGGCACGCCGTGACCCAGAGCAGGCCGACGACCAGCCAACCATTCGAGCGAAGTGTTTTTATAACGGACAAGGTGGTGACGAGGATACGGGACGTGAGCGGATGGTGTGCCGGGCAATTAGATGTCTCCGCGAAGTTCGGTCCCGTGCCAAGCATCCGTCCGCATGGAGAGATGAATCGACACGGCGCCATCCCGGTGGAATTCCACGTCGCGGACCAGCGGCGTCCCATGAAAGGGATGAAACACCGACACGAACATCGTCCGAATTTCGTTTCGTCGGCGCAGCACGAAACCATAGCGCGTCGCGGGTGGATTCGCCGGGGAGGTGCCCGTGAAAATGCGTTCGCCCGCGGATTCGGGCACCCAAAGCCGCATGCCGTGGGGCGCTTCGCTCCACTGGAACTGCTTGGGTCCTGGCGCGCTGTGCTCGCCCACCGCGCTTAGGTGCTGGTACGCGATTCCGCCGGGGATGGCTTCCGTCGGCCGAGCCGGGGACTCGCTCGTGAGTGCGCCGGCGTTGTGGTAAACCCAATCGATGGACCGCGGCGCGGCGCATTTCACTTCGAACACATCGATGAAATATTCGGGTTTGAGGTGCACGATGCGACGAAGCTTCACGCCTTCCCAATCCACGCCGACCGCCGCCGAGTTCGGGTTGAAGTATTCCAGTTTTCCCTCCGCCCAAGGCTGGGATTCGCCGTCGATCAGCACGGTGTTGTGGCTCAGGGTCTGTCGATACCAAGTCTCGAGCGACGCCACCCCGTAGCCGGGAGTGCCGAGGTCGGGAGAGAAGCGCCAGCCGTGCGCCCAACCGGTCAGGCTCAGCTTGTCCGGATGCCCGTGGTGACCGCCGTGCGGACCATATTTAAGCATCAGGTCCAGGTTTTCGCCGGAGCGAAGAAACGCCAAACCGGATTCGGGCAGATTGACGCTTCCCCGGCTCGGCATGGGTTCGTCCGGCAGCGACCCGACGCCGAAGAGCAGCGCGAACACGCTGTCGCGCGGCGCCGTGCGATAGGCGCGTTGCAGCGTCGCGGCGAACGCGCGCTCGCCGTAAATCGCGAATGCGATCTCGTAGAAATCCGGTGCGGGCGGAACGCCGTGGCAGCAAGCGCCGAGGATGCCCGTCGAATACCAGCAATCGTTCGTGGCCGGCAGCGTGCCGTCCGGATAGGCGCACGCGATGGGCGCGAGCAGGCTCTTCGGCAGCGCGGCGTCGCTCGTGATCTCCGTGCGCTCATCGTGACGGAACGCGAGCGCCGACATCAGCAGCGCCCAAACCGAATAGAAATGATAGCTCATCGACCCTTCGAACCAGAGGCCGTCCGCCCGCAGGCCGCCTCGCAATTGCCTGCGTTGGCCGACGTCGCCTTCGAGCGCGAATTGGATGAGGTCGTCGCGACCGGCCACGCGGCCGATCGTCGCGATGGCCGCGTTGTGCCAGCACGTGAAATTATGGATGGCGCCATAGCGATGCCGCATCAGGTGTTCCGCGGTCGGCAACAGCAGGCGGGAAACGATCTCGTGGGACTCGGCCTCGCTCAGGGTTTCGGCAATGAGTGAATAAGCCCACGCGAGGGAAATGCTCCAGACCGACTCGTCCAGCGTGGTGTACGTCGCAACGCCGGGATTGTTCACGTTGTGAGCGCAGGTGCGATAGAAGTCATAACGCGCGGCGTAACCGAGGAGGATACGTCGCACGGCTTCGCGATGAGCCGCGTTGTTTTCGGCCTGCCAGAGCGCGCCCAATCGGAGCGCGGATTCCGCCAGGCGGTGATTGGCGAACCAGCGCCAGGCCGCGTCGAATTTTTCGCCCACGAAGCGCGCGGCGTCGACGGGACAGCGATGTTCCGTGGGACAGTGCGGATCGAAGCGCAGCTCCACGCCGTGTTCCGGGCAAATGTAGTCGTGATAATAGCCGCCCGGAAGTTCGGGCACCACCAGGCGCATTTCGTGGAATTCCTTCGCTTCCTGCCGGAGGCGGTCGAGCGCGGGTTGAAAGGCCGCGCGGCCGGCACGGGTTCGGAGGTTCCCGAGTTCCGCCGGCGTGAACACGGCCCTAGGCACGATAGGCCTCCAGGGTGGTGCGGGCGATTCCGTCCCAGGAAAGCTCCCGCAGCCGTTGCTCGATCCCGGGCCGCAGGGCATCGCGACGGATCGCCCGCGCCTCGTCGAGCGCGCGTCGGAGCCCGCCGGCGGAACCGGGTTGGTAGACCGCGCCGACCGTTTCATCGATCAGCTCCGGGAGGCATCCGATCGCCGGCACCAGCACCGGGCAGTGGAAGGAGAGCGCGGTGACGGCGGAACCCGAAGTGAGGATGTCGGTAAACGGGAACACGGCGACGTCGGCCGCATTGAAGAACCACTGGAAATCCTCGTTCGCGTAAAATTTGGACTCGCGAAGCACGATGCGGGAATCCGCTTGCCGCGCGCGTTCCACCACCTGCGCGCCGTAATCGCTGCAGATCCGGGCGGCGAAAAGGAAGCGGAGGTTTTCACCGGGCAGGGCGAGGAAGCTTTCGAGCAGCTGCTCGACGCCTTTGTTTGCACGGACGTTGCCGAAGAAGAGGTAAACGAAATCAGCCTCATTGAATCCGAAATGCGCGCGCGCTTCCCGCCGGCTCACGACGTTGGGATAGGCGTCACAGAAGTGTCCATGGGGCGCGAGGAACACATCCTCCCTCCGGCAGAATTTTTCCGCCAGCAATCCGCGGGCATGTTCGCAGTGGACGATCACCGCGGTGGCGCAGGCGGCGATCGCGAGGCGGGCGAGGTGATCGAGGTCGCGCGTAGTGCTGTCGTGCGGGTAGAGATTGTGCATCGTCCAGACCACTTTGTAACCGAGCGAACGTGCGAGGAAGAGTGCGTCGATCAGGGTGGCGCAGCGTGTCGTGGTTTCCTCGGGGGTGGCCCCGTTATACAGCGCCCAAGGCCAGTGGAGGTGCAGCACATCGAACGTGTCGCGATGCGCGCGCAGCCATTCCGGGGTGAGGTTTTCGCGGAAACCAGCCACCGAACGCACGCCTTGTGCTTCCATCGCGCGGGCCAGGAGTCCGGCATAAGGATTGGCCCGATCGAGCGAGAGTCCCGCAGGTTCCCAAAAAACCAAAGCTTGCATGCGACATCGTCGAACCAGCCGGCACCCGCCGTAGCAATGGCGGAACGCGTGGCAAATATCATGTCACGTTGCGGCAAGACACCTAGGGATCTCGAAACCTGCCTCGTGAAAAGTCACCGACGAGTGCTGGCCAAGGACACATCGCACTTGCTGCGCGAGGAAACGCTTCCTTTGCTCTGGAGCGAATGGAGGAAATTGATCAACGGCCGCTGCTCGAGGTTCTGGACCTGCGCACCAGTTTCATCACCTCCGACGGCGTGGTGCCGGCGGTCGATGGCGTGACTTTCTCGATCGCGCGCGGACGCACGCTGGCCTTGGTCGGCGAAAGCGGCTCGGGCAAGAGCGTCACGGCTTACTCGATGCTGCGGTTGATCCAGCCCCCGGGGAAAATCGTCGGCGGGAAAATCCTCCTTCATTCCTCCCGCGCGGGTGAGATCGATATTGCGCAGCTCGATGAGCGTTCGGGAACGTTGTATAAAGTGCGCGGCGGGTTGATCAGCATGATTTTTCAAGAGCCGATGACCGCGCTGTCGCCCGTGCATTCCGTCGGAAGCCAAATCGCGGAAGCCATCCTGCTTCATCAACGCACGAACCGGGCGGAGGCCCGTCGCCTCACGGTGGAAATGCTGACGAAGGTGGGGATCGCGCAGCCGGAAGAACGCTTTGACCAATATCCCCACGAACTCTCGGGCGGCATGCGTCAGCGGGTCGTGATCGCGATGGCGCTGGTTTGCCGGCCGGAACTGCTCATCGCCGACGAACCCACCACCGCGCTCGATGTCACGATCCAGGCGCAGATCCTCGGGCTGATCAAAACGCTGCAACGCGAGATTGGGTGCTCGGTCCTGCTCATCACCCACGATTTTGGGGTGGTGGCACAGGTGGCGGACGACGTCGCGGTGATGTATCGCGGAAAAATCGTGGAGCAGGGCACGGTGCGGGCCGTGCTCAAGAACCCGCAGCACGCCTACACGCGCGCGCTGCTCGACGCGCTGCCCAGCCGCCGCGCACGCGTCGCATGACTCCTTCCGTGCCAGCCTCGCAGTTGTCGGTCCGGGGACTCTCGAAATATTTTTCAATCGCGACGCGCGGCCTCCGGACAAAGGTCGCGAAGGTGATCAAGGCGGTGGACGACGTCAGCTTCGACCTGGCCGCGGGCGAGACCCTCGGGTTGGTGGGGGAGAGCGGCTCGGGTAAAACCACCACGGCGCGTTGTATTCTCCGGGCGTTGGAGCCGACTTCGGGCGAGGTGTTTTTCCGGCTGCCCGATGGCCAGGTCGTGGATCTCGCGAAACTTTCCGACCGCGCGCTGAAGCCGGTGCGCCAACACGTGCAGATGGTCTTCCAGGATCCGTTTTCCTCGCTGAACCCGCGCATGACCGTGGGCGGCATCGTCGGCGAGCCGCTCGTGATCCACGGCATGGCAACCGGCGCGGAACTCGACGACCGCATCGCGGAGGTTCTGCGACGCGTCGGCTTGAAGCCGGAGCACCGCAACCGTTACCCGCACGCCTTCAGCGGTGGCCAGCGCCAGCGGATCGGGATCGCGCGTGCGTTGATCATGCGGCCGTCGCTGATCGTGTGTGACGAGGCGACTTCCGCCCTCGACGTTTCGGTCCAGGCGCAGGTGCTGGACCTGCTGAAGGAACTGCAGGCCGAGTATCGCCTCACATATTTGTTCGTAGCGCACAACCTGGACGTGGTCCGCAATTTCTGTGACCGCGTCGCGGTGATGCGGCGCGGGCGGATTGTCGAGCTGGCGCCGACCGCGCAGATTTTCGCGTCGCCGGCGCATCCCTACACCCGGATCCTGCTCTCCGCCGTCCCGTCGCCGGACCCGGACGTGCCGATGAATTTCCGCGTCGCCGAAGAGCTCGCGAAACTCGACGCCGGCGCCGCCTAGCCTCACATGGGCTTGGGCGAGCGGGGCGGGCAGCTGGCGGCGTTGGCCAACGGTTTCACGCGGCGGATGCGCGCGAGCAAATCCAGGTAGAAATCGTAGGCGGGATGCCCCGGGGTTCGCGGGAGCTTCTTGGCCAGGTCGGCGGAAATATCGTCGTGGCGCTTCTGGTAGTCGGCGCGGATCGTCGCGCCGCGTTCGCGGTAGTTGCTGTTGTCGACGCCGCAGATTTCACCGAGGAAGGGCAGCCACTTGTGCGCGTATTGGACGTGGGCGGTTTCGTCGATGATGTCGAAGAGCATCATTTCCGCGGACTCGAGATCCTGGCCTTCCTTGAAATCCTGGTAGCCTTCCTGTTTGACGATGAAGTGCCCGGTTTCGGCGACCATGCCGATCATGAACACATTTTCATACATCTGCGGGCGGGAGATGTGATCGCCGCGAACGGGGTCGAGATACTTGGCGTAATTGCGGTAGGCTTCATCCAGCGTGATGCCTTCCTCCTTGGCGGCGGCTTCGAGCACCTTGATCCGTTCGCCCTGATCGTATCCGGGAAACCCGACGTCGTCGAAATCGATCCCGAAATCCTTCAGGCGGGAATAGCCGGAATCGCCGTGGCGGGACTCATCCCAGAGATGGCGCGAGATGTCGTGGTGCCATTCCCACGGCAGGTAATGGCCGTCGTAGATCCAGCACAGCTGGTCATCCGGCAGGTTTTTTTCCATCATGTAGCCGAAGCCCCAGAAGAGGCGCCGCGCCTCGATGCTCGTGGGAAAATCGACGCGCACGTATTCCATGAAATCGTGCTTCGGGCGGATCGGCACGTCGCGCGCGCTGAACTTGGCGTACCTGAAATCGGTGCCCGCACCCGCGGGCCGGGCCCCGGTGTCGCCGGGCGCCACTGGCACCGCCGCGTGAAACCCGCCGCAGGCCGCGATCTCGGTTTCGACGGCGGCGCGGTAGGCGGCGGTCGTGGAGTGCGGATGACGCCGGCGATAATCACGATACCAGAGAAATTCCTGGCTCTTGATCTGGTTGATCTCGTGCAGGAGGGCGACGGTGGGGGCATCGTGCACGGGGTGGGCCTGGGCGGAATATTCACCATAGGCGGTGAGCATCGCCTTCAGGAGAATTTCGTAGATTCCATCGAGCGCGTCGTCGTGATTGGGAGCGAGCAGGACGGTGTTGGCCAGCTTCTCCAGCCGGCTCGAAACCGGGGCGTCGGGTTTGCCGCCGGGAAACTGGGAAACGCGTTCGCGCAGTCGCCGCACGCATTCCGCCTGGTCCCAGACATGGCGATGGATCGCGCTCTTGTCGTACCACGGCGCGACCTCGCGGCCCCAGGCGCAGATCAACCGGTGCGTCGCCTTCTCCATGTACTGCCAGTCGTTCAACAAGTCCACGATCAGCGGTTTCTGCTTGGACTCCGGGGTGATCAGGAGCCGGCGGGGGGGCGAGACAGCGGGTGGTTCGGCAACGAGGGAACTCATGCCGACACTATAGCATTTGGACTTGCTTCGGGGCAATGTCTGCAACCGGATCATTTGTGCCTAAAAGTGACTATCAACTCTGGCATGACCCATTTACCGCCCACGGGCTGAAGCCTCCGGCCGGGGAGGTCGGCGACGGTTTCCAGATCCATGAATGCGGGGTGCTTCGACTCGACCCGAACTGGAACTTTCGCGGCGTGCGCAGTCCCTTTTGGCGCCTGTATTACGATCTCACGCCCGGCGCCTGGATCGTGTCCCAGCGGAAGCGCCACGACCTGGGTCCGGAACGGATTGTCCTGGTGCCCGACGGCGTGAGTTTCGACTGCGGCAGCCGCGCGGGGGCGGATCACCTTTGGGTGCACTTTTCCTTATATCTATCCCTGACCGCGGCCACGGCCGGCGTGATCGAGGTTCCGGCGAACCGAACCGTGCGGTCGGTGGCGCGGCAGCTGCATCGCATGATTGAGCGGCGCGAGACGGCGCATGCGGCGCACTTTAGCGCGGGGTTGCTTCACCTGGTTTTTGCCGAGGTCGGCCCGGAGGGTTTTGAAACCGTCCCGCTTCGGCTGCGAAAGTTGTTTGGCTGGATCCAACATTCGCTCGCCGGCGGGATTACCAACGAAATGCTGGCCGCGCAGGCGGGGTTGAGCGTCGAGGCATTCATCCGGTGGTTCAAGGCGAGCACCGGGCGAACGCCCGCCGTATTCGTGGCGGAACGCCGCGTGCGTGAGGCCTGCCGGCGCCTGACGTTTTCGGACGAGTCGATCGAGCAAGTCGCGGAGTCAGTCGGCTTTGCCAACCGCCACCATTTCAGCCGGGTCTTCAAAACCTACGCCGGCTGTGGACCGGCGAAATTCCGCCGCGACCGCGGACGGGAGGGAAAAAGCCCGGAAAAACATATACCGAAAGTGCAAGGCCGATAGGCTCGTCCCTTTATATCACAGCTTGCTATATAGCCGCTGATCCGTAACTAAAGCCCTATGGTCACCGAAAAAATCAAGGAATTAAAAGCAACACAGGCCCGCATGGCGGAGTTGGAGAAATCCATCGCGACGCAGCTGGCCAAGGAACTGATCGCGCTGCCCGGCAAGTACGGCTTTTCCACCACTGAAGAATTCATCGCGGCCCTCAAGGCCAGCGGCGGAACCCGCGGCCCCGGCCGACGGAAGGCCGCCCCGGCCGCAAAGAAGGCGGGAGGCAAGCGCCGCAAGCGCGCCATCATCACGCCGGAGATCAAGGCGCAGGTGAAATCGCTGACGCAGGCCGGCAAGACCGGCGCGGAAATCGCGAAGGCGGCGGGAATCTCGCTCCCCAGCGTTCAGAACATCAAGAAGGCCCTCGGGCTCGTCAAAGCCCGCAAGTAAGCGGAACCTCTTTTGGACTTACGGCCCCCGCGCGCAATGCCGGGGGCTTTTTATTTGTCTGTTGGCGGGGATGGCGTTCGCTTCGCTTCATTCATGGCGTCCCACTATATCCAAGCCTGCACGAATGGCCGGTTGCACGATGCGGCGACGCCGTCGATTGCACCGTTGAACCGCGGTTTCCTCTATGGCGACGCGATCTATGAAGTCTGGCGGACCTACCATGGCGTGGTGTTTGCGTGGGAGGAGCACTGGCGCCGCTTGGAGCAATCAGCCGAGGCGCTTTATTTTTCGCTGCCCCTCACCGCCCGGGAGGCACACCGGGAAATTGAGCGCACGATCCTCGCTTATCGTGAAGTGGTGAAGTCGAACGATGCGCTTTATATTCGGCTGCAGGTCAGCCGGGGCACGGGACCGATCGGGCTGGATGTGGCGCTCGCGGGGCGCGCCGAATACGTGATTTTTGTGCAGCCGAACAAGGAGCATTCCCCCGAGGTGCTGGCGCAAGGCCTCACGCTTTCGGTGGCGCAGACCCTGCGGCGCAATCCGGCCGACGCCTTGAACCCGGCCTGGAAGACGGGAAACTATTTGAACAATATTCTTTGCCTGCGCGAAGCGCGGGCGCGCGGCGCCGACGAAGTGCTGATCCTCAATCGCGCGGGCGAGGTCACGGAAGCGGCGGTTTCGAATATTGCATTCGTCCGCAACGGCGAAGTGATCACGCCGCCCCTGTCCGCGGGCATCCTCGGGGGAATCACGCGCGAAATATTGCTGCGCGACGTGGCGCCGGCAGCCGGGGTCGTCGTCCGCGAGGAAACCATCCGGCCCGAGGAATTTGGCACCTTTGACGAGTGCTTCCTGCTCTCGACCACGAAGGACGTCACGCCGGTGGCGTCGATCGACGACATTCTGTTCGAGGTGTCGCCGGAGTCGGTGACCGCCCGGCTCAAACACGCGTTTGCGAACTACACGCGCGGCTACGCGAGTCGAAACCCGCATCTCGCGGTCAGTTAGTCCGGCGGGCCCTCAATACCGGGCGAGGGTCGGATCAACTTCCAGCGCCCACGCGTCGATACCGCCCGCAATGTTGCTCACCGCCGTGAATCCCTGCTGGCGGAGAAATTGGGTGACCCGCAGGCTGCGCGAGCCGTGGTGACAGAGGACGAGGAAGTGCTGGTCGCGAGAGAGCGTGGCCACGCGGCCCGGAATTTCCCCCATCGGGATGCACTCGGCGCCCTCGACCTGGCAAAGGGCGAGCTCGTTTGGTTCGCGGACATCGAGGACCCGGGCGGAGTGGGCCCCGGATTTCACCAGGTCGGCGGCTTCGGAAACGGTGACATTGAGCGGGAAATTAATTGGCGGCATGAAGAATCGGCTCCGGCGAGGTTGTGAGCTGCGAAACAGAGGGGTTTGCGCCGTGGTCGCAAATCCAATTGCGCCCTCGGTGTTGGGTCGCAGAAAATCGGCGCATGCGTTGTCTTGGCATTGATTATGGCACGCGCCGGATTGGCTTGAGCTACGGCGACGAATTGGGCGTGGCTACGCCGCTCGCCGCGATCATCGATGCCGATCCCACCAAGCGGTGGGCAGCGCTCAAAGCCCAGATCGCACAGCGCCGCGCGACCGACCTGGTCCTGGGCTATCCGCTGAACATGGACGATAGCGTGGGACCCAAGGCCAAGGAAGCGGAGGCCTTGGCGGCGCGGCTGCGCGTGGAGTGCAGCTTGCCGGTGCATCTCGTCGACGAACGACTCACGAGTTATGAAGCCGAATCGACCATCGCGAAGGCGAAGCGTCGCGAAGTTCGCGCCAGCGGCCTGGTCGATTCGCGGGCGGCGACGCTCATCCTGCAGGATTTCCTCGACCAGCAGATCCCGCCGCCCGCGGTCGAACCGTTGTAATATAACCTGTGACCACCACGGCCAAAAAATCCCGGCGTTGGAAATGCGTGTGCGCCTATGATGGCACGAATTTCCCGGGTTGGCAGAGCCAGGTCCGCGCGAATGCGATCCAGGACGTCATCGAAAAACGGCTGGCCGAGATCTTCGGGGAACCCGTGCGGATTTACGGGAGCGGCCGCACGGATTCGGGGGTGCATGCGCATGCGCAGGTGTTTCATTTTGACGCGGCGTGGACTCACGGCGTGAAGAAGATGCTGGCAGCGTTCCGCAGCGGGCTGCCTCCGGAAATCCAGGTCAAATCCGTGCAGGCGGTCGCCGACGATTTTCATGCGCGGTTCAATGCGACCGGGAAACGCTACGAATATAGGATCCAACTCGGGCCGTCGGATCCGTTTGAACGCTTGTATTGCTGGTCGGTGTTTCGCCCCCTCGATCTCGCCGCCATGAAAGCGGCGGCGAGCATCCTGCGCGGCCGCCATGATTTCAGTGCGTTCACGGCGCTCAATGGCTCGGAACGCGAAGACTCGGTGCGCGATTTGCGGCGCCTGGATGTGGTGAAACGCGGACGTTCGCTGCGCATCGTCGCGGAGGCCGACGGCTTCCTTTATAAAATGATGCGGAGCCTTGCAGGCGTCCTGGTCAGCGTAGGCGAAGGCAAGCTCACTCCCGCGCGCGTGCGGGAAATCCTGGCCTCGAAGGAGAGGACCGCGCGGGTGCTGACCGCCCCGCCGCGCGGTTTGTTTCTCACCAAGGTTTATTACCCGTGACCGAAGCCGTCAGCGCCTGCGCCCGCGGCCTGGCGGACGTTGTGTTCCCGCCGGTGTGCGTGCATTGTCGCAGCCTCGTCGAGCCGGAAGGTCCGTCGGACGGTGCGATCCGGCACCTCTGCACGGGCTGCGTCGCGCAAATTTCCTGGGTGCGTGAACCGCACTGCTACGCTTGCGGTCATCCGTTTTACGGCGAGGTCGTGGGCGAACGGATCTGCCCGCACTGCGTCGGACTGGTTCCCGCTTACCAGGAGGGCCGCACGGCGGTGCTGCTGAAGGGGCCGGCCCGTGCCCTGGTGCACGAATTGAAGTATCACCGCGGGCTCCATGTCGCGCGCGACATGGGGGAGGTTTTCCGGCGATCCGGGCTGGGGCGGTTTGCGCGCGGCGCGGTGTTGGTGCCGGTGCCGCTGCATCCGCGCAAGGAACGGGAGCGCGGTTTCAACCAAAGCGCGTTGCTCGCGATGGAACTGGCGCGCGTGGCGGGGGAGGGGACGCGGGTGAAAAATTTCCTGCGGCGTCGCGTCGACACGGATTCCCAGACTCATCACGATCGGAAAACGCGCCGCGCGAATCTCAAAAATGCCTTTGCACTGGCGGAGGGCGCCGCCTTCAATCCCTCCCAACATCTAATCTTGGTTGATGACGTTTTTACCACTGGTTCCACCCTCAACAGCTGCGCGGTCGTTCTTCGCCGCGCGGGTTGCCTGAAGCTGGACGTCGTCACCTTCGGCCACGGCTGATCCTTCATGTCTCATTTCGATAAACCGACCTACACTGTCCGCCGGACGCGCAAGAAAGACATCCCGCACGGCCTCTACACGAAGGATCCGCTCACCGGGGACTCGGTCTTCACCAAGGAAATCGAGGACAACCTGATGGTCGTCCCGAAGAGTGGCCACCATTTCCCGATCGGCGCGCGCGAACGCATCGCGAAGCTGCTGGACGACGGCGCGTTCAAGGAGAACGACAACGATGTCCGCTCGGCCGATCCCTTGGAATTCGTGGATTCAGCGCCTTATCCATCGCGCATCAAAAGATACGAGAAGGACAGCGGCCTGCCGGAAGCGGTGATTTGTGGCTCGGGCAAGATCCACGGAATTCCCGTTGCGCTCGCCGTGATGGATTTTCGCTTCTGCGGCGGGACGCTCGGTTCGGCGGCGGGTGAAAAAATCACGCGCGCGATCGAAGCGGCGCTCCAGCAGAAATGCCCCTGTATCATTTTCAGCACTTCCGGCGGCGCGCGCATGCAGGAGGGAATTCTTTCCCTGATGCAGATGGCGAAAACCAGTGCGGCGCTCGGTCGCCTGGCCGCGGCGGGATTGCCCTATATTTCCGTGCTGACGCATCCGACCACGGGCGGAGTGTCGGCCAGCTATGCGACGCTCGGCGACGTGATCCTGGCCGAACCCGGGGCATTGATCGGCTTCGCCGGCCCGCGCGTCATCAAGGACACCACGAAACAAACGCTGCCGCCGGGTTTTCAGACTTCGGAGTTTTTGCTCAAGCACGGCTTGGTCGACCAGATTGTGAGCCGACTGGAACTACGCGACCGCATCGGCGCCCTGTTGCAGGCCTTGTTCGTGAAAAGGAAAGTGGCGGCCCCGGTGGCGCCGAAATCCTGACGCGCGGGCGCTCACTGCCATGCTCGCGAGCGAACCGGCCGACTACGCGGCGGTGACGGATTACCTCTACGGCCTCAAGCCGCAGGGGGCGAACTTCGGCATCGATCGGATGCGGCCTTTTGCCGCGGCTCTCGGTCATCCGGAAAAACTCCTGCCGCTAATCCATGTCGCGGGCACGAACGGCAAAGGCTCGGTCTCCGCGATGCTCGATGCGATCCTCCGTGAGGCAGGTTGGCGCGTGGGACTTTTCACTTCACCGCACTTGGTCAACCTCGGGGAACGCGTCCAGGTCGGGCGCGTCATTTTGCGGGACGATGAACTGATGGCATACACGCGCGAATTGACGCCCGTGGCGGACCGCGTGGCGATGATCGACGCAAACGCGCGGCCGAGTTTTTTCGAGTTCATGACCGCGATGGCGCTGCTGCAATTTTCCCGGACCGGGTGCGACATGGGCGTGATGGAGACGGGCCTGGGCGGGCGGCTCGACGCGACCAATATCATTGATCCCGAAGTCAGCGTGATCACGTCGATCGGAATGGATCACTGTGAATATCTGGGCAACGAACTCAGCGCGATCGCGCGGGAAAAAGCGGGCATCATCAAACTTGGGCGCCCGATCGTGATCGGCCGGATGCCGGCGGAAGCGGAAGCCGTGATCCGGGCCATTGCCGTCGAGCGCGATGCTCCGCTGGTTTCGGTGACGGAGGAGTTCGGCGAGAACCTCGACGATTATCCCGTCACGAACCTGGAGGGAGATTACCAGCGCTGGAACGCGGCGACCGCGCGATTGGTGGCGAAAACTTTACCGGGGAAATGGAAGTTTTCCGACGAGGTGATCTCGCACGGCCTTCGGCACGTGGACTGGCCCGGTCGCTGGCAGCGCATTACCGTCGGCGGGCGGCCGGTGATCCTGGATGCGTCGCACAACCCCGAGGGCGCGCAGGTGTTGGAAACCAGCTTGGCGCGTCTGGTGGCCGAAACGGGCAAGCCGCCGGTGGTGATCACCGCGGCGCTCGGGGTGGCGCGGGCGGGGCCGTTGATGGCGACGGTGTGTCGCCACGCGAGCGAAGTTCACCTGGTCGTTCCAAATCAGCCGAGGGCTTGTTCGTTTGAGGAATTGGAATCACTGGTGCCGCCGACCTTCACCGGCCGCGTGGTGCGCGCTTCGGTCGCGGGATTATTTCCAACGCCGGCAAAATGCACGGCCGGCCAACCTGGCGATACTGTCGTGGTGACAGGTTCGATTTACCTGCTCGGCGAAGTCATGGCGCGATTGGGCGCTGCGTTCAACGGGGTGGAGCGGGTTGTCCCGACGCGCTGAACGGCCCGGCTGACGTTTTGGCGTAGTTGGAGCCGTTCAACGCGTTGGGGACAACGCGTTCCACCTACATCTTGATCAGCTCCGGTGTCGCCGGGACGTCCTTGATGATCTGCGAGGGCTCGGGACCGACGCCGAGGTAGCGCAGGTTGGGAAGCTTCGACGCGGCCGGCCAGGGCTCGCCGGCGAAGGCGACGTCGAGGGTGGATTTCATCATCGCGGCGACGTAACGCTGCGCATTTTTCGGCAAGTCGGCAAAGCGACGGATCGTGGAAATGTCCTCGGGCCATCCGGCGTGGCGCGTGTAAACAGGGCGAAGGGTTTTGCGGACGGCTTCATTGCGCGGCACGTGGCTGTAGTGTTTGCCCGCGGCATCCTCGTAAGCGGTGCAAATCTGGAGGTCACCGTGCCAATCGCCCGCGTAGGTGAGTGCGTCGGCTTTGTTGATCATCACATCCTGGTAGCCGCCGTAACGAAGGGCATCGCCTTTCTCGACCGCGTCGAACCAACCCACCATGCGCTGGCGCCCGGTGCTGGTGCCGAATTCGAGGAGTTTCAATTTCACCGCGAGGGGATGCGCGTCGTCCATCTGCGTGAGGAACGTGTGCGTGCCGACCTTGGTATCGTACGCCTTGGCGACGCCGAAGGTGTGGATGGACTGGACGGGAATGCCGGCGCTCTCGAAAAACTCGGGGGTGAACGTATGCGACGCCGTGACATTCGGCGAATAGCCGTGGCGCTTGTCGAGCCAGTAGGCCTGGCCGAATTCGCCGATGATCGTGCGGCCGGCGCGCAGCTCACGGAGGATCAGTTCGCGAACCTCGCCGATATTTTTCGCGAGCGCGGTGCCGGCCTCCCAATAGGCGGAAGTCAGGGCGTCGAGGTTGAGCGTGAAGGGCTCAGCGCCGCGGAAGCGCGTAAAATCAAATTCCTCCTTCGTAAAGACGCCGAGTTCGAGGCCCTCGGCATTGGCGCGGAGTTCGGCGGCCGAAAGCTTGTCGAAGAATCCCGCGAAGGTTTCCGCGCTGACGCGGCAGACGTGCTGGATGGTTCGCAGCGCGCGATCGGCGCGCTGCGCGAGTTTGCGCGCGAAGAAATTGGGACCCGCCTGGAAATCCGAAAACGTGATCTGCCATTGCCCGACTTCGTCGAGATAGGCGGGCGTGATCCCACGGCCGGTCGAGCCCCGCGGATCCTCGGCGAGGACATGGGTGCGGTAGTCTTCCCACGCGAGATCGAGCAGGCGATGGGTGAGGTCGGCGACCATGGCGCGTTCGTCAATGACGAGGCGGGACAGGATCGCGTGGCCTTTTTTCTCGAGCGGCCGGGTTTCCCACCAGATTTTTCGCGGGTCCGCCACCACGCCGCTGCCGATGCAGAGATGCGCGGCGTCGCGGACCACGACGCCGGCGGGAAGCAGGTTGAGCTTGATGCCGCCGGCGGTGTGGCCGGAGTTGGCGCCGCCATTGACCTTGAGGACAACGGAGACGGGCGCACTGGTGCCGCGGAGTTCGTTGGCGATCTCGGGAATGAGACGGCCCTTGCCCTCGTCGCCGAGGGAAATGCCCACGTCGGCGATGAGCTGGCTGGAGAAGGGGATGAGGGACATGGTTGCGGGAGAGACACTGCAACCGAAGCTAGTCCGGGAGAAAAAACCCCTGTTGCAGAGCAGGAGAGAGCCGAGCGCAGGGGTTGGGGCAAACAAAAACCCACGAGATGACGCGTTCGAGGACCCCGGCAACGAGTGAACCCGAATCAGACCCGAACGACCGTCGGTTCGTGATCAAGACCCGTCGCTCAGTGATAATTGTGGCTCTCCTGTTCCGGGAGGCCGAGCGCGGGCATGGCTTCAATTTCCTCGGCCATCACGTGGATCACGCCGTCTTCGTTTTGGAGCCGGCCGGTGATCACCAGCGCGGTCTCCAGGTTGATGATGAGGCGGTAGTCCTCGAACATCTGCGGACGCACGATCACGTTGGTGTGGCCGGATTCGTCCTCGAGCGTGATGAAACAAAACCCCTTGGCCGTGCCGGGCCGCTGGCGCGTGATGGCGCTGCCGGCGACTTTCACGCGCGTGCCATGGCGGAAGTTTTTCAATTCCCCCGCGAGCACGGTGTCGGGGAGGTGCGGCCGCATGAGCGCCATCGGGTGCCGCCCCGTCGTCAAACCGAGAGCGGCGTAATCGGACTGGAGGCGTTCCAGGTGCGTCATCCGCTCGAGCGGGGAGAGCGTGGGTTCGTCCGCGGCGGGCGTGATGCGAAACAGCGGGTCGCTGCTGCCGGATTCCTCCACCTGCCACAGCGCGGAGCGGCGATGTTCGGCCAGGGAGTTGAGGGCCCCCGCAAGTGCGAGCATGCGGCGTTCGGGGGCACCGAGTTCGGTGCGGCGCATGAAATCCTGCACGGACGTAAACGGCGACTGCCCCCGCGCCGCGAGCAACCGCGCAATCGAAGGCGCGCGCAGGCCCTTCACCGAGCGGAAGCCGAGGCGAAACGAATGGTCGTCGATCACTTGGGATCCCGCCTCGGACTGCTGGATGCAGACGGGCAGGACTTTCAATCCGCGGCGTCGCGCGTCCTGCACCAACGTCGCCACGGAATAGAAGCCCATGGGTTGGTTGTTGATCAGCCCGACATAAAACGCCGTGGCGCGATGGGTGCGCAGCCACGCGCTGGCGTACGCGAGGAGGGCGAACGAAATCGCGTGGCTCTCGGGAAAGCCGTAGAGCGCGAACGACGCGAGGGATTTCCTGATGCTGGCGGACGCCTCCTCCGACACGCCGTTGCGCAGGAGGCCGGCCCCGAGTTTTTCCTCCATGCGATTAAGTCGCTCGGGCGAACGCGTGAACCCGATGGCCCGGCGGAGCTCGTCGGCTTCGGAGGCGCTGAAGCCGCCGAGCTCCATCGCGATGCGCAGGATCTGTTCCTGGAAAAGCACGATGCCGAGCGTGCGTTCCAAGATCGGGCGCAGCCGTTCGTCCGAATAAAGCACCGGGGCCTTGCCTTGCCGCCGGTCGAGATAGGGATTCGTGGCCTCGCCTTGGATCGGGCCGGGGCGGATGATCGCGACCTCGATCGCAAGATCGTAGAAATTCGCAGGCTTCATCCGCGGCAGCGTTGCCATCTGGGCGCGACTCTCGATCTGGAAGACCCCGATGGTGTCCGCTTCCTGGATGAGCCGGAAGGTTTCGGGATCGTCCTTCGGCAACGCCCCGAGGTCGACGGGCTGGCCGCGATCGGCGCAGATTTCCAAGGTGTCCTGCAGCACCGCCATCATCCCGAGGCCGAGCAGGTCGACTTTCACGATGCCCATTTCCTCGCAGTCGGTCTTGTCCCATTGGATCACGCTGCGGTTCGGCATCTGCGCATTTTCAATCGGCACGAAGTCCGCGAGGTTGCCGTGGCTGAGGACCATGCCGCCGCTGTGCTGGCCGAGATGGCGGGGCAGGCCGTGCATGAGGCGGCAGGTTTCGAGCAGCTTGCCGTAACGCGGATCGTCACCGGTCACGCCGGCGGCCTTGAGCTGGTCCTTCAGCTCCAGGGTTTCCGGCAGGTCGCCGTGATGATACAGCGCGCTGAACCGATCGAGCACATCCTCCGGGAAGCCGAACACCTTGCCGACTTCGCGCATGGTGATGCGGCCCTGGTAGGTGATGACATTGGCGGTCATCGCGGCTCCGGTGCGCCCGTACTTTCGATAAACTTCCTGGATCACGTCCTCGCGGCGATCGCCGCTGGGAAAATCGAGGTCGATGTCGGGCCAATCGGAACGGCCCTCGCTGAGAAAACGTTCAAAAAGAAGCTTCGACGCAATCGGGTCGACGGCGGTGATGCCCAGCGAATAACACACCGCGCTGTTCGCCGCGCTGCCGCGCCCCTGCACCAGGATGCCGCGCCCGCGGGAATAGGCGCAGAGGTCCCAGATCATCAGGAAATACCCGGCGAACCGGAGCGTCCCGATCAGGTCGAGTTCGCGATCAAGCTGTCGGCGCACGGCACCGCCCGTGGTCCCGTAGCGCTGGTGCGCGCCGAAGTAAGTGACCTTGCGCAGGAACTCATCCTGATCCTGTCCCGCCGGAACGGGGTAATCGGGAAAACGGTAGCCGAGATTGGCGAGCGTGAATTCCAGGCGGGCCGCAACGCGCGCCGTGTTTTCAATCGCCTCGGGCAGATCGGCGAACAGCGCCTTCATCTGCGCGTGGCTTTTCAAATGCGCCTGGCGATTCGCGGAAAGGAGACGACCCGCCTGGTCCAACGTGGCGTGGTGACGCAGGCAGGTGAAAACGTCCAGGACTGCGCCGGCGGCCGGGAGCGCGTAACGCACGCCGTTGGTGGCGAGCAGGGGCACGCCCGCGCTGCGCGCCCAGTCGATGATGAAATTGTTTTCGTCGTCCTCGTTCGGCAGCAGGTGCCGCTGCAGTTCCGCGAAGAGCCGGTCGGGCCCGAAAATTTCCTGGAGTTTCGCGCCCGCGAGGGCCGCCTCCGCCGCGCCGCGTTCGCGCCAGGCGCGGCGGAGCGGACCCTCTTCATCGCCGGTCAACGCGAGCAACCCCTGGTTCCCGGCGGCGAGTTCCTCCCACGTGATGCGGCCTTCGCCCTTGGGCGCGCGCAGGTTTGCCGTGGTCAGCAAGGCGCAGAGCTGGCGGTACCCGGCCTGGGTTGCGACGAGCACCGGGACCACGGTGTCGTCCACCATCGTCAACTCGCAGCCCACGAGCGCGCGAAGGCCGAGGCCCTTGGCGCTGGTGTGCTGGCGCACGACGCCATAGACGCCGTTGCGATCGCAAAGGGCGAGGGCCGGCATCGCGAGGCGCGCGGCAACCTTGACCAAATCCTCCGGGGAGGATCCGCCGCGCAAAAATGAAAACGCGCTCCGCGCATGCAGCTCGACGTAGCTCATGGTCAATCAAGCGTGCCATCCAGCCACCAGCCCGCGCGATCCCGGCTGAGTTGATAGAGCCCGCCCTCCGCGAGTTCCACCTGCCACGTTTCGACGGCCCACGCGCCGGGCTTCCACCACTCGCCGCTGAGCAAAAACGGCCCGCGTCGCGCCCGGATTTCCCCGCGCACGCCGCCATCGAGCGCCATGGGCAGGGCCTCGACGCAGAGCACGCGGATCGGCCACGGCGGACGGAAACGCCGCAACAGCCCGCCGTGCTCCGGGTGGATCGGCAAAGGTTCGGGTGCGGAGACCGTGACAAAGGGCCGCTCGAGCACGCAGGCGTCGGGGGCGTGGGTGTCGAGATTGACGGGAGTGCCGACGCGATGAGGTCCCACCACCGCGGAAAGACGCGCGAGATTTTCCCAGAATGCGTGCGGGTCGGTGAGCCCGGTTTCGAACAACCCATCCTGGCGCTGCACGGGGCGAGCGGGGAGGGCGAGGAGACGGACACCGGCCACGCGTTCCGCCAGGCGCAGGGTGTCGAGGTGCGTCTGGAGGACGCGCAGCCACGAATCGACGTTGGCGCCCGGCTCGGGCAGGCGGAATTCGCGGTAATGCTCCGTTTCGTCCTCGAGCAGGAGGGTGAGTGCGAGCGTGGCCGCGACCATGCCGGCGCTGCGAAGCTCGAGGGCGACGCGTTCGGCGAAGCGGCGCAATTTGAACAGGATCGGTTCAATGAATTCCACCGGCGGATCGTAGGCCCAGTCCGCGGCAAATGTGCGCGACGGCTCCATGAGGCGCAGCACGCGCGGCGATTCCCCGTGGGCGCGGTCCCACAACAGCGCACCTTCGGGGCCGAGGCGGCGCCCGATTTCACCCTTCGCGAGGGCGGTCAGCCCGCCGAGGGTTTTGATGCCCCAGCCGTGGAGCACTTCGGTTTGGCCGGGAGTGGGCAGGGCCAGGCTGAGCGGGAGTTCGCGCAGGAATGCCGCGCGGTCTTCCACGATTAAAATGGGATCCGCCCGCTGCGCCGCGAAACGCGCGAGCAGGGGCGTCTCGCCGGCGCCGATGCGAACGGGCAGTCCGGCGTCGCTGAGCTCCGCGACCTGGCGATGCATGGCGGCGAGGGTTTGCGCGGGATCGGCGCCCTGGAGATCGACGGTGCAGCAACCGCGGGCGGTCGACTCGACGCGGGGGGAAAGGGCGAAGGCCGCGGCGACGAGCAGGCGCTGGGCTTCCTGTTCCGCGGCGGGATTTGGCTCCCGCAGCTGGAGGCCGGGGCAGCGCGCGGTGGCGAGCGGCACCGCGAGGCCCAGCGTGCCTTCGGCCTCGATGGAAGATTCAACGATGACGGCCTTGCGGCCTTCGCCGGCGACGACCGCGACCGGCTGGCCGGCCAGCCCCGACTCCTGTCGCTGCAGGGCGAGCAGGGCAAAACGCGGAATCCAGAGTGCGGCGAAATTCATCCGGCGAGTTCCTCCCGCTGGTCCGTTTGGCCGCGTTCGACTTCAATCGTGAGCGCCGCGATCCGCGACGAACGCGTGCGGCGGAGGTCATCGAGCGTGGCGGGAGTGCGAAGGACCAGCCGCCACGGCACGGCGGGCACGAGGCTGGCGGGGGTCAACACCAGCACGGCGCACGGGGTGGGTTCCACGGCGAGGCGCCAGCGATGCCAGACGCTCGAAGGCTGCTGGCGGACGGCGCGCGGGGTGACGCCGCGGAGATCCAGCACGAGCACCGCGTAGTTGCCGTCGCGCACGAGGACGTCGGCACATTTCAATGTTTCAGCGAGCGTGTGGGCGCGGATCCAAACAAGGTGCCGGAGATGATCGGCGCGATAGTTGGCGGGCACGAAACCGTTGGCGGCGTCGACGAGGGCGACGCGTTGGCGAGCGGTGCGCGTGGTGGCGAGGAGGGAAGCGAGGACGAGTTCGGCGCCGCAGCTGGGACCGGGCGCAACGAGTTCCGTGACGCGCCCGGCGGGCAGGCCACCGCCGAGCGCGGCGTCAATCCCGGGAACGCCGGTCGCCGTGCCCGCTCCATTCCGTGAAACCGGCGGGGGAGTCCATGCAGCCACGAGGGACCGCAGTTGGGCGATGGAGGCGAGTGGAGGCACAGGCGCTCATGCACTCAGGCGAGCTTGCGCCGGATGACCCCGACGACCACGCCCTGCGATTCCAGGCGCGAGGGAAAGAGGTCGGGAAAGCGCGCGTTGGCGGCCCGAAGGATGGTTCGTCCCCGTTCCTTGACGAAGGTTTTCAAGGTGGTGGTGGTTTCGTCGACCAGCGCCGCGATGATTTCGCCGGGGCGGGGATCGCGGCGCACGAGGGCGACGAGGTCACCGTCGAGGATATTGGCGCCGATCATGGATTCGCCGGTGACGCGGAGGAACCAGAACTGCCCCTTGCGGGGGTTGCGCACGCCGAAGAGGGCGGGGTCGATCGTGATGTTTTCCTCCGGATCCTGCTCCTGCATGGCGGGCAGGCCGGCGGGGATGGCGCCGTAGACAGGGGCGGTGAAGAGATGGCCCTGCACCTGGTTGGCTTTGAAGCCCCATTTTCCATCAGCCATTTTATCGAGCTGGTTTTTCCGGGCGAGAGATTGCAGGTGCTTGAGGACGGTCGGCTGGCTGCAATCGAAGGTGCGCGCGATCTCGCGAGTGGAGGGCGCCACGCCGTGAGTGCGCTGGTATTCGTTCACAAAATCCAAAACCTCTTCTTGTCGTTCGGTGAGCATAGGCTATCAGTTGATAGCCTTTCACCTGATACCCTACGTGAACCGACTCAAGCTCTTTCCTTGGCGGTTTCTTCCCACTCACCTTTCTCGCTGACTGTTAACGAAGGTATTCCATTCAAAAAAAATCCCATGTCATCTCATCGCGGACTGTTGCATCACATTAACATCAACGTCTCGAACGTGATTCATTCGTCGAAGTTCTACGGGCCGATGTTGCGTTATTTCGGCTATGAACTGGTTGAAGCGAAGCACGACGGTGGATGGCCGTATGAGGATTGGACCCGGTGGGAATTGGACACGCCACACATGATCAGCCTGAGTTCGGCGGATATATCGCAGCCGTTTGCAAGGGAAGCGCGGCAGTCAGTCGGGAGATTCAACCACATGGCGTTTGCGGCGGCTGATCGGGCGGATGTGGATCGATTTCATGCCGAAGTGTTGGTTCCGCTGGCGAAGGAGGGTTTGTGCGAAATTGAGGATGCGCCTGTGGATTGCCCGGAATATGGCGAAGGTTATTACGCGACGTTCTTTTTCGATCCAGACGGCATCAAATACGAGTTCGTGATTGTGCCGGGTTACCTGAAGAGAAAACAGGAACGGGAGAAACGAGAGAGCAAAACTTAGCCCGTATTTCTGGAATTTGCGGAAAGATTAACGATGAATTAAGGCCCATCTTTCGTCCTGTTTCACAGCCAACTAAAAACAAAATAGTGTACACTCGGCTGCTGAATAAGGATTGGTTTCCATGTTCGTTTTTGATCGCCGGCAATATCTGGATCATACTCCGGTATAGCTTATATACTTCGGTGGTAGAGGGATTGCCCGCGGGATGGCTCAGGGATTCTAGAACGGCACAGATTGTTCCCCGGACGCTTCCACCGTGAATGATTGGATCAATCCCGCCGAGGTCGCTCAAATTACGCTGAAGGCGGTGAGGTATCCTTTCCAATAAAAGGAATTCGTGCTTTCCCGATTGCTCTCGAATCGCGCAGGCGAGTCCGAGTTCGAAAGGCATGTTAAAACGAACAGGTATCCCGACCGCGCTAAGGTCATGAACCGAGACGCTGCACGATTTGAGCAGGGTAAAGATTCTTTGGAGCCGACCTTGTCCGCCGTCGGGGACTTGAAAGGTCAAACAAGGAATCCGCCCGGTCGCAATCAGGGCCGCTGTCAGTGCGACTAAACACTTTTCGCGAGCTGGGCCGTAAGGGATATTAAGGAAAACCGCTTTTTCCGGAATAGATGCAAACTGGCTCTTACCGAGCATGGATCGGATGTTTCTTTAAGAGTTTTGCGACTATTTCTCTCGTCCGTTTAATGTCCTTCGGGGTGAGATTCCACGCTGTCATTATTTCCTCTATGGTCGCAGTCCCGGGACTGAGTATGATTTTCGGCACGCGTCCCTTAACGTATGGCATTGATTTATTTTTCATCGATTGAGCCGTTAGATTAAGCGGAAATAACGATATCATTCGTAACTCGCTCAAGCCTGATTTTGATTTATGATCACATTCTAGCGACTGGCGAAAAGAAGAGCGCGATGAGGTGTGATCGTCGTGGGATTTCCTTCGGCGTGCAGCTTGACCACCCGCGCCCAGGACTGCTGAGGTGTCGGTGCTCGACCATGACGAAAGCTGATTATGATGTGCTCGTGATTGGGGGCGGTCCCGGCGGCAGTTGTGCGGCGGCGTATGCGCGCAAGAATAACTACCGCACGCTCGTCGTCGAAAAATGCGCGTTCCCCCGGTTTCGGATCGGCGAATCGATGCTGCCGACCAGCAATGCGATCCTGCGCGACATCGGGGTGTGGCCGAAGATCGAGGGCGCGGGATTTATTCCGAAATACGGCGCAATGTTCTACCTCGCCAATTCTCCCGAGGAAAAGGAGATCGATTTTCGCAACAGCCTCGTGCCCGGGCTCGAGAGCACCTTCCAGGTGGAGCGCGCAAAGTTCGACGCCATCCTGCTCAATCACGCGCTCGAACTGGGCGCGGACATTCGGACGCCCGCGACCGTCAAATCCGTGGAAACCGATGGCACGGTGAACCATGTCGAAATCGAAACCGCCGATGGATGCGAAAGGGTCACGGCGCGCTGGGTGCTCGACGCGAGCGGACGGGATAATTTTTTTGTCACCGATCAAAAGCGCGCGCTGGATCCACCGCGGCTCGAGAGGAAGATGGCGGTCTACAGCCATTTCCGCCACGTCGCGCGGCCATCCGGTCGTCGCGCCGGGCATACGATCGTGGTCCGGCTGGAGGATGGCTGGTTTTGGATCATCCCGATCGACGAGGAACGCACGTCCGTCGGGCTGGTGACCACGATCGAGGCCATGCGGCGCGCAAAGGTTGAGCCAGAGGAGTTGTTTCGCCAGGCGGTCGAAAGTTCATCGCGGCTGCGCGAGCTCATGGCCGGGTCGGAGGCGACCATGTCGTTTCACGTCACGAGCGATTACACTTATTTCCGGCGCGAACTCGCGCGCGAACGTTTGCTGCTGGTCGGGGACGCCGCGGGATTCTTCGACCCGATTTTTTCCTCGGGCGTGTATATGTCGCTGTGGTCGGCGCAGCGCGCGGTGAACCTGGTCGTCCGGGCGGACGCGAAGGATCGCGGCCTGAGCGAGCGGGAGCGACGCGATTACACGCGCGGGATCAAACGGCACGCGGAGGTATTCTGCCGGTTGATCGAGATGTTTTACGACAACCGCAGCTTCGCGGTCTTCATGTGCGAGCAGGTGCCGTGGAATTTGGCGCCCGGCCTGACGTCGATCGTCGCGGGCCACGCGAAGCTGACTTGGCCGCTGTGGTGGCGTTTCAAAATCTTCCTCCTGGTGTGCCGCCTGCAGCGTCGGTTTCGAACGGTGCCTCCGTTGGATTACGCCGCCAGGCCGAAACCCCGGCCGGTCGTTTGACTCCGCGGAGGCAAACCGCCTGTGCCACAATTCAGCATTTCTACCGGTATCTTTGCCATTGCGAAGACGGGGGGCGAAAACCTTGATTCCGCCATCCCGATGGAAGAAACGCTGCGAACAGACTGGGATGTAATCGTCGTGGGCGGTGCGCTTTCGGGCTCCGCTACCACCTGCTTGTTGCTGCGCCGGAATCCGAAATTGCGGATCCTCATCCTCGAACGCACGGAGCACCTCAAGCGCCGCGTGGGGGAATCCACCGTCGAGATCAGCGCGTATTTCCTGGGGCGCGTTCTCGGTTTGACGGAGCATCTCCTGGAGAAACACCTGCCGAAACAGGGCATGCGTTTCTGGTTCACGAACCCCTCGGCGCGCGCGCTCAACGAGTGCAGCGAAACCGGCCCGCGCTACAATGTCCGCCTGCCGGGATACCAGGTTGATCGCGCGGTCCTGGACGAGCATGTGCTCGCGAACGCGGTGAAGGATGGCGCGGTCCTGCAGCGCCTGGTTCGGGTGCGCAAAGTCACGCTCGTGCCCGGTGGCGCACAGGTCGTGGAATGGGATGATGCCGCCGGCGCGCGGCAGGCGGCCACGGCGCGCTGGGTGGTCGACGCCTCGGGCGTGGCCGCGCTGCTCGCCCGCCAGGAGGGCTGGCAGGTACCCAACACGGCGCATCCGACCGCGACCTGCTGGAGCCGCTGGTCCAACGTCTGCTCACTCGATGATCGCTCGCTTTCGGATAAATATCCCGGCTGGGCGAATCGGGCGAAAGCCGTGCGTTCGACGGCGACGAATCACCTGACGGGATACGGCTGGTGGGCCTGGATCATTCCGCTCAAGGGCGGGGATGTGAGCATCGGCGTCGTTTACGACCAGCGCATCATGGAGCTTCCGCCCGGGCCGAGCCTGGGCGAACGGCTGAAGGCTTTCCTGCTGCTGCACCCGGTCGCGAAGGAACTGCTGGCGAACGCCTCGTACCAGGAAAGCGACATGCACTTCCGGCGAAACCTCGCTTACTCGAGCACGACGTATGCGACCGACGGCGCGGTGCTGGTCGGCGATGCCGCGGGTTTCATCGACCCCTTTTATTCGCCGGGCATGGATTGGATTTCGTTTTCGACGAGCGCCGCATCGGCGCTCATTGCGGACAGCTTCCGGGGTAAACCCGTCGCTCCGCGCGTGGCGCGTCACAACGAGAATTTCGTGCTGAGCTACGATCGCTGGTTCCGCGCGCTCTATCTCGATAAATATTATTACATGGGCGACTTCGAGCTCATGACCTTGGCGTTCCGCCTCGATCTCGGCCTGTATTACCTCGGGATTGTCACGCAGCCGTTCAAGCACGGCAACCGCATCCTGGAGACGCCGCCATTCGCGCATCCGAAATCGCGCGGGCCTTTCCGATTGATGCAGCTGTACAATCGGCGCTTGGTCGCGATCGCGCGGAGCCGCCATCGCCGCGGCACCTGGGGCCGGCGCAACCACCTGGGTTACTTCGGCTTCATCAGCTACGAGTTCAATCGCCGCCTGCCGGTGCGCATTGCGGGCCTGCTCTGCCTCTGGCTCGGCCTCGAGTTGCGCGAAGGCTGGCGAACCTGGTTTGCCGCGAATCCCGCTCCGGCCGTGCTTGTGCCCAAGCCGGCCAACGCACCAAGCTAAGAATTCTTCATGCCCTCGCAGCCCACTTCACCCGCGATCCCCGTTGCCGCGCCGAACCACGCCGCCCGGACCCTTGGCCAGCATTTTCCCACGGAGGTGTGTGCGGCCTACGAGAGATTCCTGACGACCAAGGTTCCGGCGGATGCCGACCTCGTCGTGCTTGCGATCATGCTGGATCACCTGCCCGACAAAAAGCTTCGTCCCGCCGGCACGCCCGCCGACGCGCTGGGATTGGTCAACGACCTCGGTTTCGATTCCGTCGCGATCACCGAGATGGTGTTTTTCCTCGAGGATCTCTTCCAGGTCCGCATCACCAACGAGGAGATCCTCCGCGTAAAGACCGTGGGCGACCTGCGTTCCTTCGTGCGGCAGAAACTCACAGCCAGCGTGGATAACTCCGTTCCGCGCGCATGAGCCGCTCCGCGCTCGTCACCGGCCTCGGCTTCATCACCAGCATCGGCAACGACCGCGCGGCGGTCACGCGCCACCTGCGCGAACTCAAACCGGGATTGGAACGCGTCGAGTTTCTCCACAACCCGTCGCTCCCCACCAAGGTCGCCGGCACGGTGAAAGGCTTCAGCGTCGATTCCCCGAGCTGGCGCGACTGGCGCTATCCCCCGGATTACGACCTGCCCCGCGAAACCTTGCGCGGGGTTTCCGCGCACGGGCTTTATGCGTTGTGCGCGGTGGAGCAGGCGCTGGCCGACGCCGGGCTCAAGCCGGCGGATCTCCGCGACGGCGCGACCGGGCTTTACTGCGCGTCCGCCGGCTCGGCGTTCATGCTGCACCATCATCTCGCGCACATGCACGCGGTCCGCGGCGAGCGCGGCAACCCGATGGGCGTCGTGGCTTCCATCGCCGGCACCCTGAATTTCAACCTCGCGGCGCATTACGGCATTCGCGGCGCGGTGGGTGGATTTGTCGCGGCGTGCGCGTCGTCGAGCCATGCGCTGGGCTGCGCGCTCGACGACATCCGGCTGGGACGCCAGGCGCGGATGCTCGTGGTCGGCGCGGAGGAGGTGAATGCCGAGACCATCCTGCCATTCGCGGCAATGCGCGCGCTCTCCACCAATCCAGATCCGTTGACGGCGTCGCGGCCGTTCGACCGGCAGCGCGATGGATTCGTCGGCGCGGGTGGGGCGGTGTGCCTGATTCTTGAGGACGCCGACACCGCCCGCCGGCGTGGCGCCCCGATTTACGCGGAGTTCGCCGGCTGGGGCCAGGCGGCCGACGGATTCAATGTCGCGGTTTCGCACCCGGAAGGCGCCGGCTTGGCCGAAGCGATTCGGCGGGCGCTGGGCGATGCCGGCGTGACCCCGGCTGATATCGACTACGTCAATGCCCACGCGACCTCCACGCCCGCCGGCGACCGTTCCGAGGCGCTGGCGCTCCGGGCCGTTTTTTCGGCCGCGGGGGCCCGTCCCCCGGTGAGTAGCACCAAAGGCCTGACGGGCCATCCCCTGTCCATGTCCGGCGTGATGGAAGCGGCGTTTTGCTCCCTCGCGATTCGCGATGGTTTTATCCCGGGCAACGCCAACCTCACGGCTCCCGACGAGGCGTGCGCTGACCTGAATCTCCCGGTGGCCACGCGCGACGCTTCGCCCGGCTGCGTGCTGAACAACAGCAGCGGTTTCGGGGGCAGCAACGTCTGTCACGTGCTGCGGGCGGCGAAGGTTTGAAGGTCGCACGAGGGACGCAAGATTGGCCCGCACCGGTGGGAAATTTCGCGGTCGGTAAAGGGCCCGCCGGTTTTGCCCCGCCTCCTGTCCTCGCTGGTTCTCGGTGCTTGCCGGGTCCCCGCGACTCCATCCACATTCGCCTTACGCATGCCTGACTCGCTCAAAAGAGACCTGAAGGAATTGATCGTAAACACCCTCAAGCTCGAAGGTGTGGCCGCGGCTGACCTGGCTGACGACGAGCCGCTCATTGGTTCGGGCTTGAACCTCGATTCCATCGACGCCCTCGAACTCGTCGTCACGCTGGAAAAACAATACGGCATCAAGATCTCGAGCAGCGAGGAATCGCGCCAGGCGCTCGGCAGCATCTCGCACCTCGCGGAGTTTATTCGCGCGCGCGCCGATCCCGCCCGCCTGCCCGCCTGAGCCGCCGCGGACCCATTTCCCGCGCCATGCCCTCCCTTGCCGCCGTCCGCCTCGAAGCCGCGGGATGCGTCACCGGCCTCGGCGACGCCGACACGACGCTGGGCGCCTTGCGGCGAGGAGAACGCGCACTGCAATCGCGCCCGGTGCTGGGCGCCGACGGAGGCGAGCCGGTGCCGCTTGCGTTGGTGGCCGGGCGCTCGCTCGACGAAACGGCGCCACCCAACTGGCTGCGCGTTCTAAAGACGATGCTCACGCAGATCCCCGCGGATGCTTGGGGCTCCGCCGCCCGCCCGGTGTTTGTCACGAGCAGCAATTTTGGCGTCGGCAGCCTTTACGCGTATCGGCGCCATGGCGACGCGGCGCACCTGCCGTTTGGCACGCCGGCGGGGTGCGTCGACTGGCTGGCGGGCCAGCTGGGGTGGGGGCCGAACGTCACCACCGTTTCGCATGCCTGTGTGTCGGCGCACCTCGGGCTGCTGCTCGCCTCGCGTACGCTGGAACACCGCGTCGCCGATCGCGCGCTGGTTTTTTCCTTCGATTTTATCAGCCCGTTTGTGACCGGTGGCTTTCACGCGTTGAAAATCCTCAACGCGGGGTTTCCCGCGCCGTACGCGGATCGGCCGGCGGGCTCGATCGGGTTGGGCGACGGCGCGGCCTTTGCCGTGCTGAGCCGTGATCGCGGCGATTTCGTCATCGAGGGCCAGAGCGTTTTCAACGAAATGCATCACTTCACCGCGAATCGCGCCGACGGCACGGGCTTTGCGGCCTGCCTGGCACCGACGCGTGAAGCGGCGGCGGGCCGGAAACTCTGGCTCAAGGGCCACGGCACCGGCACCCTCGAGGCGGGAAAGCTGGAAAGCGCGGCGTTGGGCGCGGTATTTCCCGCTGCGCCGCTTGTCTCCTGGAAAGGCAGCATCGGCCATACCCTCGGCAGCTGCGGCTTGGTGGAACTGGCGATCGCGGCCGCGGCCATTCGGGCGGGAAACGCCCCGGGGACGGTGGGGGGCGCCGCGCCGAGTTTTGTGCCCCAGGTTGCGCTCGAGCCCTTTTCCACCGCGGGGTTCGACGCAGTCCTGTGCGCCAGCAATGCATTCGGCGGCGCCCATGCCGCGTTCCTTCTTTCCCATGCTTGAGCGATTCATCCAGGCGATCAGCGTGGCCGATCCCGGCGCCGAGGAACCGGCGGCGACGCGCGAACGCCTGAAGGATAAATTTCCCCGCGGCGCCACGCGGCGCATGACGCAGTTGGGGATGCTCGTCGGCGCCGCGCTGGACGAACTCGCGCCGCGAAGCGACGACGCGGTGGTGTACGCCTCGTCGTACGCGGAAAGTCGCGCCCTCGAGGCGTACCTGGAGAGTTTTCCCACCGCGAGCCCGACGATGTTCCAGACCTCGATCCATCCGAGCGCGGTGCAGCAGGCCATGATCGGGCGGCAGCACCCGGTGCGGGAATTTTTTCCGCTGACAGGTCGCGCGCACCTCGTCGCGCAGGCGATGCAGGCCGCGATGCTGTCGCCGGCGCCGCGCGTGCTGGTGTGCGGCGGAGAGGAGCGCGGGACCTGGCTCCTCGCGCAGGGCTACGCGAGCGCGCGGAGCTTTGCGTTCGCGCTGGCCCTGACGTCAGGCCCCGGAGAGGCGATCGGCAAAATCGCGCTGGCGCGCTCCGCGGACCAACCGGCCGCGCTCCCGTTGGAAACGTTTTTCGCGGCGCTCGCGGCGCGGCAGCCGCTCGATCTCGTCGCGGCGCCGGGAATGCGGTTAAACCTCGCGTGGCTGTGATGACGAGGGCTGCGCGCAATCCGGGCCCGAGCTGGGGCTTTCAATTTCTCCGCGGCTGCGACCGGGTGCTCCCGGAATTCATCTTTCGACCGCTGCGCTGGTGCGGCACGTGGATCGCCGTGCTCAACATGCCGGGCCAGCGCGCGAATTCACGCGCTTACCTGCGTGCGGCCCTGGGTCGCGAGCCGAAGCACCGGGACGTGGTGCGGCATTTTTTCGCCTTCACGGAATTCCTGATGCTGCGGCTGCGGGTCGCGAATGGCCAGCCGCACCGCGGCGATTTGGCGCCCGATGCGGAGGGCTTCCATCGCCTGCTCGCGACCGGCGAGCCCGCCTTGCTGGGTACGTTTCACCTCGGGCACTCGGACTTGACCGGATTCCTGCTCGGCCCGCAGGAGCATCGCCGGGTGTTCATGGTGCGGCAGCGCGTGGGGAATTCCCATGACACCGAAATCCTGGGAAAAAAATTTGGCGCCTGGGTCACGTTTATCTGGGTCAACGAAGCCGGGAACCTCCTGTTCGCCCTCAAGGAGGCCGTGAACAGCGGGGGCAGCGTGGCGCTGAAATGCGACCGGCTCGAGTTCTCGGCGAAAACCGAGGTCTTCGACTTCCTCGGCGCGCGCCGGGTCTTTCCGTTCACGATCTACCACCTCGCCTTGATCTTCCGGCGACCGGTGGTCCTGAGCGTGGGACTGCCCGCTGCACCCGGCCACTCCACCGTCCACAGTTCACCGATGTTCGTGCCGGATGCGGGCAGCAAGGCGGAGAACCTGTTGCGCGCGAAAGCGCATTTCCAGGCGTTCCTTTCGCGGATCGAGGGATTCCTGCGCGAGGACCCGTCGCTTTGGTTTAATTTCACGCCGCTCAATCCGCCCGCGCCATGATGCTGCGACGCATGTCTCTGAGCGCCTATCACCACGTCGCCAACTGGATATCCTGGTTTGTGTTTGGCGCCGTCGGGGTCGCGCTGAACGCCGTCTGCGCGGTGCTGCTGCTGTTTCCGCATCGCGAGCGTCGCGGGCCGGCGGTGCGTGCGACCATCCAGCGACTCTTCGGCGCCTGGTGCGCGTGGCTCCATGCGACGCGGTTGATCTATGTTTCCTGGACCGGTTTCACGCCCGATGCGCTCGAAGGCGCGGCGGTCTACGTCGCAAACCATCCGGGACTGCTGGACGCGACCTTCGTGCTCGCACGGTTGCCCGACGCGATCTGCATTTTCAAGCCGGCCGTGATGAGAAACCCGGCGCTGGGCCCGGCGGCGTTGATGGGTGGATATGTTTCGGGAAACACCGGCATCGATTTGGTCCGCGCGGTCGCGGATCGGATCAAGGACGGCCGGTCGCTCCTGATTTTCCCGGAAGGCACGCGAACGGTCACCGGCACCGTGTTGAATCCCCTGAAGCCCGGTTTCGCCGTGATCGCTGCGCGCGCGGGCGTACCGGTCAGGCTGGTGGTGATCCGCGCGCCGGCGGATCTCGTTCCCAAATGGTGGCCGTGGTGGCGTCCGCCGAACTTTCCCGCGCAGGTGGAAGTCGAACTCGTGGGCGAATTGGCGCCGGCCATCGGGGAGACGGCGACGGAGTTTGCCGCGCGTGCGGAGCAGAGGCTGCGGACCGAGATCATCAAGCGATGACTTCCTCCGCCACGCACCTGGTGCTGATCCCGAGCTACAACACGGGCGCGCGCCTTGCGTCGACGGTCGACGAGGCACTGGCGCAATGGAGCCCGGTGTGGGTGGTGATTGACGGCAGCACCGACGACAGTGCGGCTCCGGTGGAAGCGCTCGCGGCACGCGATCCGCGCGTTCGCGTGATCCGCCGTGAAACCAATGGTGGCAAGGGCGCCGCGGTTGCGACGGGGGTCGAGGCGGCGCTGGCGGCGGGGTTCACGCATGTCTTGACGATGGACTCCGACGGCCAGCATCCCGCCGGGCACATTCCTTCATTCATGGCGTCATCGCTGGCGTATCCTGCCGCCCTCGTGCTGGGTCGGCCCGTATTCGGGCCCGAGGTGCCATTGGAACGATTGCATGGGCGGAAGATCAGCGTGGGCCTGGCGCATTTAGAAATCATGGGAAACGGGATCGACGATCCGCTTTTTGGCTTTCGGGTCTATCCGGCGGAGCCGCTCCGACGTGCGCTCCGCTCGACGCGACGCGCGCGGGGATTCGATTTCGATCCCGAGATTGCGGTGCGCCTGGTGTGGGCGGGAGTGCCGACGTTGAACCTGCCCGCACCTTGTCGATATCTCGCCCCGAGCGAAGGCGGAGTGTCGCACTTCCGTTACCTGCGCGACAACCTGAAGCTGGTCTGGCTGCATACGCGCCTGCTGAGCCAATTGCTGCTGTGGCGATGGCTGCCGGTTTTGCGCGCGCGGCGCGCAGCAGCCGGTGGAGCGCGTTGTCCCTAACGCGCTTTCGGCTCCGTCGACGTTTAATTGCGGGCCGAGCCGCTCAGCGCGTTAGGGACAACGCGCTCCACCGCGCGTGAAGCCAACGCAACTCGGGAATGGAACATTGCCGATTTCCTGCCTTCTTTGTGCTGAACATGCGCGTTTTTACCCGGGTTCTATTGCTCTTCCTGGCCACGCTGGGGTGTGCCCGGGCGCAGGACTTGCCCACGGGACCGGAGTATTTGCTGAAAGACCCGGCGCACGATCCGGCTTGGGCCGACCTCTTTGCACAGCTGGCGCCAAACCGGGCGCGGCAATCGCAATTCGAGGAGCGGCGCTATTTTCCATTCCGGAAGACGCCGGTCGTCCTGAAAGGAGAAATCCGGATCGTGCCGGCTCGCGGTTTGAGCCTGCGTTATCTCGAGCCCGAACATCGCATCCTGATCGTGGACGCCCGGGGCCTGCTGATGCGCGACGACGAAGGCCGCGAACGGGCGGCTCCCGCGGACAGCCGCGCGCAGGCGATCACCTCGGCATTGGTGAGCGTGCTGCGCTTTGACCTTCCGGCGCTGGAAAAATCGTTTGCCGTGCATGGGCGTCGCGACGGCGCGGCGTGGACCCTGGCGTTTGTCCCGCTCGAGCCGACGCTCTCGGAGTTTGTCGGCGTACTCGCGGTCAGCGGCCAAAACGGCCGGCTTGACCGGATCGAGATGGTCAAAAGTCCCACGCAGCGGATCGAGATCACGATCACCGGGACGCGGGAGAATGTGATTTTCCCCGGCGATGTGCTGGAGCGATTCTTCCGCTGAGCCGATTTTTTGTGGAGCCCCGCCGCCAAAAAATACTTGCCCGCGTGGGATTGCTCGCGTTTGCCGCGGGCTGCGCGATCTGGCTCGGGCGATTGGATTTCCGGCAGAAAATTTCGACGAACGTCCTCGATTTGATTCCCGCGGGCGAGCAGGCGCCGGAGCTGGCGCTGATCCGCGGATTTGCGAACGACGTCCAGGCGAAGGTCATGCTCTTCGCGTTGGATGATCCTTCGGCACCGAACGTTCCACCCGCGGCGGCGGCGAAGCGCCTCGTGGAGGAGCTGAGGAAATCGCCCGCGTTTGCCGAAGCCGTGGTGATGGGCGACACGGCGGCGCAGGATGCGCTGGGCCGGCAGATCTACGAACATCGCTTTGAGCTGTTGCTGCCTTCGTGGCTGGGAAAACATGAGCGCGAATTCGCGGCGACCGGGCAGGCGCGTGAAAAATTTCCCGCGTGGCTGGCCGAGCGGAGCGCCGCGGAACTGGAAGCGTTTCTCTCGCGTCCCGAAGCGGCGGCGATGCAGGGTTTGGCGGAGCGCGATCCCTTGCTGCTCGTGCCCGGCCTCGCCTTGCGATCGCAGGGCTTGACGGCCCCGGGCGCAACGGCGGGCGGAAACGCCCTCGTGTGGGCGCGGATCACGGTTTCGCCTTTGTCCGAGGAAGGGCAGGGGCCGGTTTTTGCCGCAGTCGACGCCGCCTTCGCGACGGTCCGCGCGGCCTTTCCCGGGGTTCACGTGCGTTGGACCGGGATCAACCGGTTCGCCGCCGCGAGCCGGGCCCGCATCGAGTCGGAATTACGTCTGCTCAACCTCGCGTCGCTGGTGGCGGTGCTCGGGGTCAGCTGCATTTTTGTCCGGCGGATTTATAAGATCCTGCACCTCGTGCCTGTCATCGGGCTGTCGCTGCTGGGCGCGTGGACCCTTTCGACGCTGGTATTTGAGCGGCTGCACATCCTGGTGTTCGTCATCGGCTCGTTGCTTGCCGGCGTCGCGATCGACTACGGGTTTTATATTTACATGCAGCCCTCGGAGCGTCCCGACGAGCCCTATGCGCACAAGCTCCGGCGGCTGTTGAAGCCGCTGCTGGCGAGCTGCCTGACGACGGTGATCGGGTTTTCCCTCCTGCTTTTTTCCGAGCTGCCGCTGATTCGGCAGATCGGGCTTTTTGTCGGCGCGGGACTGCTCTGCGCCTTGGGCGCGGCGATGCTGTACTTCGCGCAGCTGGAGCGGCCGATGCTCGAGGGCCGTCAGTTCGGCCGCCTCGATGCGGGACGAAATCATCCTTCGGTGCGAAAGGCCCTGCGCGGCTTGTTTGTCGTGGCGCTGCTGGTCGCGTTGATCGGCCCCTGGTTGCTCCATTGGCGCGATGACATCCGCCAGCTCGATGTTCCCTCCGCGGACCTGCGGGCCAACGAAGCCGCGGTGCGCGCATTGTTTGGCGAGGGTTCGAACGGCGCGATTTACCTGACCCAGGGAAAGTCGGTCGGCGAGGCGCGCGAGCATCTCGAGGATTTCACGGCTTACCAAGCGAAGCTGAATCCCAAGGGATCCACCGCGAGCCTGGGCTTGCTGCTCCCGACGGAATCGGACTGGCAGGCGATGCCCGCGCGCCTTCGGGAGTTGGGGTCGTTCGACCATGATTTTCGCGCGGCGTTGGAAAACCATGGGTTCGTCGCCGATTCGTTCCTCCCATTTTTCACGGCCTTCGAAAAACTTCGGTCACATCCCTCCGGGGGCGAATACTCCGGCGTGGCGAAAATGCTCGAAGGCATGCTGGCCGGGCCGCTCGCGCTGCTGGGGAATTTTCACGGGCCGGCGTTTTGGTTTTTGACGGTCGTGGAGCAACCGGCGGGTGCGCCGGTGCCGGCGGAATTCCACACGGTGGAAGTCAGCCAGCTGGAGTCGCTCAACGGGCTCTTCACGCGCTACCGCTGGTCGGCGCTCCGCCTGAGCCTGATTGGTTTGGGATTGGTCATCGCGAGCGTGTTCGCGATTTACCCGCCGCGCCGCGGGATCCGGATTGCGCTCATCCCGGCGGGATCGTGTTTCTTCGTGTTTGGCTTGCTCGGCCTGGCGGGGCAAACGCTGAACCTGTTCAATCTGCTCGGGGCATTCCTCGGCGTGTGCCTGTCGCACAATTACGCGATTTTCTCCTCGGACAATGCGACGGCGCACACGGCGCCGCCGGTTTCGATCCGGTTGTCGGCGCTCTGCACCGCGGCTTCGTTCGGCGTGCTGGGTTTCAGCCGGATCCCGGTCATTCACGCGCTGGGCATGACGGTGGCGCTGATCGTCGTGACGGCGCTTTTGGCGGTGGAACTCGAACCGCTGGCCCGCCGGCGGCGCTGAACCCATGCCGGCCACCTTGCATGGATTGTGGTTGAAGACGGTCAAAGCGCAGCCGGACGCGACGGCGTTGGTCGATTCGGTATCCGGTCGGTCGTGGACGCGGATCGAACTCGACTTGCTCAGTCGCGAGTGGGCCGCGGCGCACGGCAAGCTCGCCGCGAACCAAGCGGTGGTTTTTGCGGAGCCGAACGGGGCGCAATGGTTCGCGATCTTCCTCGGCCTGCTGGCGGTTGATGCGATCGCGGTGGCGCTCGATCCCGGTGAACCGTTCGATGCGCAACGTTCAGTCGCGGAGAAGACGGGCGCGCAGTTCGTGTGGGCGGGATCGCAACTGGCAATCGTGACCGCCCGGCGGCGTCGAGCCAAGGCCGGTGGCACGCGGCTTTGGAAAGTGACCTCCGGTTCGACCGGGACGCCGAAGGCGCTCCCGTTTACCGATGCGCAGATGATCGCGGATGGCCGCCAGATTTGCCGAACGATGAAGATCGGCGGCGCCGATGTTAATCTCGGGTGCATTCCATTCGGGCACTCCTACGGATTGGGCAACCTGGTCATGCCGCTCCTGCTCCAGGGTACGGCGGTCATCGTGGGCGCCGGTGTTCTCCCGCACGCGCTGGCCGAAATCATTCATCGCTGGCGCCCGAGCGTTTTCCCGGCGGTGCCGGCGCTTTTGCGCGGGCTGGCCGCGGCAGGCATCGAGCGCGATCGTTTGGACAGCTTGCGCACCGTGATTTCCGCCGGGGCGCCGCTGCCGCCTGAAACGGCGCAGGCAATTTTCCAGCGGTTCGGCTTGGGCGTGCATAATTTCTACGGATCGAGCGAAACCGGCGGGATCACCTATGATCGCACGGGCGAGGCGGCGCTCTCGGGCCGGAGCGCGGGCCGCCCGCTGGCCGGGGTCAAATTGAAGTTTGGGAATGCCGGCCGCTTCGAGGTCGAGAGCGCAGCGGTGGGCGGTCGCGGACGATTTCGCCCGGCTGATCGCGGGGAATTAAACGAACGCGGGGAACTCGTGCTGCTGGGGCGCGCGGGCCGGATGTTGAAGATCGGTGGCCGGCGACTCGATCCGTCGGAAGTGGAGCGGGCGTTGCGCGAACTTCCGGGCATCGACGACGTATTTGTCGAGCCGCATGCGCAGCGGGCGGATTCGTTGGCCGCGGTCATTGCCACGCGACGCACATCGGTCGATTACCGCGCGGAGCTGCGCGAGCGGCTGGCGGCGTGGAAGATCCCCCGGAAATTCGTGACGCTGCCCGAGTTCCCGCTCACGGCGCGGGGAAAGGTGGACCGCCGAAAGCTGCGCGCTTTTCTAGTGGCGTAGCGCTGCGTCTTCGACCGGCTCGTTGCGGTCAAACTCCAAACCTGCGACGTAGTGATTGAAACACCGGTCGGAGCCCGCGGAGGCCGGCGCTCGCTTACGAAACGATCGAGGCCTCGATCTCGACGTTGAGCGCCGCGCGGCAGATATCGGAGTGGAGATAAATTACGCGATCGTTCGGACGAAGCAGGGATTTTTCCAAGCGGCCCTTCGTGGCCGCCAGGTCTTCGGGGTGCCGCAGGTAAACCTTGAAGTGGCGCTCGAGTTTGCGCGTGGCGCCGAGGTCATCGCCGAGGCCCGTGGCGCGCGAGATCAGCCGGAGATTATCGAGGGTGCAGTCGAGCTGGGCGTCGAGCTCGTTGGGCGCGACCGTGAGGTGACCCTTGATCGCGGCGGTGCCGGAAATAAACGTGAGCTGCCGCCCCGGCAGCGCGGCGACCGTCGCGCGCGAAAAACTCGGCGAACGCGGGCCGTGCTCGGGCGGATAAAGGTAGGCAGGCATCTGCTCGGGATTTTCGAAATGGCGGGGCATGGCCTTGCCGGCGACAAAGACCAGCGTGAGGCAGCCGTCGTGGGTGCCGACCCCTGACGCCGACGGGAGGACGTGCGGAAAGCCTGCGCCGACTTCCATCTCGAAGGCGAGGGAACGACCCTGGCAGAACGCGCGGTAATTTTCCTGGCTGCCGGTCACGGCATTGATCCGCGGCACATAGTTCCAAATCCGGTAAAGGTGGCGGCCGCGCGCGGCGACGAGCAGGCGGCTGTAGAGAGCCTGGCTTTGCTGCGGGAGCATCCGTTCGTCGAGGACCGGCTCGGTGACGTAGCCGACGGTGAGGTCACCCGTTTCAAAGAGGGTGATTCCCGAACGGCCCTGGATCGGGGTGACCGGGGAAAACAGGCTCTCGTGGCTGTCGCCGGCAAGCAGCGGGATGCTCAGTTCCAAACCGCCGACCCGCTGCGCCGGCGTCGTCGCCGGGCGTCCAAATTCGACGCGAAAGGGCAGGATGGGAGGAGCTTCGACGGTTGCGGGCATGCGTGGTAAAGTCGGGAGGGATTCGCGGCGGGCGACGGGTTCAGCGGCCGATAGACCGGCAAAAGCGGACGAGGTTGACGGAAATCTTTGCAGGCCGAGGAGCGACGCGGAAAACCATGACTGAGGGAAATCTGACCGCGGCATGCGGCAAGCCCATTTTGGGCGCGCGCACGGGCAGGCCGGGAGGACCGTGCCTGTTGGCCTGCGCTGTATCCGCCAAGGGTTACAGCGATTCGACTTGTGACGATTCGGGGGGCTTGGCGAGATTGCGGAGCCCCATGACGACCTTTGAGCTTTCGGTGAGATTTTTCCTGCAGCTGGCGGCGGTGCTGGTGGTGTGCCGGCTCGTGTCGATGGCGGCGGTGCGGCTGGGCCAGCCCCCGGTGGTGGGGGAAATGATCGCCGGAGTTTTGCTCGGCCCGTCGTTGTTCGGATATTTCTGCCCCCACGTGCAGCAGGCGTTTTTTCCCGCGGCGTCGCGTCCGATCCTTTTCTCGGGCGCCCAGCTGGGCCTGGCCCTTTACATGTTTACGGTGGGCCTCGACTTTCGGATGGACCTGATCCGCACGCGCCTGAAAAGCGCGATCGCGATTTCCGCCTCCGGGATCCTGGTGCCTTTTGTGCTCGGGTGCGGGCTGGCGTGGTACCTTCTTGGGCGCGGCGGGTTTTTCGGGGCGGATGTGACCGCAATCCAGGCGGTGCCCTTCATGGGGGCCGCGATGGCGATCACCGCGTTCCCGATGCTTGCACGGATTATCTTTGAGCGCGGGCTGACCGGTACGACCGTGGGAGCCTTGGCGCTGGCCGCGGGCGCGATCGATGACGCGGCGGCGTGGGGCGTGCTCGCACTGGTGCTGGCGAGTTTCGGGCGAGACCCGTGGATAGCGGTGGTGGCGGTGGGCGGCTCCGCGCTGTTTGTCTCCGTGCTCTTCACCGTCGGGCAGCCGCTCCTGCGCGCCATCTCGCGCTACGCCGAACGCGGAGAAGCGGCGGAACGCGTGGCGATGGGCTGGGTGATGGTGCTGCTGATGCTGGCCGCATGGTACACCGATACGATCCGGCTGTACGCCGTGTTCGGCGCATTTTTCCTGGGAGCGGCGATGCCGCGGGGGCCCTTCGTGACGAAACTCCATGGGCTGATCGAGCCGCTGACGACCGCGCTGCTGCTTCCGTTGTTCTTTATTTATTCCGGCCTCAACACGCGCTTCGACTTGGTGAACGACCCGAGGTTGTGGCTGGTGGCGCTCGCGGTGCTGGCTGCGGCGGTCGTGGGTAAAGCGGGAGCGTGTTACGCGGCGGCGCGGGCGTGCGGGGAAACGCATCGCGAGGCGATGGGCGTGGGTTCGCTGATGAATGCGCGCGGACTGATGGAATTGATCATCCTCAACATCGGGTTGGAGCGCGGGATCATCACCCCGACGCTTTTCTCGATCCTCGTGTTCATGGCGATCGTGACGACGCTGATGGCCACCCCGATGTTCAACCGGTTTTATCGCGCGAACGACGGCACCCGGTTCAAGGCGGCGGCATGAAGCGGATTCGAGCGTCGAGCGTCGTCAAGATTGTCCTGGCGGTGACCCTGCTGGGAATCGGGCTGTGGCTATTGGAGCGGCAGGCGCATCCGGGAGTTTACATCGACCGGAGCGTGGCGTTTTTTCGCGAAGCGGGACCGCTGCCGTTTTTCATTGCGATGACCTGCCTGCCGATCATCGGATTTCCGCTTTCCCCTTTCACCGTCGTCGCCGGCCCGGTGTTCGGGCCGGTGATGGGAGTGGGGATGGTGATTTTGTGCTCGATCGTCGCAGTGACGATCAATGTGGCCATTTCCTATTGGGTCGCCTCGCGCGCGCTGCGCCCGCTGATCAGCCGGCTCATCAAACGCCTCGGCTACGAATTGCCGGTCATCGAGCCGGGGACGGCGTGGACGATCATTCTCCTCGTTCGCATTGTGCCCGGGCCGCCTTTTCCCCTCCAGAGTTACGTGCTCGGTTTGGCGCGAGCTCCGTTTGGTCCCTATATGCTCGTATCGACGGTCGTGCCCGCCGCCTATCTCGTGGCGATGATCCTGTTTGGGGATGCGCTGATGCGCGGGGATCGTTCAGCCATGATTGGCGCCGGGGTGTTTTTCCTGGTCGCGGGCGCCGTGCTGCACCAGCTGCGACGTCGGTTCAAAGCCCGAAAGCTCCAGGTGAAAACGAAACCGATGGTGTAGGCCCGCTGAGGGTTCAGAAGAAAAGCTGAATTTTATTTGACTGTATTACGACACTAATACAGCTCGGGTGTGCCGATGATTATCAACATTGATCCGCACAATGGAGTTCCGGTTTACCGGCAGATTCTGGATCAGGTTCGGTTCCAGATCACTGCGGGCATCCTGCAGCCGGGTGATCCGCTGGATTCGGTGCGGAGCTTGGCGGCGACCCTGGGGATCAACAGCATGACGGTGAGCAAAGCGTACTCGATGCTGGAGAAGGAGCGCGTGATTGAGCGGCGGCGCGGCCAGCAGCTCGTGGTGGCGGCTGCGAGTTATACGAAACAGGAAATGTCGCGGGACGCGCATGTGCGCGAGGCGCTCGCGGCGGCGATCACGATCGTGCGCCAGCTGAACATGCCGCCGGAACACGCGCTCGGGATTTTCCGTGAAATGCTCGGGGAAGAAATCGAAGAAAACTCCCATGAATCCTATCGTTGAAACCAAACGCCTGACGAAAACCTACGGGCCAAAAATCGCGCTGAACGAATTGGACCTCACCATCGACCGGCAAAGGGTGGTGGGGTTGATCGGCCAGAACGGCAGCGGCAAAACAACTTTGCTGGCCCTCGTCGCCGGCACGGCGATCGCGAGCGAAGGGATGTGCCGGACCCTCGGGACCGACAGCGCGCGTCTCGAGGACGACGCGCTTTCCCGCATCGGCGTTGTCTTCCAGGAGAACCGCTTTCTCGACTGGATGCGCGTCGACGAGCACCTCGCTTACTTCGGGTCGTTTTATAAAAACTGGGACGTGGCTCGGCAGGCGAGCCTGCTCGAGGATCTCGATTTGGATCCGAAGGCGAAGGTGGGCCATCTCTCGGGCGGCGACGTCCAGAAGCTCGGGATCATCACCGCGGTTTGCCATCACCCCAAATTGCTGTTGCTCGACGAACCGGTGAGTTCGCTCGACCCCATCGCGCGCGAGTCGCTGCTGAAATTCATTATGCGACTGCTCGACGAGGATGACGTGACGATCATCGTCAGCTCGCACGCGCTCATGGATATCGAGCGCTTGGTGGATTGGGTGATTTGCCTGGACCAGGGAAATTTGAAAGCGAACTCGCCGCTCGATGTGCTGCAGGAACGGTTCGCCGAATGGCGGCTCACGTCGACGAACGGCGTGCTGCCGGAAACTTTTCGCGAGGGATACATCCGGCAGCAAATGTCTTCGGGACGGCAGGCAAACCTGATCGTCGAAAACGCGGACCATCAGCTGGCGATGTTTCGAGAAAAATACCACGTCGACGTGACGATCGGCCGCCTGAACCTGGAGCGAATCTATCCACTCCTGCTGAAATCCCGCCCATGAACCCGAAAGTCCTTTTTCGCCTGATCGCGAGGCCGGCATTCATGGCGACTGTGGCAGTGTTGGTCCTGCTGGCGGCAATTCCCGCGATCATCCGGCATCTCGTGGGCAGCGAAATTCCCCCGGTTTTCTTTGCGGTGATCAATAGTGCAGTGGCGGTGGGCTGGTTGGTTTCGCTGGGCAGTTTTCTCGGCAACGCGATGGCCGAGCTGGCTGGAGTCCGGCTGGCGCGCGTCATTCCTGGCCTGCGTCGAGCGATCAACCTCAATGTCCTGGTGACCGCCCTGATCGTTGCAGCGGGAACGGCGGTGTTTTGGTCAAAGACCGTGCCGCGCTCATTTCTCCCGTTGGACGGATTCACTCTCTGGGCCCTCTGCTTTTTCCTGTTTAGCCTGGGCCTTGGGTTTGGCCGTTCGTGGCTGACGTTCATCATCGAGGTCATGCTGGTCGCGAAAGCGCTCCCGGCGGTGTCGCTGCTGTCGCGCGCCCCGCTGACCGGCACGCTGGTTCTTTTGCTGGGCGCGGCCGGATTGCTGGCGCTCCGGTACCATCGCTTCCTCGCGCCGCCAGATTTACCCGGGACGCTCATGACAAAACTGGCGTGGTTTTTTCCGGTTCATGCGGGCGCCCAACGAGCACGCCGGACGACTTTGGTGGCCGCGCAGGATCGAGCGCATTGGAATAATCCGAGGGAACATTCCTCGCTCTCGACCTGGGTGAAGGCTGGCGCTTACGAGCGGCTCGGACAGAAACGCGGCGGCTTGCTCGCCAGCGTGTTGGTTTCGGTGGCTCTGGTTTACGGCCTTTATGGACTGATAATTTTCTGGGCCTGGAAATCCGGCCGGCACGAAGCGATGACTTTTGGCTCATTCCTTGGGCAGCTGATCGATCCCAATCCGGATCAACCGCAGTTCGGGAAAGTGGCGCGGGGATTGTTAGCGGCGCTGACGGCGGGGGTCGGCTACGTTTGCGCGGTGATGCACGACACGTCGCTGCTGCCGAACCTGTGGCATCCAATCTCACGCGATCAGCGGGGTCGCGCGGCGTTTCGGTCGCATCTTCGCCAGAACGTTTTCTTCGCGTTGATTCACCTCGTCGTTGTCGCCGGAGGGGTCCTCTTCATTGGCCAAACCCAGCACGTTCCCTTCAGTGCCTCGGTGCTTTTGGTGTTCATCATGCCGACCCTCGTCACCTTTTTCTTCATGCCAATTCCTCAGGCGATATTTCCGAACGGGGCGGAAAAATTTCGCCGGAAAGTGAACCCGCTGATGCAGCTGCTGGCGGGCTTGCTCGGCGGACTGCTAAGTCTTGCGGCAATTTACTGGGTGACGCATTGGCCCGCAGTCGCCGCGGTTGATTCGCTTTCCGTAGCGTTGCGCGGCGGAGGACTGCTGGTCGGTACGGGCGCGATATATTGGGCTTACTATGCTTACGCGCGAAATTATTACGCACGGGCCGAGCTTCGTCCGCGCGAGGCGTGAGCGTCACCGCAACTTCGCGCGATCGGGTATCACGCAGCGGTAGTTCTGGGCGGCGAGCGCGTCCATCACTCGCGAGAGCGCAGTCACGCGCAGGGTGGGAGGGACGCTGGGGCCTTCGTGCATCAGGAGGATCACGCCCGGGCGCAGGTGACGCCTCACATTATTTTCTACCGCGATCGAAGATCGGGCCAGGCAGTCGCCACTCCGCAAACTCCAGCCGACGTACTCGAGTTTTCGGGCGGCGAGGGCGCGGGGCAGCAGGAAATGTTTGATGCCGACCGGGGGGCGAAACCAACGCAGCGACGTGATCGGGGCCAAGACGGCGATGGCGGAATCGAGCTCGGTTTCGAGGCGGCGCCGGCTCGCGCACCAAAGGCTCCCCGATGGGTGCGTATGGGTGTGGTGGCCGATCTCATGCCCGCGCCGCACAATTTCCCGGGCGAGCTCCGGCCAGCGCGCGACGCGTTCGCCGACCAGGAAAAAAGTGGCCCGGGCGCGGTGGCGATCAAGCAGGTCGAGGAGCCGCGGGGTGTCTTGAGGATCGGGGCCATCGTCGATGGTCAGCCAGATTTCCCGTTCGGTCGTTTCGAAGCGGGTGAAGTTGCGGCAAAGTCCCTGGGCGGAAGGGACGAAGAGATTATAAAAAACCCACAGGTCCGGGCCGAAGAAAACCGCGGCGGCGATTTTCCAATATCCGCAGGCGGCCAGGCTGAAGGCGACGGCCTTGAGCGTCAGCAGGATGACGAGCGTGGGCCGATGCATGGAAGCGGTGCGTTACGACGAAGAGACGACGAGGTGCATGCCGCGCGCGCGCCGGTTGGGGCGGGCCGGGCTTGGACAAATCGAAATTCGTCCATCGTAAAGCCGAATTTGCTCAAACGTCGGCCTCGACGTGCTCGGCGCTGAGGTTGCGCCAGCGGTTCAGGACGCGGCGGTAGATATCATCGGGCGCGAGGCCGTAGGCGGCGCGGAGCGTCTCCACGTTGCTGCCGTGCTCAATGAATTTGTCGGGCCAGCCGATGCGTTCGAGGGCGACCGGGCAATCCGCTTCCTGCAATGCTTCAAGGACCGCGCTGCCGAATCCGCCGGTGACGACGTGGTCCTCCATCGTGACCAGGAGGGGAATGCACGCGGCCTGGCTCAGCAGGAGGGTGCGATCGAGCGGCTTCACGAAGCGGGCGTTCACGACGCCAACCGAAATGTTTTCCTCCACCTCGAGCCGGGCGGCGAGTTTGAGCGCGTCCTGGATCATCGGACCGAGCGCCCAGATCATCACATTGGAGCCTTCGCGGAGAATCTCGGCGTGGCCGATCGCCAAGGTGGCGGGCTGGTCCTTGATTTTGACTCCGAGGCCGGCGCCGCGCGGGTAACGCACGAACGCGGGGCTGCCGAGATGCAGGCTCGTGTGGAGCATGTCGACGAGTTCGTCCTCGTCCTTGGGCTGCATGACCGTCGCATTCGGCACGCAACGCAGGTATGCGAGGTCGAAGAGTCCGTGGTGCGTGGGCCCGTCGTTCGGCGAAAGCCCGGCGCGATCCATGCAGAACGTGACCGGCAGGTTCTGCAGCGCGACGTCGTGGATGATCTGGTCGTACGCGCGCTGGAGAAACGTCGAGTAAATCGCGCACACCGGCTTGATGCCCTTCGTCGCCATACCCGCGGCGAAAAGCACGGCGTGTTCCTCGGCGATCCCGACATCGAAGAATTGCCCCGGCACCTCGGCGGCGAGATGGGTGAGGCCGGTCCCGCTCGGCATTGCGCCGGTGATGCCGACGATTGTGGGATCGGCCTTCGCGAACCGCACCAGCGCGTGGCCAAACACATCCTGGTAATTGGGCGGCGTGCCGGGCGCGGACTTCTTGCTCTCGCCGGTGACCGGATCGTACGGGCTCGCGCCGTGGAATTTCTCCGGGGAATTGACGGCGGCGTCGAGGCCCCGGCCCTTTTTCGTCAGGACGTGGATGAGAACCGGGACATCGCAGTGCTTCGCAAATTCCAGGTTCTTGATGAGGGCGTCGATGTTGTGGCCGTCGACCGGACCGAGGTAGCGCAGGCCGAATTTTTCGAAAAGCGACGACTCGACGAAGAAGTCCTTCGTCTCGCGTTTCCACTTGTGATAAACCCGGTTCATCTCGACGCCGGTCGGAAAGCTTTTGAAGAACGCCTCCACGTCGTGGTGAAGCTTGTTGTAGGTCGGGTTGGTGCTGAGGCGATTGAGATAGCTCGAGATCGCGCCGACGTTCTTGGCGATCGACCACTCGTTATCGTTGAGGATGACGACGAGGCGCTTGGTCGAAGTGACGACGTTGTTCAGCGCCTCGAGCGTGATGCCGCAAGTGAACGCGGCGTCGCCGCAGAGCGCGACAACGTGTTCGGAAGTGCCGCGCAGGTCGCGGGCGGTGGCCATGCCGAGCGCGGCGGAGAGGGCGGTGCCCGCGTGTCCGGCGCCGAAGGAATCATGGCGGCTTTCCGCGCGGTAGAGGAATCCGCTGGCGCCGCCGGTCTGGCGCAGCTTGCGGAAGAATTCACCACCGCGGCCGGTCAGCAATTTGTGCACGTAGCCCTGGTGCGCCACGTCGAAGACAAACTGGTCTTCCGGCGTGCTGAACACGCGGTGGAGGGCGATGGTGAGCTCGACGACGCCGAGGTTCGGGCCGATGTGGCCGCCGTTCCTGGCGGTGACCGCAATGAGCTCGTCGCGGATTTCCTGCGCCAGCTGGGGCAGCTGGGTGGGAAGGAGCGATTTGACGTCGTTGGGGTTGTAGATCCCGTCGAGCAGACGCGGGAGCGGGGCGGAAACGGATTCGTTCATCAGCGGAAACTGGCGAGATCAGCTCTCGCGCACGGCTTCGAATTTCGTGAAAGTGACGCCGTCCTTGGATTTTTTCAGCTGTTCGATCTTGAGCTCGGCATCCTTGAGACGGGCTTCGCAGACCTTGAGAAGCCGGTTTCCTTCTTCAAATTTCGCCAGCAGCTCAGCCAGCGGGACCTCGCCCGATTCCATCGATTCGACGATCGTTTCGAGCTTGGCCAGTGCGGCCTCAAACGAGATTTTGGCATCTTTGGCTTCCACGAGCGACACCATGCGAGGGCAGGCGGGCTTTTCAATTGCGGATTTCGCGTAGCGGGCAGTGTCCGCCCGGTCGGATTTCCCCGCCCGCCACCCGCGTGCCTGCGCGGTTGAAAGGCCTAATCCGCAATTGCTTCGAACCCTCCGAGCCGGTGGATTGAAGGCATGAGTTTCGTGCTTTTGATCACGGCCGGGCTGATGGTGCTCCGACTCGCCGGCGAATTAATCCTGTCGGCCCTGAACCGCGCCGAAGTGCGCCGAAACGCGGCCCCACCGCCGCCAGCGGCGGCGGCGATCATGGATTCCGCCACGTATGCGAAGTCCGTCGCCTACACCTTGGAAAAATCCCGGTTCGGGGTCATCAGCGGGATCTTTGATGCGCTGGTCCTCGCCCTCGTGATTTTTGGGGGAGTGCTGCCCTGGATGTTCGCGCGCATCGCGGCCTGGGGCGGTCCGCAGGCGGTTTGGAGCCATGTGGTTTTCATCATCGTGGTCACGATCCTGCTCTCCATCCCCGCGCTGCCTTTCGACTGGTGGGAGCAGTTTCGCCTCGAGCAGAAATTCGGGTTCAACAAGAGCACGCCGGGACTCTGGGTGACGGACAAATTGAAGGGCATGGCGCTCGGGCTCGCGATCGGGTTCCCGCTGCTGTGGGCGCTGCTGTCGCTCGTGAAATGGGCGGGCCACACCTGGTGGATCTGGGGCTTCGCGCTGCTTTTCGGGTTTCAGCTGTTGATGCTCGTGCTCTACCCGAAGCTCATCCTGCCGATGTTCAACAAGCTGACGCCGCTGCCCGAAGGGGATCTCCGCACCCGGCTCCTCGCGCTGGGTGATCGCACCGGCTTCCAGGCCAAGACCATCGAGGTCATGGACGGCAGCAAACGGTCGGGGCATTCGAATGCTTTTTTCACCGGCTTCGGCCGATTCCGGCGGATCGTGCTGTTCGACACCTTGATCAACCAGCTGAGCAGCGAGGAACTCGAGGCCGTGCTCGCGCACGAGATCGGCCACTATCGCCGCGGGCACATTCCCAAGATGATTGGATTGTCGGCGGTCATGTTGTTCGCAGGGTTCGCGGTCATCGCCTGGCTGGCCCGGAGCCCGTGGTTCAACGAGGCGTTTGGATTTCCCGCCGGCGAACTCGCGCCCGCATTTCTGCTGTTCGGACTGTTGAGCGGGCTCGTGACGTTCTGGTTCACCCCGTTGATGAATCTTTTCTCGCGCAAGCATGAGTACGAGGCCGATGCGTTTGCGCGGAACGCGATGGGCGCATCGACGCCGATGCTGGGAGCGCTGCACAAACTGGCGCAGAAAAACCTGAGCAACCTCACGCCCCATCCCTGGTACAGCGCGTTTTTCTATTCGCATCCGACCCTCGTGGAACGTGAGCGCGCCCTTGTGGCCGGGACCAACTAAGCCGGTCACTTCGCCCACCGCTCGAAGCCTCCCGCGGATTTGTGCCGATGAACGCGGATATCTCGGTTCAGCCGGCGTTTTCGCCTTGGGTGCGGCGAAGCATCCTTATCTTCGCCGGCCTGCTCGCGTTGGGCGGGACGGACGTGCTTCGCGCGGAAACGCTCACGATCGCGACCTATAACGTGGAGAATTACGGCGTCGCCGACCGGATGACCGATGAAGGTTATCGGAAGGAATATCCCAAGCCCGAAACCGAGAAGGCCGCGCTGCGAAGCGTGATCTGCGGCATGAACGCGGACATCCTCGTGCTCCAGGAAGTTGGCGGAAAATCATACCTCGAGGAACTGCGGCGCGACCTCAAGGCCGAGGGAGCGAATTATCCGCATGCCTATGTGCTCGAGGGCAACGACCCGGATCGGCACGTGGCGCTGCTGTCGCGGCGCCCGTTCAAGGAAGTGGTGCCGCACGTCGATTTGGAGTTTCCCTATTTCTCCGGCCTGGAACGCGTCAAACGCGGCATGGTGGAAGCGACGTTCGCCACGGCGTCCGGCGACCTGACGCTCTTCGGCGTGCATTTGAAAAGCCGCTTTACCGATCGGGTGGACGATCCGATGTCGTCGCAGCGCCGAATCGGAGAGGCGGCGGTGATCCGGGATGCGGTCCTAGCGCGATTTCCCGATCCGGCGGCTTCGCGGTTCCTCATCGTGGGCGACTGCAACGACGGCAAATCGGGCAAGGCAGTGCAGCGGCTGTTGCGACGCGGGAAAACCGAAGTGGCCCGCCTGGTCGCGGCGGTCGACAGCCGCGGCGAAACGTGGACCCACTCGTATCGGAAGGAAGGAACCTATTCCCATGTGGACCACATCCTTGTTTCGCCGGGATTGAGCGCTGCGGTCCGCGGTCGGTCCGCGCGAATCTGCGATGCGGCGAATGTGCTGGAGGCGAGCGATCACCGGCCGGTGATCGTGACGCTGGATTTGGAAGCGTCGCCCTAGGGAATCAGGCAACGGCGCCGCGCGAAGGACGGAGTTGGCGGCGCGCCCGGCCGGCGCGCCCTCCCTTGGTTATTTCGCGGTGACGCTGACGGGCACGTTAACTTCGCCGGTGCCGTAGCCCTTGAGGAAGAGGCTGCCGGAGCCGGGCTTGCCGCCCTCGATCGTCACCGTGACGGTGTTCTGGCCCTGCGGCACCATGACTTCAGGCATGATCACGCTCTCCGGGACGTCGGTGGTGATGTCGAGCAGGAGCCCGCCCATCGGGGCCGCGTTCGGAATCGTGAAAGTGACGGGCTGGCGTTCGCCGGTGCGGAGGGCGAGCGATCCTGGCGAAACCGAAACGGTGCTTCCATCGATGCGGAAAGTTCCGACCGGGGAATTGCCCGCGGAGCTGCCGAGGGTGACGCGGTAGTTGTGGTTCGCCTCGAGCGCGGGGACGAAGAGGCTCAGCGCGTTGGGAGATTCGTAAACGGTGCGAGCGGGAGTGCCGTCGAAGTAGAGAATATCCTGCGGGGTGAATCCGCGGCCGAGGACGCTGATGCGGGCGCCGACCGGGCCGCGGTTAACTTCGAGCGAGAGCACGTAGCGGTGAACGATCCGGCCGTGCGTGATCTCGGTGTAGGATTCACGCGGGGTGCTGCCGCCGCTGAGCTCGACGTCGTAATTCACCAGGAAATAGTACGCGATATCCTCGCGACCGGCGGGCAGCTGGTAGTCGAACTCGTACAGGCCGTCGGCGAGCGGGCTTTTCGTCATCGCGTAATTCTGGGCGTCGATGACGATGCGGGCCTTGAGGCTGCCGGGAATGATCGTGTTGACCTTGGGCGTGACGCGGAGGGTGATCGTATAGATCTGGGACGGATTTTCCGGCAGCGAGGCCGGAGTCAGGTTCGTCAGGACGACCGTTTCGCAGCCGCTAAACAACGCGAGGGTGACCACGGCGCTGAGGCTCAGGATGATTTTTCTCGCGAGGGAAATTCGGTTGGTATGCATTGGCTTTTTAAGAGTGAAACCCGGTCGGATTAAAATGTGTTAGTAATGAGTGACCTTCGATCAGAGCAAGACAAAGCTGCGACGGTCAACCCGTTGGGGGTGTACGTGCATGTTCCGTTCTGCGCGTCGACCTGTGACTTCTGCGCGTTCTACCAAACCAAGCCGACCGCTGCGGCGGTGGAATGTTTCCTCCAAGGCATCGCCGATGAGGCGAACCAGGTCGCGTGGCCGCGCCCGGTGACCACGGTTTTCTGGGGCGGCGGGACCCCGGGGCTCCTGGCTCCGGCGGATTTGGGCCGGCTGGCGTCGACCCTTCGCCAGCGTTTCAACGGCGCGCCAGTGGAATGGACCGTGGAATTGGCGCCGGCCTCGGTGACGGACGAACGCCTTTCGGCGTTGCGTGAAGCCGGGGTCACACGGGTTTCGATGGGCGTGCAGAGTTTTCAACCGGCTTTGCTCGACGGTTTGGGTCGCCAGCATTCGCGGGAGCAAATTTACCGGGCGTATGACCGCGTCCGTTCGGCCGGATTCCCGAGCGTGAATCTCGACCTCATGTTCGCGCTGCCCGGCCAGACGGAAGCCGAATGGATGGCCGACCTGCGCGAGGCGGAGCGCCTGGCGCCCGATCACATCTCCACTTACTGCCTCACCTTCGAGGAGGACACGGCGCTCTGGGTGAAGCTTTCGCAGGGCCGCGTGAAACTGGACGCCGATCTCGAGGCGAAATTATATGAGGCCACTTGGGCTCAACTCGGCGAGGCGGGTTATGCACAGTACGAGGTTTCGAATTTTTCGCGTCCCGGGCACGCCTGCCAGCACAACCTCAACACCTGGCGAATGCACGAATGGATCGGCTTGGGGCCGTCAGCGGCGTCCCAACATGGCGGTTGGCGCGGAGCAAATGTCGCCGACCTGGACCAGTGGCTGGTTCACCTGAAAAACGGGAAGCGCATGACCGAGGATCGCACGGAGGTGACGCCGAGCCTGCTCGCAGAAGACGCGTTGGTTTTCGGCCTGCGCATGAATGCCGGCGTGGACCTGAAGCCGTGGCGCGAACGCTGCCCGGAGGCGCCATGGACGACGGTGCTCGAGTTGATCGATCGTCTGACCGACAACGCGCTCGCCATCCGGGCAGGCACCCATGTTCGCCTGACCGATCGCGGGCGGCTCCTGGCGGATTCGGTGGGCGCCGAAATCATGGAAGCATTTGATGCCAGTCCCGCCCTGAAATGAAATTTATCATCTTACTCTGCGTTCTAAGCGCTTCCCTGGCGCACGCCGTGGATCCGCTTGTGCTCCAAACCGACTTCGGCACGAAGGACGGAGCCGTGGCGGCGATGAAGGGCGTGGCGGTCGGGGTGAGCCCGAAGCTCGCGATCTACGACCTCAGCCACGAAAACACGCCTTACGATATTTGGGAGGGAGCCTATCGGCTGAAACAGACCGCGATGTTCTGGCCGGCGGGAACGGTGTTTGTTTCGGTGATCGATCCCGGGGTCGGCACCGATCGGAAAGCCGTCGTGCTCAAGACCAAGAGCGGGCATTTTTTTGTGGGACCGGACAACGGAACTTGGACATTAGTGGCGGAAGACCTGGGCGTCGACGCCGTGCGGCTGATCGATGAAACCCGTCACCGACGTCGCGGCTCCGAGAAATCCTACACGTTTCACGGCCGGGATATTTTCGCTTACGTCGGCGCCCAGCTCGCGGCGGGAGTGATCGCGTTCGACGACGTCGGCCCGCTGCTGGAACCGAAAGTGGTGGCGATCGCTTACGAGCGTGCCCGCAGCGAAGGTTCGCGACTGACGGGCACCATCCCGGTGCTGGATTACCAATACGGCAATGTGTGGACCAACATCGACGACGCACTGTTTCAACGATTGGCACCAAAAGTGGGTGAACGCTTTCGGGTCACGATTCTCCACGAAGGCCGGGAGGTCTACCGCGGGGAGATGCCGTACGTGCGAACCTTTGGTGACGTGGCGGAAGGAGAGCCGCTGCTCTATCTCAACAGCTTGATGAATGTATCGGTCGCACTGAACCAGGGGGACTTTGCGAAGACGCACCGGGTCGCGAGCGGCGCGGCGTGGAGCCTAAAGGTGGAGAAAGTTCAGCCGTGAGGGGTGCGGACAAAGCGGCCGGAGTGCTGCGCCGAATCGTGTTGCTGGCCTTTGTGGCGAGCATCGGCGTGCGCGGATTGGCCGCGGCCCAGCGCGTTGAATTTACGTGGCCGACTCCCAACAAGGCGTGGGCGGAAGGACGCCCGAGTCGCGACTTCCTGCAGCATGCGGGTTCCGGCGATCCCGAGTCCGGGGGGTTCGGCGGGGTGCGCAGCTCCGGGTCGCAGTTTCACGAGGGAATCGATATCAAGCCGGTCAAGCGGGACCGGCGTGGCGAGCCGGCCGATGATATTTTCGCCGCGATGGACGGCGTGGTCCGCCACATCAGCAGCGTCGCCGGCGATAGTAATTATGGACGCTATATCGTCCTTGAGCATCCCGACGAGGCGCCCGCGATCTACACGCTCTACGCCCATCTCGCCCGGATTGCGCCGGGGCTGAACGTCGGCGCGAAGGTTTCGCGTGGCCAAGTGATCGGTCTCATGGGGCACAGCTCGAGTGGCAATATCCCCCGGGATCGCGCGCACCTGCATTTTGAAATGGGCGTTATGATGACGCGGGATTTTCCGCTGTGGTACCTCTCGCGAAAATTCGGCAGTCCCAACGAGCACGGCTGGTGGAACGGCATGAACCTCATGGGATTTGATCCACTCGAGTTCCTGGCCAAGTGGCGCGCGAAGGAAGTGAACAGTTTCGCGGACTATTTCGCGCAGATGAACCCGGCGGTGAAACTCCGCATCGCCACGCGTCGCGTGCCGGACTTTATCCAACGCTATCCCGCGCTGCTGACCAAACCCGTCCCGCTGGTCCCAGCAGGGTGGGAGATCACCTGTGACTGGACCGGCCTGCCGTTTCGTTGGACGCCGCTTTCCGGGCTCGATGTTTTAGGGCTGCCCATCGACCAACCTCGCATCCTCGACGTCGACGCGAAGCTCGAACGTCGCGAGCGCAGCAAGACGCTCGCGCTTTTCCGCCGTGGCCAATGGACCATGGGCAAAGATCTCGAAACGCTGGTGCAGCAGCTGTTCGGGATCAGGTGAACCGGGTCAGCTCTGGGGCTTGAGCTGGTTGAGCAGCGCGTTGAAGGCGGGATCCTTCTTCAAGCCGTCAAGATCAGGGTCCTGCTGCATCCAGTCGAAATCCGTGTAACCAAGTTGGACCGCATGGCGCAGCGAGCGCAGGGCGTCGCTCTTCCGCTTCGACAGCGCGAGGCTGCACGCGAGGTTGTAATGCGCCGTCGGGTTTTGCGGGAGGAGCTTCACGAGCTTCCGATCCATCCTCAGGCCATCCGCGATCCGGCCATGCTTCGTATAGAGCCCCCCGAGAATTTCCACGACTTCGGTGTACGCGGGGTCGCGTTTCAGCACCGACTCGAAAAACCGCATCTCAAATTCCGGATCGCTGTTTTTTGCCATGGCGACTCAGGAGGCGCGACGCGGGCAGGTGCCGGTCATGCGCAGGGTGTCGCAGCGCGCGCTCACCTGCAGGCGCTGGGTGACGGGCGTCAGGCCAAGCTTCGACGAAACCGTGTTCCCGTACCATTCCATGAAAGGGGCGCTGATTTCGAAAATGCGATCGCAGTCGAGGCATACTACCTGCGCGACCTGCGAACTCCCGCCTTCCTGGTTCGGATGATAGAATTTCTCCCCGGTCCCGATATCGACTTCCCGGAGCAGCACGCTCTCGGTCATGATCGGCAGGGTCCGATAAACCGTCGCCCGGGACACGGAATCATCGATTACCCGCGCGTAATCGAGCAGTTGCTCCGCCGTGAAATGGTTTTTCTGGGCGAAGGCCGCGTCAAAAATCGCGAGCCGCTGGTTCGTCACGCGCAGACCCTTTTGGGTCAGGAATTTTCGGAATTTGTCGCGCGCCGCAGGGATACTCACGTCGCGAATGTTCAAAGGCCGGTGCAGGGTGTCAATGCGTTCGTAGCCAGTCGTCCGCTGCTAGCACGCTGTTCTCGACAATCAGTTTCAATTTTTCCGCTCAAGCCGCTGCAATTACGCGTCCGATCTCGCGTGCCTTTGCGCCTGTCGAGAGCAGCGCTCGCACGAGTAAATCAAACGAGACGTTGGTTTCGGCGGCTTCGAGTTTGGCGACGCGCGACTGGCTGGACTTGAGCCGGCGAGCCAGCTCAACCTGGGAATATTTCTGCGCGACCCGCCGTTCACGCACCGCTCGCGCGAGGGCCAGGCGAATGTCGATCATTGCTTTCTCATCAGCGGTGAGTTTGAGGAACTCATCGGTGGTGCCGACTTTGAAGCCAGCGGCTTCGAGGCGTTGTTTGCGTTCGGTTTTCATAGGTTGGAGCGATATAATTTCAATTCTCGTCGCGGACGCTCAGTTCGTGGCAGCGAGAGCCGATGATGGGCATGGGACGAGATTCGGTAAGCCGATTGATTCACCTTGTTGTAATCCGCGAAGGAGCATTCCTGTTTCTATTCTTGCTCCGGTCGAAAGAGGCGGGGTCTTGATTTCACTTTGAGCCACAATAACAATTTTTCAGTGGTGTGCGCGGAAACGAGGTATGTCGGACATGACATATGTCAAGCGCCGGAATCCACGGAAAATAAAATAAACTCGGACCGCTGTTGGGGAAACGAGCGGCTAGATGAGGGCCGTCCGCGCCAGTGAGAATTCCACCAACCCGCTTCGATAAATGCGCCGGCTTCGCGACGATCCGCAATTTGAAATCCGCAACCCGCAATTCCCAACCCTCGCGCTTGCGCGGGCCCAGCGGCTCCTTCATGACCACGCGGAATGATGGTCGGCGTGCATCCTCTCGCGGGTTTCGATAAGCTTCTCCACTACAAAGTGCCGGAGTCGGTGAGCGATCCCATCGTGGTCGGTTCGCTCGTGCGGGTGCCGATCATGAACTCGTTCCACCTCGGGATTGTCGGCGAAATCGGCGCGCCGAAAAACTTCCCGCTCGATAAGCTGAAACCGATCGCGCAGGTGCTTTATCCTTTTCCCGCGCTGCCGCCGGACCTGCTGGAGCTCGCGCGGTGGATGTCGAGTTACTATGCGGCGGGATTGGACAGCATCATCGAGACGATGCTTCCCGCCGCGGTGAGAAATGGCATCGGGCTGAAGCAGGATAAGTATCTCTCCGTCGTGAAGCGACCTTCACCCGAGGAGTACGCCGCGCTGGAGAAGCGCGCGCCGCAGCAGGTGAAGCTGCTCCGTTTCCTGGAGCAGCAATTCCGGCCGCAGAAGAAATCGCTGGTGCTTGCCCGGCTGGGCCTGACTGCAGCCGTGTCCTCAGCGCTGGTGAAACGCGGCCTCGTCCACGAGGAGTTGCGACGGGTCGAGCGGATTGCCTATGACGACGACGTCGAGTCGGGCGAGCTGGTGGCTTCGCAGCCGCATGTGCTCAATGCGGAGCAGGCGGCGGCGGTCGCAACGGTGACCGCGGAGCTGGCGCGCGAGAAATTCGGCGTGTCCCTGCTCCACGGCATCACCGGGTCCGGAAAGACGGAGGTTTACCTGCGCGCGATCGACACCGCGCTGAAATCCGGGGGTGGGGTGGTTTTCCTGGTGCCGGAGGTGGCCTTGACGCCGCAGACGGTGGCGCGGCTGCGGTCGCGGCTGGAAGCGATCGCGCCCGGGCATCGCTGTGTCGTCTGGCATAGTCACCTGAGCGAAGGCGAACGGCTCGATGGCTGGCTCGCGCTGGCGACCGGCGAGGCGAGGGTCGTGGTGGGCGCGCGCTCGGCGATATTCGCGCCGGTGCGGAACCTGCGGCTGATCGTCGTCGATGAGGAGCACGAGCCGGCCTACAAGCAGGACGAGACGCCGCGTTATCACGGGCGCGATGTCGCCGTGATGCGCGCGAAGCTCAGCCAGGCGATCTGCCTGCTCGGGTCGGCCACGCCGTCACTTGAAAGTTTTGCCAATGCCCAGGCGGGAAAATACCAGCTGATCGAGCTGCGGCAGCGGGTGGACTCGAGGAAGTTGCCGCACATCGACATTGTCGACCTGCGCATCGAGGCGCTGAAGCAACGGACGATGCCGTCGCTGTCCCGGAAATTGCTCGATGCGATGCACGCACGCCTGGAGCGACGCGAGCAGACGATCCTGTTCATCAATCGTCGCGGGTATTCCTCGGCGATGCTTTGCACCAAGTGCGGGCACACGGAGGAGTGCGCGCATTGCAGCATCGCGATGACCTACCATCGCGCGGACGAAATGCTGCGCTGCCATTTGTGCGGCGACCAGAAACCGGCGCCGCTGCGCTGTCCGAAATGCGGCGCCCCTGAAATCCGCTGGAAAGGGCTGGGCACGCAACGCGTCGAGGAAACCGTCCGCCGGATGTTGCCCAAGGCGCGCATCGAGCGGATGGACACGGACACGATGTCGAAGAAGAACCGTTTTCGGGAAGTGCTCTCGCAGTTCCGCGCGGGGAAAATCGATATCCTGATCGGCACGCAAATGATTGGGAAGGGGCTCGATTTCCCCAACGTCACGCTGGTGGGCCTGATCGATGCGGATATTTCCATGCACATCCCGGACTTTCGCGCGAACGAGCGCACCTTCCAGCTGCTGGTGCAGGTGGCGGGCCGGGCCGGGCGGGGTGACCGCGCGGGGGAGGTCGTCGTCCAGACATTCACGCCGCAGGCGGAGGCGATCCAGTTTTCGCGGCATGCTGATTACGGGGGATTTGCCGCGGCGGAACTGAAAATCCGGAAGGATTTCAACTACCCGCCGTATCGGCATCTGATCCACCATCTTTTCCGCGGCCCGAATCCGGAGAAACTGAAGTTTTTCGCCGAGCAATGGGCGAAGCTGATCGAAAAAGAATTGGGTGATCGCGTCGAACTCCGCGGGCCGTCGGCATCGCCGATCGAAAAAATCAAGGACGAGTACCGGTGGCAGCTTTGGTATTTCACGAATTCCGTGACCAAGGTCGTGCCCGAAATTGCCCGCCTGCGCGCGGACTTCGCGTGGCCGGATGACATCACGCAGGTGATCGACGTCGATCCGGTGAATTTGATGTAGCAGGGCCGGGCGGCGTTTAAGTTTTAACCGCGAATGGACGCGAATCCGGAAGGGATCCGGAGTGATGCTTCAGAGTGTTGGCCGCAAAAAAGCGCAAGTTGCCTGGGGCTGTGAAGGAGTTTTGAGAGCGCTTATAAGCGCGCAGAAATTTCTGTTCGAAGCCCCGGAAATTTGCGCTTTTTTGCGGCCAATTCTCCGAGGTAATGGTTCCCGGTCGGAATTGGCGTCGTTTCGCGGTTAAAACTTTAACGCAGGCGGAGCGAAGCAGGCAGGATGCCTGCGCTACGTCGGTCCCGGAGACCGCGACCTACTTTGGCGGCTTCTCCGTGCTGCCGAGTCGCCGGTCCAGTTCGGCGAGCTTGAAACGGATCGAGATGACGTAGGGCTGTTCTGCCTCAGTCCAATGACCATACGACGTCGCGACGAATGTCCCGTCGGACAGGGCGTGAAGGCCGGAGTATCCGCAGTCCCAGCCAAAGGTGTTGTGCGCGAGGCGCACGCGATACTGGCCAAGCTGGCCCTTCGCGATGTCGTCGTAGGTGCCGACCCACGCGCACCAGTCACCGTTCGTCGGCGAAGCGCGGTTGGTGTCGCGGAAAACCACGACCACGCGTCCGTCCGGTGCGTAGGCGACCGTGTGCCGGTCGCCGATCAGCCCGATGCTGAGCGGACGCGGCGCCGACCAGGTCCGGCCTTCGTCGTCGGAGAAAATCACCTGGGAGAAATGTTTTCGCGACTCCTCGCGTAGCAGCAACGCGATCTGCCGTCCATCCGGCGAACGCACGAAACCCGGTTCACAGAGCATCATCTCCGTCGACGACGCAATCGGATGCGGGGCGCCCCACGTCAGGCCGCCGTCGGCGGATTCGACCTGGCACACGCGGTATTGCGCGGAAGGTTTGGGAGCGGCCTGAAAATAAACGCCGTCGTCGTTGAACCACGCGAGATAGTGGCCCGGTGCCCCGCGCACGGCGGCCACGCTTCCCATTACGACCGTGCCGCCCCAGTCGCCGACGGGAGCGAGGGGCGTCCAATTCACCCCATCGTCCTCGGAAACCGACAAACGCGCGGGATAGAGCCCGGACCAGACGATCAGGCGTTTCTTTCCCGCGGCGTCGATCACGCGGTGGATCGTCGGAGTCTCCAGTGACGTTGACCAATTTCCCGGCACCGCCAATCGAGCGGACCAGGTGACGCCGCCGTCGTCGCTCCGCTTGAGCACAATGCCACCGCGGCCGTGGCCCTTGGGATAAACGCAGAGCAGCGTGTGGCCGTCTTCGAGCAGCACGGTGCTCGGGTGACCCAGGTATTGGGCCGGATCGCGATCGACGACGATCTGGCGTTGCGCGTCGTTGGCCAGGTCAACAAACGGAAACAGCGTCGCGGCGCCCGGCGGGCTCAAATACTGCCCGGGCAAACGCGCGCCGGGCAGGGCGCGGGCGACGGGGAGGAAACCGACGGCGAGGGCCGCGGCGGCGAGAAAACGCGCGAGGGAATTCACGCGTTCAACTGTTAAGAAGGATCCCCGAGTTCTCGCCGCCGTTAAGGATGACTTTGCCGGGGCTGCGCAGGGTGGCCTGGATGTCGAGCAGCGAGAAGAGCGCGGCGGCAACTTCCGGCACGCGTTGGATGGCGGCGAGGGCTTCACCGATAATTTGTGGACGCACCGCCTGGGCCTGGCCAAGGCGCTGCGAGGCTTTCTTGTCAGCTTCGGAGTGGATGATCGCGACTTCGTTTTCGCCGGCCTGCCGCATTGCGGCGGTCACCTGGCGGAGGCGATTCACCACCTTGCGTTGGATTTCGACGATCATGCCGCGGTCGCGAAACGCCACCTTGCGAATATACGTCGAGCCGAGGTTGAAGCCCCACTGCGTCGAGGTCGGCGAAACCTCCTCGCGGACCTTCCGCGAGAGCGCATCGCGGTTTTCGAGCAGCACGTCGAGCTTGAGGTTCGAAAGTTGTTTCACGACCGCGGTTGCGACGTTGGCCTTCAGCGAACCCATCGGCGAAGAATTCTGGAAGAGGAATGCCTTGGGATCGTTCACGTACATCTCGAACCAGATGCCGACGCCCATCGGCGCGCCTTCCTCGGAATTGACGAGCTGGTTGCGGAGGTAGGCCTGCTGGATCGGGGTCTGGACTTTATAAGCTTTCCCGAAAAACGGGAAAAGCAGCGCGCGGGGACCGAAGTGAGCGATGGGAAAAAACAGGCCCGGCTCCTCCACTTGTCCGACCACCTTGCCGAAGAACGTATAGACGAGGACGGTGCGCTCGGGCAGCACGCGCCACAATTGGAAGGTTCGGCCGAGCGCGGTGAGGATGCCGGTGAAGATGAAGGTGCCGAAGAATGCGATGACGAGGGCGACGAAGAAGGTCATGGGAGTTTCGGGTTAAATTTTGAGAATGGTCTGCGCGGCTTTTTCCCGCAGCGGCAGCGACGCGTTGCGGAGGTAACTGTCGAGCGCGGCCTTGCCGCCCTGGTCGTGCATCGCCTGCATCGTCTTCCCGAGTTCGAGCAGCGGGGCCGCTTCGGCCTGGGCGCGGTTGAGCGCGATCTGCACGGCCTGCTCGGCCATTTTCAACCTCTGGTCGGCGTCGGCCTTCGCTTGGCTGATCGACGCGGCCACTTGGTTTTGCGTGGTGTTGATCGAAGCGAGGGCTTCGTCGACGTCGCTCGGTGGGTCGATGTTCGTGATCAGCGCGGCATCGAGGTCGACGCCGTAGCGTGCGGCGGTTTTCCGGCAGCTCTCCTCCATGAAGCTGTTGATCAGCGAAAGGTTTCGACGGAGGTCATTGATGGAAACGCCCTCGACCGCGCCTTCATGCGCTTCGCCGTGAAAGGTCGCGATGCGATCCCGCAGCACGGAAATAAAATAACCGACGACGTGCGCCGCCGGATGCGCGACGCCGAAAAGATAAGCGTAAAGGTTCCGCTCGCACGGTCGCCAGCGGATCTGGCCGGTGATCTGGACGGTGAGATTGTCCTTCGTGACGGCCTCGATGGAATCCTGCGTGATGTCCGGGTCCCACGTGATGTCGACGGTCTGGATCGTCATGTCGACTTTGTAGAGGCGCTGCCACGGCCACTTGAAATAAGGGCCGCCCTGCGCGATCACGCGTACGTTCGGGTAATTATACCGGAGCTTTTCCTCATCAGTGAGGAGCGATCCAAGCTGGGGGTCGTCGGCGGTGTTGCCGGGCGTGCGCTGGACGCGGCCAAAAGTGGTCAGGACGCCACGCTCGGTGGGCCCAATTGAGTACACGCCGAACAGCAGCGTGATGAGGGCGGCGAGGCCGACGCCGAGGATGAGGCCAAGGAACGCGGAGGTAATCATGGGTGGCGACGCGAAGCGGGAAGCAGCGTTGCGGCACGGTTTTCGTGCGAACGCTGACGGCGGGCAATGGCAAAGCTCCGGTTAGCTCGTGGGCTGTTGCGCAACGACCCATCTCCGGAGGCCGCCAGGGGTCGCACCCCTTCGCGGAAACCGCACTACGTTTTTCGCGAGAGGCTCAGCGTGACCGACCACGTCCGGGTTTCCCCGCGCTGGATTACGGTCGCGGGGGAATCGGAGGAAATTTGGTCGGGAGCGTCGACGGGGGCATTCGTCGGTTCCATGGCCCAATGCGTGTGGCCGTCCCACCCGCCGCGGCTGACCCAATAGCCCCAGGCGGGAACCTCCAGCGGGTCAACCTCGAGCGTAAGCCGTTCGGTTCGCCCACGATTCACGAGGGAAAGGGTGGGCGCGTTCCTGGTGGCCAGGAATCCCTTGCAGAACGAATCGTCGGTTCCGCCGTAGTCGCCTCGATTGAGGCTCAATCCTTTTCCCAAACCAGGCCACGGACCCGCGAGTCCCACCGGGATCGCCGCGTTTTTCACTCCGGTAATCGTAACGTTCGACGTGCCGCCGAGGTCGATTTCATCGCCGGCGTCCCAGGTGAACATCGGGTGGAAAGCCCAAAGGTAACGCACCGATCGAGCGCCGGTGTTCTCCAGGCGGTACTCGAGGCGCACGGCGTTTCCCTTGGCGCTCAGCCGGCGGGTAATGGTTAGGGGCAGGGTCTTAAGCGCGATCGAAGTTTCGATGACACCTTGGGCCGCCGCCGCCGAATTGACCTCCCAGCGGCGGCTCCAGACTTCCCCGTGGTCGGGGATCTCAACGCCATCGATGGTGCAGGGTAGTACGCTCGGGATGCATTCATCCGCGCCGATGAGGGGGCTGTGCTCGAATACGGTCCCGGGCTCGCAGGCGAAAAGACCCCGTCCCTTTGCTGGGCGCCACATCCATTCGCGCCCGGCGGAGTTGCGGCGCAGCGAAACGATGCGTGCGCCGAGGGCGGGCACGACTGTCACCGACACGTTTGCCGTGCTCAGCGTGATCGCCGCGAAACCATCGATCGCGTGGTGGTGCAACGATGGATCGTCCATGGCCCGGTTTAAATCAGCGTTGGAGAAACGGCAGCGACACCGGCTTTCTCGGCCAATACACGGGTTGAACAAACGCCTCGGCATAACGCACGCCGGTCTGCAGGCCGCGAAAGGCGGACTGGATCTGCACGTAGCTCGTCAGGTCGGTGTTGAAGATACTTTTGAGCCAGAGGTTTTGGCTCTGGTGCGACTGCAGCGCTCTTTGCTTCAGTTCGAAATGCTCGGAAATATCCACGAAGAACTGCGGCTCGAAACGCAGGCCCGCGATCGAATCCATGTGGAAAAGCTCCGGTGACGTCGGCGTTTGGGGATGGGCGGTTTTGATCAGGCGCACGGCGGAAAGGATGCGCGCGTCCGACGCCAGCTTGGAACACGCGACGTGATCCGGATGATAATCATTCGGGTTGTGGGTGACGATCACGTCGGCCTGCGCCTGACGAACGGCATCCACGAATTTCAGGCGCGTGCGCTCGTCGTCAAAAAGGAACTCGTCGTTCTCATCCATCCAGATCAGTCCCGTCGCACCGAGGCAACGCGCCGCGGCCTCGGCTTCGGATTTTCGCACCGCCGCGATCTCCGCGTTGGTGAGGGTGGGGCTCCCCACGTTGCCATTGGTTGCGACCGCCATCCAGGCCTTGTGACCCTGGGCCACGCAGGCCGCGATGGTGCCGCCGCAGAGGATCTCGAGGTCGTCCGGATGGGCGCCGAAAAAAATTATGTTCATGGGACCGGTCAGAGGGTTAACGAAAGGCCGCCGTCCGCGAGGAGGACCTGGCCGGTGACATAGGTGTTGTCCTTGCTCGCGAAGAACAGCACGGGCGAAACCATTTCGCTCGGCTGCGCCGCGCGCGCGAGGGGAATCCGACCGGAAGCGAGGTACTGGGTGCGGAACCAATCCGTTTCCAATTCATTGACGCCGGTCGCCCGACTCATCGGCGTATCGACGAAACCGGGCGCGACCGCGTTGACGAGGATGCCGTGTTTCGCCCATTCAACGGCGAGGCAGCGCGTCAATTGCTCGAGCGCCGCTTTGCCCACGCCATACGCCGTGCTGCCGCGCTCGGCCATGCGTCCGTGCACCGAGGTGATGTTGACGATCCGTCCGCCGCCGCTCGCTGCCATGCTTCGGGCCGCGGCGCGGCAGCCGGTCCAGGCGCTGCCAAAATTCACGGCCATGACCTCGGCGAGCGATTTGTCCTGCGGGTCGGCCAGGTTCGTCGGGATGCTGATCGCCGCGTTGTTGATCAGGATGTCCGTCAGGGGTCCATCATTGATCAGCTGCTCCCAGCGCACGGCGTCGTGAAGATCGCAGGGGACGGACGTGATCTTGCCCGGTGCATGCGCGGCGACTTCGGCGAGTTTCTTTTCATCCCGCCCGACGATGCGGACCGAGGCGCCGCGCTCGGCGAGGGCGAGAGCGATAGCGCGGCCGATTCCGCTGCCGCCGCCGGTGACCAAGGCGTTTTGTCCGTCGAAGCGAGAGAGGCTCATGAAGTTTAATTCAGCGCGATTCGGACACGAGGTGGGCGCGGACGAAATCCTCGTTCAGGGTGATGCCCAAGCCGTCGCCGTCCGGGACCGTGATGGTGCCGTCGACCGCCTGCAGGCGCTCGTGCGTGAGTTCATGGCGCAGCGGCGAGTCCTCGACGCAGTCCTCAAAGAGGAACGCATTCTTATGCGTGCTGAGCCAGTGCAGGCAGGCCGCGACGCTGATCGGGGTCTTGTAGCAGTGATTGCAGAGGCGCGCGCCGATTTCCTCGACGCGCTCGCGGATATAGAGCGAGTCGGTGAAGCCATTGCGCGCGAGATCGACTTGGTAGATATCGAGGGCATGGCGATCGATCCAGGGGCGGAATGCCGCCCGGCCGCATTCACCTTCGCCGGCCGCGATCGGCACCGGCGAGCGGTCGCGCAGCCAGACGTAGCCGTCGATGTCGTCCTGGTCGAGCGGCTCCTCGAGCCAGCCGATCTTGTACTCATGGAAACGTATCGCGCGCTGGAGCGCGGTGCGGGCGTCCCACACGCAGCCGGCATCGATCAGGACGGTGCCGTCGTCGCCGAAACCCTCGCGTGCCGCTGCCACCAGTTCGATGTCCAGGGCTTCATTCTGACCCATTGGCTCCCAACCCATCTTGATCGCGCGGTAGCCCACGGCGCGCCACCGCTGGGCGATCGCCTTGGTCTGCTGGCCATCCTTGCCGAAGAGGATCGAGGCGTAGGCCGGGATGGAGTTGTGGCGCTTCCCGCCGAGCAGGCGGTGGATCGGCTGGTGGAAATATTTCCCTTTGATATCCCAGAGCGCCATGTCGACGCCGGCCATCGCCGCGACGCCGACCGCGCGGCGTCCGTAGTACATCGTGGCGCGATAAAGCTTCTCGCGGATCAAATCGTGTTCGAGCGGATCGAGCCCGATCAGCAACTGGCGAAGGCCGCACGCGATGTTATGGCTGAAGGGGGCATCGATGATCGCCTTCACGACCTCGGGCGACGAATCGGCTTCGCCGATTCCTTCGAGGCCATCGTCGGTGCGGATGCGCACGAGCACCGAATCCTGGCTGCTGGCGGTCTTGGCCTGCACGTTGGGGATGCGCAGGATCTGGCAGACGACTTCGACGATTTTCATGGGGTAGGTTCCAGCCCGGCTCGGGTGCGGGGCACATCTTACACGCTTGCGCTTCCGTTCGGCTATCATTTCTCTATGACACGATCCCTCCCCATTCTCATCGTCGCGCTATTCGCATCGACCACACGCGCCGAGGAGCCGCCCGGCGACGCCTTCTTCGAGAAATCGATCCGGCCGATCCTCGTCGAGAAGTGCATCGCGTGTCACGGGCCAACGGCGGAG
>JAQGOP010000041.1 GCA_028293545.1 Verrucomicrobiota bacterium | reverse complement strand
ACGCTCGCGGCCGTTGCCACCGCGATGACGAAAAAATATTCCCGTACCATCACCGCCTCCGCGAAACCGAATCCCGCCCTGATCGCCGGCTTGCGCGTTCAAGTCGGCGACGATGTCTACGAATCCTCCGTCGCCGGCCAACTCGCGACCCTCGCCGCCGCCGTCTGATCGTTAGTCTCTATTTTTTCCATTCTCCGCTAGCACCAACCCCTCGCAATTTCCGATGAGCACCGTCCTCGACCAAATCGAACAACAGATCGCCAAGCTCTCCAGCAAAGCGTTCAAGAAAAACAGCGGTTACATCCGCACCATCGCCGATGGCGTTGCCAAAATCGACGTCCTCTCCGACGTGATGTACAACGAAATGGTGCAGTTCCCCGGTGGCGCCATCGGCATCGCGCTCAATCTCGAGGAAGATGAAGTCGGCTGCGTCATCCTCGGCGATGTCTCGCAACTCAAGGAGGGCGACGAAGTCACCACCACGGGAAAACTGCTTTCTGTGCCCGTCGGTCGGGAACTGCTCGGTCGCGCGGTCGACGCTCTCGGCCGCCCCGTTGACGGCAAGGGGCCGATCGACGCGAAGGAAAGTTATCCGGTCGAGCGCATCGCCCCCGGCATCATCGCGCGCAAATCCGTTTCGCAGCCGCTCTTCACGGGTATCATGGCGATCGATTCGATGATCCCGATCGGCCGCGGCCAGCGCGAGCTCATCATCGGCGACCGCGGCACCGGCAAGACCACCATCTGCATCGATACGATCATCAACCAGGCGAAGATCAACAAAGTCGGTCTCGCGTCCGGCGATCCGAAGTTCCGCCCCGTTTACTCGATCTACGTCGCGATCGGGCAGAAGAATTCCAACATCGTCCGCACCATCGGCGCCCTCGAAGTCGCCGGCGCCCTCGAGTTCACGATCATTGTGGCCGCGCCCGCCGCCGACAATTCCGCCAACCAATACATCGCGCCTTACTCCGGCGCCGCCATGGGCGAATGGTTCATGGAAAATGGCATGGATGCGCTGATCGTTTACGACGATCTCTCGAAGCACGCGGTCGCGTACCGCCAGATTTCGCTCATCCTGAAACGGCCCTCCGGCCGCGAAGCGTATCCCGGCGACGTGTTTTATCTCCACTCGCGCCTGCTCGAGCGCGCCGCACGCCTCGAAGGCAAGGGCTCGCTCACCGCGCTCCCCATCATCGAAACGCTCGCGGGCGACGTCTCGGCCTACATCCCGACGAACGTGATCTCGATCACCGACGGCCAGATCTTCCTCGAGACCGATCTCTTCAACCAAGGCATTCGCCCCGCGGTGTCCGTCGGCCTCTCCGTCTCGCGCGTCGGCTCCGCCGCGCAGATCAAGGCGACGAAACAAGTCGGCGGAAAACTGAAGGGCGAGCTCGCGCAATTCCGCGAACTCGCGGCCTTCGCGCAATTCGGCTCCGACCTCGACGCGAAGACGAAGGCCCAGCTCGAACGCGGCGCCCGCATCGTTGAATTGTTCAAGCAGCCCGCTTTCAGCCCGTCGCCGATCGAACTTCAGGTCGCCGTGTTGTTCGGCATGCAAAAAGGTCTTTTCGACGCCATCGACACCAAGAAGGTCGTCGCGGCTGCGTCCGCCTTGAAAGAATTCTTCACGACGCGCAAGGCCGCGCTTCTCACCGAAATTCGCACCAAGGCCGCTCTCGACAAAGACCTCGAGGCAAAACTTCAGGCTGCCTGCGACGAATGGAAATCCGGCTACACCGCCTAAGTTTTCCGCCTCTAGCCTTTCACCTTTAGCCTCCCGCCTTTTCAATGGCTTCAACCCGCGACATCCGCCGCCGCATCAAGTCGGTCAAAAACACCCGCCAGATCACCAAGGCGATGGAGTTGGTGGCGGCTTCGAAGATGAAGAAGGCCCAGCAGCTCGCGCTCGCGAGCCGGCCTTACGCGCAACTCATGTCGGGCATGCTCGCCGCCGTCTCCTCGCGGGTGGACGAATCGTTTCACCCGTTCCTCGCGCAGCGCTCGGTGAAAACCCGCGGCATCCTGCTCGTCTCGACGGACAAGGGGCTCTGCGGCCCGCTCAACTCGAATCTCTTCAAGCTCGTCACGGAAATCAAAACGCCGGCGAAATTTTACGCCATCGGGCGCAAGGGCACGCAGTTTCTCGCCCGCACCAAGCGCGACGTCGTCGCCGATTTCCAAGTGAGCGATCGCGTGCCGTTCAATGACGTGAAGGTGATCGTGGAGTTCATGATCAAACAATTCCTCGAGGGCGTGATCGACACCATCGAGGTGATTTATCCGCGCTACAAAAACACCCTGGTGCAGGAGCCGCTCATCCGCCCGGTGCTGCCGCTGAAAAATCTGCGCGAATTTCTTTCCGTCACGGATGCGGACGCCGGTGCAGCGCGCCCGGCCGCGGCCGATGAGCGCGAAATTTGTTTCGAGCCGAACGCGCAGCAGGTGCTCGAAGCGCTGCTGCCGTTCTACGTGAACCGCGTGATTTACCAGCTCATCCTTTCCGCCAAAGCCTCCGAGCACAGCGCGCGGATGGTCGCGATGTAGACCGC
>JAQGOP010000023.1 GCA_028293545.1 Verrucomicrobiota bacterium | reverse complement strand
GCCGGTGAAGCAGGAGATACGCGTAAGCCTGGTGCTTGAAGCGTCCAACGCGCCCGCGGAGCTGATAGAGTTGCGAGAGTCCGAAGCGATCCGCGCCTTCGATGAGGATCGTGTTGCAGTTCGGGATATCGAGGCCGCTCTCGATGATCGTCGTGCACACGAGGACTTGGTACTGGCCCGCCACGAACTCAGTCATGACGCGCTCCAAGTCGCGCGCGTCCATTTGCCCGTGGCCGATGCCGACGCTCAGGTCGGGCATCAATTCGCGCAGGCGCGCCGCCACGAGGTCGATCGTCTGCACGCGGTTGTGGAGGTAGAAAACCTGGCCGCCCCGCCGGATCTCGTGGCGAATGGCGTCGACCACGACTTTTTCCTCGTAGGTCTTGACGATCGTTTGGATCGGGTGGCGGTTGGTCGGAGCGGTTTCAATCACGCTCAGGTCGCGGGCGCCCGTCAGCGCCATGTAGAGCGTTCGGGGAATCGGGGTCGCGCTCATCGAAAGGACGTCGACGGTCGCGCGCATGGCCTTGAACCGTTCCTTGTGCTTCACGCCGAAGCGCTGTTCCTCGTCGATCACGACGAGCCCGAGCTCGCGGAATTTTACGTCGGCCTGCAGGAGGCGATGCGTGCCGATGAGGATGTCGACCTGGCCTTCGGCGGTCGCCGCGAGGATCTTCGAGGCCTCCGCGCGCGTGCGAAACCGGCTGACCATTTCCACCGCGACCGGGTATCCGGCCATCCGCTCGCGGAACGTGTTCAAATGTTGCTGCGCGAGGACGGTCGTGGGCACCAGCACCGCGACCTGCCGTCCGCTCTGGACAGCTTTGAAAGCCGCGCGGATCGCCACTTCGGTTTTGCCGAAGCCGACGTCGCCGCAGATCAGCCGGTCCATCGGGCGCGTGCGCTCCATGTCGGCCTTCGACTCCTGGATCGCCTTCAGCTGGTCGCGCGTCTCGGTGAACGGGAACGACGCCTCGAATTCCTTCTGCCACGTCGTATCCGGGGGAAACGCGTGGCCGGGCTCGGCTTCGCGCGCGGCATGGATGCGCAGGAGCTCGGCGGCGAGGTCCATCGTGGCGCGTTCCGCGGACTGCCGCGCTTTTTCCCAACGGCCGGAACCGATCCGGCCCAGCTGGGGCTTGGCCTTGCTCAGGCCCACGTAGCGACTGATTAGGTGCGATTCCTGGAGCGGAACGTGGAGCGTGACGTGGTCATCGAACTCGAGGGAAATCACCTCGCGCAGGCCCTGCGCCGTATCGAGCTTGGTGAGTCCCCGGTACAGCGCGATGCCGTGCTGGAGGTGCACCACGAAATCGCCCTCGACCAATTCGGAAAAATCGAGGAGCTGGTCGATTTGCGCGCGCTGCGCGACGGCGCGGGTGTTGAGCGCGGGACGACGCTGGCGCTGGCGCCCGAAAATCTCCGTCTCGGTCACGACCACCAACCCGGTCGCCTCGCGCGGAATTTTCGGCCATTTCAACGCCGGGCGCACGACCCCCGCGTGGTTAAGGACGTCGTCCCCGGCAGGCTGCGCCGGTGCCGGGTCCGCCTTCGCGCGGGTGAACGTGACCCGAAAACCTTCGTTGGGCGTGCCCCGGAGGAAACGCGGTCGGATCGACTTCAGTTTCGGATCTTCCGCGAGGATTTCCTGGATGCGCTGTTCCTCGCCTTCCTTCGACGCCACGAAGTCGATGGCGTAACCTTCCTTTCGCCAGGTCGCCAGTTGCCGGAGAAACCGGTGGCGGGATTCCTCTTCGACTTGGAGACGTTCCTGCGCGACGAGCGCGTCAGTGGGGTAGGTGCGATAGTGCGCCAGGCTCTCGGTATCCCACGTCGACTCCGCGGTGTTTTCCGCGAAGAGCGCACTGGCTTCATCCAGGTCCCCGATCCCGAACCATCCCGCCGAGCGTGCAAGCAGCGGCGCGAGGCTGTTGGCGCCATCGGGCGCGAAGGCGCTGAATTCCTCGTCGAGCGCAGCGGGCTCGATGAACGCGAGGTGCGTGCCTTTGGAGAGGTAATCGGCGAGGCCCGTCGTCGATTCGGCGAGTTTCACCCGCGGCGACGCGGACAAGGTAATGCTCTCGACGCCCGCGCCCGAGCGTTGCGTGACGGGGTCGAATTCGCGGATTTCCTCGATGTCGTCGCCAAAGAAATCGAGGCGATAGGGCTGGTTCGCGGTGACGGGATAGACGTCGATGATCCCGCCGCGGATGGCGTAATGCCCCGGCGCCTCGCACACCGCTTCGGAGTCATAGTCGAGCTGCTGGAGCTGCTCGAGCAGGGCTTGGAAGGGCTGCTTTTGTCCGCGCACAAGCGTGATTTCGCGCGTCGAGAATTCCTCGAGGGCCGGCACCGCCTGCAGGAGTGCGGCCGGGGTGGTGACGACGGCCAAAGTGTCGGGTGCGCTGGCGATGCCCCGCGTGGCGCGCAGGCGCGAGAGGACGGCCAGGCGATCGCTCGACGCCGCGAACGCCTCGCGCATGTCGCGGCTGTCGGCCATCGACTCCGGAAAGACGAGGGTGTGCAGCGGCCGCGGATCGCCGGCCGCCTGGTGGAAAAACGCGAGGTCCTCGGCGAGGTGCTCGGCGGTTTTCAGGTCCTCCGCCACGACCAGCCACACGGGCGCGAGGTGGGTGCGCACTAGTTCCGCGAGGACGGCGCCGCGGGCCGGCGGGCACACTCCGGTGAATTTAAAGCGCGGAGTGGCGGGAAGGACCGGCATGGGTCGTCAAAGTAGGAAGCGGATTTCCCCAAGCGCAAATCCAAGGTGAACCGCCCTCAAGTTACGGGAGGTGGCATTGAATTAAATCACCGGGCAGCCGCCCATGTCTGTTTGTTTGGGCGGGTTGGGAATCGCTCATCTCTTTCCTGGCCCTCGTCTTTCCTGCCTTATTCTCACTCGCCGGTTTTGGCGGCGATGGTTTCCAACGCGGCGGCGGCGGCGGCTTCCTCGGCGAGTTTCTTCGAGGTGCCGCGCCCGGTGCCGACCTGGTTGTCGTGGATAAATACGGCCACTTCGTAGGCCCGGGCGTGGTGGGCGCCTTCGACACTCGTGACCTCGTAGCGCAGCGCCTCATTGCCGAAGCGCGGCTGCACCAATTCCTGCAGCCGGCCTTTCGGGTTGTCCGTGAGGCCGAGCGCGAGCCGCTCGGGGAGGTCGCCGTAGAATCCGAGGATGACCCGCTTCGCGGTCGCGAGGTCGCTGTCGAGAAAGAGCGCGCCGATGACGGCTTCAAGCGCGTCCTCCAGCGCCGCGGCGCGCTGGCGGCCGCCGGCGACTTCCTCGCTGCCCCCGAGGAGGAGGCATTGGTCGAGGCCGAGCTCCCGCGCCACTTGGGAAAGGAATGAACCCTTGCTGAGCGTCGCCCGCCGCTGGCTCAGCATGCCTTCGCGTTCGGTGGGAAAAAGTTGGAAGAGCTCCTCTGTGAGCACGAGTTGGAGCACCGCATCGCCGAGAAATTCCAGGCGCTGGTTGCTCTCGACCGCGTCGGGGTGGTCCTGGAGCCAGGACGGATGCGTCACCGCGCGTTCCAGCAGCAGCGGATCGCGGAAGGTGTAGCCCAGCAGCTCCTGGAGTTCTGCGAGCGGAGTGCTCATGAGCTGGCGCTCGCGTAGCGCCGGAGCCCGCGATGGAAAACAAAGACCGCGACGCCAAACCAGACCGCCGTCGCCGCGGCGAGGCCGAGCACCCACCTCGCATTGAACCCATGCAGGATCGTGTTGGCGGGGGCGTTGCTGACGACGACGACCGGGAGAATCCACACGAACACAAGGCTCGCTACTCCCTTGAACGCGGCCCGCGGCAGCCGGGAAAATTCCGACAGCGTGAAATAGATCCCCTCGATGCCTTGGGCGCTGGTGATCCAGAACGCGACGGAGATGGAGATCACCAGCATGCTGTAGTGGATCACGAGGCCGCAGAAGATCATCACCGCGTACAGGGCCAGCTGCTGCCAGGTCGGATCCAGGCCGAGCTTGTGCGCCGCGTACGCGACCACCCCCATCGCCACGAACGAGTTCATCAGGCCATCCGGGTCGATCTTGCGCGTCGACGCCATGAACAGGATGTTGCCCGGCTGGGCCAGGAAGAAATCGAAATAACCGGTGCGGATGTTGCGCCCCATTTCGAAGAGGCTGCTCCAGAAAAATCCCATGAGAAAACGCTGGACCAGCAACGAGGTCCCCACGAGCAGCAGCATCTGGTATTTGCTCCAGCCGGCGATCGAACTCGTGTGGTCGTAGATGACCGAGATCATGAGCAGGTTCACGCTCATCCAGAAAAGCTCGACGAGCGCCCACAGGAAAAAATCGAAGCGGAACATCATCGTCCGCACCACCGAGTAGCGCGCGCTCGCGAGCCAGATTTGGAGATAGCGGGTCATGGCCGGAGAGAACCAGCGAGGAGGGGGACGGAGGTGGCGAGTAGCGGGTAGCGAGCAGCGAGTAGGGGGAAAGAAGGGGCGAACCGTATAAGCGCAGCGACGACGCGCGTCGAATGACTCGCCGTCATGCACAGAGAGATTGGAAAGGTTTTCATCATGCTCGCTACTCGTTACTTCTCCCTCATCCCCCCACGGCCGTGTGCCGGCGGAGCCCTCGGTGCCAGAGGAACTGGTTGAAGGTGAGCAGCACGACCACCCAGATCAACTGGATGCCCAGGCCCTGCCAGACGAGCGCGAGCTCATTGATGCGCCCGGTGAGAATCGCGGTGGGAAAATAGGTCTGGTAGTAGAAAGGCAGGAACTGCGCGATGCGGTAAACCCAGCCCGGCAGCAGGTCCAGGGGAAACATTTGGCCGCCGAGGATGGATTCCACCGCCATCGAAAGGATGACGAAGCCCTGGATCTCAAGGAACCAAAACGTCAGCATGCCGAAGCAGTAGGCGATGCTGAACTGGATCAGCGCGGAAAGTCCCATTGCGAGCAGGCCCATCGGCAAACGCCAGAGGTCGTGGGGAATCACGAGGTAGTTGCGCAGCAGGGGCAGCGCGATCACGAGCGGGATCAGGATCAGCGCCCCCGTGACGAATCGCGCGGCGAGAAAGATGCTGAACCGATAGAGGAAATAATTGATCGGCTTCAGGAGGAACTGGTTGATCAGGCCGTTGCGGATTTCCTCGCTGATTTGATAGTCTTCGTTGAACGCGCCGACGAAGAATTGCATCACAAGCATCACCAGAAAGTAGGTGAGCGTCTGGGCGAAATTGAAGCCGCCCATGGTCGGCGTGTGGGCAAACGCGGCGCCCCACAGCACAAACACGACGGCGAGATGAAAGAGGGAGAAAAAGCCACGCACCGCGAAATTCATCCGGTAAACCAGATTGCTCTGGAGGCCGACGAGGAAGGATTGGCGGTATTTGTCGAAGGCGGCGAACATCCGGGGAAGTAGCGGGTAGTGAGTAGCGGGTAGCGAGTAGGCGCAAGCGGTTGGGCAAACTCTGCTCGCTACTCTCTACCCCACTCCTCGCTACTTAAGGTTCAGCCCGAA
>JAQGOP010000020.1 GCA_028293545.1 Verrucomicrobiota bacterium | reverse complement strand
AATGAATTGTTTCCGTAGCGGCAGGCGTCTCTGCCTGCCGATTTGCCGTCACCCCACAGGCACAGAGGCCTGTGGCTACTGGCCCGGAGACCATTCTCTGATTTTGAAAACACGCCCTAGTCCCGCGAGACATGGTGTGGTTCGCTGATGTAGGTTGCGCGCTTGCACGCCACCTACATTCAATCCGCGGGGCTAATGGCCCCGCCTCCAAAATTATAACGGCGCGTGGAAACCCGCGCTCGCGCCGACCCACGTGCGGCCCTTGTTGAAATCCACGCCGTGCATCGCGCCCTTCGTCAGGCGGACAAGTTGGTTGAGCAACTTCGGCATGCGGGTGCCGTCGCCGGCGTAGATCAGCCGCACCTCGGCCTTGGCGGGACCGTCGGGGGTTTCCATCACGGGCGCGTAGGCGACCTTGCGCTGGAGGAGCCATTCGGAAGGTTTTTCGATCGCGGCAATTTTCTCGCGGGTCGGCGTGATATCCACCCCGAGTCCGGCGAAGGAGTAGAGCGGCTTGCAGACGTAGTTCTCCAAGTCCGCGGGAATGTCGCCGCCAAGTTCGCTGACGAAACGGCAGTCCGGCACGAAGGGACTCTTCAGGTAGGGCAGCGTGTGTTTGCTGATCCGGAAATACCAATTGGGATGTCCGGCCCACTGCACGTCGAGATCGTCGAAGAAGCTGAACTTCATCACGGGCTTTTTGCGCAGCAGCTCGTCAAAGATGACGCGGTTGAAAATCCGTTCGATGCGCACCTCGCGTCCGCCGGAGGGATAGAACAATTGCCGGCCGCGCTTGATGACCTTGGTGACGCACAGCGGCTTGATGCCGAGGAAGGCATGCGTGCAGGCGAAATCCACGCGGGTCTTCTGCTGGTCGGGCGTGATCTCGAGCAGCACGGTGTTCTCGGGCAGGCATTCGCCGACCATCGCGTGGCGGAGGTCGTTGAGATACGCCTCTTCCTGCTCTTCAAAGGTGGAACCTGCACTCCGTGCAGGTTGGTCTGGGCCTGTCGCGCCGGAAAGCCCGCGCGGAGCGCGGTCTCCACCAAAGTAGGGCGTATATTCCTTAGGGATTTCCGGGAAGTGTTTCCGATAAGTCCGCGTCAGCAGCGCCTGCCAGCAGGCGACCGTCGGGAAGCCCTGCAGCTCGATCAGCTGCGGCAAGACCCGACCGGAGGCGTCGTGGCATAGCGCGAAGTCCACGGCCAGAAAGTGCGGCCACTCCGTTTCCTTCGGCATCGTCAGCCCTTCGGGAATGGCTGTCTTGGCATGCGCGCGAAACTCCGGCTTCGCCAGCTGCCCGACGATATCGTCCGAGGCACGGAGGAGGGCGCGGGTCGTGTGCTCATCGAAAAACAGCGGCGACTCCGCGACGCGGAAATCCACCGGCCAGTAAACGGCCTGGTTCAGTTCCGCCAGGAACGCCGCATAGCGTTGGTCGGTGAACGCGGCGTTGTAGCGCTGGCGAATCGCGGGGATCATTTTTTTAACACGGAGGACGCGGAGGAAAAAAAGAGCTGGTCCGCGTCCGCAAAGGGAAATCTCCGCGATCTCTGTGTTAAAAGCTCCAGTCTCCTAAATCAGAAACTTTCCCTTCGCCATGATCTGCTCGTCGTCGAGCCAGATGTCGAAAAAGCGGCCGACGCAGTCGATGTGGGTCGTGCTCTTCCACTTTTGGCCGGTGTGTTCGGAATACGGATGGCCGAAGGCGATGTGGATGCCGGGCAGCTTTTCGTCCTGGAGGATGTGGCCGATGATATGGGTGCAGGCGAGGTTGGTGCCGATGGCGAACTCGCCGACGCGATCGGAGTTCCCGTCGGTGTGGCAATAGGCGTCGAACTCCGCGAGCAGCTCCTTGTTCGCACAGGCGAGGCTGGCGATGCGGTTGTCCTTGATCTCGATCGTCAGCGGCGTGTTCCCGATGTCGCCGTATTTCTGGCAGAGATAATCGCCGACGACGCCGTCGACGACGAAGCGGCCGTTGGAATTAAAAGGCGAGGTAAAGATCTCGCCGCCGGGCAGGTTGCCCCACTTCGCGGGCGAGATCAGTCCGGAGGTCTTGACCCATTTCAAATCGGGCGAGAGTTCCGCGACATAGTCGGTGCCGGCGGCAGTCTTGCACGTCACACGTTTGGCGCGGCGGCATTTCTCGATGAGTTTTTGCGAGAGCTGGTCGACGGCGGGGAAATCGGCGCGCATGCCCTCGACCATGATCTGCTTGTTGATGTTCACCATATGCCCGTGACGGATGTGGAGCGGGTTGATGACATCCATCATCTGCATGCGGGTGCGAAGTTCGCCGGTCTGCGTGAGGCAGGCGTAGATGCTGACCTGCGATTGCGCGAGGTCCTCGAGCACGGGCTGCGGCATGTCGCGATGCGGGCGCGGGCCGTATTCCTCGAGCACCAGCACCTGGTAGGCGGCGCCGGTCTTTTCGATCTCGGCCACGAGCGCGGCGGCGATTTCGGCGCTGGCCTGGTCCGTGATGAGCGTCATGCGCTCGTTCGGCTGGAGTTTCAGGCAGACGTGGATGGCATTGGCGGCGCCGGCCACGAGCGCGGGGTCGAAAGTGGTGGGCAGCGAGGTTGTGTGAGGCATGGAACCGGGCGGAAGGGCGTCAGAGATCAAGGCCGTGGTGGGTTTCGTTGATGATGTAGTCGACGACTTGTTTGAGATCTTTGGTCTGGTTGTAAACAGCAACCTGCCGGTCGGCGCCGGTGCCGTTGGCGAGGATCGTCTGCACGTAGTTGACCTCGTGGCGGCTGCCGAGTTCGTCGACCACATCGTCGATAAACTCGAGCAGCTCGTTGATGAGGTCCCGCGTGGGCACTTCCTCGGATTTCCCGAAGTCGATCATCTTGCCGTTGATCCCGTAACGGGAGGCGCGCCAGCGGTTTTCGTTGATCAGGCGGGCGCGATAAGTGCGGTAGCCAAGGTTCTTGCGGTGCAGCTTATAGAGTTTGGCGATGACGGCCTGCATGAGGGCGGCGAGGCAAATGGTCTCGTCGACGCGCATCGGGATGTCGCAGACGCGGAACTCCAGCGTGTGGAAGAGCGGATGCAGGCGGATGTCCCACCAGATCTTTTTGGCGTTGTCGATGCAGCCGGTCTTGATGAGCAGGTTGACGTAGTTGTCGAACTCCTCGACCGAGTCGAACAGGTCCGGAATGCCGGTGCGCGGGAACCGTTGGAAAATCTGCAGCCGGTAGGACGCGAAGCCGGTATTGCGCCCCACCCAGAACGGCGAGTTGGTCGACAGCGCGAAGATGTGCGGGAGGAAATACCGCGCGGTGTTCTGCAGCTGAATGGCGGTCTCGCGGTCGGGCATGCCGACATGGACGTGCAGGCCGAAGATCAGGTTGGCGCGCGCGACCTGCTGGAGATCGTTCAGCACGCCCTGATAGCGCTCGCCGGGGGAAATCTTCTGGTCGATCCAGTGCGAAAACGGATGGGTGCCCGCGGCCGCGATGCGGAGGTTGGCTTTTTGGGCGAGGCCGGCGAGGTCGCGGCGCAGGCCGGTGACGGATTTGCGCGCGGCGGCAATATCCTCGCAGATGTCGGTGCCGACCTCCACGACGGATTGGTGCAGTTCGGGACGAACGCGTTCCTTGAGAATGATTTTTCCGCCCTCGATGATTTCCTCGATGTGCGACTTCAGCTCGCGCGTCTCCGGATCGACAATCTGAAACTCCTCCTCCACGCCGAGGGTGAACTTATGCTTTTTGCGCGAGGGGGCCATGGAGGAAAAGGAAGGTGGAGGGTCGGCCTCCCGGCCGACCGCGGTCGGTCAGGAGACCGACCCTCCAAAAGACGACGTTGCGAGGTTCATTTCTTCTTAGGTAACGCCGCGGGGAGGCCGGTCTTCACCGCGCCCTGCACGTAGGCGCCCCACACGGTGTTGTTCTGGTTGGGAACGTTCGCCTTGGCTTTGCGGACGAGCATGCGGGCGGCAGCGTCGACCACCCAATTGAAATTATCCTCGCCGACCGATTTCAGGTCGGCATCGGGGGCGGGATTGCAGAAGTCGATCGCGTAGGGCACGCCGCCGCTCACGCCGAACTCAACGGTATTGAACTCGTAGCCCAGCGCCTGGTTGAGCGTGAGCACATCGCGCTCGATGCGCGCGAGCAGTTCGGGCGGGCCCGGCGGGCGGTCGACGACATAGCGCAGGTGGTGCGGGTTGCGCGGCTCATACTGCATGATGCGGACCTCGGTGCCGCCGATGCAGTAGCAGCGGTAGTAGTCGTCGAAGTGCACCTCGGACTGCAGCAGCATCACGAGCTGGCCGGTTTCGTCGTAGGCCTTGAAGAACTCGTCGCGGTCGCGGACCTTGTAGACGTTCTTCCAGCCGCCGCCGGAGTGCGGTTTGAAATACGCGGGCCAGCCGATGTATTCGAAGATCCCGTCCCAATCGAGCGGGTAGGCCAGGTTGCTGAACGATTCGCCCGTGCAGTCGGCGGGATGATCCTTCGAGGGCAGGATGACCGTCTTCGGCACGGCGACACCGAGCTTGGTCGCGAGGCAGTTGTTGAAAAACTTTTCGTCGGCCGACCACCAGAACGGATTGTTGACGACCGCGGTCCCGTTGAGCGCGGCGTTTTTCAGATAGGCGCGGTAAAAGGGGACGTCCTGCGAGATGCGGTCGAGGATGACGGCATAGGGCGTCGGCTCGCCCTGCCGGACTTGGTTGACGAGCACCTCCTCGGCGGTGATGCCGGACTCTTTCATGGCATTGATGCGCGCAATCAGCGCGGAGGGGAAGCTGCGTTCCTTGCCGTGGAGGATGCCGATTTTTTTCATGAAGGTAGGCTAGCTATGAATGAGCGAAAGGTAAGCGGGAAACATGTCGCGCCAGTAATGCCAATCATGTCCGCACCACTTGCGGTCGTCGAGAAAATGCGGGATGCCCTTCGTGCTGAGCAGATGCGAAAGGTGCAGGTTGCGGTCGCGACACGCATCGCGATCCCCGGTGCCGAGCACGATGCCCATGTGCCGCAACTGGTCGAGAAACCAGGGATCGCCGAGGTGGGGCAGGTAGTCCACGGGATTGTTGAAGTAGCAGTCGTTGTCGGAGTAACCGTCCAGGAACGGCCGGATGTCGAACGAGCCGCTCAGGCTGATGCAATAACCCGCGAGATCGGGGTGGCGCAGCGCGAAGTTCATCGCATGGTAGCCGCCGAAGCTCGCCCCTGCCACGCACACGCGACCGTGCCGCGTCTCACGCTGGGCATGCGGGACCACGTCGTGCAGGATCACGTTTTCGTAGGCCATGTGGGTGCGCACGCGGTCGGCGGGCGGGATGGATTTGTTATACCAGCTCTGCTCGTCGATGCCGTCGGGACAGTAGATCTTGACCTTGCCGGCATCGACGAGGGGCGCGACCGAATCGATCAGCCCGAAGTCCTTGTTCTGGTAGTAGCGGCCCAGCGACGTCGGAAACAGGATCACCGGATAGCCCGCGTGGCCAAACACGAGCATCTCAAAGTCCCGGCTCAAGTGTCGCGTATACCAGCGGACGTGTTGCTCGTTCATGGGAAAAGACCCGGCGCCGGAAAACCGGCGTGGTTCCGCTGTCAGGCAATAAGCCTGCCGGGTCAAGGCGTGAGTGAGGGTGGCACCCGGCCTTCGGGGCGGGTTGGCTTGAGGCGCGGCCTGCAAAGCCCGTCCGGAGGCCGGGTTCCACCTTTTCAAAAACCGCTTGGCTTCGCCCGGATCCGTCGGTAGCACCGCGCCCCTGCCAGCATGCCGCGCCCATCCCGTAAATCCGCCACGCTCCGCCTGCACCGGCGCTTCCGTTCGCATGGCCTGCGCAACAGTCGCGACGTCGTGGTCTGGTTGCCGCCCGGTTACGGATTGGGACGGCGGCGGCACCCCGTGGTGTATTTTCAGGACGGGCAGAACATTTTCGATCCGCTCACGGCGTTTCTCGGCAACGCCTGGCATGCGGGTGACCGCGCGGCCGAGCTGATCGCCGCCGGCGAGATGGTCGCGCCCGTCATGGTCGGCATTTACAACCGCGGCTTCGACCGGATGAACGAATACGCGCCGACGCCCGCGGAGTTTTCCGGCTGGGATGGCGAGAAATGCACGAGCACCGGCGACGCGAAACGCTATGCGAAATTCGTCGCGACCGAACTGAAGCCGTTCATTGACGCGCATTATCTGACGCTGACCGGTCCGCGGCACACCGCGCTGGTGGGCTCCTCCATGGGCGGGCTGGTGTCGCTTTATTTCGCGCTATGGCATCCGCGCGTGTTCGGTCACATCGCGGCGCTGTCGCCGTCGGTGTGGTGGGACGACCGCGTGGCGGTGCGGGATTTCTCCAAGCAGAGGAAGAAGCCCGCCGTGCGCCTCTGGCTCGACATGGGCACCGCCGAGCCCGGCTGGGAAAACATCCGGTTGATGCGCGATGCGCTCGTCGCCCGGGGCTGGCGTGAAGGCCACGATCTGGCCTATCACGAAATCCCCGGCGCTGAGCACACGGAGCACGCCTGGGCCGCGCGCATCGGCGACGTGCTGAA
>JAQGOP010000018.1 GCA_028293545.1 Verrucomicrobiota bacterium | reverse complement strand
GCCGGGAAACTGGCTCACCAGGTCGGCGAGGTTCGTGCGGACCATCGTTTCAACCGTGTAGAATTGCGAGGCGTTCACGCCCTTCAGGAGCCAGATGCACGGGTCGGAGGACAGCACGAGTGAACCGTCGGGAAGCGTGCGACTGACCTCGTTCACGAAATCCACGTCGTCCACCGCCTCGATCGCCTCACGGCTCAGCGTCGGCACATAATGCATCGCCGCGACCCAGTTGACCAACCCGCAGGCCGCCGCGCCGTAGAGGAATACCGGCCGGCGCGCCAGGGCGCCAAAGATGCCCGCGCATCCGATCCCCATGAAAACAGCCACTGGCGCGCACGAAACCACGGCGTAACGGGAACTCGCCCCGTAGTAGTAACCGCCCGCGTAGAAGACGATGAAGATGCCCCACGAGAGCGCGAACCAGAGGCTCAGCGCAAAACCCGCGGTGCGGTTGCGCGCCAGCAGCCAGAACACGCCGGCGAGACCCAGCACGGTGCCCGCGATCGGGAACCATTGGGAATCGAAAAAATACCCGCCGTTGCTGTGGAGGTTTTTCGCGACGAAATCGAAATCGAAGCGGCGCCCGTCATTCGCCCCCCAATTTTCCGTGCGCACCGCCCAGAGATGCATGAGGTTCGGCGCGGCTAGCGCGACCGCCAGCACCAGCGCGCTCCACGCCGAGATGTCCTCGATGAAACGATCGTCGGTCGACCACAGCACGGCCGCCACCATGGGAAACACGAGCAACGATTCCGGCCGGAAATAAACGGCGAAGGCCGTGGCCCCGGCCAGGAACAGCGCCGTCGAGGTGAGGCCTTGCGCGCTGGCGCGATCGCGAAAACGCGCGTGGAGGCACGCCGCAAAAAATGCGATCGCCGTCGTGGCCGCCGCGCCGGGTTCGACCGCGACGGTCTGGCCCCACCACAGCACAAGCGGCGTGAACATGAAGAGAATCGATGCCGCCAATCCCGCACCCGCCGGGAGGGCCCACGGCACAATGCTCAACCCAACGTAGATGCTCACCGCCGCCCCGGCCACGAGCGCGCGATTCACGAAATGGGAAACGTTGTCCGAGACACCGACGACGCGATAGGCCCAGGACAAGGCATAGGGCAGCCCATTGGGCTGCTTGTTGACCCACGCGTCATACATCTCGAAGTGGCCGTACTCGACCCGCGCGTAATTCGCGCCCTCGGCGCGACCGGTGTGCGCGATCGTCTGGCCGATCTGCATGTAAAGGTGTTCGTCGAACAGGATGCGCGTCGTGCGCGGGGCGAGTCCGCCAGCCAGATAGGCGCCGACCAGGACAAGCAGCGCCGTGATCAAGCGTCGCCGGCCAAGCACGTCCTTGAGCGCAACCGCCACGCCGCCGAAACCGGCGATGCTGGCGATCACGCAGGCGTGCATTCCCCAAACGGTGCTGACCGGGACCACTTTGAGCTGCAGGTCCGGCGTGAGGCCCGAGACAATCCGCCAGGCCCACAAGCCGGTGAGGGCGAGGACGAGCAGCGCAAAACCCAGCCAGAGTTTTTGCGGGAGGTGCGCGGCGCGACTCATGACCAGGGATTCGCGGTGAAACTTTTCTTGGAAAAAAGCGCCGACCCGAGCGCGAGGTATTGGACGCCGCTTTCGACCCAGGCTTCCACGACGCCTTGGGCGGTGTCGGACATTGGCTTCCCGTGCATGTTGAGGCTCGTGTTGATCACCGCGCCCGTGCCGGTGAGCGTTTTCACCTGCGTGAGCAGCTGGCACCAGGGATCGCCCGGGGTGTTGGCGACGATTTGTGGCCGGCACGATCCATCGGGTCCGATCGCCCCGGCGAGCACCGTGCGCCCGGTCGTGGTGGTCATGAATCCCATCGTCATGTGGCGGTTGGCATCACGCACACCGCGATAATCCTCGAGCAGAGCGGGAGCGTCGGTTTCGAGGATCGAAGGACAAAACGGCTGGAACCACACGCGGCGTTTCAGGCGAAGATTGAGGTCGTCGCGCGCCGCGACGCTGTCGGCGCGCGCCACGATGCTGCGCGCCCCGAGCGCACGGGCGCCGAGTTCCATGCGGCCCTGGGCCCACATCACGACTTGCCCGGCTGCGACCAATTCCGCGACCGCGAGGGCGATATCGTCCGGGCGAAAAATATCCGCCGAAACCGCGGTGGCCAATTCCTCCGCCTCGCGGCCGAGGTCGCCGCGATCCGTGCCGAGACGAAAATCTGAAAACGGCTGCGGGCGTTGGCCGGTGACGCGCTTCCACGTCGAGAGTGCGGAACCGAGCGCGAGCCCGCCGTCGCCCATCGCCGGGCAAACCTCGAGCCGGGACACGGCCGGCAGCGCCCGGATCAGGCGGTTGACCTTGATGTTCGACGCCACGCCACCGGCGTAGCCAAACGCACCGCGACCGGTCGAGAACGCCAGCATCGCGAAAAATTGCGGGACGATCATCTCCAACGTCTGCTGCGCCATCCGCGCAACCTGCTCGCGGGGCGTGCACCAGACCACGGCTGCAACTGCACTGGCCATCCTGGTCGGCGGCACGGAGCATCGCAGCATCGGCACGCCGCGTGGTCCCGGTGTGAGCGTGAACCATTTCAGGAATGGGTTGACGCTGGTCGGCGTGTTCGCGGCGTAAGTCGCGAGCGCCATGACCTTGCCTTCGTCCTCGAGCGGACGCATCTGGAGCTCATTCGTGACGTGCTCGAAAAACAAGCCGAGCGACGCGGCGCCGGAGATCGAGATGATCTTCTTGAGGGACGAATCCGCGTCGGACCATTCCCACACGGATCCCGACTCACCGTCGCCAATGCCATCGAGCGTTACGATCAACGCGTCGCTGTTCCACGACGGCCAATAGGCCGCCGAAGCGGCGTGGGCCTCGTGGTGATCCACCAGGAACACTTCGGCCAGCGGAACATCCAGCGCCGAAGCAAAGGATCGCCGTGCCCAGCCGCGCAGCAGGTTGGAAGTGCGCCACTGGGTGAGCCGATATTTCGCGCGCTGCTTCGTGCCGTGAAAAAAGCCCGGCGGTTTCAGCCGGCGACGGAGCTGGTAATAATTCTCCTTCATCGACGGGAAAATCCGCGTCAACGTTTTCGCCGGATCGGAGGTGCACGGCGCCCAGGCGATGCGGCGATTGCCCGCGGCTGCGCGCATCGCGGCGATCGAGCGCGTCGGGAACCCGACCTCGAGCTTGCGGCCGGTGAGGCGCTCCTCGTTCAGCGCGAGGACGACGCGGCCATCGATGACCAACGCAGCGCCCGCATCGTGGCCATCCCATACGCCGATCACTGCTTCATAGGTTGTGCTCATCGGCGGGTGACGGGCGCGGTGCGGCGGCGGCAGAGCCCGGTTAAAAGATGCCAGCCGTAGGCCCACCAGATGCCGGGATTGCTGAGGGAAATCTTCGAGTACCCGGCGGCGCGCCTGCGCTCATGGGTCGGCACTTCGCTGATCACCAGGCCCGCGGCGAGCGTCGCCGTGATCATTTCCATTTCGATAGTGGTGTGGCGCGAGCGAAGGTTGAGCTGGCGAAAAACATCCGTGCGAATCGCGCGGAATCCATTCTGCGAATCGGAAAGGCGCGTGCCGTACCGCCAGTTCACCATGTAGGTGATGAACGCCGACCCCGCGAGGCGGAGAAACTCATCACCGCCGCCGTGCAACTCATCGGAACCGCCAAGGAGGCGCGAGCCGGTGACGTGGTCCGCGGTGCCGGCCTTGATCGGCGCCACGAGGAGAGGAATATCGATCGGGTCGTGCGAGCCGTCAGCGTCGACAAAAACACAGATCGGCGTGGTCGCGTGCGACACCGCCAGCCGGAGCGCGGCGCCCTTGCCCAATCCTTGGTCGCGAATGACGGTGGCGCCGGCCTCGGCGGCGATGGCGGCGGTGCGATCGGTGGAACCGCCTTCGACCACGATCACATGCCCGACGTAGTTCAGGCACTCGCGCACCACGATGCCAACGGTGAGCTCTTCGTTGCGAGCGGGGACGATGGCAGTGACACCTTGGTCGGGTTTTTCCTCAGAGCTGAGGAATTGGTCAGCCCCGGCCTTGCCCTGGCGCAGCATGCGGCGGGCGCGTCGAATCACGAACATGCGTTCGCCGTCGCCAAACCGAATGATGTCGCTGGGGTCGTCCATGAAATGAGGGGTGGGCGGGCATGGCAGTGGCCGTACAGCCATTGCCAACCTGCGGGGAAGTGCGGGAAGAGTGTGGTGTCGGTCGATCACCACATGAAAAAGTTTCCGCGCGAGAAGGAAGTCGTCGTCGGCGAACCGGCCGGCGGTGTCTTGAGCAAATCCGTATTGAACTGGATGTCGCGCTTGGCCGGGATCGTATAGACATCGGCGGGAAGGTTCGGCTGCTTGAAGCCGGCGGTGTAGTCCTTCGACTGAAACAGCCGGCCAACCGCACCATGCATCAGGACGTTGATGCTGTTCGTCTTCATGTCCTCGAGGTACCGGACTAAATTTTGCGCACCGCCGCTCGAAGTGGTGCTCGTGGCTGGAACGTTTCCGGTAAGGATGCCCGCTTGGATAGTGAGCGTTTTGACCCCGTCGGCATCGGGCGTCGTGTCACCCCGGCGAGTGCCATTCAAGTTGCCGGACGCGTCGTACATGCTGGCCCCCGCATCGGCGTCTCGCCACGCGTCGGATAATAGCGTGACGGCGTCGCCCATGATCATTGCGGGATTGGTGGAGCCATCGGCACGTGGTGCCGTGTTATAATTTCCCTGGATGTAAAGCCCGGCGTTCGTCGCGACCGAGAAGCCTGTATCGAGCGCGGTTTCGGGCGTGGCCGAGGCATTGACGAGGCGCACGGCCCCGGGAGTGGAGGAATTGCTGGCCTTGACGTTCACATAGAGCACCCCGTTGAAATCTGGATACGCGGCCGCGAGTTCGGTCGTCAGCACCGATACATCGATCGTCGTCATCGAAACATCTTTTCCTTCGCGCATGTCCCGGATCGCAGTGGCTACGCCGGTAATGGATCCCATGTAGGTGGCGGTGACGTCGGTGGCGACGCCGGTCAGTGGGTCAACCTTTTCAACCGTCACCGTGTTATCGGTGTTAACCGTCACACGCAGGCCCGCGCGGTTGTAGATTCGCTGTGCGCTAATGGCCGGATCGTCGCCTTGGGTGGAGTCATAGGATGCCGGCGTTTCATTCGGGTTCGCCGGCCCGGGGGGCGGAGCGATCAGCGAGCGGTACACATCATTCACGGACGGAAACAAATCCGGCCGCCGATAAACGAGATCTTCGGCGTCGACACCACCCTGCAGGTTTTCCGGTTCACCCAAGGTTTCGACCTGCGTCGACTGCGAGCCGGTAAACACGGGCGCGGCCAGGGCGCCGCCGACCGGCGTGCCGGGCTTGCGGTAAGTGGTATTGCCCAACCCATCGTCGTTGAACACGCCAGGCGGAATCGAATTCTCCAAGTAACGGACCTTTTGGGTGAGGGTGAGCGTGCCGGTGGATGTGGAGCCCATGAAGATGCTGCCGTTCGCCGAGACGTCGCCCTCGATGCGCATGTTGGCGCCCGGAGCCAGTTCCAAGTCACCCTCGTAAAACACACTGTACTGAAAAATCGGGGTGTTCGATGTGGAGAAACGGCGACCGAGTCGCACCGAAACCGTATCGTGGAAAATGTGCGACGGAGGCGGAGTGACTTCGATCTTGATCGTGATGTTGGTCACCGTGCCTTGTTTCGTCGTCTGCGGGACGATGCCGAAGAATTTATCGAGGGCGGGATTGTAGAATGCGGAGCGCTTCACCACCCACTCAGTTGCGGCATTTCCCGTGCGATAGGCCGCGAGGAAGGGACTCCGAGCAGTGGTTGGGCCCTCAGCCGACGTCGCAGGGACGTCGACCAAGCCCAACGCGTTAAGCGCGGCGGGTGTGTTGGTCGGCGGCGTCGCGAGCAGGATCTGCGTCGTGAACTGGTAGAACAGCGCCTCCATCTCGCTGTCCGCCAGCGCGCGCGCCTGCGCCCGCAATTCCGCTCGTTGGGAAAGGCGATAGGACGTGGCCGTGAGGCCAAGCACCGTCGCTGCTCCCACCGAGAGGAGGATCAGGAACGACAAGGTAGAGATAAGGAGATTACCCTTCTGGGATTTAATCTTCATGGCAGGCATACCGACAGGACTGGGACGCGGTCTAACCGTCGAACTCGATACTGGTCGTCGTCGACGTGGTGGATTTCGAAGTGCTGCTCGACGTCGTCGAAGTCGACGTGGTCGTCTTCGTGGTCGTAGACGTCGAAGTACTCGTCGTTGACATCGTCGTCGTCGACGTGGAGGAGGTCGTGGACGTCGTCGTCGACGTGGTCGATGATGTTGAAGTCGACGTGGTCGTTTTCGACGTCGTCGAAGTCGAGGTCGAGGTGGACGTGGTGGTCTTCGTTGAAGTCGAGGTCGACGTGGTCGTCTTGCTCGTCGTCGAAGTCGAAGTACTCGTCGACGACTTGGTCGTCGTGGAAGTCGAGGTCGTCGACGTGGAGGACGTTGAGGTCGTCGACATTGTCGACGTGGTCGTCTTGCTCGTCGTCGTCGTGGAGGTCGAAGTGCTCGTCGTCGACTTGGTCGAGGTAGAGGTCGAAGTCGAGGTCGTCGTCTTCGACGTGGAGGACGTCGAGGTCGAGGTCGTGGACATCGTCGAAGTCGACGTCTTGGACGTCGAAGTGCTTGTCGTCGACTTGGTCGAGGTGGACGTCGACGTGGACGTTGTGCTCTTGCTTGAAGTCGACGTGGACGAAGTCGTCGTCGAAGTCGACGAAGTGGAGGTCGAGGTCGTAGTGGACGTGGAGGAGGTCGTCGAGGTCGACGTCGTGACCGTGGAACTCGATTCCGCGCGCAACGAAGCGGACGGCATCGGGCTGCCGGAGCGCGGCATGATCAGGCCTTCGGAATGGTTCGCCTGATAAAATTGAGTCTTACCGCCGCCGCCGAGGGCCGATTCCGAGGCTGCATACGTAAACTGCCAACCGACCGCGGGCTCCTTGGCCAGCGGATCGTCCGGGATCTTGATAAAGGGATAACGCGCCGACGGGGCGAGGTTGCTGGAGAGGAGGTCGAACGGTTCGGTGTCGCCGATCGGAGGAGGATCGGTGCGCGCGGTGGTCTTGTACCAGCGCAGTTCGTACATCAGCGGATTCCCCGACCCGTCCAGTAGGGGATGAAGCGCGGAAGGTTCAACTTGGAACGCCCGCTGGCGGTGAATGGAAACGCGGACGGCGTCCCCGCCGCCCTCCATGTCGGAAACCGTCCCCAGCGTGTAGGAGGCGATCGTGTTGTGCAGCGTCAACGTGACGTCGCGCAGGTCCGGTCGCGACCCGGCGGGCGTGCCATCGTCGACGTGATCGATCAGCGCCCCGCTCCCCAGATCAGGGGAATCGCACATCAGGTAGTCGCCCGCGGCGGCTTCAAAATCGGGAGGGCAGGTCAGGATCACTTGCGTCCCGCCGCTGGCGGCAGTCGTGCGGACCTTGGCAATCAATCCGACGACAATGCGGTAAGTGAGGCGGTTATAACGGACCGGAACCGTTGCGCTCGCGCCTTTATAGATCGGGCCAACCAGCTTGGTGATATCGACCTGGGGCGGATCCGCGACTGCGAGGGAGATTTCCTTGTTCAACCGTTCCTGGAAAAGCCGGGTTTGGGTGGCGGCGGCATCGGCGCGCTTGTTCTTCTCAATGATCTTCGCCGACATCACGACGATCATCGCGACGGCCGTCATGATCAAGGCGGCGAGGGCAATCGACGTGATGATTTCGACGAGGGTAAAGCCCCGCTTCTGTCGTGCCGATTTCCGGACTGAGGAGTGGGGGATTGTGGGGATCATCGATATGAACGGGCAACGACAATGGACTGGCTGACCGGTTTGTTCTTAATCTGGTACGTGACCGTAAAGGTGCCCTGCAGCATGTAGCCTGCGGCGGTGCGGATGGGATTGGCGACGACCGAGCCATCCGCGGCCAGCGGTTGGACCTGGCGATACACGCGGGCCGGAATCGCGCTGCTGGCGACGTCACCGAGGGTAATCGGCAAGCCCGCAGTGTCCGTGTTCGTCGTTAAATTGGACACGGTGACGTTATTGGCGTCTGTCCAGGAGAGACCGAAACTCGTCGGGGTCGGCGCAGTCTGGAAAATAAAACCCAAGTTGCCCGCATCGTCCGTGGTCTTGAGCCGCTGGAATTGATCGCCGAAAGACTGGAGCACGGCGCGCGCGTTGTCGCGGTGGCGGCAGAGCGTCACCATCTCATACGACCGGATGAGCATCATGTAGACGCCGAGCATGCCCATCGTGAAAACGAGCACGGCGATCATCGCCTCGAACATGCTCAGGCCCTTGCGGGAGCGGAAATTGCCGCGGGAAATTTCCCCGCGATTTATCGACGTGATGCTGGGTTGCGCGCTGATCATGGTACCCAGGGAAGCGGCCGATGGAAGCGGGGGCATGTGTTCGGCTGCGAACTTGCAAGTTGCAGCGGGCTAAGGCGATTCAAAAAATTGATCGCCGAAGCGCGGTTCGCGTGTGTCCGCGAAGGTTCCTCGCACGGCGCGGAATGGTTCTTCGGGATCGAGGTCGGCATGGCTCTGGGTTCCACTATATCGGAACGTTTGCCTCCCGCCTAGAGGCCTACGTGAGGAAAATGGACCCTGCCGACCGGGGCCATTCGGCCCTACCGTCAGTGCCCCGCGGGGCCGCCACCGTGTCCAGCCGGGCCGCGGGCCTCTCGGACATACATCGCCGCCGCCTGCGATCGCCGCGACACGTGGAGCTTGTCGAACACATTGCTCAGGTAATTCTTCACGGTTTTCTCGGCCAGGCCGAGTTCGTTGCCGACCTCCTTGTTGGTGTGGCCCTCCGCGATCAGCGCCAGCACCTTCCGCTCCTGGGGCGAGAGGATCGCCAGGACGTTCTGCGTCGCGCCCGAGCCGTCCTTGACCAATTGGATCACGCGCGCCGTGACTGCGGGATCGAGGATCGATTTCCCCGCCGCCACGTCGAGGATCGCCTGGACGAGCCCGCGGCGGTCAATCTCCTTGAGCAAGTACCCGTGGGCTCCCGCGCGGATCGCTTCGTCCACGAGCGTTTCGTCCACGACTGAGGTCAGGATCAAGACCCGCGTGTCCGGCAGGCGCTGCAAAATCTGGCGGCACGCGTCGAAGCCGACGCCATCGGGCAGGCGGATGTCGAGCAGCACGACGTCGGGCTTGTGCTTGAGACACGCTTCCACGGCCGTGGCCACGCTCCACGCTTCACCCACCAAATTCAGGCCCGGCTCCGCGCCGAGCAGTGCGCGCAATCCCATGCGCACGACTTCGCTATCGTCAACCAGCACAAGGCGAACCCGGGACTTGGCGGCGGCGGTCATGCGCTGCCAGAAAATGGAAGCGTGAGGAGAACGCGAGTGCCCGTTGCGCGCCGGCTCCCGATCGAGATCGTCCCGCCGATTCGTTTCGCCCGCGCCTCCATGTTGCCGAGGCCGTATCCGCCCGTGGCGTGGTTGGCCGCATCAAATCCCGCGCCGTTGTCCTGGATCAGCAGGCAGATCTCCCGGTCGCCCTGGTGGAGCCGGACGGTGACCAACGATGCCCCGCCGTGACGCAGGCTGTTGCTGATCGCTTCGCGCGCGATTTGAAGCGCCTCGAGGCTTTGGTCCGGCGTGAGATGCGCGCTGGCCTCCTCGTCGATTTTTATGTCGAACACCACGTCGCGACTGCCCTTCAAATCATTGCCCACCGAGTTAACCGCCTGGGCAAACCCGGCGAGCCGCAGGTTTTCCGGGGCCAGGCCCGTGATGTAGGCGCGCACGCCGCGAATCGTGGCGTTGAGATTCTGCACGCACTGCGCGAGCCGTTGGTCGGCCTCCGCCGGGTCGGTCGGAATCAGCGCGCGCACCGATTCGATGGTTAATCCCGCGGCGTAAAGGGACTGGATGATGTCGTCGTGAAGGTCGTGCCCGAGCCGGACCTTTCCCTCGACCGACTGGGTGAGCAGGGTTTGTTTCAGCAGCGCATCCTCCTCAGCGAGGCGCCGCACGTCGCGCTCGCGCGAAAGCGCCGCCGTCTGGGCCACCGATGTCTCCGCGAGATGAGTGAGGCTGCTGATTTCAGCCTTCGCCAAATCGCTCGGCGCCCCGCTTTCGCGCGTTGAATTCGCGGATCGTGAAGTCAGCGCGGAGAAACCCACGCCCAGTGCGAGCAGGGCGAAGCCGAAAAACAACAGGCCGATCGTCACCCGTTGAAACGTGGCCAGCAGGCGACCGATCGGGGAAAGGAAAAACGTGACGCGCGCGGTGATCGGCGCGAAATTCGATTCCTCGATGAGCTGGTCAAAATACAGGATCCCGGAATCGGCCGGTGGCGGCGGAACATACTCGCCGAAGATCAGCACCTTCCCTCCGCACATCGCGCCGAGGCGGTCCTGATCCCGCGCGGTCCAGTGCTCGTGGTTCAACGGCTGGGCGCTCCGGACGACCGCTGCGAACTGCGCGCGCTTGGCTTCGATCGCTTCGGTGCGGAGTCGCTGCGTCTGCTGCCGCAGCCAGCCCTGCGCGCCGAGCGCCGCCGCGAGGAAGACGAACAGCAGCAGCATCGAAAAGCCAATCAGGCGGGTGATAAAGGTCATGGACGGGAACGCCCGGGCAGCGACGGTGCCGCGCGCGCGCGCGCGCGTCAAAACTTTGGTAGGACCCGGTTGAAAAAGTCCCGGGCGGCGGGCTGCCGCCGCGACTCCACCAAAACTTTCGACATTTCACCCGTGACGGCTTTTGTTGGCCGGCTCCCGCATGAAGTCGTTCTACATTACCACCGCCATTGATTACGTGAATGGTTCGCCGCACCTCGGGCATGCCTATGAAAAGGTGCTGACGGACGTCATCGCCCGCTTTCGGCGCCAGATGGGTGACAAGGTGCATTTCCTCACGGGCGTCGACGAGCATGGGCAAAAGGTCCAGCAGAGCGCCAAGGTCCGCGGAATTCCACCCCAGCAGTTTGCCGACGAAGTCAGCGCCGAGTTTCGCGCGCTGCTTCCGAAGTTGAATATTTCCAACGACGACTTCATCCGCACCACCGAGGAGCGACACAAGAAAGTCGTCCGCCAGGTCCTGCAGCAGCTCTTCGACAAGGGCGAAATCTACAAGGCCGAGTACCAGGGTTTCTACAGCGCCCGGCAGGAGCAGTTTCTCCAGGAGAAGGACCGCAATCCCGACGGCAGCTGGCCGGAAATTTATGGCGAGGTCACGTCGATCGCCGAGTCGAATTACTTTTTCAAGCTCCGCGGTTACCAGGAGTGGCTCGTCCAATTCCTCACGAAGAACGAGAACTTCATCTTCCCGCGCTTTCGGCAGAAGCAGGTGATGGAGTTCCTCAAGGACCCGCTGAACGACCTCTGCATTTCGCGTCCCCGCGAACGCCTCGCCTGGGGCATCCCGCTGCCGTTCGACGAGGACTACGTCACGTATGTTTGGTTCGATGCCTTGATCAATTACTACTCGGCTGTCGCCGACCAGCCGGGTGTCTGGCCGGCTGCCTGGCACGTGATTGGGAAAGACATCCTGGTGCCGCCGCACGCGGTGTACTGGCCGATCATGCTCCATGCGGCCGGGCTCCCGTTGCCGGGCGGGATCATCGCGCACGGCTGGTGGCTGCAGCGCGGCGCGAAAATGTCGAAGAGCCTGGGCAACGCGCTCAACCCGCTCGACCTCATCGCGGAATTCGGCGCCGACGCCTTCCGCTATTTTGTCATCCGCGAAATGAACGTTGGCCAGGACAGCGAGTTCACGCGCGAGCAATTCCTCGTGCGCTACAACAGCGAGCTTGCGAACAGCCTTGGCAACCTGGTCAACCGCACGCTCAACATGACCGCGCGTTTTGCCCAGGGCGTGATCCCGGCGGCCGGCCTCGTCGAGGATCCGGAGAAGGAGCTGCACGCGCTGTGGACCAAGACGCGCGACGAATTCATCCCGCTCTGCGAAGGCTTCCAATTTCACACCGCGCTGGAGCACGTGATGGGGTTTCTCACCGCGACCAACGCGTACATCGAAAAACGCGCGCCGTGGAAACTCGGCAAGTCGGCGGAGCCCCGCGACCAAGAATTGCTGCGCACCTCGCTGGCCACGATGGCCGAGGCGCTGCGGCTCGGCGTGGCGCTCCTTGAATTCGTGATGCCGGCGTCGGCGGCCAAGATCAATGGCGTGCTCGGCTATGCCCCGGGAAACATTTGGAAGGATGAGCTGGCGTGGGACGGCCGCCTTACCGGCTGCAAGACCGCCGAGGCCCTGGTGCTGTTTCCGCGTCCGCAGCCGGCCGCCAAGCCTGCGACGCCGTCGTGACGATCCTCCCGCTGCATCCGGCCCACAATGCGTCGCCCGCCGCCCTGCGCGGGTTTCTTGCTCAGTGCCAGGACGCCGCGGTGAAAGTGGGCCGTCCGCGGCTGGTCAGCATCTCCCTGGCGGTCGACGCGCTCGACCCCCTGGCCGTGCTCGAATCGATCTTCGAGCCGGATGAACCGCATTTCTACGCCGAGCGTCCCACGCTCGAGACGGCGATCTCCGGGGCGGAAGTCGCCGTCGCGCACGATGCGCACGGCGCGGATCGGTTCGCGAGCGTGCAGCGCTTCATCGACGAAACGCTCGAGCACGCCATCGCCGTGGGCGACGTGGACGCGCCGTTCGGCGGCCCGCATTTTTTCGCGGCGTTCACGTTCAACCCTGAAACCGAGGCGGGCGACGCCTTCCCGGCCGCGCGCGTCTTCGTGCCGCGCTGGCAGGTAGCGCGCGCGGGGGCGACAACCACGGCCGTGGCGAATTTATCGATCGGCCCGGATTCCGACCTCGACGTGCTCGCTGAGCGGGTCTGGCGCGCGCACGGCAAGTTTTCGCAGTTCCGCTTTCGCGAACCCGAGGCCCCGATCGAACCGGCGCTGCCGGAATTTTCCACGCACGAAACGGGCGACTATCGCGCGACGGTGAATCGGGCGCTGGGACTGATCGCCGCGGGCGAATTCGAAAAAATCGTGCTCGCGCGCGCGATCGACCTCACGACCCGCGAGGCCTTGCACCCGCTCCGCGTGCTCAACGGGCTGCGGCAGCGCTTCCCCGAGTGCTACGCCTTCTCGCTCGCGAACGGAAAGGGCCAGAGTTTTATCGGCGCGAGCCCGGAGCGCCTGGTGCGAGTGAGCCGGGGCGTGCTCGAAACCGATGCGCTGGCCGGGACGATCCGGCGGGGCGTCGGCGCGAGCGATGATGCCGCGCTTGCCGCTGCTCTCCAGCAAAGCGAGAAGGACCAGCGGGAACATCGCTTCGTGGTCGACACCATTGCGGGACGCTTGGGCCAGCTGGGGCTGAAACTCGAGCATGCAGCCAAGCCGGGGTTGAGAAAACTGGCGAACCTCCAGCACCTGCACACGCCGATCAAGGCGGTGCTCAACGACGACGTGCGCCTGCTCACGGCGCTTGGGCAGCTGCATCCGACGCCTGCGGTGGGCGGCACCCCGGCGCAGGCTGCGATCGGCCACATCCGGGAATTGGAGGGATTTTCGCGTGGACTCTATGCGGGTGCGCTTGGCTGGGTGAATGCGCGCGGGGGCGGCGAATTTTTCGTCGGGATTCGCTCGGCGCTGGTGAGTGGTTCATCGGCCCGCCTTTACGCCGGCGCCGGCATCGTGAAAGGGTCCAACGCCGAGAAGGAGTTTGCCGAAACCGAGCTGAAGTTTAGAGCGATGCTCGAAGCCTTGAGCGCATGAAACCCACGCCGACCCTGGATTTCCGAACGGTGAACACGCTGTGGGCCAGCGTGGTCGTGGAGTCGCTGGTGCGCTGCGGCCTTCGCCAGGTCGTGATCTCGCCCGGCTCGCGCTCGACCCCGCTCACGCTCGCATTCGCCGCGCATTCCGCCGTCGAAGCGATCCCGGTGCTGGATGAGCGTTCGGCCGCGTTCTTCGCCCTCGGGCTGGCCAAGCAGCATGAACGTCCGACCGCGCTGATCTGCACGAGTGGCACGGCGGGCGCGAATTACTTCCCGGCGATCATCGAAGCGCAGGAGGGCGGGGTGCCCTTGCTCGTGATCACCGCGGATCGTCCGCCGGAAATGCGGGAATGCGCCTCGGGTCAAACGATCGACCAGCAAAAACTCTTCGGCAGCCACGTAAACTTTTACCACGAGCTGGCCGTGCCCGAGGCTTTGCCGAAAATGCTCGGATACCTGCGTCAAACTGTGGCGCACGCCTACGCGCGCGCGCTCGGTCCGCTTGCCGGGCCCGTGCATCTGAACGCCCCGTTCCGGGATCCGCTCGCTCCGCCCCGCGGTGGGGCGGCGAACGATTTCGCGGGAATGTTGGCCTGGCCTGATTTCTTCGACGGCATCGGCCCGAGCGCGCCGGTGGAAATAGTTTCCCCGTTGCCGAATTTCCCGGTGGCGGTTCACGGGGTGATTGTCGTCGGCCCGACGCAGACCGTCGATCCCGCGGGGTTTGCGGCGACGGTCGGCCTGATCGCGCGCAAGCTGGGCTGGCCGGTGCTGGCGGACGGGCTGTCCCCGCTGCGCCACCATGCGCTCCCCGGCATAAACTTGGTCACGACCTACGATGTCCTGCTCAGGAATCCGGCGGTGGCGGAGCGCCTGCGTCCGGAGCGCGTCCTTTGCCTCGGTGGCTGGCCCATCAGCAAGGTCCTGCGGGCGTGGCTCGAGGAGAGTGGGGCGCCGATTCTTTTAGTGAGCGAAGGCGCGGCGAACCGCGATGCGCTGCACGGACGCACCCAGCACCTGCGGTGTTCGCTGCCATTCCTCGCGGAGCAACTCCCGGCGGCGAACGACGTCAACGGCTACGCCCAGGTCTGGCCCGCGCTTGAGCGCAAGGCCCGCGCGGCGCTCGACCACTCGGTCCTGGCTTCGCCGGGAATGTTCGAGGGACGGATCGTGCCATGGCTCGCGCGGCATTTGCCGGAGGGCACACCGCTGTTCCTGGCGAACTCGATGCCGGTGCGGGATGCCGAATATTTCTGGCCGCCGAACGACCGTAAAATTCAGCCGCACTTCAGCCGCGGCGCGAATGGCATCGACGGCACGCTGTCGACCGCGCTCGGCGTCGCGCACGGCAACCGTCCCAGCGTCCTGTTCACGGGCGACCTCGCGCTGCTTCATGACACCAACGGTTTCCTGGTTTCGTCGCGGCTGCGCGGATCGTTGACGATCGTGCTGGTCAACAACCGCGGCGGCGGAATTTTCGAGCACCTGCCCGTGGCCGCGATCGAGCCGCCGTTCGAGGAATTTTTTGCGACGCCCCAGGCCGCGGATTTCGAAAAACTCTGCGCGGCTTATGGCGTCGCGCACGTGATGATTCGGGACTGGGATCACTTCGCGGATATGATTGCGACACTCCCCGAGGCGGGCGTGCGCGTGCTCGAGGTCCGCACCGACCGAAAAAAAGACGCCGCCATGCGGAAGGCGATCTTCGCCGAGGTTAGCGGAGCGCTGTGAGCCCCGGAAGTCGCCGCAGCCGTGTCACTCGCCAGGTGACATGAGGTGGAACGCGTTGTCCCCAACGCAATGAGCGGCACCGTCAGCGCGTGAGATAACGCGCTCCACCTCGGCTCCGCCAAGAGAGGCAGCCGCGCTGCGCGCGGCGGTTTCACCTACAACTGCAGCGGCAGGCCGATCTCGATGATCTGCGACGGCGTGATCTGGTAATAATCCTTCGCCGGGCGGGCGTTGCGGCTCAGCAGGGCGTAGAGGCTCTTCTGCCATTCCCACATCTTGGCGTTGCCCCCGCTGATGATCATTTCCCGGTTGAAGAAATACGTCGTGGCTTGCGGGTTGATCGGGACGCCGAGCTCCTTGATCTTGCTCATCAGTTCGCCGACGTCGGGGGATTCCATGTAGCCGTAGCGCCCAACCGCGCGCCAGATGCCCTCGCCGATTTCCCGCAGCGAAAGTTTTTCGGCCGTGGGCACCGTCGGCACTTCCTCCGTGAGGATGCTGAGCAGGACCACGGTCTGATGCAGGCAGCGATTCGACTTCACGTGGTGGAGCAACGCGATCGGCGTGCCCTTCGGCGAACCGACCATGAAGACCGCGCTGCCGCCGACGCGGGTGACATGCTTGCTGCGCGCGATCGTGGTCAGCTCGGACTCCGTGACATTGTTGCCGTAAACGCGCTGGAAGATTTCGGTCCGGCCGATTTTCCAGGTGTGCATGATCGCGAGGACGCACGCGGCGATGGCCAGGGGATACCAGCCGCCGTCACCAATCTTGCGGGCATTCGCCAGGAAAAACGCCGTGTCGATGAGCAGAAACGTGCCGCAGATCGGAATCGCCTTCCACAGTGGCCAGTTCCAGAGCGAGCGCGCGGCGATGAAGAAAGCCAGCGTGGTGATCGTCATCGTTCCCGTCACCGCGATGCCGTACGCGGAAGCCAGCCGATCGCTCGAACCGAACAGGATCACCGTGATGATGCACGCGAGCGCGAGCAGGGTGTTCACGAACGGCACGTAGATCTGGCCGGAATGCTCGGCGTTCGTGTAGTTGATCTTAAGCCGGGGGAAATAACCCAGCTGGATCGCCTGCCGCGTCAGCGAAAACGCCCCGGTGATCAGGGCCTGGCTCGCGATGATCGCGGTAAGAATCGAGAGGCCGATGAGAAACACGCGCGGCAGGCCAGCCGGAGCGATGACGAAAAACGGGTTTTCCGTCGAGGTGGGATGCGTGAGCACGTACGCGCCTTGGCCGAAATAATTGAGCGCCAGGCCCGGCAGCGCGGCGGCGTACCATGCGATCGTGATGTAGTGCCGCCCGAAGTGGCCCAGGTCCGCGTAGAGCGACTCGGCGCCGGTGATGGCGAGGACGACCGCTCCCAGCACGCCGGTGATTTCAAGGGGATGCCGCGCGAGCAGGCGCAGGCCGTAGATCGGGTTGAGCCCTTGGAGAATGAACGGGTTCTGGATGATCTGAAGAAGGCCCAATGCGCCCAGCGAAAAAAACCACACGACCATCACCGGTCCGAAGATCCGGCCGATCCGCTGGGTGCCCTTGTGCTGCGCCCAGAAAAGGATCGCGAGGATCGCGCAGGCCATCGCGACGACGTAGGACTTGAATTCGGGGTTGATGTTGAGGAAGCCCTCGGCGGCGCTGAGGACCGTGATGGCCGGCGTAATCACGCCGTCGCCGTAAAGGAGCGCCGCGCCGATCAGGATCATGATGACGGAGAAGCCGAGTCGCGTGCCGGGCGATGAATCGCGTTTCGTGTGGATGAGCGCGAGCAGCGCGAAAATTCCCCCTTCCCCCTGGTTGTCGGCCTTCGTGATGAAGAAAAGGTACTTAACGCTCACGATCAAAATCAGCGACCAGAAGATCAAGGAAAGCACCCCGAGGACGGCTTCGGTGCGCCCCACATCCGGAAGGTGCAGCAGGCACTCCTTCATCGTGTACAACGGGCTCGTGCCGATGTCGCCGAAGACGACGCCCAGCGCGCCGATGCTGAGGCCGATCTTGGTGCTGGTGCGCAAAGGCATGGGCGGGCGGGTAGACATGACGGGCGCAGCTAAGGAAACGGCCAATGTGCCGGGTTTCCAGTTAAATGCCTGAGGTTAGGCGACCCTTCAGCGGTCAGAGGTCCGCGAGCGCAGTTCGCGGGTGGAGCAGGTTGTCCCGAATGCGCTGTCGGAAACCCTGAGCCGGTCGAACGGGTTTGGCTCCGTCGACGTTGAGATACAGACAGGGTCGCTCGATGCGTTGGGGCCTGAGCATGCCACCGATACGGCCCATCGACAACGCGGACTTTTTTCCTACGTTCGCCGCCATGAGTAAGACCAAATGGAAGGTCGCGAAGAAGTATTCGGACATCCTCTACCACAAGGCCGACGGCATTGCCAAGGTGACCATCAACCGCCCCGAAAAACGCAATGCGTTCCGGCCGGAAACCGTCTCCCAGATGTTCGATGCGTTCAGCGATGCGCGGGAAGACCAAAGCATCGGCGTCGTCCTCCTGACCGGCGCGGGTCCCCACACCGACGGCAAATATGCGTTCTGCGCCGGCGGTGACCAAAGCGTCCGCGGCCATGCCGGCTACATCGGCGGCGACGGCGTGCCGCGGCTCAACGTGCTCGACCTCCAGAAGCTGATCCGCTCGATGCCGAAAGTCGTGATCGCCCTCGTTGCCGGTTACGCGATCGGCGGCGGCCACGTTCTCCATGTGGTGTGCGACCTGACGATCGCCGCCGACAATGGAATCTTCGGTCAGGTGGGGCCGCGGATGGGAAGCTTCGACGGCGGATTCGGGGCGAGTTACCTCGCGCGCCTGGTCGGCCAGAAGAAAGCCCGCGAGATCTGGTTCTTATGCCGGCAGTACAGCGCGCAGGAGGCGCTCGACATGGGCTTGGTGAATACGGTCGTTCCGATCGCGGATTTGGAACGCGAAGGCGTGAAGTGGGCGCACGAAATCCTCGGGCACAGCCCGCTCGCGATCCGCCTGCTGAAGAGCGGATTCAACGCCGAACTCGATGGGCAAGCAGGCATCCAGGAGCTCGCCGGGAACTCGACGCTGCTGTATTACATGAGCGACGAGGCGAAGGAATTTCACCGCGCCCAACGCGAAAAACGTAAGCCGAACGCGAAGAAATTTCCGTGGCTCCCTTAAAGATTTACGATTTGCGAGCGACGATCGACCAGGTCCGACCTTCGCCCGGGAACCCCCGCGCACTTCGCACCGCGTCCTCCTAAATCGTAAATTCCCAAGGCGTCCTACTTGCCGAGGGACTTGCGCAGGTCGGCGAGCTGGTTGGCGCTGCCGAGCAGCACATTGCGGCTCGCGATGAACTTCGCGTACTCCTCGATGAAGATCTTCCCGGCCGGGCGGAAATCAAAGTCTTCCGGCTTGTCGCGGAAATATTCGCGATGCACGCGCGTCCAAACCAAGCGGCCATCGGTGTCGATGTTGACCTTGGTCACGCCGCGTTTCGCCGCGGGGAGATATTCGTTCACGTCGACGCCCATCGAACCCGCGATCTTTCCGCCGGCGGCGTTGATGCGTGCGACTTCCTCCTGCGGGACGGACGACGACCCGTGCATCACCAGCGGGAAACCCGGCAGGCGGGCCTTGATCTTGTCGAGCACATCGAAATGGAGCGACTGCTTGCCCTTGAATTTGAAGGCGCCGTGGGAAGTCCCGATCGCGCAGGCGAGGGAGTCACAGCCCGTCTGTTTCACGAATTCCTCGGCCTCGGCGGGGTCGGTGAGGCAGGCGTTTCCCTCCTCGACCTTGATATCCTCTTCCACGCCGCCGAGCATGCCGAGTTCGGCTTCGACGGAAATGCCCTTGGCGTGGGCCTTGTCGACGACGCGCTTCGTGATCGCGACGTTCTCATCAAACGGATCGTGCGACGCATCGATCATCACTGAGCTAAAAAAACCGGAATTGATGCACTCGTAGCAGGTTTCCTCGTCGCCGTGGTCGAGGTGCACGGCGAAGATCGATTCCGGGAAAATTTCCGCGGCGGAGCGGATGATCGCCTCGAGCATCCGCTTGTCGGTATATTTCCGCGCGCCCTTGGAAATCTGGATGATGAACGGCGCCTGCGAGGCGATGCAGCCCTTGAACAAGCCCATGGCCTGCTCGGCATTGTTGATGTTGTAGGCGCCGACGGCGTACTTGCCGTAGGCGTGTTTGAAGAGCTGCGCGGTGGTGACGATCATGGGCGGAAGGATTGGAAACTTCCGCGGACTATCCGGCGCTCAAAATCGCGCGACAAGCGTTTTCGACGTCATTAGCCGCCTGGCTTCGTCACCGGCGCCGCGGGCGTCACGGGCATGGTGGTCCGCGCCTGGCCGCCAAATTGATTTCGCATCGCCTGGGTCAACTGCTGCTGTGCGAGCTGGGCCTGCTGGAGCTGCTGCAGCGCCTGCACCTGGGCCGGCGCGAGCACGCCGCTGGCCTGTTGAATCGCGGCGTCGGTGATGGGGCTCGTCGGTCCCGTGCCGCCAAACCCGACGCCAAAATTCGCCGCGATCGTGGCGCGATTGTTGGCCGAATTCGAACTCGCCGGGCTGGTGCTCGCGAGCACCTGCACCAGTTGCTCCGACTGCGCGGGGGTCAAGGGCGTATTGGTATAGCTGAGCGACTGCTCCAGCTGCGTGACCACGTTTCGCTGCGGCAGGGTTTGCTGGTACTGCTGGTACTGCGCGAACCCCGCGTCGCCGAGCGTGGCCTTGATGTTGGCGTCGACGTCGGCCTGCGTGTCCGCGACCAGCTTCCGGAATTCCTGCGGGTCGCTGCGCGGGTCGATGCCCTGGGCGCGGGCGGCGGAGAGGACGTCGGCGATCGCGGTCTGCTTCTCGACCAGGAGGCTCTTGAATTTCTCCAGCTGGTCGGGCGAGAGGTTCAGGCTCTTGAAGAGCGCGGCGTAGTGGGAGTCGAGCACGCCGCGCTGCTGGATCGCGAGCAGCTTCTGGATCTCCGGTCGATCCATCATCGCCATGAAGTTATTCGACATGTTCCCGCCCGGCCCGCGACGCCGGCCCCCGCCCGGCCCGCCGGCTGCGCCGGAACCTTCTTCGCCCGCGCCATCGGTTGATTCGGGAGCTTTTGCCTGCAACGCCGCGAGGGAGGCCTCAAGCTCGTGGCGGCGCTTCTCGGCGTCCCAGAGTTTTTTCTGCCAGTTCGCGCGCTCGTCGTTGTTCATCGCCGCCGCGCGAAGTTTGACGAGCTCCTGATACTGCTGCCAGGCCATCGCGCCGCCGCCGGCGATGGTCAGGGCGAGGACGACAATGATGACGTTTTTGGGGGATTTCACGGTCGGGGATAGACGCTGGGTGGGAATGGAAGTTACTGAAGCCAAATCCACGAGCCTCGGATTTTAGGCACCACAAAATACACGAAACACACGAAAAAAACCTCCCAAGAAAAGGTGACGGAGGATTGGCCGCAAAGAAGCGCAAATTTCCGGGGCTCCGAATCGAAACTTCCGCGCGCTTATAAGCGCTCCCAAATCTCCTGCGCAGCCCCAGGAAAATTTGCGCTTCTTTGCGGCCAATCCTCCGTCATCGTTGCGCGGGTATTCTTTTCGTGTGTTTCGTGTATTTCGTGGTGCCAAACTGCTCCCGGCCGAAATCCGTTTAGCGCGGCGGGAACTCGAATTCGGCTTTCGTCTTGTTCTTGGAGAGGACGAGAAACGCGTTGAAGGGCATGTTCCGCTTCGAAACGAAACCTTCGATCAGGTTGGTGCGGCCGTTTTCCAGCAGGTTGTGCAGTTCTCCCGGCGTGACTTCCTTCTGGCAGACGTGCCGTTTCATCGTGAAAACGATGCGGTTATCCTGGTCGGGGCGGCGCACATAATAACTGTCGCCCGCCTGGAGCACCTCGCCGTTGAGCGCCTTGCTCTGCTCGAGCACGATCGCATTGGAAAGATCCGGCGGCGCCTTCGTCTTGCGCGGGATCGGCTTGCCGTCCTTGTCGAGCTTCGGAGCGCGCGGCGGGAATTCCCAGCTGAACTTCGGGCCCTCGCGTTTGAGGAAGGCATCGAAGGGCCGGCCCTTCTTGGAAATGAAGCCCTTGATCAGCTCCGTTTTTCCCTCTGAGACGAGCTGGATGGCGTACTCGCGCGTGATCGGTTTCTGGCACATCAGGCGGCCGATGCGGAAGGTCTGCTTCCAGACATCGCCTTCCTTTTCGCGCAAGACGTGGCTCGAGCCCACTTCGCACAGCCCTGCGCCGGTCACCGGATCGGTCCAATAGGGTTCAACGGTGCCAAGATCGACCTTGTCGCCAAAATCGTACTCCGTCTTCCACTTTCCCTTTTCCTCGTCGCGCACCAGGCGAAGCAAGGCGGAGAAACGATTGCGGGTTTTCGCCGAGATGAATCCGTCGAGCGGGCCGACCGTGCGGTTCACGACCAGGTCGCGCACTTCGGTTTCCTCCATTTTCCGCCCGCCAATCACCTTGTAGACCATGAATTCGCCGTCCTGGGATTTGTAGCCGCGCAATGTTTCGCGCAGGGGCTTGCCGTCGGTGGGCGAGGGGATGTCGGTCACGCGCGACACGGAGTCGTCCTCCTCGAAATTCTTCACGCGTTCGACGATGCCTTTGGTCTGGTCGATGACCTCCTCCATGAACTGCGAGCGCGGAAATTTCGAATGCTCCATCTGCCGGAGCTTGAACTCCCATTCCCCGGTCATGGCCGGCAGCGTCAGCGCATCGGCTTTCACCGCGGAAAGGAACTGGATCAACTGCTCCGCCTTGGCCGTCGGCGTCAGGTCGCGCTGGGTGCGCTCCATGTATTTCTGGTTGATCAGGCCGTCGATCGTGTCGGCGCGCGTCGCGGGGGTGCCGAGGCCGCGTTCCTTCATCGCTTCGGCGAGTTCCTCGTCCTCGACCAGTTTACCGGCGCCTTCCATCGCGGAAAGCAACGTGGCTTCCGTGTAGCGCGGCGGCGGCTTCGTGGTTTCCTCGTGGAGCTTCGCCTCGATCGTCTGGGCTTTCGCGGGCGAACCGTCCGGCGCGGTCAGCGCCGGCAGCGCCTTCGAGTCCGGTGAATCGTCGTCGACGGTGTTCTTGCCGTAAACGGCGAGCCAGCCCGGCGCGGTGAGAACCTTGCCCTCGGTCTTGAAATCATGGCCCGCGATCTTGCTGATCCGCGTCGTGACATCGAATTCCGCCGCCGGGTAAAATGCCGCCACGAAGCGGCGCGCAATCATGTCGTAGACCTTCGCCTCCATCTCATCGAGATGGCTGGGTTCGGTCGACGTCGGGATAATGGCGAAATGGTCCGAGATCTGCGCATTATTAAAGATGCGCTTGTTCGGCCGCAGCCAGCCTTCAGCGAGGACCTTCCGGGCGTGCTGGCCCAGGTCGCCCGGCAGATTGGTGAGAGCCTCGCGGACCGTGGGGATGTAATCCTCGGGAAGCGCGCGGGAGTCGGTGCGCGGATAGGTGATCGCCTTGTGCTTTTCGTAGAGCGACTGGGCAATCTGGAGCGTGCGACGCGCGGGCAGGCCGAACCGGTTGTTCGCCTCGCGCTGCAGCGTGGTCAGGTCGTACAGGCGCGGCGCGGCCTGGGTGCTGCCTTTTTTCTCGTCGACGACCGCCGCGGGTGGATGGCCCTGCGCGGCGGCGAGGACCACCTCGGCCTTGGCTTTTTCCCACAGGCGATCGATGCGGTCGTGTTCATCGTTATCGGCGCGCCGGAAATTCGGGCGCTGGTAAACACCTTCGTAGCGTCCTTTCGCAATTTCGAAGGTGGCGGTCACGCGCCAGAAGCCGCGCGGCTTGAAATTCCGGATCTCGAGTTCCCGCGCGTAGACGATGGCAAGGGTCGGGGTCTGCACGCGGCCGACGGAGGCGACATTCCCGGCGCGCGAACCGAACATGCGCTTGGTGAGCGCGCGTGTGCCATTGATGCCGATGAGCCAGTCGCTCTCGCTGCGGCAGCGGGCGGCGTCGGCGAGGCCCGCCATTTTCTCACCGTCGCGGAGATTCTTGAACGCTTCCTGGATGCCGCCGGTGGTCATCGTCTGCATCCACGCGCGCTTCACGGGGAGCTTGGATTTCGTCAGCTGGTACAGGTACGCGAAGATCAGTTCGCCCTCGCGGCCGGCGTCGCAGGCATTGATGACGAGGTCGACGTCCTTGCGGGCGAGAAGTTTTTTGAGCGCGTTGTAACGTTCCTTGGAAGCTTCGATCGGCTTCAGCCCGAATTTTTCCGGGATGATCGGCAGGGTCTCGAGTCGCCAAAAGCCGTATTTCTTCTTGTCGATGTCCTCGGGCATTTCCAGTTCCACGAGGTGACCGAGCGCGTACGAGATGACGTATTCGTCATTTTCGTAGTGATCACCTTTCTTGGGAACTTTGCCGAGCGCCTTGGCGAGATCGGCCGCAACCGATGGCTTCTCGGCGATGATGAGGGACTTCATGAGGTCGCGAGGCGTTAGGCCGCGGCGCGACGGAGTGCAAGAAATTGTTTTGTTGAGCCGTCGTTTCCGCGTTCAACCCGCACAAATTTTTCTGCGCCATTTTTTTGCGGCAATACGAGGGGAGATTGATCGCGAAGCGACGCGGTCAATTCGTCCCACAAAAAATCCTTCGCAGAATTTCAAGCCGGCCTGCGGCCCGATTCCGACGCGCGGTCGTCGCGCGCGCCAAGCTGAAAGGCCCCAAACCCGACGCCAAGCCCGAGCGCGAGAATCCCCCATGCCCAGCTTCCCGAGCTGGCGGCGAGTCGACTCAGGAGCGGACGCCTGGGCTCAGCACCCGGTTCGAACGCGGCGGGCCAGCGATGCGCGGCGCGAAGCTTGTCGATGAGTTCGGAAAGGTGCGCCGTCACCGGGTAAATCGGAGGATCGACTTGGAGCACGCTTTGGTCGTGGGTCCGCACATAAGCGCGAATCGCCTCGGCGTGGGTCGCGCGCGAAGCGGTGAAATCCCGGCGGGAAAAACGATTGATCGTCGTCGCGGGAGTGCCCGTTCGATCGAGGTGCACGGTGGAGAGCGCGAGTCCGGTCAAGCCGAGTGCCAGCCAGCAGGCCGCCGCGACGGCGCGGAGCGAATTCAGGGAGCGTGCGCCCTGGACCCAGCGCAACACGACGAGCGCGTTGGCGAGGAGTCCAATGACCAGCACGTCGCCATAGCGCGAAGGAGGAGGCCCGAGCACGAGCATTGTGCCGCGCGCCCATGCCGATGCGGCTGACATCGCGAGTGACCATACCAGCACGGCCAGAACGAAGGCCTCGTCTTTTTCCCATCCACCGCGGCGGGTGGCCAGGCGGGCAACGAAGGCAATCGCGGGCAACCACATCGCCGCGGCGAGCCACGTGTGCCCGCTCCACGGCCAGGCCACCAGCGAAAGCAAGGCGTGAAGCCAAACCGCTCCGTCGCTCGCGCGAAGACTGTCCATCGCCACGGCGGCCGGCAGGAAATATTTTGCCAGCGCGGCCGCCGCGAGAAGAACGACCAGCCCGGCGAAATCACGGGCGGATCGGGCGGCGGGATCGCGCAGCATGCGCCCCACCGTCACGACCGCGACCGCGAGCAGCGCAATGAGTCCCGAAGCCTGCGACAAACACGCAGCCACCGCGCAGAGGAGGCCCGCGCACCAACGAAGGGAGAAAGGCGCGGAAGCGGTCAGCCCGCGGACCGCCAGCAGGCTGAATCCAATCAGCAGGATGAATGACACTTGAAAGGCCCAAAGCAGGTTTTCCCAAGCGTGGGGCAGCGATTCGGCGGTCACGGCCAGAGCGATCCAAGCAAAAAGTGCCGCGCCTTTGAGATGGCGTGCAGCCGCGAGCACGAAGCCGCCGGCAAACAGGCCCCAGAGGCACGCGGATGCCATCATCTCTGCCCGGACGTCCCATTGCTCGCCGTTCAGCGCCGCGACTCCGAGGGAAAAGAATCGCTGGGTCACCAGCAGGTGGTCCGCGTGCGGATAGACCAGCCACGCCCACGGGATGCCGAAGGAGGTTTCGGGCGCGTGAATGTGCAACCAGCCCGTGGCGTTCCAATCGTCGAGGTACGGGGTTTCACCCGCCCATGCGGCGATGAGGAGAAGCCTGATTGCGACGACGACGAGGAAAACGCTACCGGCCCAAAGCAATGCAGCGCGCGGGAATGCGGTCGGCGATGCGGTACGCCCGCTTCGGGGTTTGAATCGCATTTCGAATTTCCAATTTCGATCTCCGGAGCAGGCGGGCCGCCTGCGCTACTTCGAAATTACGCCCCGGCGGCGAGCTTCGGCGTTTCGGCGAGCGCGGAGTCCAGGGCTTTGATCAAACCGGCGATCGTCGCATCGGTTTCGTCGCCCATGTTCGAGATGCGGAACGCCTTCCCCTTCAGCTTGCCGTAGCCGCCGTCGATCACGAGGTGATGCTTTGACTTCAGGATCTTGTTCAGGGCGGACAAATCATACCCGAGATTGTTGTTGAAGCAGTTCAACGTGACCGAGCCGAAGCCTTCCTTCGGGAAGAGCGTGAATCCCTTCGCCTTCGCCCAATCGCGCACCGCCTGGTTCAACCGGGCGTGGCGCGCGTAGCGGGTTTCGACGCCCTCGGCGTTGATGTCCTCCAGCTTCGATTTCAGCGCGTAGATCAACGGGATCACCGGCGTGCTCGGCGTCATCCCGTTCTCGTGGTTCTTCTGGAACTCGAGGAAATCAAAATAATATCCGCGATCCTTCGTCGACGCCGCGCGATCGAGCGCCCGCTTCGACGGAGAGAACAGGGAGAGCCCGGGCGGCAAAGCCAGCGCTTTCTGCGAGCCGGTGATCATCACGTCGATGCCGAGCTCGTCCTTCTTGATCGGGAGCGCGCTGAAGGAGCTGATCGTGTCGATGATGCTGATGACGTCCGGGAACTCCCGGATCACCGCCATGAGTGCGGGCAGGTCGCTCATGCAGCCGCAGGACGTCTCGTTGTGGATCAGCGTCAGTGCGTCGTACTGCCCGGTCGCGAGCTCGCGGCGGAGGGCGCCGGGATCGATCGGCTGGCCCCATTCGACCTTGAGCGCACCCGCGGGTTTGCCGCAGCGCTGGGCGACGTCGAGCCACTTGTCGGAAAACGCGCCGTTCATGCAGCACAGCACTTTTTTCTGCACGACATTGCGCAGGGAACCTTCCATCACGCCCCACGCGCTGCTGGTGGAAATGTACACCGGGTCCTTGGTATAAAAGAGCGCCTGGAGCTGCGGCTGGATCGACTGGTACAGCGCGACGAAGTCGGTGCTCCGATGACCGATCATGGGCTGGGCCATGGCCTGCAGCGTTTTTTCCGATACAGCGATCGGGCCGGGAATGAAAAGTTTATAGCTCATGGCAGGGGAAAAGGAGGGAGGTGTTCAGACAAGAATGGGGAGTCGATGTTACCGGTCGTTGGCCGAAAACAGTTTGCGCAGCGGGCGGCGTCAACCTTCATTCCCGTCAACCCGCATGTCGCAATCCTGGCTGCAGAAAAAATTCAACGGCCTCGAACTCTACACCATCGACGTGATCCTCGGCCGGCGCGCGGGCGGGGGCGCGGCCATCTACGCGGCGTTCCTGCAGGCGTTGTCGTGGATCTTCAGCATCGTCGCGCAGACGCGCCTGTGGCTTTACCAAAACCGGATCCTCCACGACCAGCCCCTGGGCTGCCTGGTCGTCGTCGTGGGCAACCTCACCGTCGGCGGCACCGGGAAGACCCCGGTCGTGGAGAAATTCGCGCGCGCCCTCCGGGATCGCGGGCGCAAGGTCGCGATCCTCAGCCGCGGCTACAAGAGCAAGTCGGCGCCGTTCTGGAAGAAATGGTGGTATGCGCTGACCCACACCGTGGAGCCGCCGCCGCGCATCGTGAGCGACGGCGAGCGCGTGCTGCTCGACAGCGAGGAGGCGGGCGACGAACCCTACATGCTCGCGCGCAATCTTCCGGGGGTGATCGTGCTGGTGGACAAGAATCGCGTGAAGTCCGGGGCCTACGCGATCAAGCGCTTCGGCTGCGACACGCTGGTGCTCGACGACGGGTTCCAATACCTGCCGTTGAAGGGCCGCCTGAATTTGCTGCTCGTCGATAAAACCAATCCTTTCGGCAACGGGCATCTCCTGCCGCGCGGCATCCTGCGCGAGCCGATCAAGCACCTGCGCCGCGCCAGTTATATTTTCCTCACGAAATCGAACGGCCAGCGCGACCCGGAACTCGAGGCGCTCATCGCGCGCTACAATCCCACGGCCGACATCATCGAGTGCGCGCATCGCCCGCAGTACCTCCAGCGTTTCGGCTTCTCGCCGGACGCGCCCGGCGCGCGCGAGCCGCTTTCCTACCTGAAGAACCGGCGCGTGGCGGCGTTCAGCGGGATTGCGACGCCGGAGAGCTTCGAAAAATTCCTCCGCGACCTCGGCGCGAAGCTCGTGGCGCGCGAGCGTTACCTCGACCACTACCGTTATACGGAGGAGGATTTCGACGCGCTGATCGACATCGCCCGCCGCGAGGGCGCCGAGTGCCTCGTGACGACGGAAAAGGACGCGGTGCGCCTGCCGGAGAACCGGGTTTTTCCGCTGCCGGTTTTTTACCTGCGTCTCGAGATCGACATCATCCACGGCGCCGCGGACTTTGACGAAGCCGTGGGACGAATTTGTTTTCCGCAGAGCGGCCTCAGGTAGTGCTTGGCTCGAGGCTCGCTGACCAGAATTGCGGGATGCTCCAGCGGCAACCGCGAGAGCACTGTTTTTGATTAAAAGGACGAGGAGTGAAACCAAGCCTGTTTTTTTGCGGGCGAACCGACGGTTACGTTTTGGCGCGGGCCGACGAAGGCGGCGGAATGGCTTGCTCACGGCTGTCTCGGAAGGGTTAGCTCGCCGCATGATTATCGATTCCCGCATCACGACGCTCGCGGAAGGGCTCACCGGCTTTTCGACGGCGCTCAAGAAAGGCGAGCGCGTGCTGATCGACGCGTTCGACGTGCCCGACAGCATTGTCATCGAGCTGATCCGCGCCGCCCGCCGCCTGGGCGCCCATCCCTATGTCCAGATCCATCGCGCCCGTGTGACGCGCGAGCTTTCCCTCGGGGCCGAGGAAGGCCAGTTCGCGCCGCACGCCGAGGTGGAACTCGCGCGCATGCAGAAAATGGACGCCTACATCGCCCTGCGCGGCTCGGATAATATTTTCGAAGGCTCGGATATCCCGGCGGAAAAAGTCCAACTGGTCAGCCGGTTGATGAAGCCCGTCCTCGATCATCGCGTGGGCAAGACCAAGTGGGTCGTGCTGCGCTGGCCCACCTCCGCGATGGCCCAGCAGGCCGGCATGAGCACCGAGGCGTTTGAGGAGTTTTATCTCAAGGTGTGCACGCTCGACTACAGCCGGCTCACCCCCGGGATGGCGGCGCTGAAGAAGCTGATGGATGCGACCGACCGGGTGCACATCAAGGGACCCGGCACCGACCTGAAGTTTTCGATCAAGGGCATCGGCTCGCAGCCCTGCGGCGGCCTCCGCAATATCCCCGACGGCGAGGTATTCTCCTGCCCGGTGAAGGACAGCGTCGAGGGCGTCGTGCAGTACAATGCGCCGACGGTTTACCTCGGCTCGTCGTTCGACAACATCCGCCTGGTCTTCAAGCAGGGCCGCGTGGTCGAGGCGACCTCGACCAATACCAAGCGGCTGAACGAGATCTTGGACAGCGATGCGGGCGCGCGTTACATCGGTGAATTTGCGATCGGGTTCAACCCGTACATCCTCGAGCCGATGCGCGACATCCTCTTCGATGAAAAAATCGCGGGCTCATTCCATTTCACGCCGGGCCAGGCGTACGACGGAGTGGGCAACGGCAACAAGTCGCAGGTGCATTGGGACATGGTCTGCATCCAGCGGCCCGAGTACGGCGGCGGCGAAATCTGGTTCGACGACAAGCTCATCCGCAAGGACGGCCTGTTCGTGCCGAAGTCGCTGCACAAGCTGAACCCCGACTACCTGCTGAAGGCGGAGTGAACCACGAATGGACGCGAATAGACACCAATCCGAGGGCACGGGAATTCGGATCCAGGCAGGTCTTGAGTTGGGGCGGTGGCGGATCGATTCGTGTTCTTCCGTGTCTATTCGTGGTTAAAAATGCCGACTACACTCCAGGCTTTCATCCAGGCGCTGCCGAAGACGGAAACGCACCTGCACGTCGAGGGTGCGCTGCCTTATGAACTGCTGACCGCGTGGGACCCGTCGCGCTATCCCGAGGATCCGCCATTCCGCCGGGCGAATTTTCGTTATCCGACTTTTCCCGATTTCGAACGGACCCTGCTCGATAACGCGCTGCCTTGGTTCACGAGCGCGGAACGGTATTACGAGGCGACGAAGGTGATGTTTGCGAAACACGTCGCGCAAAATGTCCGGTATGTGGAGACGAGCTTTCACCTGCCAGTCACCCAATTCATCAACGTGCCGGGTCCGGAAATCGTCGCGGCCATTCTTGCCGCGGCGCCCCCGGGCCTCGAAGTCCGCGTTTTCGCGGGCATGCTGCGCAGCGATATTTCGGGCGACCTGCGGCCGACGATCGACCAGCTGCACACGTGGACGAACCTCGCGGGCGTCGACCTGCATGGATTTGAGCAAATGCCGACCGAGCCTGACACGGCGGGGGTCTGGGCGAAATTGCGCGCGGCAGGCAAGGTGACCAAATGCCACGCCGGCGAATTCGACGGACCGGGGCGCGTGCGCGAGGCGATCGAGGAACTGGGCGTGACGCGGGTCCAGCACGGCGTGCGCGCGATCGAGGATCCGGCGGTGGTGCGGCTGGCGATTGACCGCGGCGTGACCTTCGATGTCTGCCCGATCAGCAATGTCAGGCTCAAGGTGGTGCATTCGCTGGCGGACCATCCCATCCGGCGGCTGATGGAGGCGGGGGTACGCTGCACAGTGAGCACCGACGATCCGCTCTGCTTCGCGAATTCGGTGACGGATGAGTATCTGGCATTGGCCGGGGAATTGAGCTTCACCCACGCAGAATTGGCCCGAGTCGCGGTCAACGGCTGGGAAGTCGCGTCGGTTTCGAGCGACCTGCGAAAGTCGGTGCTGGAGGAGATCCGGCAAGTGACCATTTCAGCTGACCATTCCGAGCAGCGGTAGGCCAAACCGGTTTGGGATCGAGGTCCCACGGGACATTCCAGCCCGAGCCCAGGGCCACACAATCGTGCGTGGTTATTCTCGTTCTTGCTCTGGGCCGCCCTTCGGGGCGCTGAATTCCTGGTTTCTAACGACCGCCGCAAATAATGCGGTTGGATATTCGTGAACTCGCAGTCGTAATCGGGTTTTCCCTTTGACCACGTCTTACACAGTCCCCGAAGGAATTCGCCTGCTGCGCGCCGACAAGGCGCTGTCGCTCTCCCACGCCGAGCATAGCCGGGTCGCATTTCACCGCGCGTTCGACGCCGGTCTTGTCACATTGAACGGCAAAACGATCGGCCGTGACAGTTCGGTCAAGGCGGGCGATGTGCTCGAGTTTACTTTCCCGGACACCAAGCCCGCCGAATTGAGGGCGGTGGACATCCCGCTCGATGTGATCTTCGAGGACAAGCACCTGCTCGCGGTCAATAAGAGCTCGGGGATGATCGTCCATCCGGGCGCAGGAACGGGGGAGGACACCTTGGTGCACGCGTTGCTGTCGCACTGCGCGGGCACGCTGAGCGGCATCGGCGGGGTCGAGCGGCCCGGGATCGTGCATCGGCTCGATCGCGAAACGTCGGGCATCATCCTCGTCGCCAAGACCGATGCCGCGCACCGCGGGTTGTCCGAGCAGTTTTCGGAACGCGCGCTCCAGAAGGAATACCTCGCGCTCGTGGCCGGGGCGCCCGCGCTGATGAGCGGTTCGATTCGCAAGGCCATCGGCCGCAACACGAGCCACCGGCACAAGATGGCCGTGGTCGAGGCGGAGCAGGGCGGGAAGGACGCGCATACGGATTGGGAAATCGTGGAACGCTTCGGCAACCTCGCGACGCTCATCCGCTGCACGATTCACACCGGACGCACGCACCAGATTCGCGTCCACCTGAAATCGCTGGGGCACATCGTGCTCGGCGACGCGGTGTACGGTTGGAAACCCGATTCGCGCTTCGGGCAGCAGCCGGAGCGCGTGATGCTCCACGCCGAGCACTTGATTTTCACGCATCCCATCAACGGCAAGACGATCGACCTGAAGGCGCCCTTGCCGGCGGACATGGCGGAAATGCTGAAGCAGCTCCGCAAACTCGCGAAGGTCGCGGCGAAAAAAATCGTCGCGCCCAAGCCGAAGAAAAAGACCGGCCCGCCCGCGTTTCATCCGCACGAGTCGAGGAAGTGACGAGGCCCGCCGCCAATGGACGAGTTGCGCCAGGCGACGAGTGACTTGACGGTCGAGTGGGCGAGATTGCTGGCCCCGCATTTTGGGTTGTCGGGCAGCATGGACCTGGACCGGCGCGACTGGCCGCACGCGGAGGGTCCTTCGTATTACAACCAGTTCAGCCATTTCACTTTTCTCCAGCTGGCGACGGGCGAGATTCCCGGCGCCACGGTGGCCGAGCGCGCGAGCTACCTCGACGTGGCCCTGAGGAATATCGGTTACGTGCTTTCGATCACGGCGGCGGATTTTCACACCCCGCATTATTCGCGCGGACGCGACTGGGGCCGGCACATCGGTGAATGGTCTAATTACTACCTGCTCTGTTCGCTCGAATTGATGGAACGGCATCACGTGGGCACACCGGGCCTCCGTGAACAGCTCTCGCGAAACGTCAGCGGCGCGGTGGCGGAGCTTCACCGCCGCTTCGTGGCGAAGTATGCGCAGGCCCCGACGGAGTTCGTCGGCAACCACGACACGTGGCATGGCCTCTTGTTTTATCGCGCCGGCCGTTTTTTCAAACGACCGGAGTGGCGGGATTATGCGCAGGATTTCTTTCGGCGCTGCGTGCTGCCGTTCCAGGCGCCCGATGGCTACTGGCCGGAGGGGCAGGGGATCGTGGTCGGTTATGCCTTGGTTACGGCGCAGGCAGTTTCGATCTATGCGGAACTCTCCGGCGACGACGCGGCGCATGCGGCCGTTGGGCGGTTTTTCGGTTTTCTGGACTTCTATAGTTTTCCGGATGGCACGACGGCGGTCGTGAACGATGTCCGGATGCGCTACCATCGCATGCCCTTCCTGTGGTTGCCGCCCGGATTTCTCGGCAACGAGGAAGCGACGATCCTGCTCACGGCGCGGATCGCGGCGGCGCGAAAATATTTCCGGGAAGCGGGGGTGCACGACAACGGCGCCCAGGGTTTCGCCTTCTTTGGTTCGTTCGCTGAATTCGTTTTTCCGAAGGATCGGCATCCGCGGGAGCTCGAACTGCGGCGTCCCACCGCGTTGCCGGCGGCGCGCGTCGATGGCGCAGGCTGGCAGGCCTACCTGGGGTGGCAATTGACCCCGGAGATTCCGAACCGGTTTGTCCTCGACGCCCAGAACTTCGTCGAGGTGTGGCATGCCACCGCCGGCTATCTCGTTGGCACGGGTGGCAGTCGTTACATGCCGAGGTTCTCGACGATCCGGCGGACGGACCAGGGGCGCGCGTACATCCCGGATCGAGCGCGGGGAAGGTGTTACGTTGATGGCACGGCGACCGCGACCTTCGGGCTCGGTGACGATGAAATTTTCATCGAATTGAAAGCGAGGATGGGCCCCTGCCGCATCACGGCGTATCTCACCAAGGCGACCGCAGCCCAATTCGAGGCGGCGCTGCTGCTCGCGTTTCGCCCCGACGACATCGTCGTGCTCGACGGGGAATCGATCAAAATCGATCCTGCTTCGCTGATTCATTTGAACGGCGGGGTGCGTCCCGTCCGGAAGATGATCTGGCGCGGACTGACTTGGAATCTTCCGGTTGGTGCGGTCGTGGATTATCCCGTTGTCCCGCACAATTCCTACACGCAGACCGGCCTGCCCGAGCCTGCGGAATATGTCGGGCGACTGAATTTCCCGCTTTCGACGGAGGAAAGTGTCGTGACGATTTCCCAATTCGTTTGAACAGAAGGCAACGAAGGTAACGAAACGGTTCAGGTCCGCGCGATCGAGCGTGCCTTTGACGATGCGATTGGAAGGTCTCGGAACATGGATCGTTTAGGGCACGAGCGATTCCGCTCACTGAAACCGCTTCGTTACCTTCGTTGCCTTCTGTTCAAATCGATTCCGGTCGGATCGTTTGCTGGGCATGCGCGCTACTCGCTACAGGCTACTCGCTACTTCGAAAAGCAGGCGGGCCGCCTGCGCTACTTTCGGGCAGCGCTTCGGCGGCGAGGCCGTAGCGGAGATTGTAGAGCGAGTGACGATAACGCTCTATGCCGCCGTCCTCCGCCACCGTGATCAACGTCGCGAGCGCGGCGGGCATGACATCCGCGCGCGAGGGCGGAAGACCGGGAATCGTTTTTCGCTCGGCCAGCGAGAGACCACCAAGCCAGTCGAACAGTTCGGAGAGTTCCGCGAGGGTCACGTAGGGGCGGCTCTTTTCCAGGGAAACACCGATTTTGGCGCCGAGAATCGCACGCGCCACGGTCACAGTCCCACCGGTTCCGATCGCCGCGGCGGATTTTGGCAGCGAGAAATCGAAAGCGGAGTCGACAAGCTTACGCGTGTGTTGCCGGATTTCTTCATTGGCGCGCGCGGAGAAAGGCTGGCTCGGATCCTTCACGAACTTCTCCGTCAGGCGCACGCAGCCCAGTTGAAGGCTCGCGGCGCGTTCGATTTGGCGATCGCGGAAGGCGAGGCATTCCAGGCTGCCTCCGCCCAGGTCGAAGACGTAGAAGTCGCGCAGGTCGGACAGCGTCGGATCGCAGGTCAGTCCCCGCCCGATGAGGTTAGCCTCTTCGTCGCCGCTGAGGATGCGCACGGCGTGGCCGGTGGCGGCCAGGACGCGGGCGCGGAAGTCCGATCCGTTTTGCGCGTCGCGCACCGCGCTGGTCGCAACGAGGACCGTTTTCACCGGGGAAAATTCCGCTGCATCAGCGAGGAGGGATTGGATCGCCGCGATGCCCGCCAAAATCCCGGGCTCGCTCAGCCGCGGAATCGCCTGGCTGATGCCCGCGCTGATGCGGGCGTCGATTGTGCGCGTCGTAAGGACGATGAGCGCGCCGTCGTCCCCGCGCGCAGCCACGAGGACCTTGATCGAGTTGCTGCCGATATCGATGACGGCGACCGGTTTCGAATTCATGCTCCGGGGTTTTTAAGCACGGAATTCAGGGATGCACACGGATAAAGGACAGGGAAGAAGCCCCGCACCGCGCCTGAGGCCGGCGCATCAGGTAACTGGGTGGACCGCGCGAGCAGCGGCTATAGTTCGAAATCCACAGGCGCGATCAGCAGGACGAATTCGCCCTTCAGGCTGGTCTTCGCGAGGCGGGCTTGGACCTCCGCGGCCGGGCCCACCAGAAAGGTCTCGTGAAGTTTCGTGACTTCCTTGGCGACGCAGATCACCCGGGTGACGCCGAGCGTCGCAACGATTTCGTCGACGGCCTTGTCGATGCGGTGGCAGCTTTCGTAGAGGGCGAGGGTGTAGTCGAAGTCACGGTACTTTTCGAAAAAGCCGATGCGCGCGGCGCTTTTCGCGGGCAGGAAACCAACGTAGAGAAATCCGTTCGTCGGGAGGCCCGAGGCACTGAGCACCGCGGTGAGCGCGCTCGGTCCCGGGACTGGAACCACGGGCAAGCCCCGGCGTCGGCACGCGCGAACCAGGCGGAAGCCGGGATCGCTCAACGCGGGAGTGCCCGCATCGCTGACGACCGCGATCGATTTCCCGGCGGCAATCTGCGCGGCCAGCGTTTCGGCCATCTCGGTTTCGTTGTGCTCGTGGTAAGCGACGAGATCCTTGCGCAGCCCGAAACGCGTCAACATCGCGCCGGTCGTGCGCGTATCCTCGCACGCGATGACGTCGACGGCCCCCAAGATCGCGCGAGCCCGCTCCGTGATGTCGGCGAGGTTCCCAATGGGCGTTGCGACGACATAGAGATGCCCGGGAAGGGGAGTCAGCGAGGCATTCGGGGCGGGAGTATCGGCCATAAAAAAAATCCGGCCGAAGCCGGATTTTTGGAAGGGATGCGCGGGATTAGCGGCCGCCGCCCATGCCGGGAATCTGGCCTTCCCAATCGGCGGGGCGGCTCCACGGGATCGAGCTGTCCTTCTCGGTCTTGTTGGTGCAGCCGCCGAGCAGTGCGCCAAAGGCCAGGAGCAGCAGGGCGAAAAGGGATCTTTTGAACGAGGTCATGCTGGAGGTTTTAATACGGGTGAATGGTTCAGGTGCAAGACGCCAAGCGGATTCGTGAGAACCGCAGGCTTGGCCGAGGTTCCGGCAGAATCAGCGCGGCGGCGGAACCGGTCAGCCCTTGGAGGAGTACCGCGATTGAAACCAAGGCGTGCGGGCGCGTTTCTTGACCCCGGTGTGCTTGTTCGCGGCGAGGTGCTCGAGAATCTTGAACACCAGTTCGGATTGCTCGGCGGCGCCGATGCCAGCGGCGAGTTCCTCGGCGGTAACCGCTTTACCCGGCGAGGCTTTCAGCGCGGCGGCGATCTTCAGCTTGAGGGCAATGACCCCACCGGCCGCCTTCTTGCCCGCTTCGACGCCGGGTTGATGGTAGGCGTTGATCCCGATGAGCGACGCATAGAGGCCCACGACGCGCTCGTAGAGGGCGATGAGCATCCCGATCGTGCGCGGGGAAACATCGGGAAGCGTGATCGTGACGGAATGCCGGTCCTTTTCGCTGAGCGCATCGCGGGTCCCGAGATAAAAACCCTGCAGGTAATCGCCGGCGGTGATGCCGGGCTCTACTTCCAGTGAAGTCCTCGCGTCCCGGTCTTTCAACACCTCGATGAAGGTGATGAAGAAATTATTCACGCCGTCGCGCAGTTGCTGGACGTAGGCGTGCTGGTCGGTCGAGCCCTTGTTGCCATAGACCGCGATGCCTTGGTTGACGACGTTGCCCTTGAGATCGTGCTCCTTGCCGAGCGACTCCATGACGAGTTGCTGGAGGTAACGCGAAAACAGGAGCAGGCGGTCCTTGTAAGGCAGCACGACCATGTCCTTCGCACCGCGTCCACTGGTCGCGTAAAACCACATCAGGGCGAGCAGGGCGGCGGGATTTTGCGCGGTCGCCGTGGAGCGTGTGACGACGTCCATGGCCGCGGCGCCGTCGAGCATTCCTTGGATGTCGAGTCCTTGGAGCGCGGCCGGGAGCAGGCCCACCGCGCAGAGTTCGGAGGTCCGGCCGCCGACCCAATCCCACATCGGGAAACGCGCGAGCCAGCCTTCGCTAATTGCGGTGGCGTCGAGCTTCGAGCTGGCGCCCGTGATGGCGACGAAGTGCTTGGCGTGGTCGAGGCCGGCGGCCTTGAACGCCGCGATTGCCTCGAGCATGCCGTTGCGCGTTTCCGCGGTGCCCCCGGACTTGGAGATCACGACGACGATGGTCTTCGCGAGCTGTCCGCGGAGTTCCGCGAGCACGTAGTCGATGCCGTCGGGATCGGTGTTGTCGAAGAACGCGACGGCGAGCTTATCTTTCCTCGGATTGCCCAGCGCGTGCGCCACGAACTGCGGCCCGAGGGCTGACCCGCCGATGCCGATCACGAGGAGCTGCTTGAATTTTCCCTTGGGCCCGGCAACTTCGCCCGCGTGGACCTGGGCGGCGAAGCCCTTGATGGATTCGAGGGTCGAAGAGATCTCCCGGGCCAGTTCCGGAGTGGGCGCGAGTTCGGGAGCGCGAAGCCAGTAATGTCCCACCATGCGTTTTTCGTCCGGATTCGCGATCGCGCCTTTTTCCAAGGCCGCCATGTCGGTGAACGCCTGCTGCATCGCCGGTTCCTTTTCCGCGAGGAACGAATCGGGAAAGGGAATGCGGCTGATATCAAGCGCGACCCCGAGGTCCGCGTTTTGGTAGAAGTGCGATTTGAAGCGGGACCAGTTCATGGGGGAGGGGATTTACGAGGGACGACGGGCGAGGGCGAAGGGGCGGACTGCCGGGCCGCGGTGCTTAACCGCGAATGGACACGAATCAAAACTTCAGGATTTGGAATCCAGGGTACTGCTTGATTTCGAATTCGGGTTCATCGGGGTGAAACTCACAGGCCCTTGTCGGTGACGGCGCCCTCGGAGGCGCTGGTGACGAGCTTGGCGTACTTGGCGAGGACGCCGCGCGTGGTTTTGGATTTCCTGGGCTTCCACGCTTTCTTGCGCGCGGCGATTTCCTTGGCGGGCAGGCCGAGCGTGAGTTCGTTTTTGACGGCGTCGATCGTGATGGTGTCCCCGTTTTTCACGAGGGCGATGGGTCCGCCGTTGAACGCCTCGGGGGTGATGTGCCCCACGACGAATCCGTGGCTGCCGCCGGAGAAACGCCCGTCGGTGATGAGCGCGACGTCCTTGCCGAGTCCTTTGCCCATGATCGCGCTGGTCGGGGAAAGCATTTCACGCATGCCCGGGCCGCCGCGCGGGCCTTCGTTGCGGATGACCATGACGTGGCCGGCCTTCACGCGGCCATTGAGCACGGCTTCGAGCGCGGTTTCCTCGGACTCGAAGGTGATGGCCCGGCCGGTGAACAGGAGGCCTTCCTTGCCCGTGATCTTGGCCACGGCGCCTTCCGGTGCGAGGTTGCCGTAGAGAATGCGAAGGTGGCTGTCCGGTTTGATCGGGTTGGAGAACGGACGCACGACGTCCTGGTTGGCCGGGTATGGGCCGACGTCCTTCAGGTTTTCCGCGATGGTTTTTCCCGTGACGGTGAGGCAATCGCCGTGGAGCAAGCCGGCATCGAGTAACATTTTCATGAGCGGAGGCAGTCCGCCAATGCGCGAGAGATGCGCCATGCCGTATTTGCCGGAGGGCTTGAGGTCGGCGAGTACTGGGACTTTTTTCCCGATCCGGGTGAAGTCATCGATCGAAAGTTTCACCTCCGCGGAGTGGGCGATGGCGAGGAGGTGAAGGACGGCGTTGGTGGAGCCGCCGAGCGCGATGGCGACGGTGATGGCGTTCTCGAAGGCCTTCTTCGTCATGATGTCGCGCGGCCGAATATTGGCCTTCAGGATCGCGAGCGTGGCTTCGCCGGCCCGGCGACAGTCCTCGCGTTTCTCCGAACCGATGGCGATCTGCGCGGAGCTGTTGGGCAGGCTAAGCCCGAGAGCTTCGATGGCGGAAGCCATGGTATTGGCCGTGTACATGCCGCCGCAGGATCCGGGACCAGGGACGGCACAGTTTTCGATTTTCTGCAGCCCGGCGTCATCGACTTTGCCCGCGGCGTGCTGGCCAATCGCTTCGTAAACGGACACGACGTCGCACTCTTTTTTGGATTCAGGATGGATGCCGGGGAGGATGGTGCCGCCGTAGACGAACACGCTCGGACGATTGAGGCGGGCCATCGCCATCGCGCAGGCGGGCATGTTCTTGTCGCAGCCGCCGATGGTGACGAGGGCATCGAAACCCTCGGCGCCGACGACGGTTTCAATCGAGTCGGCGATGACCTCGCGCGAAACAAGCGAGTAACGCATGCCGGGCGTGCCCATGCTGATGCCGTCCGAAACGGTGATGGTGCCGAAGATCACGGCCTTGCCGCCCGCGGCATTTGCGCCGGCTTCGGCTTCCCGCGCGAGCTGGTCGATGTGCATGTTACAGGGCGTGACCATGCTCCAGGTCGAAGCGATGCCGATGACGGGTTTCTTGAAATCCTCCTCGGTGAATCCGACCGGGCGGAGCATGGAACGGGCACCGGCTCGGCTGGGACCGTCGAGCACGATGGAAGAAAATTTGCGGGTCGAATCAGGGGTGGAACTCATAGGCATCTGAACCGATGCCAAACGGCGCATGGCCGGGCAAGCTTCGTGTTCGAAGGCCGCCGGTAGCCACGAACCGCTGCCTTGCCCTGTAATCTCAATCCCTCTCTCCGTGGGTCCCTGTGACAAGAATCCGGAGTTCGACTCAGGCAAACGGGCATCGCCGATCCCGTCATCTAATCTATCTAGCGGCCGGACTCGTCTCGTGCTCCAGGACTATCGTTCGTCTTCGCCCCAGCGCCACCGAGGGCGTTCACCTTTCCACCAACAGGTGAGAAACAGGAGAACTGACGCCACGATGACGAAACCAAGGTAATAAGCTGGGCCTTTCCCGATCAAACGCGTGCCAGCAATCAACGTCCCCACGTAGCCCAGCAGGACGAACACGCCCTGCCACCGACGGGGAACGCCCCAGCCGAAGCCGTATTTTTTCGCGGGGAACCAGGCGGTTTCTTTCGGAAGGGGCATGGCGAGAGCGATTTTGTCGCGACTCCGAGATTTGTTTCTGTGGGTGGCCTCAGGTCAATGCAGTTGGGGGAGCGTGGGCATTCTGTGCTTCACAAAGAACGAGATTGCTTCACTTCCGCGGCGGCGCATTCACTGACCTCGACTCCCCATGGCCTTCAACCTGAAAAAAGTGCTCAAGGCACTGCTGCTCTCCTCGAGCCAGCCGCTCGCGATCAAGGACATCCAAGCCGCCTTCACGCGCTTCCATGAGCAGGATTCCCTCCCGCTGGTCGACGCGGCGGAAAACGAGGCCCCGTCGACGCCGGCTCCGGCCGACGCGGCGCCGGCGCCTGAAGCAACGCCAGCGACCGAGGAAGTGCCCGAAGTCATCGCCGAGGCGCCGCAGGATGCCGAACTTTACCAGGATGTGCCTTCGCTCATCACGGCGACGCAGATCCGCGAGACAGTGGACGAGATCGCCGCGGAGATGCGCGCGACGGACGACAGCCTGCTGCTGATCGAGGGCTCGAGCGGCTACCGCATCGTGACGCATCCTCGCTTCGCGCGCTGGGTGCGAATCCTTCGGGCGGAGCCGCCACCGGTGAAGCTTAGCCAATCCTCCGTCGAAACCCTCGCGATCGTGGCCTATCGGCAACCGGTCACGCGCGGCGAAATCGAAACCATTCGCGGTGTTTCCGCCGAGGCCGGCGTCAACAAGCTCCTCGAACGCGAATTGATTTACGTCGTGGGCCGCGCCGATTTGCCCGGTCGCCCGATCCAGTACGGCACGACCGACCGGTTCCTGGAATTCGTGGGCGTGAAATCCCTCGACGAGCTTCCGGCCTCGGACGTGCTCTCCGCGCGCCAGATCGACGAATGGCTCCAAAGCGCGATGAATCCCGCGAAGTTGAGCGACACCGACATGGGGCTCTCCGACGAGCAACTTCCGCTCGAGAACGCAGCCGAGACGGTGGCGGAAACCCCCGCCCAAGCCTGATATGGACCTCGGCCCGATTCGCGAAAAGATCGACCAGCTGGATCGTCAGCTGGTCGACGTCCTCAACCAGCGCCTGAAGCTCGCCGCCGAAATCGGCAAGGTGAAGCGGAGCCAGGGCGGCCAGATCTACGTCGCCGAGCGCGAGGAAGCGGTGCTGCGCAAGGTTTCCTCGCAGAACGAGGGGCCGATCAAGAACGAGGCGCTGCGCGCGATTTACCGCGAGATCATGTCGGCGGCGATCGCGTTGGAAAAGCCTCTCCTGATCGCGTACCTCGGGCCCGAGGCCACAAACACGCACATGGCGGCGATGAAGAAATTCGGCGCGAGCGTGGACTACCACGCGATGGCGAACATCGGCGATATTTTCACGGCGGTGGAGAAGGGTGAGGCCGACTACGCAGTGATCCCGATTGAGAATTCCACCGAGGGCTCGGTGCGCGACGCGCTCGACCTCTTCGTCGAGTCGGACCTGAAGGTCGTCGCCCAGATTTACCTGGAGATCACGCATTCGCTGATCTCGGCATCGCCGCTGGAAAAAATTGAGCGCGTCTACTCGAAGGACCAGGCGCTCGCGCAGTGCCGGCATTGGCTGCAGCGGCATCTGCCGCACGCCCAGCTGATCGATGCCCCGAGCACGGCGCGGGCGGTGCAGATTGCGAAGGAGGAAACGGGATCCGCGGCGGTGGCGAGCGAACTGGCGGCGGTGACGTATGGCGTGCCGGTGGTCGTGAAGAACATCCAGGACAAGGCGGACAACACCACGCGTTTTTTCGTGCTGGGGAAAAAGCCGTCCGGAGCGGTGGGCGGCGGCAAGGATATCACGAGTTTCGCAATTTCGCTGGGCGATGCCGCGGCGTCACACTCGGGTTCGCTCTTGAAAATGCTGATGCCCCTGGCTGAGCGCGGGATCAATCTTTCGAAGATCGAATCGCGCCCGAGCAAGAAGCGCCCATGGGATTATTATTTCTTCATCGATGTCTCCGGCCACTACGATGATCCGTCGATGAAGGAAGCCTTGGCCGAGCTGCAGAAGTTTTGCCCCTTCGTGAAGTGGCTGGGGAGCTATCCGGCGGCAAGCTAAACGATTTCGGATTTCGGATTGCGGAAACCGGATAGGCCGGGGGAATTGCCGATTTCGGAGTGTGGATACCGGAAACCGGATGGGCCTGAGGGATTGCGGACTTCGAATTGCGGAGTGGAAACCGGATTGGTTGGAACGATCTGGGGCCTTCAGAGTCGGGATTGCGGATTTCTGATGCCGGAGGTCGTCTGATGGAATTTGGAATGCGGATATTGGATTTGTCCGACGCCCCGACGGGGCATGGTAGCCGTAGCCCAAGGCAACGCCTTGGGTAATGGCCGAAGAATCTCCAAGGCCTGAAGGGCCGATCCAACCCGCGTCGAAGCCGCCAGCGGTCACACAAAAAAGCGGAGTGCCGGGCTTCCCCGAGCACCCCGCTGGAATTAACTATCCGGTTTCCGCTCTCCGAAATCCGCGATCCTCGGCCGGTCAGCCCAGCAGCACCTGCCACTGGTTCTCGCGGGCCGCGCGGGCGGCTTTGAGGGCGCCGAGGGCGACGTAGCGTTTGTAATCCTGGCCGGCCAGGCGAACTTTCGGCGTTTCATAGCCGTCGTCCGTCAGCTTTTTCTGGAGCAACGTGTCGATCCCGCGGATTTGCGAACCGCCACCGGTGACGATGATGTTCTGGAGCAGCGTGACCACCGAGTCCGACGACGCGCGTTGGATCAACGTCGTCAGCGCCGGGTAAATCTTATCGATCAGCGCGTTCCCGGACTGTGCGAGGACGTCGCCCAGTTCCAGGCTGCGGGCCTTGCCGCCCATGATCACTTTGACCTCGAGTGGTTTTCGACTCGGGCCGACGTAGCCATGCGCCTCCTTGATTTCGCGCACCTTGATGCGCGACAGGCCGTTGTTCGGATAAATCCGGTCCAGCTCGTCGCTGAGCAGGCCGTCGATCGCGTCCCCGGCGAAGGGGATGCTGATCTGGTCCTCGCGGGTCGGGAAATATCCCTGCACAAGACAGAGGTCGCTCGTGCCTCCACCGATGTCGATGAAGAGCGCGTTGACGACCGGGTCGATGTACCCGGACTGGCCGACCCGTGAATCGTCACGATAGCCAAGGGCCGCGAGGAACGGCTCCGGAATCAGGAGGATGCGGTCAAAAATCCCGTAGGCGCAGCGCCGGATGTCGTCGCGCGCTTTCTCATCGGCATTGGCGGGCATGCCCACGACCGCGCGAATCTCCGCCTGGCCGCTGGGATCGGCGAGGCTGCGGATGTGCTTGAGGAAATCCCGCGCGGCATCGGGATGTTGGATGACGCCCTGCTGGAGAGGCGCGACCAGCTTGACGTGCAACATGTTGGTGAGCGCGTCATCGCCGAACAGGATGGTGCGGTTGCCGGCAACAATGCCGTCGACGATTCCGTCTTTGACGTAACCGACGACGGATGGGACGACTTTGCTGACGGTGATGTCAGCCGTGCCCGCCGCTCCGGCGAGCACACATGACTTGTTGGTGCCCAAATCGAAGCCAAGCAGGATGGTCTTCGTTTTCGGGGTGGTGGAGTTGGGTGAACGGACGGGTGCAGACGTGGCCGCGGCATTGGTGGGGATATGCGCGGCGGTGATGATGGGTTTATCGACAGTGGCAGTGCTCATGACGAACAGTGGAGTTACAGGTGATGACGAGAGTTCGCTGAAGCTGGAGGCCTTGTCGTTGAAGCGGGAAAAGTGAAAAGAACGGGAAAAGAAAAAGGGCAAACTAGGCGGGTCGCTCCTGGGCGAGCATGCCATCGATGAAATCGGCGATGCTCGGAGGGCTGCCGTTCGCAGGTGGGGCGGCGCTCGGCGTCCGCGTCGCGATCGGCGGGGCGGTCGAGCCGACATTCGATGTTCGAAGGAGCGGCCCGAGGCTTTGCGCGAGCAGCGGCGCCATCAGTTCGGCGACGAGGCTGGCGTCGGTGACGCGCGACATTTCTTCGGAGAAAATCGCTTCCACGCTCTCGCCGCCGAGCCCGGGCAGGTGGACGGAGGCGGACGCCAGCTCATTCAATTCCAAGCGAGCGGCTTCCGGGGCGCGACCCACGGCACGCAACAGGCAGATGCGACGAATGATGCGTCGCACTTCGCCGACCGGCGAATACTCGACCGTGGGGGAAGAGAGAATCTCGGGACTCAAAGCTGACAATCCAGACCCGAGCCATCCCAACTGGTTCGCAAAACCTTCCGAATTTTTTCGGGCCTTATTTCGCCGGGGAGCTCGTCGGCGCGGCGCGTTCGGGAACGAGGAGCAGTGGATGATCGCGGTACGCGAAAAAATAAATCGCGGTCATGGCAAGGATGAGCACGACGAAAGCGATCACGGTGTAAATCAGGCAGCCGCGGCGCGCCTCGCTCTGCATGTTGGCAGGGTCGGCTTGGTATTCGGGAAAATCCTCGAGGACATCGATCGCCGGCGGGGCGGGCTTAGGTGTCCGGAGGAGGGGTTTGGCGTACAGCGGCGATTGCAGGGGCTGCGGGGCCGGAGTTGGCGCCGGGGTGGGCAGCGAAGCGGAGGAGGGAATTGCCCTGGCGGGAGTTGCGGCCGGGCCCGGCGCTTCGAGCGCGGCGATTTCCTGGTCGAGCCAATCAAGTTGCTGCTCCACGAGCGCACGCTGGTGACGCAAGCTAGCGAGGCGGTCGGACATCGGAGGGATGAATCCCGACTCAGGCCGGGAGTTCAAGGTTGAAGGACACGTTCCGTCGAACGGGAACGGCCCAACCGAATTTAAACGTGGACGGAGCCATACCGTGGCTGCCGGAGAATTCGCCCATGCCCGGGCGGCGCTGCACAATAAAAAACGCAGCCCGAATTGGGCTGCGTTGGAAAAACTGGCGGTGCGCTGGAAGCGCGTTAGCGAATCAGGCGGTGACGACGGCGACCTTGCGGTGGGCCTTGTCATACTTGACCGTGCCATCCTTGAGCGCGTAGAGCGTCCAATCGCGGCCGATGCCGACGTTCCGACCGGCGTGCAGCTTGCTGCCGCGCTGGCGGATGATGATCGTGCCGGCGAGGACGGTTTCGCCGCCGAAAACTTTGACGCCAAGACGCTGTGAGCGGCTATCGCGACCGTTGCTGGATGTTCCCTGACCTTTTTTGTGCGCCATGACGGGTAGTATTAAGCGTTAATCGATTCGATCTTGATCACTGAAAGCTCCTGGCGATGGCCGCGCTTACGCTCCATGCCCTTGCGCTTTTTCTTCTTAAAAACGATGACTTTGTCGCCACGCTTGTTCTCGAGGATCTTGGCCGAAACCGTCGCGCCGACCAAAGTCGGAGTGCCGACCTTGAACGTCGCACCTTCACCCGTGGCCAGAACGTCTTTAATCTCCACAGTGGCACCGGCTTCCGTATTCGGATAACGGTTTACAATCAGGATGTCGCCCTCGGTGACAGTGAACTGCTGTCCTTGGGTTTTGATAGTGGCTTTCATAAAATAAAACCGCGGATAAAGCGGTTTTGCCCCCGCTAACGCAAGGATTATTTCCCGGAAATCGCTGCTCAAACCGTTATTTCGACGGCTCGGCGTTCGCCGGTTCCGAAGCGGGAGGAGTGGCGGTCTTCGCGTCGGCACCGACGGGCTTTTTTTCCTTCAGGATATAAACCGAGCGAAAATCCCGCACAAGGTAACCGCCGACTTCGAACGACTGGCGCTCGTGTTCCAAGGCGAGGCGCTGGGCTTCGGCCTCGAGTTCCTGCTGGCGGAGCAAGGCGGCGAGCCGGGCGGTTTCGCGATCGGTCTCGGCGCGCTTCTGGTCGAGGTCGCGCAATTTCTGGAGCGCGGCGAGGCGCGCGGCATTCGCGGCGTCGGCGGCGCGCTGGCGCTCGACGGCCAGGCGCGCGGATTCGGCCGTCGTGGCGTTGCGCTCCGCAGCGAGGCGCGCGGCTTCGTCATTGAGCCGGGTGATTTCAGCTTGAGCGGCGTCGAGTGCGGCTTGGGCCTCGGCCTGCTCCTGGCGCAACTTTTCCTGGCGAGCCAGTTCGTCCTTGGCGCGGGCCTCGGCCATGCGCCGGGCTTCGAGGATCGCTGCGGTGCGTCGGGCGAGCTCGGCCTCGTGTTCTTTGATCAACGCGAGCTGGGCCTCGGCACGCTGCTGCGCAAGCTGGCGATCAGCGGAGGCCTTGTAAGCACGGTAGCCAAAAAAAAGCCCGGCGGCCACGATCACAGCGACGATAACGACAAGGATCTTTCGATTCATGAGTGTAGGTGGAGGCTAGCACCGACCCCAAAAAAATTGATTGGTTCACCGGGGAATCTTCGGATTTTGAACAGAAGAAAACGAAGGTAACGAAGTGCGGTTGGTGCGGTCAATCGCGCTCGGGCGATCAGGGCAGGGGAAAATCTGCGATCCCCGGGTGCGCGGCGTTGGCGGCAGAGTAGGGCAGGGCGCGTCGGATTGCCTCCGGCCATCCGAGTTTCTGCCGGAAATAAAATTCGAGGACGCACGCCAGGAAAACGTCGCCCGATCCGGTCGGTGAAACTTCCACCACTTTCGGCGGCGAGATCTTTTCCGGCTGTTTTCCTTCTTCACAAAACCAGACCGGCCCGCTGCCATCGGTCACGATCCAGCGGCGCGTTGGCCAGCGCCCTCGGGCGAGCTGAATCAAGTCCGGAGTGCTGGAATCCGGCGTGTCTTTGGGAAAGAGTGTGCGGAGTTCGACCGCGTTGATCTTCACCAAGTCCAGCGGTTGCGCGACCAGCCATCCGAGCGGCGGGCCATAGGTATCGACGACGAGCAGGCCGCGCTGCTGCCATCGCAACAGCGCCGCCCGCAGGGTTTCAAATTCCGGCGAGATCCAGCCCGGCACGCTCCCGCAGATGGCCAGGAGTTGGCCGGGCGGCTGCGCGTCGAGGAACGCCACGCATTCGGCGATGGCGGCCACGTCAGGAATGGCGTCCACCCCCATGAACGTCGTTTCCGGATGAGTGTCGTCGCGAATGACAATTCCCACGCGGGTATCGTTCGTCGTGGGGAACGACCGGTGGGCGAACGGCTGCAGCCCAAGCCAGCGGGAACACTCCATACCCGTGGGCCCCCCGACGAAACAGAGGGCGGTCGTCGGAGCCCCGAGGCGCTGGAGCATCTTCGCGACGTTGATGCCTTTGCCCCCGACCTGGAATGACTCGCGCACAGCGCGCTGGGTGCGCCCGATGGACCAATCGGAAAATTCCAGCGTGCGCTCGCAGAGCAGATTGCCGGTCAGGGTGTAGAGATGAGGAGCGCTCATGGCGATGGGGCGACGAAACCAGTCGGCGAGCGAAGCTCCAAGCTCCGACTCAGGTTGTGTTTAGACGCCGGCGGAGCCAAACCGCGCGCGGACCCTTCGAGCGGCCAGGTTTTTCAAGGACACGCTCCGCGTTGCGGATCGATCGAATCGCGAAATTGAGATCTCACCGCAGCTTGGAGGCTCGAGCTCGGAGTTTTTCTCCTCGTCCCTCCGCCGTGCGGAAGAAAACCTGGTTCACGAGGAAGCTGAGCCCGAACAGCGAAGCCACCGTGCGCACGCTACGCATTGCACCCACGACTTCTGCGACCGGGGCGGAGTTCGCTTCGCGCACGCGATGCAGGAAATAACAGCTGAGTCCAATGATCACCGGGCTGATCACGAACGCCAGGTGGTACGCTTCCATCAACGTGAAACCCCGTGCCTGCGCCGCGGTGAGCAGGTAACCGCCCGTGATCGGCCCGAGGGCGGCGGCGAGCGACGACAGCGAAACAAACAGCGCCATGCCCATCGTGCGCGCACCCGGCGGCGTCAGCTTGAGCAGCAGGCCGAACAGGCCGATGCCATAGCCCGCGCTGAAAAATCCCCCGGCCGGCATCACGAGGTAAAGCATCCAGAGGTTGGTCGTATCCGAGACGCACATCGACAGGTTGGCGCCCTGCCAGAGCAGGACGGAAACCACCATAACCGGGACGTTGCCGAAACGGTCGAGCAGCTTTCCCCACGTCGGAAACGCGATGGCCGCGCCGAGCACGCCGAGGAGCAGCAGCAGGTTCGTGCCCGCGGCGCTGAGGTGAAGCTCCTCGTACATGAACACGGGATAGAATGGGCCAAAAAGATTGGTCGCGAAGCCCATGACCGCTGCGAACACAATGAACCGGACCAGGGTTTTATCCTGCCGCACGACATGGATCTGGTCGCGCCAGGGCACCTGCGGCGGCGCCGTCGATGCGTTCGTCGACGTCTTCATTCGCGACTGCGCCACGACCGAGCCGATCCGGAGCACGATCGCCGCACCAAACAGGATCTGGTAGGCGAGCAGCGTGCCGTCGAGCCACGCGAGCAAACCCGAGACGCCGAGCATGAACGCGACTTGGGAGAGATAGAGCAGGCGATTGCGGAACCCGAAATATTTTCCGCGCAGCCGGACCGGGATGCACTCCTGCATCCACGCGTTCCAGGACACGCCATTGATCGCGGAGGCGAGCGCGACGATGGAGAAAACCGTGAGAAACACGCCGACGGCGCGGGCGTTTTCACCGACGGGAATGAACGGGAGCGCCACGAGGAGGGCGATCCAGCCGGCGACGTGGAGAAACGCGCTGAGGATCGTCATCGAGCGCGCGTGCAGGCGTTGCGCGAGAAGGGGCGTCAGCAGCACCTGGAGAAAATTGAACCAAAAGGGCAGCGACGTGATCAGCCCGTAGGTGCCTGTGGAAAAGCCGAACGAAGTCGTGAGCAGCGCCGCCACCACGAAATTTCCCGGCTGGCTCAGCACCACCAGCGGCATCGCCGTGACGCCGTCCCACAACCCCAGGCGGAGATTGCGACGCAGCGGCGTGATTTTTTCGCCGTGGGCGGAAGTTGCGTGCACCGGGAAACAGGCTTAATCAGCGCCTGTCCGCAAAGTCATGCCCGAAATCCTAACGCCTGAGTCATGGCACGAGCGCGCCACCGTGCGGTACGCGAAGGATTTGTTGGGAAAATTCCTGGTCCGCGCCGGCCAGGTCCCGCGCATGATCACGGAAGTCGAAGCCTACGATGGCGAACGCGACCTCGCCTGCCACGCGCGCGCGGGCCGCACGCGTCGGACCGAGATTCTCTACGGGCCGGGTGGGAAATGGTACGTTTACCTCTGCTACGGCATCCATGAAATGCTGAACCTCGTCGTCGGGCCGCCGGACTGGCCCGCCGCGATCCTGATCCGGGGCTTGGAAGGCTGCGTCGGGCCGGGCCGCGTGACCAAGGCGCTGGGTATCGACCGGCGTCTCAATGGAAATCCCGCCGCACCGCTGGGAGAATTGTGGATCGAGGACCACGGCGTCCGCGTCCCACGGCGATTGATCACGGCGGGACCGCGCATTGGCGTCGATTTTGCCGGTCCCATCTGGGCGGAGAAACCGTGGCGATTCAGGTTCGATCCCGCCGCGCTGAAACGACGGCCTGCTGGACTTCCGCCAGGGAAATAAGCGAGAGGTCCGCTCCGCGCCGCAGGACGCGCACTGTGGGAGCTGGCGGAGCCCACACCGCAGGGTCGGTCGGGCCGAAGAGCAGGAGGCATTTCGTCCCAGCCGCGGCCGCGAGATGGCTGATCCCGGAATCGTGGCCGATGAAGAGGCTGCAGCGCGCCAGATGATCGGCCACTTGGTCGAGCGGGGCGTGGTGGAGCGGATGGCCTCGCACCGATAATTTTTCCGCGTCCTCGGCTTCGCCCGAGATGGTCGTGACCGACAATCCCTGGTCGGTGGCCAACCAATCGGACAATTCGCGCCAGCGATCCACCGGCCAATTTTTCCGCGGTGAGCCGCTGCCCGGATGGATCGCCACCTCGCCCGCTTCCGGCTTCGCGACGCGCAGCGGGTAAATCATTTCGCCCGGTTCCAACCCGAGCGGTCGCAACGCCGCGCAAAAATGCGCGGCCGCCGGCGCGGTGGCGGGCATGGCATCGGCGGAAAGGAAAGTTTGCGCAGGCCGCCGTGGAAACCGCCGGGCGAGTTCGCCGGAACGATCGGGCCAGAAATTGATGACGAGATCGAACTCCCCGAGCCACGTATCCAACGCCTCGGGTAAATCAGCGCGGCCGTAGAGCGCCGACCATCGCGCCTCGTGCTGTGAGTGCACCCGGTCCACGAGTGCGCGGTTCAGCGCGAGCGTCGCGGCGCTGGGATTTCCCACCAGTTCGATGTGCGCCCGCGGCCAGCGCGAGCGGAGCCGCGCGAGGGCGGGCAGCGTGACAATGAAATCCCCGAGCGCTCCACCCCTCAGGACCAGGATGCGCATGCGGCGCGGTCAGTTCGCGCGCGCGGAGGCCGCCGGCGGCGGGGCGACGTAGTTCGTGAGGGTGGATACGCCCACGCCAAACTTGAATTCGACCTCGAATTTCACGGGCAGGTGCTCGGCGTCCTGCCCAATCCAAACGCGCACATTCGAGCCGCGCTTGAACATCCCTTTCGGCGCGGTTTTTTCCATGCGCGGTTCCAACACCAGCGTATTAAAAGTGCCGAGGGGCGTGGTGACGCTCTCGTAGCGCAGGGCGTGAATGGTGAGCTCGTAGGGTTCCTCCTCAAACATCACGAGGACGTCGCGCTGGTCGCCGGGCTTCAAATTCCACGCGCGGGTTTGCACGAGGCAGGTGATCAAGTCCATCGGATCGCCCGGAGGAAGCGTAACGACCTGGCTCTTCCCGGGCTCGATCAGGTCGCGGAAGTCCGCGGTGCCGCTGCCGTAGTTGAAGGTCAGCATGGTGTCCCCGGGATTCTTTTTTCCCGACGCGCTGCGCTCGGTGTGGACGAGCATCCGCCCGGTGTGATTGCTAAACACGGACTCAGCGCGGGCGTCGAAAGGGAACAGGCCCCGCAGGAACCCGCGGGTCGAGGTGGTGGTGACCACCAAGGTGCAGGGCTGCTGCTCGTTGGTCTCGGCGCGAGCGCTGATTTTAATTTCGCCGGCGTTGGCGAATATGCCCCAGCCGACCCTGTAGGTGAGTTCCTCGCCGGGCCGGAGCGCGAGCTGCATGTTGGCCGCGAGGGGCGACGCGCTGAGAAGGAGAACGAGGAAAAGGCGACGCATGAGTGGGATCCTAACCTGACATCCTGAACTCAAGTTGGTTGCCCTGCCCAATGGCAAGCGCGTCCCAACCGCGTTCGCGGAGCGTCTGCGCGAATTCGCGCGCGAATCCATGCAGTGTGAAAATGCGTTTCGGGCGCACGCGCTCCACGAAAGTGAGAAGGTCGTCGAAGCCCGCATGGTCCGACAGCGGGAAGGCGGCGTCGGTGCGAAGCCGATAGGTCGCGCCGGAATCGAGGGCCCAACCGGTGACGGAGGCGGTCCGCGGCGAGGGGATGCGGTCGATCAGCCCGTTGGCGAACGGCGGGCAGATGACGATGTGCCCGGCGACTTCGTCCGCGTCGAATTCACGATACGTGGGAAACTCCAACCCATGCTGCTCGCAAATGCGCGTAAGGCGCAGGGTTTCCGAGTGGAGCATCACCGGAAGTTTCGCCGAGGCGAGGGCGCGCAGCACTTCCTGGCTTTTGCCGAGGCTGTAGCAGAAAAAAACCGGCGTGCAGCAATCGGCGAGGGCGCGATGGCAAAACTGGATCATTCCGTCGACAATTTCCTCCTGCGGGGGGAACACATAGCGCGGCAGGCCAAAGGTCGTTTCCATGATGAGGACATCGGCGTTCGGCGTGGCACAGGTTTCCGTGGAGTAACCGGTGCGCAGTTTGAAATCGCCGGTGTAGAGCAGCGACCCGTGATCTTCATGCTCGAGCAGGATCTGGCTGGAGCCAAAAATATGCCCGGCGGGGTAAAGTGTGGCGTGCAGCCCGAACTCCAGAGCGTGGCGGCGACCGAAAGGCAGCACCGTTTCCGCGCGGCGCCCAGGCAGCCGGGCATGGAGGAGGCGGGCGGTGACGGCGGTGCACAGCACCTCCTTGTGCCGCGCGATGTGATCACTGTGAGCGTGCGACACGAACGCGCGCTCGGCGCGAGCCTGCGCATCGAGCCACCAACCGACCTGCGGCAGCCAGACGCCTTTGCGGTGATGAATTTCCCAAGGCATGGGGCGAAAACAGAGCACCGAGCTCCAACATCCAAGCTCCAATGAAACATCGGGCCAATTAAGGTGGAGCGTGTTGTCCCCAACGCGCTGTTTGGCTCCGTCTGCGTTTAGATACGGACGGAGCGGCTCAACGCGTTAGGGACAACGCGTTCCACCCGCGGCTGGCGCCGCGCTTTTCCGATCAAGCGACGCGCTACGCAGCCGCAGCCTTGAAATACTTTCGTTTCACCAAGCGCCACGCCGTCACGAAAAACGCCGTCAGCGGAATCGCGAGGAGCATGCCAAGGACGCCGTCGAAGACGGTGCCCCAAAAGAATATCGCGACAATGATGGCCACGGGATGAAGCCCGGTGCGTTCGCCCATGATCTTCGGCGTCAACACCCAGCTCTCGATTGCCTGCACGATCGCTTTCACGAGCAAAACCAGCGCGACCAATTCCCAGCCACCGTCGGGCTGGAAGAAGGCGAGCGGCAGCGTCACGGCGAGGCCGACAATCGTCCCGAGGTAGGGGATGATATTCAGCACGCCGACGATCAGCCCGATGATCAGGCCGAACTTGAGGCCGATCGTCGTGAAACCCAGCGCGAGCAGGACGCCCATGATCAGGCCGATCAGCAGTTGTCCGCGGAAAAACGATTCCACGATGCCGACAAATTCGCGGAGGAGGAAAACGATATCATCCCGGACGCTGGTCCCGAGAAAGGGGAGGTTCGGTTTGATTTTCTGCACCGGCTCTCCTCTCGCCAGGAGAAAGAAGAAAAGGTAAACCGGGATGACTGCGACATGCGTGATGAAGGCGGCGAGGCCCAGCAATCCGCCGCCCGCGGCGCGCAGGGAGGGAATCGCGTGTGAGATCATAGCCTGGAGTTCCGTGGTCAGGCCATCCGCCGCGTGACGAATGGTGGGATTAGCCATCTGGCGCTGAATCAGCGCGACCCATTGCGGGTAGTGCAGGTCGACGTAGGCGATCGCGTTGGCCCAAAGGGTCGGCGCGTAGGCGATGAAGTTGAGGATCTGGTCCACCAGGGGAGGGAGGACGAGGACCAGGCCGAGCGCAGCCAGGAGCACGAAAATTCCGAAGAGAAGGATCACCGCCGCGGGACGCCGCAGGCGAAAGCGCCGCACGAAAAACCCCACGATCGGGCGAAGGATCAGCGCCAGCACGCCCGCGATCGCGAGCGGCCAGAGCACGTTCGAGAGAAAACCGACGACATCGCCGACGAGGATCAGGCCGTAAACGACCGCGGCGGCGGCGGCGCCGACGGCCAGGACCACCAACGAGCCACTGATCATCCGCCGCTGCGTCGGGCCGAAGAGGGGCGGAGGGGTGTCGGGCATGCGTTCGACCTTCGCGGATGCGCGCCCCCGGGCCAAGGGTTTTATGTCGCGCTGGCGGCCCGCCCGCCCGAGCGATCGAATCGGCACAAAACTCCCGGCAGGTTTCGACGTTATCTCTTTGACGCCGCCCGATTATGCGTAAGGTGCGCGTTCGAACCATGCAGGCCGCGACCCACATCCACGTCAAAGGCGCGAGGGAACATAACCTCAAAAATCTCGAGCTGCGCATCCCGCGCGGAAAGCTCGTGGTGATCACGGGCCCGAGCGGGTCGGGCAAGTCGTCGCTGGCCTTCGACACGATCTACGCGGAGGGCTACCGGAAATACATGGAGTCGCTTTCGACCCAGGCCCGCCAGGTCCTCGAGCAGCTTCATCGTCCCGACGTCGATTTCATCCACGGCCTGTCCCCGGTGCTGGCCATCGAGCAGCGCACCGGCGGGGGCGGCCCGCGCACGACAATCGCGACCTCGACCGAAATCGCGGACTACGCCCAGCTGCTCTGGGCGATCAGCGGCGAGCAGCGTTGTCCCAAGGACGGCGGCCGCGTGCTGCAGCGCTCGCTCGACGACAACGTCCAGCGCGTCCTCGCCGAATGTGCGGGCGAACGCATCATGCTGCTCGCGTCGTTCATGAAGGCGCGCTCGAGCGTGCTGCGCGACGAGCTGCCACGCCTGCGTCAACGGGGATTCCAACGCGTCCGCATCGACGGCGAAATTGTGAGCCTCGACGATCCCAAGCTCCTGCCGGCCGGCGCCGGCACGCGCGAGCTGGCCGTCGACATCGTGATCGACCGGCTGGTGGCCGACGCGGACCAGCGTTCGCGCCTGGCGGACTCGCTGGAGCTGGCCTTTCGCGAGGGCAAGGACCGCGTGATCGTGCTCGCGCAGAAGAGCCCGGCCGCGCCGTGGCGCGAACTGGCGCTGAGCCAGTCGCTTTCCTGCGAGATTTGCGGGGACGTTTTCGAGAAGCTCACGCCGCGGCATTTTTCGTTCAACTCGCGCGAGGGTGCGTGCCCGACTTGCGATGGCATCGGCCGCAAACTCCGGTTTGTGCCCGAACTGATCGTCGCCGACCCGGAAAAGTCCGTGCGCGAAGGCGCGCTCAAACCGTGGCGCATCGGCGGAAAGAACCTGATCATCAAGCACAATGCCCTGCTGAAACAGCTGGCGGAGCAGCTGCCGTTCGACGCGGACGTGCCGTGGGGCGAGCTGCCGAAGGAAACCCGCGACGTCATCCTGCATGGCGCCGGGGAAAGGTTGTTCGCGTTCAAGATGCGCCGCATGCGCGAGGCCAAGGCGATGCCGTTCACCGGGGTGATCGCCGACCTCGAGGAAAGTTTTCGCCACACCGACAGCGAGGGTTTCCAGGCGCGGCTGACGACCTTCATGGTCGCAGGCGAATGCCCGGAATGCCACGGCACCCGGCTCAACGCTCGGAGCGGCGCGGTCCTGCTCGGCGGGAAGACCTTTCCCCAGTTCATGGAACTCGACATCGGCGAAGCGCAGGCGTTCGCGCGCCAGCTCGTGACGGAACACTCCTCGAACGAGGCGGTGCGCGACGTCGTCACGGGGATCGAGCAGCGGCTTTTCTTCCTCCTCGAGACCGGGCTGAGTTACCTCACGCTCGACCGCGAATACGCGACGCTCTCCGGGGGCGAGGCGCAGCGCGTGCGGCTCGGCACGCAGCTGGGCATGGGATTGATGGGGGTCATCTACGTGCTCGATGAGCCGAGCATCGGGCTGCATCCGCACGACAACCAAAAGCTGCTCGATACGCTCGTGGCGCTGCGCGACCGCGGCAACACGGTGCTGGTGGTCGAGCACGACGAGGACACGATGCGCCTCGCGGACGAACTGATTGAAATGGGCCCCGAAGCGGGCGTCGAAGGCGGGCAGCTCCTTTTCCAAGGCACGCCGGAGCAATGCATGCAGCTCTCCGCGAAAGTCTCGCGCACGGGGCCGTACCTCGCCCGAAAAATCGGGATCGTGAAGGATGCGAAAACCAAGCAGCCCGACGGCGCGTGGCTCACGGTGCGCGAGGCCCGGGCCAACAATCTCCGCGGCATCGATGCGCAATTCCCCGTGGGACTGCTGACCTGCGTGACGGGCGTCAGCGGTTCCGGGAAAAGCACCTTGGTCAACGACATCCTCGCCGCCGCCGCGGCGAGAAAACTGAACGGCGCAAAAACCCTCCCGGGCCAGCATCGCCACATCGAGAACCTGGATTTTTTCGAGAAGCTCGTGCAGGTCGACCAGGAGCCCATCGGTCGCAGCCCGCGCTCGAACCCGGCGACCTACGTCGACCTGCTCACGTTGCTCCGCGATCTTTACGCCCAGGTCCCGCTAGCCAAGGTGCGCGGCTACAAAGCCAGCCGCTTTTCCTTCAACGTCCGCGGCGGACGCTGCGAACGCTGCCAGGGCGACGGTGCGATCAAGTTGGACATGCAGTTCATGGCCGATGCCTACGCGCCGTGCCCGAGTTGCGAAGGGAAACGCTACAACCGCGAGACGCTCGAGATCCTGTTCCACGGGAAGTCGATTGCCGATGTGCTGGCGATGACGGTGCGGGAAGCGATCGTCCTTTTCCGCAACATCCCGCGCGTGCTCGACAAGCTGGCCACGCTCGACGCGGTGGGCCTCGGTTATCTCACGCTCGGGCAGTCGGCGACGACCCTCTCCGGCGGCGAGGCTCAGCGCCTGAAACTTTCGCTGGAACTGAGCAAACGCGCCCAAGGCAGCACGCTCTATATCCTCGACGAACCCACGACCGGCCTGCACTGGGTCGACATCCAGAAGTTGATGGACCTCCTCTTCAAGCTGCGGGACCAAGGGCACACGATCATCGTGATCGAGCATAACCTGGACGTGATCTCGCTGGCCGACTGGATCATTGACCTCGGGCCGGGTGGCGGCCGCAACGGCGGCGAATTGCTCGCGGCCGGCACGGTGAAATCGATCGAAGCCTGCGAACGCTCGCTGACGGGCGCGGCGCTGCTGAAGTGGGAACGCGCGGGTCCGACCAAACGCTGACGAACCAATGACCGTCCCCGTCATCGTCCACCTCGACGCCGACGCGTTTTTCGTCTCATGCGAGCTCGCGCTGCGCCCGGACCTGCGCGGCACGAAATGCGCGGTGGGTGGCCGCGAGCGCGGGATCATTTCGTCGGCGAGCTATGAGGCGAGGGCGTGCGGCGTTTATACCCCGATGCCGACGGCGCGGGCGCGAAGAGTCTGCCCGGACCTGATCCTGCTCCCGCACACTTCGGGACTCTACGGCAAGGTGTCGCACCAGATGTTCGACTGCTGTGAAACCGTGACCCCGCTCGTGCAGCGCAATTCGATCGATGAAGGTTACCTCGACCTCAGTCCCTGCGGTTTCAAGACTTCGGCGGAGGTCGAAGTGAGGATGAAGGCGCTCCAAGCGCGAATCTCGGCGGAGCTGCAGGTGCCGGTGTCGTTTGGCATCGCGACCAACAAACTCGTGGCGCAGATCGCGTCGAAGCTGCGCAAGCCGCGCGGTTTCGTGGTGGTGCCGCCGGGGACGGAGCGCGCGTTCCTCGCGCCGCTGCCGGTCGGAAAATTGCCCGGCGTCGGAGCGAAGACCGAAGCGGAGCTGTCGAGCCGGCATGGCATCAGGTTGATCCGGGACATCACGGACAAGAACGAGAGCGAGCTCGAAGCGATTTTCGGCGCCGGCTGGCGCGAGATGCAGGCGACGGCACGCGGGGAGGACGATCGGCCGGTTGAAACCGAGCACGAGGACGCAAAAAGCTATTCGCAGCAGGAGACGTTCAACCGCGACATCGCGGACTTCGCTGAAATCGAACGCGTGGCGAAACGGATGGTGGACGAATTGCTCCCGAAGGTCCGGGACGACAAAAAACGCGTGCGAACGATGACGGTTAAAATTCGTTACCCGGATTTCACACAGGAGTCGCATGGTCGAAGCCTCGAGTCGGCGACGGACCTGGAGGCGCCGTTTTACCCGCTGGTGGCGCCGCTGTTGAGGGCCGCGTGGAAGAAGCGGCGTCCGCTGCGCTTGGTCAGCGTGCGGTTTTCGAGCGTGGAGGACGGTGCGACGCAACTGGAGATGTTCGCGCAGACGGACGAGAAGCGTCGTCGACTGGCGGGGGTGTTGGACAAATTAAACAACCGCGGGCGGGCCTCGGTCGTGCAGCACGGGCATCAGCTGGGAAAGCCGTCGGATTAGGATGCAGGATTCGGAGAGTTGGCCGCAAAGAAGCGCAAATTTCCGGGGCTTCGGATCGAAACCTCCGCGCGCTTATAAGCGCTCCCGGATCTCGTTCGCAGCCGCTCCAAATTTTGCGCTTTTTTGCGGCCAAAAATTCCGGGAGGCGACGCCTGGTTACTAACTCAGCCGAACGACAATCCTTCGAACCTTCCCGCGGAATCCGCGGATCATACCGGATTAAGACTTCGGTCGAAAATTATTCTGACGGCCTTGATCAGTGCAATTCCGTGGATTCCGCGGAGAGTTTTGAGGATCGATGGGGTTTTTCGGCGCCATCCGACTGCGTGGAAGTGCTCTAGTGGATGGCTCGGTGAGATTTACACTTGAGGCGGCCAACATTTATTGCGAAGTAGAGGTGCGATGCCCCAAGCGAACCACTCCGCCCGAATCGTTGCCGCCCAACGAATCGTGATGGCGCAGACCACTCTGATGCAAAAGGAGTTTGGTCGCGTGAAGAGCGAATGGAAGCCGGACGGTTCGCGAGTGACGGCCGCCGACCTGATGATTTCCGCGGGAATCGTGCGGGATCTGCAGAAGGAATTTCCCGACGACGAAGTGTTCAGCGAAGAACACGCGCGCGGGGATCGGCCGGTGCCGCTGACGAAACCGTTCACGTGGATCCTCGATCCGATCGACGGCACGAACAACTACGCGCTCGGCATTCCGACCTGCGCCATTTCCCTGGCGCTGCTTGACCACGGCGTTCCCGTTTATGGCGTGGTGTACGACCTTTCGCGTCGCTGCCTGATCCATGGCGGGCCGGGTTATGGCCTGTTCGATGGCGATCGGCCGGCGCGGGTTCGTTCGGATCCGCCCAATCCGCAGACCGTGATCGGTTTTCACAGCCCGCACGACAAGCGCTTTGCTGCGCATGCGCAGATGATCGTGGAGAATTTCAAGATCCGCGGCCTCGGCAGCAGCACGCTGCATCTCGCGTATGTCGCGGTGGGAATCCTCGACGGCACGGTCGATCACAATGTGAAGGTCTGGGACATCGCAGCGGGCGTGCCGCTTTGCCAGGCGGGTGGGGGACGCGTGGAATTCTTGAACGGCGAACTTTTCCCGCTGAAGGAATTCGACCTCAATATGAAGCGCATCCGGTACATCGCGGGCAATGCCGCGATCTGCGATCGGCTGCGCGCCGTCCTGCGCATCGAGCGCAAGGCGGCGCCGGTGCAGGGCGCCTACTGACGGCTCAGACCTGGTAGGTCTGAAGCGGCACCGGGTCGAGGACCTTGATGTTGGGCGCCTTGAGCGCCAGCTGCTGGGCAAACCACGCGCGCGCCGGAGGGTCGCCGTGGGTAAGCACGATGCTGCGGGCTTCCGTCTGAATCGCGAATTCCAGGAGTTCCTCGCGATCGGCGTGGCCGCTCAGTTCAAAGCGTTCGACGCGGGCCTTGACCTTCGCCTTAACGTGCGCGGTTTCGAAAATGAAAGTGTCGCCGGGTTTGGCCAGCAGCAGCTTGCCGCCCGGGGTCTCGGGATCGCAGTAGCCGACAAACCCGATCGTGTTGCGGGCATGGCCAACGAGGCCCGAGGCCAGGGTGTAACTCGGCGTACGCTCGACGAGCATGCCCGAGCTGATGATGTAGAGCGCGTTCTGCTGGGGATCCTCGCCGGCAGTCAATTTCCGCGGCGTGGGCTTGATCTTGAGCTCCTTGATGATCGTCCGCGAAAAATTCACATGCCGCGTCTTGCGGCTGATTTCATCGAAGTAGTCAGCGATATCCATGCCGAGGCCCGACGCGAAGATGGGACATTCGACGAGGCGCCCAAACTTTCGGGCATCGTGCATCACGGAGAGGATTTCCTGCATGCGTCCCAGGGCGAATACCGGAATCAGGAAGGATCCGCCGCGTTGGATGGTGTCGTTGATGCTCTGGATGAGACGGGCGATTTCGTTGACGCGTTCCTTGCCGGCTGGACGTTCCGTGGCGCCGCGCGTCGTTTCCATGACGACGGTGTCGAAATGGCCCGCGGGAAATTTGGCGCCCGGCAGGGTGCGCTGGTTTTCGAACAGGACGTCGCCGGTGAACAAGACCTGGCGATGCTTGTGGTGAATTTCGACGGCGCCCGCACCCGCCACGTGGCCGGCCGGATGGAAGATTACCTCGATCTCGTCTTTTCCCCCGCGGAATTTCTTGGCGTGGCCAAACGGCAGGCCGACCATGCGTTTCGCGCAGCGGTCGATATCGTCGTGGGTGAACAGCGGATAGTCGGGGATGTTGTTTTCCTCGCGCTGGCGCATCATGACGTTCGCCGAGTTGTGCAGCATGCGCTCAATCAGCATGCGGCTGGAAATCGGCATGATGACCGGTGTATTCGGATGCTCACGCATCGCGACCGGCAGGCTGCCAATATGGTCCAGATGGCAGTGCGTGATGATGATCAGGTCCAGTGTTTGCCCCCGTAATAGCCCCAAATCAGGCGTCGCGGCGCGACCAACCTTCTTGGGATGCAATCCACAGTCGATAAGTACCCGGAGGTCCCCGAACTGCACAAAATTTGAGTTAGCACCGATCCCGCCATCGCGGTTCAAGTCAATAAGCTTCATTAGTCAGCTGACAGAGAACGAGAAAACCCGCGAGAACGAGGCTCTTTTTCTCAGGCGCGCGGAATCGTCATCGCAAAAGCAGGCAACAGCACGTGGACGCGCCGACCTTGGTCATCGACTCCGTGAAACGACCCGCGGGCCGAGGCATCGCAACCGGTGACGTGGTAACTGTTGTAAGAAAATTGCTCGCCGGGAGCGAGGCGCGGAGTTTCGCCGACGATCTTATCGCCTTCGATAACGAGGCGGCTGCCGTCGTCGTGTTCGACCACCCATTTGCGTCCAAGCAGGGTGACGGTGTGTTCGGATCCGTTCTTGATCGTGATAAAATAAACAAACGCGTGGGGCTGGTCCGGCGGGAGCGTGGCTCCACCATGGTGATAGTGGAGTTTGTCGAGGCAGGCGACGAGGCCGGGCAATTCACTGGAGCAGGACACAGGGCATAGGAGAGCCGGTAAACCCGCGCGAGCAAGAGGCTTTCGGACTTGCTGCGGATTTGGGCGGCCGCACACACTGCGCGTTTCCAGCATGGCAAAACTCGCGCTCCTCTCTGTCAGCGACAAACGCGGCCTCCCCGAATTCGCGGCGGCCCTCGTCCAATTGCACGGCTACAAGCTGCTTTCCACCGGCGGCACGGCCAAGTTGCTCGCGGAAAAAGGCCTGCCCGTCACCGAGGTGAGCCAGCACACCGGGTTTCCCGAAATGATGGAGGGTCGCGTCAAAACCCTGCACCCGAAGATCCACGGCGGATTGCTCGCGCGTCGCGACAAGGCCGAGCACCTGGAGCAGGCGGCGAAGGCCGGGATCGAGCTGATCGACCTGGTGGTGGTGAATCTGTATCCGTTCGAGGAAACCGTGGCGAAGGCCCACGTGACGTTTGAAGAGGCGATCGAGAACATCGATATCGGCGGGCCCTCGATGCTCCGGAGCGCGGCGAAGAATCACGAGAGCGTCACCGTCGTCTGCGATCCCGCGGATTATCCCGCCGTGCTGGCGGCGATGGGGCAGCCCGAGGCCCTGCGCACGCTGCGGCGGAAGCTCGCCCTGAAAGTTTTCCAGCGCACGGGGAGTTACGACACCGCGATCGCGAAATATCTCGAATTGCAGGCGGCCGAGCCGGATCTCGCGGCGCTTTCCGGTTTTCCGGAAACGCTCACGCTGACCTACCGCAAAGCCCAGAGCCTGCGCTACGGTGAAAACCCGCACCAGCAGGCGGCGCTGTACGGGACGTTTCACGAGCATTTCCAGCAGCTGCAGGGGAAGGAACTCAGTTATAACAACATCCTCGATATCACGTCGGCGACCTACCTGATCGGCGAATTCGAGAAGCCGACGGTGGCGATCCTGAAGCACACGAACCCGTGCGGGGTCGCGTGTGCGGACAATCTCGAGGGGGCGTGGGAGAAGGCGTTCGCGACGGACCGCCAGGCGCCTTTTGGCGGGATCATCGTGGTGAATCGGACGCTCGAAGCCGGGCTGGCCAAGACGATCGCGGAGATTTTCACCGAGGTGATCATCGCGCCGCGTTTCAGCGACGAGGCGCTGGCGATTTTTTCAAAGAAGAAAAACCTGCGGCTGATGATCGCGAAGGCTGGGATGGGCGCGGACTCGCTGCGCGAAATTCGCAGCGTGATCGGCGGCGTGCTGGTCCAGGATCGCGATAAGACGCTTGGCAAGATCGCGGAATTCAAGGTCGTCACGAAGCGCGCGCCGACGGCGGAGGAGTGGGCGGGCATGATGTTCGGCTGGATTGTCGGCAAGCACGTGAAGTCTAACTCGATCGTCTATTGCCGCGGCGAACAGACGCTGGGCGTCGGCGCGGGCCAGATGGCGCGGGTGGACAGCTCACGGATCGCGGTGTGGAAGGCAGGGGAGGCGGGCCTCGACCTGAAAGGCTCGGTCGTGGCGAGCGAAGCGTTGTTCCCCTTTGCCGACGGCCTGATCGCGGCCGCCGATGCGGGTGCCACCGCGGCGATCCAGCCCGGTGGCTCGGTGCGGGACGAGGAAGTGATCAAAGCCGCGGACGAGCGAGGCATGGCGATGGTCTTCACGGGAATCCGGCACTTCAAACATTGAGGGTGCCCGCCGGCCCAACCATCGGCGATCGCAGTTCGGGCATGGGGACAATTCGCTTCGCTTTCCCAGCCCGTTCCGAACTGCGTTTGCGATTTTCGCGCCACCGGGCCGCGGCGGGCATGCTACGCGAATGCCGCACTTGAAGAGTCGGTATTTTTTTCCCTAACTGCGGCCGTACATGTTTGAAACCCTCCTGGAGTATTTCCAAGGAACGCCCCTCTCGCTGTGGGGACCGTTTGGCTTGCTCCTGCTCTGCGGGCTCGGTTTGCCGATTCCCGAGGACATCGTGCTGATCGTCGCAGGTGCGCTGGGCGAGATGGATGGGCGCAACTGGATAAGAGTCAGCATGGTGATGTACATCGGGGTGCTCGGCGGGGATTCGATGATTTTTTTCGCCGGACGCTACCTGGGCACCCGGCTGCTGGCGTCGAGCTGGCTGCAGCGGATCCTGCCGTCGCGGAAGCAGATCAAGGTGGAAGGCCTGATGGAGCGGTATGGTTCGATGGCTCTTTTCATCGGGCGTTTCCTGCCGGGATTGCGCGCGCCGATTTTTTTCACGGCGGGTTCGATGAAGGTTTCGTTCGTGAAGTTTTTGTTTTTCGACGGGCTGGCGGCGCTGGCCAGCGTGCCGATCTTTGTGTGGGTCGGCCGGTGGCTATGGGCCGAGTTCAGCGAGAATCTCGAGGAAATGCACGAGGCACTGGCTCGCACCCACGAGTACTCGCTGTGGTGCGCAATGCTGCTCGCGGTGATCGCGATCGCGGGCGTGTGGCTGTGGGCGCGCCGCTCGCGCCGGGCGGCGTGAGTTGACGCTTCGATTCGAAATGCCGATTCGGGTAGATTCGTATCCAGGCGTGGTTAAAAAAGACGGGAGCGAGCGGGAGGGATTTTAGGCGCTTGTCCGATTTTGTAGTTGTTGAAGTGACCAGCGGTTTTGTTCCCAGCCGGAGTGTTTTGCGGTTGGCGTGGCCATCCGTTTTCCGCCACGGTCGTTGGCATGTTTGACCCCGTTGAAAAACTGAAGGAATTCATTCGTTTCCAAAGCGTCTCCGCCGATTCGAAATACAAGGACGGCATGCGGGGCGCCCAGGAGTTTGTATCCGGATTGCTTGGCTCGATGGGCTTCGCCGTCGACGTCGTGAAGACCGATTTGCACCCGATCATTCTCGCGCACCGGGGCGGAGATGCGACGTGGCCCCATATTATCATTTACGGCCACTACGACGTGCAGCCGGCGGATCCGCTCAACTTGTGGCAGTCGCCGGCGTTCGAGCCGACGATCCGCGGGCACCGCATTTACGGCCGGGGCGCCGCCGACAACAAAGGCCCGCTGATGACGCACGTCACGGCGGTCGCTCAGCTTTTGGAGGAAAATCCCAACCTGCCGCTGCGAATCACTTTTCTCGTCGAAGGCGAAGAGGAGATGGGCAGCCCGAGTTTCCTGCCGTTTCTCGAGAAGTATAAAAATACCCTCAAGGGAGCGGACCTGGTGTTCCTGTCGGACACCGGCATTCCCAATGAAACGCAGATGGTGATCACCGCGGGTTTGCGCGGTTTGGTGACCTTTGAAGTCGAGGCGACCGGGCCGAACAGCGACCTGCACTCCGGACTGCACGGCGGCGTGCTGTTGAATCCGATCCAAGCACTCGCTGATTTGTGCGCTTCGCTGCACTCGCCGGACGGACGGGTGAACGTCCCGGGTTATTACGACGATGTGCTCGATGTCGAACCGTGGGAGCGGGACGAATTGAAAAAACTCGGCGGCAACGAGGCCGAGTACCGAAAATTCCTGGGCATCGACGCATTTCACACTCCGCCCGGGATCACGCCGTTCGAAGCGCTGAGGTTTTTCCCGACGCTTGAGTTCAATGGTTTCGGTGGAGGTTACCAAGGGGAGGGCGGCAAGACGGTGATTCCATCGAAGGCATTCGTTAAGATCAGCTGTCGACTCGTCGCGAACCAGAACCCCGAGAAGATCAAGGCACTGCTTTATCGGACCGTCGAATCGCGGGCGCCGAAGGGCGTGAAATTCAAGATCATCGATGGACACACTGGTTTGCCGTACGTGGTTGTGCCGCCGGGTCGCACGAACACGCCGAAAGATCAGTCGCCGGTGCTGGCACGGATGTTTCGCGCGACGGATGCGGCCGTGACCGAGGTGTGGGGCAAGGCGCCACTTTACCTGCGAGAAGGCGGCAGCGTGCCGATCATCGGCGAAATCAAGCGCGTGCTCGGCCTCGATTCCGTGATGATGGGACTTTTCCTGCCACAGGATAATCTCCACGCGCCGAACGAGAGCTTCGACTTGGAAGTCATGAAGAAGGGCATCGCGACGTCGCGAAAAATTCTCGCGGCGATGGCGAAGAAGTAGCGCCCTTTTCGAAGTAGCGAGTAGCGAGTAGCGAGTAGACGGATCCGGACCCCCTCGGGCAAACCGGTCCGACATGCTCGCTACCCGCTACTCGCTACTTCAGCCAGAGCAGGCGGGCCGCCTGCGGTACTCACAAAAAAAAGCCCCGGTTTTCACCGGGGCTTTTAATGGAAAAGAAAAAGACCTTACTTCGTCACGACGATGATCTGCGCGCGGCGATCTTTGGCCATCGTGGCATCATCGGCATTCTTCGGCGCTTCGAGGCTGCCCTTCGAATTCGATTCGACCTTGTCGGTCGGAACGCCGAGCGAGATTAGGTACTTCTTGGCCGCCGTCGCACGACGATCGCCGAGGCTGAGATTGTATTCATCCGTGCCACGCCAATCGCAGTGACCTTCAAAGAGGATCCGGTGCGTCGGGTTCTTGGCCAGGTAGTCCTTCGCCGCTTGGATTTTGGCGCGCTCCGCCGCCTTGATGTTGGAGCTGTCGAAATCGAAATAGACGGAGCCGAGCAGTTCCTTGATCATCCCGTTTTCGTCCATGCCATCGGTGCGCTGCGCGAGGCCACCCGCGTTTGGATCAACGGCCGGGTTGAGTTCGGTCGCATTCAGCGACCCGCCGGGAGTTTGCCCCAGGAGGGTGGAACTCGGATCGGGGCGAATCGGCTTCTTTTTGCAGCCGGCGAGAACCATTAGTGCGCTGGCGAGGACAAGGAAAATTTTCTTCGAGGCGTTATTCATGAGGTGATCGAGATAGGTCGTGCGGAAAAGCTATTGGGCAACCTTTTTGAGGCGGCAAGGCTTTTACTGAGCTTTCTTCTGTTCGATCAGCCCGACCTCCAACGCGTAACGCGTGAGGCTCGCGACATCGTGCAGATTGAGCTTCCGCATCAGGTTCGTGCGATGGTTATCGACGGTCTTCACGCTGATCCCGAGCTTCGCCGCGATCTCGCGCGTGCTGTGGCTTTCGGCGACAAGCTGGAGAATTTCCCGTTCGCGATCCGTCAGGAAATCCGAGGCGCTGCTCGCATCGGGATTCGCCACGACGTCGCGGAGAAGCGCGGCCACTGCGGGGCCGAAATAAGTCCCGCCATTCGCGACGGTTTCCAAGCCCTTCTTGAATTCAACGAGCCCTGCGGTCTTTTCGACGAAACCGTGCGCGCCGGCTTCGAGCATTTCGCGCACGAGCACCGGGTTTTCGTGGCCGGAGAAAATCAGGACCCGCATGCCGGGAACCTTTTTCACGGTGCGGCGAAGGATATCGACGCCGTTCAGGCCCGGAAGCTTGGCGTCGAGGATCACGAGGTCCGGTTTGACGTCGAGGCACAGTGCGACGGCGCTTTGGCCATCGCCAGCCTCGCCGATCAATTCGTAGTTCGGATCGAGCCGGAGGATCTCCGCAAGCATCTCACGCACCGCGGTTTGGTCTTCGATAATGATCAGACGCTTCATGAAAATACCGTGGGAGTGAACTGGAGGAAGTCGGGAAAAGTGGTGGGCCGGCCGGGATTCGAACCCGGAACCAATTGCTTAAAAGGCAACTGCTCTACCATTGAGCTACCAGCCCCCGAGCAAAACAAAAGCGCGAAATAGGTTCTGGCGTCGAGCTTTGGCAAGTCATTTCGAAACCAAGGAAGCGGCGCGGGCATTGACCGATTGGGAACCGCTGCCTAATCCAAGCGTCCACACACGACGAATTTGGGAACAATCCAAAAATATGCCCATCAGAGCGAAGTTGAACGTATGTCAACTAAAGCTCAGGAAGTAGCGCTTGATCAATTGCTGGTGGAGCGTTTCAAAGGCGGCGACCAATCGGCATTCGACGAGATGGTCAGCCGCTACTGGGACCGCATCTACGCGATGGTTAACCAGCTCCTGCGAAACTCGCAGGACGCCGAGGAAGTGACCCAGGATGCCTTCATCCGCGCCCACCGCGGCCTGGTTAATTTCCGGGGCGATTCCGCCTTTTCCACCTGGCTTTACCAGATCGCGACGAATCTCGCCCGCAACCGGTATTGGTACTGGTGGCGCCGGAAGCGGGACAAGTCGGTTTCTTTTGACGCCCCCGTGAGCTCCGAAAATTCCACCACGCTGGCTGACCTGATTCCGGCCGAAGTCGAAACGCCCGACGATATCACGGTGACGCAGGAGTTCGTCGCCCGCATCGCCACCGGCATGGAGCGCCTCAGCGCGAAACACCGCGAGATCCTGACGCTCCGCAATATCAAGAATCTCTCCTACGAGGAAATCGCCGCCATCCTGAACATTTCCGTCGGCACCGTGAAGAGCCGGATTGCCCGCGCCCGCGAAAGCCTGCGCGCCAAACTGGGCGAAGATTTCAAAACCTGACCACGCAGCTTGACCCTGCAACACCCTGACCAACCCACACCATGAAAGATTCAAAATTCATCGAATTACTGAACCTGTACGTCGATCACCAGATCACCGCGGATGATGCCGCGCTGCTGGAATCCGAGGTTCGCACGAATCCCGATCGCCGCCGGGTCTACCGCCAGTATTGCCAGATGCAGAAAGCCTGCACCCAACTTGGCGAAGTGTTCCGCACCGAAGCCCCGGCGCCGGCCGCTACTTCGAACATCACCGAATTCAAACCGCGCCATCGCAGTTACGGCGTGGCGGTTTACGCCGGCACCTTCGGCGCGATGGCGGCCTGCATCATTCTCGCCGTCGTGATTCGGTCCGGCGCGCCAAAGCCGGCGATTGATTCTGGTTCACTGGCGGTCGCCGCAGCCCCCGTGGCTCCGATTGTGACCGTCGTCACGGCGCCGCGCCCGGCGCTGCAGCCGGTCCTCGGCCCGCGCTCGCTGAACCTGCGCGAGCAGAACACGGAATTGGCCGACGCCACGCCGGCGTCCTATCCCGCCGCATTCGGCGACTGGATGAACGAAGTCCGCCTTTCCTCGATGGATGAAGTCTCGATCGACGACCTTCGTTTCGATGGCCACGGGCCGTCGACGCGCGAAAGCCGCTCGATCCGTTTGGCGCGTCCTTTCCAAGGCAAGGTGGAAAGCGTCGCCGTCCGCTTCCAGCGCTGAGTCAGTTCAGCGCTTTTCGAATCAAGGACTCGGTCGTCGCCTTCGGCCCCAATGCCAGCGACGCCCGCCGTACCGCCTGGTCGGCGTCGGCGGTTTTATAGCCGAGCGCACTGAGCGCGGCCACGGCGTCGCGATGCGGGCCGCCGGCACCGCCCTCGGGCTGGGCGCCATTGTCGAGCAGCGGGGCGGGGGAGGAACTCGCGCCGACCTTGGACTTCAATTCGACCACGAGCCGCTCGGCGGTTTTTTTGCCGATGCCCGGGCATTTCGCGAGCGTGGCGATGTCGCCGATCCGGATCGCATCCTCGAGCAGCGCGAGCGACAGGCGGCTCATGATGCTCAACGCGACCTTCGGACCCACGCCCGTGACGTGCTCGATCATCAGGCGGAAAAAATCCCGGTCCGCGGTCGACGCAAAACCGTAGAGCGTCTGCGAATCCTCGCGATAAATCACGAGGGTGTGGAGTTTCACGAGCGTGCCGGGCGCCGGGAGTTTTTCGGCGGTCGTGACGGGAATGTTAACCTCGTAGCTGAATCCGTTCAGCTCGACGATGGCTTGGAGCGGAGTCGCTGAGGCGAGGATGCCTTGGATCGAAGTGATCATGGGTCACTTCAGGCCGAGGACGTCCTGCATGTCGTAGACGCCCGCAGGCTGGTTCCCGACCCACTGCGCCGCGCGCAACGCGCCTCGGGCGAAAATGCCGCGATCGCTGGCCCGGTGCGTGAGCTCGAGGCGTTCGCCGAGCGCGGCAAACATCACGGTGTGGTCGCCGACGACATCGCCGCCGCGCAGCGCGTGGATGCCCACCTCCGTCGGCTGGCGCTCGCCGGTGATTCCCTTGCGCCCGTGCCGCAGTGCATCGGCGGTGAGCTTTCGTTCTTCCAGGATAATTTCCAGCAGCCGGGCCGCCGTGCCGCTCGGTGCGTCTTTTTTGAACCGGTGATGCATCTCCACGACTTCGGCGTCGTAGTCCGAGCCGAGGATCCCGGCTGCGCGTCGCGTGAGGGCGAAGAGCAGATTCACGCCCACGGAAAAATTTCCCGCCCACACGCACGGGATTTTTCCGGCGAGCACGAGCAGTTCTTTCTTGTCGGCCGCGGAATGTCCGGTCGTGCCGATGACCACGGCTTTCTTATTCGCGATCGCCTGATCGAGCACGGACTTTGTCGCCGCGGGTGAACTGAAGTCCACGATCACGTCGGCCTTCGTGATCACGGATGACAAGTCGTCGCCGGCATCGATCGCGGCAGCGACCTCGATCCCGAGTTCGCCGGAAGTCGTAATCAGCGCGTGGCCCATGCGGCCCTTCGCGCCGTTGATCAGGATTCGGATCGCCATGGCTTATTTGCGGAGGGCGGCGAGCGACTTCACCAGCGGCGGCAAGAAGGCCGGGGTCAATTCCGAGAGCGGCGCGCGCACTGCCGCGGAGCTGATGATTCCCGCGCGCACGAGTGCGACCTTGATCGCCACCGGGTTCGGATCGAGGAACAGCGCCTTGAAAAACGGATGGAGCTGGCGATGGAGTTTCGCGGCCTTGGCGAAATCGTTGGCGAGGGCGTGGCGGACCATCTGGCTCACTTCGCGCACCGCGAAATTTGAAGCCACGCTGATCACGCCCTCGGCGCCGACCGCCATGAAGGGGAGGGTGAGGGCATCGTCGCCGCTGAGCACGGTGATGTCCGCGCCCATGGCCGTCTTCAACTGGTCGACGCGATCGACATTGCCACCCGCTTCCTTGATCCAGCGCACGTGCGCGTATTTCGCGCGCAGACGCTCGACGACCGGGACGCCGATCTCGATGCCGCAGCGGCCAGGGATCGAGTAAAGGATGATCGGGCGATCGGTCGCTTCCGCGACGGCCGCGAAATGCCGATACAAACCTTCCTGGTTCGGCTTATTGTAATAGGGCGCGACCACGAGCATCCCATCGGCGCCGGCGGCGTGCGCGTGCTCCGTGAGCTCGACGGCTTCATGCGTCGAATTCGAACCGGTGCCCGCGATCACGGGCACACGGCCGCGCGCGGCGGCGATCACCGCGCGGATGACATCCATGTGTTCCTCGTGGCTGAGCGTCGGGGATTCGCCGGTGGTGCCGACGGGAACCAGGCCATCGATGCCGCCTTTGACCTGGTGCTCGACCAATTTCGCGAGGTCGCGATAAGCGACTTCGTGATTCTTGAAGGGCGTGACGAGCGCCGTGATCGTGCCAGTGAGCGGACGGAGTTTCATGGAAGAGGCAATGATGCCTTGCCGTAGAGCGCATGGTGAAATAGGGAATCCGCAACGCTTTTTTACCCATGTCCACTCCTCACACGGAAATGATGAACGACTTGCTCAAACTCGCCGTGGAGAGCGGCGCGAGCGACATTGTCGTGAAATCCAACAAACCCGGCTACGTGCGGCTCTCGGGCCGCCTCAAGCCGGTCGAGATGGATCCCATTTCCTGCCCCGAGGCCCAGGCGTTCGTCGACGAGCACGTGCCGAAGGTTTTCAAGGACAAATGGGAGCGTGATGGCCAGGTGGACTTCGCCTACGCGGCCGACGGTGTCGGCCGTTTTCGGGTGAACGCATTCCACCAGCGCGGGCTCGTCAGCATCGTCATGCGTCACATCAAGAGTCGCGTGCCTGCATTCGAGGACCTCGGCGTGCAGGCGGAACCGATGCTCAAGCTCGCCCAGGCGAAGGACGGCATCCTGCTGGTCTGCGGCGCGACCGGTTCCGGCAAGAGCTCAACGCTGGCGGCGATGCTGAACTGGATTAACCACAATATGGACAAGCATATTGTCACGATCGAGGACCCGATCGAATATACTTTCCAGGATGAGAAGTCGCTGTTCCAGCAGCGCGAGATCGGACTCGATGTGCCGAGCTTCGAGTTGGCGATCAAGGCGGTGCTCCGCCAAAATCCCGACATCATCCTCATCGGCGAAATGCGCGACCGCGAAACATTCGAAACCGCGATCTCGGCCGCTGAAACCGGCCACTTGGTTTTTTCCACGATGCACGCGGCGACGGTCGCACAATCGCTCACGCGGCTTTTCGAATTCTTCCCGCCGGAGGAGCAGATCCAGGCGCGCCGCGCCGTGTCCGGTTCGCTGCGTGGTTTTATCTGCCAGAAGCTCGTGCCCGCCCTCGAAGGCGGCGGCCGCGTGCCGACGAACGAAATCCTCAACGCCGACACCGTCGTGAAGAACCTGATCCTCGAGGGTCAGTTCGAAAAGATCCAGGGCATCCTCGACGGCAACACCGACTCGAACAGCTTTTCGTTCAACAAGGATATTTTCCGCCTGATCAAAGCCGGCAAGATCAGCAAGGCCGAGGGCCTCCGGTTCTCGCCGAATCCGCAAGCCCTCGAGATGAATCTCAAGGGGATCTTCATCAAGACCTGAGCCGTGAGGGCGGGCGCGCGGAGCTTCGTGGGGCTGGCGCTGGCGATGCTCGCCGTGGGCGCCAGCGCCGCGGACGAGCCGGCCAAGCCGGCGGACGATGCCATCGCGGGCGCACGCCGCGAGTTCGATACGTTCAAAGGCTCGCGCAACCCCGGCGAAATGCAGAAGATCGAGCTGCCCAGCGTGGACGCGCCCACCTTGAATGTTTCCAGCGAGGAGAGCGCTTTCTTCCAGCAGTCCCAAGCCGCGCGGAAAAAAGCCGAGAAGGAAAAAAAGGGGAAGGGCGCGAAGGATAAGAATTGGCTGGTCGACGCGATGACGCGCGAGAACTCCGATTCCTCGAAGGACACGAAGCCGAACGCCCTGCCGTCGCGAGAATCCGGCGAGTCCATTTCGTTGGTCGACTCGATGGCGCCGTCGAGCTCCGCCGCCCCGGATCGGGTCGCGAACGCATCGTCGGCCAACGCTCCTTCCGACAATCCGCTGACGGGCTTCATGTCATCGTGGATGACGACCAAGGATTTCGACCTGCTCAAAGTGAAAGGGGCCGATACGGCCGTGGCGAATTCCGCGGATCGAACGGTGTCGGGCAACCTGAGCGCGCGCGGGACTGACGTGCTCAACGCTGGTCCGCTCGGCCTGGGCCGGTTCGGGGCGCCCGCCGTCGCCGATGGGAAAACTTCGAACCCTTACTTGGCGGATCTTGACCCGGTGCCCTCATACAAGCCGAAGGAGCAAGTCAGCCCGACGCTGCCCGGCGGCCCGCCCTTTGACGCCGGCCCGGCATTTTCCCCGGTGAAAAATGATTTTTTGCCGGCCAGGACCGATGCGCCGGTGGGCGACCCGCTGAAAGCATCGAAGGACGCGAAGTATTTCCCGCAGCTGAAGCGTTTTTAGGGCTTGGTTTTTAGAGGGCCGGGCGATGTTCTAACCGGTTCAACGATGGCATTGGCACTAATTTTTTCCGGTCAGGGAGCCCAAAAAGTCGGCATGGGACGGTCGCTTTACGAGCAATCGGCGGCGGCGCGTGCATTGTACGACGAAGCGAACACGGTTTTGGGCTGGGAACTCACGAAAATCTGCTTCGAAGGACCTGAAACCGAACTGACGCAAACCAAGGTCTGCCAGCCGGCGCTGTTCGTGCATGGGCTCGCGTTGCTCGCGGCTCTGCGCGAACAAGGGAAACTCCCGGCGGGCGAACCCAGGATGGCGCTGGGACTCAGCCTGGGGGAACTCACGGCGGACTGCGCGGCAGGCGTTTTCGATTTTGCGACCGGGCTCAAGATCGTCGCCGAGCGCGGTCGACTGATGCAGCAGGCCTGTGAACAGACCACCGGCGGCATGGCCGCGGTGATGGGCGAAGAGCGTGCCAAGGTTCACGAGCTTTGCCGCGAATTCGACATCGAGGCCGCGAATTTCAACGCGCCCGGCCAGGTCATCGTTTCCGGCGAGAAATCCAAAATCGATACCGCGGTCGCGGCGGCGAAAGAGCGCGGGATCAAGAAAATCATCCCGCTCAACGTCGCCGGTGCGTATCACTCGCGGCTGATGGAACCGGCGCGCGCCGCGTTCGCCAGTTATCTCGAGGCGATCCCGTTTGCTCCGCCCAAGTTCACGGTGTTCACGAATACGACGGGCCAGGAGGTTTCGGTCCCGGCTGACCTCAAGGCCGCACTGGTGAAACAGGTCGTGTCATCGGTACTCTGGGAAGACTGCATGCGCAGCGCGGCGGCGGCGGGTGCGACGGAGTTCTGGGAACTGGGGCCGGGAGGCGTACTCGCCGGATTGGCGCGACGGACGGAAAAGAGCTGGGTGGTGAAGAGCTTTGCTGAATTCTCGGATGTGACTGCCTGACGATGCCCGCCAAATATACCCGCAATTTCTGTATCATCGCGCACGTCGACCACGGTAAAACCACGCTGTCGGACCGGTTGCTCGAGCACACCAACACCATCTCGCAGCGCGTGATGACGGACCAGCATCTCGACTCCATGGATTTGGAGAAGGAGCGCGGCATCACGATCAAGTCGCACCCGGTGACGATGACGTACCGCGCGAAGGATGGGCACGACTACAAGCTCAACCTGATGGACACGCCGGGGCACGTGGACTTCTCCTATGAAGTTTCGCGCAGCCTCGCCGCCTGCGAAGGCGCCGTGCTGTTGATCGATGCCGCGCAGGGCGTGGAGGCGCAGACCGTCGCGAACGCGCACCTCGCATTCGGCCAGAAGCTCAAGGTCATCCCGGTCATCAACAAGATCGACCTCCCGAGCGCCAACCTCGAGCTCTGCACGCGCCAGCTGGAGGACATCCTTTCGATTCCCGCCGAGGAAGCCATCCTCGCCAGCGGCAAGTCGGGCATCGGCATCGAGGAAATCCTCGAGGCCGTCGTGGCGCGCGTGCCGCCGCCGCGCTGGGCGACTTACCCGCAGCTGCGCGCGCTGGTGTTCGATTCGCTGTACGATTCGTACCGCGGCTGCATCGCGTACGTCCGCGTGTTCTCGGGCTCGATCAAGGCCAATGACACGATGATGCTCATGAGCAATGGGCAGAAGGCCGAGGTGAAGGAAGTCGGCGTGTTTATGCCGAAGATGACCAAGATCGCTTCGCTCGGGCCCGGTGACGTCGGCTACATTGTTTCCAGCATCAAGAACACGTCGGACGTCAAAACGGGCGACACCATCACGATCGCAGCGCGGCCGGCGACGGAAATGCTGCCCGGGTACAAGGAAGTGCGTCCGCTCGTGTTCTGCGGGCTCTATCCGCTGGAGAGCGACGACTACGAAAAATTGAAGGCGGCCCTCGGCCGCCTGCGGCTCAACGACGCGGCATTTGTCTACGCCTCGGAAAGTTCACTGGCGCTCGGCTTCGGCTTTCGCTGCGGATTCCTCGGCCTGCTGCACATGGAAATTATCCAGGAGCGCATTCGCCGGGAGCACGACGTCGAGATCATTTCCACGTACCCGAGCGTGATCTATCACGTCGTGACCCAGGGCGGCGAACAGATCGACGTCGACAATCCCGTGAACATGCCGGATCCCGGCACGATCCTCGAGATCCAGGAGCCGACGATCCGCGCCTCGATTATTTTGCCGAACGATTCGATGGGCGACATCCTCTCGCTGATCATGGAGAAGCGCGGGGTCTGCGAGCACACCGACACGCTCGACATGAACCGCGTGATGCTGCGCTGCGTGCTCCCGCTCAATGAAATCCTGGTCGATTTCAACGACCGGTTGAAGAGCATCACGCACGGCTATGGCTCGATGGATTACGAGCTCGGCGATTACCTGGCGTCGGACCTCGTGAAGATGGACATCATGATCAACGGCGACCCGGTCGATGCATTCGCGTGCATTGTGCACCGCGAGAAGGCCGAGAGCAAAGGCCGGCAGCTGTGTGAGAAGCTCGCGAAGATTATCCCGCCCCAGATGTTCAAGGTCGCGATCCAGGCTGCCATCGGCGGCAAGATCATCGCGCGCGACAACGTCCGGGAAATGCGCAAGGACGTGACCGCAAAATGTTATGGCGGTGACATCAGCCGTAAGCGCAAGCTGCTCGACAAGCAGAAGGAGGGCAAAAAGAAGATGAAACAGATCGGCAAGGTTTCCATCCCACCTGATGCCTTCATCAAGGTCCTGCAGAACAACTAAACTTCCTCCATGTTCGGCTTCTTTTCTTCACAGGAAACGAAAATGCGCGAGAGCGCGGGCAACTGGCTGGAGGTCGCGGATAAGGTCTGGCACTTCCGGCGCGACGTGCTCAGCACGAAGGAGGCGATCGAGCTTCGCCAGCGGACCGATAGCCTGCGCCAGCAGCTGAAGGCCAAGGCGGAAGGCGCGAAGCTGAAACTGGGCATCGAATCCCTCGAGGAAGTGCTGCGGCGCACCGGCGGCGCGATGTACCCGAAAAGCGCGCTCGTCGAAAATATCGAATTTCTCCTGGTCGCGGCGATCGTGATCATCGGCGTCCGCACGTTCTTGGTCCAGCCGTTCAAGATCCCGACGAACTCGATGTGGCCGACGTATAACGGCATGACGTCGGAAGTTTATCATGCGCCGGCGGAGGAACCGAATGCGGTGGCGGTGGCGGCGCGGGCCGTGACATTTGGCGCGTGGCCGCATCGGGTCGACGCGCCGGACGATGGCGAGGTGTTGATCCCGGTAAACGGCATCACCGGTGGGCGAGGGCTGGTGGACTACCGCGTCGTCCCGGGAAAGACCTGGCTCATTTTCCCGACGGAGCTGCGCGAGTACGCGCTGCTGGTCGGTGATAAACCCGTTTTCATCCGCGTTCCGCTGGACTTCGATTTCGACTGGGTGCTCGACAAGGCGTTCTTCGGCAATTCCAGCGCGACCAACCCGCATGGGTTTGCGAACAACCTCGAACGAAAATACCGCGCCCGCGACTACGTGACCCGCACGGTCAACGGCCAGCCGACGAATTGGTTTCGCACGGGGAAGATCGTGAAGGCGGGCGAGCGCGTGCTCTCGTTCGACGAATTGACCGGTGACCAGCTGTTCGTGGACCGTGTGACGTACAATTTCATGCGGCCGAAGGTGGGGCAGGGTTTTGTGTTCGGCACCGGCAAGATCCCGGGGATCGGCATTGACCAGTATTACGTCAAACGGCTCGTCGGCACTCCCGGCGACACCATCCAGGTCCACGAACCCGCAATCTACCGCAACGGCCAGCCGATCACCGGTTCGACGGCTTTCGAACTCAACGCCCGCCGCGAACCGCCGTATCGCGGCTACTTCAACGCTCCTATGAACAGCGAAGCTCGATATCTGCTGCGGGATTCCGACCAGGTCGTGATCGGCCCCAACAAGTATTTCGCCATGGGCGACAATTCGGGGTTCAGCTCCGACAGCCGGTATTGGGGATTCGTGCCGGCCAAGGAAGTGATTGGACGCCCGTTGTTCATCTATTTCCCGTTGACCAAGCACTGGGGCCCGACCCGGTAGCGCTTCCATGGGCTCTACGCACAATAGATATTATGTTAAGTAACGTTGTGCATGAGTGAGCCGCAGTCCAGTTGGCTGACCGGGCGTCATGCCGGTGTGCTGCTGCACCCGACCTCCCTGCCGGGCGATTATGGCATCGGGAGCCTCGATGAAAATGCGGTGGGCTTTCTTGAGTTTCTCGCGGCCGCGGGATTCAAAGCGTGGCAAATCTGCCCGCTCGGTCCGACCGGCTACGGCGATTCGCCCTACCAATGCTTTTCCGCGTTCGCGGGAAATCCCTACCTGATCGATGTCGCCGCCCTAATTCACGAGGGCTTGGTCACCGCCGCTGACGCCGAAGCGCTACAGGCCCTGCCCAAGGACCGCGTCGATTTCGGCGGGATTTACCATGCGAAGTGGCCGGTGTTGTTCGGCGCGCATGCGGAGTTTGTCCGTGGCGGGCGCCGCATCCTGCCCTATGGCGACTTCGAGGAGTTTCGCCGCCAGCAAGCCGCGTGGCTGCCAGACTACGCGCTCTTCTGCGCGCTCAAGGAGAATTTCAAGGATCGTCCCTGGTGGGAATGGCCGGCGGCCGCGCGCAACCCGGCGCTCGCCCGCAAATCCGCCCTCCCGCGCGAACTGGCCGTGCGGATCGAGGCGTACGAATTCATCCAATACCTTTTCCTCGGGCAATGGACGCAGCTGCGGGCCAAGGCTGCCGCCCTCGATATTGCGATCATCGGCGATGCGCCGATCTTCGCTGCGCTCGACAGCGCCGATGCCTGGGCGAATCCACAGCTTTTCCAACTTAATCCCCGCACCGCCCGACCCACCGCGGTCGCCGGCTGCCCGCCGGATTATTTCTCCGCCGACGGCCAGCTCTGGGGAAATCCGCTCTATAACTGGCCCGTCCACGCCGCCGATGGTTACGCCTGGTGGATCGCCCGGCTCCGCGCGAATTTTGCGCTTTTCGACGTCGTGCGCATCGACCATTTCCGCGGCTTCGAAGCCTATTGGTCCATTCCCGCGGGATCCGCCACCGCCCGGCCCGGGCACTGGGTCCTCGGGCCCGGATTGGATTTCTTTCGCGCGATCCGCGCCGCTTTACCCGGCGCGAAATTGATCGCCGAGGACCTCGGCACCCTCACGCCGGAAGTGATTGCGCTGCGCGAAGCCACCGGGCTTCCCGGGATGGCGGTCCTGCAGTTCGCTTTTGGCGGGGCCGCGGATAATTTTTACCTGCCTCACCATCACCGCGCCAACTGCGTGGTGTATCCTGGCACGCACGACAACGACACGACGATTGGCTGGTACGCCGAGGCAGACGAGAAGACTCGCGACCATGTCCGCCGCTATCTCCGCGTCGACGGCCAGGAAATCAACTGGGACTTCCTTCGCGTCGCGTACGCCTCCGTCTGTGCGCTCACGATCGTTCCCCTGCCGGATCTGCTCGGCCTCGGATCGGTCGCGCGTTTCAACAGCCCCGGTGTCGCCGAGGGCAACTGGTCCTGGCGCTTCCGTCCCGAACAGCTGCGCTCGCTCAGTGACGGCACGGTGAAATACCTGCGAGAACTGGCGGCCCTCTACGACCGCTGAAGTAGCGCAGGCGGCCCGCCTGCTCCGGGATCGAATCCCAGCCGATTTGAACAGAAGGCAACGAAGGTAACGAAGAGGTTCAGATCGGCGGAATCGCTCGTGCCCTAAACGATCCCATGACTTGAGGGGTTCCCAATCCCACACCGTCAAGGGCACGATCGGCGGCGCGAATCTGAAACTCTTCGTTACCTTCGTTGCCTTCTGTTCAAATCAGTCCGATCGGATCAGCCGCCGCTATGGCCGAGCCGCTCAGCGCGGTGGCGACAACACGCTTCGCCTGTTACCGCGGAACCAAATGATCCCGGATCAGCGGGATCACCTCCGCGTCCGCGTCCTCGAGCACGTAGTGACCGGCATCGGCGATGCGGACGCAGCGTGCGCCGGGCAAAATCTCCCGCCAGCGCGCGAGGAATGAATCGTTGAAACAAAAATCCTTCCCGCCCCAAACAATCAAGGCCGGGCGGTCCTTGAATTCCACGAGCCCGGCCTCGGTCGCCGCGAGCGTGTTCCAGCTGACGTGCGACGCATCGAGCGGGATATCGCGTACGAAGGCACTGACCGCGATCCGTTTCGCCCACGAGCGATACGGGAAAAGATAAGCGCGCTTCTGCGGCGGCGTGAGCGGCCGCCGATGCATTGCCATCCAGGTCGCCGGCCAGGCAAAACCATTGAATCCCCTCACCAAAAACGGGCCGAAGCCCGGCGCCTTGCAGAGCGCGATGCGCGCCGGAATTTGCGTCGAGGCGAAAGCCGCCGTGTTCAGCACCACCAATCGTCCGATCATCTCCGGATGCCGCGCGGCAAATCCAAAACCGATCGCCCCGCCCCAATCGTGCACGACGAGGTGGATGCGTTTCAAACCAAGCGTCTCGACCAGCCCGGCTAGATCCGCGATCCGCGTGGCGAGCGTGTAATCGTAGTCCGCAGGTTTCTCCGACAAGCCCATGCCCACATGGTCTGGCGCGATGCAGCGCTGCGTGGGTGCGAGTTCGCGGATGAGGTTGCGGAAATAAAACGACCACGTCGGATTGCCGTGCAGCATCAGCACCGCCTCGGCGGTGCGCGGGCCTTCGTCGACGAAACTCATCCGCGCGCCGTTCGCCGTCAGGAACGACTTCGGCATGAACGGATACTGGCGCGCCAGCCATTCCGGGAGCTGCGGTGCGTCTACCATTCGAGCGCGAGCATCAGGCAGTTGAGTCCGCTGCCGATGCCGAGCAATCCCACCCGGCTGCCTTCGCGCACGGCGCCCGCGTCGATGGCCGCCGCCAGCGTGGCCGGCAACGCGACGGATCCGGTGTTTCCCAGCGTTTCAAACGTCGAAAAATCCTTCGCCAGGTCGAGGCCGAGCATCTCGTACAGTTTTCGCCGATGCGTACTCCCGACCTGATGACAAATAAAACGATCGAACGATTCCTTCGCCCAGCCCCCGGCGGCGCTGAACTCATTCCAAGTTTCCTGCGCGAGCCCGACCCCCGCGACCAGGAGCTGCTCGGAGTCGGTCTGCATCGCGAGCGATTCCGCGCCGTGGGTATCGCCCTGGCAGAGATCGCTGAACCGAGTGGCGGCGCGGGCGACTCCACCCAGCAGGCGATGCGGCCGGCCTTTGACCATCGATCGGTGGCAAACCACGGCTGCGACCGCGCCGGATCCGATCGTGAGGTTGGCGAAGTACGGCTTGATTTCGTTTCGCGTGAAAGAGTGGCCCAGCAGGGTTGAGATTGTTTGTTCGACCAACGGACGCCCGTTTTCGCCGGAGGCGATCAAGGCGCACTTAATTTGGCCCGACTCGATCAGGCCGCCCGCGATGGTGAGCGCATTGAGGAATCCCAGGCAGGCATTCGACACGTCGAAAATCTGCGCGGACGGCGGCAGTCCGATCTTGCGATGCGCGAACGACGCCGTCGCGGGTTCGAGCATGTCGCGACTGACGGCGGCGTGGATGAAGAGCTCCACCTGTCCGGCGTGCAGGTTCGATTTCTCGAGCACCGCCTTGCCCGCGGCTGCGCTGGCGTCGGAGGGGCGAGTGCCGGGCGGCCACATTTTCCGCTCCCGAATCCCCGTCATCAATTCCAGGCGTCCCGCCGGAAGTTTGAGCCGCTCGTAAAGCGGGCGAAGCTTTTCCTCGATGGCCGCCGAGCTCCAACTCTCGCCCGGAAGCGCGACGGCGAGTGACTCGATGCAGACGTTTTCGAACCTCATGCGCGGGTTATTTCTCGAGCCTCATCGCGAGGCGGATGATTTCCTGGTCGAAATAATTCGAGCCGAGGCCCGCGTCCACAATGAGCGTCGTGCCATTCACGCCGCTGCTCCGCTCGCTCAGCAGGAACAACACGGCGTTGGCGACTTCCTGCGTCGCCAGGTTCTGCTTTCGAAACGTGAGTTTCTCGGCGTAGAGGTAACTTTCCAGGTAGCCCGGGATGCCGGCGGAAGCGCTGGTTTTGAGCGGGCCCGAGCCGACGGAGTTGAACCGCACCGACGTGTCCGCGCTGAACGACTTCGCAAGGAACCTCACGCACGAATCCAACGCGGCCTTGATCGGGCCCATGTAGCCGTAGTTGTCCGGCGTCACCTGCAGCGACGAAATCCCGATCGTCACCACCGACGCGTGCTTCGCGAGCACCGGCTTGAAAGCGCGCGCCACCTCGACGAGTGAAAACGTCGTCACGCCCATCGCCTGGAGAAAATCGTCGCGCTTGGTTTCGTGGAACGCCTTGAAGCCCTCGCTGTAATTCGCGAATGCGATCGAGTGCACGATCCCATGCAACTCGGGATGTCCGCCCGCCTTGATTTCGCGCGCCAAGCCGTCGACGGCACCAGCCCGCTCGACATCACAGACGAATACCGGCTTCCCGGCCAATTGGGCCTCGAGGGATTTTTTCCGGGCTTCGGAGCGGACGCTGTAGATGACCCGGGCACCCTGCTCTTCCAGGGACTTCGCGGTGAACCAGGCGACGCTCTTTCGATTGGCCACGCCAAACACCAGGAAAGTCTTCCCCGAAACCTGGAGGAAATCGGTCATGTCGCAGGAGTGGCTTCCGGGATTTTCCACGCCACCGCGAAGTCGACATTCAAAACGCGCTTCTCACCGCTCTTGACGCTCCCGCTCATCATCGTAAATCCGCCGATGGCTTCCTTCTTCCTGACCTCGATGAGAATCGTTTCGCCGGGATACACGGGATTACGAAAACGGACATCGCTCACTTTGGCCAGCAGCGGCACTCCGTTTCGGCTCCCCTGCCCCGCCATGCTCCGTGCCATGTAGAGCGCGCCTGCCTGGAAAACCGCCTCGCAAAGCAACACCCCGGGGGTGATCGGTGCGCCCGGGTAATGGCCTTGGTAGAAATCCTCGTCAGCCCGGAACAACCGCTTTGCCACCAGTCCATCGGCGGTTTCCGCGACGATCTCGTCGACAAACAGGAACGGGGGCCGATGTGGGATCAGGTCCGTGACGGGTGGAAACATGGCCTCACCTTCGCAGCGGGTCCCCACGGCCCGCAAGTGCGGAAAAGAAAGCCCACGGCGCACCGGGTTCCGGCCGGCTGGCCGGCGTTGCTCCCATTCGCTAAGCGCCGCTGGTGGCCGTCACGGATGACTCCGCGGATTTGAGCTTAAAGAGCAGCTGGTCGATCTTGTTCGCCGTGATCACGCCGTAGTTAATCGTCCCGAGCCAGCCCGACATAATGATCCCGACGGAACCGGCGTGGAAAAGGCCGGGAAGTTTTTCGGACAATTCCATCGAGACCTTCAGTCCTTCGAACTTTGTGCCGAACGACGTGCCGCCCTGGTGGGTCGTGTAGCGCTCGATCGTCCGGGGCGTCGCCGCTTCGGACCAGTCGATCTTGGCGCGAACTCCCGGGATGTAGCGCTCCAGCGCCGCGATCGATTCCTCGACGAGGCGCGCTTTCTCTTTTTCGTAATCCTCGTCGCTGAGTTTCTTCCAGTCCCCGTATTGGCCGTTCAATGAGACGACGACGGTGTAGCGATCCGAGCCGGGCCGGGTTTCGGGGTAATAAACGGAAAATGTCCGGCTGGTGGTGTTGAAGTCCGTCAGCTCCTCGCTGCTGAATTTCGGGTTTTCCGACGTGAACACCAGGTCGCCGATGTGCGGGATCGTTTCGCCCTTTCGAATCCCCAGATAAACCTGGCAGGAGCTCGCGTTGATCCGCACCGCGCGCGCAGCCGCAGCGTAGTCCGCCGGGAAATTCTCCTCGCCGGCGAGACGGAAGATCGTGTTTTTGATGTTGGCGTTCGAGAGGATGGCTTTCGCGCGGATCACGCGCCCGCTGCTGGCGACGATGCCGGCCGCGACTTTCCGGCCGTCGCGTTCCTCCACGAGGATCCGATCGACGAGGACTTTCTTCCGCACTTCGACGCCGTTTTTCTTCAGTTCGGCGATCATCTTTTCGATCAGCAGATCCGAGCCGCCGCGAAACGTGTAGACGCCCGAGCCCATGAAATTCGAGAAGACGATGCCGTAGGTGATCGCCGGATCGTCGAGCGTGGAGCCGTTGGCATACGCGATCGGTTCCATCAAAAGGCGCTTCACGTCGTCGCGTCCCGGGAAAAACCGCTCGAGCATTTCACCGGTCGTCTCGGGGTTGTTGTCGTAGAAATTCATCCCCCGGAGGTGCTCGTAGAATTTCTCCACGTGCGCCGGTTCGAGATGAAACTGCTCGACTAAAACACGCGTGTAATCCTCGCGCGTGAACGTGGTCCAGACGTCCATCTGGGGATTGATGAAGCGGATGTCCTTCAGCGGCACGATCGAATCCGAAATCTCCTTCGTCCAATATTTCCGGCAGGATTTGATCATGCCGACGGGAAACCCGTGCAGCGAAATATCGAAGATATGCCCGCCCTTGCGGGTGAACCAAGTGGCCAGGCCGCCGAACTGGTAGTGATGCTCGAGGAGGAGGACCTTGTGACCGGCCTTGGCGAGCACGTTGGCGCCCGTGAGGCCACCGAGACCGCTGCCGATCACGATGACATCATACTCGTCGGCCACTCCTTTAAGCCAGTCGTACGCCATGGAAGGAGCAGAATGAAAGGGCCGTCACAGCGAGGGCAAGGAAGTAGCACCGGTTGTTCGATGGAGCGCAGGCATCCTGCCTGCTGAGGCGCGCCCGCGCTCCACCCTCCACTTCTACAAAAAACGCTTAGCTTGGGTTTGGCGTTTTAATCCGCCCGCATCCGTGAATTCCGCGGGAAAATTCTACTCCGCCGGAGCGGGAAATCAGTCGAAGCCCCGGAGCAGGCGGGCCGCCTGCGCTACATTCGGACGCCGGCGCTGATCAATCCCGCTTCTCGCGATCCATGCTTTCGCGCTGCTTCGGCGGGGGCGGCTGCGCGACGGGGGCGGATTGAATTGGCTGGCTTGGCGGCAAGATCCGGGGCTGCTGCTGTTGCGGGCCGGGCGTGGCCCGCGGGGGCGCCATTGGGGTCGCGCGATTCAATTGTTGCACCGTCACCGGCGGCTGCACTGGCGGCGGCGGGCTGGGCTGCCGCGTGGGCGAAGCGTTCGGCGGATTGAAGCGGCGCTCCTGCGGCGGACGCGGCGTAGGCGCGGGGACGGAAGGCTGGACGTTGCCCTGTGGCGGGCGCGTAGGACGGGCGTTGTTTTCCGCGCGGGGCGGACGACCGGCATCGTTCGGACGAGGAGCATTCGTCTGCGGCGTGTTCGGGCGGCCCGCGCCGGGCACATTCTGCGGGCCCACAAAAGGCCGGGGACGGATTATATTGCTGGGCGGGCGGCCACCGGGGCGCGGGGGGCGCGGGCGATTGGTCGGGGGCTGCCATTGATGCCAGCCGGGATTGTTCGGCGGGCGCGCACCCGGGGGATTGCTGCGGCGCCAGTCGCGGTGCTGGCGCCAGTCGTGTTGGTGATCCCCGACCCAGATCGTCCGATGGTGCCAGTCGAAATCGTTCGACAGCCACACGCCGGCGGCGAAACCGGCACCAAACGTGAGATAGGGATAAGACGGATAATATCCCGGCCCATGCATGACGTAGACGATTTCAGGATCGTAGACCGGGACGTAGATCACGTCGGGTTGGGTCGGCACAATTTCAATCGTGTCGGCATCAACCACCACTTGCTGCTGCGGCGTATCCACCAACGCGCCGGTCGCGCGCGCCGTGGCGCGCAGGCGCTGGACGGAAGTCATCAACTCGTCGGGCTGGTCGAGAAATGCCTCCCCCACCTGGCGCGTCCACTCGAGATTGATGTCCATCCATTTGATCACGTCCGGATACCGCGCGAGCGATTTGGTGCTGTCGCTCCACGGTTGATTATCGATCTGGGCCGGGTCGCCGTTCGCGTTCAAAAAACGCGCGGCCAATACAATCTCCGCCGGATTCGTGGCCGCCGGGAGAATCAAGGCCACGAGGGCGTCGGGATAGAGCGCGATCGGCCCAAGCAATTCGTCGAGCTGCGCGCGCGTGAGCTGGGGCACCGGCGTTGTCGCCGCGAGGTTTTCCTGGGCTCGCACCAAGCCCGCGGGAAGGAAAATTCCAACGCCACTCAGGAGTACAGCGACGCGGAGTCCAAGTAGGGGTTTCATGGGGGGTAAGACGGCACCCCATCTGACAAGTTGCAGGGGCCTTCGTGCCGTCGAATTCAACCCTTTTGGAGGATATGGTAATTCGCCATCGAAATCCCGCTGAGCATCGCGCCCACGATCCCGAGAAAACCCTGGTCCGTCCCGCACAGGTAAACGTTGGCGAGGGCGGTTCGGCCCTGCCGATTCTTGCGGCCCGCCCCGTAGATCGCGCCGCCGAGATGACCGGTGAATTTTGTGATCGTGCGCGGCGTGAACATGTCCGTGGCCAGCGTCGCGCGCCCAAGCGCATCCGGCGTGGCCAGCGGCGGCAGGAACCGGCGGGCGCTCTGCTGGAGAATTTCGTACCAACGCTGCTTGTCGGCCTGGTAGGTTTCCTCGGGCAGGTCCGCCCAGCGGTCGTAATTGGCGAGGCAGGTGCAGCGGAAAATCCCTTCGGGCAATTTCAGGTCAGGTCCGAAATCGAAATTATTGGGAATACAGATAACCCCGCTGCGGGGATCGACCTGGCCGCTGGGACACTCGTAATGGAAGCGCGGCGAATCGTTGAAGAAAACGATCGTGTCGCTCCCCCACCCGAGTTCGGCGGGTTGGCGATCGAGGATCGTGATCGTTTCGACGAACGAAAGGCGCCCGGCTTTCGTCGCGGTGCCGGAGGAAGGTTCGTCGGCGATCAACCGCTCGGTTTCGGGCGCTCCGACCGAGGAAATGACGTGGTCGGCGGTGATCTCCTCGCCGTCGTCGAGCTTCACTCCGCTCGCCCGCCCGTCGCGCACGATGATTTTCTGCACGCCACATTTCATGCGTCGCTCGCCGCCGGCGGCGCGATATTTGTCGAGCAACACCCGGAGGATCACACGCACGCCTTCGAAGGGCCGGGCGAAGCCCTCGAGGAAGAGCGCCTTGAACATGATCACGAACTGCCCGAAATCCATGTCGTGCTCGGTCGCGCTGCCGTAATACATCAGCGGGCAGAACAGCATGTCCTCAAGCAACGGATCCGAGATGTGCCGGCGCACCGTTTCGCGGGCCGACACGGGTGCCGCGTCGAGCGAGACGTCGTCGAAGGCGCGCACCGCATTCGCCAGGTTCCTGAATCCGTCGACCTGGCTGGGGAAATGCGTCGCGACTTCACTCTCCAAGACGGCAAAATCGTTGGTGAAGCGCAGCGAGGTCTCGCCGCGGGGACCGAAGGCGATGCGCGACTGCTTCTGTTCGCACAGCGCGAACTCATCGCGCTCGATCCGGAGCTGGCGCAGCAGTTTTCCCAGCGGGGTGCCCTTCACTCCCGGGCGGACGTAGTTCGTCATCGCGTGGAGGCCGACGTCGAATTTGCGGCCGGCGATGCTGTAGAAACTATTCAGCCCGCCGACCGTGTTATGGCGTTCGAAAATGCAGACGCGCTGGCCGAAATGCGCCAGCCGGATCCCGGCGGCGAGGCCGGACATCCCCGCGCCGATGATGGCGACGTCATAATGCGAGCGGGAATTCATGGGCCGGCGACCGGCAGTTGAGTGTTGAAGGCTGGAAGTTGAAAGGAAAAGCCGTCCGACAAGGGCCGGGCGTTCACCGGCGATTTGCCGGGGCCTTCACTTTCAACCTGCAACTTTCAACCGAGCGAATGCTTCGCGCTCAACTCTTGGCGCTCAGCGCGTTGAACTTCGGCGTCAGGTATTCGGCGCAACTATCGAGCGAGGCGAGCTGGGCGTAATCCGCCTCGGGCACCTCGATGCCGTGGCGTTTCCGGAGCTCCATCACGATGTCGAGAAAGTCCATTGAATCCAATTGAAGCTGGTCGCGCAGGCGCACGTCGGGCTTGAGCGTGCTCAAATCCTCATCGGGTGCGATGTCGGCGATTATGTCCGTCACCACCTTCTTACATTCATCTTTGGTCATATGGGCAGAAGCGAGGGACTTAGCGGACAAAGCGTTTAACAATCAACGTGGAATTTATCCCGAGCATCCCGAATGAATTATTGAGGATGGTGTCCACCTTTTCAACCTTGCGGGGCTGATTCAGGACCAAACCGGGCAAAGCGCAGGCGGGGTCGAGGTCGTCGACGTTGATCGTCGGGTGCACGGTGAGGTCGTCGAACGACGGCAGGTTTCCCGCCAGCTCCAGCGCGCCCGCCGCGCCCATGCAGTGGCCGATATAGCTCTTCGTGTTGTTGATGTGGGTCTCCGGGCAGCCTTCGCCAAATACCGCGCGGATCGCCTCGCATTCCTGGATGTCGCCAAGCGGCGTCGCGGTCGCGTGCGTATTGACGATGTGGATGTCGCTGGCCTTCAGCCCAGCGCGTTGCAGCGAGGAACGCACGCACTCGGCCTGGCGGATCGGGTTCGGCAGCACGTAGTCGCTCGCATCGGAGTTCACATGGTAACCCGCGATCTCGGCATAAATTTTCGCGCCGCGCGCCTGGGCGTCCTCGAGCCGCTCCAGCGTGTAGAGGCAACCGCCCTCGGACACCACGATGCCGTTGCGCGCCTTGTCGAACGGGCGGCTGGCTTTTTTCGGGTCCTCATGCGAGGCGAGCGCGTTCTGGCTCTTGAAGCCGGCGAAAATTCCAAACGTATGGATGCTCTCGCTCACGCCGCCGCAGATCGCCAGGTCGACTTCGCCGAGGCGCAGCATCTGGGTCGCATGGATCAGCCCGAGGTTGCCCGCCGCGCACGCCGCGCCGATCGTATAAGCGGGACCGGTGACGCCCAGGTTCAGCGACGCTTCGCCCGCGGGGTTGTTGGCGACCGTGCGGGGATTGTGGTAGTGCGACCAGAACTTCGTGTCGTAGTTGAATTTCGAGATGTTATAAATCTCGTTCTCCGTCTCCACGTTCCCGTGCTCGGTGCAACCGATGTAGATGCCCACGCGATCCTTCGCCTGCTTCGCCCAATCGAGGCCGCTGTCCTTCACCGCTTCGCGCGCGCAATAGATGCTGATGCTCCCGGCGCGCGTGCCGACACGGACCTCTTTCTTGGTCTGGTGGCGCAATGGGTCGTAATGGCAGACGCCCGCCAGCTGCTGGCCCATGTAGCGGATTTCCATCCGTTCCACGCCCGCGACACCGTTGAGGAGGTTTTGGCGGAATTCGCCGAGGGAATTACCGTTCGGCGCGGTCAAACCGACTCCAGTGATGACGATGCGGGCAGGCTTCATTCGTGAGTAAACGGAAATCGCTAGCCAAGACCGCGCTGAAAGCAATACAAGCCTCTCCATGAACGTGCTTGTCGTCGGTGGGGCCGGTTACATCGGAAGTCATTGCGTCCGGCAGCTCATCGCGGCGGGTCACCGGCCGGTCGTGCTCGACAACCTGGTCTACGGCCATCGTGCGGCCGTCGCCGCCGACGTGGCGCTCCATGAGTTGAGCCTCGGCGATGAAGCCGCGGTTGAGCGCGTCCTGCGCGCCGAGAAGATCGAGCTCGTCATGCATTTCGCGGCGTACTGCTACGTCGGCGAATCGGTGACCGACCCGCTCAAGTACTATTTCAACAACTCGGTCGGCACGCTGCATCTCCTCCGCGCGATGCTGGCCGCGGGCGTGAAAAAATTCGTCTTCTCGTCCACCTGCGCCACCTACGGCGTCCCGGCGACGCTCCCGATCACCGAGGCCATGCCGCAGGCGCCGATCAATCCCTACGGTCAGACGAAACTGGACGTGGAGAACGCACTCAAGGCGATCGCGGTCGCGCATGGGCTGAGCTTCGCCGCGTTTCGCTATTTCAACGCCGCGGGCGCGGCGGAGGACGGCGTCATCGGTGAAGACCATGCGCCCGAAACCCATTTGATCCCGCTGGCCTTCGACGCCGCGACCGGCCGCAGGGAGCATCTCCAGGTTTTCGGGACCGACTACCCCACCCCGGACGGCACCTGCCTGCGCGACTATGTGCACGTCGACGACTTGAGCCGCGCGCATATTGCCGTTTTCCCGAAGCTGGCGACCCCGGGCGCGGCGCTGTTCTACAATCTCGGCACCGGTCGGCCCACTTCCAACCGTGAAGTGATTCGCGCCGTGGAAAAAATCACGGGCCGGAAAATCACGCTGGTCGAAAGTCCGCGGCGGGCGGGCGATCCCCCGGCGCTATATGCGGATTCATCGAAGGCCCAGCGGGAACTCGGGTGGAAAATAAAATTCCCCGACATCGACTCGATCGTGGCGACCGCCTGGAAGTGGCACGCGTCGCATCCGCAGGGCTACGCGAAAAAATAGCGCAGGCGGTCCACCTGCTTCGGAAACACGAAGGTCAATCCGTTGAAAGCCGAAAGTTGAAAGACTCGGCCCAACGAATGTCACGAGGCTAACGACGTCCAAAGGAGTTTAGGTGGAGCGCGTTGTCCCTAACGCGCTGAGCGACTCGGCCCACCATTAAACGTCGGCGGAGCCGAAAGCGCGTTAGGGACAACGCGCTCACGCTCGTTGCCTTCCGTTCAAATCTGGCGCGCTACTTCACTCGCTTCTTGAGCGCGGGAAGCGTCAACCCGAGCTCGGCCGCGGCTGCTTTCAGGTCGCCGTTCGCGGCGGTCACCGAGCGCTGGATCATTTCCCCGCTGATCGCTTCGAGCAGAGGTGTTTCCCCGCGGCGAAGCTCGGCGTGAAGAAAATCCAACGCGCGCGTCACCGTGAGCGCGGGCTCCCCGGAGGCGACGCTTTCGGCCACCACTCGTGCGGTGGCCAGCGCGAGGTGTTCGGCGTTCGCCGTGCGAATGCCGTCGAACGGCGAACTGCTCACATCGACCGCTTCGCCCATCACGCCTTCGGCACTCGTGGCGCGGCGGATCTCGACCGGCAGGTCCTTGACGAGGATCGCGTCGCCCTGGGCAATGACCGCGCTGCGGTAAATCACGTTCTCCAATTCCCGCACATTTCCCGGCCAGGTATAAGTGGTCAGCACCGCCAGCGCTTCCGCCGAAACCCTCGTGACGTGCGTCTTCCGCTGCTTCGCCAAAGTCTGCAGGCAGAAATCGATGATCGGCGGGATATCCTCGGCGCGCTCGCGCAGCGTCGGCATTTTGATCCGCACCACGTTGAGCCGGTAATAGAGATCCTCGCGAAAGGTCTTCGCTTTCACCATCGCCTCGAGGTCCTTGTTGGTCGCGGCGATTACGCGCACGTCGACCCTCAGCGTTTCAACACCCCCGACGCGCTGGATCTCGCCCGTCTGCAGCACGCGCAGGATCTTGGTCTGCGTCGCCGGCGCCATGTCGCCGATTTCATCGAGGAAGATCGTGCCGCCGTCGCACAACTCAAATTTGCCGATCCGCTGGCCGGTCGCTCCGGTGAACGAGCCGCGCTCGTGGCCGAAGAGTTCGCTCTCGATCAGGTTGTCCGGGATCGCGGCGCAGTTGACGGCGATGAACGGCTTCCCCGCGCGGTGCGAATGTTTCCAGATCGAGCGCGCGACAAGTTCTTTGCCCGTGCCGCTCTCGCCGGTGATCATCACGGTGACGTCGCTCGCGGTGACCTGCCCGATGACCTTGAAGACTTCCTGCATCACCGGGGAATTGCCCACGATGCCTTCCTTGTAGTCCTCGGTGTTGAGCGCCGGTTTGTAATCCCCGGCGGCGCGCAGGTCGGCGTGCGTCTTGAGCGCGGCTTCCGCGAGCGCGAGGACCTTCGGCGGGTCGAACGGCTTCATCACGTAGTCGAAAGCGCCGTATTTCATTGCCTCGATCGCGGTCTGCGCGGTCCCGAAAGCGGTCATGAGCACGACCAGCTGGCGCGGGTTGGCCGAGCGAATCAGGCGGAGCGTTTCGATCCCGCCCATGCCGCCCATGCGCACGTCGAGGAAAACCACATCGGGGGCCGGGCCCTTTTTTACCAGCGCCAGGCCCTGTTCACCACTTGCCGCCTCGGAAACCTGGTAACCCCGAGAGGAAAACACCCGCGTGAGCGAGTAGCGGATTTCAGCGTCGTCATCGACGACGAGAATCGTGGGGGCTTTGGCGACAGGTTCGGGCATGGACGACAATGTGGCTCACGAAGTGCCAAAGAACACTGGCGCTTTGGTGAAGCCGGATTTCTGATTACGTCACATGCTTAGGTGGTCAATCAACTTGTTCCGCATCCGCGGCATCCAGTTGGCGGTGCACGCCAGCTTCTTCCTGCTCGTGGCGTACGTCGCCGCGGAGGCCTATCGCGAGAGCGGCTGGGCGGGCCTGCTGCTCAATGTCGCGATCGTCCTGGCGTTCTTCGTCTGCGTGGTGCTGCACGAACTCGGGCATTCGTTCACCGCGATGAGTTTCGGCGTGGGCGTCCGGCGCATCCTGCTGATGCCGATCGGAGGGATGGCGGAGTTCGACTCGATCCCGCGCGAGCCCTCGCGCGAACTGCTGATCACGCTTGCCGGTCCCGCCGTGAACTTCGTCATCGCCGGCCTGCTCTGGGTTTTCTTCCGCCTGCCCAAAGGCTGGCATGCGTTCGGCTTTTACGACTTCCCGGATACGGCCCGCGGGTTCATGCAGCTGCTCCTGCATTGGAACCTGTTGATGGGCTCGTTCAACCTGCTGCCGGTTTTCCCGATGGATGGCGGCCGAATCCTGCGGGCCTTGCTGGCGACCCGCCTCCCCTATCTGCGTGCCACGTTTTGGGCGGCCAACGTGGGCAAGGTGCTCGCGATCGTCGGCGCGCTCGCCGCCCTGGCGATTTTCCACCAAACGCTCACCGCGGTGCTGTTCACGTTTATTTTCTTTGCGGGCGAGGCCGAGTACCGGGCCGTGAAACGCCGCGAAGCGGAAAATGAGGAATGGCGGGAGATGTTGAACCGGGTCTACGGGAGCAGACCGCCGATGCCAATGCGGGAAGAACCGCCGCTGATCGGTCCATAGCGCCGCGTCTTCGACCGGCTCCGGGAAATTGGCGCCGGAATTTCCCGGCCGCGCGCAACAAGCCGGGCGAAAACGCGGCTCTACCCAAACGGAACAGGCCGCCATTGCTGGCGGCCTGAAATTTGGTGGACCCTAGCGGGTTCGAACCGCTGACCTCCTCAATGCCATTGAGGCGCTCTACCAACTGAGCTAAGAGCCCGTTTCCCAACGAAGGGAGGTGTGGAAAATCAAACTTCCCCGCCCGAAGGCAAGGACTTTTTAGCCGCTGTCCTCTTCGCGCATGCGGAAGATCAGGTTCACGGTTTCTCCCTTGTGATCGGGCCGCGGCCCGATCGATCGAAAACGCGAGATCGCATCCAGGACCGCGCGGTCGAATTCGTCGCTGCCCGATGAGGAGGATATTCTCGCGCCGGAAATCGAACCGTCCGCGCCAACCCGGAACTCGGCGGTCGCGGAGATCGAGTCGCTCAACCCCGGCGGCTTGTCCAAGTTGTCCTTCAGCTTCCGCTTCACCAACGAGAAATATGCGTCCATCAGCTCACCCTGCTCGCGGGTGAGCGCCTTGCCGCCGGCGCCGCCGGTTTTATTGGCAGTAGACCCGCCCGTGACGCCGCCCGCAATGCCCTCGGCATCGATCCGCTTGACCTTCGGGTTGCCGCTCGCGGTGGAAGCCTTGGCCGTCTTGTTGAGCCGGTCATACTCGAGCTTGCTGATGCGCTTCTGCTCGGCCTCGCGCTCCTTCTTAACCTCCTGCTTGGCCTTCGATTCCTTGCGGTTAATTGTCCGCGTGATCTGCTTCGAGAAATTCGGGATCACCGTGTCGGCCGGCTTCGTCACGACCGGCTTTTTTTCCACCGGGACTTTGGTGATCTGCGGTTCGGGCGCCGCTTCGACGGGGCTCGGGGGCGTCACCGCAGACGGCGGAGGCATTGCCGGAGTCGGGATCGGAGCCGGCGGCTCGGGAAGATCGATCTTAATTCCACCCGCGACACCCGCTGCGGGGGCTTCAAGCGCGCCGTAATTATCGCCTTCGCCCGCGACGAGTTCGAATACCTTCGGCGCCTCGGTCACGTGCCGCCCGATCGCATAGCTAAAGAGCAAAATCAGCGCCGCGACCGCGCCGTGCAGGGCGGCCGAAACCATCAGGGCGCTGGGCGAGCGGGCGGTCATGCAATTTCGGATGGCGGATTTCGGATTGCGGATTGCGGATGGGTAGGCCGGAAAGTCGGGGGCGTGGCGTTGCGCGATCTGGACTGACCGCGCGCGGCGCCCGTTTGTTCTACGTTCCCCGCGGTGATTTCTTAGTTCGGCGATTGGGTATCGAGCGTGAACTTCAGGAGATTGTTCTTCTTCAGTTCGTCCATCAGCTGGACGATTTTCTCGTACGGCAGCTTCGCGTCGCCGCGGACGCGGATGATCGGGACCTTGGGCTCGACCGCAAAGCCGCGCAGCGTGGTCTTGAGTTCGTTGAATGACACCGCGCGGTTCTCGACGTAGAAATTGCCGCGGGCGTCGATCGAAACGGAAACGAAACGCGCATCCTTGTCCGGCTTCGACTGCGCGCTCTTGGACTCGTTGGGGAGATTAACCGGGATCGTCTGCTCCTCCTTGATGACCTGGCTCGTGATCATAAAAATAATCAGCAGGGTGAAACCCAGGTCGATGAGATTGGTCACGTTCAGCTCCGAGATCGGATGCTGCGAATGACGGCGTCGAAAGGTGCGTGCCATGGCCAGCGTTTTTCCGCTCAGCTCTCGAGCTCCAGGCGGTCGGCGAGCGCGCTGGCGTAATTCTCCAGCTCAGTGATCAGCTGCTTCGTTTTGCCGAGGAGAAAATTGTAGCCGAACACGGACGGGATCGCGACGACGAGGCCGGCGATCGTGGTGAGCAGCGCGGCGGACACGCCGGGGGCCAGGGTCTTGATCGTCGCTGACTCCTGCACGGCCACGGCGCTGAACGCCACCATCACGCCCCAGACGGTGCCGAGCATCCCGAGGAAAGGTGCGCCGGTGACGATCGTCGCCAGGAAGATCATGCTCGATTCGTAGCGGAGCGTCTGCCGCGAGAGGGCGCGCTGAAGCGCGTTCTCGGCGTGCTCGAGCCGCGCCCGCGTCGAGGTGTCGCCCTTCTCTTTCCCGATCGCCGCGGCCCGCCAGTAGGCTTCCACTGCGTCGGAGAAAAGGTCGGCATAGGGAATCGCGCGTTTGCTGCGGAACGATTCGGGGAGGTTCAGCAGGCTTTTCTGGTCGCCGAGGTGGGACTCGAACTGCCCGTTCATCTCGCGGAGGCGTTTCAATTCGAAATGTTTCCCGATCATGATCGACCAGGCGATGATGCTGAACAACGCCAAGCCGCTCGTGATCACCTGGCCGGCGGCGTCGCAGTTTACGAAGATATCGATCAGGTTGGCGGTGGCGAAAAGGGGTGAGAAAGGGTGCATGTCAGGCATCGCGTGCAAGAGTTGGAGGTTTTGGCGGGCTCATTCAACGGAAATTCCCGCGACGCGGCAGCGAATCTGTTTGCGGGGCGACCCCGGGGATTTTTCGCTGGGCCGCTTCCACCGATGAATTTCAAAACCAGCACGCTGCAGGAACTTCGACAACACCGCGGCAGCCTCGCTTCCAAGCAAGCCGTGCTCGGCTTCGACGGTTTCGTCGACACCATCGTCACCCCGGTGGCTATGCGGGCCGGTCAGGGCGACAATTTCACCCCGATCAGCACGATCACCGAGTTTGGCCAGCGCGTCCTCGGGGCCGCGGGCAAGAGCACGAACATCGAGTTCTACCCGCGCATGGACAAGCTGGGCGGAAACGGCCCCATCATGGCCAGCGCCCTCCTCTCGCACGGCGCGCAGGTCACGTACATCGGGGCGTTGGGCAAGAATTCGATCCACCCGGCTTTCACGGATTTTGCGCAGCGCGCCAAGGTCGTGTCGCTGTGCGATCCCGCGGCCACCACTGCGGTCGAATTCAACGACGGCAAGCTGATGCTCGGCATGATGAAGAGCCTCGACGAGATCACGCCGGAAAAAATTTCCGCCGCAATGGGCGATGCCGCCTTCCGCGACGCGCTCGGGCGCGCCGACCTCGTGGGCCTCGTCAATTGGACCATGATCCCGAACATGACCGCGGTCTTCACCGACCTCGTCACCCGCGTCCTCCCCCAGGCGGCGGTGCGTCCGGGCCGCGTGTTTTTCTTCGACCTCGCCGACCCGGAAAAACGTTCCGCGGCGGACCTGGTTTATGCGCTGGAGACGATTGCGCAGTTTGAGCAGTTCGGCCGGGTGACGCTCGGGCTGAACCTGAAGGAAGCGCAGCAGGTCTTCACCACCCTCGGGTTTGGCGTTGAGACAGAGACCGAAAGCGGCCTGCGCGCGATGGCGGCGAAGATCCGCGCGCGCCTCGATCTCACGGTCGTCGTGGTGCATCCGAAGGAATCGGCCGCGTGCGCCACCCGCGACGGCACTTTCTGGGTTCCCGGGCCTTATTTCGCGCAGCCGCTGATCACCACGGGCGCCGGGGATCATTTCAACGCGGGGTTCGCCGCCGCCCAATTGATGGGCTTCACTCCCGAAGCCGCGCTCGGCCTCGGCGTCTGCACCAGCGGGCACTACGTCCGCACGGCAAAGAGCCCCACCCTCGCCGATCTCGAGACTTTCCTGGCCAACTGGAAATAACGCCCCGGCACTCTCCGCCGCCACGCTTGCACTCCGCCCAATCGTCCCCCGTAAATCGTCGCTCGTAAATCCCGCCCGTCCGTCCTCTCCGCCATGCCCCTGAAATCAAAACCGACCGGCAAACTCATCTCCTTCGAAGGCTCGGAAGGAAGCGGGAAGTCCACGCAGATCTCCCGGCTCGCGGCACATCTCCAGAAGGCCGGGCGCGAGGTCATCTCGACGCGCGAACCCGGTGGCACCGAAATCGGCGAGCAGATCCGGAACATCATCGTCCATAATTCCAAGGGCGACGAAATGTGCGCGGAGACCGAGCTGCTGCTTTTCACCGCGGCGCGGGCACAGGTGGTGCGCGAGGTCATCGTCCCGGCGCTGACCCGCGGCGCGGTGGTGCTGACGGATCGGTACCTGGATTCCTCGACCGTTTACCAGGGCATCGGCCGCAACCTCGCCGCCGACCCGGTGGCGCAGATCAACCGTTTCGCCGTCGGCAATGTCATGCCCGACCTCACGGTCGTGATCGACGTGCCCACGGAAGTCAGCCTCGCCCGCATCCGCCAGCGCGCCTCGGACCTGCCGGACCGGATGGAACGTGAGAACATCGATTTCTATAAGAAGATCCGCGAAGGCTACCTGGTCCTCGCCAAGGGGATGCCGGACCGCTTCGTGGTGTTCGACGGAACCCTGAGCCTCGACGCGTTGGAGAAAAAAATCTGGGCTACGGTGAAGGAACGGCTCGCCTGAGGCGGCGGCGACCGTCGCTTTGTTCCCATGATGACTGCCGCGACTCCATGGCCCGCGTCCCTCGCCGGCACTCCGGCCGTTGCGGTGATCGAGCAAGCCATCGCCCGGCAGCGCCTGTCGCATAGCCTGCTGATCCACGGCGACGACTATGAGACGCTGTCCGCGGTCGCGCTCGCGATCGCGGATCGGCTGCTGAACGTCGAGGGCGCGACGGCAAATTTCCCGCCCGATCACCATCCGGATTGTTTCATGCTGCGCCCCGCCGGGAAAATGCGGCAGATCTCGGCGGACGCGACGCGCGAGCTGATCGGCAAGGTGCAGGTTTCACCGGCGGTCGCACCGCGCAAGGTCGCGATCCTCCACGAGGTCGATCGCATGAACACGGCGGCGGCCAATGTCTTCCTGAAGACCTTGGAGGAGCCGCCGGCCAACACGACCCTGCTGCTGCTGACGACGCGCCCGTACGCGCTGCTGCCGACGATCCGCAGCCGCGTGCTGCATTTCCGGTTTCCGTCGGCCGGCACGGTGATCAAGGCCGACGGTTGGACGCCGTGGCTGGAAGATTACAGTGCGTGGCTGGCGCGCCTGGTGGAAGGCGTGAGCGGCAAGGCCGCCATCGCGGACCAGGTCTTCACGCTCTATGGGTTGGTCGCGCGCTTTGGCGCGGTGCTGGACGCGGCCACGGATGTCGTGTGGAAGGAGCAGAAGGAAAAACTTCCGCCCGACCTGGACGACGACGAGCAGGTCGCGATCGAAACCGGGATTGCGAACGGGCTTCGCTCGCGGCTGTTTGCCGAGATCGAGAACGCGACGCGGGCATTTTCCCTCCCTCGGCTGACCGCGGGCGACGAACGCACGCGGCGTTCCTACCCGGCCGCGATTGAAAAGCTCGAGCACGACGTCGGGCTGCTGCGGCTGAACTTGAACGTGTCGGCCGCGCTCGAGGATTTCATGCTCAGCTCCCTGCGGCTTTGGACACAGAAGTAGCGCAGGCGGCCCGCCTGCTTCTGCGAAGTAGCGAGTAGCGCGTAGTGAGTAGCGAGTAGCGGATCCCCCTACGGTAACGGTGCACGGCTCCCCGGAAAGTCCGGATCCGGGTCCGTCTACTCGCTACCCGCTACTCACTACTCGCTACTTCCGGAGCAGGCGGGCCGCCTGCGCTACTTTTCCGATCCCTACGCTCCGACCGAGCCTGCGATCTCGAAATTGAACACGTATTTCCCGGGCTGAATTCGATACTGCTCCAGCGTGTCCGGCCCGCAACTGGCGGTGCCGAGGCCGCGCTGGGCATAGTCGAGGTTCAGCTGGATGTCCGAACGCGGCACCAGGTCCGTCGTGTGTTTCGCCCGGTAAAGGTCGTGCGCGGTGAAATGACTCGCGGAGACTTCCATCGGTTTTTCCGCGGCAAACCGCACGCTCGTCCCACGCGGATCGCCGAGCGAAAGCCAGCGCACCGCGGTGTGATTGCCATGCTCCTGAGGTACGATGTACGGCACGTATTGCGTGGCGACGGTGCTGTGATGCACCGCGAGCAGCGACGCGCGATTTCGGTCGCGATAATTTTCCAGGGGACCGTTCCCGAAATATCGCAGGTGCTCCAGCGGCCCCGGGATGACGAGCGAAACCCCGAGCCGCGGGAGTTCAGGCAATTTCCGATCCACGTCGAAACGGTTCTCCACCGACACGGCGCCATCGGGCGCGACGCGGTAAGTATGGCGATGTGCGATGAAACGCTTCGCGCCCGGGCAAACCCAGCGCTGCCGGATATCGATCACGGCACCGCGCTTCGAGGGCACACAGGTCGTGTGCGTCGCCACAAGCGTGAGCTGGGCGTATCCCGCCTCCATCCAACTTGTGAGCGTCCGGCATCCTCCCCAATTGACGACGTCGAAGAGCTTGAGGCCGTCGTTGTCGGTGGGCGATCGCCAGATGTTCAGCTGCGGTCCGCGCGTGACGAGTTCCCGGCCTTTGACGCGAAGATTTTCGACGACGCCGCCCGCCTTGTTGACGGAAAGCTCGGTGTCGCCGACCCGGATCAACCAGCCTGCTTCCGTCGCTTGGACCGCGACGGCATTCCCGAAGCTGGCGGCCGCGGCCGCCGGCTTCGGTGCCCGTGCGAAGGAGGAGTTGGGCACCGCAAGCTGCGTGTAGCCGATTTCGTGGCCGGCCTCGCACCACATCGTGGCCTTCGTGACCGCAAAGCGGAAAACGACGTGGACTTCGTCGCTCGAGTTCAACTTGAGGTCGGGCCAGTGCAGTTCGATCGGCTGGCTGGATTGGGCCGCGGCGGTCAACTTGGGGAGTGCGCCGGTTTTCACCGGGCCGCCGTTGAGGAGCAGCTCCCAATGACCGGAGAGATCCGAGAGCGGCGTGAACCAACGCCGATTTTCGATGCGAAATTTTCCCTGGCGCGCGTTGAGGGCGACGACGCGGACGGGCTGCGCCAAATATTTGTACTCAAAGAGGCCGGTATGCGGCGTGCGGTCGGGAAAAACCAATCCGTCGCAGACGAAGTTACGATCGTTGGGTTCGTCGCCGAAATCGCCGCCATACGCCCAGTACTCGCGGCCCTCCTGGTCGTGGCGCCTGATGCCATGGTCGACCCACTCCCAGATAAAGCCGCCCTGCAGCCCCGGGTAGCGGTCGAAGGCGTCGAAATAATCGCCGAGGCTGCCGTTGCTGTTTCCCATCGCGTGCGAGAATTCGCACATGATCAGTGGACGGCGCTGGTCCGACGCTTTCCGATCCTTGGCCCACGCCACGAGTTTTTTAATTTCGGGGTACATCGGGCAAACGAGGTCGGTGGCCGGAATTCCCGCCTGCCAGTCCCAAGTGATCGCGCCCTCATAATGAATCAATCGGCTGGGATCGCGGTGACGGATCCAACCCGCCATCGCGTCGTGGTGCGCGCCGTAGCCGCTCTCGTTTCCGAGCGACCAGGCGATGATCGATGGATGATTTTTGTCGCGTTCAACCATCCGCAACCCGCGGTCCAGGAAGGCCGGCGCATAACGGTTGTCGCGGCAAATTTCCTGGTAGAACGCGTGTGATTCAACATCGGCCTCGTCGAAAACGTATAGGCCGTACTCGTCGCACAGGTCGTACCAGTGTGGATCGTTCGGGTAGTGCGACGTGCGCACGGCGTTCACGTTGAACTGCTTCATCAGCCGTACGTCCTGCAGCATCCCTTCGTGCGTCACCGCCTTGCCGTGCACATCATCATGCTCGTGGCGATTGACACCCGTGATGCGCACCGGCTGGCCGTTGATGAGCATCTGGCGATTCCGGACCTCGACCCGGCGAAATCCGACGCTACTCGACGTGTGTTCGATTTCGTGGCCGTCGGGACCGACCAGCGTCGTCACGAGCGTGTACAGGTTCGGCGTCTCCGCCGACCACAAGCGCGGGGCGCGAACGGGCAGGTCGAAATTCACGAGCTTGCGCGGGTTCTTCCAAAAATCCTTCGCTTCGACGCGCCCCTCGACTGATTTCCCGAGCACAGCCTTGCCCAGGGCATCGTGGAGCTGCACGCGAACCGCGCAGCCTTTCGCTTCCAAATCCGGCGCACCGAGGCGCACCGAAATTTTCAACCGGCCGTCGCGCAGGTTGTCGTCCAGATCGCCGCGCGCGAACACGTCCTCGAGAAAATGCGGGGCTTGGGAATACAGGTAGACGTCGCGGTGAATTCCGCCCATCCACCACTGGTCCTGATCCTCGACGAAGCTCGCATCGGACCATTTCACAACCACGGCGGACAAGGTGTGCGTGGCGCCGGCTCCGACGTAGGGCGTAAGGTCAAATTCCGAGGGAAGCCGCGTATCCTTCGCCAAGCCGACCGGTTGGCCGTCGATCCAGACATAAAGCACGCTCTCCACTCCGCCCACGTGGAGGAGGACGCGGCGCCCGGTCCATTCCGCGGGCACGGTGAAACGCGTCCGGTACATGCCGGTCGGATTCTGCTCCGGTACCTCGGGCGGAGGATTCGGAAACGGCATGATTACATTCGTGTAATGCGGGCGATCATGTCCGTGCATCGTCCAGTTGCTCGGCACGGGCAGCTTCGACCACGTGGCATCGACCGCGAAATCCGCGCGCACGAAGTCCGGCGGTACATCCTCGGGCCGTTCCAGCAGCTTGAAGTCCCAGCTCCCATTCAGCGAACGCCACCACGGCGAATCCTCGCGCCGGTTGGCCCTGGCGGCGGCCGCGGAGGGATAAGGATAAAGCGTCGCTCGCGCCGCGAGCCGATTGAACGAAAGCGTCTCAGGCGATTGCCAGGTCTTTAACGTGCCGGTTTGGAGGAGTTCCATGTGGGATAGTTTTAGGGTAAGCGCGAAAGCAGGAGATTCACGAACTCCTCGCGTGTTTCCATGTGGGGATTATGGCCGGAATTCGCAATCGTCTCGATGCGCGCCGACGGGAAATGGCGGAGAATCGCGGCGTGGTCCGCGGCCGCGACGTAGCGGGATTTCCCGCCGAGCACGAAGAGCGCCTCGCCGTCGAAGCGATCGTCGGCCTTGAGCGGATCGTCCTCGAGCGTCGACAGAACGTGGGACAACACCGGCAGGTTGATCATCCACCGCCAGCGGCCCTCGGCCGTGCGCTCGAGGTTGGTTGCGAGGAATTTCCGCATCGTCCAGTCCGGGACGTTTTTCTCGAAGCCGGCTTCAGCCGCGGCGCGCGAAGCCAGCGTGCCGACATCGAGTTCATTCATCGCGGCGAATTCGTCGCGATGCGACCCCGAGCCATATTTTTTCGGCGCGATATCGACCACGATCAGCCGCTCCACGCGTTCGGGAAAGCGGCAGGCGAGGAGCATGGCTACCTTGCCGCCCATGCTGTGGCCCATCAGCGAAACCTTCCCGAAACCGTGCGCATCGAGCCATGCGATCACATCGGCGACCATCGCACTGTAATCCATTTCGGAAGCGTGGGGCGAGCTGCCATGGTTCCGAAGGTCGAGGGCCAGCACGTGAAATCGCGCGGCGAGATCGCGCCCGGCGGTCTGCCAATTGCGCGAGGAACCGAGCATCCCGTGCAGGATGACCAGCGGCGGACCGGTTCCGCCCAGATCGCGGTGAAACAACAGCATCGCGCCTTGTCGCACGCAAAAACGCGCCGGGCAATGTCCGAAGTAGCGCAGGCCGCCCGCCTGCTCCGGAGATCGGGCCATCCACTCCTTTTTGAACAGAAGGCAACGAAGGTAACGAAGCGGTTCTGATCGGCGAAGTCCTTCGTGGCCCTTCACGAAAAGGTTTTGAGAACTCTCGATACCACGTCGTCGATGGCACGATCGGTTTCGCGAACCTGAATCTCTTCGTTACCTTGGTTGCCTTCTGTTCAAATGGATTGAGGTTCGATCCCCCAGGCAGGCGGGCCGCCTGCGCTACTTCACGCGTGAACTGATTTTTCCTTTGCGCCTCGCCCGCATTCCGTGAGCGTTTTCCGGCCCAATGAGCCCGGATACGAAACTCACGCCGATGATGCAGCAGTACTTCGAGGTGACCGAACAAGCATTTTCGTGGATGTTCGAAACATTGTTCGCCGACGTTTCCTAGAGCGAAAACGCATTCCGGATGTTCGCCGCGATTTCTGGGAAAACGCCTAGTTTGGCAAGGGTGGGTATAAGTGGCCGGGTATAAAATCGTCGGAGCAAGTTGAAGAAATTTCGACGGAATCCTGAGTTAAAATGGACGCACTCGATCCCTTTCGGCGAATATCGCAGCAAGCAACTTTCCGATGGCTTCCGCGGCAGCTTCGAATCCGAACGCGAAAAGAGCTGCCTTTTTTTTCAAGCATCTGAACGTAATTCGGCAGCTTGATGCATTTGTTGGATAGGAGCGGTCAACCGACTTCCCGATAAGATTGCTTCATCGGGCGTGGGATTCATGATCCAACACTTGCGATCATCCCAATGAGCACCGACACAACCCTGCTTGATGTTGCGCGAGCAGAGTACGAGCAGATTCAAAAGAAGATCGATAGCATCGGTGAATTCAAGTTCCGGGTGCGCGGATGGTCGCTCACTCTTCAAACAGCAGTTCTTGCGGGGCTCTTTACCGGGAAAATCCCCGACGGCGCATCGACGACGGTTATTTACGTCGCCCTGACCTTGGCCTTGGTGATGGTGCTCGGCACAATCTTTATCTTCCACGGCCTTGAGCAGGAGCAGGAATTTATCAGCAAGGGCCTGCGCGACCGCGCGTTCATTTTGGAGAAGTATATCGATTCGTCAGTGAATCCCCACGACGAATGGCCGGCACGCCGCCTCGAAGCGATTAAGAAACAGGCAAGAGAAAAACTGCTTACGAGTCCGCGTATTGCCGCGACGATGCAGCAGGCAGCGCGCACGTCATATTGGGATAAGATTCGGCACATGTTCAGGCTCAAACTCAACAGTCTCTATTTAATTCAATACGGGCTGACGATTATCGGATTTATTGCCCTAGGTTACCTTCATCTATCACGGCAGCGACCTGAGCCGGAGAAAAATCAATCAACCACTGTCATCAACCAAGTCAGTGTCGATCGCTCAGTAAATGTCGGCATACACAAAACCAAGGTTGTCCCGGTTCGAGTAGATGTTTCCAAACCGAAGCAGGAAGAGGAAATCCAATGAGCGAGCGCGCAAAGATTATCGAAAGGCTCAACAACTCGATGTACGCCATTATTTCTCAGATCCAATACGGAGACATTTCTGACCTAGACACACGCTGGTCTACTGTCGCGGATCTTCTCGCCGACATGAAGTTTCGTGAGCCGATATCGGTCGAGCGCGATCCAAAGAAAAAATGGGGTCCCCATCTCACTCCGGTTCTGACTGCGCTGAACGAAGATGAAGGAGTAAATCTCGACGACTTGATCGATCTTGTGAAAAACATGGAGGAGCTTTCCGCTGGCAGCTCCGGTGATCCATTTGAAGACGAGGAAGCTGAAGAGCTGCTCGAACTCGTCCCCGATTTCGAAGACTCTTTTTCCACCTTCTTGGACGAACAACTGCCAGCGCTTCTCGCCGAATGAATTCGGATATTTCAATTTTACGGGCGTTCGTAGCCTCAACTGAACCTGAGCATGTCGCGGTCTTCGACCTAGCAATCCGTCAAGCTTCTGAGGTGATCGCAATTGGAAGCGGAGCAGATGGTTCCATTGGTCCGTACTCCGACCTCGACCTAATATTTATCGGAGACGGCAAGAGGTTGAAAACACGTCGCCTAGATTTCATGTGGGTACGGCCAAAGCAATTGTCTGCTCAAAGCTGGCTCGGTTCAGAACTAGCCAACCACGCAGCCCGGTACGGCAAGTGGCTCAAGGGAGATGGAAAGTGGCGCAGCGAGGTTTTCATTGGCGACTTTTCCGTGAGTAATAAATGCGAGCGGATTCTAATCCGGATTTCACGAGTATACCTGAAACGCCGGCTGCTTCGCGAAGAAACGATGGCCGAACTCTTGGCACCGGCTGTTCTCGATATGCAGCGGGCAGTGATTCTAGCACAAGGCGAAGCAACGCCGCCCACAGCAATCGTTGCAAGGCGCTTGCTTCAGAATCCAGACGCCACGCTGGAACGAATTTGCGGCGACGACCTATTGGGAGATTTCGGTCGCTATCTAATTCGAGATTTTCTGCCGATGCAAAAAATCCTCGCGCGCATTGAGCGTTCTCGTCGGGATCCAATTTAGCCACCACCCCTGCGACCGCAGCGGGACGTCAGAATACTTTTCTCTATCCGCTCGATTCAGACTCCTTCCTTTTTCTAGGTGTAGCGGGGACCGGAACGTCATCGCCGATAACGGGCGGAGCGACCTCAGCGTTATTCACGCGAGGACTACTGAGCGCACGGTATACGCGGAACTTGGTCATGCCGCTCGCCGGGTACGGAACTATGCAGCTGCACTCAGGAGCGTTTTGAGCTCCTTGAGCGGTGCGTCACAAAGATCAAGGAGCCGCTGATAGTCTTTCAGCTTCAGCCATTCCGCGGCGAGCTGCTCGCGGGTCAGCGTGCCCCCACCCGCCTTGGCGGCCTCGATCTCCGGGAGCATCTTCGCTATGTAGGTGTTGACCGCACGTCGCAACACGCGTCGCAGCCGGAGGCGCTGCAAAAGCGGCCGATGAAGCTGGAGCAGGTCGGCGATGTAACGGCCGGGATCCTGACGGCAGACGAGCGTGCCGTCGTCGTTCACGCTGAAATAGTCCGCGCGCTTCTCGTTGAACGGATCGACAAACCCTACCTTGCTGTCGTGGGGCGACCCGGCCTTGGTCGACGGCCAATGCGGCCCCTTGAGGCGGTTGCACCGCGGGCAGCCGTGATTTAAATTATTGGGGTCATTTTTCAGTCCCGCGAATTCCGGGCGGGACCAGGGTCGGAAGTGGTCGAGCTCCATTACTTCGTTGCCGCCCATCTCGGCCTCGTGGCAATCGCAATACACGCACCGGTATTGGCAATCCTCGACGATCTCCGCGCGGAAATTCTCCCGGAAATACGTGAAGGAGTAGAATGTGCCGTCTGGCTTCGTGGTGTATTTCGGGCGCCGCTTGAGCGGGCCGAAGAATTCGGAGACCTTGCTCATGGCTTCGCCGGCCCGTCCGATTCCAGCCGCTTGCGAATATCCGCGATCGCCGTGTCCAGCGTCTTGATGTCCACAATCTCGGCCGCCTGCTGCGGCACGGCCCGTTCCACGTCAAGCAGGCCAAGTTCCTTTTCCTCGTCCGCGCTCAGGCGGGCGGTGAGGCTTCTCACGAGCAGGTCGTGGTAGCGCTGGGCGCGCTCCGCCAGGACGTCGGCGAAGACGTTGAGGCGCCGCAACACCCGGGCTTTGAAAATTTGCGCCTCCCGCGACGTGGGATCGTTGAGGTGCTTCTTGTCGATGATGTATTCGACATCGCTTTCACCCGCTTCGAAAAGCTCCTTTTCCTCCGTGTAGTTGGAGAGGATGAAGATCGGCAGCTTCGGCACCACGCCGCGCACGAACGTCGAGAGCTGCGTGCCGGTGTAGCCGACGCTGCCGTCCTCCATTTTCTGGTCGAGGATCAACGCCGAGACGTTCTCGCCGGCCACCAGGACGTTATAGTCCACCGGCTGGGGCAGCGGCACGATCGGTTTGACCACAACCCCCGTCCCGTGGAAAAGCTCGTTGAGCACCAGGCCGTAGGCATGGCGCTGTTGCTCGTTCTCGTCCACCAGCAGCATGGTATGCGTTGTCATGGGGCATTGGCGGGCTCTTCGGCCCGGGGCACGGTGATGATGAATGTCGCGCCGCCAAGTCCGCCTTTGGCGATGGCGCGGATGGTGCCGCCGCTGTTATCGACGACGAAGGACTTCACGATGAAGAGGCCCATGCCGGTGCCTTCCTGCTCGCCCTTGTTGTTTCGCTTGGTCGAAAAGCCGGCCTCAAACACCTGCTCCTCGGTGCCGGCCTCCAGCCCGGGGCCGCTGTCCTCGAAGGTCAGGGTGAGTTTGTCGGGTTCAGCCACGATGGAAAATCCGATCTTCCGGGCCGCCTGCTGCCGCGTGAGCGCCCACATGGAATTCGTAATCAGGTTGGCGAAGATGCTCTCCCAGTCGATGCGATAGGCGTGGATCATGCACGTGTGCGCGGGCAGCTGCGTCAGGTCGGTCGTGATCTGCTTCTGGTGCTGCAGGGAATCCTCGAACGCCTTGAAAACCGAGAGGGCCAGGGTCTTGACGCAGAAAGTCCGCTGGCGGCGTTTGTCGGGCCGCACGTTGCCGAGTGCAAACGAGGCAAATGTGCTCAGCTTGCGGGCGTCCGTCCCGAGGTGACCGAGGATTTCCAAAACTTTCCCCTCCACCTCCGGATTCACCATGTAGAGCTGGCTCTTGAGGTTTCGAGTCAGCCACAGGGCGTGCACCTGCACGGTGTTGGACCAGCCGGAGGTTTCGTGGCCGAAACACGCGGAAAGAATTCCGAGCGAGGCAAGGTTCGCAAGGGTGTTCTTCTCGCGCTCTACCTGCTCCCGACGGTCCGTCTCGGTGCGGGCCTTTTGCTCCAGTGTGCGCACCGCCTGGCCCAGCGCGGCGTTGGCCTGCTCCAAAGTCCGGCCGATGGTGCCAGGCGCCGGCGGCGGCGGGGCTCCTGCCGGCGGTGGCGTGGTAAGTTGCTCGAAGCGCTGCGCCAGTTCCGTGAGCTCGCGTAAGGCCTTCTCGGCCGACGACGCGGCGGCGGCCGCATCCTGGTCGGCCTCGGTCGGTGCCTTGGCTTTTTCGATAGCCGCACGCTCTTTTTCGAACTTTTGGTGATTCTTCTCGAAAAACTGGATGATCTTGTCGGCGAATATATAGAGATGGCGGAACGGTTCGCCCACCACGAGTCCCTCGCGGTTCGTCTGGTCGATGAGCGCCGTGTTGCGCTCCCGCTCCAGAAAGACCGCGCCGACCACCTGATTATAGCCCAGCTTCCAGTTGGTGCCCTGTTTGACACCCTCGGGATTGATGGTGCGGCGGTAGCCGAGTCGGAGCCAGTCCCCTTCCCCCGACGGCTCGCCGTAGGGCTTGACGCGAAAACCATCGCGATAGATTCGCACGCCCTGGTTGCTCTTGAGGAACTCGCCGAGCTGGGTGAGCGAAATCGTCTGCGTCTCCGAATCCCATTCACCGCGATTGAAAAAGAAAAATTCGAACTTGAGAGGACCGCACTTCGGCTCGTCCCCTTCGTATTTCGCGAAGTCCGCCCATGGCACCGCCGGAGGATGGAAGACGCGGTCATGCTGCCGCGAATCCATGCGGCGGTCGACCACACCGTGTTCATCAATGGTCGCCACGATGCGCCAATAGGCTTTCTGCAGGATGACGGCATCCGGCTGCACCACGCCGTCGTATTGCGGATATGCCCCGCCTGTCTCCAGCTCCACGCGGAAGTCATTCTTCCCGTGGAACGGCGAGATGAGGAGCGAGAGTTCGCCATGCAGCTCGGCCACGGCCGCCTCGTTCCACGGATCGGTGAGATTCTCCAGGACCAGCCGCGTGCCGTGCGGGAAATCGCGCGATTCCCCGGTGATCGGGTCGGCACCGAGGCCGTCAATCTTGTAGAAAGGATGCGCGATCTCCTCGAGCCGGGACTTGGCCACTTCGTATTTCGTCCAATCGACATCTAGTTCAACGCCGGGACCTCCCTCCTGGAGGCTTTGCACCCGCGTGCGCCGGCACAAACGGTCGAGACCGAGTCGGCCCAGGCCTTTCTCGCCAGTCAGCACGCGGTTTCGCCCCACGGAGCGTCGGGCGACAAGCTTGTTAGAGGTGCCGATCACCATCCAGTTTTTCTGCAGGTCTTCGGCCGTCATTCCCTTGCCGTCGTCCTCCACCACCATCGAGGCGGGACCGACCTTGAGATTGCCAAAGCGGATGCGCACGACATCGGCATCCGCGTCGTAGGCGTTCTTCACCAGTTCCAAAATCGCGGTAACTGAGCTGGAAATGCTCTCCCGTCCGAGTTGGAGGGCGACCCGCGCGCTCACGGAGAACGCCGTGTTGCCGAGCAGCGTGCGTCCGGACGGATTGATGCCTTCCTTTCCAGCCGGCTGGGTTTCGCCCTCGCTCATTTCTTTTTCCTCCGCCGGCCGCCGGCTGAAAAAGGAATCCCTTTCACCGCTGTCACTGTAAGATGGCGGCAGCGGATACGCCGGTTCAGAACTTGGTTCACTTTCACGGTCTTGAGTTGCCGCAGCAGTTTGCGACATGTCCGCACCGTGCCATCATTGGGCGCGCAGACCAGCAGGTGATTTTCGACGAGGATTTTCTGCCGCCCGCCGATCACGCTGCCCGTGGCTCGATGGGGATGCTCGGGCCGCGAGGTGCGGCGGATCACGACAAACGGGGCTTGGAACGCCTCGCCCTCGTGCCGGCGGCTCTCCGCAAACTGGCGCATGGTTTTCCAAGCCGGGACGCCGCGGGGATGAATATAGGCGTAGGACGCGCCCGTCTCCGGATCACGGTGCGGCACCACACGCCCGACGCTGACGGTGAAATGGTCGCTGAGCCGCGAGGCCCCTGCGTGGCGCGTGTACGGCCAGCGCTTCCGCTGAACCGATACCCCCTTGGCCCGGCGCACGAGCCGCAACAGGAAAACATCTACATCGGCACTCTCGTCGAACAGGCCGCAGGCACGAACGATATGCACCTCTGCGAGATCGCTGATCTTCTCGCGCCACCTTGCGGAAAAACTGCCCGACCGCAGCACATCGGGGAGAATGGCGAGCAGCTCAGCACCGGGTCGCACCTTCTCCAGGGCGTTGACGATGAATTCTGCCGCGCGGGACACCGTTCCACTGGCCCACGTACAGCCTTTCGCGGCTCTTTTTTGGCCGAAGGGCGGGTTCATGAGGAGCCGGTCCGCTCTCCGGAACTGTTCTTGGGCCCGCAGCCCATTCCCCACGCGGATCAGGGGGAATAGATTCTCCACGGTGTTAACCGGGTAGCCGCTGGCCAATCCGTGGCGCTGCCGCGCAAGGAGCACGAGCCGGGTTTTGGTTCCGGCGATGAATTCGCGATGGAGGTCCGTGCCGGCCAGATTCTTCCCCCACAGAGCGAGGGTTTGCGTGAGGTTGCAGCCGAGCGGTAATTTGCGCGCTGCGGCGACCAGGAGATCACCCATCCCGCAGGTCGGGTCATAGGCGATGCCTGACGACTGTGAGTTCTTGAGCAAGCGGGCGCTCAACGATGTCCCGGTAAAGAACGCGCCAAACCGGCGGCGAGTCGCAAGCCCCACGAGCTGCCTAAGCTCAGCCCCTGCCTGGCCGTCCAAAGCGGCATCGGCCGCCGCATCCCACTGTGGTGTTGTGCCTGGCGCGGCCATCAAATCTTGAATGCGCGCGACATAGGGCGCATACGCCTTGAACGGCGGTCGACGGGGCTTGATTCCACTAGCGGGCATAAGTCTGCAGGATGGCGAGAGTTGAGGTGGTTTTTAGCCTTGGATTTCAGCAAATCGGATCTGGATAGCAAGGGCGGCAGAGAGGTCTTGCGACGGGTTTATGACTTGGAGAGAGAATCGACAGGAAAAATTCTGTCTACGCCTCAATTTTGTTCTCCGTCTTCAAAGTATGGTTCGCCGGTCCCGCATTCCACCGCCGCACCCGCCATCGCCGCTAATTCCAAAATTCTCCGCCAGCACTTCACTCTGCACACCGTTTTGGGTTTTGCGATGGTGATGATTTTAGTCTCAGATCGTCGGAATGTCCGAATTTCATCCAGACATCGGCGAACAATTGAAGACTGTTTTGGGCGGGTATAATGACCGGGTATAAACGAGTTATGACTCCGATGATGGCCCAATACTTCGAGGTGAGACGTGGCCTGCCGCGCGACACCCTGCTCCTCTTCCGTCTCGGGGATTTCTTCGAGATGTTTTTCGACGACGCCGTCGTCGCGTCGAAACTCCTCGGCCTCACGCTCACCAAGCGCCAGGAGACACCGATGGCGGGCATTCCCGCCCACTCCGCGGACAATTATGTCACCAAGCTGCTCGCCGCCGGGAAAAAAGTCGCGATCTGTGACCAGGCCGAAACGGCCCAACCCGGTCGACTCGTCCGGCGCCAGCTGACCCGCATCCTCTCCCCCGGCACCACGCTCTCCGCCAACCAGCTCGACGCCGCGCGCAATCATTACCTCTGCGCACTGGTCCTCGACAAACATGGCCTCCACGCCTCGTGGCTGGATTTGTCCACCGGTGAATTCAAGATCGCGACCGATGCCCACATCGCGAACCTGCTCCCGGTCCTCACCGCCTTGGACCCGGCGGAATTGCTCGTGATCGAAGGTGAACTCGGGCGCTGGGCGGGCGCGCCCCACGACCAGGCCGCCGTGCATGCGCTGCACGCCTTCGGGTCATCGCGGCTGTGCACGGAGCTTTCCGGTTATCATTTCGAATCCGCCACCGGCGCAAAAACCGTGATGGACACGCTCGGCGTGCTGAATCTCCAGGGCTTCGGCCTGGTGCACTCGCACCCCGCCCTCGGGCCCGCCGGGGCGTTGGTTTTTTATGCGACCGAAAACCTGTGCGCCAAACCTGAAAATCTCCGCGGCCTCCAGGAATACCGCAGCGCCCGCACGCTGCTCCTCGATCCCGCGACCTTGCGGAACCTGGAGATTTTTTCCTCGAGCCACGGTGCGCGGGAAGGATCCCTCCTCAGCGCGATCAATCGCACGACGACTTCGACCGGGACGCGCCTACTCGAGCGCTGGCTGGCATCACCCACGCTCGATCTTTTCGAGATCACCCGCCGCCAGGACCTTGTCGGGGAATTGCTTGCCCAACCCACGCGACTGGCGACCCTGCGCGAGCAATTCGCGAGCGTGCGCGACATCCCGCGCATCCTTGGACGCCTGCAGAATCGCCTGCGCAACCCGCGCGAGTTGGGCGGCGTGAAAGACACCCTGCTCCAGTTGCCCGCGAGCCGGGCCGAACTGGCCGCCTACGGTGGACGCCTGGCGGCGGACTATGTGCCCCGCCTCGCCGAATTGCCCAGCCTGCGCGACCTGCTATCGAGTTCACTTGCGGACGAACTGCCGAACGATTTGGCGGATGGGAATTACATCCGCGCCGGTTACGATGCCGAACTTGATCGGCTGCGTTCGCTTACCTCTGACAACAAAACCTGGCTCTCCGAACTCGAACGCACCGAGCAGGCGCGAACCACGATTCGCAGCCTGAAAGTCAGGTTCACGAATAATTTCGGATATTACATCGAGGTTACCAAGGCCAACCTGCACCTCGTTCCCGTCGACTACATTCGGCGCCAAACCACGGTCGGCGGCGAACGCTACGTGACCGAGGGCCTGCGATTGAAGGAGAAGGAAATCTTTCACGCCGAGGAAAAAGCACTCGCCCGCGAACTGGAAATTTTCAACCAGCTCGTCGCCGCGGTGCTCGACGAATCGCTCGCCCTGTCCCAAGCCGCCGATGCCCTGGCCGAGCTCGACGTCCTCGCCGGTTGGGCCGTGCTCGCGCGCGAATGGAACTACACCAAGCCCGCGCTCGACGAGGGCAACGTCCTCGAAATTTCCGACGGTCGCCATCCGGTGGTCGAGCAGATGCTCAAGGCCCCCGACGCCGCGCTCGCCCGCGGCACGAGCCAGTCCTTCGTGCCGAACGACACGCTCCTCGCGTGCGACGACGCGCAGATCGCGCTGATCACCGGCCCGAACATGGCGGGCAAATCCACCTACATTCGCCAGGTCGCTTTGATCACTTTGCTCGCACAGGTCGGCTGCTGGGTGCCGGCGAAGGCCTGCCGGGTGGGACTGGTCGATCGGATTTTTTCACGCGTGGGCGCCAGCGACGACCTGGCGCGCGGCAACTCGACTTTCATGGTCGAGATGAACGAGACCGCCAACATCCTGAACAACGCGACTTCCCGCTCCCTCATCATCCTCGACGAGATCGGTCGCGGCACTTCGACCTACGATGGACTTTCGATCGCGTGGGCCGTCGTCGAGCACCTGCATCGCGAGCCGGAGTCGGGACCCCGGACTTTGTTCGCGACGCATTACCAGGAGCTGACGCAGCTCGATAAACACCTGCCGCGCCTGCGGAATTTCTCGGTGGCGGTGAAGGAGTGGCAGGATGAAATCGTTTTTGTGCGCCGCGTGATTCCCGGGGCCGCCGACCGCAGCTACGGAATCCAGGTCGCGCGCCTTGCGGGGCTGCCGTTGAGCGTGATCGACCGCGCCAAGACGATCCTCAGCAAACTCGAGAGCGACGACACCAGCGTGACGGTTTCTGCGCCCCAGGCGCGTCCGAAGAAAAAGATCACCGTGACACCGGTGGACGACTCGCAGCTGAGTTTGCTCTGACGTAGCGCAGGCGGCCCGCCTGCTCGGGAGGAGTTGAAAGTGAGCAGTTGAAAGTTGAAAGGGCGCGAAACCCGAAGGCTGAAGTAGCGCAGGCATCCTGCCTGCTTCGCTCAGCCCGCCTTAACCGTCGTCCACGAAACCCGCGCCTCGGAGCAGGTGGGATGAAGTTTCCGTTTGCGGCGGAACGAGCACGCGGGCGCGGCGTCAGCAGGCAGGATGCCTGCGCTACATGCCGAATACTGTTCGAAACCGGAGCTACTCCACCGTGGCGAACCCCTGCAGCTTTGCCGCGTCGATCATGCGCTTGTCCTTGGTGAAAAGCGGGCCGGTCGTCACTGAGTCGAAGGTCGCCAGGTGGATGGCGTCGAGGGTGCGGAGCGGGACTTCCGGGTGGACGCGCGACATCATTTCAGTCGCCTCGCGGATCATCACGCCATCGAGCGGGATCAAGCGGAGCACGCCTTCGTCGATGTCGCCGAGAAATGCTTTCCACGCATTCGTCCGATCGTCCGCCGAAATAAATTTCCCGCGCTCCTTCGCCAGCAGCGCCGACCAGAGTTCACCCAAGGCCAGTTCCGAACTCACGAGCGTGTAGCCGACGATCACGTCATCGACCTGCTCCGAATCCGGCTCGGCGACGTAGCGCTTCACCAGCGTGGATGTATCAAGGTACATCGTGTGACCTCAGAAACCGCTGTCCCGCATTGCACGCAGCGTCGACGTCGAATCCGGCGTCATCGCCATCTTGCTCCGCACCGCTGCCATCGATCGGGCGGGTGCGCCGGTGATCACTGGCCGGTACCTGACGATCATCGCCTTGGGTTTTCCATCGCTGGTGATAACGATCTCTTCGCCCATCGATGCCCGTTCGAGCAGTGACGACAGTTGGTCCTTCGCGGTGCGCACGTTCACGGTCGCTTGGACTCCATAAGCGGCTTGTGCGGCTTCCTGCACCATCCAAGGTTTAAGTCCCTTGGGGATATCTGATTCCGGGATCTTGCGCTTCATGAGGCCACAAGTAGCTGCACAAAGCTATTTCTCAAGTATTTTCCAAGTTTAGGGCCGCGAAACACCGATCCTTCAAACCCAACGCGCAATCACGACGTCGCAGGTTTGTGGTTGGATCCGAACGAGCCAGTCGAAGACGTGGCGCTACGTTTTCCCGAGGCGGGTCGAAGACCGCGCCCTAAGGCCAATCCTGCTCGGGGTTATCCGCGACGGATGGCCCAGAGTTGTTTTGCCTGCTTGATGGTGGTTGCGAGGACATCCGGCGTGACGGCCTGCTTGGGATCGTCGCCGATGCCGTGGCTGGGACTCACGTGCGATTCGATGCACAGGCCGTCGGCTCCGTAAGCTACGGCAGCGAGGGCGCAGGCGGGGACGTAAATCGCCTTGCCGACCGAGTGCGAGGGATCGACGACGACGGGGGCCCACGTTTTTTCCTTCAGCAGCGGCGTGATGCTCTCGTCGGGATGATTGCGGTAGCCGTCGAGGGTCGGAGTCGTGCCGCGCGGGCACAGGATGACATTGGGATTGCCGAACGCGGCGATGTATTCCGCGGCGGTAATGAATTCGCTCAACGGGCCCATGTTGATGCTGCGCTTGAGGAGGACGACGGTGTCGCGCTCGGCGATGGCGCGTCCGACGGAGCGGAGCAGCGAATAGTTGAGCGCGTTGCGGGCGCCGATCTGGAGCGAGTGCACGCCGGCATCGAGGGCGAGTTTGATATGCGCCTCCTCCATGACCTCGGTGTCGACGGGCAGGCCGGTGCGTCGCGATGCCTCCATCAGGACATCGAGGGATTTAACGTCGCCTTGGAACGAGTAAGGATTGGTCCGGGGCTTCCACACGCCGCCGCGCAAGACATGGGCGCCGGCTTCTTTCACCGCGGCCGCGGTTTCGTAGAAGTAATTCGGATTCTTGGGATCGATCGTGCAGGCGCCCGCTATGACGAAGAGCTCCTCGCCGAGGGTGACGCCGCCGCACTTGATGCGATGGCTCGCGAGATCGGAGCGTTTGTCCATGAGCTTGAACGGCGACTGGATCCGATCGATGCGGTCGACGTACGGCAGGCCCTCAAGCCGGTTGATCATGAGCTCGTCGCGCTCGTCGCCGACGATGGCGTAGATGGTGCGCACGGCGCCGACGATCGGCTGGATCTTGCAGCCGAACTCGCCGACGATGGCGGTGATCTCGGTGAGTTGCTCAGGCGTGAGGCGATTCGATTTCGGGAGGATCATGGCGGGTGTGGATTTTGGATAATAAAAAAGCCGCCCTAGTTGGGCGGCTTGTTTTGCGAAGGGGAAAAGGGATTCAGGTTTCGCGGCAGCCGCCAGTGTTTTTCCGGGTAAAATACCCCCGGAAAGCAAAGCTGAAAAAATAAAAACCGCTGCTGTTCACGACGGGATGGGTGCCGGCGCAGCGCGCCGATGTCAATCTTCCGTCGTGGCAGGCGTGACCCTAGGCCATCGCCTCGGCAAACGCCTCGGGCAGCGGCGCCTCGACGGAGAAATGGTGCCGCTGGCCCTTGAATTCGTAGTCGAACTGGGTTGTCAGCGAATGCAGGAAGAGGCGCTTGGTTTTTTTCAATTTCGCGAAGGCGCGGTTGGCCTGGAAATCGCCGTACGTCTGGTCGCCGACGATCGGGAGATGTCGCTTCGAGCATTGCACGCGCAGCTGGTGGCTGCGGCCAGTGGTCGGTTCGAGGCGCAGCAGGCTGACGCGGGGCTCGCTGCGGCCCGTGCGCACGAGGTTCATGTTACACACAGCGGGGATGCGTCCCACGCCAGTCACGGCGCGAACCTGCGCCGATTTTTTCACCGCGGACATCGTATCCCGCCATACTTCCACCGGCAGGCGGGGCGTTCCAAAAACCAGCGTCTGGTAAACCTTGCGGACCTGCTTGCGGCGGAACTGCGCGCGAATTTCGGTGGCGAGCGTTTCGTCGGCAGCGACGATGATGACCCCGGACGTCGCCGAATCGAGGCGGTTCAACAGCCACAGCCGGCGCGGGGGGGAGCCCTTCTCCCCGACCCACTCGTAGAATTCGCCTTCCAGCTTGTAGCGGACCGTGAGGAGCGACCGGGGCTCGTCGCCGCCGGCGTTCGGGTGCGAAAGCACTCCCGCGGGTTTGTCGAAAGCGGCGAGGCCGTTGGCGTCGTGGATGAGCAGGCGCACGTCGCGCCCCAGCGGCAGCGTGCTCCAAAAATTTTCGGTCAGGGTCGTCACTGGTAGTAAAACGTAAAAGTCATTTCCTGTTCTTCGCCGAGCACGGCCTTCATGTCGTCGGTCCACTCGCCGTAAGGCGACCGGGACGTGATGGCGTTCACGCAGGCGCGGGCGGCGACTTCGGTGGACTTGCTATCCACGTTGACGACCCGCGCGACCTTCCCCGCGGAATCGAGGATGAACTTGACCTCGACCATGGTGCCCGACGGCGGGGAAATATGGCTGTCCATCAGCATCTGGTTCCACTGGACGTCCACGGCCTCGACGAGCCGCTGCAGGTAGGCGCCGTAATTGCTGAACTTGGCGTTGATTCCCGTGAGCCCGATGTTGGCGGTGCCGACTTTGTTTTCCTCAAAAATCGCGGGCCGGACATGCTGCGTTTTCACGATCTGCGGGCGCGGTCGCGGACGGTGCGGGTCGATCGCGGGCTGCATCGCCGTCGCGCCTTCGATCAAGGGCACGTTCTTGTCGCCCTCCACTTTCTCGGGGATGTTTTTCGAATTGTCGGCGGGCTTGGCGATGTTGCTCCCAAACGCGGTGGCATCCTCCCCCAGCTTTTTTTCGAAGCCCGCGAGCGGGTTCTGCTCCGGGTGAGTGGTCATGACCTTCGATTCCTGCGGTGCCTCGATCGGCGGGGCCACCGGTGTTTGTTCGACGGGTTTCGTGAGCTGGCCGGTCACAATCTGGCTGGAGTGAATGTCCTTCTGTCCCTCGATCGCCGGTTTCTCGCTCTTGGTGTCCGGCGACGGTTTTAACTGCGCGACCTGCTGGTTTTGCGCCGCGAAATTGTTGGTCTGGTCGGGGATGTTCTCCGGTGCATCGGGATTGGTCTCGACGAACTTCATCGGCGGCTTTGGCGGCGGCGGCTTCTGGAGGAAGGCGTCGGGCGCGAGTTCGATGCTGAACTGGCGCGGTGCCGCATGCGTGCGCGGTACGATGGCGGCGGGGTCGGTGTGCAGCAAAGCGGGCCCGACCAGGAAAAGGAGAAGGTGGACGAGGATAACGCCCAGGATGCCGATGATGATTCCCCGTGAATCGGGGTCGCTCCACATCCGCGACAAAGCGCGGCGAAGGGAAACCGTAAGCGGCGGAGAAACGATGGTTTGACTCATGGGTGACCCGGCTGGACGAGCGAAGTCAGGTGACCAGACCCTGTTGGGTCAAAATTTGTTTCGTGGCTTCCATCGGGAGGCCCATAATATTTGTGAACGATCCCTCCCACCCCGCGATAATGAGCTCCCGGCCCTCTTGGATGCCATACGCGCCGGCCTTATCCAATGGATTAACCAGTTTAAAGTAGGCGTCGATCACCGCATCGTCGAAGACCTTGAAGGTGACCTGGCTGCTGACGCCGTCGGCGACCCGGAGGCCATCCCGCTGGCGGCGCAGGGCAACGCCAGTGAACACGGTATGGGTGCGACCTGAGAGCTGGCGCAGCATGGCGCGGGCTTCGGCCAGGTCCCGGGGTTTGTTCAGCACCTGACGGTCGATGAAAACGGTCGTGTCCGCGCCCAGAACCCAAGCTTCCGGGTGCCGGGCGGCGACCCAGTCGGCTTTCAGGGCGGCGTTGTGGGCCACCATGGCCCGCGGCTCCGCGCCGGGGTCCTCGTGCTCGACGACATCGGCGACCACCACGTCGAACGGAATCCTGAGCTGCCCCAGCAGTTCGCGGCGGCGTGGTGACGCGGACGCGAGGATAAGATGGGGGTGAGCAGCCATGAAGGGGCCCAGCAAAGCCGTCACGGTGGCAAGGGCGCAAGCCCAGCGTAACGCTTCGTCTCTGACCGCTCCGGTTTTTTTAGCCGCGAATGGACGCGAATGAACGCGAATCTTGAGGACGAGCAGTTTTTACAGGAGTCGATCCGAGGAACACAGAAGTTCAGGACAAAATTCAGAGGGTTGGCCGCAAAAAAGCGCAAAATTTACCGGAGCTGCGAAGGAGATTGGGAGCGCTTATAAGCGCGCGGGAGTTTCCCTCCGGAGCCCTCGAAAAATTTGCGCTTCTTTGCGGCTAAATCGTCCGGGGGTGAAACGCGTTGAGCGGCTCCGTCCGCATTTGAACGCAGACGGAGCCAAACAGCGCCTTGCGGAGAAGTCGCTCCACCTTGCGACTCTGTCGCTTGATTGGCCAAGACTGCGAAGGAGATTGGGAGCGCTTATAAGCGCGCGGAAGTTTCGATCCGAAGCCCCGGAATTCGTCCTGCCTTACCTTCCGTAAAGGTCGACTCCGGATTCGCGTTTATTCGCGTCCATTCGCCGTTAAAAACTTCAGTGCCCCCGGGCTGGAGGCGGGCGCGGTGCAGACGCGAGTTGTCAGGCTGCCGAAAGGCGTCCACGTTGCCGCTCCTTTTTCACCATGCGCCTCGGCCTCGCCCAGCTTAATCCCATTGTCGGTGACCTCGCGGGCAACCGCCGCCGCATCCTCGACGCCTACGTTTCGCTCGTGAAACAGGGCGCCGAGCTGGTCGTTTTCCCGGAGCTGGCGGTGTGCGGTTATCCCCCGCGCGACCTCTTGTTCAAGCGCCGCTTCGTGCCGGATGTCGTGGACTCGTTGAACCAGATCGCAGCGGCGGTCGGCGAGATCCCGGCGCTCATCGGCTACGTGGAAAAGAATGCCTCGGGACGCGGGCGGCCGTTTTTCAACTCCGCCGGCTTCTGCCATCGCGGGCGGGTGGTCGCCACCGCGAGGAAATGCCTGCTGCCGACCTACGATGTTTTTGACGAGGACCGCTATTTCGAGCCTGCGACGTCGCCGGCGCTGATTGAGCACGCGGGAATGCGGATCGGTGTGACGATCTGCGAAGATATCTGGACTGATCCGATGCTGAGCACGCGGCGGCTTTACAGTGGAAAAATGCCGCTCGAACAGCTCGCCGTGCAAAAGTGCGACGTGATGCTGAACTTGTCGGCGAGTCCGTGGCACCACGACAAGGAGGACGTTCGCGGCTGCCTCGTTGCGGACTCGGCGCGCTCGCTCGGCTGCCCGGTGGCGTACATCAACGCGGTCGGCGGCAACGATGAACTCATTTTCGACGGACGCAGCCTGGTGTGCGACGCGACGGGAAAAGTGATCGCAGGCCTCGCGGCGTTCGCGGAAGAACTAAGGGTCGTCGACGTTCCCACCCGGGGCTCGGCCCCCGTTGTCGCTCCCGCTGGCGCACTGCACCCGACTTTCGCGCAGGATGAAATGAAGGACACGTTCGAGGCCCTCGCGCTGGGCCTGCGCGACTATGCCCACAAAAGCGGCTTCAAAAGTGCATTGATCGCTCTTTCCGGCGGCATCGATTCCGCCTTGGTGGCCGTCATCGCGGTCGCCGCGCTCGGCAAAGAAAACATCACCGGCGTTTCCCTGCCCTCGTCGATTTCGTCGCAGCATTCGCGCGATGATGCGCGGATCCTCGCGGACAACCTCGGCATTCGTTTTGAAACCATCGCGATTGCCGGCGCGGTCGAAGCCGCCGAGAAATCGCTCCAGCCGCTGTTTGCCGGACGCCCGCGCGACGTCGCTGAGGAAAATATCCAGGCGCGGGTCCGCGGCGTCCTCATGATGGCGCTGTCGAATAAATTTGGATCGCTCCTCCTGACCACGGGAAACAAGAGCGAAGTCGCGGTTGGGTACTGCACGCTTTACGGCGACATGTGCGGCGGATTGGCGGTGATCTCCGACGTGTTCAAGACCCAAGTCTACGCCTTGGCGCGCTGGATCAACCGGGAGCGCGAAATCATTCCCCGGAACACGATCGACAAACCGCCGAGCGCCGAGCTGCGGCCCGACCAAACCGACCAGGACTCCCTGCCGCCCTATGACATGCTCGACGCGATCCTGCGCGGATATGTGGAGGAAGGACTGAGTCGCGCCGACTTGGTCGCCCAAGGATTCGGCGAAGCGGTCGTCAACGACGTCGTGAGGAAAGTTGACCTCAACGAATACAAAAGAAAACAAGCCGCCCCGGGGTTGAAGATCACCCCCCTCGCCTTCGGCGTCGGCCGCCGCATTCCGATCGTCCAGAAATATGTGAGTTAACAATCGGCATTTTCGGTGTGACCAAAATGCAGGTATTAACCGTTAATTTTCGCTGATACGCGCTAATCCATGAACACTGAATTATTCCAGCAGGAGGGTTACGAATTCATGGCGTCGGCGTTCGAGGTCTATAACGAAATGGGAAATGGTTACACCGAGGAGGTTTACCAGGAATCGTTAGAGCGAGAACTGGGAGAGAGAAAAATCCCGTTTAGCGCGCAGTCAGAGCTACCGATTTATTACAAGGGCGTACCGCTTAGGCGAAAATTCCGGCCAGACTTAATGATCAGGGAAACGATTTTGGTGGAGCTCAAAGCTGTCTCGACCCTGACGCCCGAGCACGAGGCCCAAGTCCTTAATTATATGAAGGCGAGCGGAAAGACTGTAGGTTACCTTGTGAACTACGGCAGTCGTGACCGGCTCCAATGGAAGCGTTTTGTCCGCACTCCCAAATTAGCGGAGATCAGCGCGAATTAGTGGTTAAAAAAATGTCTTCTCCGAACTCCGATTCCCTCTTCGCTCGCGCGAAGGAGCTTATTCCCGGCGGCGTCAATTCACCCGTACGCGCCTTTCGCTCCGTGGGGGGCACGCCGTTCTTCACCAAGGCGGCGCGCGGGGCCACGCTCATCACGGCCGATGACCGCGAGTTGATCGACTTCGTCTGCACTTGGGGACCGGCGATCCACGGACACAATCATCCCGCGATCAAAGCCGCCATCGCCGCCGCGCTCGAAAAGGGCACGTCCTTCGGCACGCCCAATCCTTACGAGGTCGAGATGGCGGAGTTGATCGTGAAGTTTTTCCCTTCGATTCGGAAGGTCCGCATGTGCAACTCCGGGACCGAGGCTACGATGTCGGCCATCCGGCTCGCGCGCGGGTTCACCAGGCGCGACAAGCTCATCAAATTTTCCGGCTGTTACCACGGCCATTCCGACTCGCTCCTCATCAAGGCCGGTTCCGGCGCGCTCACCCACGGCCATCCGGACAGCGCCGGCGTGCCGGCCTCGTTTGCGCGGGAAACCATCGTGCTTCCTTTCAATGACCGCGCGGCTCTCGCTGCGGCCTTCGCGGCCAATCCCGGGCTGATCGCCTGCGTGATCCTCGAACCTTATTGCGGCAATGTGGGGTTCATCATGCCCGACGCCGGCTACCTCGCCTTCGTCCGTGAAGTCACCGCCCAGCATGGCGCGCTGCTGATTTTCGACGAAGTCATGACCGGCTTCCGCATCGCGAAAGGTGGCGTGCAGGAGCGCGAGCAAATCGTGCCCGACTTGACCTGCCTGGGTAAAATCATCGGCGGCGGCCTGCCCGTGGGCGCCTTCGGCGGGCGCGCCGATATCATGGATTACCTCGCGCCGCTCGGGCCGGTTTACCAGGCCGGAACCCTCAGCGGAAACCCGCTCGCCATGGCCGCCGGGATCGCCGCGTTGGAATTGCTCGAGGAACTTGACCCTTACGCCCGTCTCGACGCGCTCGGTCGCCAGCTTCGCGATGCGGTGGTTTCCGCGGCGAAATCCAAGGGTCTGCCGGTGCAGGTCCCGCAGTGCGGATCGATGTTCAGCATTTTCTTCACGGACACCCCGGTGCGCGACTACGACACTGCGCTCAAGGGTGACGCCAAGCTCTTCGCGCGTTTCTTCCACGCGTGCCTGGCGAAGGGCGTTTACCTCGCCCCCAGCGCGTATGAAGCGGGATTCATCAGCACGGCCCACGAAGGCTCGGCGATCGACCGGGCCTGCGAAGTGTTCGCCTCGGCCATCCAGGAATTGTGAGGCCTCGGAACCCCGGAAGCGCCCTGGCCTAGGGCGGTAAACCGTAAGCGGATTTTGCCTTCGGCGGGAATCGGCGGGCCGCGAGCGCGATCGGGAGTCCCACGCAGAGCAGGTGGATGATGAACTGCTGCCACCTCAGCTTCGGATACGTGTGGTTCACATTGTCCAAGTAGAGTGACCTCAGCGCGATCGTCAGCGGGATCGTCCCGCGGTACATCACGATAAAAATCACCGCCCCGTACACCAAGCCGGCCGGGAGGGCCCATTTAAGCAGCACGGGAAAGCTCCGGCTGAGCTGGTAAAAAATCGCGGTAAACGTGAAGGCCACGCTGAAGTGCATCACCAGCCCGAGGATCGCCGTGAAGATTCCTCCCGTGAGCGAAGCCGGGCCGAGAAGCGCGGCCGCGACCACCTGGAGCAGGCGCATGGGCGGAACGTTGAAGTTAATCCACGAGTCGATGCATGCGGCGGTGATGTCGAGCGTTCCCGCAATGCAGCCGCCCCATAAAATCGCCTTGGGAAAAGTTTTCATCATCCGCGGGGGTGAGCTCTGGCGTGGATATCTTTCAGGCGCGCGATGCTGACGTGCGTGTAGACCTGGGTCGTCGCGAGCTGGGCATGGCCAAGCAATTCTTGCACGAGCCGGAGGTCCGCCCCCGCGTTGAGCAGGTGCGTCGCATACGAGTGCCGCAGTTTGTGTGGCGTGAGGTCCATCGGCAGCTCCGCCAGCGCCAGGTAGCGCTTGAGCAGCAGCTGGACCTGCCGCACCGGCAATCGACGCTGGCGCGCGTCGACGATCACCGGGGAGCCCGGTTGAACGTCGCGGGCAAACTCGGTCGTGAATTTTTGCAGGAGCGCGGTCGCCACGCTTCCAACCGGGCTGAGCCTCTCCTTTTTTCCCTTGCCCAGGACGCGTGCAATGCCGGCGTCGAAGTCGATGTCGGCATGGTTCAACCCCACGAGCTCGCTGACGCGGAGGCCGGCGCCATACAGGAGTTCCATGACCAGGCGGTCCCGGCACGCGGTGAAGGCGTCGATGGCCTCGCTCGTGAGCAGGCGTCGGGGTCCATCGAGCAAGAGGACCATCTGCCCTTCCGTCAGGAATTTCGGCAGCCGTCGTTCCAGTTTCGGGAGCGGCACGCCGATGAAGGGATTGCGCTGCACTTTTTCGCGGCGGAGCCAGAACTTGAAAAAGGCCCGCAAGCCCGAGACGTGGTTGTGCAAGGTCCGGCCGCCATATCGCCCCTGCGCCTCGATCACGAAGTCGCGGATGTCGCGCGAGCTCAAATCATCGAAGCCCTGGGCCGCGATGCCCGACGTCCGCAGCCAGCGGATGAAGTCTTCGAAGGCCTGCAGGTAATTTCGCAGCGTGTACGGCGAACAGCGTCGCTCGAGCGCGAGATATTCCGCGAACGGCTGCCACCACTTGGCCAGCAGTTCCGCCGGGACTTCAGGACGCGGCTGGCTGGCGGCGTTGCTCGACATCGCGCATCACCTTCGTCGTGTGGAGTCGCAGGGCGCCCTCGGGATCCAGCCCGTTCGCGCGGCCCGCGGCGACCAGCTCGAACAGCATTCGACCCAGGCTTTCCGTGGTCAGCTGCTCGCCCAGCACGCGGATTTTCGGGGAGTCCACGCCCTCGCCCACTGGCAGCTGCTTTTTTTCGATCTGCTTCCAAACCGCCTCGGCAAACATCAGCGCGGGCAACCGCGGCGGAAGCGCCTTGAAAATTCCGCTCTTTGCCGGGCCGTTCTTCTTTTCCGTCGCCTTGATCACTTCCCACTGCGCGATGACTTGGTCGGAGGTCTGGAGTTTATCCGTGCCGAAGACGTGGGGGTGGCGTCGCACCAGCTTCTCGTTGATCTCGCGGGCGACGTCATCGAAATTGAAAAGGCCCGCCTCCTCCGCGAGCCGCGCGTGGAAGACAATCTGGATCAGGACATCGCCCAGTTCCTCGCGCATGTGGGGCATGTCCTGGCGATCGATCGTGTCGATGAGTTCGCTGACTTCATCGATCAGGCAGCGCACGAGCGTCTGATGGGTTTGCTCCTGGTCCCACGGGCACCCGCCCGGCTCGCGCAGCCGGGCCATGGTCTGCCGAAGGTCTTCGATTGCGCTCATGCTTTCGGAGGAAAGCATGCCGTGCCCCGAGCGCACGCAGAAAAACGGATTTACCTCCGCCGCCTTCGCGTGCTTCGTGTGCAACCGATGTCAGACAAGCTCACCGAGATCATGGCCTGGAAGCGCCGGGAAATCGCGCCCCTGCTCCGCCCCGTCACCGAGGCGGAACTGGCGCGGCTCGACGCGAGCCTGCCGCGTCCGCCGTCGTTCGCGGCCGGGCTGCGGCGCAGCGACGGCCGGCTCGCGGTCATCGCCGAGATCAAGCGCCGCTCGCCGTCGGCGGGCGACATCAAGGCCGGCGCCTCCTCGCTCGAACAGGCCCGGCGCTACCAGGCCGCGGGCGCCGATGCGCTTTCGATCCTGACCGATGAGAAATATTTCGGCGGAACGCTCGACGACCTCCGCGGCGTGACGGCGCACTTCCGATCGAACGCGCCCGCGATCCCCTGCCTCCGCAAGGATTTCATGGTGCACCCGATCCAAGTCTTGCAGGCCCGTGAAGCGGGCGCGGGCGCGATCCTCATCATTGTCCGGGCGCTGACCGACGAGGAGATCGCCGTTCTCGCGACGGCGGCCACGGTGGCGGGCCTCGACGCGCTGTTCGAGATCCACAACGAAGCGGAAATCGAACGCGCCGCGCGCCACGGGGCGAAGATCATCGGGGTCAACAACCGCGACCTCGCCATTTTCAAGACCGACCTCGCGCTCAGCGAGCGCCTGATCCCGAAGTTCCCGCCCGGCGTGATCGCGGTGAGCGAAAGCGGGATCGCCACCGCCGCCGACGCCGCGCGCGTTCGGGCCGCCGGCGCCCAGGCCGTGCTCGTGGGCGAAGCGTTGATGCGTTCCGCCGATCCCTCGGCGCTGGTGGCCGAACTTCGCTCTGCCTGATGCCGCTCTCCCCCAGCACCACGCGGGAGTTGCTCGCCAAACTCGGCCATCAACCAAAGCGCTTCCTCGGCCAGAATTTCCTCGTCGACGGGAATATCGTGCGAAAATCCCTCGAGCTCGCCGAGGTCCGCAGCGGCGACGCCGTCATCGAGGTCGGCCCGGGCCTCGGCACCCTCACGAGCGCGCTCCTGGCCGCGGGCGCGGAAGTCTGGGCGGTCGAAAAGGACCGCAACCTCCACCTGCATCTGGAGGAGGCGATTGTGCCGACTGCGGAAGGACGGCTGCACCTGCTCGAAGGCGACGCGATCGAACATCCGCTCGCGGGTTTCAAACCGGACGGACGGGCGTTCAAGGTCGTGGCCAACCTCCCTTACGCGATCTCAACGCCGTGGATGGACGAAGTGCTCGGCGGCCCCTTGCCGGAACGAATGGTCCTGATGCTGCAGCAGGAAGCGGCGCAGCGGTACACCGCCGACCCGGGCGGGAAACAGTTCGGCGCCATCTCGGTTTTTCTCCAGGCGGCGTACGACATCGCGCCGGGACACAAGGTCGACGCCGGATGTTTTTATCCCCGGCCCGAGATCGAATCCTACCTGCTCCACCTCGTGCGCAAGCCGGCGCCCCACGTTTTTCCGCGTGAGGTCAAGGCCGTGATTCGCGCGTGCTTCCAGCAGCGGCGAAAACAAGTGGGCGGAATTTTGCGGAATCTCCTCGCCGACAAGGGGAGCGCGTGGATCGCCAAATTGGAAGCGGCGGGCCTCTCGGCGCAGACGCGGGCGGAAGCCATCCCGGTGGAACTTTGGCGTCAGCTGGCGGTATGAGTAATAACCCTCAGCTTGTAAGCTCAGGACTTCGGCCTAAACAATCATGAGAATGATCCGCCCCGTTCTCCTCCTCTTCGCGCTCACCGGCGCCTCCCTGCTGGCGCAGACGGACGATTTTGCGCCGGTGCTGGCGGGTCGGGTCGAAGGTCGAATGTATGTTTCACCGACGGGGCTTTTTCGGATCCCGGTGCCGGTGCTGCCGGAACTCGGCGGGACGATCAAGGACACCGAAAACGTGGTGACCTTCCAGGACAACTTCAGCGTGCACGTGAGCATCGGCGTTTTCCAGCAGGACGCGACGCAGCGGTGGGAACTGTCGACGCGCGGGCCGCAGGACTATCTCGGGTATTTTTTCACGACGTATGTGATGCCGGATTTCCGCAACGCGTTCCCGGGCGGGGGCGTGGAAAGCGCGGGGTTTCTCCCGAAGATCTTGGACGGCGTGTTCATCGCCTACACGCTGTTGCCCGGCGGCTCGATGTTCGGGGCGAAGCGCGCGCTGGTCACGGACGACAACCCGATCGTGGCGAAGCGCGGCAATCTCATTTTCGTGCGCAACAACGTGATTTATGTGATCAGCACCGAGCTCGCCGAGCGCGTGACCGAGCGGAGCACGTATAAAAAGACCACGCAGGAGGAGAACGTGATCCTGCGCGATCGCCTGCTGGAGATCCTGCAGAAGATGGAATTCCCGCGGGCGGCCGCCGCGGCGAAACCGTGACGGCGGGAGCAGCGCCTGCGTCCTGATTTTCGCTCGCGCCCTCGAAGGTGCGAAGCATGCTGCCGGCCATGTCGCTGCAGAGTTTCCTGACTTTCCTCGTGCTGGGTGCGCTCGCGGGCTGGATCAGCGGGCTGATCTGCAAAGGCAAGGGCTTCGGGCTCGTGGGCAACATGATCGTCGGCATCGTGGGCGCGTTCCTCGGCGGCTTCGTTTTCGGCCTGCTCGGTATTTCGGCGCACAACTTCCTCGGCCAGCTGATCTTCGCGGTGTTGGGTGCCCTGCTCTTTCTCTGGCTCCTCCGTTTCATCAAGAAGTGAGCGCTCCTGACGTGCAGCTCCGGCCGGCGATCGAGGCGGATCTTCCGGCCATCGTCGCCATTTATAACAGCATCGTCCCGGGGCGCATGGTGACCGCCGACCTCGAGCCCGTGACGGTGGAAAGCCGCCGCGCCTGGTTCGCCTCGCACCAGAATCCGGCTCGCCCGCTTTGGGTCGTCACGGAGGCGACTGCTCCCGGGCAGATCTGTGGTTGGGCGTCGTTCGATACGTTTTATCCGCGCGCCGCCTACGATGGCACCGTGATGATCGCACTCTACCTCGCGGAGAATGTCCGCGGTCGCGGGCTGGGCCGCTGGCTCCTGGGCCGGATGATCGAGCGCGCGCCGGCCATGGGAATTCACTCGTTGACCGGTTATATTTTCGGCCACAACGAACCGAGCCTGCGCTTGTTTCGCTCGGCAGGTTTTAGCGAGTGGGCGCATCTGCCGCGCGTGGCCCGCCTCGATGGGATCGATCGCGACCTCATCGTCCTCGGCCTCCGCGTGGCGCCGTGATCTCTACGTGGTGGAACGCGTTGTCCCTAACGCGTTGTCGTAGACCCTGAGCTTGTCGAACGGGAGCGGCTCCGTCCGCATTTGAACGTGGACGGAGCCAAACAGCGCCTTGCGGAGAAGTCGCTCCACCTTGCGACTTCGTCGCTTGATTGAACAAGGCTGCTGAGGAGATTTGGGAGCGCTTATAAGCGCGCGGAAGTTTCCCTCCGGAGCCCTCGAAAAATTTGTGCTTCTTTGCGGCCAAATCTTCCGGGGTGGAATGCGTTGTCCCTAACGCGTTGTCGTAGACCCAGAGCCGGTCGAATGGGAGCGGCTCCGTCCGCCTTTGAACTCAGACGGAGCCGAACAGCGCCTTGCGGAGAAGTCGCTCCACCTTGCGACTTCGTCGCTTGATTGAACAAGGCTGCTGAGGATTTGAGAGCGCTTATAAGCGCGCGGAAGTTTCCCTCCGGAGCCTTCGAAAAATTTGCGCTTCTTTGCGGCCAAATCTTCCGGGACGGAACGCGTTGTCCCTAACGCGTTGTCGTAGACCCTGAGTCTGTCGAATGGAAGCGGCTCCGTCCGCCTTTGAACGTGGACGGAGCCGAACAGCGCCTTGCGGAGAAGTCGCTCCACCTTGCGACTTCGTCGCCCAGCCGCGGCTTAACGATAGCCGGGAAGATATGCCTTCTCGGCCGCGAACATCTCGAGGGTCATCTTCTTGATTTCCTCCGGACTGCACACGGCGGAGGTCAGCGGATCGAGCATCAGCGCGTAGATGGCGAGTTCCTTGCTGCGCTCGATGCACGCCTGCGCGCCGAGGTCGAACATCCGCATGTTCGAATCGCAGAGCGCGGCCATCTGTCGGGGCAGTGCGCCGTAGCGCGTCGGGTTGATGCCGTTGCGATCGACCATGCAGGCGACTTCGACACAGCCATCGGCGGGAAGATTCGTGATCAGCTGCCCGGCGCCCGCGATGTTGTTCATCACGTTCCCATGGATCCGGAACGGCGCGTCCTTTTCGCGGGCTTCGATGATCCAGCTCGCGTACTCCCAGCTGCGCGCCCACTCCATCGGCTCCTTGCCCGCGAGCATGCGCCCGCGCTGCTTGTCCGCGTCCTTGCGCCACGTCGGCCAGTTGTCGGCGTAGAAGCTCGTCCCGCCGTCGTAGCCTTCACGGCTGTAGCGCTGGATGAGGTCTTTCCGCTTCCGGTAATAGGGCAGATATTCCGAGAGGTGCCCACTCGACTCCGTGATGAAGGCGCCGAAATGGAGCATCATGTCTTTCCGCACGATGTCCCGGTGCCAGGCCGGTGCTTCCCACTGCCAGTGGTTGAGGCGCTTCGGATCCTTGGCGCGGCCCTCCTTGAGGGCGCGGGTGACTTCGTTCGCAGCCTTCCGCTTCAGGATCGGATAAAGGTCACGGCCGTTGTGTTCGAGCTTCGTGAACCACGCCATGTGGTTGATGCCCGCGCACTCCCATTCCATTTCGTGCACCGGCACTCCGGCGCGCTCGGCGAGAAGGTGACTTGTGCCCTGCACGGAGTGGCACAACCCGACGATCTGCATCGAGGACGAGCGCCCGGCCGCGAGGCACATCATCGCCATCGGATTCGTGTAGTTGAGGACGATTGCCTTCGGGCACAATTCCTCGGCGTCCTTCAAAACCTGCAGGAAAACCGGGATGGTGCGCATCGACTTGAACAAGCCGCCCGGACCAATGGTGTCGCCAATGCACTGGTCGATGCCGTACGTCGCCGGGATATCGTTGTCGAAACGCACGCACGCCGTGCCGCTCACTTCGATACAGTTCACGATGTAGTCGGAATCCGCCATGACCTTCCGGCGATCGACGGAGCCGACTACCTGCCAGTTGGGTTTCCCGATCTGCTGCGCCAGGCGCGTGATGAGCTTCACCATCGTGTCGAGACGCTCGCGGTCGATGTCGACGAGCGCGATCGTGCCTCCCTTGTCACCGGGGATGCGCAGGATGTCGTTCATCAGGCGCGGGGTGAAGGCGCTGCCGGCGCCCAGCATCGTGATCTTGATCGGGCGCAGGATCTGTCCCTGCAGACCGCGGGCGGCGGCATCCTTGGTGTGGTCGGCGTGGCCGATCTGTTTGGCTTTCTTTTCGCTCATGGGAATAATGTGATGGGGTTAAAGGCGCAGGGGAAAACACCAGCCAAACCTCCAATGGGGGCAGCAGGTAGATAGCAAAAGATTGATTCGCGATGTGCATAATGTGATATGGAGCCATGCCTGCACCCGATCCGTTCAGCGTGGTCCACGTCGGGGCCGAGGAGGTCCAGACGAGTCCCGCCTACCGCTTCGACAACTCCCGCCGCGAAGGTGAATTCGCGCTGGTGATCCAGCGGACGGTCAGCGGCTCGGCCTGGTTTCGCGATGAGCGCTCGACCCAGCCGGTCCCCGCGGGCCACGCGATGCTCTTCAGCCACCGGGAAGCGACCGGTTATGGTTATCCGGTGGAGGCATCGGAGCCCTACCGCCTGAGGTTTCTCGCCTTCTCGGCGACCGGCGTGGCGGAATTATTCGACCGGCTGCGCCAGGACTTCGGGTCGGTCGTGCGCATGCCCGACGAATCGGAGGCGACCTCGTTGTTCGACGAGGCGATCGAGCGCTATCGGAAACGGCAATTTCGCGACCGGCTCCAGGAGTCCGAACTCGTCTATCGGCTCCTCATCGCGTTGTACCGCGAGCAGGTCCAAGGCACGCGCACGAGCGACCCGATCGAGTTTGGCCATCATTACGTGCGAAATCATTTCCGCTCGCCGGTGAACCTGAAAGGCGTGGCCCAGAAATGCGGCGTGAGTCGGGAGCATTTCATCCGTGAGTTCAGCGCGCGTTACCGGGAATCGCCCGGACTGTTGTTGCGGCGGCTGCGCCTTGAGCACGCGAAGGCCATGCTCACGGCCACAGCGCTCAGCGTGGAGGAGATCGCGCTGGCGAGCGGTTTCACCAGCAGCAACACCTTCTGCCGCGCGTACCGGTTGCGCTTCGGCAAAAGCCCCGGCTCGGCGCGGCCGCGCCGGTGAAGTAGCGCAGGCGGCCCGCCTGCTCAGGGGCTCGGCATGAGCAGATATTGGAAACCGTCCCAACCTCGCCCTACCCCGCCAGTTCGCGATGCGCCCGGAACACCTCACGCAACGCCAGGCTCAGCTGGTCCTGCACGGACTGCAGTTTCGCGTAGCGCGCGACGTTTGCCCGGTTGGGTTTGCAGCGGGTCGATTCATCGAGCGCCACCGTGCCCCTGGTGAAATCCTCGAGCTTCGCCTTCGTGTTGCCCCCGCGAATCGCGACGCACCAGGCGGCTTGCAGGGCGCCGCCCAATGCCGCGCCTTCGTCTTCCACCATTGCGACGACCGGCACGCCGAAAATGTCAGCCATCACTTGGCGCCAAACCGCCGACTTGGCGCCGCCGCCCGTCACGCGGATTTCCTTCGCCTTGATCCCGAGTTCGGCCAGGCGGCGAAGGCCATAGTTCATGCCCATGGTCACGCCTTCCATCGCGGCGCGCGCGAGGTGGGCCGGCTGGAACGACTGCTGGTTAAGCCCGAGCAAAACCCCGGTGCCGTCCGAAACATTTGGCGTCCGCTCGCCGGAAAAATATGGGAGCAACAAGAGTCCCGCGGAGCCGGCCGGCGTCGACGCCACGGATGCTTCCAACGCGGCGTAGTCGTGACCAAAGAGCGTTCGCACCTGTTCGGTCACGGTGGTGACGTTCATCGTGCAGAGCAGCGGGAGCCAGCCACCGGTCGACGAGCAAAACGCCGCGATCTCGCCGATGGGATCGATCACGGGCTTGGCCGAGTACGCGTAGATCGTCCCGCTCGTGCCGAAGCTCGCCGTCACCACGCCGGGGGTGACGTTCCCGGTCCCGATCGCGCCCATCATGTTGTCACCGCCGCCCGCGCTGACCGTGACTTCGCCAGTGAACCCGTAGCGCAGCGCGAGATCGGGTTTCAAGGCGCCCGGGGATTCGTGCGAGGCCGAAAGCGGAGGCAGCCACTGCAGGAGTTTTCCGTCGATCGCGTGGATGGCCTTCCTCGACCAGGAGCGTTTCCGGACATCGAGCAGCGCGGTGCCGGACGCGTCGCCGAATTCCATGAAGTAATTCCCGGTCAGCCAAAAATTGAGGTAATCGTGCGGGAGAAGCACGTGGCGCAGGCGCCGGTAGTTTTTGGGCTCGTGTCGTTTCAGCCACAGGATTTTCGGGGCGGTGAATCCCGGCAGGATCAGGTTGCCCGTTTCCCGGATCGCGGCCTTGGGACCGCCCAGTTTCTTCGTGATGATCGCGCACTCGGCTGTGGTGCTGGTGTCGCACCAGAGCTTGGCCGGGCGGATCACTTCGCCGTTTTCGTCGAGCGGCACGAACCCGTGCTGCTGCCCGGAAACCCCGATGCCGCGCACCTGGCGGCCGTCAATTTTCCCCGCCACCTCGCGGAGCACGGCATCGAGCGCCGTGGCCCACTCTGCCGGATGCTGTTCCATGTGACCCACCGGCAGGCCGGCGATCATGGTATGCGGGGCGCGCGCCTCGGCGACGACCTGGCGCGTCGCAAGGTCGAGGACGACGGCCTTGACGCTCTGGGTTCCGGAATCGATGCCGATGAAAAGGGCCATAGGGTATGCGAATGAAGTCCGCATGGCCGCAAAAACGCCCACGCGGCGCAAGCCCTTCGTTCCCAGCCAGGCCTTGACGACCCGGTCGGAGACCCGGCGCTACGGGTTGTTAATCCCTGAAATGCGATCACGCTATTTCCATGAGCAAGGCCTTCACCCGCGAAGACGACGTTTCGGACCTGCCGGTCCTGCCGCCGTTGATTTCGCCGCTTCCGCCCGGTGCGACGAATTATCTTACCGCCGACGGAGCGGAACGCCTGCGGGCCCAACTTGCGGGTCTGCTCGACGGGGACCGCCCTGCTTTGGTCACGGCCGCCGCGAAAGACGCGGAAGGGAAACGCGAGCTCGCTCAGCTCGATCAGCGGATTCGTTATCTCCAGCAAAGCCTGGCCTCGGCGGAAATCGTCGGACCGTCGGCGGCGACGGGCAAAGTCCAATTCGGATCGACCGTGACGGTGAAGGATCGAAAAGGCGTCGAATCCAGTTATCGGATCGTCGGCGTCGACGAAGCGGATTTCGCCCGTAACGAAGTCAGCTGGCTCGCTCCGATCGCGCGGGCGCTGATGAATGCCACCGTCGGCCAGCGCGTCCCGTTCAAATTTCCCACCGGTGCGACCGAGCTCGAAATCGTGAAGATCGAATAGGCGACGAAATCTGAATGCGTTTCGACGAGGTAGCGCCGTGTCTCCGACCGGCTCATTTGGGTCCGACTGTGAATCAACTGCCCGGTTGAACGATTGCGGTGGGGCGGCGTTGCGTGTCGTTGCTGCGGGACCCGAGACGTTTGCGACGTTTCCGAGGCGGGTCCGAGACCGCGCCCTACTCTGGAGGATTGCCTTTGACCGTGCCCGCACGCTGTCTTTTCTGGCACGTTCAACCCCGCCACACTCACTTTATCATCATGTCCGCCCATCCCACCATCATCTACACCAAGACTGACGAGGCCCCGGCCCTCGCCACCTATTCGTTTCTCCCGATCATCCAGGCTTTCACGAAGCACTCGGGCATCAATGTGGAGACGCGGGACATTTCCCTGGCGGGACGGATCATCTCGGGTTTCGCCGATCTGCTCCCGGAAGCGCAGCGCATTCCCGACGATCTCGCTGAACTCGGCGCGCTGACCCTCAAGCCCGAAGCCAACATCATCAAGCTGCCGAACATCAGCGCCTCGATTCCGCAGCTGAAGGAAGTGATCACCGAGCTCCAGGCGAAGGGTTACAAACTTCCCGATTATCCCGAGGTCCCGAAGAACGACGCCGAAAAGGACGCCAAGGCGCGATACGACAAGGTGAAGGGCAGCGCCGTGAATCCCGTACTCCGCGAAGGTAACTCGGACCGTCGCGCGCCCAAGGCCGTCAAGGATTACGCGAAGAAACACCCCCACTCGATGGGCGCATGGTCGCCGGAGTCGAAGACCACCGTCGTTACGATGGGCAAGGATGATTTCTTCTCGAACGAGAAGTCACTGACCGTCGCGGCTCCGACGACCGTGAAGATCGAATTCATCGCCACCGATGGCACCACCAAGGTGCTGAAGGACAAGACCACTTTGAAGGCGGACGAAATCATCGACGCGACGTTCATGAGCAGGCGGGCCCTGGTGTCGTTTTATGAACAGCAGATCGCGAAGGCGAAGGCCGATGGCGTGCTGTTCTCGCTGCACCTGAAAGCGACGATGATGAAGGTGTCGGACCCCATCCTCTTCGGGCATGCGGTGCGCGTTTATTTCAAGGACCTCGTTTCCAAATACGCGTCGACCTTCGCCGAACTCGGCGTGGATTTTAACAACGGCTTCGGCGACCTCGTCGAAAAACTGCAGAAGCTGCCCGCCGATCGGAAGGCCGCCATCGAGGCCGACATCCAGGCTGCCTACGCCAGTGGCGCGACCATCGCGATGGTCAATTCCGAGAATGGCATCACCAATCTCCACGTCCCGAGCGACGTGATCGTCGATGCCTCGATGCCTGCGATGATCCGCGTCGGCGGGAAAATGTACGACACGAAGGGCAAGCTGCAGGACACGTTGGCGCTGATCCCGGACAGCTGCTACGCCGGTATTTACCAGGTGACCGTCGATTTCTGCCGGAAGAACGGGGCGTTCGACCCCCGGACGATGGGTTCAGTCCCGAACGTCGGTTTGATGGCGCAGGCCGCGGAGGAATATGGCTCGCACAACAAGACCTTCCAAATTTCCGGCCAGGGCAAGGTCCGCATCGTCGACGACTCCGGCAAGGTGCTGCTCGAGCATGCGGTCGAAGAGGGCGATGTGTGGCGCGCCTGCCAGACCAAAGACGCGCCGGTGCAGGACTGGGTTAAGCTCGCGGTCAATCGCGCGCGCCTGAGCGGAACGCCGGCCGTCTTCTGGCTCGACGCGCACCGTGCCCACGACGCGCAGATCATTGCGAAGGTCCAGAAATACCTCGGTGGGCACGACACCAAGGGCCTCGACCTCCGGATTCTCCCACCGGCCGACGCCTGCCGGTTCACGTTGGAGCGACTCAAGGCTGGGCAAGACACGATCTCGGTGACGGGAAACGTGCTGCGCGATTACCTCACCGACCTGTTCCCGATCCTCGAAGTGGGCACGAGCGCAAAGATGCTCTCGGTCGTCCCGCTGATGAACGGCGGCGGCTTGTTCGAAACCGGCGCGGGTGGTTCCGCGCCGAAGCATGTTGAGCAGTTTCTCGCGGAAAATTACCTGCGATGGGATTCGCTCGGGGAGTTCTTCGCGCTGGCGGCGTCGTTCGAGCACCTCAGCATTATTTTCAAGCACGCCAAAGCGAAGGTCCTGGCCGACACGCTCGACACCGCGACGGGGAAATTTCTCGAAAACGACAAGTCGCCCTCGCGCAAGGTGGGTGGCATCGACAACCGCGGGAGCCATTTCTACCTCGCGCTTTACTGGGCCCAGGCGCTCGCAGCGCAGGCCAACGACGCCGACCTCCAACGGGTGTTCAAGCCCGTCGCGGAAAAACTCGCCGCGAGTGAAAAACAAATCGTGGCGGAATTGGTCGCGGTGCAGGGCAAGCCGGTCGACGTGGGAGGTTATTACCAACCCGACCCCGCGAAGGTCTCCGCCGCGCTGCGCCCGAGCCAGACGCTGAACGGTATTCTCGCGACGGTTTGAGGGCGTTGCCGCAGCTGGGGAAGAAGCGGGGTGCGATCAGAGGCCGGCACGAAAAAAAAAGGCCGTCGTGCGACGGCCTTCGGGGATCAGGGACGGACGGTTAGGGCCATCAGGTCTTCATGATGCGCTTACCGGCCGGGCGATTTTTGACGAGGCCTTTGCCGCCGGTCGTTTTGGCCGCGCGTTTCTTTGCCGCGGTCATTCGACCGCCTCTGGTTCGTTTAGCCATGGGATGATTTTCTTTCGGGTTGGGTTGTAACGATTACCTGGTCTAGACCCGTCGTGGTGTCGCTCGTTCCCGTTCGGGTTTCCGCGCATCGGATGAAGCTACTTCTCCCAAGGCGCTGTCGGAGAAGCGTTCCACCCTCTCGCGCGGCTATTTTGCCGGCGTTTCCGAGACGCGTTTCAGGTCGGCCAAGCCCTTCTCGAATTCACCACCGACCATCTTGTCCATGTTCATGAACATGCAGAAGGCCTTGGAGACGTAGTTCTTCTTCCCCGACATTGTCCACGTCACGAGCGTCTGGCCGCCCGAAGGTTGGAAGGAGAATTCTGACACGCAGGTGCTCGGCATGGGCTTGAGAAAATCGAGCTGGATCCGGATCAAATCCGACGGCCGGCTCTCCGTGATCGTCATCTTGCCCGAGCCGACTTCATTGTTTCCCTCCCAGCCATACATCGTGCCGACGCCCGACGGAGGGCCTTCAAAGGTGCGCTTCATCGCGGGATCCATTTTCTCCCACGGCGACCATGCAGACCATTGGTGGAAATCATTCACGCGGCTGAAGATGGTCGGGGCCGGGGCGGCGATGGCGATCGACCGCGTGACCTTGAAGTCGGAGGGCTGCAATGCGACGACGACGAGGAATATCACGAGCGCGGCCGCGATGATGAGCAGGATTTTTTTAAGCATGGGTTCTGGATTTTGGGTTCGACGGATCAACCTTTCATGACAAGCAAAACGAGGCGGTCGAGGCTTTCGCCCCAACCTTGGTGGAAGCCCATCTTTTCGTGTTTTTCGCGGTTCTCAACCGTCCAGTGCAACGCACGGGCGGTGTACCGGGTTTTGCCCCCGACATCGTCAAACGTCGTGATGGCCGTGAAAAAAATGTCCGGATTAGGCTGCCAGCTCACGTCGAACGCGTCCGTGAACACGATGCGCTCCGGCTCAACCACCTCGAGGAATACCCCGCGAGTCGGATATTCGGTGCCGTCGGGCGTCCGCATCACCGTGCGAAAAAGACCGCCCGGGCGAAGGTCCATTTCGCAGACCGGCGTGGTCATGCCATGCGGTCCCCACCACTCCGGCAGGCGCTTGGTCCAGGCATCGAAAATTCGTTCGCGGGGAGCGTGGATCATGCGCGTGAGCACGAGCTCGCGGTCAGACGCTGAGCTGGGAGGAGTTTCGGCGGTCATGGCTGGTTGCGGTGGTTGGGTTGAGGAGGATTTTCGCCGAGGTCACTTGTTCTCCCCGGCGCCCACCTCGTCCGTGGCGACGAGCACAACGAGCAGGATGAGGATCAAAACGGGGGTGAGCATGGTGGGCAGGTTCATTCTTCCAACGAACGGGCGGGGATTTTAAGGGCTCGGTTCGCAGCAAAGCTCGGCGCGGAGTTCCTCGACCTTCGCCGAGGTGGTGATCGCAACGTCGGCGGCTTCCGCGCTGCCGCGCCGATCGAGGGCAAAGGCCAGTTCGACGAGTTCGGCCCGCAGGGCATCCAGCTGGCGCGCGATCTTTCCCTGGTCGCCGGCCGCCAGCGGCTGCGGCGTCGCCGCGTCCTGGACGACGTTGATTTTGTTATTTCGACTGATCATAGGCTGCTTCATCAATACGACGATCCGGGACGCCGATTTTGGACATCTTCGAAAATTATTCCAAAAAGACTGTCCGCCCGCGCCCGGCCCAATCGTTGTCCCTTTGAACGCCGAAAACAGTTCCCGAAACATGAACTCCATCCCCTCCCCCTCGCTCACTCCCTTCATGCTGCTGTTCCGGAATACCGGCGCGGAAAATCACCAGCATCTTTCGCCTGACCAGCGCCAGCAGCTCGTCACCAATTGGAATGCGTGGTTCGAGGGCTTGGTGGCGCAGGGCAAGGCGGTCGAGGGCCAGCCACTCGAGGTCGAGACGCGCATCGTCAGCGGCACTGCCGCTCGCGTGGTCGACGGTCCCTTCCCGGAAGCGAAGGAAGCCATCGGCGGTTACGTGAAACTGCTCGTGCAGGACATGGAGGAAGCGACCGCGATCGCGCGCCGCCACCCCGGCCTGGCTTACGGGCTCATTGTTGAAATCCGGCAGATGACGCCGCACTGCCACCTCGGGGTAAACACCGACGCAAGCTCGGTCGCACGAGTTTCCATCGCGGGGTGACGATGTCATCCGGGCAAGCAGTTCCGACGGGCCTGGCGCAGCCCGCGCAGTTGGTGGAGAATTTTTTCCGCCACGAGACCGGTCGCCTGCACGGCGCGCTGCTTCGCCTGGTCGGTGTGCACAATCTCGCCCTCGCCGAGGACGTCGCGCAGGAAGCCATGCTGCGCGCGCTGCGCACGTGGTCGATGGGCGGAGTCCCGCCCAATCCCTCCGCCTGGATCACGCAGGTCGCGATGAATCTCGCGCGCGACGCGTTGCGCCACCAGCGGATGTCGACCGGGAAGGAAACCGCGTTGATCACGCATTTCGACCAGGTGCGCTCCACCCCGGCGGTCGCGTGGGAAGCGTCGCATGAAATTCGCGACGACGCGCTGCGCTTGATGTTTGTCTGCTGCCATCCCTCGATTGCGCCCGACGCCCAAGTCGTCCTCGCGCTGAAGGTGCTGTGCGGGTTCAGCACCGGCGAAATCGCCCGCGCGTTCCTGAGCAGCGAGTCCGCGATTGAGAAACAGCTCACGCGCACGAAACAGCGCATCGCGGAGTCCGGGATTGGCTTCGTCCTTCCTGAAGGCAGCGACCTTGGCGCACGGCTCGATGGCGTGCTCGCGGCACTCTATTTGCTCTTCAATGAAGGCTACAAGGCGTCCGCCGGGGACCGGCTGTTGCGCGAAGATCTTTGCGCTGAGGCCATTCGCCTCGCGTCGGTGCTCGTGACGCATCCCGCGGGACGCACGCCGCGCAGCCAGGCGCTGCTCGCGCTGATGCTGCTGAGCACCGCGCGGTTTCCTTCGCGCCTCGACGAGCACGGCGCGCTGCTGCGGCTCAACGACCAGGACCGTTCGAAGTGGGACCAAGGGCTTATCGAACGTGGGCTGATGCACCTGGCCGAGGCGGCGCAGGGCTCGGAACTCAGCGAGTATCACCTTCAGGCGGGCATCGCTGCGATCCATTGCACCGCGCCGGATTATGCTTCGACGGATTGGGAGCGAATCCTTCTGCACTACGATGAGCTCAACCGGATCAAGCCCTCGCCCATCGTCGCATTGAATCGCGCCGTCGCCGTCGCCCATCTGCATGGACCGCAGGCCGGCCTGGACGCCATTGCGGAAATCCCGCAACGCGAGCGGCTCGATGGCCACTACCTGCTTCATGCCGTCCTCGGGGAGTTGCACTGGCGGCTGAAAAACCACCAGGCGGCCGCATGGAGTTATCGCCGCGCGCTGGGTCTCGCCCAAGTTGGACCCGAGCAACTCTACCTCACCCGCATGTTGGAGCGCGCGGCCGACGATCCCGGCTCGGAAACCGCCACGGCGCTGCCTGGATGACTCAACGGCCGCCGTACACAATTTATGTCCACACCCCAAACTCCCCCCGTCTCCAAAAAGGCCACGATCATCGGATGGATCCTCAGTATTCTCCCGTCCCTGCTGCTGGTGTTCAGTGCCGTCATGAAATTCGCGAAACCGGCCGGCATGGCTGAAGGCTTTGCCCACCTCCAAATCCCGCTCTCGATGGCGGGCGGCCTGGGCGTGCTCGAGCTGGCCTGCACCGTTATTTACCTGATCCCGCGGACCGCAGTCTTGGGCGCGATCCTGCTTACCGGCTACCTTGGCGGTGCGATCCTCACGCACCTCCGGGTCGGCGATCCCTATTTCGTGCAGGGTCTCCTGGGCGTCGTGCTCTGGGGCGGAGTTTACCTGCGCGATCCGCGCCTGCGCGCGCTGATCCCTTTCCGCAGTTAAGCGTTCCCGCGGCGGAGCGAATGCTCGACCTCCGCCGCCTTGATCTCCGGCACTTTGGCCGCGGCGGCAAATTCCCGCCAGCGCACCACCGCCGCGCGCACTTCCTCGAAAATTTCCGCCGCGGCCCGACGATCGAGCGCTTCCGAAGCTGCGAGTTTCGCGAGATGATCCCGCGTCACCACGCGCCGTTCGCCGGAAACGGACATCCCGCGTTCGCGCTGCTGCTCGGGACTGGTGAAATTCAAATCGTAAGCCGGCCCGAGTTTCCAGGCGCCCCATTGGTAGACAAAACCATGGTTCTTCCCGTGATCGTCGCGATTGCTGGCCAGCACGTTGAACACCGCGCGACGATAGGCCTTCCACACTTCCCCTTCGTCCTCCGTCACGCGCCGTGTTGCGCGCAGGAACGTTTCATAACCCATGTCGGCCGCGCCGAGCTCAAGCAACGCCGCGAGCGTGTGGTGGTGAATGCGCGCATTTCCGCTGCGATCGAAACGCTGGACGGCGAAATGACGGCGGGCTTTCACGCCCGACCCCGTCGAGAGCAGGCGCGTGGGCGGAACGTCGACTCCCGCGGCCCGCGCCATCTGCGCGAAGGCCTCCTCCATCGCGCCATGCGTGCCGTCGACGCTGGTGTCGAATTTCACCATCCAGGCATCGTGGGTCCCGGGAAAATTTTCGACACCGTTGAAAATTTTGCCTCCCGGCAATTTCGGCAGTGCCAGCAGAGCCTTCGGGCGCGCGCCGCCTGCCGACGAACCCACGGCGGCGAAAGCGTCGAGATCGATGGCACCGGTGCCTTCGGCGCGCATCGCCGCATCCTGCAGCGTAGCGAGCGAAACGACCTGGGCGGGGGCTTCACCAATTTCGCGGGCCGGCTCGTACGTGAGCGCACCCATTCCGCGCGACCCGACGTAAGCGAGCATCAGGAGAGGCGTCACGGCGTGCTCGGGCGTCCCTTGCTGGCGGAACCATTCCAGCATGACGCGTCGCCCCCAGGCGTCGGGCAGCGAATCATCAAAGAGTCCCGGAAGCCGCCCTCCGGCACGTGCCTTCAATCCTGCGCGCAGCGGCAGATTTATCGGCGAAAGCTCGAGACCGTTGGTGAGAAACGCGCGATCGTATTCGAAGACGATCCCGCTCGGCGCCTCGGCGAGCGTCCCCACTTTTTCTCCCGCGTACTTCACGGCCAGCGTGCTCATGATCGCGGGCTGCTCCCACGCTGGCGCGTCGGCTTGGTCACTTGCTCGAGAGTCATGCCGGCGAGATCGGGCTCACGCGCGATTTGGTCGAACGACTCCATCAACCCGAGAAGGTCGAAAATCTTCAGCAGCCGAATCAACGAGATCTTTCCCGTCCGCTCGAATACCACATACGTCGGCTCCCTGATCCCCGCACGTCGCGAGATCTCGGCCTGAGTCCAACCACGCTGCAACCGCCGCCCGCGAACGCGGGCAGCGAGCTCGAGCGCGACTTCAGGTGCACTTTTAAGAGATAACATAATATCGATAGAAACCACTAAATCAGTTTATACGATATTATTTTATGCATTAATTACTCTATGCGATTGGATTTCAAGCGGCAGGAAATATGAATCACCTGGTCGGGCGGAGATCGAAGCGAGTATCAGCCGCGGGCAATGGCGCGCGATGGGTCGGCGATCCATTCGCTCCACGAACCGGCGTAGAGTTTCGAGCCTTTCAACCCCGCGTGTTCCATCGCCAGCAAGTTGGCGCACGCCGTGATCCCGGAACCGCATTGGTGAATCACTTCCGATGGCTCCCGGCCGTCGATCAATGATTCGAATTCCAATCTCAATTCGGCGGCCGGCCGCATCGTCAAATTAGCGTTCAGGTTCGTTTTGAATGGACGGTTTTTGGCGCCGGGAATCCGGCCCGCCACCGGGTCGACCGGTTCAACCTCGCCGCGAAATCGTTCCGGCGTGCGCGCATCGATCACGAGCCCGGAGCCGGATTTTGATCTCGTCGCGACCTCGTCAACGTTCGCCAACTGGCCAGCATTTAGTTTCACGGTGAATCCACCGCCCGCCCGCGATTGCGGGACTTCCGTGGTCACGGGGAAACCATCGGCCAGCCACTTGGCCAATCCACCATCGAGCACCGCCACGCGTTCCAAGCCGATCCACCGCGCCATCCACCAGAAGCGCGCGGAGTATTGGCCGCCGGCGTCGTCGTAGGCGACCAGCTGTGTCGCCGCCGTCACTCCTTGCTGCCCCAGGAAAGCGGCAAATGCTTCCGGCAACGGAAGCGGATGCCGGCCATTCCGCCCGTTTTTCGTTCCGGAGAGCGCCGTGTCGACCGGGGCAAAGCAGGCCCCGGGAATATGATTCTCACGGTAGAGAGCAGCTCCGCGCGCGGGAGTCATCAAATCATGGCGGCAATCGAACACGATCCAGGTCGGATCATTGAGATGAGCGCGAAGCTCTGCGGTGCTGATCAGCATAAGCCCAGCATGAGTCGCGAATGACGCGGAAGTTAACCGTTAATTTTCGATCGCGAGCGCGGGTGGAACGCGTGGTCCCTGCCCTTCTGCCCGCGCGGTTACTTTCGCAGCGACGCGCAAAATTTCGCCATGCGGCTCACGCCCTTGGCGATGATCTCGTCGCTGGTGGCATAGCTCAGCCGCAGGTAGCCCTCCGCGCCGAACGCGCTGCCGGGCACGGCGGCGACCTTCTCGGTTTCGAGCAAACGGCTGCAGAACTCGGTGTCCTTCAGGCCGAAGCTCGAGATGTTTGGAAAGAGATAGAACGCGCCCTGCGCCAGCAGGCAGTTCACGCCGGGAATCCGGTTCAATTCCGCATGCAGGTTTTTCCGGCGACGGTCGAACGCGGTCATCATCGTCGCGAGCGACGCCTTGGTCTTTTCCTTTTCCTTGAGCGCCGCGAGTGCGCCGTATTGGGCGAAGGTCGTGACGTTCGACGACATCTGGCTCTGCAATTCCGAGATCGCCTTGGCGATGGGCAGCGGCGCCAGCGTGGTCCCGATGCGCCAGCCCGTCATCGCGTACGTCTTGGAAAAACCCGCGACCGTGATCGTGCGCGCTTCCGCTTCGGGCGAGAGCGTCGCGACACACGTCGGCTTCGCCCCGTCGTAAATCAGGTGCTCATACATCTCGTCGGAGAGGAGGTAGAGATTGTGTTTCACCGCGACGTCGACGAGGGCCGCGAGTTCCTCGCGCGTGTAGACGGCGCCGGTCGGGTTCGAGGGCGAATTCAACACGAGCAGTTTCGTCTTCGGGGTGATCGCCGCGGCAAGCTGGGCGGGCGTCAGTTTGAAACCCGTGCGGTCGTCGCAGAGCACGAACTTCGGCGTGGCCCCGGCGAGCTTTACCATTTCGGGATAACTGACCCAGAACGGAGCCGGGATAATGACTTCGTCGCCGGGCGAACACGTGGCAAGGATGCCGAGGTAACAATTGAATTTTCCGCCGGGGGAAACGATGACCTGGGCCGCGGCGGCTTTGAGTCCGTATTCGGCGACATAGCGTTCGGCGACGGCCTGGCGCAGCGGTTCAATCCCGGGGGTCGGCGCGTATTTGGTCTTCCCGCTCTTCAGCGCGGCGATGCACGCCTCCTTGATATGCTCCGGCGTATCGAAGTCAGGTTCGCCGGCGGCAAAGCTGCAGACGTCCTCGCCTGCGGCTTGGAGTGCCTTGGCCTTCGCATCGACGGCGAGCGTCGGCGACGGCGATATGTTCCTGGCCCAGGTGGAAAGTGGAAGCGGAGCGGAGCTCATGAGCCTTCACTAAAAAGAAACGCCGCAATGAAAAGCAAGCCCCACGGTGGAGTTGCGGATCGTGCATTGCGGATTGCTCGGCACATCGCGCCGGCGGCCCGCCCGCTCCAAACGCTGGCTCACGCGTGAATGGACACGAATGTGATCGTCCTAAATTTCGCGTTCATACGCGTCCGTTTCCGATCAAAAAAAAGTTTCCCGGAAGGCAACGAAGCGCCTCGCCTTGGGCGCCAAACTAACGGCGGGCGCGCGGTGGCTTGACGGGGAGGCTTTCGAGGGCGAGGCGCACGAGTTCGCCGACGCTGGAATCCTTCGTCTTCGAATATCGCTTCAACGTCGCGCGCTGCTGCGCGGCGATGCGCACGGAAATTTGCTGATGCGGTTCGTGGTCGGGCTCGCAGCCGTCGAAATCGAATTGTTCGATCGCCAGGCGCACCACGTCGCTCGCGGTCTTTAGGTTCCGACCTTTGCGGATCGCCTGGATTTTTTCGATCAACCCGAGCGGGAGATCGAACGTTAACGGCGCGGAAATCTTGGGGGAACGAGTGGCCATGTCAGTGGATCAGCGCAGCGACATCAGGGGCGCGCGTTTGCAGCGGAGCAATGAAAAATCGCCGGACATAAAAATTGACTCATTACGGCTTTCCCCGAGTTTCGCAGCGTCAGCTACTTTTCCCCACCCCATGGCCAAAGTCATTATCGAAGACCTCGTAAAAATTTATCCTGAGAAAAGTGGCCCGGGGGTCCGGGCGGTAAACAGTATCAATCTGACGGTCGAGGACAGGGAGTTCATGGTGTTGGTCGGCCCATCCGGCTGCGGGAAATCCACCACGCTGCGCATGATCGCGGGGCTCGAGGAAATTTCCGGCGGAGCCATTTCCATCGACGGCAAGGTCGTCAACAACGTGCTCCCGAAGGACCGGGACATCGCGATGGTCTTCCAGAATTACGCGCTCTACCCGCATATGTCGGTCTACGACAACATGGCGTTCGGCCTGAAGCTGCGGAAATTTCCCAAGGCGGAAATCGATGCGCGCGTGCGCGAAGCCGCCACGATGCTGGGGCTGACCGACTACCTCGAGCGCAAGCCCAAGGCCCTTTCCGGCGGACAACGCCAGCGCGTCGCCGTCGGCCGCGCCATCGTCCGCAAGCCGAAGGTTTTCCTCTTCGACGAACCGCTTTCCAATCTCGACGCGAAAATGCGCGTCTCCACGCGCACGGAAATTTCCAAGCTCCATGCGCGCCTCGGCGCCACGATGATCTACGTCACGCACGACCAGGTCGAAGCCATGACGATGGGCGACCGCATCTGCGTGATGAAGGACGGCAATATCATGCAGGTTGCTGCGCCGCTGGAGCTCTACAACCACCCGGAAAACATGTACGTGGCCGGGTTCATCGGCAGCCCGCCCATGAATTTCTTCAAGGGCTCGATCAGGCGCGTCGGCAATCATCTTTCCTTCATCGAAGACAACACCAAGGGCACCCCGGTCACCGTGCAACTCGGCGAAGCCCTCGCGGCGAAGGCGGCGGGGCATGTCGACAAGCCCGTGGTCCTCGGCATCCGGCCGGAGGACGTCCAGGATTCCCTCACGCTCACCTCACCGAATCCGGCGCACACGATCGATGTCACCGTGGAAGTTTCCGAGCCGATGGGTTCGGAAACCTACCTGTACCTCGACAGCGGCGCCCACTCTTTCATCGCGCGCGTGCGCCCCACCGATCGCTTTGAAGTGAACCAGAAGGTCAAGGTCACCTTGCGCATGGACACCGCGCACCTCTTCGACGCCACGACCGAGCTGGTGCTGAAATAGTTGGACCGCGTCGGTCCCATCGCGTTGAGCGATCCGTCGGAGCCTAAGACTCGGCGAAGATAAACAGCGCGTCGGGCGAGGCAGCTCGAGGTTGAACCCGGTCGGAGCATCTCAGCGCATCGGCGACAACCCGCTCCGCGCGCGACTGCGTCGCCCAGCTCACCCTCCGATGATCATGATCTGCTTTGGCGGCGGTGCCGGCACCGGTTCAGTGAGTTGGCCCGGTTCAAAAATGTTCGCCTTGAACGACGAATTCAACGCGGCGCCCGTCACTTGGAAACGCACCTTGTCGCGCGTCTGGTCGTTGCGGAGGTCGATCGACTTCGGGATGTATTGGTCACCGACCTTGGCCAGGTCGACCAGCGACAAGGTCCGCAACACCCGCTGGTCCTGCCCGATTATTTCGCTTTGCACCGGTACGTTGAACTGCGTGTCGAGATACGCCCGCACGCCCCGGATATCGGGATGCTGCGCCGCCCAGGCCGCTGGCGGGCGAAAGAAGAAGACATGCGCGGGACGGCTCCGGACCCGGCTCACCCGTTCCAAGGTTGCGTCGGGCCAATACACATACGGCATCTGGAGTTCGAAGGCGGTGAGTTCGATCCCGGGCACGAGCGGCTCAAACGAATCGACGATTCGCGTGTTCGTCGAAGCGCCGCCAAGGTCGACGCTCCAGACTGCGGCGTCCTCACCGTTTTGAATCAGCAGGCGACGTTCGCCTTTCTCCGCGGTGACCGCGACGCGGCTGATCGGTCCCTCGTCGTTGCGACTGCCCCAAAGCTTGCCGGCGAGCACGCGTTCCTCGCCGCGACGAGGCATCACCCGGATATCGAATTCGAGATAATACTGCCCCGGAATTCCGGCCCGTCGAAATGCCGCGAGGACTTTTCGCCCCTCCTCCTGGTCGGGCTGGCCGAACTGGAGGTAATTGGCCGGGGGCGGCGTCGCGGTCGGCGGCGGCCCGGCCTGCGCGATCAGCGTCGCGAGCGAGATGGAAATAAAAAACGCCCGCCGAATAAAGGCGGGCGTGTGCGGCAAAACGAGCATGAGCTCAGGGCTTCGCGGGCGGAACCGGGGCGGGCTGCGCGCCGGGCACGGTCGGCGCGGGTGACGTGCTCGCGGGAGCGGCAATCGTCGGAAGGGCATCGCCAGTGGAAACGGCGGCATGCTTGCGAACGTAAATGTGGCCGAGATAGAGCACGAAGCTGAGGATGAAGAACGCGACGGCGGCGTTGATCGTCGCCTTGCTCAACACGTTGCCAGTGTCAGCGCCGAAGGTCGCTTCCGTCATGCCGCCACCCAGGGCCGCGCCCACGCCGCCATCGGTCTTGGCCTTCTGGGCGAGAACGACGAGGACGAGGAAAACCGAGATGATGATCAAGACCACCGTCAGGATGGAGAGGAGGATGCTCATGTGAAAGGGTCAGAAAATCAGCCGCGCGCGGAACTTGTCAATGCCGGGTTCAGGAGGTTGCGAGCGGTCAGGTTTCGATCCCCAGCTTCTCCAGCAACCGCTGAAGATCCTCGTTGCCATGGTATTCGATGACGATTCGACCCTTTTTCGGCGTGTGCAGGACCGCCACGCGCGACCCAAGGTGGGAGCTCAGTTTCTTTTCGATCCCGGCGACGGCCTCGGCGTCCTTCGCGGATACGCCCTTGGCCTTGGAAGCCTTGGTCGAGCCGGACGTCGCCTTGCGTTCCTGGACCAGTTTCTCGGTGGCGCGGACGCTGAGCCCCTCCTCGATCACCCGGCGTGCGAGCACGGCCCGGTGCGCGGTGTCGCCGATGCCAAGCAGGACTTTAGCATGCCCGACGCTGAGCAGATCTTTTCCGACAAACCCCTGGATCTCGGCATCGAGCGAAAGCAGCCGAAGCGTGTTCGCGACGGTCGCCCGCGCCTTGCCGACGCGATCGGCGGCGGATTCCTGGGTAAGGTCGAAGTCGCGGATCAGGCTCGCGTAGCCATGTGCCTCTTCGATCGGGTTCAGGCCCTCGCGCTGGAGGTTCTCGATCAAACCGAGCGCGGCGGATGAGGCGTTGCTCGCCTCGACGATGCGCGCCGGGATGGCCTTGAGCTTGAGCTGTTGGAATGCGCGCCAGCGACGCTCGCCGGCGATCAGCTGGAATTTGTCGCCTGACTTCCGCACCACGATCGGCTGGAGCAGGCCTTCCGAGCGAATGCTCTCGGCGAGTTCGCTGAGCTGGTCGGCGGGAATTTCCCGGCGCGCCTGGTATGGGCTGGGCTCGACGAGGTGCACGGCGATTTCCTGGTAACCGGGAGCCGACGTCACTGTGACCACGGCGACCGGGGCTGCCTCGGTTTTGGGGGTGGGAGCAGCGGCGGGAGCGGCGCTGGCGATGAGGCCGCCGAGTCCTCGGCCGAGGCGTGATTTGGAGGCTGCGGCCATGCGATTATTTGATGGGGATGAAGAGTGTCTGGCCGGCAACAATGCGCGAAGGATCGACGATCTTGTTCGCATTGATGATGTCCTGCGTCCGCGCGCCGGTTTTCTTGGCGATCACAGCAAGAGTGTCGCCTTTCTGGACGGTGTAGCTGACGCCTTCCTTCGGGAAGGTATCGCTAAAAGTCGTGGGTACGGTCGGGCGCGTTGCCATGCCTTTCGCAAGCGAGTCGATCGCGGCGTTGGTCGCCTCGCCCAATTTCTTGATCTGTGCGGAAGTCCGCTCGGCGCCCGCGGTATCGCCTGCCGCGATCGCGTGCTTCAGGTCGATGATGGCGTCGTTCAACTGCGCGAGCGTGGCGTAGGCGGGCATCGCGGCGTTGGTCTTTTCGCGAAGCTCGGCGTTCTGGCGTTCGAGCTGTTCAATCCGCAGGCCGAGCTCGCCGACGCGCTGCACCAGCCCGCGCATGTCTTCGCGCATGTTCGCAATTTCCACCTGTGATAACGGCGCCTGCGCGAATGCGCCGACGCTCAAGCCAAGTCCCAACAGCAGCCATTTCAACATGGCGCGGAGCTTGCGGAAACGCGTTCCCAAAAACAAGCGACTACTTGAGCCGAGGGTAAATCCCGGATTTTTTAACTGCGAATGACGCGAATGAACGCGAATGCCGCATCGAACCTCGCAGGATTGAAGGCAAAAAGAAGCGCGAGTCCCTGAAGGTGCCATCAAAACTTCCGAGCGCTCATAAGCGCTCCCCGTTCTCCTGGGTAGCCGCTGAAAACTGCGCTTCCTTACGGCGAAATATTCCGGAGGCCCTGGCCATTTCTCCTACCGGCCGGAAAGGCGGAGTTGAACGAGCCGGTCGGAGACCGGCGCTACGCTATTTTGGGAAGCGTCACCAATTCGGGCATTGGGATGGATTCGATTGGCGTGCCGATCGGCACGGCGAAGCCACGCAGGAATTCCGGCGCCGCAAGCATTCTTCCGCCCGGACGCTGTAGTCGGCGCAAGCGGAGCAGACCCGCGGACGTGCCGATCAGCAGGCCCGCATGATCCGGCCCGATCACCTCGCCGGGATTCCCTGCCCCTTTGATCGCATCGGCCAGGCCCAGTTTGATCGGCTGGCCGCCGATGGAAATCGTGCAGGTGGGCCAGGGAAAGAGCCCGTTGATGCGCGCGGCCAAGGCCCCGGCTGGCGCCGAAAAATCGAGGACGCCGTCGGCCTTCCCCAGTTTCCGGCAGAACGTCACGGCAGTTTCATCCTGCGGGGAAAAAACGAGCGTGCCGTCGCGCAGCGGGGGAAGCGAACGCGCGAGCAGCGGAATGCACGCCCGCGCGAGCTTAGCCTCCACGTCGAGCGCCGTGTCGAGTCCGTCGATGCTCACCCGTTCGACATCGGCCACGGGGCCGGCGTCGAGCTTGCGCACGATCCGCATGAGCGTGACCCCCGTTTCCCGCTCACCACTCGCGATCGCGGCCTGGATCGGGGACGCACCGCGGTATTTCGGGAGCAGCGACGTGTGCAGGTTCAGCGTGCCCAATCGCGGCGTACCAATGAAGTCGTCGCGCAAAATATGGCCGTACGCCATGACCAGCGCGACGTCCGCATTAAGCGCCGCCAGGCTGAGCCGGGCAGCCTCGGTGATTTTCTCCGGTTGGAAAACCGGCAGGCCCAGGTTCAGCGCCCAGCCCTTGATTTCGTTGGCCGCGATCTTCTGGCCGCGTCCCACGGCACGGTCCGGTTGCGTGAAAACGCCGACGACCTCCGCGAGGGGTCTTCCTTCGCCCGCGAGCCAATTGAGCAGCGGGAGCGCGATCGCGTCGGATCCCAGGAAAACGATTCGAAGCGGCGCGCTCATGGCTGGCTCTTTTCGTCGCTCAAGGAACGAGTGGCCGGGCGACCCATCACTTCAGCGTCCGGAGCCATGCGTTCACCGCCGGCGCGAGCGAATGAGCGAAGGCCGCATTCGTGGCCGGCTTGGCCACGCCCTCCAGCACGGCCCAATGCTCGACGTGCGTCGACGTCTTCCCCGGGGCGATCGCCTGGAGCGGCCCGAGCGTCTCCAATTCGATGAACGCACCGTTGGTAAATCCCTCGAAGCAGCTGCCGAGATCAGGATAACGCGCACCCAAAATCACCGGCGAATATTTCACGAAGGTCGTGCCCGCGTTCCAGTAGGCCGACCATCCCGGATAATTCGTGAGGCCGAGCTTCTGCGCTATTTTCGCCCGGCTGACATCGATCCCGATAAAATCACGGCGCACCTGCCACACCGGCAGCGACAAATCGGTGAACGTCCACGGCACCAACGCATAATTCGGCAGCAGGTCCCCGCTCGCGTGGTCTCCTTTCGGCAGAAGCGGGATCACCCCCACCCCTCCGGCTCGCAGCATCGTCAAGGCCCACGGCGCGCATTCGACCGCCCAAGGTCCGCGGTTAGTGAGCGTGTGCGTGACTTTGATGGTGCGCTCGCCGAGCAGCTCAACCTTCAGGCCCTTCTGGAGGCCGGTGAGTTTTTCCGTCGGTTGAACCAGCGAGACACCTTGCGGCAGCAGCTTGACGGTGAGCGGCTCGTCGTCGGGCTGGTAGGTGCGGACAATATCCTCCGGCGAATGCCAGAGGCGATGTCCGCCGCGGAGGAAAACCCCGTGGTAGCGCTTCTCGTCCGCCGGGAATTCCAGCAGGAGATTTCCCGCCTTTCCCTTCAGCGAGCGCAGCGAGGTGACGCGCGGCCCGACCTGCGTCGGGAGCACGAGTTCAATCGCGCGGGTCGAGAGCACCAGGGCTTCGCCCCCGCGGTAATCAGTCTTCGAGAGTTTCATGGCGGAGATCATCCTTGGCCGCCTCGCTCGTCTTCCACTTCGGTTCGTGCTTCTCGGGTTTCTCCAGTTTCTCGGCGAGCGCCGCCTTGCCCGTGTAAGGCGTGCCGGGCTCGTGCTTTTCCTTCCCCACGAGGTCGAAATAAACCGGGCAGCCCGCGAGATCGAATTCCTTGACCAGCCCGGCCTCGAGGTAGCGCCGGTACTGCTCAGTCAACTTCTCCTCGCGATTGCAGAATAATTTGATCCGGAACGGACGCGTGCCGGTTTGGGTCGCGTAATAAATCCGGAAACGGCGGCCGCTGACGGCGGGCGGAGGCGTGCGCTCTGTGAGATAGCCGAGCACGGCGTTGAGCTTCGCGGTCGGCAGCTTCAAGTCCTGCTGCCGGTTGAGCTTCACCGCGGCGTTGAGCATGCGGTCGACTTCGTAACCGCTGACCGCCGAGACAAAAATGACCGGCGAGCCGGGGGTGAAGTAAAGCCGCTCGAACAACGCGTGCTCGTATTTTTCCCGGTAGTCGCGCTCGCTCTTGTAGGGTTCGAAACCGCCCTGGCGCTTGAACGCCGATTTCACGAGGTCCCATTTGTTGACGACGATCACGATCGGCTTGTGCTCTTTGACGGCTTCGCCGGCGATCGCCTTGTCCTGCTGCGTGACGCCGTCCATCGCGTCGAGCACGAGGAAAACGATGTCGGTGTTCTTGATCGCATCGAGCGACCGGAGCCGGGAAAAATATTCGACCGGCGAAGCCAGCTTGGTCGCGGCCTTGATGCCGGCGGTGTCGATCAGGCGGAACGGATAGAGCTTCCCGTTGCGCCCCTTGAAATCGAACGGCAGCTCCACCGCGTCGCGCGTCGTGCCGGGGACCTCGCTCACGATCAGCCGGTCGCTTTGCAGCAGGCGGTTGCTCAACGAGGATTTTCCGACGTTGGGTCGGCCGATGAAACACACGCCGAGCGAAACCGAGGGATCACGGATCGACACGGTGTCATCGGGGGCGCCCAGTACCTCGTAAATCGCATCGCGAAGGTCGGCTTCGCCGCGACCGTGCTCGGCCGACACCTGGAGAGGTTCGCCGAAACCGAGCCGATAGGCCTGCGCCAGGTCAATTTTCTCGTCGTCGAAATCCGCCTTGTTGATCACCAAGCGGACGGTCTTTTTGCCGCGCCGCAGCATGGCCGCGATTTTCTCGTCGAGCGATGTCAGGCCCTCGAGCCCATCGATCACGAAGAGGATCAGCGCGGCCGTCGCGATCGCGAAATTGACCTGTTCCTCCGAGGCCGCCGTGAGGGCGGCCGGCGTGTCCTTGCCCTTGTAGCCGATGCCGCCGGTGTCGAGCAGCGTGTAATCGCCCTCGGCGATTTCCGCGGAGATCACGTCGCGGGTCACGCCCGGCTGGTCATGGACGATTGAAATGCGTTTCCTGGCCAGTCGGTTAAACAGGCGGCTTTTGCCGACATTGGGTCGGCCGACGATGGCAACGGTACGGTTCACGGGAAGACGATGGGTGTAGCGCGTAGTGGGTAGCGAGAGGTTTTCGCGCAGCGCGAAAACCTTGGTTTCGAATCGGGGCTGGCTGGTTCTCTGGACGAACTTCGATGGGCGACCTGCGAGCTCCGAGGTAGTGCCTTACCGGCCCGCAACGAACTGCTCGATCCGGTCGCAGGCGATGGCGATCTGCTCGTAATTCGTGGCGAAACAGGCGCGGACATGCCCGCGACCGCCTTCGCCGAACCCGGTGCCCGGGACGAGCGCGACCTTGTGTTTCTCGAGGAGCCCCACCGCGAAATCCTTCTCGGACATGCCCGTCGAGGTGACGTTGGGAAAGGCGTAGAAGGAGCCGCGCGGCAGATGGCACTTCAGGCCGATTTCGTTGAAGCGACGGACGATGAGGTCACGGCGGCGGTGATATTGCTCGCGCATCTTGACCACGGCATCCCACCCGCTGCGCAGCGCCTCGAGCGCGGCATCCTGCGCGATGATTGAGGCGCAGAGCATCGTGTACTGGTGCACCTTCATCATCGCATCGATCAGCGTCGCCGGCCCGCAGGCGTAGCCGATGCGCCAGCCGGTCATGGCGAAGGCCTTCGAAAAACCGTGCAGGAAAATGGTGCGGTCGGCCATGCCCGGCAGGCTGGCGATGCTGGTGTGCGTGCCTTCGAATGTGAGCTCCGAATAGATTTCGTCCGTCAACACGAGCAGGTCTTTTTCACGGCAGAATTCGGCGATCTTCTCGAGTTGCTCGCGGCTGCACGTTCCGCCCGTCGGGTTGCACGGCAGGTTCAGCATCAGCATCTTCGCGCCCGGCTTCCACGCCGCGCGGAGGGCTTCCGCGGTGAGCGCGAAGTCGTCCTTCGCATAAGTCGGCACCGCGATCGCCTCGCCATGCGCGAGGGCGATGCTCGGGTAATAACTCACGTAACACGGCTGGTGGTACATGACCTTGTCGCCGGGGTTGATGAACGCGCGGCACGCAAGGTCGAGCGCTTCGCTGACGCCGACCGCCACGAGAATCTGGTCCGTCGGACGATAGCTGACGTGGAAATGTTTTTCGACGTACCGCGAGATTTCCTCGCGCAGTTCGATCAAGCCGAGGTTCGACGTGTACGACGTCCGGCCCTTGGTCATACAAGCGATCGAATAGTCGCGGATGTGCTGCGGCGTCACGAAATCGGGTTCGCCCACGCCGAGCGAAATGACGTCCTGGCCCTTCAACGCGGCGACCAGCTCGAAGAAATCGCGGATGCCGCTCTTCGGCAGCGCCGCGACGT
>JAQGOP010000001.1 GCA_028293545.1 Verrucomicrobiota bacterium | reverse complement strand
GCCCCTGCGTCGAGTCGCCGCCGCGGCCGCCGTGCTCGCGGCGCGGACCTCCCCGGTCGTCGCGGCGCGGACGCGGCTCCTGCGCGCCCCCATGCGGGGATCCGCCCGGCGAATGAGTCGAGGCCCGGCCCTGGCCGTCCTGATGCGGTCGCGCGCCGGCGCCGCGATCATGGCGGTGCGACGGATGCGGCTTGGCGGCGGAATGAGGTTTGGCGCCCGGTGCAGGCGAGGCCGGCGCGGGTTTGGCGGGACGCGAAGGCGCGATGCTTTGGCGCAGCTTCGACAGGAATTTCTTCAGCATTGGCGGGAAATAAAGGGGCCAACGTCGGTGAAACCGCCCGCTTTAGCAACCCCTGAAACCGGGACTCCGCCACGCGGCCGATCGCCGCCGCAATCCGAATTCCGCAATCCGCAATTGCAGCGGCCATGGGCGGCGCCCATCTTCGCGCTTCTTCGGTTTCAACGCATGAACAACGACGTTCTCTGGCTCGTCCGCCTTGGCCTCGACCAGGGGATTTTCACCCGTGAGCAATGCGCCGCCATCCGCACCGCCCTTGGCGACAAGGTCGAGATCGGCGATTTCGCGCAAAAACTGATCGACGACTCCATCGTCGAGGATGTCGCCACCCTCGAGAAGGTCGCCGGCCTCGCGATGTCGAAAGGCCAGAAAGGTCCGCCCAGCGGCGACCCGTTCGCCGCCGACGGCAGCGCCGCCCCCTTCCAGGCGACCGCCGCCGCCCCGGCGAAAAAAACCGGCGATGCCGCCCCGGGTGGGGTCCCCGGCTTCGCCTTCGAGACGATCGGCTCACTCGACGACGCCGCGCTCGCGACCGAGATGCGCACCCTCCTGCGCGGCACCGCCCGGCACGGCGCGAGCGACCTTCACCTTTCCACCGGCGCACGGCCGTTCATCCGGAAAAACCGCGAGCTGGTCTTCATCTCCGAATACAAGCTGACCGCCGACGACGCGCTGCGTCTGAACACGGTGCTGCTCGTCGAGGGGCAGAAAAAAATCTTCCTGGAGCGGAAGGATTACGACTACGCGCTGGCCCTGAGCGGCACCGACCGGTACCGCGTGAACCTGATGTTCCACAAGAACGGCGCCGCGGGCGCGTACCGCATGGTGCCCGACCGGGTCCGGACGATGGATGAGCTCGGCTACACCGCGCACATCGATACCCTCAAGAAACTGCTCTCCTATCACAACGGGCTCATCCTCATCACCGGCCCGGTGGGCTCCGGCAAGACGACGACCCTCGCGTCGATGGTCGCCTATCTCAACGAGACCCGCACCGACCATATCATCACGGTCGAGGATCCGATCGAGGTCGTCCAGCCGGCGAAAGGCTGCAACGTCACCCAGCGCGAAGTCGGCCCGCACACCCAGTCGTTCTTCACCGCGCTCAAGGGCGCGCTCCGCGAGGACCCGGACGTGATCGTGATCGGCGAGCTCCGCGACCTTGAGACGATCGAGATGGCGATCACCGCCTCCGAGACCGGGCACCTCGTGATCGGCACCATGCACACGAGCGACGCGTCCACGACGCTGAACCGCCTGCTGGATGTCTTCCCGCCCTCGCAGCAGACGCAGATCCGCGCGAGCGTGGCGGAAAGCCTTCGGGGCGTCATCTGCCAGCGGCTGCTCCCCGCGACGGACGGCGGCCTGACGCTCGCCTGCGAGATCCTGATCACCAACACGGCGATCCAGAACCTGATTCGCGAGGGCAAGTCGCAGGGCCTGCGCAACACGATGGAAACCGGCGTGCGCGAGGGAATGTGCCTGATGGACAACGTCGTCTTCTCGCTCTGGCAGGGAAAACGGATCACGACGGCCACCGCGCTCTCCAACATCGGCAACCGCGTCCTCCGCGCGAAAATCACCTGATCATGGCCGCCATCGACGAACTTCTCCGCATCATGCTCGACCGCGGCGGCTCCGACCTCCATCTCACCGTCGGCCTGCCGCCGAAGACGCGCGCGTCGGGCGCGCTCCAGCCGATCGCGGACCAACCGATCGACGCCGCGACGATGGAGAAACTGCTGAAGGAAATCGTGCCCGAGCGCCGCTGGCAGGATTTCCTCGAGCGCAAGGACCTCGACCTCGCCCACGAGATTCCCGGCCTGGCGCGTTTCCGCGGGAATTTCCTCTACAACCACTGGGGCCAGGCCGCCGTGTTCCGGCAGATCCCGGCGAAAATCCTGTCGTTCGAGGATCTCAAGCTGCCCGAGGCGCTGAAGAAACTCTGCAACCTGAACGAGGGCCTCGTCGTCGTCACCGGCCCGACCGGATCCGGCAAGTCGACCACGCTCGCCGCGATGATCGACTACATCAACGCGAACTCCGCGCGGCACATCATCACGATCGAGGACCCGATCGAGTTCGTTCACCAGGCGAAGAAATCCACGATCGTCCATCGCGAGGTCGGCGAGCACACCCAGTCGTTCGCCGCGGCGCTCAAGGGCGCGATGCGGCACGACCCCGACATCGTCCTCCTCGGCGAGATGCGCGAAATGGAAACGATCAAGCTCGCCCTCGGGTGCGCCTCGATGGGCATGCTCGTGTTCGGCACGCTGCACACCAACAACGCGCCGAAGACGGTCGACCGGATCATCAACACCTTCCCGGCCGAGGAGCAGAACCAGGTTCGCGTCATGCTCTCCAGCTGCCTCGCGGGCGTCGTCGCCCAGCTCCTCTGCAAGCGCATCCCCAAGGGCCGCTGCGCCGTCCACGAGATCCTGCTCACGCACGAGGCGCTGCCCAACACCATCCGGAGCGGTCAGATCGCGAACATCCGTTCGATCATCGAGAGCGGCGGCAACGACGGCATGATCACGATGGACAACAGCCTCATGGCCCGGGTGAAGGACAACACGATCGAGGCGAAGGAAGCGTACATGAAGGCCGCGAACAAGGCGTTGTTCGCCCCGCTCCTGAAGCCCGGCGACCTCGACGCGCACTGACCAGAATGACATGGCGCCCCGTCCACGAGCCGGGCGCGACACCTCCGACCCCACGGCCTGTCACTGTCCGACAATGATCTGATCTGCGGAACAACCCGATCCGGGCGGAGAGCCCGGGCCACGTCATGTCTTCCTTCATCCTCCGCGACGTCACGCTCGTCACCCGAAGCATCGCGAAGGTGCTTCCCTTTTATCGCGACACCCTCGGTTTGGTCGCGCGCGAACGTGACGGGAAAACGCTCGAGCTCGGTTTCTCGGATGCCGCGCCGCCGGTGATCACGTTTGTCGAGAACGCCTCCGCGATCGCGCCGGCCAATCGCGTCGCCGGACTGTTCCACCTTGCGCTGCTCGTGCCCGACCGTCCGGCGCTGGCCGGCGTGCTCGCGCAACTCGTCGAACGGCGCCAGCCCCTCGAAGGCCTTTCCGATCACGGCGTGAGCGAGGCGATCTACCTCTCCGACCCCGACGGCAACGGCCTCGAGGTCTACCGCGACCGGCCGCGCGAGGAATGGCCGATGAACGGCGAGCGCGTTGCCATGGTCACACGTGCGCTCGATCCCCGCGGACTCCTGCGCGAGCTGGCTGGTCCGCGGCCGCCCTCTCCGCTCGCGCGCGCCGCATTCGGTCACCTGCACCTGCAGGTGACCAGCCTCGCGCCTGCCCGGAAATTTTATCTGGAGGAAATGGGACTCGCGGTCCGTCAGGACGATTATCCGGGCGCTGTCTTCATGGCGGCGGACGGCTACCATCATCACATCGCGATCAACACGTGGGGAAATCCCGCCAAGCGGCCCGCGGGTGAATTGACCGGATTGCGCAGCTTCAGCGCCGGCATGAAGGCCATTTCCGCCGCCAGCGAACTGGCGGACCCGGACGGAATCCAAGTCACCCTCGCGCCGCTCTGAGTTTTCACCGCCACGGTTGCGAGGCGTAATCCCGGTTGCCGGAAATTCCGGACCCGCACCGAGTTCCTGTTTTGACGCGGAGATCGCAAGGAACGCCAAGTTCCGAACCCCGCTATGCTCCGCCGGTGGTTCTCTGCGGGACCACACCGGTGACTCTCCACCCGCCGGTCTCCTTCACAAGAAGCCAGGTGTAGGCCTCGCTGCCGCCTTCGCCGAAAATCCGGACGGGGACAATCCCCACCCGCCCGTTGTCGCTTGGAACGCCGAATTCCGCCCGCGTGTTTTTCCAGACGATCGGATAATTCCGCATGATGAGGGTCGCGAAGGCCTGCCGGGAGACCACGCCCTGAAACGACGGCGCGGCCAGCGTGTACGCCTTTTCCCAATCGCCCGCCCGGAACGCCGCGAGCTGGGCGCTGACCACGGCGACGAGCTGGCCTCGCACGCCCGCGCCGCTCAGGTGGACGTTCCCGGTTTCCAGCTCCTGACTGCGCCCGATCAGGGCCGTGGTCACGAACAGCAGGAGAAACACCGCCTTGCGCATGCGCGAAGGCTGCATGAAGCCCGCGGCAGCGCAACCCGCCGTTGACTTCCCCGGCGTTGAACGGCGTCCTTCCCTCCGGCCCGAATTCCGAATTCCGAATTCCAAATTACGAATTACGAATTCCGATCCCCGATCCCATGAGCAAAAAAATCCCGGTCGCCCTCCAGCTTTGGTCCGTGCGCGAGGACACCGCGCGCGATTTCGCCGCGACGGTCGGCGCGGTCGCCCGGATGGGATACGCCGGCGTGGAAATCGCGGGCTTCGGCAACGGCGACGCCGCCGGGGCGAAGACGTCGCTTGATGCCGCAGGCCTGAAGGTGGCCGGGATGCACGCGGGTATCGGGCAGCTGCGCGCGGATCTGAACCGCTGCGTCGACGAGGCGCTGCTCCTTGGCACGCGGCATGTCATCTGCCCCTACTGGCCGCACGAGCATTATCACTCCGGCGCGGCCTGCGCGCGCATTGGCGAGGAGCTCGGGACGATCGGCGCGACGTTTCGCGCGCACGGAATCCAATTCGCCTTTCACAACCACGCGTTCGAGATGAAGATCGTCGACGGACGCCGGGTGTTCGACTGGATGCTCGATGCCGCCGCGCCCCGCGACCTGGGCTGCCAGGCCGACGTGTACTGGATCCAGATCGGCGGAAAAAATCCCGCCGCCTTCGTCCGCGAACAGGGCCGCCGGATCCGCACCCTGCACCTCAAGGACGAAAAGGAGCTCGGCACCGGCCCGGTCGCCTTCCCGGAAGTTTTCGCCGCCGTCGAGGAAATCGGCGCCGTCGAATGGTACGTCGTCGAAGTCGAGCAATACAACCACGCTCCCCTGGAATCGGTCCGGCTCTCGTTCAACCAGCTAAAAGCCTGGGGCAAGGTTTGAGGAACGGAATTTAACCACGAAGGTCGCGAAGCTCGATCCCGGAGCAATTGGTCCGAACCTTCGCGCCCTTAGCGCCCTTTGCGGTTAACCTGCCCGGGATTTTCACCACGAAGATCGCGAAGCACGCAAAGGTCGATCCCCGGAAGAATTGGTCCGAACCTTCGCGTGCTTTGCGCCCTTCGTGGTGAAATTTTCCGGTGCCGGTCTAAAGGATCCCGCGCTCGATCCAGGTGTGTTCGCCCGCGATGATTTGCTGGGCGAGATCGTAGCCGTGCTGGTCGGCATTTGATCCGACCCCGGAAAAGTTCTGCGCGATCCGGAGGTTCGCCAACTCGGCGAAGTCATCGACGAGCATGAACACCTTCGCCTCGGGCTCCCCGTCGCGCAGGAGCTTTTGCGCCAGCACGCAGCTCGCCGCCAGGGCGAACAGGTCCGAGCCGATGTCCGCCAGCCGCGCGAGCAGCACCTGCCGCTTCTCGAGCTTCGGGCCGAACTTCACCATCTGGTGAAACAGCGTGCGCGCCAGCCGGCGGCTCAGCCCGGCCACGCGGTTGAAATGCCTCGCGAGGTGCGGATGCATGTCCGCCGGCGCGCCGCCGTGGAACGGCAGCCACTGGGCCGGATACCATAGCGCATAAAACCGCGCCGCCGCGAATGCGCTCGCCAAACGCTCCCGCCACGGACGCTCGGAATTCAACGCGATTCCCGCGATCTTCAGGTGGGGGTCGAGCGCCTCGCGCATGATGAAGAGCCGCATGATCTCCGAGGAGCCCTCGAAGATCATGGTCACGCGGTTGTCGCGCATCAACCGCTCCACCGGATGCGGCTTCTCCCCGCGGGCCTTCAACGACTGGACGTTTTCGTAACCGCGCCCGCCCCGGATCTGCATCACGTCATCGAGGCACATCCACGCCTTCTCGGTGCTCCAGAGCTTGCAGATCGACGCCTCGAGGCGGATGTCCGCCGTCTTGTCGCGGTCGACGATGCGCGCGGTCACCACCAGCATCGCCTCCATCGCAAAGGCATGCGCCGCGATGCGGCGGATCTTTTCCGCGACCGCGGCGTGCCGACCGATCGGGACGCCCCACTGGATCCGCTCCGCCCCCCACTCGCGGGCGATGGCGAGCGACCGCTTGGAGACCCCGATGCTCGAGGCCGGGATCGAAAGCCGCCCGGCGTTGAGCGTGCTCAGCGCGACCTTCAGGCCGCGGCCCTCGCCGCCGATGATGTTGGTCTTCGGCACGCGGACATTGGTGAAACGGATCACGCCGTTGTACAGCGCGTGCAGCCCCATGAACTGGCACCGGTGCCGCACCTCGAGGCCCGGCGAATTCGCCTCGACGAGAAACGCGGTCAGCTGGGTGCGCGGCTTGCCGTCGACCATCTTCGGCGGAGTGCGCGCGATCACGATGTACAGGCCCGCGCGCGTGCCGTTCGAGCACCAGAGTTTCTCGCCGGTGATCAGATAGTCCTCGCCGTCGGGCTTCGCCTCCGTCGTCAGCCGCGCGGGATCGGATCCCACCCCGGGCTCGGTCAGCGCGAAGGCCGACAGTTCGCCGCCGGCGACGCGCGGCAGGATCCTCTGCTTTTGCTCCGGCGTCCCGAACAGCATGAGAGGCTGCGGCACGCCAACCGACTGGTGCACCGAAACGTGGGCGAACACGTTCATGCAGTGGCTCGCGATCAGCATGCAGGCCCGGAGATAGGTCGTCTGGGAAAATCCGAGCCCGCCGTACTCCCGCGGGACCTTGATCCCGTAGGCTCCGAGCTTCGCCAGGCCGGCCATCACTTCCGGCGAGATCTCGCCCGTGCGGTCGATCAGGTCGGGATCCACCTTCTCGTGCAGAAACGCCCCGAGTTCCCCGATGAAGAGATCCGCCCGCACCTTTTCCTCCGCGTCAATGTCCGTCACCGGATAAAGTTTCCCCGGCCGGAAGCGCCCCATGAAAAGATGCGCGACAAAACTCAGGTCCTCGTGGGACTCGCGCGCCGCCTCGGTGGCCTGCAGCGCGGCCCGCTGGCCTTCGTTCATCCTGGACATGTCGATGACCGAGCGATCGGCATCGTTTTTCTGCGGCGGTGTTTCGAGGGCGGGCATGAGGGAGGGCGGCGCACGGCCGCGGTTGATTTTCGCGGAGAATGACTCCGGAAAAGTCCTCCGGTCAACGACCCCGAAATCCTCCGGCGGTGCCCATTCCGGCGAGCGGCTGAAGTTTTACCACAAAGGTCGCGAAGCTCACAAAGGTCGATCTCCGGAAGAATCGGACCGAACCTTCGCGCCCTTCGCGGTCTTCGTGGTTAACCTCCTTGGGATTCCGGCCGGGACTACGTTGCCACCTGCTCGATCAGCGTGATCCGCGCGAACGGCAGAAGTTTCACCACAAAGGTCGCGAAGCGCGCCAAGGCCGATCCCCGGAGGAATTGGTCCGAACCTTCGCGTCCTTCGCGATCTTCGTGGTTAACCCGCTTGGTAGCCCGGCCCGGACTACCTTGCCGCCTGTTCGATCAGCGTCCGCATCCGGACGACCGCAGCGGCGACGCTGTCGTCGCTCCCGAGTTTTTTCGGGTCGCGAAAATCCTCCAGCGCGGCCGCCACCGCCGACGGCAGCCGGCCGCCGTTGCGCTCGCGAAGCCACCGGAGCTTTTCGAATTCCTCCACGCCGTCGCGGAGCATTTCCCAATGAACCGAGGCGCGCGGGCCCGGATAAAGGAGAAATTCGTCGCCCGGCGGCAGGTCGCGCCGCCAGGGATGGCACGAGTACAGCGTTTCGCGGAGCGGGTTCTCCGGCCAGGTCGAGACCGCCCACCGGGCCATCCCGTCATAGCCGTTCACCGCCGCATAATAGCCGACCCAGACCGCCTCGGCCGGCGGACTCGCGACAAACGTGTTCGGACGCTTCGGATCGAGGCAGATGTAGAAGGTCGTGACCCGTCCCTCGCTGCGGCGCTTCGCGATGTCGCGGATCAGGTCGTCGCTGGCGTGATCGAGGATGATCGTGAAGTCGGCCAGGTCCAGGCCGGTGTAATGCGAGGGTTCATGATTTCCGGCGAGCGCCGCCTTGATCCGCGGCGCGTTCGCGCGCACGACCTCCATCATGGCCTTCATCATCTCCGCCGGCGCCTCGTCCACGCCCAGCCGCGTGCGCTCGAGCCAGCCCTTCGTCTCGAGGTGCCGCTCGAAATCCTTCAGGAAAGGCCCCCAGTAATCGGCGTACTCCGCGGTCCCCGGCTCGCACATCGCCAGGCGCGTGTCGCCGGTCGCCGCGTCGGTGTATTCCATCCGGCCGGACCACGTGAGCATGGCATAGCAGTTGATCTGCCGGGTGATCCCGCAGCTCATCGCGAATTCCACGTAACGGTCGAATTTCGCGTAATCGAATTTCCACGAACCGTCGGCGAGCTTCCAGTGGTCGACCATCGAGCCGTAGTCGTCGTAATCGCGGCGCCCCCACGGCCGCGGGGTGATCGTGGTGGTGATGACCTTCTGCCCGGCCCTCGCCAGCTCGACCAAATACGGCCGCATCACGCGGAAATGTTCGTCGCTCCACGGCTTCACCCCGTGCATCCGCGCGATCGACCAGGGGTGCTGCCAGATATCGAGGTGATACGCCCAGTTTTCCGGCGCCGGCAGCGTCGCGGGCAGAATCTCGAGCGAGAGCGGAAAAACCGCCGGCTCGCTGGCATCCGCGCGCAGCGTGAGCGTCCCGGTGTAGATGCCCGGCGCCGCATCGCGGGGCGTCTCGACCGTCAGCCACAGCGCGCGATAGGAACCCGCGGGCATGTCGACCCGCCCGGCGTCATCGAGCACGTCGGCCGCCAGTTTTCCATCCGCCAGGACCTGCCGCACGAATCGCGTCGTGATCGCGCCTGCCGGGAGCGTTTTTCCGCCGCTGTCGCGCAGCGCCGAAACCTCCGCGCGCAGTCCCAGCCGCTCCGGCAGCGTCCAGGCCACGAACTGGCCATGCACCCGCTCGCCGCGCCATGCTGTCGCGCTCCATTTTTTGGCGCCATCTGCCAGGGGCACGTTGTCCGCGCTGTAGGAATGTTCCAGGTCGCCGACCGCCGCTTCGAGCACCGCCGTCGTCGGCCGCGCGAAGGCCGCGATCTCGCAGACGTACGGCCCCTCGTCCGGTTTCGAGCTGCCGGTCACGGTCAGCCGCAGCCTTCGCACGCTGACCGGCTTCGGCAGCACCACAACAAGACCACCAGACGGAATCAGCGCGGACCCGCTGCGCTGGTCGTGCAGCATCGTCCAATCGGTGCCGTCGAGCGAACTCTCGAGACAGAAATGATAGACGCGCGTTCCCGGGGCGCGCAGGTGCACGTTGACCTGCGCCACGTCGCGGCCTTCCGGCAACTCGAGCGCGACCCACGAGGGAAACACTTTCGACGTCCAGAACATCACCGTGTCGTTGGTGATCCCGTCGTGCACGAATTCCGGCCGCTGTTCGTCGTCGTATCCTGACGCCGTGACGGAAGCGCCGCGGAGGACGTCCAGATATTCCGGACGGCTGAGGAGCGGAACGCCGGGTTCGTAGGGAAAATGGAGCGCGGTGAACGGCGTTGCCGCCGTCGCGCCAAATCCCGTCGCTGTCGCCCACAGGAAACCGAAAACCAAGCGAGCAGCCCGGGGAATCATGCGGCGGAAGGATGGCCCGCGCGCCGTCCCCTTTTCAACGCGTTTCCCTCCGAATAATCGCCGTCCGCGGCGCCCATTCGCTGCCGGAAGCCTCCCGGCGAATCGCGCTTATAGTGACCTCCGCCCGAATATTCGCGGTCGCCAATCCGGCCCGGCTTTCGAACATGGGCCAACCCCCAAACCCCGATGTCCAACGAGCAATCCGAATCCTACGTCAGCGCCAACGAGCGCCACCCCGAGCGCTCGCTCCAGTTCGATTTCGTCCGCGCGACGGAAAACGCCGCCCTCAGCGCGATCGACTGGCTCGGGCGCGGCGACAAGGAGTCCGCCGACGCCGCGGCGAGCGACGCGATCCGCGGCACGCTCGAGCAAAGCGATTTCTGCGGCGAGGTCGTGATCGGCGAGGGCATCAAGGACAACGCGCCCGGGATCTTTCTCGGCGAAAAGATCGGGTCCTGGAAATTTCCCTCGCCGCGCTTCAACATCGCGGTCGACCCGATCGACGGCACCACGAACATCTCGAAGGGCCTGCCCAATTCGATCTCCGTCATGGCCGCAGCCCATGTGCCGCACGGCGCAAGGGCGGCGATGCTCAACATTCCGACGTTCTACTCGGAGAAGCTCGCGTACGGACCCGAGGTCGTGGCCGCGATGGAGCGCGATCCGTCGCTGCGGTTCAACCTCGACACGCCGGTCGCGCAGATTCTGGAACGCGTCGCCGCCGCCCTCGGCAAGAAGGTCCAGCAGGTCTACGCGGTCGTGCTCGACCGCCCGCGCCACGCCAAGCTCATCTCCGAGATCCGCGCCGCCGGCGCGGCGCTGCGGCTGATCTCCGACGGCGACGTCACCGCCGCCGTGTCGCCGTCGCTGCACGACACCGGCATGGACCTATACCTCGGCGTCGGCGGATCGCCGGAAGGCGTCCTCACGGCGGCGGGAGTGCTGGCCCTCGGCGGCGACCAGCAGCTGCGGATGTGGCCGCGCGACGAGGCCGAGCGCAGCGAGATCAAGGCGAACTGCCCCGATGCCGACGTCAGCCGGATTTTCTATGCGAAGGATCTCGTCAGCAGCCCGAGCGCCATTTTTTGCGCGACCGGAATCAGCGACAGTCCCCTGCTGCCGGGCGTCCGGCTGATCGGGCGCAAGGTGATCACGCACTCGATCCTGATGAGATCGCAGAGCCATTCGGTCCGCTACATCAAGACCGTGCACGACCTCGACTTTAAGACGATCCGCCGTTCGCCCGACCGGAAGGACCATTACGTCTGATCCGGTGGAGCGCATTGCCCCAATGCGCTGGACGTATTGCCGGAGCCGAGGCCCCGCCAGCCAATTCAACCGGCGTCAGCGCCGGTTGTCCTGATGGTCATCCCGGCGATCGTTGCGGTGATCCTTGGACCACTGCTTCGGGTATTTCTGCACCACCTGCGAGTGATGGCGGGCCGGGCTGTCGTGAAAATCCAGTTGGACGGAAGGCGCGGAAAGAATCACGTTCGCGTTCACGCGCGGCTCGTTCCGCCCGACCCACGACGACCCATCCTGGTAATAATAACGATGCGAACGACGTCCGTAGTAGGTCTGGTACTCAGGATAGTAAACGTAGTCATCCTGGGGACCGAAGACCGAATCGTTGCGCGCGTCGTAGCGCGGACCGGACTGGACGGAGACATATCCCTGGCTCGTGCCATCCGCGACGCAGCCGGCGAAGGCGGCCATTAAAACGACGCCGAGGATGCATCCCGCTTTCCTGGCAGTGAGAATCGATGTTGGGCTCATCCAGACAGAGTACCCGCAGGCGCCGCGGAGTTCCCCGCGATCTGCACGAATTCGGGCCAGCGCCGCGTTTTCGGCGGGCGGATCGGATGCCCCCCGGCGCCACGCCGTCCCAGTCGTAACAGTATTGTTACCTTCCCGCTCTTTTCCCCGCGAGGCCCCGGTCGGAGGCTTTCGCCGATGCGAGGTTTTTCCTGCATCCCCGTGACGGAGCCACGGCTTCACGCCACGCCGAAACCAAAGTTCTCCCAACCCGTCTCCCCCCGATGAAAAACCGCTCAACCGTCCTCTGGATCCTGCTGCCATTCCTGATGCTTGGTGGCCTGGCGCGCGCCGCTGTCCTCCATTTCCACGCCGACCTTTCGCCGGCAAACGAGATTCCTCCCACCGTTTCGACCGGCACCGGAATGGCCGATGTCTACTACGACTCCAACGCGCACACGCTCCAGGTGAACATCACGTGGTCGGGTCTGGCGGCCGGGACGACCGCCGCGCATATCCACGCGCCCGGCACCGCGGCGACGATCGCATCCGCCGTCCCGTTCAACGGCACGTGGGGGGTGGCGACCCAGTCGGGAACGTTCACGGGATTCCCCACCGGAGTCACGGCGGGCACCTATACGGGGGCGCCCTACTCGCTGCTCTCCACGGCGAATTACACGACGGGTTACGTCGCGGCCAATGGCGCAACCGGCGCGGCGGCGGAAGCTGCCCTGCTGACCTATCTCCTGACGGGCAAAACGTACCTGAACGTCCACACGAGTGTGAACACCGGCGGGGAAATCAAAGGCTATCTTCAGTACGTCGCGGACAGCACGAGCAACACAAAGCTGATCAACGTCTCGTCCCGCGCCCAGGTCGGGAGCGGTGACGGCGTGCTGATCGCCGGTTTCGTCGTCGGCGGCACGGATGCCCGCACCGTGCTCATCCGCGCGGTCGGCCCGACCTTGGGAAATTACGGCGTCACCGGCGCGCTCGCCGACCCGCAGCTCGATGTGACCCAGGCCGTCGCCGGCGTGAATGTGGTGATCGCGAGCAATGACAACTGGGGTGGAAGCACCCAGGTCTCGGCGGCCGCCAGCGCTGTCGGCGCCTTCGCCTTCTCCAGCGCGACGAGCAAGGATGCCGCGGTCCTCGTGACGCTGCAGCCCGGCGTGTATTCGGCCAAGGCCTCCGGCGTCGGCGGAATCTCCGGCATCGCCCTCATCGAAGTCTACGAAGTGCCATAAAGCTGATCCGCGGCTCCGGCGGGGCTCGCAGTTCGCCCTGCCGGGCCGGCCCGCGGCCCGGCCTCCTCCTGATTCTGAAGGTCGATCGCGCTATATACTATAGCCGGTAAGGTTGCTTGGTCGCGACGATCGTGACGCTGGGGCCGTTGGGCGTGGTCTCAAAATTCAAGACGCGGAAATCGAGGAAAGACGCATCGCGCAGCATCTGGACCAGGCTTCCCAGCGTCGGGAAGAACGACTGCTTCCGCAGGGCGGTGCGGGGATCGGCCGGATCGCCTTCCAGGAAAATCCTGCCGCGATATTTCCCGACCGGGACCACGGCCTCGGACTCGCTGCAGACCACGGTCCATATATACATCGCATCCGTCTGAGCCGAGACCCGGCTGAGAAACGTCCATGGCGCCTCCAGATGATAGAGCAGGCCGAGGCATACCACGGCCTCGAAACGGCCGTAGGACGAGAGATCGGCGGTCTCCAGGTCTTCCAATCCGAAGCTCACCTTCCGGCATCCATAGAGCGACGTGAGGAATTTCGCCTTCGCCAGGTTTTCGGGCTTCCCGTCGATCGCCACGATTTCCGCCGTGGGATAAGCCCGCGAAAGGATCACGGTGTGCCCACCCTCGAGGCAGCCCACCTCCAGGATCCTTCGGCACTGCGAAAAAAACTGGGGAAGGCGGCTGACGCGGTCGTCATTCAAGGCATCGTACGTTCCGCCGAAGGTTTTCCCGGCAAAATCAAAACGGGTGACCCAGGGACCCAGTCGCGCGATCTCAGCTTCGAGGTGGTTCATGTAGAGCAGGCCCCATCAATCCGGCGCGCGGAAATGAATACAAGGACGTTTTCATGCCGCGCCCGCGAGCGCTTTTCGTCAAGGTTTGACTTTCCCAGGCATCTCCGAGTCTCTGACCGAAATCTATGAACAAAGCGGACTACAAGGGGATTTGGAACGGTCTGGCCGAGGATATTTCCAGCGCAAAGATTCATGTCGGCGGCACGGTGGATGAGGGGGAACTTTCCACGGCCACCCTGCACACGCTGAATGTTCTGCGCGGCACGATCGGGATCAAACCGGAGGATGAATGCCTGGAGATCGGCTGCGGCGTCGGCCGGGTGGGACGAGGCCTTGCCCCGCTGGTCAGGCGATGGGTCGGATGCGACGCCTCCTCCCACATGGTGAAGCACGCCCGCGCCCGCCTGGCGGATCTGCGCAACGTGGAGCTGGTCGAGACCTCTGGCTTTGACCTGAAGCCCCTGCCGGACGCTTCCTTCGACGTGGTCTATTGCACGGTGGTGTTCATGCACATCGATGTTTTCGAAAGATATAACTATATCAAGGAGGCTTGGCGCGTGCTCCGACCCGGCGGCCGGTTCTTCTGCGACAACACCAATCTGATGACGGACGACGGCTGGGCGATATTCGAGCAGCTGCGCACGACATATTCTCCTTTGGAGCGCCCGGCCCATATCAGCCGGTGTTCCACGCCGCAGGAACTGGAAACCTACCTGACCCGCGCGCAGTTCCGCGACGTGCACAGCCGGACGCGCCACCTCTGGGTCGATGCCTGGGGCACGAAGTAAGCGTGCGCCGGCCCTCCGCGTCGCTTTATCATAGCGCCAGCCATATAGAGCGGCTCCTCAAATCACGAGATTGATCAATTCGAGGGCATCCGTTTCAGGGACTTAACCTCGGCGAGCCGGAGTGCTTCTTCTTTGAGTTTTTCATCCTGGCTTGCTTTGAAAAGTTCAAATTGCTGCGGAGAAAGGATCGTCGCAGCCTTCGCGAGCATGGCTTGGTGGACATCGACACCTGGATTCGCGAGTTCGGTCATTCGCGCCCCGGAGGCCGACGGAAGCGTTGAGTAGTGAAGGGCCTTGGCAGCTTCTGCCAGAGCCAGAGATTGGTCAGGGGATAGGGGCACCCCGGCGAACGACATATCCAACGCAACGTAGCTCTGAAGCTGATTTTCTTCGTCAACGACTGCGAGTTTCCTTTGGAAAATGCTGTTCGCCTGCGGCCCTAATGTGGCGGCAACCTGCTCATCAATATCTTTTGTGGCGACGGCTACTGCCTGCGCGACCGTGGCGGGATCACGGATTCCTTCCTGGCGGGCCGCGTCCCGAGCGTCATTATAAGCCATTCGACGTTCAACAAGAAGGTTCTTTACCTTCACCGATGTCTCCGGGGAAAGGTGCAAGCTATCGACAACCGGACCGAGAGTTTTTTGGACGGTACGTCCCACACCCTTCTTGTGAATCATTGCTGCATCTGGACTCAGGGTTCGAATCGACTGATCATAGGAGAGCTTGCCCGGCTCTTTCGTTTTCACCAAACGAGGGTCCAGGTTCTTGTCAGGCGGCGGCGCCAACACGGGATTAAAGTCACTTGGGCGCTGAGAGCGATCGAGTGTTGGCAGGGCGACCGCTTTCGCTTGGACGGCTGCCAAGTTCGTTTGATATGAGAGCCGCTGCGCTACAATAATCGCGACCAAGACGACTACTGCCAGGCTGAGGGCAATGACCAACGCCCACGAAGGGCGGCTTTCAAATTTCGGGGGAGTTGTCATGACGAACTTACGGTTGAACTTATTAGGTGCGTTTCCACCACTAAAGATGCACACAGAAAAATAAAAGCGGCGCTGCGAAAGCCGGTCATTTGTGCGGCAGGACAACATTCCGAAGGAAGTGGAATGTAATATTGACTCTCACCTTCGTAACTTGGCTTCGGATCTTGTCGATGGACCGGCCCGCAGCAAAGTAACGCCAAAGAAGACGCTAATAGACGCCCTAGGAACTCTCGTTTTGCACCGTGGATGGCAATTTGGGAGCGGACTCCGCGCGAGCCGCGCACACGTTCCTCGGAAGGAGTAAAATTCAAGTGTCGCAAGAACCTAGGGAAAGAGTGTTGGTAACAGTATGAATTCGCTCTTCACCTTCCCGACCAAACGGGCCACTGTGATACTATGTTCACCCAAGTCCGCACCCGTATCGATTGACAGATGAAACCCCTTCTAGCCTTTCTCGGAATTTTTCTCGCGCTTCTCGTACCGGCGCGCGCACAGCTCACCGCCGCGGTCGATCCCGCGTTTAAGATTTCGCCGGCGTTGACAGCGACGCCTACCAAAATCGCGGTTGACGCTGTCGGAAGGGTCATTTGCGTCGGCGGAGATTTCATCCAGTTCGTCAATGGCCACGCGCAGCGAAGCATTGCTCGCTTCAATAGCGACGGGGCCTTGGATCCGACGTTTGACTGCGGCAGTGGCTTTGATGCCGGGGGCACTTTCGTCAATGTGCACGTCCAGTCAGACGGAAGGATCGTAATCACCGGCATCTTCACTTCATTCAATGGTCAGGCCTGGAGAGGTGTTGTACGGCTCTTGCCTAACGGGTCGGTCGATTCGACATATATTGCCTCGGTTGACAGTGTGTCTTTGTCTGCGATGGACTTGGCGGACCGTCTTTATGTTGTCGTTGGTTCGGGTGCTCTCCTTCGCCTGAAGACGGATGGCTCCAATGATGTCGCATTTCAACCCACCGCGATAACCGGAGTGGTTCGTTCGATGGCGGTGGATACGACGGATCGCCTCATTCTAGTGCGAGGCATTCAAACTATGGTACAGAACGCATACCCCGCCTATGGATATACCTATTCGGATGACGAATCCATTTTCCGTCTAAATTCGGACGGGTCGGTTCAACTGAGCAACATATTTTTCTCGGGCGGCGGCCAGAGCTATAACCGGCGACTCCTCGAATCAGCTAGGATCGTTGCCACGTCCGATGGCAGCTTTTACGTCACTTCGACGATATCAACATCTTCGTATGCGACATATAACCCCGTCCAAAAATATAATTTTGACGCCACGATTGATCCATCATTTGCGGCTAATTATTATGCCACAATTTATGCGAACAAGCGTAGCGGTGCGACTTACGCATTTGATAAATTGGCCGTGGGCGTTAACTACGTCACCCCTCTTCCGAACCCCATCCGAGTGCTTTCCAATGGCGCCGCTGACATAACATTCACTGTCACTTTAGGGACATATACAGACGCATGCGTCTTGCCGGACGGTCGCCTGATGGTAGCTTCGAACAAGGATGTATTGAAATATGTTTATCAGAATTACATTCCATTCGCTCCGGTGATTACAGTTATGCCGCCAACGCCGTTCTATGCCGTGCTCGGATCGCCGGTTACCTTGACTGTCAGCGCGCTTGGAACAGCGCCTTTGCAATATTCATGGTACCGCGGAGGGACGCTTGTCTCGTCGAGCAGCAGTTTAACACTTTCGAATCCTGTGACGTCCGATGCCGGCAGTTACACTATCGTCGTTTCCAATTCCGTCGGCAGTGTGACGAGTCCGACTTTCACTATGCTTGTCGAGCCACAGTCGCCAACAATTGTTACGTCGCCCATGTCGCAATTTTCAGATGTGGGCTCCTCCGTCACTTTGAGCGTAGGAGCGACCGGGCTGGCGCCATTATCGGCGCAGTGGTTCAAAGATGGCATACCACTGAACGTATCGGCCACAATAAAGGGAGTGGCGAGCGGAACGCTGCAACTGACGAATGTGCAGCCAGCGAGTGCCGGAAGCTATCTCTGTGTTGTTACCAACTCGAAGGGGATTGCCACAAGCATGCCTGCGACTTTGATTATTGCGCCCGCCGCGATTCTCGCAAATCTTTCCATTCGCACGACACTTGCGTCGGGCCAGAAGCTGATCCCGGGTTTCGTGACCAGCAGCGCGAAGTCGTTACTCCTCCGCGCCGTCGGGCCAATGTTGAACCAATATGGACTGGAAGGCCTGGGCGATCCGACCCTTCAGGTTTACAACAGCGCGAGTGTAATGACCGTGCAAAACGACAATTGGGATTCTGCACTCGCGTCGACCTTTACCCAACTCGGCGCGTTCCCCTTTTCGACGGCGAGCAAGGATTCGGCGTTGGTCGCACTGGTCGCAGGCAGCAATTCCGCGTTCGCACAAGGGACGGGTACGGGGACCGTGTTGTTCGAACTGTATGATTCAGCGCCGGCCGATTTAGGCCGCCGGCTAGTGAACGTCTCCGCGCGCAACCAAGTCGGCATAGGCGCGGATGCACTCATTGCGGGCTTTGTTATCACCGGCAGCGGCAGCAAGCAGGTGCTGATTCGAGGCGTGGGACCGAAGCTGACATCGTTCGGAGTCGCGGGCGTGCTTTCGGACCCCTACCTTCAGCTTTATGACGCAACGGGTGCTCTCATCGGCAGCAACGACAACTGGGATGCGAATCTTTCTGCCACGTTCGCTCAGGTCGGGGCCTTTGCGCTGGACTCCGGGAGCAAGGATGCGGCACTCGTCATCACCTTGCCGGTTGGAGTATATAGTGCAAAGTTGACGGGTGTGAATAATGGTTCCGGCGAGGGTTTGATCGAGGTGTACGAAGTCTGGCCGTGAGCCGCCAACGTCCTTTGCGTCCGACGTGGTTTGTAGCCAAGCTCAATCGGCCGATAGATCTTTTCGATTCGTAGAGCCGCGCAGCGTTCTCCTGCCGAATGATGGAAGGAGCCATAGAACCGCTCCGTTTAGATGAAAAGAATTAGCCAGATAGTTGCCACCACGAACCAAGGTGCGAGGATGTAGAGGATATGAGGCTGTGGCCTTTGTTTAACCGGACGGAAGTCCATTTTCCAATCTGGCTCAATATTTTGGTCCATCCAGCGTCGCATCTCTTTGTAACGTGCATGGCATTGGATAACGATTACTGTCGAAGCGAGCGCGATGAGAATGCAAAGACTCAGCACGCTCCGATTCGCCAATGGCTCCTTCACAAATTCGGCCCAACGCGACGCAGTGCTATCATTTCCAAATCTCGTTGCGACCAAGAACCCAAGAACGCCTAATAAGAGAGCAGTAAACCAAGTTGAACTAGTGAATTGGTGATCACGGTGACGTCGCGCCTCATTATACATTTCCGCGTAAATAGAGTCAGGAGAGATTGGTGGTTTCTGATCCTTATTCACGTCAAGTTATCGATAGGAGGGAATTTCACCGCTGCCAATAAAAACCATTCGGATGTCGAACGTAAGGTAATTTTTACTACCGAAGTCTAGTGTAACGCTCTCGTTTGAACATTGCGCGGGGGCGACCTTTTTCGCCTATCGGCGTCATTTGTCTCAACGAACTAAAATGCATATTTTGCCCCTGTTACCGCAATGTCATTGCTCGTATTTGCGAAAACGTATGACGTTCATTGAACAATTCGAGCGCGAGCTTATGTTCCAACCATCGTACCGGTGCTCGGCAAGGAGTTAACCCATGTGCAATTCCGTTCGCTCGAGGAGCAACTTTTTAGGTCAATGGCCGTTCTCTTCGATCAGAAAGAACAGCAAGGTGTCGCCCGGTTGGTTGGGATGAACGCGCCGGTTGCATTGCGAAATCCGGCGATACCGAAGTTGCCGACCTCGGCGGCAATGGTGAAAAAATACCTCAATTCTCGTTAAAGAGAGGCAGTTTTTGCGTGGATTGTGATTCCACGAATGACCGAGGGCCGAATGCAGGGGCGCGCTGCGGTTGCCTTGAGCGGGCGGCTGCAACAGAGCTGCCGCTTGGATTGTTTCGCCGCTCTACATTCCTACAAAAGCCGTTTCGCGGCGAAGGCCTTTCCAGAATGAGATTTCAGATAGGTCTCGAATTGCAGCGCCCGTATTTTCGCGGGAAACGCTGTATAGGTGACCAGCGTCCAAGGTAGAAATTTGGCCGTGTGACAACTGCCACCCGTGTTATGGGTGCGCATCCTCGAACGAAGGTCCGCCGTATATCCAACGTAGGTTTGGTCAGGAGAGCTGATGCTCCGCAACATGTAGACGTAATACATGCACGAGTTTTCGGGCGGCCGGTCGTAACGAACAATGTTCGATCAGGTCACAATCCAAAATGCCCATGCTTCGCCTTACGCCCGTGCTTCGCTCCGAGAGCTTCGCAGGGCATGCTTCCCGTGCTTCGCTCCTAGCTTCGCGGCGCATGCTCCACCTTCGACCACTCATGGCTGGGCCATGCGTAGCCGAAGGCGAAGCATGGAGGTGGCGGGAGTTGAACCCGCGTGCCCCTGACCTTCGCGCACCGCGTCTACCATGCATAGCGTGAATTAATCTCGCCAAGACCAAGCGATCACGCGCGCTAAGGTCCCAGCCAGTCCCCGGATGAAGATACGGCGCGCACACCGCGGACGGCTCCGCGCGCTATTCCTGCTGTCGACGTTCGTTCCGGCTAGCAGGTGTCGCCGGGCAAACGTGGTCGCTTAATTAAGCAGCCAGTAGCATTTCTTC
>JAQGOP010000055.1 GCA_028293545.1 Verrucomicrobiota bacterium | reverse complement strand
CTTGCCGACGCCGGCACCGCCGAACGCCCCGACCTTGCCGCCCTTGGTGAAGGGCGCGATGAGATCGATGACCTTGATGCCGGTTTCGAGAATATCCGCCTTGGTGTCCTGATCCACGAGGGAGGGAGCGGCGCGGTGGATCGGATAGCGTTTCTCGAATTTCACCGGGCCTTTTCCGTCCACGGCATTGCCGGTGACGTCGAAAATGCGGCCGAGAACGCCCTCGCCCACGGGCACGGAAATCGGGACGCCGGTGTCCTTCACCTCCATGCCGCGCACGAGGCCTTCGGACGACGACATGGCGATGGAACGGGCGATGCCGGAGCCGAGATGCTGCTGGATTTCGAGCGTCAGCACTTCCTTTTTGCCCGAAACGGTGAACTCGACGGTGAGCGCCTGATAAATCGGCGGGAGCGCGTTTTCCGCAAACTGGACGTCGACGACCGGACCGATGACTTGGGCGATTTTTCCGATATTCATTTAAGTGAGAGGCGAGGTGTCGCGAGGGGCTGAGGGCTAAAATTAACCTAGGCGGCCGCAGACTGGCCGGCCGCGATTTCGAGGATTTCCTGGGTAATGGCCGCCTGGCGCGCCTTGTTGTACTCGAGCGTGAGATCGCCGAGCAGCTTGGTCGCGTTGTCCTTCGCGGTCTTCATCGCCACCATGCGGGCGCTGTGCTCCGAGGCGCGGGCGTCGAGCACCTGTTGGTGAATCTCGCGGTTGATGTAGAGAGGCAGCAAGGCGTCGAGCACGATGTTCGCGGCGGGCTCAAAAATCATCTGGCTGGAGAGCGTCTTGCTCTCCGTGGCAGCTTGTCCCGCATCCGCCCGCAGTTCCGCGATGACGTCCTTGACGCTCGTCAACGGCAGCAGCGGCATCAGCGTCGGCACCTGCACGAGGGTGTTGCGAAAGCGCGGCCAAAGAATCTCCACGGTGTCGATGACGCCTTCGAGATATTGCTTCGTCATGTATTCGGCCACGACCTTCACTTCGGAAAATGGCACGCGATCGCTGACGGTGAAATCGGCGAGTAGATCCCGATGCGTGCGGGCGATGAATTGAGTGCCCTTGCGCCCAATGACCGCGTACTTCGCCGGTGTCTTGATCTCGGTGACCAGCTTGAAAAGGTTGGCGTTGAGCGGACCCGCGAGACCTTTGTCGGAGGTGACGAGAATAATGCCGCGCGTTTTCACTTCGCGCCGCACCAGAAACGGATGGAGCGATTCCTCGACGCGATCCGCCAGCGCCGCCAGCATGCGGGCCATCAGTTCGGCGTAAGCCCGGCCCGCGAGCGCGGCCTGCTGGGCCTTCTTCATCTTGGACGCGGCCACAAGCTCCATCGCCTTGGTAATCTGGCGGGTGTTCTTGACCGACTTGATGCGCCGGCGGATGTCGCGAGTTGAAGCCATGCGGAAAGTAGCGGGTGGTGAGTGGCGGGTAGCGAGGGGAAGTTAACGAGAGGCTTGTCTGGGCATGCCTACTGCTCGCTCCTCGCTGCGCGCTACTGGATCAGGCGTTGAACGTGGGTTTCCACTCGTCGACCGCGGCCTGGAGCTTGGCCTCGATGTCCTTGTCGAGTGCAGCCTTGGTCCGAATCTCGGTGAGCAGCGGATTTTTGCGCGCGGTGAAAAATTCCCGCAATGACGCGGCGGCGGGAACGATCTTCTTCACCTCGATGGAATCAAAGACGCCGCGCTGCATGGCGAAGAGGACCGCCACCTGCACCTCGATGGGAATGGGATTGAACGCGGGCTGCTTGAACAACTCGACGATGCGGGCGCCGCGATCGAGCTGCGCCTTGGTCTTCGCATCGAGGTCGGAGCCAAACTGGGCGAAGGCCGCGAGTTCGCGGAATTGCGCCAGCTCGCCCTTGAGTTTGCCGCCGACCTGCTTGGTGGCCTTGATTTGCGCGGCGGAACCGACGCGGGAAACCGAAAGGCCGACCGAAACGGCGGGACGGATGCCTTGATTGAACAGATCGGTCTCGAGAAAGATTTGGCCGTCGGTGATCGAAATGACGTTGGTCGGGATGTAGGCCGACACGTCGCCCGCCTGCGTTTCAATGAGGGGCAGCGCCGTGAGCGAACCCTTGCCATCGAGGCGCGCACTGCGCTCGAGGAGGCGGCTGTGCAGATAGAAGACATCACCCGGATACGCCTCGCGGCCGGACGGGCGCTTCAAAATCAGCGAAATCTGCCGATACGCGACGGCGTGCTTGGACAAGTCATCATATACGATGAGCGCATCCATGCCATTTTCCATGAACCACTCGCCCATGGCGGCGCCGGAGAACGGCGCGAGATATTGATTGGCTGGATTGTCGGCGGCGGGCGCCGCGACGATCGTGGTATATTCAAAAGCGCCCGCGGCTTCGAGGGCGGCCATGGTCCGGACGATGTTCGAGTTCTTCTGCCCGACCGCGACGTAGATCGAATAGACCGGGCGGAAATTTTTGTCGCCACTGGCGAGGCCGACCTTGTTGATTTTCGCCTGATTGATGATCGTGTCGATCGCGATGGTCGTTTTGCCGGTGCCGCGGTCGCCGATGATCAGCTCGCGCTGGCCGCGGCCGATTGGGATCATCGAGTCGATCGCCATGATGCCGGTGAAGAGCGGTTGCGAAACCGATTTCCGGACGATGATGCCGGGGGCGATGCGCTCGACGGGATAGGTTTCCTGCGCGGCGATTGGCCCCTTGCCGTCAACGGGATTGCCCAGCGCATCGACGACGCGACCGAGCAACGCCTTGCCCACCGGGACGGACAGCAGCCGACCGGTGGTCTGGACTTCGTCGCCCTCCTTCAACTTGGAAATGTCGCCAAGAATGACGCAACCGACTTCGTCTTCCTCGAGATTCAGCGCGATGCCGATGGCGCCACCGGGGAACTGCACCATCTCGTTATACATGACAGCCGACAGGCCATCGATCTTGGCGACACCGTCGGCGAGGGTCCGGATGTTTCCGGTATTTTTCTTCACCGCCTTGGTCGAGAGCCGGGCGATCTGCTGTTCAATTTGTTCGAGGACGGTGCTCATCGGAGAGAGAGGTTTTGAGGCAAACGGACAAAAGGGTTAAACGGCGGCGGCGAGCGTCGCGAGCTGGTTGGCGATGGAATATTCGTAGACATCGTCGGCCACTCGCACGCGCAAGCCGGCCAGAAGTTCGTCGTTGCGGCGGGAAACGGCGGTAACGGGGCGGCCGTATTTTTGGGTCATCGATTGCGCGAGGTCGCGCAGCACGGACTCGCCGATCGGGCCGGCGTGCTCGACGACGGCTTCGCCACGCGCGAGCTCGGCGGCGATCAGGCGGTGGTAGGCCTTGAGAATCGCCATGGTCTGCGCGGGGCGATGTTTTTCCAAATAGGCCAGGACGCCGGCAACGCGTTCGTCGGACAAAGCCCCGTTCGCGAGGCTCATCGTGAACAAATTGCGGGCGAACTGCTGGACGTATTTCTTGCCGGAAGCCATGGCTTAAGCGCTGGTGAGCTCGCGCGCGGCGGCCTCATTGTAATTCGCGCGATCCGCATCGGAGAGTTTTTTCGCCAGGACGCGCTCCGTGGTGACGACGACGAGCCGGGCGATTTCCGTGCGGGCATCGGCCATCATCTTCTTTTGCTCGAGTTCGAGCGCCTGCCGGCCCTTGAGGAGCATGTCGTTCACCTTGGCCGCCGTCTCCTGGGTGTGGCGATCAAGGTAATCCTTGGATGCCTTGCGGGCTTCGTCGACGATGCGCGAGGCGTCCACGGAAGCTTGTTTAAGAATGACGGCACTCTCCTGCTGGGTGGCTTCGAGCTTGGCCTTCATTTCGTCCGCGTAGCGGAGGCCTTCGGCGATTTTATTTTGGCGCTCATCGAGCGTCGCCAGCACCGGCTTGAAGGCGAAACGCCACAGGATGAAGGCGACGATCGAAAAGTTCAGGATCTGCGCGAGGATGAACGGCACGCTGATGCCGAAGTCGTGCATGATCGGCGTGATGCCGCCGCCGGCCGGCTCGCCATGGGCTGCCGCTTCCGCAGCGTGGCCGGTGGCGTAAGCAAGAGCCAGGAGAA
>JAQGOP010000012.1 GCA_028293545.1 Verrucomicrobiota bacterium | reverse complement strand
CGAAGAGGTTTTGGCTCGCGAAACCGATCGTGCCATTGACGACTTAAATCGAGAGTCCCCAAACTCTATTTCGTGAAGGGCCACGAACGACTTCGCCGACCGGAACCTCTTCGTTAACTTGGTTGCCTTCTGTTCAAAATCTTCCGGTTCGCGGGGCTCTTTCCAGGAGCAGGCGGGCCGCCTGCGCTACCTCGAACCGAATTGCCGCTTGGAGGTCGGTTACTCCGCCATGAGTTCGCCCGCGACCGGATCATCTGTCTCGACGGCAAGTGCCGACACCGCGGCACGCTATTTGACCGAAGATCCGGCCAAGCTCTCGATCCCGGAAATCCGCAAACGCGCGGCACACTGCAAAGCCTGCCCGCTGTACAAGCTCGGCACCCAGACCGTTTTCGGCGAAGGGCCGACTTCGGCAAAAATCGTTTTCGTCGGGGAACAGCCCGGCGACCAGGAAGATCGCCAAGGCCGGCCGTTCGTGGGACCCGCCGGGCAACTGCTCGACCGGGCGCTCGGCGAGGCCTCGATCGAACGCGACAAAGTCTACGTGACGAATGCGGTGAAGCATTTCAAATGGGAGCCGTCGGGACAGCGCCGTCTCCACAAAAAACCAAACGCTCGCGAGATCGCCGCGTGCCAGCCTTGGCTCGACGCCGAGCTCGCCATCCTTAATCCCGCCATCGTCGTCGCGCTCGGGGCGACCGCCGCGCAGGCGCTGATGGGAAAAACCTTTCGCGTGACGCAGGAGCGCGGCCGGGCTTTTCGCGATGTCCCGTGGGCGAAGGTTTTTTTCGCGACCGTTCATCCCTCCTCGATCCTGCGCGGCCCGCCGGAGGACCGCGCCGCGGGATTCAAGGCACTGGTCGCAGACCTGAAGAAAGTCGCCGCGGCACTGTAGGGAAGATGGAACGCGTCCCCCACGCGTTGGGACAACACGCTTCACTTCGCCGGCCTTGAACCGGATTGCTCCGCAAAAAAAGGCCGACCGGAAAATCCGGTCGGCCTTGGAAGTCTGTTATCAGCGGCGCGGTTTAGGCCACGCGTTCAACGATGAGCGGCGGGGGCGTCGGACGCTTGGGCGCCAGGCGGTAGGCATTCTTGAAATGATCAAGGGCCTGCTCGAGTTTCGCCTCGTCGTTGTAATGGATCATCATGAGCGGCTCGCCCTGCTTGACCTGCGTGCCGACCTTCTTGATCTCCGAAACGCCGACTGCGTAATCGAGCTTGTCGTGCGGATTTTCCCGGCCTGCGCCGAGGAGGTGCACCCCGCGCGCGATCATGGCGGCGTTGATCGTGTGGACGTAGCCGCGCTTCGGGGCCGGGAGCTTGCGGATGTGCTTCGCCGCCGGGAATTTCTCCGGATGATCGATGAACGTCGTGTCGCCGCCCTGGGCTTTGACGAGGTCCTTGAATTTCGCGAGGGCCGAGCCGTCGGTGAGATGACGCTGCACGGTCTGCTTGGCCGAGAGGGTCGAACCCGCGACGCCGGCGAGGCGGACGATCTCCATGCCGAGCTTCAGCACGAGTTCCTTCATGTCTTCAGGGCCTTCGCCCTTGAGGAGCGCGATCGCTTCCTTGACCTCAAGCGACGTGCCGACCGTATCGCCGAGGGGCTGATTCATGTCGGTAACGAGAGCGACACACCGGCGTTTCATGGACCGGCCGACGCGGGTCATCGAACGCGCGAGCTGCTTGGCTTGTTCGAGATCCTTGATGAAGGAGCCGTTGCCCCACTTCACATCAATCACGAGGCCTTCGGAACCTTCGGCGAGCTTCTTCGACAGAACGCTGCCGGTGATGAGCGGAAGGCTGGGAATGGTGCCGGTTTCCTTGCGGAGAGCGTAGAATTTGGCGTCCGCCGGAGCGAGGGCCTCGCTTTGGGCGACGATCGCACCGCCGATTCGGGCAAGTTGCGACGAGAACTGATCGATCGGCATGCTGGACCGGAAACCGTGGAAGCAACCGAGCTTGTCCAAGGTGTTGATGACGTAGTCGTGTTCGACACCGCACATCATCGGCACCACGACGCCACTGGCCATCGCGAGCGGCACGAGCACGAGTGAAGTCTTGTCGCCAACGCCGCCGGTCGAGTATTTGTCGATCTTGGGCTTGGCGATGCTCGAAAGGTCGATCACTTCGCCTGAGAGCATCATTTCCTCGGTCAGGTCAGCCGTCTCTTGGGCCGACATGTTGGAGAAGTAAATCGCCATCATCAGAGCGGACAACTGGTGCTGCGGCATTTCGCCATCCAGCGTACTGTCAATGATATACCGGATCTCCTCTTGGGTGAACTCGCCGCCGTCGCGCTTTTTTTCGATTAGAAACTCGAAGGTCGGTTTAATGAATCGGCGAGTAGGAATATTGCGTTTGCTCATGTGGATAAGATGGTTGCCAAGGGCGGCCCGCGGCGCGGAAAAGTTTGCCATCACACCTGACCAAGGGATTTTGTCGAGCCAAAACTACCCCTGCAGGCCGTCGCGGATGGCCGCATCGAAGCGGGGTGGTGAACCCGGCATCTGGAGGCCCCACCAGGAGTTTGGCCGTCTCCTTTCGTCACTCCACGCTTGCGCGGGCGACGGCTGAAGCTGTGAAGTGAACGGATGCCTGTTCCGTTCAACCTCGCCGACGCCCTCGACTCGGTCCTCAAATCTGCCGCCAAAACCGCAGGTTTGGAGGCCGATGCATTCGCGCCCGAGGTGAGAACGGCCGATGCGCGCCATGGGGACTTTCAAGCCAATGGCGTCCTAGGATACTCCAAAGCCCGCAAACTCAATCCCCGTGCCACGGCCGAAAAACTCGTCGCCGCCCTCCCTGCCGAGGTCAGTTCCGTGTACGAAATCGTGATCGCCGGCCCGGGTTTTATCAATTTCACCCTGAAGCCCGCCACGCTGCAGGCTTGGCTCACAACCCACGACTCGGCCGCGCACCTAAAAGCCAGTGCCGCTTCGGCCAAACACGGCCAGGCTTGGGTCGTCGATTACTCATCCCCCAATACGGCGAAGCAGATGCATGTCGGACATTTGCGCTCGGCCGTGATCGGCGAGGCGATTTGCCGCCTGCTGGAGTTCAGCGGCGCGCGTGTGGTTCGCGACAACCATATCGGCGACTGGGGCACCCAGTTCGGCAAACTGATCTGGGCGTACCAGCGGCACCTGGATGCCGCCGCGCTGGCGGTCGACCCGCTCCAGGAATTCGAGCGCCTTTACCAAATCGGCAACGCCGCCGCCGATGCCGATCCCGCGGTGCTTGAGCAGGCACGCGAGGAACTCGTGAAGCTCCAAGCCGGCGATCCCACCAACCTGGCGGTCTGGAAAAAAATCAACGACGTCTCCCTCGGCGCCTTCCAGCAAATCTACGACCAGCTCGGCATCGCCTTCGATGTCACGCTCGGGGAAAGTTTTTATAACGACCAGGTGGAGCGGATTTATCGCGAGCTCACCGAAACCGGGATCGCACAGGAGAGCCAGGGCGCGCTCGTCGTGTTCCACCCGGAGCACCCGCGTTTCAAAACCCAGCCGTTCATCATGCGCAAGGCCGACGGCGCGAGCAACTATGCCACCACGGACCTCGCGACCGCGCTCTACCGGCTCGAGCATTTCCACGCGGACGGGATCGTGGTCGTCACCGATTTCCGCCAGGCCGATCATTTCGAGCAGCTGTTCCTGACGGTGAAAAAATGGTTCGCCGCGAAAAATTACCGGCTGCCTGAGCTGCATCACGTGACGTTCGGCGCCGTCACCGGGGAAGACGGCAAGGCGCTTCGCACGCGCGATGGCGGCACGATCAAGCTCAAGGAACTCCTCGCCGAAGCCGAGGCGCGGGCCTTCGCGCTGGTGAGCGAACGCAGCTCGGACCTCACGCCCGAGGAGCGGCACGCGATCGCGGGCGTCGTGGGCGTGGCTTCCGTCCAGTACGCCGATCTCTCCCAAAATCGCTCCAGCGATTATGTGTTCTCGTGGGACAAGATGATTTCCCTCGAGGGCAACACCGCGGCCTACCTGCTCTACGCCGGCGCGCGCATCCACTCCATCTTCCGGAAGCTCGGCGTCGCGGATCCGCTTTCCCGCACCGACCAGGGGAGCGCGCTGGAAACTCCCGCCGAACTCGCCCTCGCCCGGAAGATCGTGAAATTCGCGGACGCCATCCGTCTCGCGACTGAAACGCTGCGGCCGCATTTTCTCTGCCTGTACCTGTATGAGCTGGCGGGCGAATTCAGCGCATTCTACGCGGTCGACAAGGTCGCGGTCGACGACTTGGCCGTGCGTGCACGCCGCCTTCAGCTCTGCTCGCGGACCCTGCTCGTGCTGGAAACCGGCCTGGGTCTCCTGGGATTGCGCACGCTGACCCGGATGTGATCCCGTGAAGGTGGGAGCGGGACGTCCGATCCGGCCGTATTCGCATTTCGGATTTCGGGTTTTCGAACTCCCGCCGCTCGGCGGCGACGCTATTCGTCTTGATGCGTCGCCCGGCGCTATCCACATTGCGATCCATGGCCATGGAGGAAATCTATATCCGCAGCGAGACGGAGACCGAGGCCCGCGGGCCTTTCAACCTCGAGCAGCTGGTCTCACTTGCGGATACCGGCCAGGTCACGGCCGAGACCCTTTTCTACGACGCGACCACGGAACAGTGGGCCGCGGTCGGATCAAATCCCGAGCTGATGGCGCAGATTTTCCCGCAGCGGAAGAAACTCAAGATCAAGAGCAAGGTGAAGATGGACCTGCTCAACCAGGAGGGCGACAACGACGCCCCGATCACGGTCGACGAGATGCTCGCCGCCGCCGAAGGCCGCACCGCGGAAACCTCCGGGCGCAAGGATCCCGGGATCGCGATGGCGCGCGCCGCGGCCATCGGGCGCTACGCGATCATCCTCATGCTGCTCGTCACCGCGGCGGGCGAGGCGCTCCCGGCGGTCGATGCCATCATGGCGGTCGACTATGCCAAGCTGATGGGGTTCCCCCTCGTCGCGCTGGGTGTGATCGACCTTTTCCTCGCCACGATGCTGGGGCTCGGTGTCGTGACGTTTTACCCCTTCATCCGCTTCCGCGCGGCGCTGGGCCTGGGGTTCCTCGGGTTTCTTTTTTATGTCGGCGGCCAGCACATGCCGTTGCTCGCCCTGTTCGGCGGCTCGCTCGGGTTGTATTGCTGCACCATCTTCGTCAGCTACCTGCCGATTTTTCTTTCTGCGGCCCTCGGCTTGGCCGGCCTTGGCGCGGTATCCTGGTATTTGATTTCCTGAGCGTTGCTGCCGCGCCATGAGCAGACTCGCTGAGCGCTGGCGGAAATTCGTCCACCTGTTCCGGCGGGAAATCTGGCAGCCGGCGTTCCTGAAGGAAAATTCCCCGCGCGGCTGGGCTTACGCGACGCTTCGCGTGATCTCGATCACGTTCACCGTTTTCAGCGAAACCCGCGCCGCCAGCCGCGCGGCGGCGCTCAGCTTCAGTTCGCTGCTCGGCCTCGGCCCCCTCATCGGCCTGGCCGTCCTCATCGGCGGATTCATGCTGGGCCAGAACAGCGACGCCAATGTCCTCGCCAATCAGTTCAGCAGCCTGATCAAGGGCATTGCCCCGCAGCTCCAGCAGCTCGAGACGATGCAGGCCCACGGTGTCAACCCGCAGGCCAATCCCGAACTCGCCGAACTCATCAAGGGCATCATCGCCGGCTCGCGCTCCGGCACCGCCGGCGCGCTCGGCGCCTTTACGCTGATCTTCATCGTTCTCCTCCTTTTCAAGTCGATCGAGGATACCTTCAACGAAATCTGGGGCGTGCGGAACGGCCGCTCGCTGCTCATGCGGGTGATGTTTTATTGGACGGTCCTGACGCTCGGCGCGGTGCTGTTTTTCGCGTCGCTCACCATGCTCGGCGCCGGCGCCTTCATCAATGTGTTCCTCGAGCGGCTCCCGTTTGGCCGGGAATTGCTGGGCGCGCTGCGTTGGTCGCTGCCGCTTTTCTCCTTTTTCATCCTCGTTTGCCTGCTGACGCTTTTCTACCGCTTCACCCCGAACACCCGCGTCTATTGGCGCGCCGCGGTCACGGGCGCCGTGGTCGTCGCGGCCTTGCTCCTGCTGAACAACTTCGTCGCGTTCCTTTATCTCCGCCGCGTTTACCTCGAGAAAAGCCTCTACGGCTCGCTGGGGATCTTGCCGATCCTGATGCTCGGCCTCTACGTTTTCTGGGTCTTCGTGCTGATCGGCGGGCAGATCAGCTACGCCGTCCAGAACGCGCACTTCCGCAACAGCCAGGCCGCGTGGGCCCAGCTCAGCGAAGGCATGCGCGAGCGGCTTTCGCTGATCGTGCTGCTCACGATCTGCCGCCGCTTCCGCACCTGCCTGCCGGCGGTCACGGCCGCGCACCTGGGGGACATGCTCAAGGTGCCGACCCAGATCCTCAACGAGTGCCTGAATCGCCTCGTCGACATGAAGCTCCTGACCCCCATCCCCCCGCCGCCGGGAGGGGCGCCGACCGATTATTTTTACCAGCCGGCGCGGCCGTTGAGCCACATCACGCTCCTCGAGTTCAAGCGCCTCGACGACAACCTCGGCGACGATCCCGTCGGCCAGTCGCTCGAGCGGATCGACCCCATCCTCCAGCATTACAACACCGCCCTCGACCGGCTGGCCGAGCAGGATTTCTTCAAGATGAGTTTCGAAGAGCTCCTGGCCGCGCACGAGTTCGAGGAATCGCGCCCTCCTTTCGCGATGGGCCAGTCCGCCCGCCGCAAGTCGGTCTGACGGAGACGATCGAAGATGGAACGCGTTGTCCCCAACGCGTTGAACGGCTCCGCCCGCGATCAAGCATCGGCGGAGGAACCCATTCGCCAAGCCCATCAGCGCGTGAGACGATGCGCGCCAGCCCCGGAGGACGTCTCGCCGCCTCGAATTCTCCCTTGCCTCGCACCCTGCTAAACCTAGCTTCGGCGGTTTTCCCCCCATGATTTCCTGGATTCAGCGCTACTTTCAGCACCACTTCCGCATCATTTTCGCGCTGATTTTGATCAGCACGATCATCTCCTTCATCATCGCTTTCGGGCCCGGCTCCAACCTCGGCCGCAGCGATCGGCGCATCGTGACCCGGGAGTTTTTTGGCTACAACCTCGGTTCCCAAGACGACCAGGCCCGCCTGTTCGGCGACGCCACGATCAGCGCCAACCTCCAGACGGGTTACACGCCCGAGAGCTCCGACCTCCAGAACTACGGCCTGCAGCGCGTCGCCGCCCTTTCGCTGGCTGACAAATATCACGTCCCCGCCACGTCGAAGCAGGAAATCGCCGACCACATCAAGGGCCTGCGGATTTTCGCCGGCGAAGACGGCCAGTTCGACGCGAAGCGCTACTCCTCCTTCCGCGATTCCCTCAAAGGCAACACCCGCCTGACCGAGGCCGACGTGAGCCGCATCATTGCCGACGACGTCCGCGCCGAGAAAGTCCGCAAGATCCTCGCCGGTCCCGGCTACGCGCTCCCGAGCGACGTGAAGGCGCAGATGGATCGGATCGACGCGACTTGGACGATCGCCACGGCCACCGCCGATATCTCGACGTTCAATCCCTCGATCGCGACCAGCGACGAAGTCCTGGCCAAATATTTCGCGGACAATCCCATGCGCTACACCATCGCTCCGCGCATCGTGGCCTCCGCGGCGTTTTTTCCCGCGGCGAACTACACGGGGGAGATCAACGTCGGCGAGGGCGAGGTCCGCTCCTATTATGATGCGAATCCCGGTCGCTTCCCCAACCCGGCGACCAAGCCCGCGGGTGCGAAACCCGACGCCGCGGCCGATTACGCCGCGGTGCGCGCCTCGGTCGAAGCCGCCTTGAAACTCGAGCGCGCCCAGCGCGTGGCGGCCAAGAATGCGTCGGATCTTTCGTTCGCCCTCTACGATTCCAAGATTTCCCCCGGCACCCCGGCGTTCGACCATCTGCTCGCAGCGCAGCATGTGACGCTCCGGCCCCTCGCCCCCTTCACGCGGGAAGATGGCCCGGCAGAATTCGGCGGCTCGCCGGAAATCGCCAACGAAGCGTTCAAGCTCAGCGACGCCCGCGTCTATTCCGATGCGCTCGCGGCGCCCGGTGGCGCGGTCGTGATTTTCTGGAAGGAAACGCAGGCGTCGCGCCAGCCGACCTTGGCCGAGGTCCGCGACAAGGTGGCCGCCGACTATGTCGCCAACGAAAAGAGCAAGCGCTTCGTCGAATTCGGCAAGACCCTGCGCAGCCTGATCGAGAATCGCATGAAGGTCGGCGACACCTTCGAAAAGGCCGTCGCTTCTGCGGGCAGTTCCAGCGCCGTGAAGATTTCCAGCAAGACGATCGCCCCTTTCTCGCGCCGCACGCCGCCAAAGGACTTGGATTACACCGTGGCCGGCGCGCTTGAGCGTCTCGAACCCGGCAAGATTTCGGACATGATCATCTCCAAGGACCAAGGCCTGTTCGTGTACGTCGTGGACAAGAAATTGCCCGATATGAACGAATCGAGCCCGGCCTACATCGCGATGCGGAACCAGCTGGCTGCCGCCAACGCCAATATCGGCGCCAGCGCGCAACTTGGCGCCCTGGTTGAAGCCGAGATGAAGAGGTCCGAGCCCGTGAAATAACGCAGGCGGCCCGCCTGCTTCGGCTACACGCAGGGCAGTCAGCTGAAGGATTCGGACACTCGGGAGCAGGCCGTCCTTCTCCCAGCGTTCAACTTGCCCTTTTCAACTTCTCCGGAGCCGGCGAACAACCTGTTTGCTGCCTCCGGAAATCCCGCTCGCGCCCGACCGCTTATCCGCGGTTCAAACCGTTCGAATGGTTTCAGCTCGAACCGTCGCAGCGCGCCCTTGAGTCTCGACGCGCCATGAGGTCGCCCACCGCCATTTTTCCCCGCCGGAGCGCCCGGGGTTTAGGCGAAGACCCAGGCCGGAAACACGTTGAAACCTCACGGAGGCTCGCGCCGTCTTACGCGACGAACCGGCCGGCATTCCGCATGCATTTCTCAGGGGCGGATTAACAGTAACTTTTCGACACCCGCTGTGTTCTCATTTTCACTTCCCGCCCACGTCATCCTTATCATGTCCCGTTTATCGACCCGCGTTCTCCTGACCTTCGCCAGCCTCGCCGCCGCTGCCAGCCTTCGCGCCCAGGAGCCCGCCGCCGCCACGGCCGCGGTCACCCCGACGCCCGACGTCACCGCAGCGCCCACCACGCCTGTCCTCACCCTCGAGGAGTGCATCGCCCGGGCGCTCGAGAAAAATTTCTCCCTCAAGATCCAGGGTTACAACACCAGCATCGCCAAGGAGACCATCAACATCGCCAAGGCTAATTTCGAACCCAACTTCACGGCCTCGACCGCCCGCAGCATGGTGCAGGTCGCACCCACGGTTTACAGCGACTATACCGATACCCGCGTGGGGGTGACCCAAAACCTCACGACCGGCGCCGCCGTGAGCGTCAGCTCGAGCCTCAATCGCACCGGCAACACGCCCGTGCTCGCCCTCCCGAATCCCGCCTACAACAGCGACCTTTCCCTCGCCGTGGTGCAGCCGTTGCTTCGCGGCGGCGGCACGGCGGTCAATCGCGCGGCCATCGAGCGCAGCAAGCTCGGGCTCACCATCGCGAACCTCGGCTACAAAAGCAGCGTGCTCCAGGTCATCCGCGATACTGAAGCAGCTTATTACAATCTCGTGTTCGCCCGGGGCCAGCTCGCGGTGAAACAGCACAGCCTCGAGCTCGCCCAACGGCTCTACGACGAAAACAAGGCCCGCCGCACCACGGGTGTCGCGACCGATCTCGATGTGCTCACCGCCGAAGTCGGCGTGGCCAACGCCCGCAACGGCGTCGTCACCGCCCAGCAGCTCGTGCGCAACAACGAGGACTCGCTCCTGGCCCTCATCGGCCAGGTGCAGTTCAACGTAGCCGTCGGCGCCGTCAGCCTCCCGGACATCCAGGACGTCGCGCCTTCCTTCGACCTTTCCTACAAGCTCGCCCGCGAGCAGCAGCCGGACCTAATCGCGACGGAAACGACGATCAAGCAATTCGAGCTCGATTCCGACACCGCCAAGAATGGCGCGTTACCCACGCTGAACCTCGGCGGCGCGGTCGGATACAACGGCACGGACCGCTCCTACGGCACTTCGCTGACTCGCGTGACGGATGGCGACGCGCGCAACTGGCAGGTCGACCTGTCGCTCAATGTTCCCTGGGGTCTCCATGCCGATCGCGCCCGCTACCGCACCGCGCTGGCCGGCCTCCGGCAAGAGCAGGCTCGCCTCCAGCAGATCGAGCAGAGCTTGATCGTGCAGGTTCGTTCGGCGGTTCTCTCCGTCGAAACCAATCGCGAAAGCGTCGAGATTTTCGGCAAGTCCACCACCCTCGCGGAAAAGCAGTACGAGCTTCAACTCGCGCGCTTCAAAGCCGGCCTGGCCACGAGCCGCCAGGTCTTGGAAACCCAGGACGATCTCGAGCTGACCCGCGTCGCCGAGCTCCAGGCCAAGGTCAATCTGCGCACGGCCATTTCAAACCTGCACCAGCTCGAGAGCAGCTCGCTGGATTTCTACCACATCGCCCTCGCGCAGTAAGTTCAGTCCGGGCAACGAGTCGTCGGATTTGAACCGAAGGTGAGGATGAGGTTCTGGTCAGCGGAATCGTTCGCGCCCTTCACGAATTAAGCTTCGAGATCCCTGGATCCGATGCCGTCAATGGCACGATTGGTTTCGCGAAACCAAAACCTCTTTGTTACCTCCGCTATCTTCTGTTTAAAATCCGGCCATGATCGCTGTCCGCTTTGTCCTCTGGATTTGGTTGATCGCCGCGCTGGTCGCCGGGCGGATGCTGCTGCTGCAGCGGCTTCCCCCGCCCGCCATCCAAGGCATCCTGCTCGGCCTCACCGCGCTGCTGATCTATGGTTATCGGGCCTGGCCGACGCTGCGGGCCTGGGCGGACAACGTGAATCTGCGCGTCATCGTCCTGCTCCACGTTTCGCGCTTCGTGGGATTTTATTTCCTCGTGCTCTACCGCCGCGGCGAACTGCCCTACGCCTTCGCGGTGCCCGGCGGGATCGGTGACATCATCGTCGCGGCCCTCGCCTTCCTCGTGGTGATCCTCCCGCTCGCGCCCGCCACCCGCCTGCGGGCGATCGCCATCTGGAACGTCGTCGGCCTCATCGACATCATCCTCGTGGTCTTGACCGCCGCCAGCCTCGGCCTGACCGAACCCTCCGCCTTGCGCGCCCTCACCCACCTTCCGCTCAGCCTCCTGCCGACCTTCCTGGTCCCGCTGATCATTGCGACGCACTTCCTCGTCTTCGTTCGCCTGCGACGCCCAGGTTCAGTTAACGAATAGATTTTCCACGCTCGCGGCGCCGACATCGAGCGTGCGGTGGGCCGGGAGCTGGGTGCGGAACCACGTGCGCTGTTTCTTCACCAAGCCGCGCGTGTTCTTCGCAATCTCCGCCGCGAGGTCTTTCTCCGGTAATTTCCCCTCGATAAAGTCGATTACCTCGCGGTACCCGATCGCGCGGGAAGCACTGGGATTTTCCTTCAAGCCGAGGGCGATCAAACGCCTCACTTCATCGACCAGGCCAGCGCGCAGCATGGCGTCCACGCGTTTCTCGATCCTCCGGTTCAGCTGCTCGGGATCGCGGTCGATCACCGTCAGTTTCACTTCCCAATCGGCGAACGGCGCCGCCACCCGGGAAAACGCCTCGGCCAGTTCCGCCAGGGTGCGACCTGACGCCAGGCAACGCTCCAGCGCGCGGGCGACGCGGCGCGGGTTCGCCTGGTCCAGCATTCCCAAGCCCGCCGGATTCAGCTCCAGCAGGCGCGCCACCGCCGCTTCCCGGGGCATCGCGCGCACCTCCGCCCGGAGTTCCTCGGTGACGTCCACTTCATCCGCGACCGCCGCGAAAAAACTTTTCAGGTAAAATCCGCTCCCGCCCACGACGATGATTTTACGGCCCCGCGCGGCAATCTCGCTGACGGCCATATATGCGCGCGCGGCGTATTGGGTCACATCGATCCGTTCCGTCACATCGAGGATATCGATCAAATGATGGGGCACGCGCGCGAGCTCGGCCGGAATGGGCTTGGCCGTGCCGATGTCCATGCCGCGATAAAACAACAGGGAATCGCACGACACGATTTCGGCTTCGTTCTTCTCCGCCCAGCGCAGGGCCCATTCGGTTTTGCCAGCAGCAGTGCAGCCGGTGAGGACGTGGAGGGATGATTTCATCGATGCCTCACTACACCTCCGACTCGCCCACGAAGCGAAGGTAATTCCGCCGACGTTCGCGCGGAGGGAGCCCAACGAGTTGGGCGACGCGTTCCACCAAGCTCGCACTCCCCCACCCGCGCCGCTCTGCTCCCACTGTGAAGACGCTCTTCATCGTCAACCCGCGTTCCGGCCGTGCGCAGCACGCGATGGCGCTTGTCACCGCCTGCGCTGCGAAAATGAAAGCGGACCTGACGCTCACCACCCACGCCCGCCACGCGACGGAACTCGCGGCCCGCGCGCTCGCCGACGGCTTCGAGTTGATCGTGGCCGTGGGCGGCGACGGCACGTTGAACGAAGTGGCCGCGAGCCTGGTGGGGACGCCCGCCACCTTCGGCCTCGTGCCCTGTGGCTCCGGGAACGCCCTCGGCCGCCACCTTGGGATCCACGGATCGGTGGCGCGCTCGCTCGGGATCCTGGCCACCGGCCAGCCGCGCCTGGTCGATACGGGCTACGCGAATGAGCACCCGTTTTTCACGGTCGCCGGGCTCGGTTTCGAGGCGGACGTTTCGGCGTCCTTCAATCGCCTCAAGAATCGCGGGTTTCTCCGCTACCTCACGACGAGTTCACAACTATGGTGGGGACATCGCTCGCAAGACTGCATCATCGAGCACGAACATGGACGCATGGCCGTGAAGTTTTTCACGCTAGCCGTGGCCAACACCGACCAGTACGGCAACCAGGCCTTCATTGCGCCGGCGGCGCGCGTGGACGATGGCCTGCTCGACCTTGTCGCGATTCCGCCCGTGAGCGCCTGGCGGGCGCTGCCATTGTTGACGCGACTCTTCACCGGCTCGCTTCATCGCGGCGAGGGCGTCCTTCGCCTGCAGGGCTCGCGCTTTGTCATCGAGCGCACATCGCCTGGAGCGCTTCACACCGACGGCGAAACCCAGCTGGTCGGAAAACGGATCGAATTCACGATCCGCCCGCTCAGCCTTCGCGTCCTGGTCCCGGCACCTGCGGCAGTTCGCTGAACGCGACGGCTTGGTTGCGACCGCCTTTTTTCGCCGCGTAGAGCGCCTTGTCCGCGGCGGCGATCAGTTCCGAACCGGTCGAGGCATCCGCCGGCATCGCGGCCACTCCCGCGCTGATCGTGATCTTCAACTCCGGGCCGCCGTCGATCGAAACCGGCTTGCTGGCGACTGCGGCGCAGATTCGGCGGGCCGCATCGAACCCGATTTTCCGGTCGGCCTGCATGATGATCAGGGCAAATTCCTCTCCGCCGAAACGCGCCGCCCGGTCGACATCCCGCAACGCATGGATCAACCGGCTCGCAATTTCCTGGAGCACCGCGTCGCCAGCGGGATGGCCGTAGGTGTCGTTGACGGATTTGAAGTGGTCGATGTCGACGAGGATCAGGACGAACGGATGCCCGAAACGCTTCGAGCGTTCGCGCTCCTCGGCCAGGATATGGTCAAACTCGCGGCGATTCAGCAGGCCCGTCAGCTGATCGTGGGTCGCGAGCTTTCGCAGCGCCTCCAGCGTCTCGCCGAGTTTCAGCGCATAACGCAGCGACCGCTCCAGCGCTCGCGTGGAAATTTCCCCTTTCACCAGGAAGTCGAGCGCGCCGGCGTGCATCGCCTCGATGTCGACCGTTTCCGACGAGTCCGCCGTGAGGAACACGATCGGCGTGCGCGAACCGGCGGCCACGGCGGCGCGGATCAACTCCAAGCCGTTGCGCTCGCCCAACTGGTAATCGAGCAGGCAGCCCGCGTGCAGCCCTTCGAGGAGTTTTTCCAATCCTTCCTCATAGGTCGCGGCCCAGTCCAACGTGAAGACTTCGCCACGGAATTTCTTAAAATAAGCCTGCGTGAGCCGGTACTGCATCCGGTCATCGTCGATCATCAGAATGCGTCGAGTCATGTGACAACCACCTCCGCACTCTCCGCAATCAACGCCGCCAGGCCATCGGCGACCCGCACGTTGGCGGTGAAGCCCATTTCCGCGGCCGCTTTTCCCGGGTCGCCCAGCGAGCGCAGGATATCGCCCGAACGCGCCGGGGCGTGCTCCGGCAAGGGAGAGGCGGGCAAATACCGCCCGAAGATTTCCGCCAGGTCCAGCAGCGAAGTCTCGCGGCCCGTGCAGATGTTCGCCGCGCCGGAAAACAAATTCGCGCGCGTGGCCGCGATCGCGTTGGCGCGCGCGACATCGCCGACCGCGATGAAATCCCGGGTTTGCCGGCCATCGCCGTAAATCGTGACCCCGCGCCCTTCCCGGTAGCGCTTCGCAAAAATGGAAATCACCCCGGAGTACGGCGACGACGGATCCTGCCGGGGGCCGTAAACGTTGAAGTAGCGCTGGCAGCGCACCGTGAAGCCAAAGGTCGCGCCGTGGCCGAGCAGCAGGGCTTCCGAGGCCAGCTTCGCCGCGCCATACGGGCTCACCGGGCTTTTCTCACCCGCTTCCCGCGCGGGCTGCTCCGGGGCGTCGCCGTAGATCGCGGCCGACGAGGCGAACACCACGCGCCCGACCCCGTGCGTCCGCGCCGCTTCGGCGACCAAGTGCGTCGCCTGCACGTTGAGGGAAAAATTCAGCGCCGGGTTTGTCATGCTCTCCTGCACGCTCACCAGCGCAGCAAGGTGGATGATCGCATCGGGACGCTCCACGCCGACCAATCCGCCCAGGGCGCCCGGCGCCGACACATCCAATTCGTGCAGGGAAAAATCCCTGGAATCGACGGCCCGCGAAAGATTTCCCTTCCGGCCCGTGCGAAAATTATCCACGCCGATCACCTTGTGTCCTTCCGCCAAAAGGAAATCCACGGTGTGACTGCCGATAAAACCGGCGGCACCGGTGACGAGGATCTTGCCCATGAAGCAGCGTAGGTGCGCGCTCACGCGCGGAGCAATCCCTCAGTCTGAAAACGTTCGGGCTAAACCGTAACAACCGCGTCATCATCGCGGGGAAATCGCATGGAGAATCGCGCCGACCCGGAAGGCGTTTTCACGGGTCTTCGTCGCGAGGCTGCCCAACGCCACAATCACGTGCTGCACGATCGCCGCGCCGCCGGCAAACCGACAGCGCAATGGTGGGCGCGGTGGTCGGGCTGTCGCCGCTCTGAAGTAGCGCAGGCGGCCCGCCTGCTTCTGCCCGAAGTAGCGGATAGCGGTCCGGATCCGTCTACTCGCTACCCGCTACTCACTACTTCGAGAAAGCAGGCGGTCGCTTGAAGATCACTGCCGCGCGGTGCCCGCCGAAAGATCCGTGGTCACCTGTGCCAGGTGCGCGACGATTTTGGCCGGAGCCCCGAGATCAGCGCGAATGCAATTCACCAAGGCGCTGCCGACCACCACGCCGTCCGCGTGCGTGGCCACTTCGCGCACCTGGGCGCGGGTCGAAATTCCAAACCCGACCGCGACCGGGAGCTTCGTGTGCACGCGGATGCGGGCCACGGCTTCCGGGATATTGAGGGCGGCATCGGTGCGCACTCCCGTCACGCCCTCGCGCGAAACATAGTAGATGAAACCGGTCGTGACCGCGGTGATCTTGGGAATCCGGTCGTCGGGGGTCGTCGGCGCCACGATGAAGACCGTGTCCAGCCCATGGCGGCGGCACGCGGTCGTGACCTCGCTGGCTTCCTCCGGCGGCAAGTCGAGCGTGAGCAGTCCATCGAGGCCCGCTTCCTTCGCCGCGCGGATGTAGGCATCGACGCCGTTCGCGAACACCAGGTTGTAGTAAGTATAGAAAACCAAGGGGGCCGCGGGAAATTCGGCGCGCAGGCGGCGAACCAGTTCCAGGACCTTCGCCGCCGTCATGCCCGACTCCAGCGCGCGCTGGGCCGCGAGCTGGTTCGTGGGGCCGTCGGCCAGCGGATCGGAAAACGGCACGCCGAGCTCGAGGATGTCGACCCCGCTCTTCAACAGCGTGCGGCAGATCGAAACCGACGTTTCGAAGTCGGGATCACCGGCACAGACATAACCGATAAAAGCCGCACGATTCTGCGCGCGGGTTCGGGCAAACGTTTCAGCGAGGCGGGACATGGGACGCGCACCTCAAGCAAAAATCCCTCCCGGCGCAATCGCGGTTTTCAACCGCCGCGGCCGCGGATCCATGCGGATACGAAACGATCCGAGCTTTTTAACCGCGAATGGACGCGAATAAACGCGAAGGTTCGCATTCGAGTCGGTTGGCGTTCACTCGCGGCTTAAACACTCCCAGCCATTTCTCTCATGAAATACCCGGTACGCGGGGTGCCGGCCTCCTGTGAAAAACCTAGGTTTGGAATCCGCATTGATCTGCGAATTCCGCGGGAAGATGGCCCGCTCTTCCGCGAAGGGACTCTGGCGAAGCCGCGCTATTCCAATTCAAAATCCACCATCACCGGCCGATGATCGGAGATAAACGCGCGGACGACTTCGCTGGTGGCGCGGTGACACGTCGGTGGCAGGAACACAAAATCGAGCATCCAGCGCGGCAGCGGCGAAGGAAACGTCCGGCCGTTGATCGGGTGCAGGGCGTAGTCCCAGTAGTCGGAGAGATGGCTGAGCAGGGCGGCGGTGGCATCCGGGCTGGTCCCGGGATTGTTGAAATCCCCGCAGATGATCGGGGGCACGTGCCAATGCGTGCGCCGGGCCCGCTGCTTTTCGCGCAGCCAGGCCAGGAGGCGCCCGAGCTGGCGGATGCGGTGTTCGCGCGAGCTGAAATGAAGGTGGAGGTTCACCACCGGCACGAGTTTCCCGCCGATATCGAACTCGGCGAAAACAAATCCCTTCTCGCCGACGCTCGCCTTGCCGAAGGCGATGGTTTCCGTCGCGGCGATGGGGTGTTTGGAGAGAAACGCGTTGCCGTAGCTCAGGTTGAGCAGGCCTTTGCGGCGATTATTGATTCCGAAGATCGCGTGGGGGTAGCCGGCGTGGAGGCGCAGGTATTCCAAGTGATCGAAGTTCCCCGCCCACCGGGAGCACTCGTCGATTTCCTGGAGGCAAACGAGGTCGGGTTTCAGTTTATCCAGCAGTTTCGCGATGCGCCGGAGGTTGAGCCGCATTTTCCGCTGCGAGGTGAGACCCTGGATGGGGTTAAGCCCCCGCGCGTGGGCGATGTTGAAAGTAAGAAGACGCACGCGCTGCATAGGAACCCCCTGACACTGAAACCGGCCTCCTTCGGAGCAACGGCAAAGGTCCGTGGGGCAGATCGCTGACCGGCTCACCGCAACTCAGGGCTCAGCGTGACGTCACCAGAATTCCGCGGCGGGAGGAAGGGGTTGACAGGTCCCATTCCGCTCGTGAACTTGGCCGGCTCTTTACGGCGGTCATAGCTCAGTTGGTTAGAGCACAAGATTGTGAATCTTGGGGTCGCGGGTTCGAGTCCCGTTGGCCGCCCCATTTTGATAACGAGGTAGTTACGAAAAATCAGAGCGTAGCTGGCAACGTCCACTGGCAACATGTTGCCTGAAGTTCATAGACGTTGGCTATAGAAACGCCTGCGCCACTAACTCGATTTCCGCACGCGACAGCCGATGGGTCGCGGCGAAGCTCCGCCATTGGCCGATAGCGTCCCGCACGCGCTGAAGAATTTTGCCGGCTTGTGCGGCGGTCAGGCCGTAGAATTCGGCTGTGGCGAGGGCGAGTGCAACGTCGGGCGTGGGATCGCTGGAGTCGATCGCGAGCTGGTGGTGGCTTCGTTCGATGTTCGGATTGAGATCGTAAGCGGGCGCCAGCCGCCAGCCGTCCGCGGACAAAATGAATCCATGGTTGCGCAGATGATCGTCCCGATTGGAAACGAGGATGTTGAAAACGATGCGCGTCCATAGCTCGCGCAGATCCGCTTGTTTGTGCTTCGGGCTGCCACGCGTGCTGAGAAATTCTGCGAGTTCGAGATAGCTGGCGTTCTCTCCGTCCTGCCGGTTCAGCAGCGTCATTGCGGACACGAAGAAACGCCGTCGGCCGTTCGCGAGCCGGTCAAACCGGCGGCTGGCAAAGGTCCGATGCCGGCTGCCCAGGCTGAGCAGCTGCGTGTCGGGCACGTTCAGGCCGGCGGCTTTGGCGAGCTGATGCACCACCATTTCCCAAGCGCCGATGTCGCGGCGATCCTCGCGACTCGGAAATTTGGCGATCCACAACGCTCCTTTCGGGTCAGTAAAATTAGCTTTGGGCCGGGCTCCGCCGAGCGAACTGCCGGGGGCCAACAGTGCCGTCAGCCATTGGCGAAACTCCGGTTGCTCGTCGGCATCTGGCGCTTCGAGCGCCAGCGATGCGGCTTCGAGTTCGCGCAGCGAGGCGACGGGCGGCGCCGCCAGATGGCGGTCGTTGTCCAAGAACGGCGAGTCGGCGTCCCGCCGAAAGCGCAGGGCACCCATCCGGCAACTGTCATGCACGCCGAGGAGGTAATCCCATTCCGTGAGCGTCCGGGCTTGGCGCTTTTCCTCGCGGGCCTTGAGGGTTTCGCGGCGGTCGAGCAGCAAGCGACCCCATCGGTCAGGCGCAGAGTCCGTGAAAATCCGAAACACGCCAGCCGTTTGGCTGGGATAGCTTTCTGCATCGTGCAGTTGCAGGTCCGGATCGATTTCGAAGGTGTTCGGCCGACGCAACCATTCGGGATCATAGGCGAAGGAAAAAACCGAATGACCGTGACCCGCCGCGTGGAAGAGCGTGCCGACGCGGCAAAGCACCTCGACGATGTCGGCATCGAGGCAGACATCGATTTGTTGCCGGCTGGCGCTGGCAAGCGTCTTGGCGCGGGCACTCATGGCGAGGAAGGCGCGGGCGGAACGGAAGCGTTGGCGTCAGCGGCAGAATTTCTCCGTGGGGCCTGCGCACGGCGCGGAGCCACTTTGCGGGTCGGCAATTTCAAATCCTGGAGTTTGCGGCCAAGCACGTCGTCGCGTGCCACGAGATCAAGATCGCCTTGCAGGCCCAGCACCCGAAGCACGCTGGTGTAAGTGGCAAGGCTGACGCCGGCGTCACCTTCTTCGACGCGGTAAAGGGTCCCACGTGCGATGCCGGCACGTTTGGCCACGGACTCGGCGGAATAACGCCGACGCAATCGGGCCACGCGAAGGCGCTCACCAAGAGAGGCGAGTTGGCGGGTCGCAGGCGGGAAGAGCGTGGGCGTGGTCCGTGGCATTATGTCTCATACTTTAGGCATTCGTGCCACGATTTGTCCAGAGTATAAGACATCAATTTTTTTACCGAGCGGCTATGGGGTGGCTCTGTGGTGGAGGGGCTTGGCTCGGTTGGAGCCGCCGGAGCTCCGCGCGCCGTTCCCTGCGGCGCTTCGCCACGGCGCGTCCGGACCCGAACGCCGCGCGCCTCACTCGGATCGATGGCCGGCCCCAGCCGCGCCGTTGGAAAGCGCTATTCTGAGTTTAACAAACCGAGCGATGCCACGCTTCCGTTGCGCGCTAAGCCAGCGCTTGCTGAACGTCAGCTTGCGATCACCGTGGCGCAGCCGTGACCAGTTCCAAAAAGAATCTCACTGAAGCGGGCTGCCGGAACACCAACGATCATATTCCATATTTCGGCGAACATGATGCCTGAGACGAATTTCGCCCCGATGGCCGATGCGAATCCCTTCAAGAACAGGAGCAGCCAAACTCGCATGCTCATAAAGACAGCGGGTTGGCGCCTGGCCTTGCTGCTCTCGGCATTGCCTTCACCTCATGCCGTGGCGCAGCCGGCTGCCGCAGCGCCGCGAACCATCCGGGTCGCGATGGACAACGATTATGCTCCGTATTCGTTCCAAGCAGGCGACGGCAGGCTGCAGGGGATCTTGGTCGATCAATGGCGCGTTTGGGAGAAGCAGACGGGAATCAAGGTCGAGATTCGCGGAATGGACTGGAGCGAAGCCCTCCAGCGAATGCGCGCGGGCGAGTTCGACGTGATCGACGAAATCGTCGAGACGCCCGAGCGGCGGGAGTATTTTGATTTCACTCCGGCTTACGCCACGATCTCGGTGCCGATTTTCTTTCGCAGCGACATTTCCGGCATCACCGACCTCGCATCGCTCCAAGGATTCCCGGTCGGGGTCAAGGAGGGGGACCAGCATGCGGACAAGCTCAAGGCGAGCGGCGTGACGACCTTGATCCCTTTTCGAAACGATCAGGGGATCATCGCCGCCGCGAGGCAGCATAAAATCAACGTCTTTGTCGTCGACGCCCCGGCGGCGCTTTACCTTTTGAACAAAGCCGGGATCGAGGCCGAGTTCCGGCGTTCCGCGCCGATTTTTCAGGACGATCTCCAGCGGGCCGTGCGCAAGGGCAACGCGGCCCTGCTCAGCACGGTGTCTTCCGGCTTCGCCGCCATCGCGCCCGACCAATTCAGGAAAATCGACGAGAAATGGCTCGGCCGCCCGATCAGCCTGACCAGTCGTTATCTCACCTACGCGGGTTGGACGGTGGCGGTGGCGATCCTGCTCGTCGCGGGATTGGGCGCATGGAATCGCATGCTCCGGAAAAAGATCCTGCAGCGCACCGCCGCCCTGGCCGAGAGCGAGGAGCGTTTCCGGCAGATCGCGGAGAACATCCATGAAGTCTTCTGGCTGGCCACGATCGACTTCGGCAAGACGCTCTACGTCAGCCCCGCATATGAGACGATCTGGGGACGAACCTGCGAGAGTTTGTACCAGGAGCCCCGTTCTTTCCTGGAGGCAATTCATCCGGAAGATCGCGCACGCGTAATCGAAGTCTTGGCCACGGAGTGCGAGCGTGGTTTCGAGTTGGAGTATCGCGTGGTCAGGGCCAATGGCTCGTTCAGTTGGATCAGGGATCGAAGATTCCCCATCAGGGATGGAGCCGCGCAGCCCTATCGCATCGCCGGGATCGCCAGGGACATCACCGATCGGAAACTGGCCGTGGAAGCCGTGCGGCAGGCGGAGGATCGCATCCGGCTTGTGATCAACACCATTCCCACGATGGCTTGGAGCGTGCGGCCGGACGGTATCGTTGATTTCGTCAACCAGCGCTGGCTGGACTACACCGGGCTTTCAATGGAGGAGGAAATTGCCCAGCCGACCCGCGCGATCCACCCCGAGGACCTTCCCCGGATCATGGAAAAGTGGCCGACGGACATGGCCTCGGGAAATCTCTTCGAGGACGAAATGCGCTTGCGGCGGGCCGACGGGGAATATCGCTGGTTCTTCGTTCGCACCGCACCGCTCCGCGACGAGCATGGGGTCATCGTCAAATGGTTCGGATCGAGTTTCGATGTCGAGGATCGGAAGCAGGCGGAAATGCAGTGGCGCGTGTTGATCGACGCGATCCCGCACCAGATCTGGAGTTGCTCGCCTGATGGCATCCCCGACTACTGCAACGCGCGCTGGCGCTCCTACACGGGACTGGTGTTGGAGGACCTGCCGGACGCCGGATGGCAGACGATTATCCATCCCGACGATCGCAGCCAAGTCGCCAAGGCCTGGGCGGAATCCGTGACCAAGGGAACACCTTACGAACAAGAGGAGCGTCATCGGGGAGCTGACGGGGCCTACCGTTGGTTCCTCGGGCGCGGCGTGCCGCTGCGCAATGCCGAAGGACGCATCGTCAGGTGGTATGGCACAAACACGGATATCGAAGACCGCAAGAAGGCCGTGGAAGCGCTGCGGCTCAGCGAGCAGCAACTGTTGGCCCTGGTCGACCGGCTGAACACGGTGAGGGAGGACGAGGCGAAACGCATCGCGCGCGAGCTGCACGACGTCCTGGGCCAGAAACTCACGGCGCTGAGCATGGAGCTCACGGACCTGGAAACGAAACTGGCGGACGCCACGCCGAACCAGCGGGCCCAGATCGCCCAAATGAACGCAGTCGTGGACGATACGATCGAGGTCGTGCAGGAGCTCTCCAGCGAACTCCGCCTCGGCCAGCTCGACGTCCTTGGGCTCACCGCGGCGATCGAATGGCAGCTCAAGGAATTTTCCCAGCGTTCCAAGATTCCCTGCAAGGTCACGCGGCTGGACGAGATCACCCACCTGTCTGACGCCCACAACACCGCCGTCTTTCGCATCCTGCAGGAAGCGCTGACCAATATCGTCCGCCACGCCGGGGCCAAAGAAGTGGAAATCAACCTGCAAGCCGGCCCGAGCCAACTCGTCCTGCGGGTGCACGACAACGGACGCGGGATCACGATGGCAGAGTTGACCGACCGAAAAGCGATCGGCCTGCTGGGCATGCGTGAACGCGCCCAGATCGTCGGCGGCGCCGTCACGATCACGGGCGGAACCGGCCGGGGCACGACCGTGGTCGTCACAGTCCCATTGAAACCGGCGGCCAAGATTCCTGCATGAACGCGCAAAACCTGAAGGTACTGATCTGTGACGACCACGAACTGATTCGTGAAGGGCTGAAGCGCATCCTGCTCGATACCGGGAAGGCGAGCCGCGTGGGCGAGGCAACCCAGGCCGCCGACGCCATTGAGGCGGTGCGGCGGGAATCATGGGATATCGTCATCCTCGACATCAACCTCGGCGGGCGGAGCGGAATTGAGGTGCTGAAGGAGATCAAAGCCGAGTTTCCCCGCCTGCCCGTGCTGATCCTGAGCATGTATCCGGAGGAGCAGTTCGCCCTCCGCGTGATCCGCGCCGGCGCCAATGGCTACCTGAATAAAAATCTTGCCAAGAAAGTATTGATCGAGGCGATCCGGCAGGTCCTGGCCGACGGGCAGTACATCAGTGCGAAGGTAACGGAGCAGCTGCTTAACGCCGTGAAGCAGCCGGCCGGGCAGCCGTTGCATGCGACTCTCTCGGACCGCGAGGACCAGGTGCTGCGACTGATCGCCGCAGGCCGGACGGTCGGGGAAATCGGGCGGCAGCTCAACCTGAGCGTGAAGACCGTGAGCACCTACCGCAGCATCGTCCTGCGCAAGCTTAGCATGGAAAACAATGCCCAGCTGATGCGCTACGCGCAGGAACACGAGTTGGATGATTGGTGACACCTAGGACAAACGCGGAGGTTTGCATAGGCGGTCCGCCGATTCTCCGGGCGCCGCGTTTATGATAGGCTTGGGGTGTCAACCCCATGCCCAATTTCCCGCGCGGGCTAAAAGACAGGTCGCGTCAAAGAGCCACGCGATCAGCAGGATTTCCTGCGAGGGTCAGGCCTTCACCTGGTCGCCGATCTTGTGGTGCCCGCGTGCCTGCCCGGCCCTTCCCTCCCGTCGTGCCCTCCTCGGTCATCCATGAATTCCTCACGGAGAGGCCCGATGTCGGTGCCACTTTGAAATGAAAATTCTCCATCTCGAAGACAACTCCAACGACGCCGAGTTTGTGCGGGAAATCCTCTCCTCCGAGTTTCCGGGCTGCGTCATCACCCTCGCACAATCCCGCGAGCCGTTCGTGGCGGCCCTCATGGCTGAGGTCACACCCGATCTCATCATCTCCGATTTCTCGTTGCCGGCGTTTGACGGTCTCGCGGCCCTGGCCCTGGTCCGCCAGAGTGGGCTCTTCGTCCCTTTTGTTTTCCTGTCCGGCTCGATCGGCGAAGAACGCGCCATCGCTGCCGTGCGTGCCGGTGCTTACGACTACGTTCTCAAGGACAACATGGCCCGTCTTCCGGTTGTGATTCACCGGGCCCTCGATGATTTTGCCCAGCGGCGCTGCCGCAAGGAGGATGAGCGCCGGCTGCTCGAGCTGGCGGGTATCATCGAGCGCGCCACCGAGGCTATTGTCGTGAGCGACATGGCTGGCCGCATCACGCTCTGGAACGAAGGCGCCGCGCGCCTTTACGGCATCCGCGCGGCCGATGCCCTGGGTCGCTTTTCGGAGGAGATATTGTCGAACAACGAACTCGCGCAGATCCAGGAAGCCCGAGCGGCCACCCTTCAAACCGGGGAATGCCAGCGGGAGCTCAGCATCACCACCCGCGACGGACGGAACATCATCATCGACTTCCGCATGACCCTCGTTCCTGACGCGGCCGGCCGGCCCAGCGCGCGGCTCAGCATTGCCACAGACATAACCGAAAAGAAAAAACTCGAGGAGCAGTTTCTCCGCACCCAGCGCATGGAAAGCCTGGGCCTGCTCGCCGCCGGCATCGCGCACGATCTCAACAACGTCCTCGCCCCAATGCTGATGTCCACGACGCTGCTGCGCCAGCGCGCGACCGCGGTCCAGGATCTCCGCGTTCTCGACATCATGGAAAAAAGCGCCGAGCGCGGCTCCGCCCTGGTCCGGCAGATCGTCGGCTTCGCCCATGGGGCCGGCGGCGGTTTCCGACTCACCCAGGTGAAGCATTTGTTGCAGGACGTCAGCGAGGTCATCCATGCAAGTTTCCCCAAGTCGATCGTCCTCGATGAACACATACCCGGCGACCTTTGGCCCATCCACGCCAACCCGACCCAGATTCACCAGATACTGCTCAACCTCGCGGTCAATGCACGCGACGCCATGCTCCCACGAGGCGGCACCCTGCGCCTCCGCGCTGAAAACATGGTGATCGACGAACGTGCCGCCCGCGCCATCGAAGGAGGGCGGGCCGGTGAGTTCCTTGTCCTCGACGTGGGCGACAGCGGCAGCGGCATGACCCCCGACGTGCTCCAGCGAATCTGGGAGCCGTTCTTCACCACGAAGGGCGAAGGCAAGGGCACCGGCCTGGGCCTTTCCACGGTCCGCGGCATCGCCGCGGCGCACGGCGGCTTTGTCACCGTCGATACCCAGGTCAAGCACGGCACCACTTTTCGCGTCTTCCTTCCCGCCGAGAAACTGGCCCGCGACAAAGGAGACGCGGCCATTGCGCCTACCGCTCCCGACGGACAGGGCGAATTGATCCTGCTGGTGGATGATGAAGCCAACGTGCGCAACCTCGCCGCCACCACCCTCACCATGCACGGCTACCGGGTGATCACCGCGCTCGACGGCGTCGAAGCCGTCGTCCTTTTCACCAAGCACAGCACGGAAATTCGGGCGGTGATCTCCGACCTCAACATGCCCAACCTCGACGGCCCGGCGCTCGCGCTCGTCCTCCGCCGCCTGCGCCCCGACGTGAAGATCCTGGCCATGACCGGCCAGGGGAGCAGCGGTTCGTCGAATGCGCCCGGATTGGCCGCGTTCACCGCCTCGATTCAAAAACCGTTCACCGTCGACGCCCTGCTTACGACCCTGCGCCGGGTGTTGCACGCCGAGTCGCCCGCCGCCCTGCCGCATCCCACCGCCGCAAGCCGCCCAGCCAGCCGTTCGATCGCCGATGCCGTGACGAGCCAGTGACCGGGCGCACCTGTACCGTCCCGCTCAGCCGTTCGGATTTATCCACAAACCGGCGGCGTCGTGATTGAAACGCGCAACGGAGCCGGTCGTGGACGTGGCGCTACGTGCTCAGAGGCGGGTCGGAGACCGCGCCCTACCCCGCCACGGATTCGCGCGACACCGGGCGGGATTTCCGCTTCGGAAATTTCCCACCGATCGGGGGGAAAGCGCCGCTCTCCAAATCCTCCGTCGTGATTCCCGGCGCGGGCTCGAATGGCTCCTCGGCCGCGGTATCCTCCGCTCGGTCATACGGGAACCGCTCCAGGAAATTCGCGAACTCGACGAGCTCGAACGTCCCGTCCCAGTGCTCGACCAGCGCCGTCAGCGATTCCACCCAGTCGCCGGAATTCAGGTAATGGATTTCTCCCAGCATCTTGTCCGCCGGCGTGTGGATATGCCCGCACATCACGCCGATGCAGCCGCGGTCGCGCGCGAGCTGCGCGAGCTGCGACTCGAACTTTGAAATGTGGCTCACCGCCGATTTCACCCGCGCCTTGATCGCGCGGCTCAGCGACCAATACTCGAGACCGCGCCACGCCCGCCACGCGTTGTAGAACCGGTTGATCCGAAGCAGCGCGCGATAGCCCCAGTCGCCCAGGTGCGCGAGGAACACGAAATTCTTCGTGATGGTGTCAAAGACGTCGCCATGCAGCACCAGGTACTTCCCGCGCAATCCTTCGTGCACGTAGTCCTCGACGATGTGCAGGTTCTCAAAATCCAGCGGCAGGAAGGAACCCACGATGTCGTCGTGATTCCCGCGCAGGTAGATGATCTGCGTCCGGCGTTTCTCGAGTTTCTTCAGCACGATCCGGATGAAACGCGTTTCCTCCGTCGTCCAGTTCCCGCCGCGGCGCAGCTGCCAGCCGTCAATGATGTCCCCGTTCAGGATCAATCGCTCGCAACGCACGGTGCGGAGGAAATGATTCACTTCGCGAACCTTCGCTTCCGACGTCCCAAGGTGCACGTCGGAAATGATCACGGTGCGGACACGGTATTTTTTCATAGAGAGGAAAAGTTGGATTGATCAGTGGAGGACACTCGCGCGCGCGGATTCCAAAATGGTCCCGGTGACTTCCTCAGCCGGCGGCATCAAGGTCGGCGGCGCGACCCGGCAGCCCTGCGGGACGGTGATCCACAGGCTGCGCGGGCGCACCGCCACCTCGATCCGCGCCCCCACCTCGTGCGTTTCCCCGTCGGTGTGGATCCAACCACCCGCGGCGCGTTCGATGAGGAAACGCCGTGAGCTGAGTTTCTGCACCCGCCGGCTGGAGGTGATCGACCCGAGGAACAATCGCGCCACCAAGGGCAGCGCGTCGAACCAGCCCACCGGCCCGACCGCGATCAGGTCCAGCACGCCATCATCCACCCGCGCCCCGGGCGCGATGTACGCGGCGTTCCCATACTGGTCGGAATTCGCCACGGCGATGAGCGAAACCATGAGATTTTTCCGAGTGCCGTTGCACGCAATCGTGCACCGCTCCGCCCGATGGCTGGCCAACGCGCGATACCCCGTGACGGCATAGGCGGCGAGTCCGCGGCGCGTGAGCCGGTTGAACGCCCGGCTGATTTCCGCGTCGAAGCCCAGGCCCATCACATTGAAAAACGCGTGGCCGTTCGCCGTGCCCGTATCGATCGCGACTTCGCGATGCGTCGGATCCGCGAGCAACGCCAGCGCACTTCGCGGCGAGGTGGGGATGCCCAGGTGCAGCGCCAATCCATTCCCGGAGCCGCACGGGATCAGCGCCAACGCCGCGTGCGTGCCGACCAGCGCCTGCGCGATTTCGTTCATCGTGCCGTCTCCCCCGACCGCGACGATCCGTCGGCAGCCCCGCCGGATGGCCTGCCGTGCGAGCCCCGTCGCGTGGCCCGGCGCCTCCGTGCTGACGACGTCGGCGTCGAGGCGATGCTCCGCGATGAAGCGATGGATTTCCGGCACCAACCACGGACGGCGGCGATTTTTTCCGGAACAGGGGTTGAAGATAAAACAGGTTTTCATCCCTCGAAAATTCACCAGGCAGCCGCGGTCGCATCGGGCTGGTCCGTTACCGCAGGGAAGGCGACCTTCGCCACCGCGCTTCCGCCCAAATTGGCGAGGACGTGATTCGCGATCGCGGCCGCGGCGTCCGGGCGGGCCAAATTATCCAAGGCGCGCCGCCACTCGCGCCACACGCGTCCCTCCCCGGCGAACGCGCGATGACACGCCAGCACGACTTCAGTCGGCGTTTGCGCGAGCGCGCCGGCTCCATGACGGCGCAGGAGTTCGTAGTTCCCCTCTTCCTGGCCGGGCACGATCTGGTTCACGATCATCGGGCAGCGCGCCGCGATCGCTTCCTGCGTGGTTGCGCCGCCCGCTTTGCTGACGAGCACGTGGTGCGTCAGCAGGAGGCGGGGAATCTGGTCGGTCCAGCCCAGGATATGGGCGGGATGCTCGTGCTTCGCCGCGAAGCGCTCGAGTCGCTGGCGCAGCGCGGTGTCGCGCCCCACCGCGCACGTCACTTCCCAGTTCGGCTCCGCGAGCAGGAGCCGCGCGGTGCGCTCAGCGCCCTGGGTCCCGGAATTGATGATGAACAGAATGCGCGGGCGACCCCGGGCCGGCATTTCCAGCGACGGCGGCTGCAATGCTGAATTTTCGCCGATGAACGCCGGCGTCGGGAACCCCGCCGCGTGAATCCTCGCGCGCTCGATTCCCGCCCGGTGCACCACGTCGGCCGAATCTTCATTCGGCACGAACCACGCCTCGCAGCGCGGCCGCAGCCACAGCGAATTGATGCTGATCGAATCGGTCACGACGTTGAAATGAGGCAGGCCGGGGAGCCGGCCATCCCGCACCATGCGCTCGACCATGAACCCGTAGACCGGATAGGTGCTGCAGATCGCGTCCGGTTGTTCGCGCGCCACGAGGTCCGCCAGGATCCGCATTTCCCGGCGAAGAAACCACAATCCCCACGGGAAAATCTTCCAGCGGTCGATCAGCCAATAGATGCCGCTCCACAGGTGCGGCGCGTGGTTGATGAGAAAAAGATAACCGCGCCGCGACCATGCGTTCAGCCTCGGCGAGGCCAGCGCGAAGAGATCGGCCGTCGTCGCCGTTCCCGGGCGCGCGGCGCTGTTGAACGCCGCTTCCAGATTGCGCGCGGCGGCATTGTGGCCTTCGCCAAACCCGGCGGTGAGGATCAGGATGCGTGGGTTCATGCGAAGACGGGCGTCGCGACGGCTGGCATTCCCGCGAGTTCAACCAAGTCGCGCTCCAGGCGCTCGATGACGCGTTCCCAGGAATGAGCCTCCACCGCCCCGCGGGCTGCGAGGCCGAGGCGGGTGCGGAGTTCGGGATCGCGCGCGAGGCGGGCCGCGGCCGCAACCAGAGCATCGGGCTGGCCCAGCGCGACCGACAACCCGTTCTCCTCCGATTTCACGAACTGCCGCGCGGCCGCATAGTCGAAACCTGCGACCGCCAGGCCGCTTGCCATGGCTTCGGTGAGAACATTGCCGAACGTTTCGCTCAGGCTGGCGTGGATGTAGATGTCCGCCGACGCGTAATATTGGCCGATCTCGGCGCGCGAAAAAAATCCCGCGAATACGCAGTCGGGATTTTCGCGCATCAACCGCGCCTTCAACGGGCCGTCACCCGCGAGCACGAAACGCAGGCGGGGATTCGCCTCGCGCATCGCCGCGTAGGCCCGGAAAAGCAGGCCGTAGTTTTTCTCGGGCGCCATCCGTCCGACATGCAGCACGACCGGGTCGTCGGGCCCGGCGCCCCAGCTTTTGCGCAGGTCCGGCCGGCGCCGATCGGGATGAAAATGACGCACGTCGACGCCGCGCGACATCACGGACAAATTCTGGAAACGCTGACGGTGCAATTCCGCGCAGAGTTCAGGCGTCGGCACGAATGTGCGCAGCGTGCGGTTGTGCACGCGCCTCAGCCAGGCCAGCACGAGGCGCCGCAGCGGTCCGAAGCCATAGTCGGTCGCGTAGGAGTGAAAATTCGTGTGGAAGCTGGACGTGACCGGAACGCCCAGGCCCCGCGCCACTGTGACGGCCGAAGCCCCCAGCGGTCCCTCCGTCACCACATGCACAAGGTCGGGCCGCGCGGCCGTCCAAGCCCTCTTGAGTTTCCCATAACTCGGCAGGCCCAGGCGCAAAAGCGGGTAACCCGGGATCGGCGCGCCCGGCAAAGCGACTTCGCTAAACTCTGGGTGACTCGCGTTTCCGGGCAAATCCGGGCGACCCGGGCGATAGACCGTCACCTCATGCCCGCGCCGCCCGAGTTCAGCGGCGATGACGCCGAACGTCATCGCCACGCCGTTGACTTCGGGCGGGAAGGTTTCGGTGACGATCGCGAGCTTCACGTCGGGCTGGGGAGGAGATTCATCTCCCCCAGAGTACCTTTCGTGTGTGCCGATCCGGTGGCGACCGGGTGACGATATGGTACCGAGTAGCGCGGGCGGCCCGCCTGCTCGGGGAATGGTAGGGCGCGGTCTCTGACCCGCCTCCGGAAAACGTAACGCCACGCGCGACCGTGAAAATGACCCGTTGCCTTCCGTTCAAAATCCCAGCGTGGACTCGACATCTTTTTCGCGCGCACCAGCCTGATTTCGCATGGCGAAAAAGAACCAGCGTCTCTCCAAGCGGACATACCAGTCCCGCGCCGAGGACCTCCGGGAGGAACTCGTCCAGCTCCAGCTTTCGCTGAAACACGCGCCCTTCAAAGTGCTCCTGATCATCGCGGGGCCGGAGGGCGCCGGCCGCGGCAATCTCCTGAACACGCTGGCGGAGTGGCTCGATCCGCGCGGGGTCGAAACATTTTCCTACCATCCGCCCACCGACAGCGAACGCGCCCGCCCGCACCAATGGCGCTTCTGGCAAAGCCTGCCGGGCATGGGGCGAATCGGGCTGTATGCGGGTTCGTGGTACACCGAAACCCTGCGTGAAAGTGCGCGCGGCGAGCGCGCCCACGACCACATCGCCGACGAAGCCGGTCGCATCCGCGAGTTCGAACACCTGCTCGCCGAAGGCGGGACGCTGATCATCAAGGTCTGGCTCCACCTGGCAAAGGACGCGCAGGGTCGGCGCCTCCGCAGCTTTCGCGCCGATCCCGCGACGGCGTGGCGCGTGACGGACGAAGACTGGCACCATCACCGCATCTACGACCGCCTGGCCGAAACCGCCCGGTTGATCCGCAGCCAAACCAATCGCCCGGGCGCGCGTTGGACCACGATCGAGGCCGAGGATGATCGCGCGCGCGACCTCGCCGTGGGGAAATTACTCCTGACCGAAGTTCACCGCCACCAGCGCAAGCTCTCCCGGTTGGCCCGACCGAAATCGCCGCGCACCGTGAAATCGCTCCGGCCCTCGGGCGTGCGCCGTTTGCGCGCGGTGAACCTGGAGCAGGAATTATCCGAGAAGGACTACGATTTACTGCGGGAAAAATGGCTCGGCCGGCTCAGCCAGGCGGTGCGCGCGGCCCTCGGCAAAGGCCGGTCCATCGTGTTCGCCTTCGAAGGCTGGGATGCCGCGGGCAAAGGCGGCGCGATTCGCCGGCTGACCAGTGCGATCGACCCCCGCGATTATCGCGTCATTCCCGTCGCGAAACCCACGCCGGAGGAAAAACACGCGCACTACCTGTGGCGCTTCTGGCGCGACATCCCACCGAATGGGCGCATGGTCGTCTTTGACCGCTCGTGGTATGGCCGCGTGCTCGTCGAACGGCTGGAAGGCTTTTGCCGCAATGCGGAATGGCGGCGCGCCTTCGGGGAAATCAACGACTTCGAGCGCGAGCTGACCGATCACGGCACGATCGTCCTGAAATACTGGCTGCACGTCTCGCATGCCGAACAGCTCCACCGTTTTCGGGATCGCGAATCGACGCCGCACAAGCGCCACAAGATGAACGCGGAGGACTGGCGCAACCGGAAGAAACGCCCGGCCTACGAAATCGCCGTCGGCGACATGCTGGCCCTGACCGACAAACCCAACGCGCCGTGGCACATCGTGCCCGCCGACAACAAACGTTTCGCCCGCCTCGAGGTCCTGCGCACCGCCAGCCGCGCCATCGAAGACGCCTTGGAAAATTGAGCCGGCCCCTCGCGTTTCGCCGTTGGGCGATTCCTCCGTCCGCCCTTCCTCCCTTCAAAATTACACCATGCTGTTCTGGTTAAAAAAGGCGGTTTCCTACTGGCTCATGCCGCTGCCGTTCTGCCTCGCGCTGGTCGTGGTCGGCGGCGTGATCGCGATCGTTTTTTCGCGCTGGCGCCGGACGGGACGCCTGCTGGCGGTCCTCGGCGTCCTCCTGCTCCTCATCTTTAGCAACAAGCAGGTGGGCACCCGGCTGCTGCGTCCGCTCGAGAATCGTTACGCCGCCATCCCCGAGCTTCCGACCGGGCAGCCCGTGCCGGCGTCGCTCGCCGCGTGCACGGCGATTGTCGTGCTCGGCAGCGGACACGCCGACAGGCCGGAAATGGCGGCGATCGACCGCCTGAGCGCCGCCGGGCTGGCGCGCCTGGCGGAAGGCATCCGGCTCGCGCGCGCCCTGCCCAATGTGCCACTCATCGTTTCAGGGCCATCCGATGGCCATGGCGGAGCGACCCATGCCTCGGTGCTTGCGACGGCAGCCGTCTCGCTCGGCATCGACGCGAGCCGCATCGTGCAGGTCGACTCGGCGCGCGACACCGATGACGAGGCGCAGGCGATTCGTAAACACCTCGGGCCCGGCGCAACGTTTGCGCTGGTCACGTCCGCATTCCATATGCCGCGCGCCATGGGACTGATGCAGCACCGCGAACTCAATCCGGTCGCCTGCCCGACCGGATTCCTGGCCCGCAGCAACGCCGGCACTTTTGGAAACGACTGGTTAATCAGCATCCCCGGCCTCGAGCTGAGCACCTGGGCGATCTACGAGCGCCTCGGCACGCTGTGGGCGCGGTTGCAGGGCAAGATTTAGGTGGGACGCGCGGCCCATGCGTTGAGCGGCTCCGTCCGGGTTTAATCGTCAACGGGAACGCATTGGCCACGCGTTCCGCTCTTTGGATCAAATTTTTCGAATTTCGAATTTTGAACTTCGGATTTCCCCGACACGCGCTATTACCACCAGATTACCATGCAGTGGCTTAAGAAACTTTTCGGGAAAGAGGACAAGTTCTTCGACCTCCTCGAGGCCGGCGCCGGCGAAGCCAAGACGAGCGTCAACCTCCTCGCCAGCTACCTCCATACCCTCAGCGCGGGTGGCCCCCCGGCGAATCTCGACGATTTCGTCCAGTCGCGGCGCAAGGAAAAGCGCATCCGGCACGAGATGACCGAGGAGCTGAGCCGCACGTTTGTCACGCCGCTCGAGCGCGAGGACATCGAGGCGCTCTCGTTTGCGCTCTACCGGATCCCCAAGGCAGTGGAGAAAATCGTCGAGCGCCTTTCCATCTACCCGGGCCGGGTCCCGCACGCCGCCTTCCAGCGCCAGGCCGAATTGCTCAACCTCGCCGCCGACGCCGTCACGTTCATGGTCAAGGAACTCCGCGGCGGCACGCACATGGAGAAGATCCGCGAGGCCAACGATCGCCTCCAGTATGCCGAGGGCGAGGCCGACAAGGTGATGCTCACGCTGCTCAAGGACCTTTACCACGGCCCGTACGACGCCAAGGAACTCGTCATTCTCCAGGAGATTTATGAAATGGTGGAGCAGGCCGTCGACCGTTGCCGCAATGCCGGCAACATCGTCGTCCAGATCGTGCTCAAGCATTCGTAAGCCGAGCGCCGACTGTTCGCCGCCATGACGCTTTTCCTGCTCGTTCTGCTGGCTGCGCTCGTTTTCGAGTACATCAACGGGTTCCACGATACCGCCAACGCGATCGCCACGGTCGTCTCGACGAAAGTGCTGACGCCGCGCTGGGCGATCGCGTGGGCCGCGGGCTTCAACCTCGTTGGCGCCCTGATGGGCACCGCGGTCGCGACGACCATCGGCAAGGGCCTTGTCGACACGCAGTACATCACGATGTCGACCGTGCTCGGCGCCCTGCTCGCCGCCATCTTCTGGGGACTTTTCACCTGGTGGCTTGGGCTGCCCTCGAGTTCCAGCCACGCGCTGGTGGGCGGGCTTTGCGGCGCGGCGCTCGGGACAGCCAACGGGGACTGGCACGTGCTGCACTGGTCGATCATCGACAGCCACGGGGCGAGCACCGGCCTGTGGCCGAAAATCGTGCTCCCGATGGTGGCGTCTCCCCTGCTGGGTTTTGTCGGTGGCGCGACGCTGATGTTCCTCCTCACCGTGATCCTGCGGAAACTCACGCCGCGCATGGTGAACCTCATCTTCGGCAAGGCGCAGCTCGTGAGCGCCGGTTTCATGGGTTTCAGCCATGGTTCGAATGACGCGCAAAAAACCATGGGCATCATCGCGCTCGCACTTTTCACCGGCACCACCTCGGGCGTGTTCAAGGATTTGCCGGCGTGGGCCCATTTCCTCCGGACGCCGGAATTCACCGTGCCGTACTGGGTCATGATCACCTGCGCGCTCACGATGGCCGCGGGCACGGCGGGGGGTGGCTGGCGCATCATTCGCACGATGGGCCACAAGATGGTGAAGCTCCAACCCGTGCACGGGTTCGCCGCCGAAACGACCGCCGCGCTCATCATCCACGGCGCATCCACGCTCGGCGTGCCGGTTTCGACGACGCATGTGATCGCGACTTCAATCATGGGCGTCGGAGCCACGAAGCGTTTCAGCGCGGTGAAATGGGGTTTGGTCGGCCGCATCGTTTGGGCATGGGTCCTCACGCTGCCGCTCACCGGCCTGCTCGGTTACGGCCTGGTCCTCCTCCTCCGCGCCCTCGGCGCCTGACGTAGGGCCACGTCTTCGACTGGCTCATTCGGGTCCAACTACGAACCGGCGACGTAGTGATTGAAACGCGTAACGAGCCGGTCGGAGACACGGCGCTACGTTTTCCCCGAGGCGGGTCAGAGACCGCGCCCTACTCGCTACTGCCCAGGCTTCGCCACGGGCAGCGTGAAATAAAATGCCGCGCCTTGGCCGGGCTCGCTCTCCACGCGCACCTCCCCGCCGTGGGCTTGCACCGCGTGTTTCACGATCGCGAGGCCGAGGCCCGTGCCGCCCTGCTCGCGGGAACGCGCTTTGTCCACGCGGTAAAATCGTTCGAAGACCCGCGCGAGCGCATCCTGCGGGATGCCGGGGCCGTCGTCCTTCACGCCGACTTCGATGACCGACTCGCTCAACAGCCGCGCACTCACCGTCAGCAGGCCGCCGGCTTTTCCATATTTGATCCCGTTGTCCACCAGGTTGGACAGCACCTGCCGCAACCGATCCGGATCGGCCTGGGCCATCAGGCCCGAAGGCACGGCATTTTCCAGGCGGACGTTTCTTGCCGCCGCGCGTTTCGACAAGTCACCGAAAACTTCCTGCGTCGCCGAGCGCAGCGCGGACGGCTCCGGATGAATCACAATCCGCCCGGAATCCAGCTTGGCCAGCAGGAGCAGGTCATCAATCAGCAGCGTCAACCGATCCGCATGGCGATCGATGATCTGCAGCAGGCGCTCCACGGCGCCGGGGTCGTTTTTGGCGCCATCGAGCAGGGTTTCCGCCGCGCCCTTGATCAGGGATAGCGGGGTTCGCAGCTCGTGCGAAACGTTCGCCACGAACTCCTGGCGCGCCCCCTCAAGTTCCCGCAGGCGGGTGAGGTCGTGAAACACGAGCATCGCTCCCCCGCCAATTCCCGCGCCGTCGCGCAGCGCGACCGCGTTCACCTGCAGCACGCGCGGCGGCGGGCCTTCGATCCGGAGTTCGTGATCGAGGATCGCGGTTTCGCTGCCCAAGCGCGCCGCCAGGGCCGCCACTTCGTGATGGCGCACCGCCTCCAACAAGGTGCCGCCGATCATTTGTCGCGAAAATCCGAAGAGCGTTTCCGCCGCGCGATTCGCCAGCGTGATCCGCCCGTTCACGTCGAGCACGACCAACCCCTCGATCATGCTGTCGAGGAGCGTCTCGAGCCGGTGTTGATGATGGTCGATCGCCTCGGCGTGCAGCGCGCTCAGCTTCGCCGCTTCCGCCGCCATGTGCTGGGCCTCCGCTTTTCGCTTTCGCGCCGTCGACCACCACGCTGCAAATCCGATCGCAGCAAGAATGGCAAAAAAGGCGGTCATGCCGTCAACCAAGACAGCCGGGCGGTCATGAGCCAGCTTTGAAACGATAGCCGACGCCGCGGATGGTTTCCAAATAGTCCGCCGCCACGCCGATCTTTTCGCGCAGCCGCCGCATGTGCGTGTCCACCGTCCGCGTGTCGATCGCCGTCTCGTAACCCCACACGTCCTGCAGCAAACGCTCGCGCGATTGCACGCGGCCGCGGCGTTTCATCAGCACGACCAGCAGGTTGAACTCGGTGGCGGTCAGCGTGACCGGCTTCCCATCGAGCTGCGCGGCGTGATGCGGCACGTCGACCATCAGCGGGCCGATGTGAATCTGGTCGCCGGTTTCGTCGGCGCCCTTGGTGCGCTTGAGCAGCTTCCGGATCCGGAGGACCAGTTCGCGCGGGCTGTACGGTTTCGTCACGTAGTCATCGGCGCCCAGCTCGAGGCCCACCACCCGATCCATTTCCGCCGCCTTGGCGGTCAGCATGAGGACCGGGATGCTGGCCGTCGCGGGATCGCGACGCATGAGCTTGCAGACTTCCAGGCCGTCGAGCTCCGGGAGCATCAGGTCGAGCACGACCAAGTCCGGCCGTTCCGCGCGCACCGCGGCGAGCGCCTTCAGGCCATCGGCCGCGAAGATCGGCGTGAAGCCGGCTTCGCGGAGCTTAAAACCGAGTACCTCGAGGGCATCCGGCTCATCGTCAACGACCAGGATTTTCTGCTTCATGATTCTCCTTCAAACCGGCGTGCCGGATATCGCGTGCTTCGTAAAGATAAACCACTTCCTCGGCGATGTTCGTCGCGTGGTCGGCAATCCGCTCCAGGCATTTTGAAATCACCATCAGCGCGAGGCAGCGGGAAATGGTCGTGGGGCGCTCCACCATGTAACTCGACAGCTCGCGGTGCAGCTGGCGGTTCAGGTCGTCGACTTCCTTGTCGCGCGGGATGACCGTTCGCGCCACTTCCGGCTTGCGCTCCACGAAGGCCGACAACGCATCCCGCAGCATCTCGAGCGCCATCGTCGCCATGCGCGGCAGGTCGATGTAAGGCTTGAGCTGCGGCTCCTGCCCGAGGTCATGGGCGCGCCGCGCGATGGAGCAGGCCTCGTCTCCCACCCGCTCCAGGTTTTGCGAGATCTTCATCGCAACCGTGATGAAACGGAGTTCCGTCGCCAGCGGCGCCTTCGTCAGCAGGTGAAGCGCGATGTCGTCCACCTCGATTTCAAACTGGTCGATGATGTTGTCATCCTCCTCCACCTTGAGGGCGAGCGGGTCGTCGCGCTCGACCAAGGCCCGCATGGCGCGGGCGACCGCGGATTCCGAATGGCTGGCCATCGCGAGGATGGTGTCCTTCAGCTTATTCATCTCTTCGCTGTAATGGGTCATTTTGCTTTGTGGGGTTAGGACGGAAAGTGCACGGAAATGGATCAGGGTTTTTTAACCACGAATGGACGCGAATCCCAAAGACCGGATTTCTTCCGCGGATTACGCGATTCGCATCCGAGCGACCGGTGGAAAAACTCCGCGGTTCGATTTCCGGATTCGTGTTTATTCGTGTCCATTCGTGGTTAAAAAACCTCAGCCGAAACGACCGGAGACGTAAGCCTCGGTCTGCGCGTTGGCCGGCTTGGTGAAGATATCGCGGGTGTCGGCGTACTCGATCAGCTTGCCCATGTAGAAAAACGCCGTCTTGTCCGAGCAGCGCGCGGCCTGCTGCATGTTGTGCGTCACGATCACGATCGTGAAACGGGTGCGGAGTTCCTGGATCAGCTCCTCGACCTTCGCCGTCGCGACGGGGTCAAGCGCCGAGCAGGGCTCATCCATCAGGATCACCTCAGGCTCGACTGCGATGGCGCGCGCGATGCACAGGCGCTGCTGCTGCCCGCCGGACAGCCCGAGGCCGCTCGCGTCGAGACGATCCTTGACCTCGTCCCACAGCGCGGCGCCGCGCAGGGATTTTTCCACGACCTCGTCGAGCCGCGCCTTGTTGTTCACGCCCTGCAGGCGGAGGCCGTACGTGATATTCTCGTAGATCGACTTGGGGAAAGGATTCGATTTCTGGAACACCATGCCAACCTGCTTGCGGAGCTCGATCACGTCGACGTCGTGCTGGTGGATGTCGACGCCGCGGATACGGATTGAGCCCTTCGCGATGCGCGTGCCGTCGATCAGGTCGTTCATGCGATTCAGGCAGCGCAGCAGGGTCGATTTCCCGCAGCCGGACGGCCCGATGAAGGCCGTGACTTTTCTATTTTCGATGCGGAGGCTGACATCGTGTAGCGCCTGGGTGGCGCCGTAGAAGAAATCGACGTGGTCGATGTCGATCAGGGTTTCGGCGGGCGCGGCCTGCGCGCCGGGACCGGCCGCCGCCGGCGTGGTCGTCGTGGGACGAAACGTGGAGGCAGGGGCGACAGGGCGGGTGTCCATGAGAATGGGGGCGGTGGTTACCATTTGTAACGGTTGCGGAGGTGGTTGCGCAGGATAATCGAGGTGGTGGCGATCATCGCGACCAGGACAAGGAAAACGAAGGCCGTGCCGTACTGCACCCGTTCAGTGTACTCGTTCTGGGGAATTTTCGAGCTGACCACGTAAATATGGTACGGGAGCGCCATCACACCCTGGAAGAAAAAGTCGGAGAATTTATCGACCTGCCACGGCAGCTTGTCCCTCACCACGTACGCGGCGGTGAACATGATCGGCGCGGTCTCACCCGCGACGCGCGCAATGCCGAGGATCGACGAGGTCAGGATCCCGGGAAGCGCATAGGGCAGCACGTTTTTCCGGATCGTCTGCCACTTCGTCGCCCCGAGCGCCAAGGAGCCTTCGCGAAATCCCTTCGGCACGGCCTTGAGGGACTCCTCGGAAGCCGTGATGACCACCGGGAGCACCATGAAGGCGAGCGTGAACCAGCCCGCGATGAGCGAAACGTTCCACCCGAAGAAAATGACGAACATGCCGAAGCCGAACAGGCCGAAGACGATCGAAGGCACGCCCGCCAGGTTCAGGATCGCGAGGCGGATGAAACGGATAAACATACCGTCGCGCGCATACTCGTTGAGGTAGATTGCCGCGCTGACCCCCAGCGTCAGCGCAATCGTCATCGAGCCGACCACGAGCAGGAGCGTCCCGACGATGCACGGGAAAATTCCTCCCGCTGAATAGATGTAACTTTCCTGTTTGAGTTTCGCGACCTCCGGATGCTCCGCCTGGAACAAACGAAAGGCCCGGTCGCCGAGCTCCATTTTCTTCCCCTCGAACTGGAACACATGCAACGACTCCGGCGCGTCCAGGAGGAAACTCGTGTTGATGAACGGCGCCTTGGCTTGGAAGACCGTGCCGGCGCCCTTGAAAATAATTGTCCCAAAAACCAAGGCGCCGCAGAGCAGGACCAGGTAGGTCGCCCCGCCGAACAGGCCAAAAATCAGGCTCTCGCGACGCCGCGCCGGCGTGAGATTGGCTTGGAAAACGTGGCTCGGCGTGGGCGTCGACATGATTATCCGATCGAGATGCGGTACCGGCGCACGATCCGCTGCGCCACGTAGTTGATGCCGAGCGAGAGGAAAAAGAGGAGCATCCCCACGACGAACAGCGCGCGATAGTGAATGCTCCCCTGCACCACCTCGCCCATTTCCTGCGCAATGATCCCGGTCATCGTGTGCACCGGTTGGGTGATCACCGCCAGGCCCGCCGTGAAATCCGGGATCGCGATCCGGTTGCCCGCGCAGAGCAGCACGACCATCGTCTCACCGATTACGCGACCGAGCCCGAGCAGCACGGCGGAAATTATCCCGGACAGCGAGGCCGGGACGATGATCTTGATCACCGTCTGCAGCCGCGTCGCCCCCAGCGCGAACGAGGCCTCCTTGAAAGCCCGCGGGACGTTGTTCAACGCGTCCTCCGCCAGCGTGAAAATCGTCGGCACCGCGATCAGCGCCAGGAGGCAACCCGCGGTGAGGATGTTCAGTCGCTCGCTGTACGGGAAACCCGGCACCCACGACAGCCACGAAACCTGCGACAGCGCCCGCAACGCCTGGCCGAGGATCGCGATCCCAAAAAATCCCAGCACGACCGAAGGAATGGCCGAGATGAATTCGATGCATGGCTTGATGAACTTCTGCTCCGCGGGCGTCGCGATCTGGTTGACGTACACCGCCGCGCCGACACCCAGCGGCACCGCCAGCAGCAACGCGACCAGCGACACCATGAGCGAACCGACCACGAGCGGGATCACGCCGTACCAGTCCTGCCAAAAACTCGCCGTCAGCCATTCGCGGCCAAAAATAAACGAAGTGAACGCCTGCGACGCCGGCACCGGTTTCGTGTAATCCCAAGCCTCGAGCTGAGTGGTCACCGCGGGAAATCCCGCGAGGTAATCGCGGGTGTGAAGTTTGAAGCGATCCATGCGCGCTTGCAGCTCAGGTGTCGGCAGCGTCGGCGCGGTCGCGAGCACGCGCTCCAGGCCCTGTGCGAACTCCGCGCTGGCCGCCCTGTAGGCCGGGAGGGTTCCCAGGATGGGTTTTAGCTCCGCGGCAAAATCGACCGGCGTTATGACGACCTTGGCCGCATCGCCGGCGCGGCCTTCATCGAGCAACTGCCGCCGCTCCTCCTTCTTGTCTTCCATCACCGTGAACTTCGTCTTGATCGCCGAGGCCTGCTCGGTGAGGTCCGACACCAGCGTTCGCAGGGGTTCGACCGTGTCGCCGAACTGCCCCGCAAAATCGTCGAACCGCGCGAGCGAGGCGTTCGCCGCCGCCACCGACATCGGGGCATGTTCGGTTGCGTAGGTAAACTGCCGCAGCCTCAGGTCCGACAGATAACGCGTCAGCGCGGTGTGGTCATCCTGCTGCGCCCGGATGAAGTCGACGTACTCCAGGCCCGCCTGCCGATAGACTATGAGATTCTGCCGGTTCTGCCCAAAAAACCCGGAACCCTCGCGGAAGAGGAAGAACGTGATCAGCCCGAGAACGATGATCGAAACCACGGCGTTGCCCCCAAAGAACACGCGAATGCAGTCGTCGAAACTGAGTCCGAACAGTCGGACCCGGCTGCGATTCACGAGGAAATGGGGGTTGGCGCGCGTGGCTTCCATCAAAGTAGGGCGGTGTCTCTGGCCAGCCTTCGGAAATTCGTCGGCAGGCCAGAGGGTCGTGTTCGAATTACTTCGCGGCCTCCGTCACCGGCGCGACGAAACCGATATTCTCGACGATTTTCTTTCCCTCGTCGCTGAGCGTGAACTCGATGAACTTCTGCGCTTCACCGGTGGGCTCGCCATTGGTGTAGAAGAACGTCGGGCGGGCGAAGGGATATTTCTTCGTGAGGACGGACTCCTTGCTCGGGATTGAACCATCGATCGCCGCGACCTTGGTGCCGGACTCGTTCATGTAGGCCAGGCCCACGTAACCAACCCCGTTGGGATTCTTCGCGACTTCGGCGACGATCTGCTCGTTACCGGCCATCTTCTGCGACGACGAGGCGTAGTCGCGATTTTTCATGGCCAGCGCCTTGAAGTCCGAATACGTGCCCGAGGCGGTATTGCGCGTGTAGAGCGAAATCTTGCCCGCGCCGCCGCCGACCGCGGACCAGTCGGTGACGTCACCGGCAAAGATCTGCTCCACTTGGCGCCGGGTAAGCCCGGTGATCGGGTTGGCCGCGTTGATCACGACCGCGATGCCGTCGAAAGCGACGATCGTCGGCTTCATGCTCACGCCCTTGGCCTGGGCCGCGGAGATTTCCGTGAGCTTGGCGCGGCGCGAAGCCATGCCGATCTGCGCGGTGCCGTCGATGATGGCCGCGATGCCGGTGGTCGAGCCCTCGGCGGCGATTTCAAACGAGACGCCGGGGTGCTTCGATTTGTATTCCTCGGCGAGCGTCGGGACGAGTTTCGCGCCGAGCGTGTCGGAGCCTTTGATGACGAGCTTCTGGGCCGAGACGGTGGAAACCACCGCGAGCGCGGAAAGCAGGAGGAGATATTTTTTCATGGGAGGGAGAATTTAGAAACGTGAGTGTCGCTTAGAATTTGATGACGAGGTCGACGAGCAGCTCGTGGGATTTGTCGAGATTGCCGAGGGCGAAGGTCATGTTGTGCTGCATGATCGAAGTGTCGAAATACGTGACGTTGAAGTTCGCGAAATCGGTCACGTTATACGCCAAGGCGAGCTTCAGGCCCTTTTCGTTGGTCTTGCTGAAGCCCCAGTCAGAGTCGTTCGTATTCGGGTCGACGGCAGTGACGCCCACTTCGCGGTAGTCGAGCTTCACGCTGTAGTCGCCCTGGACCTTGCCCGTGCCGTAGCTGTAACCGATGCCCGTGAGCCAGGCGCCGGCGCCCTTGCTGAAGAGCGCAGGATTGAGGCCGTAGACATTGTAAGCCCGCGTGGCGCCGAGGAAATTATAGGAGGAATCCCAGTAGATTTTGAACCCCGTGCCGGCGCCGGCGATGTTGGCCCAATTCACTTCGCCAGCGAAAGTGCCGTAGTTCTGGGCGCGGGTGCTGCCGACAAACGCGGCAGAGTTGGACGGCGAGTTCGTGGGCGTGACCGTCGCGATCGAGGTGATCGTGCCCTGGTTGTAAGCAGAATAGCCGAGGGCGAGGATCGCGCTGTTCAGGTTTTCCTTGCCGAACCAGTGCGTGTAAACCGCCTGCTGCTCAAAAAGCCACGTGTCGCGACCGGCGGTGCCCGGAAGCTGCTCGTTGTGGTCGTCCATCGCGTGCTGCATCACCCGGGCCTCGAGCGTGTCCTTGGCGCCGAAGAACAGCTTGTAGTTTTCGTACACGCCTTGCGGGCTGATGTCCGCGTCCCAGCGCATCTCGGTCGCGTAGAAAGGATTCTTCTGCTTGCCGATGACGAACGCCAGGTTCGCGTTAGGCTGCCAGCCGACATAAGCGCGGGCGAGGAAGATGCCGTAATCGTCCCCGGCGCCGACAAACGTCTGGTTCGCGGAATCGGACGCTTGGCCGGTTTCGAGCGCGAAACCCGCCGTCCAGCCCTTCTGCAGGATGGCGTCGCCGTTGAAGCGGAAGCGCAGCCGTTGGCGCGACGTTTCGTTGCTCACGGGAGCCGCGCCGGTCGCCAGCTCGGGCACCTGGCTGTTGTACTCATAGCGCATGCGGATGTCGCCCGAGAGTTTGAATTCCGACAGCGAGGAGCTGAGGCTGAGTTTGCCGGCGGAGGTGTTGTTGACGAAGTCCTTGACCAGGTCGGCGCGGAGTTCTTCGGCTTCCTGGTCGGTAACGATTCCTTTTTTAACGAGAATATCGATCAGCGGACCGCTGTCCTGTGCGAGGGCAGTGCCAGTGGCGAGCAGCGCGCTGCCGAGCAGGGCGAGCCATTTGGATTTGAATGTGACCATGATGAGTGCGTTCGGTTTTTGGTTTTTAGGAACGCCGTCATGATGCCTTCCGATTGTTACGAACTCATGGCGCCGATGTGACAAACAGGGGGCAATTGCCCCGGGGCGAATTTCGGAACGCAGATTTCAGATTGCGGAATGGGCCCGAGGCTCGGGGACGCGGGCGCGTCCGTGAACGCGCGGTCAAATCAGGGCTCTAGATTCCCGTGCGCCGCCTGACTTGATGATGTGCAATTGCCCGACGGCGCGAACCGCCAACGCGTTCGGCAATCCGCAATTCGAAATCCGCAATCCGCAATTCTAGGCCGTTGGTTTGCGGCGTTTTTCCACCAGCGCGAGCAGCAGGTCCGTCTTGGCCACGCTGCCGCGCAATTTGCCCGTTTGCGGGTCAACCACGGGCAGGCGCTCAACCGGATGACTCAAGAAAAGGCCGAGCGCATCGCTCAAGGTCTGGTACGGCCCGATCCGGGGAAAATCCTCGCGCAGGATATCGCCCGCAATCACCAGCTCGGCCAAATCGATTTCGCCGAGGTACGGCTTGATGTCGTGCAGCGAAACCGCGCCCTGAAAACGCCCCTCGGCATCGCACACATAAAGGTTGTTCACGCGCACCGACAAAAACATCTGCGCGATTTTCGCGAAGCGCGCGGTCGGCGGGATCACCGGCGGATTCGCCTTCATCAGATCCTGCACTTCGCCCGCGGGCATCGGCGGCGTCGATTCGCCGGAGGCCGCCTTGCGCTTCAAGGATTCGCTGTAAAGCGACGCCCCTTGGATTCCCTTCGACGTGTAGTACGCGATCACGCTGCACAACATCAGCGGCAGGATGATGTCATAGCTCAGCGTCATTTCGAAAAGCATGATGATCGCCATGACCGGCGCGCGGCTGGCCGCCGCGAGGAACGATCCCATGCCGACGAGCGCAAAAGCTCCCGGATCCATCGCCCCCGCCGGCCACACCGAGTGCACCGCGGCGCCGAAAAGGTAGCCGACGCATGCTCCCATGAAGAGCGACGGCGTGAACACGCCGCCGGGCGCCCCCGAACCAAACGACGCCATCGTGGCGAGCCACTTGCACGCGAAATAACCCAGCAGGACTTTCCAAACCATCGGGCCGTTCAGGATCTGCACGACCACGCTGTAACCGTTGCCGCAGACTTCCGGGACGTGGATCGCCATCACGCCCACCAGCAACCCGCCCAGCGCGAGCCGCGCCACCAGCGGCAGCTTCAGCGAGATGAAAAATTCCTCCGACTGCTTGAGCGACCGCAGGAACGCGGGAGCCAGCGAACCCGTCACCAGCCCAAGCAACACATACGGCCCCATCTCCCACGGTGAATTCAACTGGAACGCCGGCACCTTGTAGAGCACCTGCGCCGAGGTCAGCACGCGGATCGTCAGCGTCGCCACCACCGCCGAAACCGCCAATGGCCCGAGGCTCTCCATTGCAATCGAGCCAAGGATGATTTCCGCCACGAAAAAGGATCCCGCGATCGGCGCATTGTACGCCGACGCGATGCCGGCCGCCGCACCGCACGCCACCAGCAGGCGAAGCTGTGGGCCGGTGAACAGGCGCCAGCGTCCGACCAATGAAGCCACGACGGCGGCGAGCTGCACCATCGGGCCCTCGCGCCCGATCGAGCCACCGGAGCCGATCGAAAAAAGCGCCGCCGCGCTTTTCACGAGGCTCGCGCGCACGGGCACGCGTCCGTTGCCGATCGCGATCGCCTCCATGTAATCGGTCGAACTCTGCGCCCGCGTCAGCCGCTGCCCGTACAGCAGCACGAGCCCCGCCGCCGCGCCGCCGAGCGTCGGGACGAGGATGCGGCCCCACCAGGGCAGATGCCGCATCGATTCGACCACGCCCGCGCTCGAGCCGGTGAGCACTTCGTGGACGCCCTCGGCCAGCGCGGAAAAAAGCAGCGAGGACAAACTCCCGAGGAAACCCGCGAGCGCCGCCCACAGGAGAGTCACCTGCCATTCGGAAAGCTGCAGCCGTTCCTGGATCCACAACCGCCAGCGCAGCAGGCGCTGGAGGCGCTTCACCAGCAGGTCGCGTGATTCGCTCGCGACGCTCATCGCTTGGCGCCGCGCGCGAGCAACGCCCTGAATTCCGCCTCGGTGGGGGCCGTCAATAAACCGGTGCGAACACCCTCCACCTTCAGCAACCGCGTGATCGCGGCCACCGACAACAAATATTCCTCCACCTGGTTCTTCGGCGTGCCGACCATGAACACGAGCCGCACGTGCGGATGCTCCGCGTCAAATCCCACGCCCGGCGGCGCAATCCGCGCCACGCCGAGCACCACCCGCTCCACCGCTGTCGTGCGCGCATGCGGCAGCGCCACTTCCGGCGCGATGCAGACCGGCGCGAGCATCGCGCGCTCAAGGATTCCGTGCAGTAACTGTGGCGCGTCCTTTACCGCCGGGCTCGTCGCGAGTTGCGCGTGCAGCGCGCACAAGGCGGCCTCGCGTGAATTTGCCACCAAGTCCAGGATCAGGGCATCAGGATTGGCAAGAAGTTGAGACGGCAAATCCACGGGCCGCCAATTTACGGTTAGCGTCGATCAAAACAAGCAACGTTTCGTGTTTCACAAACCGCTCGCCCGCGTAGGGCGCGGTCTCCGACCCGCCTCCGGGAAAACGTAGCGCCATGTCTCCGACTGGCTCGTTGGGCGTTTCAATCACTGGATCGCAGGTTGGTAGTTGGACCCGAATGAGCCGGTCGGAGACGCGGCGCTACGTTTTCACCAGAGGCGGGTCCGAGACCGCGCCCTACGCCGGCCGGCCGCGCTCCTTCACTCGGCGTCGATATCCGCCACGGTTGGCGCCGCAATTTCCACGACCACCGGCGCCACCACCGCCACTGGCGGCGGCTCAACCGGCTCCGGCGGATGTTCCGCGACCACCTGCGCCGTGAGCTGCACCAAGCCACGCAACGAAGTGAAATGCTGGCTCAGGTCGAAATCGCCGCCGAGGCCGCCGATCAGTTTGTCGAAGAGATCCTTCTTCGACGCCTTCAGCGCCTGGATGCGTTCCTCGATCGTGCCCGCTGTCACCATGCGGTAGACAAACACCGTGCGCTTCTGCCCGATGCGGTGCACGCGATCCACCGCCTGCGCTTCCACCGCGGGATTCCACCACGGGTCGAGCAGGAAGACATAATCCGCGGCGTGCAGCGTGATGCCCGTGCCCGCGGCCTTGAGCGACACCAGCATCGCGGCGGAACCGATCGCGCCTTGGAAACCCTGCACCGGCTTGAGCCGGTCGAGCGTCATGCCCGTCAGTTCATAGAGCGGCAGGTCGGGGAAATTCGTCGTCAACGCCTCGCGCACGCGATCGAGCAGCATCACGAACTGGGAAAAGATCACGACCTTGTGGCCGCTGCCGACGATCTCGGAAAGTTTCTCGACGAGAAGGTTGATCTTGCCCGAATCGCTGAGCGGCGACTTCAGCCACGGCAGCATGTCCGGGTCGCAGCACGTCTGGCGCAGCCGCGTCAGCAGTGCGAGGAAACCGAAGGATTTTTCCCGCATCGCGGCGCCGACGTCGTCGCCCAGCCGCTCGAGTCCCTCGGTGCAGATGCGGGCATACTCGGTGCGCTGCACATCCGTCATCGGGCACAGCAAATCCATTTCCACTTTCGGCGGAAGCTCGGTGGCCACCTCGTTCTTGGTGCGGCGCAGGATGAACGGCGCGAGTTGCGCGCGCAGGCGTTCCAGCGTGTTGAGACGATCCGCGTTGAGCGCCGCCTCGAAGCTGCTCCGCGAGCCGAGCAGGCCGGGCAGCAGGAAACGGAAGATGCTCCACAGGTCGAGCTGGCGGTTCTCCAGCGGCGTGCCGGTCAGGACCAGGCGGTGCTTCGCGCGCACGGCGAAACAGGTCTGCGTGATCTTCGCATCGGGGTTCTTGATGAACTGCCCTTCGTCGAGCACCGCGTAGCCGAATTCCAGCGCATCGAGCAAATGCCGGTGCTTGCGGAGCTGCGTGTAGCTCGCGAGCCAGATCACCGGGTCGGTGCGTTGCGAAAAATCGTGGCCCGTCTTCAGCACGTCCACCGCGAGTTCCGGGAAAAATTTCGCGATCTCCTCACGCCACACCGGCACCACGCTCGCCGGGCACACGATCAGGGTCGGCTTGCCCGCGAGGGGCCGGGTCGCCAGCACCGTCAATACCTGGAGCGTTTTGCCCAAGCCCATTTCGTCAGCGAGCAGGCCATGGCAACCCACGTCGCAGAGATGCGCCATCCACTCGACGCCCCGCCGCTGGTACGGGCGAAGGATTTCCGGCAGCGTCGGCGGCTCGGGCGGCGGCGAAAGCACCTGCTGGCGCCACGCCTCGATCTCGGGCGAAAGCGTGAGCTTCAGCCGCGCATCATTGAAGAGCGAAAAAATCAGGTACGGCGAAAGCGTGCCGTCGGCATGCGTCTCCGCGATGTTGCGCCGCCAGGCACTGAACGAGTCCCAGCGGTCGCCCGCCAGCGCCACGATCCCGAGGTTCGGCAGGATCACCGGTGAACCGCCCCGCTTGAGCAGCGTGTTGACCTCCGAGTCGGTCAGCATTCGTTCCCCCGCGCGGAAAATCCACCGCAGGTTCAGCCCCGTGCCGTCGTTCGCCCCCTGCCCGCCCTGGCTTGAGCGCTCGGCGACCGCCTCGATTTCGACCGTTCGCGTACCCTTCAACAGGTGCGCCGATTTTTCGTCGAGCTCGACCGCGAACAGCTTTTTCCACGCCGGAAGCGTCGTCTTGAGGAAATTCGGGATCTCGACCAACGACTCCAGCACGTAAAGGCCCGAGTCCTGATGATAATGAAAATGCGCCTTCCGCGCATAGGCCGCCAAGCCGATCAGCTTGGCCCGCTCGCCCGAAGTGACGTGCCCGTTGCCGTTGGCGTGGGCAGCCAGGCCGAGGGCGGGATGACGCACTTCGCCACGCGATTCCGACCAATAGGCCTGGAAAGTCAGTCCCGCTGTCTTGGTTTTGAAAACCAGCAACAATTGCCGGCTAACTCCATTCGCCGTCGATCCGGCGGACGGTTTTATCGGCGCGGGCGGATGGCCATTACCGTGCCCGTTGCCATTGTGATGTACATCTCCAGCGACATGACCGTTGCCATTCGAAGGCGCATGTCCGTTGCCATTGGACGCAAACGATCGCGGCGGCTCACCCGGGAGCGGCGAAATCTCGTCGGCGACCAGCTCCTCGATTTCATGCAGGCCCGCCACCGCAAGCGCATGGGCAACATCAAGATCAGTAGTCGATGAGCGGACGGCCAGGCCGTTCTCTTCCCACTCGATCACCACGTATTCGTCCTTCTTTTCTACCCGCCGGTGGATGATCGCGTCCTTCGCGGTCAACTCGAGTTCCCGCACCTCGCCGTCCCGGTAAATGCGCCGACCTTCCTCGAGCTGCGTGGCACTAAATGCGGCAGCCCAATCATTTTCGAGTCGGTCGAACCAAGATTCGAGGGAATGAGGAGTGTAAACACGCTTAGGGCCGTGCGATTGCATCCAGTTAAAAGAGTGGACCGTAGGACGCGCCTTTCGCCCGGCAATAAAAATATTAGGGAATACACCCCGTCAAAAACCTTGCTGTCCGCCCCACTTTACGGACTCGGCTGAGGATTGCGCCGCGCAGACCAGTCACAGCACGGGTCTTTCCCGGGAAATTCCCGGTAAAAATATCAGGAGCCTTCGCTCCTGTTCAAAGCCAGCAGTTCTTCCCGGATCGCCTCCAGGGTCCGACCCAGCGCGCCTGCGTTGTCGCGTCGCCACTGCCCCGCCGCCGCGGCCAATTCGTTTCGGCGCGCTTCATCGCGCAGCAGTTCCACCGCGACCGTCGCGAGTTCAGCCGGGTCCGCCACGCCGATGGCGGCCCGACGGGCCAGCAGATCGCGCGCGATCAGGCGGAAATTTCCCATCCCAGGACCGAACAGGATCGGTTTTTCCAATGCGGCGGCTTCGACCGGCGTCTGCCCCTCGGTATGCGGCGGGAGGCTTTTCCCGACAAAGACCACGTCCGCGAGCTGGAGCAGCGAGCGCAGTTCGCCCGTGGTGTCGGCGACAGCCACGTCGACTTCGCCCGGCGCGTTTCCTTTCGAGCGAAAATGAAAACGCAGGCCGGTCTCCTGCAGCGATCGCTCCAGTTCGCCCCGACGCTCCGCGTGCCGCGGCACGACCAGCAGCGACACCTGCAACCCTGCCGCGCGCGCCTCGCGCAATGCCTCGACCAGGGCGGATTCTTCGCCGGGCCAGGTCGAAGATCCCATCAAGACCAAACCCGCCGGGAGCCCGAGTTCCTCCCGCAATTTCTCGCGCCGGGCCCAATCCAGCAGGGGGATCGCAACGTCCAATTTGATGTTCCCGGTCGTGGTCATCCGCTCCGCGGGAAACCCGAGCTCGGCAAAACGCGCCGCGTCCTGCGCCGAGCACGGCAGCAATCGTGTGATGCCCTCGAGCATGAGCCGCGACGCCGGCCCGAATGCCTGCATGCGGCGGAAACTGCGATCGGACAGCCGCGCGTTGATACACACCACGGGCACGCGGCGTTTGGCCGCCTGGTGAATGTGTTCCGGCCAGCGCTCGCCTTCGGTGAGGATGACGAGGTCCGGCTCGATCCGCCGCCAGGCGCGCTGCGAAAAGATCCAGCTATCGAGCGGGAAATATCCGATGCCCACGGTGAGCTCGCGATAACGTTCGACCGCCAGGGCGTAACCCGTGCTCGTCGTCGTAGTCAGGTAGATTTCCACGCCGTCGGTTTTCACGAGCGCCTCGATGAGCGGCGCGATCGCGAGCATTTCCCCCACGCTCACCGCCTGGAGCCAGATGCGCCGGACTCCCGGCCGCTTCGCCGGCAGGCCATCGTGCGCGCCAAAACGGTGGTGAAAATTTTCCCGATAACCGCCGCGCCGACGCATCCGCCACGCGTAGGCCGGCGCAGCCACGAGCAATCCAGGCAGGAAGAGAATGCGGTAAAGCCAGAGCATCAGCAGCGGGCACAGCCCGTCGTTCGAATGGCGGCTCTTCGTTAATTTTGGAATGACAATCCGCGGGCCCGGGAGCGTGACACGCTTGGTAGTCCAAAAGGCCCAAAACATTTTGCCCAGCCTTTTGTGCTTTTGGTTTGTGCCGGCGAAACCATCCTCGCGCGCATGCCTTCGTTCCTCCGCCTCCTTGCTTTCGCCGTCATCGCCGGTTTCGCCGGCGCCAGTGTCGCTCCCGCGGTTCCCCTCCCCGCGGCACCGGTTCCCCCGGGGTTTGCCCAGGACCACAGCGACCTGAAACCCGATCCCGCCGCGCGCTTCGGCACGCTCCCCAACGGTTTTCGCTACGTGATCTACCCGAACCACGAACCCAAGGGCCGCGCCTCGCTGCGGCTGCTCGTGCTCGCGGGTTCGCTCCACGAAACCGAGGCGCAGCGCGGCCTCGCCCATTTCCTCGAGCACATGGCGTTCAACGGCGGCACGCATTTCAAACCCGGCACGCTGGTCGAATTTTTCCAGCGCATGGGCATGAGCTTTGGCGGCGACACCAATGCCAATACGTCGTTCGACCGCACGGTTTACCTGCTGGAACTTCCCGACACCAAGGCCGAAACCCTCACCGAGGGCCTCAGCGTCCTCGCCGACGATGCCGGCGGCCTGCTGCTCCCCCCGGACATGATCGAGAAGGAACGCGGCATCATCCTCAGCGAAAAACGCGTCCGCGACTCGATCGATTTCCGCATCTTCATTTCGCAGTTTGAAACCACCCTTGGCCATTCGCTCCTCCCGAAACGCATCCCGATCGGCCTGCCCGAAATCATCGAGCATGCGCCGCGCGAGCAGTTCGCCGATTTCTGGAATACCTGGTACCGCCCCGAACGCATGGTCGCGATCGTGGTGGGCGACATCGACCCCGCCGTCGTCGAGAAACTGGCGGTGGCCGCCTTCTCGCCGCTGACCGCCCGCGCGCCGGCCCGGCCGGACCCGAACCTGGGCGCAATCGATGAATTCACCGGCGTCCGCACGAATTTCCATGCCGAACCCGAAGCCCCGCGCACGACGGTTTCGATTTCCTCGCTCACGCCTTATGCGCGCGAAACCGACAACGCCTTCAACCGCCTCAAGGATCTTCCGCGCGACATCGCCGTCTCGATCCTGAATCGCCGCTTCTCCGAGCTGGCGAAAAAAGAGAACGCACCCTTCAGCCAGGCGAGCGCGCATGTTTCCGAGGCCTTCGATTTTCTTCGCGAGGCCAATGTCGACCTCGTCTGCAAGCCCGAGCAATGGAGCGCGGCGCTTACCGTCGGCGAACAGGAACTCCGACGCGCCATCGAGCACGGGTTCACTGCCGCGGAGTTGAAGGAGGTCGTCGCGATTTACCGCAACAGCCTCGAGCAGGCCGTCAAGACCGCGTCCACGCGGCGTTCCGACGCCCTCGCCGAGGAGATCGCCGAGGGTGTCCTTCACAACGAGGTCTTCACCACGCCCGCCGACGACCTTGCGCTCATCGGGCCCGCTCTCCAAAAAATTACTCCCGCCGAGTGCGAAGCCGCGCTGCACAAGGCCTACGATGTTCCCGGGCGTTACGTGTTGGTCGCCGGCAACGCGAAAATCGAAGGCGATGCCAACGTGGCGATCGCCGCCGCCTACAGCCAGTCGCACGCCGTCGCGGTCCAGCCGCCGACCGCCACCGCCGAACTGGCGTGGAGCTACACGGATTTCGGTCCTGCCGGCCAGGTCGTGAAACGCGAGCATGTCGAGGATCTCGATCTCTACCTCATCACGTTCGCGAATGGACTTCGGCTGAATCTCAAGAAGACCGACTTCGAAGCCGGTCGCATTCGCATCGGCGCCCGGGTGGGCAGCGGCATGATCACGGAGCCGCCGTCGCAGCGCGGTCTCGCCGGGTTTGCGGGCGGGACGTTCGACGCCGGTGGCTTGGGCCGGTTCAGCGTCGACGACCTGCGTCGCGTGCTGGCGGGCAAGAACGTCGGCGTCGGGTTTCGTCCGAGCATCGACGCGTTCAGCTTCGGCGGCGCCACGACGAAGGAAGACCTGCTCATGACACTCCAGTTGTTCGCCGCGAAAATGACGGACCCGGGTTACCGGCCCGAGGCGATGCGCCAGGCGCGCAAAGGCATCGAGCAACTTTACCTGGGCTTTGCGCACACGGCCAACGGGCCCTTCTCCACGGAAGTCGCGAACCTCCTCGCCAGCGGCGACCCGCGTTTTGGTTTGCCGGAAAAGGAAGTCATGATGTCCCGCAACCTCGACGAAGTGCGTGCGTGGCTCGCGCCGCAGTTCGCGCACGGCGCGATGGAGGTTTCGATCATCGGCGACCTCGACATCGAGGCGACGATCGCAGCCGTCGGCAGCACGCTCGGTGCCTTGCCGACGCGCGACGCTCGCCCGGCACTGGAAGAGCTGCGCAAAGTCTCGTTTCCCGCCACGCCGTTTGCGAAGGACTACACGATCGACTCGCAAATCCCGAAGGGCGCGGTCCGGCTTTATTGGCCGACGACCGACGGCATTGAGGTCAAGCGCGCGCGCCGGCTGAATCTCCTCGCAAACGTCTTCAACGATCGCCTCCGCGTGAAGGTGCGCGAGGAAATGGGCGGCACGTACTCGCCCCAGGCCGGCAGCAGCACCAGCGACACGTTTCCCGCCTACGGTTTCATGCTGGCTTCGATCGACGTCGCGCCGGACATGGCGAACAAGATCACGGACCTGGTGCTCAGCATCGGAGACGATCTCGCGAAGAACGGCGTGACCGAGGACGAGCTGGCGCGCGCGCGCCAACCGGCGTTGACGGGCATGCGTGAATCGCTGCGCACGAATGAATATTGGCTAAGCAGCGTGTTGTCCCGCGCGCAGGAAAAACCCGAGACGCTCGACTGGTGCCGGAATCGCATCGCGGATTTCGAATCGATCACGACCGCGGAACTGAGCGCCCTGGCAAAAACGTACCTGAACCACGAGCGCGCCTCCCGCGCCACGGTGTTGCCGGCCAAAAAGTAGCGCAGGCGGCCGCCCTGCCCGTGGAACGCGTTGCCCCCAACGCGTGGTTTGGCTCCGTCTGCGCGCAAATGCGAAAAAGCCGGATTGCTTGTCGTCCGCAGACATGGACGATCTCGTCTTTTGTTTTCCATGGTGCCTCTCCCCATTCGCGACCAATACCTGGCCTTCGGCCGACCCGATATCGGGGACGACGAAATTGCCGCCGTCTCGCGCGTCATGCGCTCGGGCTGGATCGGCATGGGACCTGAAACCGTCGCATTCGAGGAAGACCTGGCCAAGTCGGTCGACGCCCCGCATGTCGTGACCGTCAGCTCCTGCACCGCCGCCATGTCCCTCTGCCTTCGGGCCCTTGGGATCGGCGCAGGCGATGAGGTCATCTGCCCGAGCATGACGTGGTGCAGCACGGCCAACGCCGCGATGTACCAGGGAGCGCGACCGGTTTTTTGCGACATCGATCCGGCGACATTCTGTGCGACTCCCGCTGCCATCGTTGCCCAGGTCACCCCGCGCACCAAGGCGGTGATGGTGGTTCATTTCGGCGGATTCGCAGTCGACGTGGATGAACTGCGCCGCGCGCTTCCCGCCCACATTGCGATCGTCGAAGATGCCGCCCACGCACTCGGTTCCTGCTATCCGAACGGACGCCCGGTCGGCAGTTCCGGGAATCTCGTTTGCTTTAGCTTCTACGCCAACAAGAACGTCTCGACCGGCGAGGGCGGCGCGATCGCGGTCTTCGACCCCCAGATCGCCGACCACCTCCGTTCGCTCCGACAGCACGCGCTGCCCGTCAATGCCTGGAAACGCTTCACGCACGCCCAGGCCGTGCTCCTCTCGCCGCAGATTACCGAGCTCGGCTACAAGGCCAACTACACGGACCTTCAAGCGGCGCTCGGGCGCGTCCAACTGCGTCGCCAGCCCAAGATGGCGGAATTGCGGCATAAAATTGCCGAATGCTATTTGCAGCGGCTCACCGTCGAATCTACCCACCTCGAGCCGCAGGCTCAGTTGGATTCAATCCGCCACGCGCGACACCTCTATACCGTGCGCGTAAAGTCCTCGTGCCGCCTGAAGCGCGACGAGCTTCTCGCCGCCCTGCGCCTGCGCAATGTCGGGGCCACCATCCATTACGGCCCGCTCCACCAGATGCCCCTGTACGGGGTCGAGAAGACCACCCGCCTGCCCGTCACCGAAGCGCTGGCGCTTGAAATCCTCACCCTGCCAATCAGCGCCAGCATGTCGCTGGCGGACGCTGACTATGTTTGCGATCACGTGTTAAACCTGCTCGTTTAGAGCCTTCTGATGTCCGCCATCGCTCCCACCCTCAATCCCACGCCCACCTACGGATTTTACGACCGGCTGAGCCCGGATTTTCCGTCGCAGCTCAATGTCGACGTCTCTGAGATCTGCAATCTGGCGTGCATCCATTGCCCGCATCCCGAGTTCAAGAAATCGGAGCATTATGCGGCCCGCCTGCTCGGTCCCGACCTCAATAAAAAAGTGATCGACGAGGTCGCGGTCGATGGCCGCGGAATCTGTGAATACATTCGCTACACCAGCGAAGGCGAACCGCTGCTGCACAAGCTCGTGTTCGAAATGCTCACCTACGCCAAGAAAAACTCGGGCACTTCGGTCACGCTGACGACCAACGGTGTCCTGCTTGATGACAAGCGTTGCGAACGACTCCTGGCCACGGGCATTGATCTGGTCGACATCAGCCTCGATGCCTACACCCCGGAAACCTACGCGAAGATCCGGGTCAAGGGAGACCTCACGGTCACCCGCAAGAACGTTCAATCCCTGATCGCCCTCGCGCGCCGCACCGGCAGTTCGACCAAGATAGTGGTCAGCTACATCGAACAGCCGCAGAACAAGCACGAAACCGATCAGTTCGAAAAATTCTGGCATGCCGAAGGCGCCCACCAAGTCGTCGTGCGACGCATGCACTCCGCCGCCGGCGCAGTCGGCGACCTGGCCGAGGTTCTCCGGGGACAGCTGGGCGATGCCAAACGCTATCCCTGCCTCTATCCTTGGGAGCGGCTCTGCATCAATCCGCGCGGCGAACTGCAGTATTGCCCGCAGGATTGGGTGCACGGCTCGGCCCTGTTCGACCTGCGCAACATCACGATCAAGGCCGCATGGCAGAGCGAATCCTATCGCGCCCTGCGCGAGGCCCACCTGAAGAATGACTTCTCCCGTCACAAATTCTGCGGGCAGTGCCCCGACTGGGCTGGCACCCGCTGGCCCGGCGCCGGTCGCAGCTACGCGGACATGATCGGGGAAATCAAGGCGACTTGATCGTCCCTGTGCTCAACGCCGGCATGGTTGAATGTGACACGTTCGGACGGGTGCCTTCCGGGACGAAACCGCTTTCTCGTTCATGAAGGTCCGCGTCATTCGCTTGGATGATCCGGATCGGGCGCGGTACGATGCTTTCTTTGAGAGCTGTCCCAACGTTTTTTTGCAGCAGTCCACTTATTGGGCTGAAGTGATTGCGGAACTCGGACCCGACACCCCCTTCTTCCTGCTCGCCGAGGAGAACGGCGTGCCGGTTGGCGGCCTGCCTCTCTACCTTTTCGAGCACCCTTTGGGGAATGTCCTGACCTCCGTGCCACAAAGCGGCCCGCTCGGCGGTGTCTTCGTCGCCCCGGGCCTCCCCGAAGCGACGATCGCAGCCTGTTATTCCGCGCTCCTCGACGAGGCCGTCCATCTGGCCGGTGCGCATAAGTGCATCGCACTCTCACTCATCACCCATCCCTTCAACGATGACTTCCCCCGTTATCGCGAACGCCTGCAGCCGGATTATGTTTTCGAAAACTTCACCCAGTACATCGATCTCCGGGAGCATTTCGATTCGGACGGAGGAGTCCTCCTGCCCGACTACAACCGTCGCACGAACCTGAGCCGTAACCTGGCAAAGTCGAAGCGCGCCGGGTTTCGCGTCCGGTATTGCACCGATCCGGCCGAGATCGACGCGCTCTACGCGATCCATGTTAAGCGCCACGCCGAGATCTCGGCTCCGACCATGGACGCCCGACTGCTCCGCAACATCGCCACGCGCCTGGTTCCGCGCGGCAAGGCTTTCTTCCTTATCCTTGAATCCGACTCCGGGATTGTTTCCTGGGGCGTTTATCTTCACCACCGCGATGTCATTGACGTCCTTCGGATCAACATGGACTCAGCCGCCGCGGCCCATTGCCCCAACTTTCTCAACACGGATGAATCGCTGCGCAAGAGCCGCGAATTGGGCGTGGCGATCTATAACTGGCAGTCCGCCCCGAGCCGGGCCAGCGGTGTCTATCGTTACAAGGAGCAGTGGGGTTCGCGCGAATCGACGTATCACTACGTCACAAAGCTTTTCTGCCCGCCGGCCTACATTGCGAAAATCGGCTTGGAAACGCTCCGCCGGGACTACCCGCTGCATTTTATCGTGCCCTATGCCGCCGCCGAGCAAGGATTCGCCCCGGGATTCTACCGGAAGGATTGAGCAGCTGACCATTCGACGCGACGCACGTGATGATTCCAATATCTCACTCCCGATCGCGCCGACCAAAATTGCTGTCGCGGAACGACGCGGCTTCCGCCACCCGCAGTTGACGATTCAACGCCCATGACCGCGCCAGCAATTCCAGTCCCGGATCGCCCGGCGGGCGGATGGCAGGACTGGATCCCGGCAATCGTGCTGGTGGCGGTTCTGTACGGCGCGATGGCGGGCACGCTGGCCTCGCGCTTTGAAACGATGGATGACGTGGCCATGGCCATGTGGTCATCGGGCCTGTGCCTCGCGCTCGAGCCGCAATCCCACATTGTCTTCAGCCACGAATTCATCGGTTGGATTTTGAAGCACCTCCACCTGATGTGGCCCGCGATCGGTTGGTATGGATGGTTGCAGGCCGTGGTGTTGTGCGCGTCGAGCGTCGTGGTCTGCCAAGCCTTCAAGCGAATCGGGGGATGGTTGGGAGTGTTCGCTTTCCTGGGCTATTTTGTCCTCACCCAAGTCGACGCCTTCGTCCTGATCCAGTTCACGAAAACGGCATTCTACGCGACGCTCGCCGGCGCCCTCCTGCTCGCGCTGGCCAATACCGGCGCCCGCCTCAACCGCCCGCTGGTCGCCGGCGCCACGCTGTTCGCCCTCGTGGGCTCGCTCATTCGACCCGAGTCCTTCGTCTTTGCAGTCACGGTATGCGTGCCGCCTTTGGTCGTTGGCTGGTGGTGCCAACGCGCCGAGGTGGCGCCACCCTTCAAACGCCGGCTCATGGGTTTGGGGATTTTCCTCGGCGTGCCGTTTTTCCTGATCCTCACAACCAGCGTCGTCGATCGCCTGGGGCCATGGAAACAATTCTACGACTACCGCATGTACCGCTCCCAAGCCCTGGATTTCGGCGGCCGGATCACCTACGACGAGAACAAGCACGACGCCTTCGACCAAATTCACTGGAGCCGGAACGATTTTGCGATGACGCGCCAATCCTCGTATTTTGATCCCGAAATCTTCAGCGCGGAAAATTATCGTCACCTCCTCGAGGCCTTTCCGCAACGCTGGCAGATCGACAACGCATGGGCGCAATCAAGGGCGTTCCTGCAGTCGCTGCGGGCGCCGGCCTACGCGATCACGCTCGTGGCCGGCGGTCTGATTTTGATTGTCGGGTTTGGACGACGAAACGCCTGGGCCATGGCCACGGTCCTGCTCAGCGTTTCCGCCCTCCTTCTCGGCATCCTGCTGTTGCTGAAATGGCCGCCGCATCGGGTAATCCTGCCCGCCTTTGGCTGCGCCTATTGCGGGCTGGTGTGGCACGCGCTCCAGGCTGCGCAAACCCGCTGGCGTCGGAGCTTGCTCGCGACCGGATGCGCCGCGGCCTTCGTCGTTGTCGGCTTCCAACGCCTGCCTGCCGCGTACACCGCGAGTCGGCTCACCCAGCGCGATTCCGCCGCGGCCCTCCAGGAACTCACCGAGCTTCATTCAGACCGCTCCCAACTCTATTTCACGTGGTCCGCAAATTTCCCCTACGAGCAGACATTTCACCCGTTCAATTATCATCGGGAGCTCTTCGAGGATCATCTCCAGGTCGGCAGCTGGGCCCTGCACCATCCCACCGCCGAAGCCATGCTGCATCAATTCGGGGTGACGCAGCCTTACGTGGGCTTGGTCAACAATCCTCACCTCTTCCTCATCGCCGCGCCGGATGGCGTCACACTTTACCGGCGATTCATGCAGGAGCACTATGGCCGCGACGTGGAAGTGCTCCCCGTCAAATCCGGCGCCTACCTGCGCGTGTGGCGCGTGACCGAGCGGAAAAATAGGATCCTGTCACCCAAGGCGCCATAGCCTGATTTACTTGGCTTCGGACTTCGCCGGCCTAGCGTGCGGCGGTGGTCTATTCGATCCAGATCCTGCGCGGCGTGGCCGCTCTTCTGGTCGTCTTGCACCACTTCAACCAGATGCTCCCGTGGAAGCACGCCGGGTTGGTCATGTTTGGCTATGAGGGCGACACGGGGGTGGATATTTTTTTCATCATTTCGGGGTTCGTGATGGTTTATTCCACCGAAAATCCGGAGCACGCCAAGCCCTTGACCTTTGGCCTTCGCCGGTTTTTTCGAGTCGTCCCGCTCGCGCAGATTTGCACGCTGCTTTATTTCATCCTCCTGCAGGGAACCCCGACTGGGAACGTGCTGCTGCGCTCGCTGTTTTTCGTGCCCTTGGCACCGGTCGATCCGCCCAAATTCGGTTGGAGCCTGGTGCCGCAGATGTGGACCTTGTCCTACGAGCTCGCGTTTTACCTGCTCTTTGGTCTGGCCCTGATCTTCACGCGCCGGTTCCGGGTGGTGGTGGCGACGGGCTTGATCCTGTTTTCGATCGTTTTCTTTCAGGCTCTCCTCGGCGGACCGTTTTCGTGGCAACCCCAGGGTGTCCATTTACCAGCCACCCATGCCGGGATCCTCCCGGTGGAAGTCATGGGTGTGCTCGGCAATCCCCTGCTGCTCGAATTCGTCGCGGGCATGTTGCTGGCATGGAACTACCGGCGCGCCGAAAACTCATTCCGCCACGGCGCCCGACGTGTCCAGGCGCGCGTGGCCGCCGGGATCCTGGGCGCGGCGTTCGCGGCGATTTACTTTTCCGCGTTCGAAGACGGCCATGGCCTGCTCAACAAACACGGCTATGGAGCCCTGTGTTTGGTGACGGCGGCGCTGCTCCTCGAGGCGTCAGCCGACCGCCCTTCGGCCAGCCAGCTGGCAGGAAAGAGGATGCGATTCTTCATGTGGCTTGGCGCAATTTCCTATCCGCTCTACCTGGTGCATCTCGGCATCGTGAATTCGATCGTGCACTATTTTCCTCCCGCGGTCGTCGCGGTCGTTGGCAGCGGCGTCGTTGGATTTCTCGTCTACGTGGCCCTTTCAGTGGCGCTCGCCGCCCTCCTCCACGTCGTCGTGGAACTGCCTTTCATCCGCTTGGGAAAACGATGGGCGCGCGCGAGGGAAGTCCCCGCCTGAACCCAGCCGTCAAATTTCGCGCAGGCCCTCGCGCAATCCCACCTGCGGCGCCCAGTCCAGCCCAGCGCCGGCCTTTGAAATATCGAGGTACTTGCTGTGGTATTTCCCGGTGGCCGGAAGCTTTTCAATCCGGCTCGTGGAACCGTTGACCTCGATCAGCGCCATCGCCAGCTCGAGGACGGAGGTGGGCCGGCCCGAGCCGATGTTATATACACCCGAGCCTCGCTGCATCGCGGACGCCACTGCCCGGACCGCATCCGAAAGATGGACCAGGTCGAAATAATCGGTGCCGGAATTGAACAGCGGGATCGACGCCCCCGCCCTCGCCATTGCGGCGAACTTGCTGACGACTCCGCTGGCGCGCATGCCCTTTCCGTAAATATACGAAAATCGCAGCGCCACCGTCTCGATGCCGTGCACGAATGTATAGGCCTCCAGCATCAATTCACCGGCGAGCTTCGAAAGGGCATAAAAATTATCCGGGCGCGGCGCGACGTCCTCGCCGACCGCTCCCGCCGCCAGTGGAATCCCGTACACCGCCGCGCTTGAAACGTAGACGAACCGCTTGACGCCGGCCTGGACCGAATACTCGAGGAGCTTGAGTGTGGCTTCCGCATTCGTCGCCATCGCCACGTCGCGTTGCGCGCCGCTCTCCTTTTCTGGAACGCAGGCCCCGGCATGGACAATCAGATCCATCCGGCCCGGCAATTTCCGCGCCAGGTCAGGGTCGGTGAGATCGACGTTGATCTCATTCGGCTGGCCGCGGGAGCCGCGCTGCAGGCGGAAGAACTCGTGATCCGCGTCGGCGGACAAATGCTGCGCGATCGCGCCACCGAGGAAACCGCTGGCTCCCGTCAGGAGGATTCTCATTTTCCCCTGCCCTTCAGCGCGGCGATGGATCCCGCGATGCTCGATTCCATGCTTCGCACGGGGGTCCAGCCGAGGCGGTGCCGGGCTTTGTCGATCGACATGAAAAATTTCTTCGACCCGAATTTGTGCTCCGACAACGGCGGGTGCGCGGGCAATTGCTCAAACCTCACCGATGCCGCCGTCCGCCCCGTGAGCTTCTCCACCCCCGCCAGCATGCCGGCGAATGAAATTCCTTCGCCGCAGCTGATGTTCACCACCTCCCGCCGCAAGGACGAGGCGAGCGCCAGCTCGTTCGCGGAAATCACATCCTCGAGCTCCACGAAATCAATGACCGGTTCGCCGCCGTCGTAGAGCGTGACCGGCTCGCCACTGAGCACCTTCTTCGAAAGGATCGTGATCGCATCGTGCTTCCCGCTATCCCGCGTCCGGCTATACCGGAAGATCAGCGTGGAAAGGCCGTGCTGGTCGTCGTACATCCCGATCGCTGCCTCGCAGGCCAGCTTCGTGGCCCCGTAAATCGAATTCGGCGCCGGCCGGTTTCCCTCGTGAATTGGTCCCTCGTTTTTCTGTCCGTAGACCGCGACGGTTGAGTCGAAAACGAAACGCTTCACCCGGTTCGCAACGCAGGCCTCAAGCACGTTCAGTGTGCCCAGCAGGTTGACCGCGTAGTAATCGAAGGGCGCCTTCATCGAAGCAAGGTTGCCCATGAGTCCCACGCGGTGAAAAACAGCATCGACGCCTTCCAGGGCAGCCCGGCACTCGGAGGCCGAGGTCACATCGCATTTCCGAAAGGCCAGGCTCGGATGCTCATTCAGGAACGTCGGCGCCTCGCGGTCCAGGATTCTCACTTCGTACCGACCCGCGAGTTTCCGCGCGAGCGCGCTGCCCAGGTAGCCCGAGCCGCCCGTGATTCCCACCACCCTGATGTGCACCGGCTGGTCGCTCATCGCGCGGTTGAATGGGAGTTTGCTCGGACGAGTGGCATGGCGTGGCGGAATTCCGTGGGCTGATACGGCACCATAAAATTCGGGGCAACGGTTTTCGCCGACGCGCCCGAGGCCGGATTTTCCCCGCGGTCGCGCCGCGATCGGTTCGGCCGTTGGCTTGCCAAGCGTGGTTCATCCTGAACAGTCGGGAACCGTGCCATTCCCCTTCCCGCCATGACGGCCATGACCCCTTCGGCCAAGGAAGGTCTTTTTTCCGTGGTGGTTCCCGTGTTTCAAAACGAGGCCAACCTCGGCGAAACCATCCCCCGCCTGCTCGCACTCGCACCGGCCGTCGCCCCGCTGAGGTTGGAGCTCGTATTCGTCGAGGACGGCTCCTCCGATCGCTCGCGCGCCATGCTGGCGGCCGCGGCCAGCGCCCACCCGGGCCTGGTCCGGGTCGTATGCCTGACGCGCAACTTCGGCCAGACCCCCGCGATTCAAGCCGGCCTGCGCCATGCCGCCGGCGCCTGTGTCGGCGTGATTTCGTGTGACCTGCAGGAGCCCCCGGAAGCCTTGGTTGAAATGGTGGGTCATTGGAAAAAGGGCACGAAGTTCGTGATCGGCGAACGCGTCGGCCGCGATGAACCTGGCCTCAGTTCCAGTATCTACTGGCTCATCGTGCGGCGCTTCGTTTTTGCCGATTATCCCCGGCTCGGCTTCGACTGCTTCCTGCTCGACCGGCAGGTCGTCGATTCGGTGAATCGCATCAATGAGAAGAACACCTCGATCTTTGCACTGATCTACTGGCTTGGCTACAGGCCCGTGCGGGTGCCGCTGCACCGCCAGACCCGCCGATTGGGCCGCTCGCAGTGGCGGATCGCGGCGAAGATTCGCTTCACCTTCGACACGCTGATCGGATTTTCCTACGCGCCCGCGCGCAGCATCACCTGGCTGGGCCTGGCGACCGGCACCGGTTCATTGCTCTACCTGCTGGCGCTGACCTGGCGCTGGCACTTCTATCAGCTCGCTCCTCCCGGTTGGATGACCCTGATCGGCTTCACGATCCTCCTGGGTGCGATCATCCTGTTCGCCCTCGGCATCATCAGCGAATACCTGCTGCGCATCCTCGACGAAACGCGGAAGCGACCGCCGTTCGAAGTCGAGGAAATCATCGAGCAACGTTCCCAGCCCGGTCCCGGCCCGTAATCGAAAATCGCCCGGCTTCAGTCGCGAAAATTCCGAATATTTCCCTCCGCTGGAATTTACCGTCCGTATTCGGCACCCGGTATCGGAAAAATCAATTCGCGTACACTTCGCACGCAGGATTTTGGGTGTAGCCGGTCAATCGTTTGAAGTGCGTTCGGATATATTGGTCCATCAACGGATGGGTGTTCCGAAACCGTAGCTCTTCCCGCCCGTCGAGAGGCGCGTCGAGAATCACGACGAATCCCGGCGCCGCGGCTTCGATGCGTTTGATCTCCTCCTGCTGGAATTTCGCGCTGCGCGGGAACGTTGGGTAAATTTCCCAAGTCGGACACTTTCGCTTCAACACCGCATACGCACCCGGCCAAAACGGCGCGGCGTAAATGCTGCGCGAACCCGGCGCGAAGTCCGGCGCGAGCCGCTGCAGCATCGCGACCTCGTCCGCCACGCCCGGGCTCACGCGCAGCCGGTCAGTCCCGAGCTTCATCTCGACCCATGAAGGATCCGTGCGCGCCGTCCAGCCTGGGTGCATTCGAGTCATCACGCCCAGGCTGCCGCCGGCAATGACGACCCCCACGATCCATTGCGTCCATCGGGACCGCATCGCCGCCCAGGCCAGCGCCCCAATGAGCAGCGGAAAAATTCCCAGGGCAAGGTGGCCCACGTCAGCGCGCGAAAACGCGTAGTGGGCGTAAGGCGCCCCGAGGCAGATGCACGCCACGCTCGCGGGAGGAACCGGGCGCGCGTGCAGCCGGCGGCGCACCAGAAAAACGAGGCCGCCGACCGCAAAGGCCAGGACCGCGATGAAAAACAACCCCACTCCCACCATCCACAGGCCGTTCACCATCATGCCATGCCCAAATTGGGCCGTCCATGGCCACGGCACGGGCAACGTCAGGTTCGTCGACTTGTACTCAAAAAGAAAAAGGACGCCGTTCCAGATGCTTCTCGCAAAACCGGGCGCCAACGCAGCCAGCAGCAGCATCGGGCTGAATCCGACCATCAAACCCAGCACCCAAGCCCGGACGCCGCGCCAGCCCACCCCGCCATTTCCCGCCAGGTAGGCCATCGCCACGATGCTCCCAGCCGCGCCGTACATCCCATGATTGCGGCCAATCATTCCGGCCACGCCGACGATGATGCCCGTCATGAAATGACGGAAGGCCGTCGGGCGCTCGACCAGGAAAGCCAGGATCGCAATGAGGCCCAGCGCGCAGGAAGCGTCGAAAATCTTGTGCCGGGGAAACATCCAGGCGGAAACCGTCAGCGCCAGCAGCAGCCACCACATCACGCCGCGGGCGCGCGAACCGCGGCCCGCCACGGCGAGTCCGGCCGCGAGGCCGAATACCTGGAAAACGGCGACGCTGATGCGGAGCGCCAAAATCCCGTTGCCGCCCAGCAGCCCCATTCCGGCCGCGGACCAGTAATACCGCGCCGGGTCATACGCCTGGAAATCGCGCAGCGGAATTTCCCCTGCCATCACCCGTTGCGCCCCATACCAGAGAAATCCTTCGTCCCAGAGATTGAAGCCATCCCGACCCTGCCACAGAAATAATAACCCCACACCCAACGCTGCGACGATGACCGCCTGAAGCACAGGCCATCTGGGAGATTCCGCATTTTGATCCATCAAGGTGGGGCGACAATTTCTGCAACCGCTACCGCTCACAAGTAAAACACGCGGCGACTGCACACCGCCAGGGGCGGCGATCCATCGTTCAGGTTTTCGCCGCCAGCCGTTCCAGGATCAGCGCGCGCAACAGCGGCTCCAACGGAGCACTGCGCGCCTTGAAATTCTCGGTGACGTCGGACCATGGGATCGCTCCGTTCGGCACGATCACGGGCGTTTGATTCTTGAGCGGTGTGTCGTCGCCCTCGTCAATCCGCCCATAAGTGAAACCGTTCTGGCGCCGCCACGTCAGCGCTTCGGAATTCCGGCACAACTGGAAACCCTCCACCCCGCCGGCCTCGTCGAACCACACAATCAAATCCAAACCCTCGTCCTCGAACCACCGGCGGCGACGGCCAGGCTCCTGTCGGACATGGATGTGTTCCCGCAGCATGCGAATGAAGTTGGAGAAAATTTAAAAGCCGGGCCGCGGGGAAGGTGCGCCGTTCCTCGGCCGGACATCACACCTTGCTCACGACAAGCGAGGCATTGGTCCCGCCAAAGCCGAAGCTGTTGGCGAGGGCCGCGCGCACTGTTTTCTTCACCGCCACGTTCGGCGTGAAGTTGAGGCCCGTGGCCGCGCATTCGGGGTCGAGATTCGTGAGATTGATCGTCGGCGGGATGATCCCGTCGCGGATCGCCAGCACGCCCGCAAACAATCCCATCGCACCCGCGCCGCCGAGCAGGTGGCCGGTCATCGACTTTACGCCGCTCACGCTCAAACCGGCTTTATTCTCCGCGAACACCGCCGCGATCGCCGCCGCTTCCTGGCCGTCGCCGCCCGGCGTCGAGGTCGCATGCGCGGAAACGTAGTCCACGTCGGTCGCCTTCAAACCCGATCGCGCCAAGGCCGCGCGCATCGCCCGCGCCGAGCCCTCGGCGCCCGGCGCCAGTGAGGACAAATGGTACGCATCCGCCGACGCGCCGTAGCCGCGGACTTCCGCGTAGATCCGCGCGCCGCGTTTCACCGCCTGCTCGTATTCCTCGAGCACAAACACCACCGCGCCTTCCGAGAGCACAAAGCCGTCGCGATCCGCGTCGTACGGACGCGACGCCTGCTCCGGCGCGTCGTTCCGCGTCGAAAGCGCCCGCATCTGCGCAAACGCGCCGATCGCGAGCGGCGTCACCGTCGACTCCGCGCCGCCGGCGATCATGACGTCGACATCGCCCCGTGCGATCGCCGCCGCCGCCTCGCCGATCGAATGGCCGCTCGTTGCACAGGCGGACGCCACGCTCATGTTCGGGCCGCGAAAATCGAGGACGAGGCTCACCTGCCCCGCCAGCAGGTTGGGCGCGATCTGGATGATGAAGAACGGCGAAATCTTTCGGAAACCGCCCGCCTTCCAGGTGTCGTGCATCGCTTCCATCTCCGGCAGGCCGCCGAGACCCACGCCGAGATTCACGCCCATGCGATCCGAATCGAGGTTGGCCCGATGCGCGTCGATCCCGGAATCCGTGTACGCCTCGACCGCCGCCGCCGTCCCGAGGTGGGTGAACCGGCCAAATTTCTTCACATCCTTCAGCGACAACGCCTGCGTCAGCGGCTCCGCGGCCGCTCCCCGCGGATGCAGCGTCACGGGCAGCACACGGGCCGGGTCGAAATTCTTCACCTCGCCCGCGATCTGCGCCGTGCAACCCGACGCGTCGAACCGCGTGATCTTGCCGAGCCCGCTCCGGCCCGCGATCAGCGCAGCCCAGGTTTCCGGGGCCGAATTTCCACAAGGCGTCACCGCGCCGATGCCGGTGATCACGACGCGACGCGGGGAATGGAAGGGAGGGTTGTTCATGGTAATAATTTCAGTCGGAAAAGGTTTTTCGCAGCATGCGGCGCGACGACGACAGCAGCGCATCGCTCCGCACCGGGTCTTCCGTGGCGCGCGCAAAGATCAGCGCACCGACCAGCGAGCTCATCAAATGGGTCACGCGATCGCGGTTCTCCCCGGGATCCCTCGCCAGCCTCAGCGCCGCGCACAACCGATCAATGTGGCGCACGAAACCCGCCGAGTAACCCGCGCGCCCCGTCCCGGTCAGCCGCCCCATATCGGCGCCCACCGCCACCACCAAGCACCCGGAACCGCGATTGTCGCGATGCCGCGGCGAAAGATAACTGTCGATCAAGAGCCGCGCCCGCTTCGCCGCCGTCGGCTGCGACGCAATGCGACCGAGGTTTCCCACCGCCTCGTCAAAAGCTTCCGCACAGGCCTCCGCCACCAGTTCCGACTTGTCGCGAAAATGTGAGTAAAAGCCGCCATGGGTCAGCCCGGCACGACGCATAACTTCGTCGACCCCAGTGCCTTCCACTCCTCGCTCCCGGAACGCCGCACTCGCCGCCGCCAGGATTCGGCGCCGCGTCGCGTGCTTGTGATCAGCCGGGTAACGCATGGAAAAGAGATTAAATGACGGTCGTCATACCACGACGCAAGCCGGTTTTTAGCTTCGGGTTCGATCCGCCCGAGCTCGCGCGACCACCCATGACCGGACCCTGCACTCCGCCATTGCCCTCCACCCCAGCGAGCTTTTTGCTCCCCACCCCTTGAACCTGCCGCAGCTGCACGCCTATTGGCGCATGGCCTATATCGAAGCGCCGCGCTATCCGAAGAACCTCAAGCGGCCATTCACCGAACTGCCGGCTTTGGGCGACGATCGCGCGGCTCTCATCATCCATCGCTCCACGCAGTCTTACCTGCTGTTGAACCGTTTCCCGTACAACCCCGGCCACCTTCTCGCCGTGCCCTACCGCGATGTTACCGGCTTGGAAGAACTCACGCCCGCCGAGCGCGCCGATTTGATGGAGGAACTGATCGTCGGCCGGCAAATGCTCGAAGCCGCCGTCAAGCCCAACGGCTTCAATGTCGGCTTCAATCTCGGCACCGCGGCCGGCGGCAGCATCGCCCACCTTCACGGCCACATCGTCCCCCGTTGGAACGGCGACAATAATTTCATGCCCGTCATCGGCCACACCCGCGTGCTCCCCCAATCGCTCGATGCGATGTGGGAACGCCTCAGCGGCGACCGTGCGACCTTGAAATTGCCGAAGCCAAAATTCCGCGTCCCGAAACCGCGCGCGAAGCAGCCCAAAAAATCCCGCTGATCCCGGCGGGCCTCCCCGATCCGCCATCCGCAATTGAGCAAGACCCTGCACTTTCCGAGCCCGCGCCACCTCAATTCGCTTTACGCGAATCGGGAGGAAAACCTCGCGTATGCCGAACGGAGCCTGGGGGTGAAGCTCATCTCGCGTGACGACTGGCTTAAGATCGAACCGCCCGGCGGCGCGACCGCCGCTTCGGCCGCCGATGCCATCAAGCGTGCGGAAGCCCTTTTTCATTTTCTCAACGAAGCGCGGGGCCAGGGCATGACCATTCGCTCGCCCGATTTCCATCGCATCACCGACAGCTTTGCCCGCGGTGAAGGCGATCAGATGCGCGCCTTGATCGACGAGCCCTTGGTCATCGCCACCAAGCGAAAAACGGTCGTGCCGAAGACGCTCGGCCAGAAACTTTACCTCCAGTCGATGCTCGAGCACCCGGTGGTTTTCGGGATCGGGCCCGCGGGCACCGGCAAGACCTACCTCGCCATGGCCGCGGCGGTTTCCGCGCTGCTCCGCAACGAAGTCGAACGCATCATCCTGACCCGCCCCGCCGTCGAAGCCGGCGAAACCCTCGGGTTCCTCCCCGGCGACCTGCGCGAAAAAATCCTCCCGTACCTCCGGCCGCTTTACGACGCGCTCGGCGACATGATGGATCCCGAGGACACCACGCGCCTCACCGAGAAAGGCATCATCGAGATCGCGCCGCTCGCCTACATGCGCGGACGCACGCTTTCGCGCTGCTTTGTCGTGCTCGACGAAGCGCAGAACACCACGCCCGAGCAGATGATGATGTTTCTCACCCGGCTCGGCGAAGACTCGCGCATGGTCGTGACCGGCGACATCACCCAGATCGACCTGCCGCGTTCGAAACAAAGCGGGCTCCTCGAGGTCCGACACATCCTCCGCGACATTCCCGGCATCGCGTTCCACACCTTCAGCGGCGGCGACGTCGTGCGTCACCCGCTGGTCAGCCGGATCATCGCCGCCTACGACGCGTACCGGAACCCCATGAACCGCGAGCCCGGCCCTCCCGAAAAATCCTGAGGCGCCCCTGACGCGTCCCCGCCGGCTTCCCCATCCGCAATCCGAAATCCGCCATCCGAAATTCCAAAAGTGTCCGTCCGTAACCAGCTCAAGCTCCTCGTCGGTGGTCTCAGCGCGCGTCGCGCGGGACGCACCGCGCCGGCCCATTCGGCGACCCGGGAATTCCTCGACCGGAGCGCGGTCGTGGGGCTGCTGATCTTTGTCGCGACGGTCACGCTCATCGTGCTGATCAGCTCCGCCGGCTTGAGCACGCTCAACGTCCCGGTGCTGCCCAACCAGCTGGCGACCGTGCGGGTGACGGCGAGCACCGCGTTCACCTACGAAAGCCCGGAAAAAACCGAGGCCTTGCGCGAGCAGCTGACCAACCGCGTGCCGCCGGTCTATCGCCTGGATCCCGAGCCGTTCCATCGCTTTGAGGCGGCGGCCCACGACCTGCTCGTGCAGCTCGAAACGTTCGAGCGCACGCACCCGGCCAGCATGCCGATGATGAGCACGCGACGGTCCGACCTTGCGGCGCTCGTTGAAGCGTTCAACGCGCGCGGGCCTTACAACGCGAGCATCGAGGACGTCGCCACAGTGCTGGCCTCGGGCGATGCGAAGTTCCGCGCGGCCCTGTTTGAAAACGGACTCTCCGCGCTGCGCGACCTGGCTTCCGAGGGAGTGCATGACGACACCCTCGGCGGAGCCGATCCGGGCAGCGTCACCGTCTTTGAAATCGCACGCCCTTCCGGCGGAGTGACGATGCGCTCGGTGCAGTCCTTGGAAGAGGCGATGACTTTCCTGCGGGTCAACCTCGCGGTGGAAGGCCTGCCGCGTCCCGCCTCGCTCGCGCTCTTCCGGCTCTTCCGCATCGGGCTCACGCCCAACCTCGTGTTTGACCGCGAGGCGACCCGCGCCCGCGAAGTCACGATGGTCAGCCAGGTGAAACCGGTCGTCGTGAGTGTCGCGCGGGGCCAGACCATCATCGAGCCGGGCGAACGCGTGACACGGGAGCATTACGAGATGCTCATGGCCCACCGCCGTTACGTGCGCGAACACACCGATTCCGATTTCGCCGAAAACCTCACCCTTTTCGGGCGCATCCTGCTCGTGCTTGCCATGGTCATTGCGAGCGTCCTCTACATCCGCCTCGAGGATCGCGAAACGCTGCAAAGCAACGGGCGCCTCGGGCTGCTGGCATTGGTGGTCATCATCAACCTCGCGCTCGTCCGCCTCGTTTATTCGATCGGTGGCGCGGATTTCTTCCTGCAGGACGAAGGCTGGGCTTCGACCCTTCCCTACATCGCGCCGACCGCCTTGGCGCCTTTGATCGTCGCCATCCTGATCGACGCCGGCTCCGCCATTTTCATGGCGCTGCTGATCTCGATCTTCACCGGCATCATTTACGGCAACCGCCTCGATCTCATCGTGCTCACGTTCCTCGCGTCGATGGTCGCGATCTTCGGTTGCCGCGAGGTTCACAAGCGCGGCCGCGTCGTGCGCGCCGCCGCGGCCGGCGGCTTGACGCTTGCCGTGTTCGCGCTGCCGATCGGATTCGCCGACCAGGTCCCGCTCGCGACGCTGCTGCGCCAGATGGCTGCGGCCCTGGCGACCGGCCTGCTCACCGGCATGGCCGTGGTCGGGGTGCTGCCGGTGCTCGAGTCCCTTTTCAAGCGCACGACTGACATCACGCTGCTCGAGCTCACCGACTATAATCACCCGTTGCTGCGCCTGATGCAGCTCGAGGCGCCGGGCACCTACCACCACTCGCTCGTCGTGGCCCAGCTCGCGGAAAACGCCGCGAACGCCATCGGCGCCAACCCGCTCCAGGCGCGCGTGTGCGCGCTGTTTCACGACATCGGCAAGACCAGCAATCCCGGCTTCTTTACCGAGAATCAGCGCGAACGCGTCAATCCCCATGATGCCCTGCCGCCGGAGGAATCCGCCCGCATCATCAAGCAGCATGTCGCCGACGGCGTGGAACTCGCACGCCGGCACCGCCTGCCGCGCGCCGTCATCGACGTCATTCAGCAGCACCACGGCACGACCCTGGTCCGTTATTTTTATGAACGCGCCGTCGCCGCATCGCGCGCGCCGTTTCCCACCACCGGCGCGGACACCGGCGTCGTGAGCGTCTCGGAGGATAATTACCGCTACGACGGCCCGCGTCCGCAGTTCAAGGAGAGTGCCGTCATTGCGCTCGCCGACAGCACCGAAGCCGCGACGCGCTCGCTCCGCTCCATCACCGCCGAGGAACTCGGGCCGTTGATCGACCGGATCGTCGGCGACCGGATTGCCGAGAGCCAGCTCGACGAGGCGCCGCTGACGCTCGAGGAAGTGGCGAAGATCAAGAACAGCTTCCAGTTCACGCTCCTGAACATGCTTCACGCGCGCGTCGCCTATCCGCCGAATCACCCCGCCTCGGCGTCGACCACCGCCAAGGCATGAGCTTTTCCGAGGCCAGCGGCGGCGATTCTCCATGACGTCAGTCCGCATTGTGTCGGTGGCCAACCGACACCCCCGCCTCCGCATCGACCGCCGCTCACTCACCCGCGCCATCGGTGCGCTCGACGCCGATTTCAAGATTCTGCCGGCCGATCGCGCGCATCTCACGGGCCGGCGGAAGTCGCTTTCGGGAGAATCCGCGATCGGGCCCGGTGAATTGTCGCTGGTGTTCCTGTCGGACAAATCACTGGCCGAACTCCACGGCCGGTTTCTCGACGATCCGGCCAATACCGACGTCATCACCTTCGAAGCCCAGGCGACGCTCGGCAGCGCGGGCGAGATCTGCATGTCGGTCGACACCGCCACCGCCTACGCGAAAAAGCACCGGCGCGATTTCTCCGCCGAACTGATGCTCTACGTGGTGCACGGCTGGCTGCACCTCGCAGGCTACGACGACTTGAAGCCCGCGCGAAAACGCGTGATGCGCCGCGCCGAAGCGCGAGCCATGCGTTTGCTGGGAAAAGTCCAGCCCGCCAAACCCGCCTTCGGGTTAAAACCCAAGCGGGTGAAACGAAGACCCTGAGCCGGTCGAACGGGAGCGGCTCCGTCCGCAATTAAACGTCGGCGGAGCCGAAAAACGCCTGCGGGAGAGTCTTAGGGACAGACGCCAGAGCGTTTTTTCTGCGGCGGAATTAGAGGCTCTGCCCACCTATCTCGTGCGCTGACCTCTGGATGTGGGTGGTCCCGCCGTCGCGGGACGACCCACATCAAACCCCAGGGAGACAAACTCCTTTCGGGAATCGGCGAACGAAAATAGCGGGTCTGTGCCCGAGCCTTGTCGCATGAGGTACGATGAATTTCCTAATCCGCTCTTTCGCTTGCTTCCGAATCGGCGCATCGCTCTTCGCCATTTTCCTTGGCCTCGCGTGCGCGCATCGCCTCCGCGCCGAGATCCAAGTCGCGGTGTCGGGCCAAGGCAGTCCTTCGTTCCCGCGTCAGTACGCCCCGGGCACTCCGGTCCAATTCTCCGTGACCGGTTCCATCACCTACACGAATCACCAATGGTACCACAACGAGGTCGCCATTCCCGGCGCCACGTCATCGACGTATTCCATCACCAATCCCACCGCCACCGACAGCGGAAACTATGACGTGAAGGCGACGCTCAACGGCGCGCCCGACGCCAGCCGGCAGATCACAATCAACGTGCTGCCGTTTCCTCCGTCAGCGATCGATCCAGCGTTCCACTCCTCCATTCCCGCGGATCTGCGGGTCGCCGATGTGTTTCCCGGAGCGTCCGATGGCAGCTTGATCGTGCAGTGCTATCCAGCAGCCGATCTCTTTAACAACAGCGTTCATCTTTCGGTGATTCGATTGAACTCCGACGGCAGCCGCGACCCATCCGTGTTTCTCCAGACCAACACGAACGTCGTCACAGCCGTGCTGCCCAGCGGAGATTTGATCATGGCCTTCGCGCCGCATCGACTGAAAGTGGACGGGACCCCCGGTGCGTTCACGCTGCCCGGCGGTTTCACCGACGCGGTCTGGCTCGGTGCCGTCGTCCAAGCGGATGGGAAAATCCTGCTCTACCAAGGCACTCACATCGCCCGCCTCAACGCCGATGGATCCGTCGACGCCGGTTTCAACGCCAGCGCGCTCCCGGGTTCCATTTACGCTGTGCGCCTCGATTCCGCGGGACGCCTCACGATCAGCGGAACGCGACCGGATACGACTCCCTACGGCCAAGCCGGCTATGTTCACCGCTTGTTGTCCACGGGCGCCGACGACCCGGGCTTCCAGCAGGCAAACTCGATCGGGACCACGGTCGATGGCTATCCCTTGGACGACGGCAGTGTGTTCCTGCGCTATTTCATCTTCAGCCACGAAGGACCGTTCCTTCGAAAATTGCGCGCCGACGGCACCCAGGATCCGCTATGGACCCAGACCGGCCTCCTGGAGACGCGCAGCCTCGTGATCGACCCGGCAACTGCCCGGGCGTTCTACATCGATATGATGTCAGTGATCCATCGCGCCACCATCACAGCGAGCACGATGGTCGACGACCCGACATTCTACGGCGGAGAAATTTATCCCACCGGGCTGAAGCTCACCCTCGACGGAATCCCGTACGCGGGAATCTATCGCCTGCTGCCGACCCAATCGACTTCGACTTTTCCGGCGACCGTGGCAGTCGGCGTGACGACCCTCACTCCCGTTCAAGGATCGACCCTCACCTTGACCGCCCGCGTGACAGGCACCGGGCCGTTCTCGTACCAATGGCTCGCGCTCGACGGCCAGCCCATCGGCACCGATACGACGTCGGCCACGCTGAGCATTCCCAACGTCGGCCCGGCCAACTTCGGACGCTATCAACTGCGCGTGACCGGCGCCGCAGGAGCGGTTTTGAGCGACGTCGTTCGCATCGGCTACGACACAAACCAAGTCCCCTATCTCGCCAACCTTTCCGGGCGCGCCTTCGTGGGCACGGGGGACGACACCGCGATCGCGGGCATTGCGGTCAAGATCAACGCTGGCGCGCGCGGGCTGACGACGCTTGTGCGCGGCGCCGGTCCCGCGCTTCAGCCTTATGGCGTCGGCGGCTTCCTGCCGAACCCCGTGCTGAACCTTTACAACGCCGGCGGCCAGCTCATCGGCAACAACGACACATGGGGCGACAACGTCGAGATCCGCAACGCGGCGCTCGCAGTTGGCGCATTCCCGTTCGCCGCCAACAGCAACGACGCCGCGCTCATCAAGGCTTTCGGCAGCAGCAACACGACGATTCAGCTTGCCGACCAATCCGGCGCGAGCGGCGTTGGCCTGCTGGAAGTCTATCGCATCGAAACCGATCCACCCGTGCCGGGCGAAATCCTGAACCTCTCGCTCCGCGCCCGCACCGCCCCGGGCGAGCGGGTCGCGACGGCGGGATTTGTCATCGTCGACCCGCAGGGCTTTGGCCGCACCGCCCGCGTGGTCATTCGCGTTGTAGGACCGACGCTCTCCAACTACGGCGTGCCCTTCCCGCTCACCGACCCGGTGCTCACGCTCTACCGCTCCGACGGCACGATCGCCGCGCAGAACAACAACTGGGGTGACAACACGGACAATGCAGGCCTCGCGGCCGCGATGAAGAAGGTTGGAGCCTTCGACCTCGCGACAGGCAGCAAGGACGCCGCAATGCTCCTCGATCTCCCCGCGGGCGTCTATTCCGTCCAGGCCTCGAACTCAATCGGCACCCCCGACACCGGCGTCGTCCTCATTGAGATCTACCTTGTGCGCTGAAAGTAGGCGCGAGGGCAGATTGGTCGCTACGAGCGTGAGCGAGTGAAGAGCGATTTTTCACGTAGAAGGCTCGATCCCCGGCTTTGCGACGAAAGCCGTGTTGTCACTTAATAGGTGACAACGCGGATCGCGACGGGTTGGCGTCGTAGGTCCGGTCTCCGCAGGTAGCACACAGCCATGGAACTCCGAGGCACTCATCCCCAGTGCTTTTGACAGAGTCGCAAATGAGCCGCCACCCTCTGGAGAGAGAGAGCTTGAGTGCGACGAGAACGTCTTGAGGCTTGGTCATACCTCATTCGCCATTCGCGAACAGCGAATGATGTAAGCGAAACTTCCGCAGCCGCGAAAGTGCGCGGACGTATCTCCCACGGCAAAGGGCGTGTGGTCGCGAAAGCTTAGGTTCGGAGCGCTCCAACGTGTCGATACGTGTTCAGGAGCAGGCCAGTCGGCGTGGCTTTCGTGCTGACGAACGCGAGTTCGCGCGCGTTAACGGTGTCCGCCAAGACGCGTTTGCCTCGGCCGAGTAAGACCGGGTAAACGATCAGCACCAGCTCGTCGACGAGTCCCTGGTCGAGTAACGGCGACGTCAGGGTCGAACTGCCCCACATGATCAGGTCCGGGCCGTCGTGCGACTTGAGGCGACAAACACCTTCGATGATGTCCGCTCCCAAGTCCTTCACCGGTCCCCAACCCAGAGTTTCCGGGCGGTGGGTGGCAACGTATTTGGTCGCGGCGTTCAGGGCGTCCGCCATTGGACTGCTCGCCGCCTTCGGCCAATAGCTCGACCACATATCGTAGGTGTGACGGCCCAGCAACAAATCAAAGCGCGTGCCCTGCGCCTCGAGAACCGCCTGCAGCCCAGCCGGGCTGCGATAGGGTGCCGTCCATGCGCCATACTCGTAGCCGTCTTCCTGCTCGACCACGCCGTCCAGCGAGATGTGTTCGAAGATCCGGATCTTTCTCATTTTGAGTTTTCCAATTGTATAATGTTTCTCGTCTCGATGGACCCGTCTCTTCAACGAACGAACGCTATCGTTTCCGACATTCTTACGATGAAATCATTCACGGCGGTTTCCGAAAGGTAGCTCATCGTAACTCTATCTGCCAAGCTCCGCGAAACGCTTGGATCTCCCCAGACCAGGCCGGGCTATCGTGCCTGTCAGGAGACAATCAATGGCTCACACCCTCGAAAATGTTTCTCGATTAACAGGACGGTCTAATTTTTCGGGCTTCGCTTCGGCGCCGCAGAACGCGGCTTGCCGGGTGCCACTGGGCGCCGTGCGTCCTCACGCAGCGGCTTGGTTTGCTGGATCATTTCTTTCTCCCAGATACCGGCGATTTTTTCCGGGACACCGGCGTAAGCGGCAGCGGCGCGCCAGCCACCGAGCGTCGCCGCCTCGACTTCCTCATAGATCGTTCTCGCGGCCCGAGCCGGAATGCCACCGATTTCCGCCAGCGCTGTCAGGCGCTCGAAACGAGTAGGAATTTCGGGACTCCCCAGCCACGTCAGCGCAATCAGGACGTTGGCGACGTTCGGATTGAGGTCGTAGGCCGGCGAGAGCGTCCACGTTCGGTCGGTTTCGTTGTAGAGAAAAGCGTGATTGCGGCCGTGGTCATCGCGATTGGTGGTGAGCAGATTGAAGACGGCGCGCCGGAAGCATTCGCGCGCCTCTTCGGCGCCGCCGAGAGTCCGAGCGGATCGGATAAATTGCTCGTAGTCGATTTGGCCGTCGGAGGCGCGCTGGTGCAGAAACCCGCTCAGCGTGTGGACATGGCGCCGGCCCCAAGTGCCATCGGGCCGAAGGTAGCGATCAAAACGCGCGCTGGCGAAGTGACGCCGTTCGCCGTCATGCACGAGACACGCGTGCGGGACGCGGATGCCGGCGTTTTTGGCCATTTGCCAGAACGCAAATTCGACCGCGCCGCCGCCCTCGTCGTCGAGCGGTGAGAGTTTCACGACGCTCGGCACTTGCCCGGGCGGCGTCGCGCCGCCGATGAGGATATTCTGTAGCTGCTGGAAGTCGCCAGAAGTGGGGAGATGCGCCGACACTTTTGGCTGGGCGCCGCCGAGGCTGCCGCCGCCCCGGGCGAGCGCGGCGTTGACGTTTTCAGGCGTGAGGACGGCGGGAGTTTTCGCCAGTTGTGCGGCGTCGCGAGCCAAGCCGGCGAGATTAGTGGAAACCGACTCGTCGTCGGCGCCTTTGCCCAACACCGGTTCGAATGTGATTCCGCCTGGACCGCGCTCGCCGATGACCGCGAGCTTGCCCAAGATTGTTTGCAGACCCGGAACCTCGACTTTCAGCATCCTCGCGCCCCACGAATCGGGCAGAGAGTCGGCGATGAGCCCGGGCAGACCGCCGTCGAAGGGTGAATCGCCGGGACGAAAAACCCGCGGTCCGCGGGAAAAACCGTCCAGCGGAAGATTCAGTGGCGAGAGGTCGTGGCCAGTAGCGATGAACTCGCGCTCCAGTTCCAGCGCGTGAAACGGGCCGTCGGGGCGATACGCCAACGTGCCCATTGGTGCGCCGAGGAATCGCAGACGAAGTAGATTGGGCTCGGCCATGGCTTAGTTCCCGGTGGCCCGCCGAGGCGCGCGTTGACGGACGGGCGCAGGCGCCGCCGCGAGAAATTCGTTGATGTCTTTGGGGGCGGGCGCGGGTTGTTTTAGCGCCCCCAGGAATCGATCGGCGAGCCCCAGCGTGGCCAACAGCTTCGCCAACCCCACAAATCCGATGCGCCCGGTGCTCTCAAAACGACGAAGCGTCGCGATGCCGACGCCGCTCCGCTTGGCGAAATCGTCCTGACGCCAAGACAGCGCCATGCGGTGGGCCCGGATCAAGTCGCGTGCCTCTCGGATGATGTCCGTCTCGTTTTTAAGCGATAACATATGATTGTTTGTCTACGAATTACTGATTTAAGCAATCATTATTGATATTCTTTTAACCCCGACGCATGAGAAGCAACTGGATATCGGGGGACGGTCGTTCCACGAGGCTGGCAAAGACATCAGCGGCGGTTAAATCTGAATTGATGAATGCGAGCCCCGCCAATCCATCAATGGATGAACTGCGGGCAAGATTGGCCGAGGTTCGCTCGCAAACTTCGAAGCTGGAGGAGGAGATCGCGCGTTTGGAGAAACGGGGACAGCTGGAATTGCCTTCGGCGCCAGCGGCTCAGAAGACGCCCCAATCTCCAGCGGAGAAAGTGGCGCTATTTCTTGATCTGTTCGGGACGCGGCGTTCGGTATTTCCCAAGCGTTGGGAAAACGCCAAAACGGGGAAGAGCGGATACGCTCCGGCCTGTGACAATGAATGGCGCCCGGGCATTTGCCGTAAGCCTCAGATCAAATGCACGGAATGCCTGCATCAGAAATTTCCGCCGCTGGACGATCATGCGGTCGAGGCGCACCTCCGCGGTTTCCACACTCTCGGCGTCTACGCCATCACCGACGACAACTCGTGCCGATTTTTGGCGGCGGATTTTGATGGTGACGGCTGGACGGACAACATCGCTGCCTATCGCGAGGCCGGATCGAGAGCCGGCGTGACGATTGCTGTGGAGCGTTCGCGTTCTGGCCGTGGCGGCCACGCCTGGATTTTCTTTAGTGAGCCGGTGCCGGCATCGCTGGCCAGAAAGCTCGGCGTAATCTTCTTGGCCAAAGCATCGGCGCTGAGGCCGACGATGGGACTGGATGCATTTGACCGGTTCTTTCCGAACCAGGATGTCGTTTCGGTCGGTGGGTTTGGAAATCTGATCGCGCTGCCGTTGGCCAAACATCCACGGCAAGACGGTAACACTCTGTTTCTCGATGAGGAATTTCGTCCGATTCCGGAGCAATGGGAATATCTGGCCAGTCTGCAGCGACTGTCTGGCCCCCAGCTTCAGGACCTCGCGGGGAAGATGGCGCCGCTGGCATCGTTGACTGAGCAACATTCATCGGAAGCCCCCGATTTGGTGCTGCAAGCCGACGAGGCCACGTTGGATTTGGCGCGTCCATCAGTTCACCGGGGAATGCTCACCGGGGAGCTGACGATCAGGCTGGATTCCAAGATTCATATTCCACGGACCGTTCCGGTCCCGATCCTTGCCGCACTCAAACGTCTCGCATCGTTCGCAAATCCTGTTTTTCACGAGAAACTCCGTTTGCGCTTTCCGACGTTCGATATTCCGCGCTTCCTGTTCGCGGGCGAATGGCACGCCGACAGATTGGTTCTACCTCGCGGAGTGTTGGACCCGTGCCTCAGAATACTGGAAGACGCAGGCGCTGCGGTGTCGGTCCTAGACCAGCGAGAGGAGGGGACGCGCTGTGCGTGGAAATTCCATGGCGACCTTCGTCCGGAGCAGCAGACGGCAGTCAGGGAAATGGCTGGGCATGACTTCGGCATCCTGTGTGCGCCACCGGGTGCCGGAAAAACCGTGATGGGCTGTGCCCTGATCGCGCGCCACCGGACTTCGACGCTAGTCCTCGTGCATCGGACGCTGTTGCTCGATCAATGGCGAGAGTCGGCCATGCGTTTCCTCGGGCTTAAGAAAAAGGAGATTGGAGTCTGGAAGGTAGCGAAGCCCCGCATAACTCGTCGGCTGGATATTGCGATGCTGCCGAGTTTATCCCGGGCGCAGGACTACGCGTCAGCATTGTCCGGCTACGGGTTGGTCGTGGTGGACGAATGTCATCACGTTCCGGCTGCGTCCTTTGAATTGCTACTGAAAGCATGTCCCGCCCGACGTATCGTAGGGCTTACGGCGACTCCGCAGCGAAAGGATCGCCTGGAAAAATTGCTTTACCTACAATGTGGCCCGATACGGCACACACTGGCGTCGAGGGACAGCGATGAAAGCAACAATCGCGTTGTCGTCGTGCGGCGAAGCTCGATCGCATTTCCACCCGGCATGCCGCTGCAGCCAGCCATTCATGAAGTGTGGGACGCCTTGGTTGCCGATGAGGGAAGGCTGCAAATGATCGTCGCAGATATTTGCGGGAGTGCGGCGGAAGGACGTGCGCCGCTCGTCCTGGCGGATCGCAAATCTTATCTTGATAGGATCGAAACCGCACTCGCTGCGCATCCTTTTGCCGGGTCCGTCGCGCGTTATCGGTTGGAGAGTGGCGTTGGGAAAAAGGCCCGGACTAATATTCGCCAGCGAATCGACGAGCACTACGCGAAAAATATTCCGTTCGTCCTATTGGCGACCGCTTCGCTCATCGGCGAGGGCTTCGACCTTCCGCAGCTCGATACGCTCGTCCTCGCCATGCCGCTTTCCTTCAAAGGCCGGCTCATCCAATATGCCGGCCGACTTCACCGCGACCACGAAGGTAAGTCATCTGCCCGCATCTACGACTACCTTGACGAAAATAGTCCACTCACGCGGGCGATGTTTCGTCGCCGCTCGGTCGGCTATCGGCAGATGGGCTACCAAGTGGATCTCGGCGGTGATTTTGATGGAAATCTCGGCCGAGCGCTCGACCTCGTCACGTAATTAGCGAAGCTCGGCCGACGCGGCCCGTTCTAGTCGGGTATGATAAATTGGAGGTGGGAATTAGATGACAGGCTCGAAAAATCTCTCCTAGTCACGTGATTGGCTGAGGTGTCGGAGCGTGGCGTGGTTCCCGTGAATGAGAGCCTCTTTCTTTGCGCGAGACCAACCTTTGAGTTGGAACTCGCGCTGGATGGCAGTCCTCAAATCAAGGGGTCCTTCGACATAGACCAGCTTCACGGCGCCGTTGTCCTCTGTAAATTTGGCCCCTCGGCCAGAGCAATGGAGACGAATTCTGCAGCTTACATCTTTGGCGCTTCCAACGTAGTATGCGCCGGTGATCGTGGCCAGAATGTAGACGAAAACGGCGTTGAGAGCGGGTGCGGGCGGACTGACCTCGGGAAAATCGCATGGATTCATTGCCAGATCCTTTGAGTCACAGGGATTGGAACAACCCCGGAAGGAATCACACGCAACGAGGCATGCTAATGTGCCGGTGGTCGAAAGCCCGTTCGACGCGCTACGCTTGCTCCCATTCGACAGGCTCAGGGTCTGCGACAGGGCATTCGACGCGGGCCGCGCGCGGATGGCTTGCCATGAGCAAGGGCCAAGCGCGTCGAATGGCTGCCCGGGCTGGAGTCGAATCCGAACTTTGCAAGCGAATGTGCTGTGGCGCCATTGGTCGAAAGCCCTTCGACAGGCTCAGGGCATTCGCCGCGCGGATGGCTTGCCATGAGCAAGCGAGAGCGCGTCGAATGGCTGCCCGGGTAGGGATCGAACCTATGACCAAGTGATTAACAGTTATTTGGTTTGGCTGTTATGCGATGTCTTTAACTGTCCGCTTCTGACTGCACTTACCTGATTGCTTTCATAGGAGAAATGGCGCATAAGTTAGCGACAAAAGGAAACAGATGAAAACTTTTCAGGACTCCAAACGTGGCCAAGAAGTGGCCAAGCAAAGTGGCCAAGCATCCCCCTCGCGATTCCATGTCGATTACTGGAAGGAGCGGCTTTACCGGAAAACATTCACTCGCGGCGGGGTGCGCCAGGAGGTGCCGGAATGGTCGGTGCGGTTGCAACACCTCGGCCGGCGCGAGGCGTTTGCCCTTGCCTCGGCGAATGCCAGCACGGCGGCGGTCAAGGCGAAGGCCATTGCGACCTTCCTAGAGGCCAACGGCTGGAGTGCGACTCTGACCCGGTTCAAGCCCAGTATGGCCGCTAAAGCCGACGTTTGCACCGTAGGCGAGTTCCTGGCGGACATTGGGGCGCGCAGTCACTTGAAGCCGATGACGGTACGCCGCTATGCCGTGAAGTTGCGGAAGATGATCGCCGACCTCGCCAAGGTGGATGCCGGGGCCAAGGGCCGGGCCAAGCGGGCAAAATTCGATTACATGAACGGTGGGCGCAAAGCATGGCTCGCCAAGATCGATGGCCAGCCGCTCGACCTGCTCACACCGGACGTGGTGAACGCATGGCGCAACCACTACGTCGCCAAGGCCGGCACCGACCCCGTGGCACGCAAGTCGGCGGAACGCTCGGCGGCGTCCTACCTGCGCTGCGCCCGTTCGCTCTTTACGCCGGACGTGACGGCCGTGCTCCATGTGAAATTGCCCGCCAATCCGTTTGCGGGCGTGAAACTGAAAGACCCCGGCCCGCAGCGATACCACTCGGAAATAAATCCGGAGTGGCTGCTGACCTGTGCCGGCCGCGAGCTGCGGCAAAAAGAGCCCCAGCAATACCTCGCCCTGTTCCTGTGCCTCTGGGCGGGCCTGCGCCGCAAGGAGGCGGATTTGCTGACGTGGGAACAGATCGATTTCAAGCAAGGACAGATTCATGTCCGCCGCACCGCTCACTTCCCTCATCGCCTCGGCGCATGGCATCGAGGCCGCCCGCCAGCACCTTGGCCACCGTGATATTCGCACCACGTCGTCTCATTACGTGGACAAGAAAAAACGCGTTGAGGTTAGTCTCTCAATGGGGCCTGCCGGGCAACTCAAGGCTCTCGCTTGAGTTGGCTTTCCGTCAAGAGGTCATAACCAGTTGGCGCTTATCCTGTGAACACTTCGTTGAGAATTGTTTGAACCAATCCCTGCGCAGGCTCGGGCAAAGGTTTTTCTTTCTGCAACAATGCCATCTTGTCCTTAAATTCGAGGACGATGTCGGGGCGGACTTTTTTGAGATGGGTCAGGGTTTGCGCGAGCAAAAGGCGCGGCGTGGGGCTACGAGGATGATTCAGACAAAGCTGAATGTTGCCTGTCACAATTTCCCTTTCGCCGTTGAGGAAACCGGAGGTGATGCCATCGGTAGCCGCAAAAGAAACCGCGAGCGCTTGTTCGAGTCGTAGTTGATAGGCGGCAAAATCGGCTCCTGCTGGAACTTGATAAAAATCTGGAGTCGCAGAGGGATGAACCTGCGCGTGCGCGGTGACGAGTCGGAGGAGTTCGGCGGCGAGAGCATCAAAGCCCGGCTGTGAATTCTCGGGAGTGAGCAGAGCGTTAGCCGTGCCTAGAAGAAAGCCGTCGATGGTGCGCACAAGGCGGAGTGTGGCACTCCACGGGGTCGAGTTTCCGTCAAGATGGAGCACGGCGACGTAGTCAGCGGGCTCGCTCCCACCGCGAGCCTGGGCTGCGGCCTGTTCGTCACTCCAAGCCACACCACAGAGAACAAATCCGCCATGCCCCTCCTGCACCCAGGGTTGAAGCACGCGGCCAATGGCATCCGTTCGCAGGTGGAGTTGCTCAGCGAGATAGAGGGGAAGGGCCCGGCTCACCCGGCCCGGAATATCGCTCATTTGCATCCGTATTCCGCCAGTGGCGGTATCAGGCCGGGCAAAGCTGCTACCGAGGCAGGCGACGATGACCGCATCAGCGGTCTTTGGAGAGAAAAGTAAAGCGGGAGCCGAAGAGGCGCGAAGCCAGAGCGGACCGTCGATGACAACGGTGGTGGTTTTGGGCACGGCCGGCATTCCTGTCCCGACTACCGCCGTGCGGGCTTTGGCAATTTCGGTGTCCCAGAACGCGAGATGCTCCTGCCAGTCGGGTCGCTTGAGGGAATACAGGCGATCCACCAACACACGGGCAGCTTCGAGCTGGCCGAGATCCAGATGGGCCTTGATGAGATTGTTACCGACGGCGATGCCGTGAGCGATGGGATCAAAATGAGGTTCAACCAATGAAAGGATTTCGGGCAAGTGGGCGTGATTACCCAGGTCGCCACTAACCTGTTGGAGCAAATCGGTGGGCAACGGGCGCGGCGCGAGGGCCAAAGCCTCTTCATAAAAAGCGAGTGCGGCAGGCAGGTCGCGCCGGACCAGAGCATCGCGGGCCAACCAGAGACGGGCACGCCATGCCCCGGGTAAGGCGGCGACCTGACGCAGGACTTCAAGGCCAGCGGCCGGGCCATCTTTTTCGCGGTGGATAACTTCATACCACCCAAGACCGTTCTCCTGATTGGGGTCGAGTTGCAGGCCGCGCCACAGAGTGTCGAGCACCTGCGGCTGTTCTCCCCGGTCGGCATAGACCTTGGCAAGATTAGTGAGGACAACTCCGGACTCGCCATGGCGCTCAATGTGCCGCCGAAGCACCTTTTCAGAATCGTTAAGTCGCTTCTGCTCGCGATAGACGATGGCAAGAACCACCGCGCCCCGTTCTGCATCGCGGTCGATCTCGGCGAGGTGCTCAGCCGGCTTCACCATGTCAGCCCCAAAACCGTCCCGCAGAGATTGGACAATGGTCGAATACAGCGCCTCCGGGTCATCCCAAACCTTCTTGATGTGACCGAGCAGGACGGAGTCGCGCCAAGCCTGTTTGGTGATGAACAGCTCACGGCCGTAAGCGTCATGCACCCGAATCATATTCGGGTCTTTCGCCGGATCAGAGGGCGCACCCTTAACCAGTGCAGATGTCGGAACCGGGTCTACGGCGGTAGACTTCGCACCGAAAAGCTTTTTGAGAAAACTCATTCGGTGGATTCGCGTGGCGGGCACGCGTTTCGCCGCTGGCTCGCGACAATTTGCTGAAATTCACGCACGATATCGGGCGAGAGCAAGTGAGTGCGCTCGACGGTGAGCTGCTTCAAAGCTGCGAGTTGGTCCGTAGTCGGCTCCGACCAGCTGCGATTGTAAGTATACAACCAGCGGCGCACTTCCTCCCGAATGGAATCATTGAACTCCGGTGCCAGCGCCATGGTTTCAAGCAACATGACAATGCAGTTCCATTTCGGCAGAGCACGGATCAGCCAGATTGCGGATCGTCGGACGTGGAGGGGGTGTTTTTCGTCGATTAAATCCAATAGAAATTCCCTTCCGAGGGCATCGGCATATTTCATCAATACCTGACGGGCGGACTTGCTGACACCGTGCGATGGATCAAGTAGCGCAGTCTTCAGTTCGGAGAAAAAGCCAGTTGGATCGAGATGTCCGACGCCGAGCACGGCCGCGCGCCGAACCGATATGCGTGGGTGCGCCAAAAGTGGTCGGAGCAACTCCGCATCATCTTTGTTTCCGGATTCCGAAATTCCGAAGATAGCGGCGGCGGTCTTGTTGTTAGCGCTTGTGAGATGCTCCCGATAAATCGGCGCGACATCACTTAGGCCGATTTTATTCAAAAAATAGCGGGCGGTTGCGCGCACCATGCCGGAGGTGTCGAATAATGCGGTCGTTAACAGTTCTTTGTGTTGGTCATCAGTTCGACTGCAAAGAATCTCTAGACTTCGTCGCCTTATCGCGGGCCACCGGTCGTTCAGTCCCTCCCGCAATGTTTTCTCGTCCCGCCCCTCTCTCCAAGTTACTTCCCAGGCGGCCAAGCGAACAATTGGATCAGGGTCTTTTCTTAGGCGAAGGGACAGCGCCGCGGCGTCCGGACGTGTGCCTGCCATCGATGAAGCAAGCGACAAAACCCATCTCCGAAAGACAGGTTTGGCAGCGCGGCTGGCAACGTCTTCCAGAAACCCAACCTGCTCTTCTTGAGATATGCGAATCGCCAATTGAGCCTGAAATTCAGCCAAGTGCCCGCGCACACGAGATCGTAACTGGAAGATCACCGGCAGGTGAATTGAGAATTGCCTGATAGGCCGCTGTTCAAGCCGGGCGGTGAGCAGATCTCTTGCTTTTTTGGCGACCAATTCGACCCAATCGTTCGCTCGGTAAAGTAGAAAAGGGATTTCACGGCCATCGCCAAGTTGGCCCAGGCGGTCAAGGGCCGCCTCACGCACCCAGCCGTTGCCGTGGTAAGACAGAAGTCCGAAAACAGCCCATTGATATTCGGATGAAATTGTCAGGCTCCAGACGGTATCTCGCTTGATTTTGGGGAGAGCGGTTGCTGCGCCCGTCCCGTAACCTACCAATCGATGCAGGCCTTGGGAAAGAGACAACGCGTTTTCAGGCAGACTCCCCTGCAATAGTAGCGCCACCACGCGAGCGCTTTCATTTCTTACGGCTGAACTGCCTACCGCAAATAGCGGTGCCAAATAAGGCAGACAACGACTGAGTTTTTTTGCGTGAATCTCACCCAAGGCTTCCAATTGCAGACTCTCGGGTGACGCCTTCCATATCTCCCAGCCTCGCGCATCCGGGTAGAGTTTTTCTATCAGGTGGCCGGGAATCTCTTCGCTCGCTGGATCATCTAAACTCATCAGACAGGCTGGGTGATAGGGGATGGCTGCGAATTGATTACCGTTCGCGGTTAGCGGGCGAATCTTTTCAGCACCTGTCACGTGAGTTTTGCAACCGCATTACCGGCTTGGACGCCGGCAACCGAATTCTTTGCCCTGCCGCCCACTGGGATGACCTGATTCTCGGCGTTCGGGCAATGGCGGCTTGGCAATCATGGCGCTGGCATTCTCCAGCCCTCCTTGGCTACGACTAGCTGGGTTGGTTTTCGCACGACTTAGGCGCTTTGTTCTAATCGAGACGCAAGGCCCTAACGAGTTCGTGGAGTTGCAAGCAGCCGGATTTTTCAGTTCGCGCCTCAGTGACTTACATCACAACGAACTCGTTAGGGTATTGCGTCTATCATCAACACAAGTGCGCAAGTCGCGCGACAACCATGCCGGCTCGTCGTAGCCAGAAATGCCCGACAACGATTCCGTGCCTTGAGGGTGTGTATTCAAGACTACCGTTTTCCCGGGAGATGGGCTACCGCGGATTGGGTGGGGAGCGGCTATTGCCGATGCATCATGGGAAACGCAAAAATGCAGCCATGCTGACCACGACAAAATCACTCGCCGCGCCGGTTGCACCGCTCGACGGCCTGGCGGGGCGCAAGTTCAGCAAGGCCAGGTCCATTGCGGACCGGCTGGGCATCTGCCCCCGAACAATCTTTCGGTGGGCGGATGCCGGCAAGATCACAAGGCACAAGATCAACGCACGCGTGGTGCTGTTCGACGAGGCAGACGTGGTAGCGTTCATCGAGGCGGCCCGGGTCGGCTAAGGTTTGCAACGCTGGGACGCTGTGAGGCCAAGAACACCTTCGGCCGGCAAGGGAACTGGGTTTGAACGCACTCGGTGTTCCGGCTGCGGCTATTCGGGAGCCAGCCATCTTGGGGCCGGTGGATGTAGGAGTCGAAAAGTGGCCAAGAAGTGGCCAAGCGGGATTTACCGGGAAATCCCCAAAGCGTGCATCTCCTTGAAGGAAATGGCTGCCCGGGCTGGGATCGAACCAGCGACCAAGTGATTAACAGTCACCTGCTCTGCCACTGAGCTACCGGGCAACGTGGCTTTTCACCCAGCCTGCGCCAGACGAAAGAGGGCACGAAAAACAGGTTCGCAGCCGGGGTTGTCAATGCTCCTTTTCCACCGGACCCCGCCGGCTCCCCTCCCCGCGCATCGGAAATACCCTGTCCACCGCCCTCAATTGCGCGCGCGCGTCGATTTTTCGCCGTGCCCCGCTGCTTCGGACGACCCCCCTTCGGACCCAATCGTCGGCGACGCGCCTTCGACTCCGCGGCATCTGCCGGGCTTCCGCCAGCACCTCGCCGCCCTCCGCCGATCGGGCAGCTATCTGATCTTCAGATAGCAACGTAGGTGTTGAACCGATTGGTTCGGGGCGCAGCGTCCCGCGCAATGGCGCTCCGCGAATCATCGCTACTTCTGCTTCGCTTCAGGAGCGCCGATCGCACCGTCCATGATTGAAAAACTGTTCAACTCCCCGGGCCGGGCGTGGGTCCTCGGTTCGCTGGCGCTCGTCGCCGCGCTGCGCGGCCTGGCCCAGCCTGCGACACCGGGCTTGCCACCGCAGAACTCGATCGTGCTCGAGATCCAGCCGACACCGGAATTCCCGCGAAACTCCGAGGGAGCGTTCGTCACGCTCAAATCCGGCCGCATTCTCTTCGCTTACACCCAATTCTACGGCGGCGACCGCGATGAAAGCGCGGCGCGCATCGTTGCAATCACGTCCGATGACGCCGGCCGGACCTGGAACACCCGGCCACGCGTGCTCGTCGAGAACGTCGGCGGCGCGAATGTGATGAGCGTTTCACTCCTGCGCCTGCAAAATGGCCGGATCGGGATGTTCTACATCAAGAAGCACACCCGCATCGAAGGTCATCCCATGGCCCAGTTCAGCGACGACGAGGGCGAAACGTGGAGCGCACCCCAGGTGATCGTGAAGGCGCCGGGCTACTTCGAGTTGAACAACGACCGCGCGATCCAGCATCGCAACGGCCGCCTTATCCTGCCCATCGGTTCGTACCGGCTGCGCGACACCGATCCGACCACCTACGACTCCATCGATTTCCGCGCCATCACGATGTGGTACGTCTCCGACGACAACGGCGCCACCTGGCACGAATCGCCGCAATGGCTCGCCTCCCCCGTTCCGACGACGCGGGAGGGCCTGCAGGAGTCAGGCGTGGTCGAGCTCGCCGACGGGTCTTTGCTGGGCTGGTTCCGCACCAGCGAGGGCTCGCAGTTCGTTGCGCGCTCCAAGGACATTGCCCAAACGTGGACGCTCGCCGCGCCGTCCGAATTGAAATCCCCCACGTCCTGCGCCGCGATCAAGCGCCTGCCGGGTTCGGCCACGCTGCTCGCGGTCTGGAACGACTACAGCGGACAATTTCCCGTCCCCGCCATGCAGGTCTCGCCCGGGCCGCTGCAGAAACGCATGGCCAATCGCCGCACGCCATTCGTGCTCGGGTTGTCGACCGATGGCGGCGTCACCTGGCCAAGGCGCAAACTGCTCGAGGGCGAGCCCGATGGCTGGTATTGCTACGCCGCGGTCCATTTCGTCGGCGACTCCGTCCTCCTCGCCTACTGTGCGGGTGACCAACAGGTCGGCGGACTGAACCGCCTGCGCATGCGGCGGATCGATCTCAGCTGGCTCACGGCTCCGTAATCGTCTCCATGAAAATCCTTCAACTCGGCTCGGGCTCAATGGGCACGCGTCGCCTGCGCGACCTGCACCAGCGCCCCAACGTAACGCTCGGCCTCTACGACGAACGAGCGGACCGCCGCGCCGCCGCGAAAGCGCGGTTCGGGGCGGTGGATTTCGCGCGGATCGAGGACGCCCTTGCCTGGCGGCCCGACGCCGTGATCGTCTCCACCCCGCCGGGGACAAAAGGGCCCTACATCAACCTCGCGCTCGACCGGGGCCTGCATCATTTCAGCGAGGCCGACATGTGGACTTACGGCGCCGCGGCGCGCGCCGGGCGGCATCCGACCCTGGTCTGCGCGCCTTCCGCGACGATGTCGTTTCTCCCCATCGTGCGCGAACTGCGCCCGTTGCTGCGCCAGCATGTCGGCAAACTGCTGGGTTATCAGCTGTTCATGTCGACCTACATGCCGTCGTGGCACCCGCATGAGGGCCAGGAATATTATGCGCGGCATCGCGACACGGCTCCGGCGCGGGAAATGATTCCGTTCGAGCTCCATTATCTGAACGAGTTTTTCAGCCCGGCGATTGAAGTGGCGGGACGCTACGAAAAATACGGGGCGCTGTCCGGCGACACCGAAGACACCTGGAGCCTGTCGATGCGCCTGCGGGACGGCGGCATCGGCCAGCTGTCGATCACGATGTCGTGCCCCTTCGACTACCGCGAAGGCGCGTGCTTTGGCACCGAAGGCTGGGCCAAATGGGACATCGTCAGCGGCCGCGCCACCATCCGGAGCAATCACGCCGCGACCCCCGTGCATTATGATTTCGGTGCGGTCGGTGACGTGCTCGAAGCCAGCTACGCCGCCGAGATCAATGCCTTCGTCGACGCCGTGCAGGGTCGCAGCGCCTGGACCCACACCTACGCGGCGGCCCAAACCGCGTGCGCCACGCTGGCCGCGGCCGAAACGAGCTCGCTGCGCGATTGCTGGGTGCCGGTGGATCCAGCCGTGGAACCGGAGATGATCCTCCCGCGGCGGACCTGAGCGATGCCCGCTCGCCGTCGAACGGGCGCGCCCGGATTGTGCTCGCGAGCTTCGTGCCGGGATGTTCCACCGTGCGATGACGGGCGCTGATTCCGTCGTCCCGCCCGCTCCTCCCCGATCCGCATGCAAGCCGACTTTTCGTTTTTCCAGTACGCGATCCTGATCGGTTACGTCGCAGCCAGTTTTGCGGTCGGCCTCTGGTTCGCCCGCGGGCAAAAAAATGTGGAGGGCTACTACCTCGCCGAGCGTTCGGCGCCGTGGTGGGCGGTCGCCATTTCCATCATCAGTTCGGATATCACGGCTGTCAGTTACCTGGGTTGCGCGGCCCTGGTTTTCACGGGCGACCTCCAGTTCATGATCGGGACGCTCACGCTGCCCGTGGCGGCGTTGTTCGTGAGCCTCGTGTTCATTCCGTTCCTCGCGCGGAGAAAAGCCTTCACGGTCTACGAGTACCTGGAACAACGCTTCGGCCAAGGCGTGCGGACCATGGCATCGACGCTTTTCCTGCTGACACGCGGCAGTCACCTGGCCGTGGCGTTGTACGCCGCCGCGCTGGTGCTGGCGCAGGTGATGGGGTTGTCGCTCTGGCTCTGTCTCCTGGCGATGGGCGGCCTGACGATGATCTACACGGTGTTCGGAGGGATGAAGGCGGTGCTTTGGACGGATGTGGGGCAATTCTTCGTGCTGATCGGCGGCTTGGTGGCGGTGCTGATCGGCGTGGCGTCGCAGTTCAACTGGGACCTCTCCGCGATCTGGCACCTCGCTGCCCAGCCCGTGCCGGCGGGCGCGCCGTGGCTGCATGGCCGCGTGGAAACCGAGGGGCACACGCGCATCATCGATGCCTCGTTGAGCCTTTATCGCATGAACCTGTGGGCGATCGCCATCAGCGGCTTTCTCCAATCGGTGGGTTCATACGGCAGCGACCAGGTGCTGGTGCAGCGCTATCTCTCGGCTGGTTCGCAGAAACAGATGGTCTGGTCGCTGCTCGGCGGCGGCATCCTCATCGTGCCCGTGAACGCCGTGATGTACGCGACGGGTATTTTCCTCGTGGCGTACTATTCTCATTTCCTCGGGGATCCCGCCCACCCGTGGGTGGCGGGCCTGACGGATCCCAATCGCGTGATGACCCACTTCATCAGCCACGGCCTGCCCGCCACGCTCGGGGCGCTGGTGATCGCGGGGCTGTTCGCCGGCACGATGTCGAGTTTCTCGGCGGGCCTGCATTCGCTCAGCACGGCCACATACTCCGATTTCATCGTGCGATTCCGCCGACGGAAAGTGGACGATCATCAGGACGTCCGGGTGGCGAAAATCGTGACCTGCCTCTGGGGCGTGGCGATCATGCTCGCCGCGCTGCTGCTCGGCGGCAAAGACACGATCTTCGCGATCCTCGCGAAGGTGATGAGCCCGTTTGCGGGCCCGCTCCTGGGCATCTTCCTCCTGGGCATGCTCACGAAGCGCGCGAACACCTTTGGCGCGTGGGGTGGCGCCGGTTTTGGCGCGGTCGCGACCATAGCGGTGACCTACTTCACACCCATCCACTGGCTCTGGTACTACGTCGTGGGCTCGCTGGGGACCCTGGCGGTGGGTTACCTGCTGAGCTTAGTGCGCGTGGGGCGCGGTCTTCGACCCGCCTCTTCGGATTCCATCCCTGACTATTAATTCACGCATCTGGCCGGCGTCTGCTGCGCGATTCTTTTTCGGAGCAGGCGGGCCGCCTGCGCTACTTCATGCGGCGGGCAAGGAGGCTAGCCTACGCTTTTCGTGCGTGCCCAAGGGAAGTTCCAGGGATGAAATCCGGCAGGATAAACTCCTGCTTGGGTGCGAGCGTCCCGAGGAATAATTTCCAGGTCAGCCGGACCATGCGCTGGGTATAGAGGGTCGCGGGGAATCCGTATCGCGCAATCGACGGGACGAGCAGATCGAGGTTCGGCAGGTCGTCGCGCGCGAGCAGCGAAACGTCGCCCGGCACGCGCCGTCCGCTTTGCTGGAGAAACGTGAGCGCGGTGAACGGAAGCCAGCGTTGCGCCATGATCGCGGTCGGCTGCCCCGCCCCGCGAAAAAGGCGGGCGAGCGTCGCGGTGACGTTCCGCACGTTTTCCTCGCAATGAACGATGCGCGGCTCGAGTCCCGGAAGTGCGCTCTTTTGGAATCCTTCACGGAAGCCAAGTTCGCTCGCGAGGTCGCCGCCGGCCCCGGAGTTCAGCCCCAGGAAAACCACGCGCCGATGGCCCAGCCCGAGCAGGTTGCCCACCGCATGGCGGCAAACCGCGCGATAGTCCAAATCCAGCGCCGCCAGGCGCACGCCCGGCTGGCAGGAACCGTCCACGATCACGGGAATCTGCCGATCGGAAAACCAGCCCTGCATCCTGGCCGTCGAACCCGTGACGACCCAGGCGTCGGCCTTCGATTCACGCATGAGCCGCTCGAGCGCCTTGTCGGGATTTGGTCCGTAGAAACGGGCGCCGTGGTAAAAGTTCACGTGGGCTCCACCCTCCTGCATCGCATGGCGGTACGTTTCATAATACGACGCATGCCGCGAGCTGGCGCCGATGAGCGCGGGCGACACGACTCCCACGATGCGCGAACCCACGACGCGTCGGGTGCGCGGCGCCGCAAGGATGCGCGCGCGCTGGCCGTTGGCCACGAGGAGTCGCTTCTCACGGACAAGGATCTTGATGGCCGCGCGCAGGGTCACGCGGCTGACCTGAACCTGCCCAGCCAGGGAGTGTTCGGACGGCATGCGGAGCGTCCATTGGCGCCGATCCAAGCCTTGGCGCAAAATGTCAGCGACCTGGGTCACCAGCGTCGTTCTTTTTGGTACGGGCAACATCGCGTGCAATAGATCCAGCCACCGAACGTGGACGGATTTCGTTCCGCTGTGCAAGGCCACGGGACAGGTCTTGGGAAAAGAATCCACCCCCCAGTCTCGATCCACGGAACAGGCAGTCGGCTGCGCACCTTGGGCGCGGCAATTTTCGCGCCGCGCGAAAATTGGTGCTCGGGACAGGACTCGAACCTGCACGCCTTACGGCACACGCCCCTCAAACGTGTGTGTCTACCAATTCCACCACCCGAGCATTCAAAAACAGGGGAACGCGGACTAAGAGGATTCGCCGGAACCTTGTAAAGCCCGGATTCAAGAACACCACGTCACCCTGCGAAATCACCCCGTTGCCTCACCGCCGCTGACGATCCGCAATCGCCCGGGCGATCGCCGCCGGGAAAAAGGGCCCGCGAAAAACCAGGCCGGTATAAATCTGCACGAGCGTCGCGCCCGCATCGATTTTTTCGCCCGCCGCCGCCGGGTCCATGATCCCGCCCACCCCGATGATCGGCAGGCGCCCATTCGTGCAGCGCGAAATATAATTGATGATCGCGGTCGAGCGCTGCCGCAACGGCGCGCCGCTCAACCCGCCGGCCTCGGGCACCGCCGCAAATGATCCCGGCCGGGCCAGGGTCGTGTTGGTCGCAATGACCCCGTCGAGGCCGAACTCCGCGATCGTCTCCAGCACTGCATCGATCTGCGGAAAATTTAAATCCGGCGCGATCTTGAGCAAAATGGGTTTCTTGGCCTTTCCCGGCTGAGCGGCGCGCGCACGGTTCGCCTCGGTCACCGCGCCCAGCAGCTCGCGCAACCGGTCGCCGTCCTGCAGCTGGCGCAGGCCCGGTGTGTTCGGGCTGCTCACATTGAGCACGAGGTAGTCGGCGTGGTCCGCGAGATGGCGGAAACTCGCCAGGTAGTCCTCCGTCGCCTGGTCCAGCGGCGCGACCTTCGATTTCCCGAGGTTGATCCCCAGCGGAATCCGCCGGTGGCCCGGCCCCGCGCGATGTGACAATCTCGCGGCGACGCGTTCGGCCCCTTGGTTGTTGAAACCCATCCGGTTGATGACGCCTTCCTCGCGCGGGTAACGAAACATGCGCGGACGATCGTTCCCCGGCTGGGCCAGCGCCGTCACGGTCCCGATCTCCACGTGGCCAAATCCCAGCGCCGCCGCCGCGGGCCACGCCCGGGCGTTCTTGTCGAAACCCGCGGCGAGGCCGACGGAATTCGGGAACGTGAGGCCGAAGGCCTGCACCGGTTTCATCACCGCCCTTGGCAGGCGATTCCACGCCTCGAGCAGGCGGCAGAGCGGCGGAATCGACCCCAGCAGCGCCAGCGCATCGACGCCCAATTCGTGGGCGTGCTCGGAGTCGAGCTGGAACAGCGCCGGGCGAACCAGCTTCTCATAAAGGAGACCCATGAGGGCAGACTGTGAAATTGGGTTCGCAAAAAGCAAGGCGCAGCCTTTTTCAAGCCCGCACGCAAAGCCTTTTCGCAGGGAAACATCCGCCGTTTTTGCCATCGCAGTTCACGGCCCTTTTTGTGCTTGTTTTTTAGTTCCCCCCTAGCACGCTGCGAAAAAATTCTCCTCTGCCTCTCTCTTCTATGGCCAAAGCTACTTCTACTCTCGATTGGTGTGTCGTCCGTCTCGGTGAGGACCATAACTGGTGGGTCGCCGAAACGAGCGACCCCGTCCGCTGGGACGTCGATGGACTCAGCATCATCGATCCCCGCCAGCGCGATCACCTGATCGAACTCGTCGATCCCCTCCGCGATTACGGCTTCGACCAGGACGTAATGGAACGCGCGTTCATCCCTTTCCGCATCGAGAAGGACCTCGGCAACGGCAAGGTCCGCCTCAAGCGCACCAAGGAATCCCTCTTCGAGTCCGAGGAAAAACTTTTCGTGCTGCCCGATATCCTCGACGAGGAAAACGGCCCTTACGCCGACCTGCTCGATCTCATCACGCGCTGCCGCGTGAAGATGCTCAACGATTTGTTCGAGTTCGAATCCAAGCTCACCGTCGACGAAGTCGAGGACGAGCTGCGCGAAGACCAGAACAGCCACTTCATCGAAGGCAAAGCGGTGCACTCGTTCGACGAGATCACGGCCATCCTCGATTTCATGCCGGCCGGCTATGAGTCCGATGACGAAAAACCGGCGAAGAGCGCCGAGGACGACGACGACCTGCCCGAGCTCGACGAGGCCGAGGAAGAAAAACTCAAGAACGACGAGTCGTTGAAGTGGGACGAGGACGAAGAGGAAAAAGACGGGGACGACAAGGACTCGAAGTCGAAGGACAAGGACGACGACGAGGAAGAAGACGACGACAAGCCAAAGAGCGACAGCGACGAGGACGAGAAGCCCCGCGCACGCTCCCGCGGCAAACGGTAAGATTGCGTTTCCCGGCGGCTGGGCCCACCCCTCCCTGCACATGGATTTCCTCCAACGCCGGCTGACGTTGCTCATCGCCTTGCTCGCGCTCGTTGCCCTCAGTGGCTGCGAAACCACGGATAACAGCATCGCACGCAACCCGACGGTGCCGGCGGCCTCCGCGAATTCCGCCCAGCTTCGGCCCGGCGACAGCTTGACGGTGACGCTTCAGGGCGTCCCCGACCCGAGCACCAACGCCGTGCAGATCGACGACCGCAGCACGATCACACTGCCCTACATCGGCGTGGTCGACACCAGCGGCGCCACTCCCGGCGACCTGACGCAACGCATCCGCGAAGCATATATTTCCAAGAAATATTATCGGACCGTCGATGTCTCGGTGAGCGTCACCGAGCGTTATGTTTATGTCGGCGGCGAAGTCGCGCGTCCCGGCCGCATCATCTGGACGCCGGACCTCACCGTGGGCAAAGCGATCCAGTCAGCAGGCGGATTCACGCTCTACGCGAAGGAGACGAAGGTGAACTTGATGCGCGACCAAAAAGCCTACGACATCAACGTTACCGCTGCGCAGAAAAAGCCGGAGGACGACATCCATCTCATGCCGGGGGATTCAGTGCAGGTGCCGCGCTCGCCGTTCTAAAGTAGCGCAGGCGGCCCGCCTGCTCGGAAAGTGGCGAGTAGTCGGACTGTACCGCTCCGGCATGCTCGCTACTCGCTACCCGCTACGCGCTACTTCAAAAGCAGGCGGGCCGCCTGCGCTACTTCAACTCCGCCGCCATCTCCTTCGCGAAATAGGTCAGGATCATGTCGGCGCCGGCGCGCTTGATCGCGAGCAGCGACTCGTGACGGCAGCGCGCGAGATCGAGCCAACCCAGTTTCGCCGCGGCGTGAATCTGCGCGTATTCGCCTGAAACCTGGTAGGCTGCCACCGGCTTCCGCGTCGACATCCGGACTTCGCGGATGATGTCGAGGTAAGGTCCCGCGGGTTTGATCATCACGATGTCCGCGCCTTCCGCCGCATCCAGCGTCGACTCGATCAGCGCGGCGCGGCGATTGCCTGGCCCGAGCTGGTAAGTCGCCTTGCTCAGCAGGTTCGTGCCCGCCGCGCTCGCGCTGCCCACGGCGTCGCGAAAAGGCCCATAGTACGCCGAGGCAAATTTCGCGGAGTACGCCATGATGCCGGTTTCGGTGAAGCCGGTCGCATCGAGCCCCTTTCGGATCGCGCCCACTCGTCCATCCATCATGTCGCTCGGCGCCACGAGGTCCACGCCCGCGCGCGCGTGCAGCACCGCCATCCGCATCAGGATGCCGACGGTGCGGTCGTTCTCGACGTCGTTGCGCGCGGCGTTGAGCACGCCGTCGTGGCCATGCGTGGTATAGGGGTCGAGCGCGATGTCGGTCATCACCGTCATTTCCGGCACCGCTTTCTTCACCGCGCGAACCGCGCGTAAAATCAATCCGTCCTCGTGCAGCGCCACCGTGCCGTCGTCATCCTTGAGCTTCGCCTCGATCTTCGGGAAGAGCGCCACCGCCGGCACGCCCAGCTTGGACAGCGCGCGGCACTCCTTGACCAGGTCCCCGATGTTCAAGCGGCTCACGCCCGGCATCGATGCGATCGCTTCCGGCCGGCCCTTTCCTTCGATCACGAAAAGCGGCGCGATGAAATTCGCGGGGCGCAGCACGGTTTCCTCGGTCAGGGCCCGCAGGCTCGCGGTGCGGCGCAGGCGGCGCGGGCGTTGGGTCAGGTCGAGCTTGAAGGGATCAGCCATGGTGAAGACCCGGACTAGAACACATCTGCGGACACCCGGCCAAATGTTTTTACGGGACCGCCGCGGTTTGCCGTCCCGGTTGCGCCTTTGAACTCCCCGGTAAGCGGCGTCCAAATCATGCTTGAAGTCGCCGGGCATATTCGCGTCCTTCGGGGGCCACTGAGCACGCCATGTCACGGTTCGCCCCAGGTTTTTGCAGCGTTCTGCGCCGTCCTTCGATGACGACGCGAACGACGTGTTGCGGTTGTTGAGCCCGACAACCGCCGGCGCCCGCCCGCGGCGCCCGCAAAATCCGCATTCCGCTGCGGCGGAATTTCCGCCAGCGTCCTAACCTTCCCTCCTTCATTTTCCATGGCCATCCAGCTTTTCGACTCGCTCAAGCGAGAGATTCGCTCCCTCCAACCTTCCCAGCCCGACGGTGTCTTCCGCTTTTATAACTGCGGACCCACCGTCTATGCGCCCGCGCATATCGGGAATTTCCGGGCGTTCGTGATCAACGACGTCCTGCGCCGCCTGCTCGAGCTCGAGTTCGGCGCCGGGAAGGTGAAACACGTCCGCAATCTCACCGACGTCGACGACAAGACCATCAAGCGGGCTCGCGACGAGGGTCGTCCGCTGGCCGCCGTCACCCGCGAGTGGACGGATAAATTCCACGCCGATTGCGTCGCCTTGAACTGCCTGCCGCCGCACGTCGAGCCGACCGCGACCGGCCACATCCCTGAGCAGGTCGACATGATCGATGTCCTCATGAAAAAGGGAAACGCCTATCGCGCCGCCGACGGCTCGGTGTATTTCAAGGTTTCCTCCTTCGACGACTATGGCCGCCTCTCCCGCGTGAAGGAGCGCGAGCTCCAGCCCGGCAATGCGCTCAAGGCCGCGGCCGCCGACGCCGACGAGAAGGAGGACGTGAGCGACTTTGCCCTCTGGAAGGCGCACAAGGACGAAGACGGGGATAACAGCTGGGACAGCCCGTGGGGCCGCGGACGGCCCGGCTGGCACATCGAGTGCAGCGCGATGAGCAAAAAGCACCTCGGCGAAACGATCGACCTCCACACCGGCGGCGTGGACCTGCTGTTCCCGCACCACGAAAACGAAATTGCGCAGAGCGAATGCTGCAACGGGCGCACGTTCGCGCTGCACTGGTTTCACAACGAGCACCTGCTCGTCGACGGGAAGAAGATGAGCAAGAGCCTGGGCAACATGTACACGCTCGACGACTTGGTCGCGAAGGGCTTTTCCCCGATGGCGCTGCGTTACGCGCTGCTTTCCGGCCATCCGCGCAAGCAGCTCAATTTCACGCTCGATTCGCTGCACGCCGCGGAAAGCGCACTCGCGACGCTGCACGGTTTCCGCTCTTCGCTCCCGGCCTCGGGCATTGTCCACGATGCCTTCGCGTCGGTTTTCACCGCGCTCAAAGACGACCTCAACACCCCGGCCGCCCTCGGGGCGTTGTTCACGATCATCAATCGGCGCAGCGGCGAAGTGGACCTGGCGTCGTTCGACCAGGCGATGTTCGCCCTCGGCCTCGACCTGGAAAAAACCACCGCGCCCAAGTCCGAGGTTCCCGCAGCGGTGCAGGCCATCGCCGAAAAACGCTGGGCCGCCAAGCAGGCGAAGGATTTCGCCACCGCCGACGCGCTGCGCAAAGACCTCGCCGCCACCGGCTGGTCGATGCTCGATCGCAAGGACGGCTATTCCCTGGAGCCTTTGAAAAAGTGAGCCCAAAATCCTTTCCTAACCCTGGCCCGCACGCTGGCGATCTGTTCGGCGAATACCCAATCGAAAACCGGGCTGCCTGACTCGGGATAGATACAAACCTTATTCAAGGGTCCGAAATAATGAACGTAATCGGGATGTTTGATCAGGATCGTCTGACCGCTGCTGAGCGTGAGCTCCACGGGATAAACTTCAGGATTCGCGAGCCAAGCGCGTAAGTCTTTAATCATGCCGCTCGGTTTAAGAGCGCTCAAACCTCACTCAAGCCGTTACTAGCATAGTTGGACACACGGTAACCGATGTCCTTTACCTTTTAAAAATTCCCATGTCCTCGCCCATGTCTCCCCTCGAAGAACTTCGTCACTCCGCCTCGCACGTCCTCGCGACCGCGATCCTGCGCCTCTGGCCTGACGCCAAGCTGGATATCGGCCCGCCGACGGAAACCGGTTTCTATTACGACATCGACCTCGAGCACAAATTCACCGCCGACGACCTGGTTAAAATCGAGGCCGAGATGAAAAAGATTGCGGACGAAAACCAGCCCTTTCTCCGCAAGGAAGTTTCGCGCGACGAAGCCACCGAGATCATCAAGGCGCGCGGCCAGGAACGTTATAAACTCGGCCGCCTCGCCGACATCCCCGCGGATGAAAAAATCTCGTTCTACCAGAACGGCGAATTCATCGATTTATGCGCCGGCACGCATGTGCGCTATTCCTCGAAGCTCAAGGCGTTCAAGCTCCTTTCCATCGCGGGCGCCTATCACCGCGGCGACGAGAAGAACAAGCAGCTCCAGCGCATCTACGGCACCGCTTTCCCCACGAAGGACGAACTCGCCGCGTACCTCGAGCAGCTCGAGCAGGCGAAGCTCCGCGACCACCGCAAACTCGGCAAGGACCTCAAGCTCTTCGTCATCGACGAGGACGTGGGCCAGGGGTTGATCCTCTGGACCCCTCGCGGCTCCATCATCCGCCAGGAACTCCAGGACTTCATCGGCGGTGAACTGCGGAAGCAGGGTTACTCGCAGGTCTTCACGCCGCACATCGGGAAGCTCGAGCTCTACAAGACCTCCGGGCATTTCCCGTATTACAAGGAGTCCCAGTTCTCGCCGGTCTTCGAAAACGAATCGCTCGCCAAGGTCATCCACGAAGGCTGCTCCTGCGCCGAGGCGTTCTCGCGCCTCGAAGCCGTGTCCGCGCGCCTCGCCTCCCAGGTCAACCAGCGCACCGGCCGTGAGACGATCACCCCCGACCGCGTCAAACCCGACGACCAGCTCCTCGACGGCTTCATGCTGAAGCCGATGAACTGCCCGCATCACATCAAGATTTTCGCGTCCCAGCCTCATTCCTACCGCGACCTTCCGGTGCGCCTCGCGGAATTCGGCACCGTCTATCGCTGGGAGCAATCGGGCGAGCTCAACGGCTTGACGCGCGTCCGCGGCTTCACGCAGGACGACGCCCATCTCTTCTGCACCGAGGAACAGGTCGCCGCCGAAGTTCTCGGCTGCCTTGCGCTGGTGAAGATCGTGCTGAGCACGCTCGGCATGGCGGATTATCGCGTGCGGGTCGGCCTGCGGGATCCCGACTCGAACAAGTACACCGGCGACAGCGCCAACTGGGACAAAGCCGAGCACGCCTGTCGCGAAGCGGCGAAGACCCTCGGGGTTCCTTTCACGGAGGAGCCCGGCGAAGCCGCGTTTTATGGCCCCAAGATCGATTTCGTCATCAAGGACGTCATCGGCCGCGAATGGCAGCTCGGCACCGTCCAGGTCGACTACAACCTGCCGGTCCGCTTCGACCTTTCCTACATCGGCGCCGACAACCAGGCGCATCGTCCTGTGATGATCCACCGTGCACCGTTCGGTTCGATGGAGCGTTTCTGCGGCGTGCTGATCGAGCATTTCGGCGGTGATTTCCCCGCGTGGCTTGCGCCGGAGCAGGTGCGGATCGTGACCATCAGCGACAAGCTCAACGACCACGCGTACGGCGTGCTTAATCGCCTCAAGGCGGAAGGACTGCGCGCCTCGGTCGACGAGCACAGCGACAAGCTCGGCGCCAAGATTCGGCGCGGCGAACTCGACAAGGTTCCCTACACGCTCGTGATCGGACAGAAGGAAGCCGATGCCAGCAGCGTCTCCGTGCGCAGCCGCGCCCGCGGCGACGAAGGCGTGATGACCGTCGAGGCGTACGTCGAAAAATTGAAGACCGAGGTCAGCACGAAAGCGTTACCGGCGAAGAAAGTGTAACAGGTGGAACGCGTTGTCCCTAACGCGTTGAGCGGCTCCGTCCGCGTTTAAACGTCAACGGACCCAAACAGCGTCTTGCGGAGAAGCCGCTCCACCTCACCCGAGCCTACGAACGCGTTTCGCCGTTCACCAAGCGCCGCAGGCCGAGCGGATTTTTCTCCTGCAACTCCGGCGGGAGCAGGTCATCGGGGAAATTCTGGTAGCATACCCACCGCGCCCAGCGGTTAAGCGCGCGTGTCCCGACCGACGTGCTGCGGCCACCGTCGCTGGTCGCGGGATACGGCCCCGAATGCACGATCGCATCGCTCACCTCCAGGCCCGTCGGATATCCATTCATGATCAGGCGCCCGGCCTTGGCCGCGAGGATTTCAATCAGTTCACCCGCCCCCGCCCCATCCGACGCGCCGAGGTGGAGCGTCGCCGTCAGCGTGCCTTCCAGGTGTCGCGCCACGTCGTGCATCTCGGCGCGATCCCGGCACCAGGCCACGATCGCACTCGGGCCAAAAATTTCCTCCGACAACGCGTGGTCCCGCATGAAATTACCCGCGTCGGTTTCAAACCAGATCGGCGCCGCCGCCGCCCCGTCGCCTTCCGGCGCCTGCGCAATTACCTTCACGCCCGCCGCTTTCGCGCGCGCCCCGGTGCCGCGGCTGAAGGCCTGCTTGATTCCCTTCGTCAGCATCGCACCCGATGAGGTGGCGGCCAGCTTCGCCGCGAGGGTTTTCAAAAACGCCTCGGCCGCCGGCGATCGTTCCAGCACCACAATGCCCGGGTTCGTGCAAAATTGCCCGACGCCAACGGTGGCCGACGCATGCAGGCCCTCGACGATCATCGCAGATTTTTCCGGGAGCGCACCGGGCAGGATGAAAACCGGATTGGTGCTGCCCATCTCCGCATAGACCGGGATCGGTTCCGGTCGCGCCGCCGCCAGGTCGACCAGCGCGCGCCCGCCTCTCAAGGAACCGGTGAATCCCACCGCCTTGACCAGTGGATGTTTCACCAACGCCTGCCCGACTTCGAACCCGGCATCGAACAAAAGTGAAAACGTCCCTTCCGGCAGGCCGCATTCCTTCACCGCTTCGACGATCAGCAGCCCGACCAACTCGCCCGTGCCCGGATGCGCGGGATGCGCTTTCACAATCACCGGGCATCCCGCGGCAAAAGCCGAGGCGGTGTCGCCGCCAGCCACGGAATAGGCGAAAGGAAAATTGCTCGAGCCAAACACCACCACCGGTCCGATGGCGCGCAGCATGGAACGATGGTCGGGCTTCGGGAGCGGCTTCCGGGCCGGGTCCGCGGTTTCGATTCGCGCATCGAGCCAGTCGCCGCGCTCGGCCGCTGAACCGTAGAGCCGGAGCTGGCCGGCGGTGCGGGTGATCTCGCCCGTGCAGCGAGCCGGTGGCAGCCCGGTTTCGCGCGAGGCGCGCTCGGCGAGGACGGCGGAATTCGCTTCAAGCTTGTCGGCAATCACGCGCATGAACTTATGGCGCGCGGCACCGGGGAGCCTGGCCCAGGCCGGCGCCGCGGCGGCCGCAAGCTGGACCGCCCGTTCGATCTCGGCGGCATTGGCCCCATGGAAATCAGGTTCGATGGCAACGCCACGCGCAGGATCGAAGCCCTGGAACGTCGCACCCCCCGTTTTACCCGCGCCAGCACCAATCAAGGAAAGTCCGTGAAGATTCATCGCGGGATGTTTTGAACCACGAATGGACGCGAATGAACATGAATATTTCCGCGAAGGCCCAGCGCCTTATCCGACGATCGGCGTAGGGCGTGGTCTCCGACCCGCCTCTGGGGAACCCTCTAGGCGTTGAGCGGAAAGCATCAGGCCTCGAACCGGAATCGATTTAGAGCGGAGTTCGGTGGCGGGAAATTCATTTCCGGGATCCGCGTCGATCCGCGGATTCCGCGGAAAAAGGTTCCACTCTGCCCGCGTAGAAACTCGGCCCCAGCTTCCGGAGCACGCGCGACCGCGGGGCGCGCGGGCGGACCCGGCGGTCCGCTCCATCAAAAAAAAGCCGGCGCCGTTTTCACGGCGCCGGCAATCGTTGGCTTGGTTGGTGTAGTCCTGTCAGCCCGACGTTTCCGTCGGGAATCAGAGGGCGGCCTCGCCGCGTTCGTCGGTGCGGATGCGCACCACGTCCTCGACCGACAACACGAAGACCTTGCCGTCTCCGATCTTGCCGGTCTTGGCCGATTTGACGATTGCGGCGACGGCCTTGGCGACGACTTCGTCAGCCACGCCAATCTCGAGCTTCACCTTCGGCAGGAAGTCGACGGTGTATTCGCTGCCGCGGTAGATCTCGGTGTGGCCCTTCTGGCGGCCGAAGCCTTTGACTTCGGTCACCGTCATGCCTTCGACGCCGATCTCGGCGAGCGCCGTCTTCACTTCCTCGAGTTTGAACGGCTTGATGATCGCAATGATAAGTTTCATGGGGATGGATTTGGAGGTTAGCTGGCGTAGCCTTCTTCACCGTGCTCGTTGGTGTCGAGACCCTGGCGCTCGACTTCCTCCGTGGGACGGAGGCCAATGACGGCCTTGATAATGAATGCGATGACGACCGTCGCGACGATGGAGAGCACAAGCGTGAGGCCGATGGCCTTCAGCTGCGCGATCCACAGGCCGCCGTCGGTGACGAGCTTGGCCAGGCCGTTCTTGGTGGCGACGGCGCCGATCAGGTTGGCATTGACCGAGGCGGTGGCGAGGATGCCGGTGACCAGGGCGCCGAGCGTGCCGCCGATGGCGTGGACCCCGAAGGTGTCGAGGGCGTCATCGTAACCGAACGTGGACTTGAGCTTGGTGCAGGCGAGGTAAGGAACCACCGCGGCGAGCACGCCGATGATCACGGCGCCGGTCGCGTTGACGAAACCAGCGGCGGGCGTGATGACGACGAGGCCGGCGACCGCACCCGAGCAGAAGCCCAGGATGGAGGCGTGACCGCGGAAGATTTTTTCAATCGCACCCCAGACGAACGCGGCGACCGCAGCGGCCAGCGTCGTGGTCATGAAGGCGTTGGAGGAGATGCCGTCGGCGGCGACCGCGGAACCCGCGTTGAAGCCGTACCAGCCGACCCAGAGCATGCCGGTGCCGACCATGCAGAGCACCATGCTGTGCGGGGCCATCTTTTCCTTCCCGAAGCCGAGGCGCGGCCCGAGGATGAGGCAGAGGATGAGAGCGGACCAGCCCGAGCTCATGTGCACCACGGTGCCGCCGGCGAAGTCGATCGCGGGGATCTTGGCATCGGCGTTCCAGACGCCGTTCATGAGGCCGTTGGCGCCCCAGACCATGTGGGCGAGCGGGAAATAAACCACGAACATCCAGACGAGCACGAAGGCCATGATGGCCGTGAACTTCATGCGCTCAGCGATCGCACCGACGATCAGCGCCGGGGTGATGATCGCGAACATCATCTGGTACATCGAAAACACATTCTGGGAAACCCAGTAGGCGTAGTTCGTATTCGGGGCGGAGGTGACGTCCTTCAGGAAGAAGAACTCCGAACCACCGATAATGGGGTTACCAAAGCTCGTGCCGAAGACCAGGCTGTAGCCGAACGCCCACCACAGGATCGTGACCATGCCGGTGATACCCAGGCATTGGGCGAGGACCGAGAGGACGTTTTTCCGGCGAACCAAGCCGCCGTAGAACAGCGCGAGGCCGGGAAGCGTCATGAAAAGGACCAGCGCGGCGCAGGTCATCATCCAGCCGTTGTGGCCGGGTCCAGGCACTCCCGTGAGGGTTTTGCCAGGGTCGCCGTTGTTGACGTAGGCCTCAAGGGCCGCGAGACGCTCGTCGGTGGTGGGAGCCGCCGGAGCTGGGGTTTGTGCTACAGCGGTCAGGCACAGGAGGCCGGCCAGACACGCGAACAGGCAATTTCGTAGGAGACGCTGGGGAGTATGCATGGTCATCAGAGCCGCTTTAAGCAGCCCTTATGCCAGCTGGGGTTGGCCGAGCGTCATTGTCCGCATACGCGGGACGGAGGCTCGTGGAAACTTCCCGCTCCCATCTCCACGCTCCAATGATGTTTCGAACCCCCGGAAACAAGACGTTACCATAGTCCAAGTACGCGCTGCGGGACTCGGTCCGTGCCTAATCGCGAGCTGCCTCGCCCCCGCACGGTTCAACTTCACAGAGTCTTAAACCCTGGCGGAACCGCGCAAAGCGGTGGGGACACCGCGTTCCACCCAATGAAGCTTGGCTTCATCGGGCTTCGGTCCAGCGCGCGTCAAACAGCGGCTTCGCCGCGCTCGTCCGTGCGGATGCGCACTGCTTCCTCGATCGGCACCACGAAAACTTTTCCGTCACCGATCTTGCCGGTCTTCGCCGCCTTGACGATCGCCTCGAGCGTCTTGGTCTTCATTTCGTCGGCGACGACGATCTCGATCTTAACCTTCGGCAGGAAATCCACGGTGTACTCACTGCCCCGATAAATCTCGGTGTGGCCCTTCTGGCGGCCGAATCCTTTGACCTCAGTCACGGTCATACCCTCGATGCCGATGGCAGCCAGGGCTTCTTTCACTTCCTCGAGTTTGAACGGCTTGATGACGGCGATGATGAGTTTCATGGAGTGGGATGAAGAAAAGAGCGGTCGGAGGAAGGAGCAACACCTCTTTGCGGGGAATCGCGAAAGTCAAAATCCCAGAGGCGAACCACGAACCTTTCACCACGAATGGACACGAATAAACACGAATCAGAAACCCTATCCGTTTTTACAGGAGCCAATCCGAATTAAGAGCGCCCTGAAATCCTCCGGACTCTGATTCGTGGTCATTCGTGTCCATTCGTGGTCAAACCGGATTTTCCGAATTCGAATTTCTCCCGCCTATTCCGGCATCACGACCTGGATGTGAAGGTCCTTCAGCTGCTTCGGCGTGACCGGGGTCGGGCTCTGCGCCATGAGGTCCTGGCCTTTCTGCGTTTTCGGGAAGGCGATGACGTCGCGGATGCTCGTCGTGCCGCAAAGCAGCGCGACCATGCGGTCGAGCCCGAACGCGATGCCGCCATGCGGCGGGGCGCCAAACGTGAACGCCTTCAGCATGTAGCCAAAGCGGCTCTCCACTACGTCCGCCGGGATTTTCAAGACGTCCTCGAACACCTTCTTCTGCAGCGCCGGCTGGTGAATTCGGATCGAGCCGCCGCCGAGTTCCATGCCGTTGAGGACAACGTCATAGTGCTGGCCGCGAACTTTCTTCGGGTCGCTGTCGAGCAGCCCCGCGTCTTCCGGGACGGGCGCCGTGAACGGGTGATGCGTCGCGACGTAACGATTTTCCACCTCGTCGTGGCTCATCAGCGGAAAATCGATCACCCACAAAAATTTCCAGTCGTCCGCGCGCAACGACAGCTTTCCCCGCTTCTGGAGCAGCGTGGCGGCCTCGAGGCGCAGACGGCCGAGGATCGCACACGCCTTTTCCCACGGCGCCGCCGCGAAGAAAACCATGTCGCCATCGGCGATCGCGAGTTTCGCGGTGAGCTCGGCTTTTTCCGCGTCGTTGAAAAATTTCACGATCGGGGATTTCCATTCCCCACCCTCGACCTTGATGAAAGCGAGGCCCTTGGCGCCGAGGGATTTTGCGATCTCCTCCAAGCTCTTGTTCTCGCCCTGCGTCAGGTCGGCCAGGCCCTTGGCGTTGATCGCCTTGACCACTCCGCCGCCGGCCACGGTGGATTGGAAAACCTTGAAGGTTGAATTCCGGAACGTTTCGGAGAAATCCACGAGCTCGATCGCGAAACGCACGTCGGGTTTGTCGACGCCGTAACGGTTCATCGCATCGTGGAACGCCATGCGGGGAAAGGGCGTCGGCAGGTCGTGGTTCAACACGTCCTTCCACACCTTCTTCAGCATGCCCTCGAACAGGGAGTAGATGCCCTCGCGGTCGATAAACGACGCCTCGACGTCGACCTGGGTGAACTCCATCTGGCGATCGGCCCGCAGGTCCTCGTCGCGGAAACAGCGCGCGATCTGGAAATATTTCTCCACGCCCGCGACCATGAGGATCTGCTTGAACTGCTGCGGCGACTGCGAGAGCGCATAGAACTCGCCCGGGTGAATGCGCGACGGCACGAGGTATTCGCGCGCGCCCTCCGGCGTGCTCTTGAACAAGGCCGGGGTTTCGACCTCGATGAATTCCTGCGCATCGAAATAATCACGGATCGACTTCGCGGCCCGGTGCCGCACCTGGAGATTCCTGCGCATCTTCGGGCGGCGCAGGTCAAGGTAGCGATAAGTGAGGCGGAGATCCTCGTTGACCTTGTCGCCGCCGACATCGTCCAACGGGAACGGCGGGGTCTCGGAAACGTTGAGGATTTCGAGCGCGGTGGCCGCGACCTCGATTTCGCCGGTCGGGAGGCCCGAATTGATCGTACCGGCCGGGCGTGGCACCACATTGCCCGCGATGGAGATCACCGACTCCGGCTTCAAATGCGCGGCTTGCGTGCCGAGATTCGCGTTATCCTGCGGGTCGAACTTCACCTGCGTGATGCCTTTGCGGTCGCGCAAGTCGATGAAGATGATGCCGCCGTGGTCGCGAATGGAGTCCACCCAGCCAGCGAGCGCCACGGAAGCGTTAAGGTCGGCCAAGGTGAGTTGGGCACAGTGATGGGTGCGATTCATGGGAAGTTCCGGGAGGAACGGGTGAGCTAAGCGGAGTGCCCGCCTCGCGAGCAAATAGAATTTCCAACGCCGCGCCGGTCTCCGACCGTCCCAATGGAATCCAACGACAAACCAACCGCGCCGTAATCGAAACGCGCCGCGCTTATTTTCCCGCTCCGCCTGACGCCAACGTCATCAGCGCCACTCGAAACCCCACGTTGGGATGAGTCTTCAAAGGCTCCTCCCCGATTCTCGACGCCGCCCGGCACGTCAACGCCGGGAAGTCATACGCCCCGCCACGGATCACGCGCTGCGTCCCGGTCCCCGGGCCGGCATAATCGACGACCGTTCCGCCCGGGTACGGCGCCATCCAGTCGAAGCACCACTCGGCGACATTGCCGCGCATGTCCAGGAAGCCCCACGCATTCGGCGTACGCCGGCCCGCCGGGCTCACCTTGCCGCCGCTGTTCGCCTTGTACCATCCGAGGGTCGCCAACTCGTCCTCCCTGCTGCCGTCGCCTCCCGCGCGACACGCAAACTCCCACTGCGCCTGCAGCGGCAGCACATAAAAATATCCCTCCGGCAGTCTCCCGGCTTCGCGTTCGTGCTGCGTCAGCCTCTGGCAGAATAACATCGCGTCATCCCACGTCACCCTCTCCACCGGCTGGTCCGGGGCAACCGCGTGCGATGGGTTGCTCTCCATGACCGTGCCCCACTGCGCCTGCGTCACCTCGGTCCGGCTCAACCAGTAGCGCCGCGTGATCGTCGCCTTCGTGACCGGCGCTTCGTTCTTCAACGTGCCCGCGGCACCCATCAGGAAAGTGCCGGGAGCAACCGCGATCATCGTGATCCCGACTTCAGGTAACTGAAACGAGCGCGCGGCCAGCGGGTTCCCGGGTTTTTCCGTCCCCGTCGCCGCCGCGGGCGCGGCCGCGTCCCCTTCGCGAACTTTACCCTGTGCGATGTTGACGGTCAGCCGGGTCGTCTGCCCTGCGACAATTGAAAAGGTGTGCGAAATCTCGCGATTGAATCCCGCGAACGACGCCGTGTACGTGCCAACCGGAACGTGCTCTAGCATCAGCCGATCCTGCGCGACGTCTCCCTTGACCGAGAGCGCGGGAATCGAAATCCGACACGCCACCGGGCATTGGATCTGCAGCGCTCCGTCCGCCACCGCCGCCGGCGCGGTCCCTTGCGCCCAAGCGCTGGTCGTATGCGCGCACAGCAGCGCGGCCGAAAAAATCACGGAGCGAAGAAAGGCGTAAGAATTTTTTTTAATGGGAGGACGGGTTTGGACACGTTGGCTGCCGCGGGTTGAAAGGCGAAAGGCGGAGAACGGGATAAGTTAGCGACACTCTGCTGGGTCGGTTCGGCACCTTCGGCTTTCAGCCATTCAGCACTCGTCCGCCATGCGCAGCAACTGCTGCGCGAGTTCACGCGCGGCGTCCGCGGTGAGTTCGACCGGGGAATCAAACGTCGAAACACATTTCAATCGGATCACTTCCGAGGCGGTATCCAATTCCAAGGTGAGGTCGCCGTCGGCGTCGATGTATTTCATAGTCGGATGGCGTCGTCGATGATCGGCGCTTCATAGCTGATGCTCAAGGTCGCGATGCCGCGGCCCAGCGGGGTCCAGGTCAGCAGGATCACGGTCTGCACGGCATTCCATTTCACCTGGATATACTCCCCGCTGCGCGTGGAGTACTCCGTGCCGTATTTGGCGCGGAGGATCACCTTGAACTTTTCCAATTCCTCCGGGCCGAGTTCGCCCGTCTGCAGCAATGCCACTTCGAGCAGGCGCCGCGCCTTGAAGAAAAACGCCACGCGAAACTTGCGGCCGACGATCTCGTACTCATCCAGCTCCAGCAGCTCTTCCGCACGACCGCCCGGCAACTTGATCGCCTCCACCGGCGCGTGCGCCGGGGGAAACAACGACTGCACCTGCTCGACCGACATCCCGGACGTCGTGCCCGGCCAGAGCAGCTGCGCGCGAAGCGGCGTCGCGGCCGCGGCCAGCAACGCGACGAATGAGAGGCGAATAAATTTTGGGATCATCCCGGTTGGTTTTGTCATTGTGAGCGCACGCGGCTGGGCGAGTCGGCGAAGCCACCCTTTCGAATTTAATAACCGCAAATGCGCGGGTCAGCCCACGACGAGGTTCTCACCCGTCATCTCCGCGGGTTTCGGCAGGCCCATCAATGCCAGCAGCGTTGGTGCGATATCCGCGAGCCGGCCGCCGGTGCGCATCCTGGTCTTTCCCGCGACGAGCCCGTCGCCCACGACAAACAGCTCCACGAGGTTGAGCGTGTGCGACGTGTGCGGGACATTGTGCACCGGGTCCCACATCTGTTCGCAATTCCCATGGTCGGCGCAGATCACCGCTTTCCCCTGCTTCGTCGCCAGGGCCGCAAGCAACTCGGCCACGCCGCGATCTGTCGCCTCCACGGCCTTGATCGCCGCGGGCAGCGAACCCGTGTGCCCCACCATATCGGGATTCGCGTAGTTCACGACGATCAGCCCGTACTTGCCGGAAAGGATCGCTTCTTTCGCGAGCCGCGTGACTTCGACCGACGACATCTCGGGCTGCATGTCGTAGGTCGCCACCTTCGGACTCGGGGGGCACGCGCGCTCCTCGCCGGGAAACGGGGTTGCGCGGTAATTGTTGAAAAAAAATGTGACGTGCGGGTTCTTCTCGGTTTCCGCGCAGCGGAACTGCGCGATGCCCGCGTTGCTCACCACTTCGCCGAGGATGTTCTTCAGCGCCGCCGGCTTTGCCGAAACCACATTCACCGGCAGGCCGGCCTCGTACTCCGTCATGGTCGCGTAGTAGAGGTCCAGCTTCGGGCCGCGGTCGAAGCCCTTGAAGTCATCCAGCACGAACGCCTTCGTGATCTCGCGCGGGCGATCCCCGCGGTAATTATAGAATAGCACGGCGTCGCCATTCCCGATCGTGGCCAGCGGCCGTCCGTCGCCGCCCACGATGGCGGTCGGCGTCACGAATTCGTCGCCGTTCTGGGTCTGGGTCAGCGGCGCTTCATAATATCTCTTCACCGCAGTGGCGGCGTCGGGCGCCGTCGCGACGATCTTCCGACCGGTGAGCAAATCGTAGGCCTGCTGCACGCGCTCCCAGCGGTGGTCGCGATCCATCGCCCAGAAACGTCCGCACACGGTCGCGATCCGGCCGACGCCGATCTGGCGGCACTGCTCGTCGACCTGCTGCACGTAACCCAGCCCGCTCGACGGCGGCGTATCGCGCCCGTCGGTGAAGGCGTGGATGAACACACTCGTGATCCCGTCGGCCTTCGCCTGCCGGAGGATGCCGTAAAGATGATCGAGCATGCCGTGCACGCCGGCGTCGGACACGATGCCCATCAGGTGGAGCTTCGAACCGCGGCTCTTCACGCGCTCGACCGCGGCGCGCCAGACCGGATTTGCGGCGAGGCGTTTTTCGGAGAAGAGCTTGTTCAACCGCACCAGTTCCTGGTCGACGATGCGCCCGGCGCCGATGTTCTCGTGGCCGACTTCGCTGTTGCCCATGACGCCGTCAGGCAGCCCGACATTGAGCCCGCTGGCGGCGATCAAAGTCACGGGCGATTTTGCGTGGAGGGCATCGTCGCACGGCACGTGGGCCTGGACCGTGGCATTGTACTTATCCTGGGACGGGTCGGGATTTTTTCCCCAGCCATCGCGGATGATAAGGAGAACAGGCGGGCGGGTCGAACTCATGAGGTCATCAACCAAGCACGGAAGTAACCGTTGGCCACGGAAAAAGTAGCGCCGGCGGTCCGCCTGCTCCCGGAACCGCAGCCGAACCTTCGCTACGCTTTCTTTTCGGAATCCCGCAGCGCCACGATCGCCCGGAGGAGCACCACGGGGTCGACCGGCTTGCTCAGCACCAGCTGGAAACCGCTCTGCAATGCCTGCGTCCGATTTTTTTCGTCGGTGTACGCGGTGAGCGCCACTGCCGGCACGCGCGATTTGCCCTGCGCAATCTCCCATTGGCGAATCTGGCCGAGCAGGTCGTGGCCGCTCACTTTGCCGAGGCCGATGTCGCTCAGGATCACATCGGGACGCCGGCGATTGAAATCCTTCAGCGCCCGCGGCGCAGAATCCACCGCCGTCACGCTCGCGCCCGCGGCGGCCATTGTCGCCGTCAGGGCCTGGCGCGTCTCATGGTCGTCCTCCACCAGCAACACCGTGATGCCGTGCAACGACGGCGGCCGGGCCACCTCGCTCGCGTTCGCGCTCGGCGTCGTTTTCGGCAGCGGCAGGCGCACCGCGAACGTCGACCCCTTGGCGAGCCCGGGACTGGAGACCGAAACCGAGCCGCCGTGCAGCGAAACCAGTTGCTTGACGATCGAGAGCCCCAGCCCGAGGCCGCCTTTCGCGCTCGTGGACGGGTCGGCTTGCACGAATCGCTCGAACATCTTGGGGAGGAACTCCGCGCTGATTCCCTTCCCGCTGTCGGTCACCTTGATGTCGACCAGGTCCCCCACCCGCGTCATCGCAAAATTTATCTTTCCGCCCGACGGGGTGAACTTCACGGCATTGTTCAACAGGTTGGTAAACACCTGCTGGAGCCGGAGCGCGTCGGCGACCACGGTGCCGATGCGGGCGTCGAGGGACTCGCTGACCGTCAGCCCTTTTTCCGTGGCAATCGGCTTGATCATTTCGACCACGGCGTGGGCGAGCGGCACCAGCGCGACCTCGGCGAGCTGCAGCCGGAGCTTGCCGGTGACGATGCGCGAGGTGTCCACCAGCTGCTCGATCAGCGCCTGCTGCTCCTGCGCCGATTGCTCGATTGCCTGGAGTCCTTCGCGGATCTGGTCGGGTTCGAGCGTTTCGGGTCCGTTCAACAATTTTGCCCAGAGCAAGGTCGCGGTCAGCGGCGTGCGGAGTTCGTGCGAGATCGTCGCGAGAAAATGATCCTTCGCCAGGTTGGCCGACTCCGCCGCCGTCTTGGCTTCCCGCAGCGATTCCTCCGCCGCCCGATGGTCGGTGTCGTCGCGCAGCACCTTGACGAAGCCCTTCGATTCGCCGGCGTGCCCCGGCAGGCTTGCCAGCATGCCGCTCGCCCAAACCCGGGTGCCGTCCTTGCGGAGGCGCCAGCCGTCCTCGCGGATTGCCCCCATCTGTTGGGCCCGCTTCAGCAGGTCCGCGAGCGTCGAGGGCGGACGATCCTCGGGGATCGAGATGAGCGAGAGCGGCTGCCCGATCGCTTCCGCGCTCGAATAGCCGAAAATCCTTTCCGCGGTCTGGGTCCAGGTCGCGATCCGTCCGGTGGGATCCACCCTGAAGATCGCGTGGTCCTTGATCCCATCGAGGATGAGCCGATGGCGTTCCTCGCTTTCGCGCAGTTCGTCGATCGCGCGGCGCAATTCTTGGCGCACGCGCTTAAGCTCGCTGCGCAGCGCCGGCAGCGCGGTTGCCGCCTCCGGTTTTTTCCGCCCCCGTTGCTTCAATGGCGTGATTTTCTTTTTAGCCATGATGGGATGAACCGGCGGGCGGGCGGGCGTCGCGAGGCTGACCAAACAGAGGGAACACGGCCCTCCCCAAGTCGAGCCCTAACGCTGGCCGAAACTTTAACCACGGGTGGAGCGCGTTGTCGCTTCACCCTCGGCTTCGCCGAGGCGGGTGCGATCGCCTGAGGTGCGCGGTGCAGCTTCCCGTAAAAAACTTTTGCGTCCCGGCGGCTTTGAGCGAGCGTAGGCGCGCACATGGCTGACCGCCCACCCACGCTCATCGCGACCCTTCGGACCGCTTTTTTCTCCGGCCTGCTCCTGCTGGCGCCGCTCGTCGTGACCGTCTGGGCGTTTACGAAGATCATCGACCTCGTCGGCGGCACGTTTCGGCCGGTGTTCTTTTTCTACATGCCGGATTGGCTGCGCACGCCACGCCTGGAAATTCTCTGGGATATCCTCGCGACGATCATCGTCATCGCCCTCGTCACGCTGCTCGGTTATTTCTCGCGCTACGTTTTTGGGAAATACTTCCTCGAGGTCGGGGAACGCGTGGTCCAGGGCATCCCGGGCGTGAGCGCGGTCTATAATACCGTCAAACAGATCGTCGACACCTTCGGGAGCCAGAACCGGAATTTGTTCAGCAAGGTCGTCCTCGTGCAGTACCCGCGCAAGGACGTCTGGACCCTCGGCTTCCTGACCAGCAAGGCGCAGGCCGAGGCCCAGTTTCGGACGGGCGCCAATGTCTGGACCATCTTCGTCCCCACCTCGCCCAATCCCACCAGCGGTTTCCTGCTCATGCTGCCCAGCGATGAAATCGTCGAATTGGAAATGTCCGTGGGTGAAGGCATGAAGATGGTGATCTCCGGCGGCGCCGTCGTCCCCCCATGGCGTAGGTCCGCCTCGCCGCTGCCGCATCCCGCCTCGAAGAACTGAACGCGTGCCCGGACTTCCGCTCCAGACCGACGCGTTTGTCCTCGTAAAACGCCCGCCTTCCGACGCGTTCCAGGGCTTCAACGTGTTCTCGCCCGAACACGGCGCGCTCTTGATTCACCAGCGCATTTCGAGGAAAGCCGCGACGGCCTCGGTGGCGCTCGATCTGTTCGACGAGGTTTCGCTGCGCCTCGAAAGTTCGAACCAAGGCCAGACCTGGTTCCTCCAGGAAGCGCGCCTGGTCACGCGCCACGCCGACCTCGGCCGAAGCTACGAGACGCTGCGCCACGCCTCCGCGCTCGCGGCGCTGGTGGGTCGGAACAACGTGCACGAAGACAGCCGGGCCCAAGTCGCCGCGTTGCTGCGCTCGGCCCTCGCGGCGCTGGCGCGCGGCGCCCGCCCCGACCTGATCTGGTTCAAGAGCCTGTTCAGTTTTGCGCGCGACGAAGGTTACCCGGTGAAACAGGAATGGCTCGTTTCGCTCACGACCGAGGCCCGCGCCCTCGCCGAACAATTCCTCTACAGCCCTACTCCCTCCCATCCATCTCCCTCGATGGACCCGGATCTCCCCCGCCTCATCCGCCAGCTCGAAGACTACCTCCGCGACCACACCGATATTCTCTTGGAATGAAACCCGTCGCCGCGCCTCCGCCCGGCATCCGGGGACGCGTATTTCGCGCGATCGCCCGTTGAAAAAATTCACGGCACCCCAAGTTTCTAGACAGATCCAAACGAGCCGGTCAAAGACCGGCGCTCCGTCCGACCCATCCGCAATCCGAAATCCGCCATCCGAAATTCAGCAATGGAGTTCTCCCTCGATCAACGCAGCGCCAGCCTGAGCGTGGGGGAGTTCTCGGAGTTCACCACCGGCCCGCATGACGTCGGCAGCGGCTCCGGCGGAATCTGGCGCGCGCAGCTCGGCACGCACTGGCACAATGAGCTCCGCCTCCGCACCGCGAGCGAAACCCCGGCGGCGGAATTCGAGGTCGCCATCACCGGGAAAATTTTTCACGCCGGCTGGACCATCACCCTCACCGGCCGCATCGACCAGTTTCTGCGCGCGCCGGCCGGCATCACGCTCCGCGAGATCAAGACGGTCATGCACCCGCTGCCCGCTGACGAAGCCGCGCTCCGCGGGGACTATCCCGCGTATTTCGTGCAGCTCGCGAGCTACGCCACGCTCTGGAAACTCGGGCTCGCCACCGTCAACCCGCCCGTCACCGCCCACGCGTTGCTGCGTTCCGAACTCGTGTTCGTGGAAACGAGCAGCGGCCTCGCGCAATCCATCGAGCTCACGCCGGCGGACGACAGCCTGTTCCGCGGGCAGCTCGAGCGCCTTGTCGAATTCCTCGACCTCCGCCTCCGGGCGCGCGAGCGGCTGCGCAACCTTCGTTTCCAGTCGCCGTTCGCCGCGCTGCGTCCCGGCCAGGAAACCACCCAGGCGGAATTGACGACGACGTTCGAACGCCAGCCGCTCGTGCTCTTCGAAGCGCCCACGGGCTTCGGGAAAACCGGCATGCTCCTGGAATTTGCCCTCGGGCAGCTGCGTGCCGGGCATTTCGATCGCGCGCTTTACCTGACCAGCAAGGCGACCGGGCAGCTCCAGGTCGTGCGGACGCTCGACCATATGATGCTCTCGGCGTCGGCCGCGGACGCGAACGGCCCCTCGCCCGGCGTCGCCGTCTGGCACGTCCGCAACAAAAGCGAACACTGCGTCAACACCACCTTCCACTGCGTGCGCGAAAACTGCGCCTACATCGACCGCTTGGAGGCGCGCTGGCCGGCCAGCGGATTGTCCCGTTTCTACCGCATCGAAAGCCACGCGCGCGACCTCGCGACGCTCCGCGCCGCCGGCAAGGAAGCCCGCATCTGCCCTTACGAGATCACCCGCGCCGCCCTCGCCTTCAACGATGTATGGATCGGCGACTACAACTACGTCTTCGCGCCGCGGAATCGCACGCTGTTCTATCACCAGGCCGGCTTCGACCCGGCGCGCACGCTGCTCATCCTCGACGAAGCGCATAACCTGCCGTCCCGGGTCGCCGATGCCTATTCCCACGTCGCTAAAGCCGACGATGCGCGGGCCCTGCTCGCGGAGCTCGACCACATCGATGCGCCGACGCCGCTTGTCCGCGCGTGGGAAAGCTGGACGCAGCTCCTCGCCACGCTCGAGCCCGTCGACGCGCTCGATCCCGCGTTGGAAGCCGATGCCTCGGACACACTCTCGAAAATCGCGGACCAGCTTTCGGAACTCCCGCTGGATTACGCCGCGCTCGGGCCGCGCTTCAGCGAACTGATCTGGCAAAGCCAGCAGCTCGCCGAGTGGCTCGCGGATGGCCGGCTGAAAAAACTGCTGTGGTGCCCGCGACCCGGGGAATTGAACTTCACCTGCCTCGACGCGGCCGACGTCATTGGCGAAAATCTCCGCGAATACGGCGGTGCCGTGCTCGCCAGTGCGACGCTCACGCCCGCCGATGCCTTCGCCGAAAACTGCGGGATGGGGGATTTCGGATTGCGGATGCCGGAAGCCGAAAAGGGTCCGGCTCCGAACCTGGGGCCGGAAGCCGGCAGCATCTTGCCTTCGCCCCGCGCTTTCCCGGGCTCACCTTCAATTTTGCTGCGGGCGCATACGCCTTGGCGCGACCACGCGTACGACGTAGCGGTCGATGCCCGGGTCGATACGCGCTTCCAGCAGCGGGCCCGTTTTTATGCGACCACCGCGGCGACCGTCGCCGCGCTTCACCAGGCGGCGGGCGCGGCCGTCGCGGTTTTCTTTCCCAGCTACGCCTACGCCGAAACCGTGGCGCGCGAACTGGAAAAGACCCATCCGCTCCGCGTCGCCCTCCAGCCTCGTCTCCAGGACCTCGCGGCCCAAACCGCGTGGGTCGAACAATCGCTCGCCTTCACCGACGCCCTTTTCCTCGTGCTCGGTTCGAGCTTTGCCGAGGGCATCGACGTGCTGGGCGGCCAGGTCACCCACGCGATGGTGGTCGGGCCGGCGTTGCCGGAGGTGAACGCAGTGCAGCGCGCGCGATTGGCCGAATTTTCCGGGCTCGGGCGCGCGGAAGCCTTCCGCCGCGTGTACCAGATCCCGGGCATGACCAAAGTTAACCAAGCCCTCGGCCGCATGGTGCGCGCGCCCGGGCACCACGCGCGAATCATCCTTCACTGCCAGCGTTTTCTCGAACCCGCGTATGCGAGCCTGCTCGCGCGCGATTATCAGTTTGGAACCAATATTCTCGACGACAAGGACCTCGGCGATTGGTTGAGCCGCCCACATCCGGCCGATGGCGGGTAACGCGCCTTCGGTGGTCATTCCCTCAAGGTGTCTTTCCCGCCGTCCCGCTTTGATCCAACCGCCATGGGCCCGGGATCCTGTGGTTTCGTCGAGCCGGGCTTGCTAGGGCCCGTCGGATCGAAAATCTTCGGGTCAGCGGATCCCACCGCTTTTTGGACTCACCCCTGTCAGTTCCCGCCTCCCTTTCTCCCCTACCTTTGAAAACCATCTTGATCCGCATCCTTGGGCTCTTTCTCACTGTCGGAACCGTCGTCATCGCCGCTCCCGGCGAGGCGAAATTCACCGAGAAGGAACACGCCCAAGGCTACCTTGACACCGTCGTGCTCGCCAAGCCGCGCCTCTCCCTGCAGGCCACCGCCGAGGCGGCGGAAAACGCCGAGGGACTCAAGGTTCGCCAGAAGTTCGATCGCATCGGCCAGCTGCGGGTCATCGAGTTGGCTCCCGGCGACAACGTCCCGGATGCCATCGCACGCCTCAAGGCCACCGGTCGCTACGAATACGTCGAACCCGATCGGATCCGCTACGCCACCGTCACGCCGAACGACCCCGCCTTCACCCAGCAGCAGTGGTCCCTCAACAACACCGGTTCGAACGGCCCCGGCGGCGGGGTGGCTGGCGCCGATATCGGCGCGCCGGCCGCCTGGAATACCCGCACCGATTCCAGCGTCATCGTCGCCGTCATCGACAGCGGCGCCCGCCTCACGCACGAGGACCTTGCGGCGAACCTGTGGTCCAACCTCGGAGGCTTCCACGGCATCAGCGCCGTCAGCGGCAACGGCTCCCAGACCGACACCAATCCCAACGATACCGAAGTCGAGCATGGCTCCCACGTCTCGGGCATCATCGGCGCGGTGGGCAACAACGCCAAAGGCATCGCCGGCGTCGCCTGGAACGTGAAGCTCATGGAGCTGCGCTTCCTCCACGGCACCGGCGGTGGCGGCAGCTCCTCCGACTGCATCGCGTGCATCAACTACGCCATCAACAACGGCGCCAAGATCATCAACGCCAGCTTCGGCAGCGACGGTTATTCCAGCTCCGAATACGATGCGATCAATGCCGCCCGCAGCGCTGACATCATTTTCGTGGCCGCCGCCGGCAACGATGCGCGCAACGTCGACATCGGCTCCTCCTACCCCGCGGGTTACGCGCTCGACAACGTCGTCACCGTCGCCGCCACCACCAACGCCGACGCCATCGCGAGTTACTCGGACTTCGGCGGCGGTTCCGTCGACCTCGCCGCGCCGGGCAGCTCGATTTATTCGTGCGGCATCGCCTCGGATTCCGCGTACGTCGTCTACAGCGGCACTTCGATGGCCGCCCCGCATGTCAGCGGCGCGCTCGCGCTCATGCGCGCAAAATTTCCCACGGACAATTACCGCCAGATCATCAATCGCCTCCTGCGCTCCGTGACGAAGGTGCCCGCCCTGGCCGGCCTGGCCCAATCCGGCGGTCGGCTCAACCTCGCCAACGCCCTGTCCTCGACCGATTCGCGGCCCTTCAACGACGACTTTTCCACGCGCGCCATCCTCGGCAGCAACGCCAACATCCACGTGCGCTCGAGCAACGTCGGCGCGAACAGTTCCCCGGAAACCGGCGAACCCACCCACTCGACCGTGCCGGGCACAAACTCGCTGTGGTGGTCGTGGACCGCCCCGACTTCGACGACCGTCACGTTCAGCACTGATGGCTCGAGCTATAATACGAAACTCGCGATCTACACCGGCACCGCGCTCAACGCCTTGACCCCGATCGCGTCGAACGACGACGACAACGTCCACTCCAAGGTCACGAGCCTGATCACGCTCAATGTCACCGCCGGCACGACCTACCAGATCGCCGTCGACCTCAAATCCGGCACGCCCGGCCTGACCCTCCTCGGCATCGGGGCGATCCCGGCCAACGATGATTTCGCGAATGCCCAATTGCTGAGCGGCACGTCCGTCCACGTGGCGGGGAGCACCCTGAATTCCACGAGCGAAATCAATGAGCCCGTTCCCGTGACCCACGCCGCCAAACACACCGTCTGGTATCGCTGGGTGGCGCCGGCCAATGGCCGATATGCGCTCTATGGTTACAGCGCGTATGCCGACATGCTGACGGCGGTCTACACCGGTTCGGCCGTGGGCAACCTGAACATGATCGTCTCGAACGACGACGCGGCCGAGTACATCGAAACCGGAACCTATGAGGGCGCCGTCAACAGCAACAGCCTCTGCGGCTTCAATGCCTCGGCCGGCGCCACTTACTATTTCCAGGTCGACACCACGAACGTGAATCCCTCCGGCGGCGATTTTGTGCTGACGCTCACGGATGCCGCGTGGCAGTTCGCGGCGTATGGCGGGATTGTTTCCTCTCCCGCCGTGAGCAGCAGCGGCGCGATTTACTTCGGCGCCGGCACCACGATCACTGACCGCACCCTCGGCAGCAAATTTCCCGAGAACAATGTCTACGCTTTCAACCCCAACGGCACCAAGAAGTGGGCCTATACCACGGGCGCACCGGTCGACCTCGCCAGTCCGGCCATCGGCAACGATGGCAATGTCTACGTCGCCTCGGGCGACAAGAAACTCTACGCGCTCGACGCGAACAACGGGGCCCTGAAATGGACCTACACGACGACCAACGCGATCGACTCCTCGCCCGCAATCGCCGCCGACGGCACGATTTACGTTCGTGACGACGGCTTTCTCTACGCGCTCACCAACAGTGGATCGAGCGCGACGGTGAAGTGGCAGTTCACGCTCAGCGGGGCGACGTACGGCTCTCCCGGCATTGCCGCCGACGGCACGATCTATGTCGGCGCCACGGGTGGGAGCTTCTACGCCATCAATCCTGACGGCACCCAGAAATGGAAGTTCACCGCGAACGGGGATGTCTTCACTTCGCCAGCCATCGCGACCGATGGCACCGTCTACCTCGGGACGCTGAACGGATATTTCTACGCGCTCAACCCCAGCGGCACCCAGAAATGGGTGTGGTCAATCGCCGGCATGAGCATCACGTCGTCGCCGGTCCTCGCTCCGGACGGCACGATTTATTTCGGCGCGTATGACCACAAGCTTCACGCGCTCACCAAGGACGGCGTCGAAAAATGGTCGTACACCATGAGCGACGAGGTTCGCGCCGCGACGCCCGCGGTCGGCGGGGACGGCACGATCTACATGCCGAATTACGACGGCTTGGTCTATGCCATCAGCCCCCTCGGCAGTCTGGTTCGCACCTACGCGACTGCTGCTCTGGTTCGTTCTTCCCCCGCGATCGCGAACGGCCAGCTCCTCTTCAGCAGCTCTGATGGGTTGTTCTATGCTTTCAATCTCGACCCGGTCTTGAATCAGCGCCCCGCGAATTCCGCGTGGCCGGTCTTCCAGCACAACCTGCTGCGCGACGGGCGTTATTCCGAAAACTTCGTCACGATCACGACGGCGCCGATTTCCCAGGCCGTGCAGGTGGGCTCGAGCGTGACGCTGACCGTTACAGCCACCGGCCCGGGAACGCTCACTTACCAATGGATAAAAGACGGTGCAGACCTTCCGGGTGTCACAGGCGCAACCTACGTCCTCTTGAACGTGCAGACGGCCAACTCGGGCTCCTATTCCGTCCGCGTCACGAGCAGCACGGGCGTCAGCGCCACCAGCGTCGCCGCCGTGCTCTTCGTTTCGACTTCGGCCCCTCCGCCCGGGCATCTCACCAACCTTTCGGTGCGAACCGGCGCGGGCACGGGTGATAATTCGCTGATCGTCGGCTTCGTCGTCGGCGGCGCAAACACCGCCGGTTCAACCACCCTGTTGATCCGTGGCGTCGGGCCGACCTTGGCCGATTACGGCGTCGGCGGGGCACTCGCCGATCCGCTGCTTCAGGTCACCCAATCCGTCAACGGCGCCGCGCTGCCGATCGACACCAACGACAACTGGGGCGGCGCCGGGCAGGTCACGAGCGTCGGCAATGCCGTCGGCGCTTTCCCCTTCAGAGATATCGCCACCAAGGACGCCGCGCTCGTGGAGTTCATGCCCAGCGGAATCTATTCCGCCAAGATCACGGGGGTGAACAGCACGACCGGCATCACGCTCGCCGAAATTTACGATGCGTCCGGCGTACTCTATACCATCAACACGCCCCGCTTGATCAACGTGTCCGCGCGCGCGCAGGTCGGAACCGGGGAGGGCGTGCTGATTGCCGGCTTCGTGGTTGGCGGCTCGACGCCCCGCACGGTTTTGATCCGTGGCGTGGGGCCGACGCTCTCGAGTTATGGCGTCGGCGGGGCGCTCGCCGACCCGCTGCTCGAGTTGACCCAGTTGATCAACGGCGTGGCGACAAACGTCGCGACCAACGATAATTGGAACGGCGACGTGCAGATTTCGAATGCCGCCAACACCGCCGGCGCCTTCGCGTTTGTCGGCAACTCCAGCAAAGACGCCGCGCTCTATGTGACGCTGCAACCCGGGATTTATTCAGCCAAAGTATCCGGTGTCAGCGGCACCACCGGCGTCGCGCTGGTGGAAGTCTACGAGCTGCCATAAAGTAGGGCGCGGTCTCCGACCCGCCTCCGAGAGACGTCCGACTCCAACGGCCGCTTAGAAAATCCTTCCCACGCCCGATTCGAGCCGTCAGAAACGGGCCTCGTGGCCACGACCAAGACCATCGGTTCCGGAGACATCCATGCTGCGATCGAGCAGCTGGCCGCCGCTATTTCCGCCCGCCATGGCCACAATAAAATCCTGCTTCTCGGCATCGCGAACGGCGGCGTGGAACTGGCGCGGCGGCTGGCCGCGATCCTCGGCCATTCGAAGGGCGTCCGGGCGGCGATTGCCGGGACGGTCGACATTTCATTTCACCGCGATGACATCGGCCGCCACCCGATCCCGAAGGAATTCGAGCCCACGCACATTCCCGCGGATGTCGACGGTGCGACTATCATCCTGGTCGACGACGTCCTGTTCTCCGGGCGGACCGTCAAGGCCGCGCTCGACGAACTCTTCGATCACGGGCGCCCCGCCAAGGTCGAACTTGCAGTCCTGATCGACCGCGGTGGACGCCTGCTCCCGATTGCCGCCGACTACATCGGCCACACGCTCGCTCCCGGGGCCAACGAAAAAGTGTCCGTCATCCTGGATCCCGAAAATCCGCAGCACGACCTCATCCGCATCGGACCCGCGGCCCCGAAATCACCAGCCGGCAAGGACCGCGCGGTTCGTCAATCCGCGATCCGCAATCCGCAATCCGCAATTTCCTAATGCCCTGGACCCGCCGCCACCTTCTGACGCTCGAGGAACTTTCCCTCGCCGAGATCGACCAGATCCACGCCACCGCGGCGGCCTTCAAGCGCACGCTTTCGCGCAGCGTGAAAAAAGTGCCGGCGTTGCGCGGCAAGACCATCGTCAACCTGTTCCTCGAGCCAAGCACCCGGACGCGCATGGCGTTCGACATGGCGGCAAAGCGCCTCAGCGCCGATGTCATTTCCCTCGACGGCAACAGCTCGAGCACCTCAAAAGGCGAAACGCTGCGCGACACCGCCCAGAACATCGAGGCCCTCCAGGCCGACATGATCGTGATCCGCCACGCCGCCGCCGGCTCCCCGCTCTACCTCTCCAAGATCCTCAACATCCCGGTGATCAATGCCGGCGACGGGGCGCATGAGCATCCGACGCAGGGCCTGCTCGACACCTTTACGATGCGCGAGCACCTCGGCGCCCTCAAGGGCCGGAAGGTCGTGATCCTCGGCGATATTCTTTTCAGCCGCGTCGCTCGCTCCAATATACATGCGCTCACGAAAATGGGCGCCGACGTCACGCTCGTCGGACCGTCGACGCTGGTGCCGCACTGGTTCACCGACCTGGGCGTCAAGGTTTCCCACGACCTGAAGTCCGCGCTCGCCGACGCCGAAGTCGTGATGCTCCTGCGCATCCAGCACGAGCGCCAGGCCAGCAGTCATTTTCCCTCGCTCGGCGAGTACACCAGCATGTTCGGCCTCAACAAGACGCGCGCGGGCTGGCTCAACCCGAAGGCGATCATCATGCATCCCGGCCCGATCAACCGCGGTGTCGAAATCGACAGCGACCTCGCCGACGGCGAGCGCAGCGTGATCCTCCAACAGGTGACCAACGGCATCGCCGTCCGCATGGCGGTCCTCTACCTTTGCTCCGGCGGCCAGCCGGAGAACGTTTACGCCGGGCCTGACCCGAGGTGAGAGCAGAACGAAAGCTCCAAGCTCCAACCTCAAGCTCCAGTGAATCTTCCATGACCCATTTTCAACTCAACCAACCCGTTCGAATTTCAGGCTTCAAGGTTTCCCCAACCCGTCTTTCAGCGGCGGGGGTTTCACTGGAGCTTGGATGCTGGCTGTTGGAGCTTTGATTCCCATGTCTTCCCTTTGGATTCGTAACGCCCTCGTCATCGACCCGGCCGCCAAGCGCAATGCGGTCGGCGACGTTTTTGTCTCCGACGGAAAGATCGTCGCGTCGCTTTCCGCCGCAGCCAAGAAGTCCACGAAGGTGATCGATGGCAAAGGCCTGGTCGCCTGCCCGGGACTCGTCGACATCCACGTCCATTTCCGCGAGCCGGGACAGACGCATAAGGAAACGATCGCCACCGGATCCCGCGCGGCGGCGGCGGGCGGATTCACCACGGTGGTCTGCATGCCGAACACCGCGCCCGTCGCGGACAATGCCGGCACGATCCAGTTCATCAACGACGCCACGCGGCGCGACGCCGTCATCAAGGTCCTCCCGACGGGCTGCATTACAGTCGGGCAAAAAGGCCAGGCGCTCGCGCCGATCGGCTCGCTCAAACGCGCGGGCGCGGTCGCCATCACCGACGATGGTGACTGCGTGCAAAGCAACGAGCTCATGCGGCGCGCGTGCGAGTACGCGAAGATGTTTGACCTGCCGATCATGGATCACTGCCAGGACGCGTCGCTCACGCAGGGCGCGGTCATGAACGAGGGTTCGGTTTCCACGCGGCTCGGGTTGCGCGGCTGGCCGCGCGCGGCGGAGGACATCATCGTCGCACGCAACGTCATCCTCTCGGAATACACCGGTGCGCATATCCACCTGCAGCACATCTCCTCGAAATATTCCGTCGGCATCATCCGCCGCGCGAAGGAGCGCGGCGTGAAGATCACCGCCGAGGCGACCCCGCATCACCTCGCGTTCACCGACGACGAGCTCCGGACCTACGACACGAACTTCAAGATGAACCCCCCGCTGCGCACGGCATCGGATCGCCGGGAAATCATCGCGGGCCTGCGCGACGGCACGCTCGACTGCATTTCCACCGACCACGCGCCGCACACGGATTATGAGAAGGACAAGGAGTTCGACTACGCGCCGAACGGTATCCTCGGCCTTGAAACTGCGCTCCCCGTCTCGCTCGAGGTGCTGGTGAAGCAGAACAAATTCAAACTGACGCACGTCGTGGACCTCATGACGCAGCAGCCCGCGCGCATCCTCGGCCTGCCCGCCGGGACCCTCGCGGCGGGCGCGGCGGCCGACATCTGCCTGTTCGACCCGGCGGAAAAATGGCGTTACGACGCGAAGGCGGGATTCAGCAAGTCGAGCAATTCTCCCTGGCACGGACAGACGCTCACGGGCCGGGTCAAGGTCACGATCGTGGATGGGCGGGTGGTGTTCGACCGCGGGCAGTTCGGGTCGTGACGGATGCCGCGGAGTCGCGGCGAATTTCGACGGCGGCCACGTTCACGCTTTTTCCGTGATCCGTTGAAACTCCATCCGGCCGTCGCGGTTGGCGTTGCGCGCATCCCGCTTTTCGTCCGCACTCGTCGGCCATGTCTCCAGGCGACCTCATGCTCACCGAAATCGCGCTGATCTTTGGCGGGCTCGTGCTCCTGTGGCGATACGGCCTGCGGAAAGAGGCGCGAGAGACCCCGCCCCGGCTGACGACTTGGCCCGCGAGCGGGACGGATTTTTTTGTCTTTGTCTGGCTGGTGATCGCCGGCGGTTTCCTCGCACCGATGGCCGCAAGCCACTGGATCAAGCAAGCGGCGCTCGGACGCGAATATGAACTCATCCTGTCGACGGCGATTTTCCAGTTCGGCATGCTGGCGGGAGTAATGGCGTTCGCCCTGACGCTCGGGCGACGGAGCCGGCCGGCAAAACCGGCGCCCTTCCCGACCAATCCGATCCTTGCGGGCGGCGCCGTCTTTTTGATTTCGGTCCCGGTCGTGTCCGTCGTCAGCCTCCTCTGGCTCGGGCTCCTCAAGCTCTGCCACATCGACGCACCGCAGCAGGAAGCGATCGACCTCCTGCGGAACGCGCGCTCGTCGCTGCCGTTCGCGATCCTCCTGTTTAGCGCGATCGTGATTGCTCCGATCAACGAGGAGCTGCTTTTCCGTGCCGGGATTTTCCGCTTCGTGCGCTCCCACCTGCCGCGCTGGGCGGCGCTGCTCCTGCCCGCGGTCATTTTCGGTTTGATGCACATGAACGTGGCCAGCTTCGCTCCCCTTGTGGCGCTGGGGATAATTTTCTCGCTCGCTTACGAACGCACCGGACGGATCAGCACGACCATGGTGGCGCACGCGCTCTTCAACCTGATGGCGACCTTGCTCGTCATGGCCGGCGTCGACCTTTGACCGTGAAAACCTTCACCCCTCAATTTCGAAACTCCGTCGCCGCGCTCGGCGAGGAGGAGTTGATTGCCGCGATTCGCCGCTGGCTGGCCAACGCCTCGCCACGCGCTCCATTTGGAATCGGTGACGATTGCGCCGTGCTGCCGCGCGCGCGCGCGCCGCAGCTGCTCACGGTCGACCCGGTGGTGCACAACCGCCATTTCGACGACTCAGTCCCGCCGCGCATGGTCGGGGCGAAGCTGCTCAAGCGAAATCTCAGCGACCTGGCCGCGATGGGCGGGCGACCTTCCGCCGCTGTCGTGTCCTTGATCATGGGAGGATCCGTGGACGTGCGCTGGCTCGAGCAATTTTACCGGGGGCTCGCCGCCTGCGCCCGCGAATACCGGGTCCCGATCGTCGGCGGCGATGTGACGCAGGCTGACGGTGGGTTTGCCGCGAGCCTTACGCTGCTGGGCGAAGCGACGGGCCCGCGCGTGTTGACACGCGTCGGCGCGCAGCTCGGGGATTGGATCTATACGACAGGTGTCCTGGGGGGCAGTCGGGGCGGTCATCATTTTCGTTTCACGCCCCGGCTCGCGGAAGGCGCGTGGCTCGCACGCCGGGCCGCGGTGCGATCGATGATGGATCTCAGCGACGGCCTCGCGAAGGACCTTCACGCGCTGACCCCGCGCGGCGCCTGCGCGGCGATTTTGCCCGGCGGCCTGCCGCGCCGGCCCGGGGCGTCGGTGGAAGCGGCACTGACCGACGGTGAAGACTACGAGCTTGTTTTCACCTATCATACGAAATCCGGCCGCGCGGCCTTCGAACGCGCGTGGCGAGGCAGATTTCCCGCCACACGCCTGACCTGCATCGGCCAGTTCGCGCGCGCCGGAAAGCTGCCAAGCGGCGCCGTGGACCTCGCCCGATTTCACGGTTACGAACACCTCTCCGCGGCTCCGGCCCGATCCGTCATGTCGCTCAACACGTGACATGAAGACCTGCCCGAAATTCGCCGCATGAGGATTCTTGAAGAGCTTCGCGCCGGGGTGACGACGGCTTCAGCGGTGGAAACACAGGAGCTCGCGAGCGAACTCGCCCGCGCCTTGGCCGGCGACACGACGCTCGCGCTGCACGGCAACCTTGGCGTGGGCAAAACGACCTTCGTGCAAGGCCTCGCGCGGGGCTTCGGCATCGTCGAGGCCGTGACGAGCCCGACTTTCACGATCTACAACATCCATCGAGGCACGAAGGGCCGCACGCTGGTGCACCTCGACGCCTACCGGTTGGAAAGCCCGAAACAAATCGAGGACCTGCTCCTGGAGGATTTCCTCGTCCCGCCGTGGTGCCTCGCGGTCGAGTGGCCGGAAAAAATTGGGGCATGGCTGCCCGTGGGCGCGCTGCACCTCGACCTCGGGATCGCGGCCGACGAACGGCACACGCTGCGACTCAGGTAATCTCGCGGGCCGGCACCTTCATCGCGACGAATTCGCCGGAGAAGGTCGCGACGATCTTTCCCGCGCATCTCAGTTCCGCCGGCATCACGGCCCGGGCTTTTCCGTGGCGCTCCAGCGTGCGGATGAATCGACCCAGCATTTCACACGGCAGCGCCTCGCAACGCGCTTCAAAGACGGCCGTGATCGGCGCGAGGTATTCGACGCTGTTGCGCTGGATGACGAGGCGCGGTTCCTGGCCCGCGGCTCGCAATGCGAAATGAAGCCAGGTCCAGGCCGAGAGGATCGCGACGGCGGAAGCACTTCCGCCGAAAACGGTGGCGCGGTGATTGATGTTGGGCTCGAGCGGCGCGCGGAGGGTGGCGCCTTGCGCGTCGCAGGCTACGACTGACACGCCCATGTCTGCGGACAGGGGGATGTGACGATGCAGGTAAGCCTCAACCTCCGCGACGGAGGGATCCGGACGCATGGCGCGGGCGGAATTCAGTCCGTATGCCCAGCGGCATCCGCGGCGGGAGCGTCCGGCGCGGGCGCCGGAGTTTCTGCCACAGGCACGTCGGGGGCGGGAGAAGCGTCGGCGGGCTTGGCTTCAAAAGGCGCGGACGACGCGGGCACGTCCGGGAAATTCTCCGGGTCGTGTTCATCGCCTTCCACTTCCTTCTTGCGGGCCTCGACCATCGGCGGCGGCGCAAAGAGCCGGCCATCGATGAACTCGGTCACATAGCCTTCGGTCACCAGCCAGCGCAGGTCGCCCTGCATGCGGGAAATTTTCGCGCGCTCCTCGATCGTCAGCACGGGCTCGACCGGCGCAGCGGCGGGGGCGGTTCCCTCGGCGGCCTCGCCCGCGGGTTTCGCGGGAGGAGCTGATTTTACGCCGAGGAACTTCGAAGTCAGTTCGCTGGCGCGGATCATCGGGTGGGCCTCGATGAAGGAGATGAGCGTGCCGATGCTGTCCGAGAACGCCTGGCCGGGCACCCGGAATTTGCGCTTCACGGCGCAAACGTAGGAGACGCCCTTCGAGCCTTTCTTGAAGATGGTGAAGCGCTCGCGGCGGAGACGCCCGCGAAGGGCGTTGGCCGTATCGAGCGGAAACCGGCGTTGGCGTTCGAGGGCGCCTTCGGTCGCGCGGCGAATTTCGCCGGCGGGAAGCTCCTCCGCGATCTTGCCGTGGAAACGCGCGGTATCGGACGCGCGCACAATTTTGTCGCGCGCTTGGGCCAGCAGGTATGTGCGCGCTTCCTCAAACGTGTCGAACGTGAGCGCAGCCGGGGCGGCGGGCGCGTCGGTGGCGCCATCGGTCGCAGGAGCTGCTGCCGGGGTCGGCGCAACTTCGGCGGCTGCCGGCGGAGCGACCTCGGTCGCTTCGCTCGGGGCAGGAGATTCGGTCGCGACGGCTTCCGGCGCCGGCACTGCCACAGTAGCGTCGGCCGGGTTGGCGCCGTCGGCTGCAACGGCGGGCTTCGTGATTTTTCCGCCAGTCTTCCACGAATAACGCGTGGTTTTCTTCATCTTCTCCAGCCATTGGGCGACGACCTCCGGGTCGCGCACGGTTTCGATGCGGCCCCGATAATTCTCGAGGGACATCCCGCGGATCTTGGCGGCGAAGTGCTGCTGCACGATCTGGTTGTAGCGGTGGTAATTCGGCGGCCCGAGCAGTTCACCGGTCACGGTGCACCGGTTGATGACCTGGAAATTCCCCTTCGGCGGCTCGATCTCGACCTCGGCGCGATCGAAGAACTTGTCGAGGTGGGTGCTGAGCACGTGGGCAATGGCAGCTTCGTCGCTTTCGAACGGCAGGCCATCGGGCACGGAAACATACAGCGGGGCGGGTTTCGCATCGGCGCCCGCGGCGGGCTTGCGCATGAGGACGACGACGAAACGATCGAGCTTGTCGATGACGGTGCGCGCGATTTCGAAGAGCTCGATGGTGCGGCAGGACGAGCGGATGGTCTTCGCGAGGGCGTTGAAACTGGTGTCCTCGGGATAAAACGTGGCGCTGAAATACGGGCTGTCGTACGGCCCGCGCTCCTGGTGTTCGCCGCGATCGGCGTAGCGCGAACCGCGATTATCGCCGCCGCCGGGGCCGTCGCGACGCGGGCCGCCTTGGTAACCCTGGCCCGGGCCCTGGCGACGGTCGGCCGGCTGGCGACGATCGGCTGCGCCGTCTTCCGACGGAGGGCGATTGTCGGGCGCGCCGGTCGCTGGGCCGGCGGGACGACGAAACGCGCGGCGGTCGCGCGGGGCATCCCGGCGATCGCCACCGTCACGCGACGGACGATCCGTGCGCGCATCGGGGCGGGATGGCGCAGGATTTTTATCCTGGGCCCATTGGGTGCCGAAGCTGAAACCTTGGAGCTGGCTCAGGTCGAGTTTGTTGAAATCCTTGGGGGGATTTTCCTTGGCGGGCGTGTCGTCCATGTAGTCTGAAGCGAAGCGGGCACAGGCCCGCGGTGGTTTGCTGAGGCGCGCGATGCGCCGGTGATAGTCGGCGCCGAGTGTTCACGCGGGCGAAAGTGAAGCAAGCGATTTCCCGGTCAGGAATTTTTACAGCGCAGGGAACAAGTTAACGAAACCGGTCCGGACCCAGCAGCTTCAGGTCAACCGACGGGGTTTGCCCACCCAGCACTTCGCTGACCAGTAACCCGGTAATCGGGGCCATCGTGAGCCCCAGCATGGCGTGCCCGCACGCGGCGGTGAGGTTGGAATGCCGTCCAAAACGACCGATGTAGGGCATTCCGTCGGGCGAAACCGGCCGATACCCATACCAAGGCTCGATACCGGCAAAGTCCCCGGCCTCGAACTCAGGCAGGTAAAATCGCGCGGAGTCGATGATCTGCTGGACCCTTTGCGGGCGAATCCGGTTGTCGTGTCCCGCGATCTCCATCGTCCCGCCAAAGCGGAGTTTGTCGCCCATCGGGGTTACCGCCACGCGTCGCTCGGTGAGAATCATCGACTTCGTGAGCTGGAAGCGCGGCTTTTCGATCGTCAGGCTGTAGCCCTTGCCGGCCTGCATCGGAAGGCGGATGTCCAAGCCCCTTGTTATGCGCGACGACCAGGAACCGCCGGCGAGGATAAATTCGTCGGCTGCCACCTCCCCTCCGGTGGTGATCGCAGCAGTGATTTTGTTTCCTGCGGTCCGCCAGCCCTCGATCGCCGTTTCCCATTTGAACGCGACATTCATGCGGCGGAGCAGCTTCAACAATTCCGGCATGAACTTTCGCGGGCTCAAATGCGCATCCCCGGGAAAATAGACGGACCCGGCGATATCCAGCCGGGTGCCCGGCTCCAGCTCGGCGGTTTCTCGGGCGTCGAGCACCACGGACTTCACGCCCAAGCCATTGGCGAGCGCGGCGAGCCCGTGGGACTCGTGCTCGAGCCCTTCCGCCGTCTTGCAGAGGGCGATCAAACCTTCCTGCTTCAGCTCGAACGCGTTATTCGTGATGCCCGCGAACTCCACAAACAGCCGGCGTCCACCCAGGCAGAGGTCGCGCAGAATCGGCGCCGCCCTGGCCGTATGCTCAGGTGTGCAGGACCGGGCGAACAACCAGGCCCACCGCAGGAGCTCTGAATCGAGCCGCGGCTTGATATAGAAGGGACTGCGGGCGCTCGTCATCCATTTCAGGCCTTTCCACACCATGCCTGTCGCCGAGAGCGGGATGACGTGGCTCGGCGAAACATAGCCCGCGCTGCCTTGCACACAGGAGTCGGCGCCCTCCGCGCTGCGTTCGATCACGGTCACGGCCCATCCATCCCGGGCGAGGTAATAAGCGCAGCAGAGTCCCACCACACCTCCGCCACAAATCACCGCTGATTTCGTTTTCGACATGTTTCGATTTCGCCGAGCGTGCCGATGCGTAACAAAAGCCGGCCGAACCGAAAGCGGAAACGTCGCGCCTCGTCTTCGACTGCTCGTTGACCGACGCGAGGTTTCGAAGGCGGGTCAGAGACCGTACCAACTCACTCTTCCACCAGCCGGTAGCCGATCCCCGACTCCGTTTTGAGATGACGCGGGCGATGAGGATCTGCTTCCACTTTTTGACGGAGATGCGTCATGTGCACCCGGAGATAATGGGTGTTCTCTTCCGACTTCGGGCCCCACAACTCCCGCAGGATCTGCCGGTGCGTCACGACCTTTCCGCGATGCAGCAGCAGGATTTTCAGCAGGCCGTATTCCCGCGGCGTCAGTTTGACTTCGGCTCCTTGTCGGCGGACCACACGCGCGCTGAAATCGACACTGACGTCGCCAAACGTCGCGATGGCCTGGTCGGACTCCGTCGGCGCGCGGCGCAGCATCGCACGCACGCGGGCATTCAATTCTCCCGCGCCAAACGGCTTGGTGAGGTAGTCATCGGCGCCGGCATCCAAGGCCGCGATCTTTTCCGTCTCCTCCGCGCGCACGGTGAGAATCAGGACCGGCACGCGCGACCATCCACGCAATTGGCGCAGGACTTCCAACCCGCCGAGATCCGGCAGCCCCAGGTCGAGGACGACCAGGTCCGGGGCACGGCGGATGATTTCATCCAGCCCGGCGCGTCCACCGTCGGCTTCACGGACCGCATAGCCCGCGGCCTCCAGCGTCAACCGGAGCAGCCGGCGAATCTGCACCTCGTCATCGACGACCAGAATTTCTTTGGCGGGGGAAACAGGATTCATTCGACAGGCACCACGCTGTGCGCGGTGAAAGGAAGGTACACGGTAAAGACTGCGCCACCGCCCGGGTTTTCGCCGGCGACCACTTCCCCGCCCTGCGCCGCCACGAAGCCGCGGATGATCGACAGCCCGAGCCCGAGTCCTCCGGCCTTCGCCGCGTCGCCCCGTTGGAATTTTTTGAACAGCCGGTCCCGCATCGCGGCGGGCAAACCAGGGCCACGATCGGCAACCGTGAAAAACACCCGCGCCTTCGCGCCATCCATTCCCGCCGCCAGGAAGATCGGCGTCCCGGGCGGAGTATGCAGTGCCGCATTCAGGATCAGGTTCGAGATGACCTGTTCCATCAGGGCGAAGTCGGCGCGGAAGAGCGGAATTTCCGCCGGCACGTCGGTCTCGAACGGATGGCCCACCAGGGCTTCGCCGACATTCTCCACTGCGGCATTCACCAGGTCGTGGGCATCGCACCAATCGAGCTTCGGCCTGAGCGCACCCGATTCGAGGCGCGTCTGGTCCAATAGATTATTGACTAGGCGGTGCAGGCGCCGGGTCGCCGTTTGGATTTCCCCGGCGAGCCGATCGCGCGTGGGCGAATCGGCCAGCGCCATGTTTTCCGCTGCGGCGCTCAGCACGGCGAGCGGGGTCTTCAATTCGTGCGACACGCCGTCGAGCAGGGTGCGGTGAAGTTTCTCCGATTCCGCGAGGAGCTTTTCCCGTTCGCCGGCGGCACGGAACTGCTCGCCCTCGACCAGGAGCGCCAGCTGCAACGCGAAACTTTCCGCCAGGTCGCGCTGCGCGAGGGTCAGCGCGGCTTCGGCCGGGACGCGAATAACGAGGACCCCCAAGGACCGGTCTTCGCGGACCAGCGGAATGAAAAAGCCCTCCGCCGACGGGAGGGTGTCCGTGAACCGGCCCGCCTTCCGGCGATTGCGCCAGGCCCAATCGGCCACGCCGCGCTCCTTGTCGCTCAGCGTGAACGAGCCGGCAAAGTGCGGCGTAAGGGCGTTGGCGCCATCGTTGAGGAGGAGCGCACATTGCGCGCTGAAAAGGCTGTCCGCCTGGCGCAGCGCGGCGAACGCGCCCTCGTCCAACGACCGCGCGGCCGCCAGCGCCTGCGTGAGATGGAAGAGCGCCGTCGCCCGCTCCTCACGCAGCCGCTCGTTTCTCTCCTGGGCGCGAATGCGCGCGGTGAGCTGCCCGGCAACCAGCGCGACCACAATATAGGCCCCAAACATCAGGCCGTCCTCGAGCTTGTAGATCGCGATGGTGAAGGTCGGCGGGATGAAAAGATAATCCCACGCGAGCGCGCTGCCCACACCGGCCGCGAGGACCGGCCAGCGCCCGACGCGCAGGCTCAGCACGATCACGGCAACCAGATAAAACAGGCCGATCGCGAGGTAACCGGAATGCGGCATGAGCATCCACCCGGCGAGCGTCAGCGCGGCGAGCACCGCTGCCACCTCGCCATACTCGCGTCCCGGCGAGCGCTCAACCGGGAGCCAATCGAGCCGGGGGGAGATTTTGCCGGCGGCGCGCTCGGCGGGCACCAGGTAAACATCGATCGACCCGCTGAGGCGAATGACGCGGTCGTTCAGGTTGCCGCCGGCAACCCACGCAAGCCAACGCGGACGCCGGGATTTCCCCAGGACGATCTGCGTGGCATTCCGCTGCAAGGCCACGCGCACGAGTGCCTTCGCGATATCTTCGTCGTGCGTCATCACCACCTCGCCGCCGAGTTCGCGCGCCAGCGCCAGGTTCTGTTCAAGCCGGCGCTGCGCTTCCGGCGCCAGCGAGCGCGACGACTCGATGCTGACTGCGACCCACGCGGCGCCTTGCGCCGCGGCCATCCGCCGGGTCCAACGCACCAGCTGCAGCGACGACGGGCTGGGCCCGACCGCGACCAGGAGCCGTTCCCCGGAACGCCACACGGCCTTGACCGGCCCCGTCCCGCGCAATTCGCGGAGGCGGCTGTCCACTCGTTCCGCCACGAACCGGAGCGCCAGTTCGCGCAGCGCCGTCAGGTGCGTGTCCTTGAAAAAATTCTCGGCCGCAGTCGCTGCGCGTTCGCCCAGGTACACCTTGCCCTCGGCCAGGCGCTCGCGGAGGGCTTCGGGCGTCAGGTCCACAAGTTCGATCTCGTTCGCCAAATCCAAGATCGGGTCCGGCACGGTTTCATGCACCGGCGCGCCGGTGATCTGGCGAACGGCATCGGCGCGGCTCTCGACGTGCTGGACGTTAAGCGTCGTGAAGACATCGATCCCGGCGTCGAGCAATTCCACCACGTCCTGGAAACGCTTGGGATGCCGCGAGCCCGGCGCATTCGTGTGGGCAAATTCATCGACCAGGACGAGCGTGGGTTGGCGGACGAGGACCGCCTCCAGGTCGAGTTCGGTGAGCTCGATGCCGCGGTGTTCGATGCGGATTCGCGGGATGATCGGCAGGCCGGCCAGGAGCGCCTCGGTTTCGCGCCGCCCGTGCGTCTCCACGATTCCGACCGCGAGGTCCACGCCATCCAGCAATTGCTGGTGGGCCGCCCGCAACATCGCATACGTCTTCCCCACCCCGGGCGACATCCCGAAAAAAATCTTCAGGCGCCCTCGCCGCGCCCTCGCCTCGTCCCGATGCAGCGAAGCGAGGAGCGCGTCGGGATCAGGACGTGGGTCAGGCATGACGGAATGAACCTGCGTTGAACGCCGACTCAGGGCAAGGGAGCAGGCGGCGGTTCATCAGCCGCGAGGGCGCGCATGCGACCAACCGCATTGCCCTCGGGTGCCACCTTCAGAACGTCCAGGCATAGCTCACGGTTACAACGCCGCGGCCTACGGCGGCGGTATTTTCGGTTTTGGCCGACGTGCCTTGCTTGATAAAATTATCGGAACCCTTGGTGTAAGCGACACCGAGCGTGAGTTTCGAAGCCTTCGTGAGTTGGAATGGCATCCCGACACCGACGAGCCAGTAGTTGCCCCAGTTCTTGTAACACGGGCTCGCATCCACGATCGCATCCGTGGCCTTGAACGTCCCGATCGTCCCGGTGAAATCGAGTTCCGTCCCGACGCCCTTCAGGGGCATCGCATAGGCGGCGGTAAATTCATACGTCACCTGCTTGACTACGACATCGTAGTAAATTTTCGGCGTCAGCTTCACGCCTGCGATGGTGTAGTTGAGTGCGAGATTCGGTTCGAACGTGAGCGAGTAGAAACCGTTCGCCTTGTAGGCGTTCGGGTAGGTGTAAACGGTGAAGCCCGGCTGGAGCGTCAGCTGATCGGCGATGAGGGTGAACGTATACGAACCGTAGGGATCGATTTCGGGGTCGGACTGCCCGGCCACCTTGTCGGCCAATGGAACATTGGCCCAGAGGCCCAACGCGAGCGGGCCGGAATCATATTCGATGGCAGGTTCCAGCGACAGCCCGCCCAGGCGGACGCCGCGAAACATGTACTGCGAGACGACGGCCGGCGTGAAGGTCACGGACGACGATGGCGCCGCCACCGAAGTGGGCGTGGCCTCTTGCGCGCGAACGCCGAGGGCGCCGAACGAAAAGAGGGCCGAGAGAAGGAGGTTGGTTTTATTGGTCATGGTGAGAAAAAAACAGTCGCGCGGACACCCCGCCGAGCCACTACGGCGCGATCGAGCGCGAAACACCCGCCGGCTTATGGAGCGGATGGCACGACGGATCGAGGAGCGCCAACATCGCGATCGCGGTGGTCACGACCGCGAGGATCACCGCATTCCGCACATCTCGTTTCGTGGGATTTTTCATGGCGGGGAGTCCGCGCCAGGTCAGCGGGCGCCATCGAGGGCACGGTTGAGTTCCAGCACATTGACCCCGGCCTCACCGAGGAGCCCCCAGCCCGGGCCGTCGGTGTGCCGGGCCACGAGGCTGCGCACTTCGTCGACTGATAGATGGCGCGCGGCGGCGACCCGCACGGCTTGGATATGGGCATTGGCGAGGCTGATGTGGGGATCGAGGCCGCTGCCTGAAGCGGTGACCGCGTCGGCGGGGACCGCCGCATCAGGAGCGAGCCCGTTCGCCTCGCGGTAGCTCGCGACGGCCGCCTTGATGCTGTCGGCCAGCTTCTGGCTGGTCGGCCCAAGGTTGGTACCGGAGGAGCTCGTGGCGTCGTAGCCCGTACCCGCGGCGGAAGGGCGCGGTTGAAAGTATTTCCCGCTCGAGAAATTCTGGGCGAGGAGCGAAGAGCCGCGGACCGTGCCGTCCTGGTCCAGGATCAGGCTCCCATTCGCCTTGTCGCGAAACAGCGCCTGGCCCGCGCCCCAGACGACGAGGGGATAGACGCCGCACAGCAGGACGGCAAAGACGAGCGTGAGAAGGAGCGAGGTTTTGAATTCAGGGAAAAACGTTTTCATGGGGATGGATTAGACGAGGTGGGCGGCGTTGATCAGGACATCGATCAGCTTGATGCCGACGAAGGGGATCAGGATGCCGCCGAAACCATAGATCAGGAGGTTGCGGCGCAGCATCGCGGCGGCACCGATGGGGCGATAAGCGACGCCACGCAACGCGAGCGGGATCAGCGCAATGATGACGAGGGCGTTGAAGATCACGGCGCTCAGGATCGCGCTCAAAGGCGACGCGAGGTGCATGACGTTGAGCGGTGCGATCGCGGGAAACACGCCGACGAGCATCGCCGGGATGATCGCGAAATATTTCGCGACGTCGTTGGCGATGGAAAATGTCGTGAGTGCGCCCCGCGTGATCAGGAGCTGTTTCCCGATCTCGACGATTTCGATGAGCTTCGTCGGGTTGCTGTCCAGGTCGACCATGTTGCCCGCTTCCTTCGCGGCCTGCGTGCCGGTGTTCATGGCGACGCCCACGTCGGCCTGCGCCAGCGCGGGAGCGTCATTTGTGCCGTCACCGGTCATGGCGACCAGATGGCCGTCCGCCTGTTCCTGGCGGATGCGCGCGAGCTTCATCTCCGGCGTCGCCTGCGCGAGGAAGTCATCCACGCCCGCTTCAGCGGCGATGGCCGCGGCCGTGAGCGGGTTGTCGCCGGTGATCATGACCGTGCGGATGCCCATCGCCCGGAGCTGGGCGAAACGCTCCTTGATTCCGCCCTTCACCACGTCTTTCAGGAAAATCACGCCGAGGACTTCGCGGCCTTCGGCCACGACAAGCGGGGTCCCACCCTGCCGGGAAATGTCCGCAACGGCGGCCTTCACGGCCTCGGGACACTTGCCGCCCTGCGATTCCGCCCAGGCGATGACATTCTCCGCGGCGCCTTTGCGGATCGCGCGGGCGGCTTGGCCGCCCAGCGCGGGGAGATCGATCCCGCTCATGCGGGTCTGCGCGGTAAACGGCACGAACGCATGCGTCATCGTGAGCTCGCGTCCGCGCAGCGCGAATTTCTCCTTGGCCAGGACGACGATGCTGCGGCCCTCCGGCGTTTCATCCGCGAGCGAAGCGAGCTGGGCCGCATCGGCCAGGCGCTCCTTGGCGACGCCCGGGGCGGGAATAAAGTCGGAGGCCTGGCGATTGCCGAGCGTGATCGTGCCAGTCTTGTCCAGGAGCAGCACGTCGATGTCGCCGGCGGCTTCGACGGCGCGCCCGCTCATCGCGAGCACGTTCCGCTGCAGGAGCCGGTCCATGCCCGCGATCCCGATGGCGCTGAGCAGCCCGCCGATCGTCGTGGGAATCAAGCAAACCAGGAGCGCGATCAGCGTCGTGATGGAAAAGAAAACATTCGAGTAAGCCCCGAACGGTTTGAGCGCGACGACCACCAGGAGGAAGATGACCGTCAGCGCCGAGAGGAGAATCGTGAGCGCGATTTCGTTCGGCGTCTTCTGCCGCGTCGCGCCTTCGACGAGGCTGATCATGTGGTCGAGGAATCCTTCGCCGGGATTGGCGGTGATCCGCACGACAAGCCAGTCGGAGAGCACGGCGGTGCCGCCCGTGACAGCGCTGCGATCGCCGCCGGCCTCGCGGATGACGGGAGCGGATTCCCCGGTGATCGCGGACTCGTCGACGGACGCCGCGCCTTCGATGACGTCGCCGTCGCCGGGAATCAGCTCGCCCGCCTTCACGCGGACGACGTCGTCCTTCCGGAGCTGCGACGCATCGACCGCTTCATAAGCCCCGTTCCGGGCACGGCGCTGGGCCACGAGCTGCTTGCGCGACGCGCGGAGTGCGCGCGCCTGCGCCTTGCCCCGGCCCTCGGCCACGGCCTCGGCAAAGTTGGCGAAGACCACCGTGAACAGAAGCCAGAGCGCGATCTGCAGCACATAGCCGAACGGCTCCTTCGCCGTGAAGAGCTGCTCGAAAGTGAGGAGCGCGCCGACCAGGGTGACGAACATCACCGGGTTCTTGAGCTGGGCGCGCGGATTCAGTTTTTTGAAGGCATCGGCGATCGCCTTCAGCATGATTTCGCGGTCGAAGAGGGAAATGGATTTGGTGCTCATGGCAGGAAGGTCGGAAGGGGATCTCGGGCGGGTTAAAACAAAGTGCCGGCGCCCATCAGGTAGTGCTCGACGACGGGACCGATCGCCAAGGCCGGGAGGAAAGTGAGCGCGCCGACCAGGAGAACGGTGCCGATCAGGAGGACGACGAACGTGAAGCCTTCGGTCCGGAACGTGCCGGCACTGGCCGGGATCAATTTCTTGGAGGCGAGGTTGCCCGCCAGGGCGAGGATCGGGATGGTCATGAGGAACCGCCCGACCAGCATCGCGACGCCCAGGGTGACATTATAGTGGGGATCGCCGCTCGCCGGATTGGCCGTCAGGCCGGCGAAGGCGCTGCCGTTGTTGCCGACGCAGGAGCTGTAGGCGTAGAGGATCTCGCTGAAGCCGTGCGGCCCGGCGTTGTTGAGGCCAGCCTGGCCCCAGTCGGTGACCGCCGCCCACGCCGTGCCGCCGAGGATGGTGGCCGCGAGCACCATGAGGACGAGCATCACCAGCTTTACATCGTAGGCCTCGATTTTCTTGCCCAGGTATTCCGGCGTGCGACCCACCATGAGGCCGGCAATGAACACCGCGAGGACGACAAAGATGAGCATCCCGTAGAGTCCCGCGCCGACGCCGCCGAAAATGACCTCCCCGGTTTGAATATTAAAGAGCGGCACGAGGCCGCCAAGGGGCGTGAACGAATCGTGCATCGCATTCACCGCGCCGCAGGAGGCGTCGGTCGTGATCGTGGCGAAGAGCGCGGAATTGAAGATCCCAAAGCGGACTTCCTTGCCCTCCATGTTGCCGTCCGCCGCCGCGATCCCGAGCTTCTGGTGAATCGGGTTGCCGTTGGCCTCGGCTTTCCATGCAGCCAAGGTGCCGGCGACGAACATGGCGAACATCGCGCCCCACACGGCCCAGCCATGACGCTGGTTCTTCACCATCCGGCCCAGATAGTAAGTGAGGGCGCTGGGGATCGCGAAGATCGAGAGCATCTGCAAAAAATTCGAGAGCGGAGTCGGGTTCTCGAAAGGATGCGCGGCGTTGGCGTTGACATACCCGCCGCCATTGGTGCCCAGCATCTTGATCGCGACCTGGGACGCGATCGGACCTTGCACGATGGTCTGCGTATCCACCGATTGATCGACCAGCACGGGCTTGCCATCGGGACCGTTGACCGCCTGGCCGGCGGGATCGGTCTTGGGCACCTGGATCGTGTAGGGCTCGTAGGTTTTCGCGGCCGTGTATGGCTTGAAATTCTGGATGACGCCCTGCGAAACGAGGAAGAGGGCGAATACGACACAGAGCGGGACGAGCAGGTAATAGGTGACGCGAACCACGTCGGCCCAGAAGTTACCGATCGTCGCAGCGGAGTGCCGGGCGATGCCGCGCACCAGTGCGGCGGCAACGGCGATGCCGGCGGCGGCCGACGTGAAATTATGAATCGTCAGCGCCACCATTTGCGAGAAGTACGACATCGTCGACTCACCCCCATAGCTCTGCCAGTTGGTGTTCGTGGTGAAGCTCGCCGCGGTGTTGAACGCCAGGTGCGGGGAGAGCCCCGCCAAGCCCTGCGGATTGAGCGGGAGATGATCCTGGAAGCGCAGGATGAAATAAGTGAACACCATGCCGACAAAGCTGAAGAGCAGCAGGGCGATGGTGTACCCCCGCCAGCCATGCTCCCGGCCAGGGTCGATCCCGCAGAGGCGGTAAGTGAGCCGTTCAACCGGCTTGACCACCGGGTCCAGGAACGTGCGCCCGTTGGTGTCGAGCACGCGCATCAGGTAAGCCCCGAGCGGCTTCGTGATGAGGAGGAGCGCGCCCACGAAGAGCGCAAATTGGAACCAGGCGTTGGGAGTGTTCATGGCGGGAGCCGATCAGAATTTTTCCGGGCGCAGGACTGCCACGACCAGGTAGACGAGGCAGGCGAGGGCGATGAGGCCGATGAGGAGGTTTTCCATGGTAAGGAGTTTCAGCGGGAAAGTTTTCAGCGAAGATTCGCGCAGAATCGCGCGTAGGCGGCGGCCAGTGCGAAGAAGGCGACAGTGAGGCCGACAAAGAGGAAATCGTTCATGGCCCGAAGATACCTCTTCCGGCCGCGCCGGCCTAATTAAGATGGACCCGATAAGCGTTAAGAAAACGCTAAGGCCCCGCAGGGCGCGGTTTCCAGCCCGGCTCCGGATCGCTGCATCGTTCCCGCGCGAAAAATTTCGCTCAGCCGACCCTCGAGCCCGTCGCAGCCCGAGTCCTCACCCGCTTGCCCTTGAGCAGCACCCCCAGCCGCTTCGCCGGACCGAGCGTCGCCTTCCTGCTCGCCGCTTCCATTTCGCGGTAGAGCGCAAGGACGCGACGGCCGGTGGCGGAGAGCGTGGCGCCGCCGCGCGTGTGTCCGCCGCGGCGTTTCTCGATCAGCGGCTCCGGGAACACACGGTCCAGGCTTTGGACCAATTTCCATGCCTTCATGTACGACATCTCCATCGCCTTCGCCGCGTCGCTGATCGATCCCGTGCGCTCAATCTCCTCCAGCAGCGCCGCCTTTCCCGGGCCGAAGGCAAACACAGTCCCGCGATAAACGCGCAGGCTGGGTTCGACGGACAGCGCCTTGGTCTTCCCTCGCATCTTTCCAAATCCACGCCGAGCGCGAACCCAGGCAACCAGATTCCGGCCCGGGCCTCGCGGCCGGCGCCGAGCGTTGTGGCGCCTCGCAGAAACCGCCCCGGGGACCGGCGCGGCGTCCACCGACCTATTTTATTGAATAGGTCGGCCCGATGACCAAGGAAATGCCCCAGCGATGCGTGCCCAATTCTTCCTTTGCCTGGCCTGCGCCGCCCTCGCCATTTCCTCGCCGGCGAAGGAAATCAGCGTCTTCGCCGCGGCCAGCCTGTCCGACGCGCTGCGCGAACTGGCCGGCCGGCACGAAAAAGCCACGGGGGACGAAGTGCGCCTGAACCTCGCCGCCTCCAGCACCCTCGCCCGCCAGATCAAGGAAGGCGCGCCGGCCGACCTCTTTTTTTCCGCCGACGAAGCAAAAATGAACGACTTGGAGGAGGCCGGGGCCATCGAACCGGGAACGCGCCAAAGCCTCCTGGGCAACAGCCTTGTGATCGTCGTCCCGACCGACAGCGCACTTACGATCGCCTCCGCCGATGCGCTGGCGGGCGCGGGAATTCACCGCGTGGCGATCGCCGAGCCGCAGACCGTTCCCGCCGGCATCTATGCGAAGGAATTTCTCCAGAAAATCGGCCGATGGGAGGCAGTGAATGCCAAGGCCGTGTTCACGGAAAACGTGCGTGCCGCGCTCGCGGCGGTGGAAAGCGGCAACGCCGAAGCCGCAATCGTCTACCGAACCGATGCCTTGATTTCGAAAAAAGTGAAAATCGCCTGGGAAATCCCCGCGGATGCCGGCCCGCATATTTCCTATCCGGTCGCGCTCGTGAAGCGCGGGAAGAATCCCGCAGGCGCGAAACGATTCCTCGCGCTGCTGAAGTCATCCGAAGGGCGCGCCGTCTTCACGAAATTCGGCTTCGTCATGCAACCCTGAGGGTCCATGTCTCCTGAAATCTGGCAGGTCACCTGGTTTACGGCGTGGGTCGCGCTGGTCAGCACCGCGCTGATCCTCCCGCCCGGCGTCGCGCTCGCGTGGGCGCTGGCCCGCTACCGTTGGCCGGGAAAAACCTTCGTCGAAACGCTGGTGGCACTGCCGCTCGTGATCCCGCCGGTCGCGACCGGGCTCCTCCTGCTCAAGGTCCTTGGACGCCGCGGCTTCGTGGGCCGATGGATCGAGGAGACCCTCGGGATTGAAATCGTGTTCACTTGGAAAGCCGTGGTCATCGCCACCGCCGTGATGTCGTTTCCCCTGCTGGTGCGCACCGCGCGCGTCGCCTTCGAAGCCGTGAGTCCGCGCGTCGAACAGGTCGCACGAACCCTCGGCGCCGGGCCGTGGCGGGTGTTCTGGACCATCACCCTGCCCCTCGCACGACGCGGCGTGATCGCGGGCGCGGTCTTCGCTTTTGCACGCGCGCTCGGCGAATTCGGCGCGACCATCATGGTGGCCGGATTCATCCCCGGGAAAACCGGCACCCTCTCCCTCTCCATCTACCACGAAGTCCAACTCGGGCGGGACGCAGAAGCGCTCTCCCTCCTCGGCATCTCGGTGGCCCTCGCGTTCGGCGCCGTCTGGGTCAGCGAATATCTCGCACGGAGGACGCCCGCATGAACCTCGAAATCTCCCGTCTGCATGTCCCGCTGGCCGCCTTCGCGCTGCGGATCGATACGCGGCTCACCGCGCCGGTGACCGGGATTTTCGGTGCGTCAGGCGCGGGAAAAACCTCGCTCATCGAGTCAATCGCTGGGCTCCGCCGGCCGGCGGCGGGAAAAATTGTCCTCGATGAAACGGTCCTGAGCGACGCGGAAACCGGCGTCTTTCTTCCCCCGGAAAAGCGGCAGGTAGGTTACGTGCCGCAGGATGCCGCGCTGTTTGTCCACCTCAACGTGCGCGAAAACCTGCGCTACAGCCAGCGCGTCGCCGTCGCCGGTTCGCCCCGCACGGTGAATTACGATCACGTGATCGCCGCGCTGCAGATCACGTCCTTGGTTTCGCGACGGATCGATTCGCTCTCGGGTGGGGAGCGGCAACGCGTCGCCTTCGGCCGCGCGCTCCTGGCGAATCCGCGGCTGCTGCTGCTCGACGAACCCCTGGCGAGCCTCGGCCTCGAATTGCGCGGCCAGCTGGTGCGTTATCTCCAGGCGATCCGCGACGAATTCAAGGTCCCCATGCTTTATGTGAGCCACAGCGCCGACGAAATAGTGGCGCTCTGCGACGAGGTCATCGTGCTCGAACACGGCCAGGCTTCGCGCCAGGGACCGACCTCCGCCCTTTTCGAACCGAGCGAACAACCGCACCATGTGCTGGCAAAATCGGCCCAAACTCATCCAGTGCGTTCAGCCTCGCGATGAAGCCCGCTTCCCCTCGCATGAAAAAAAACGCCGCATCCCGCTTCAGCCATCTCGACGCCCAAGGCCGCGCGCGGATGGTCGATGTCACCGCCAAGCCCGACTCGTCGCGATTCGCCGTGGCCGAGGGCCGCCTCGCGTGCGCGCCATCGACCGTGCGACTGCTCAAGGCGCACGCACTGCCCAAGGGCGACGTGCTGACCGTCGCCAAGATTGCCGGGATCCAGGCCGCCAAGGCGACGAGCACGCTGATCCCGCTCTGTCACCCGCTCGCGCTTTCTTCCGTGGAGATCGAATTTTCGGTGGAGGCGGACGGCATTGCGATCGTCGCCTCCGTTCGCACGACGGGAAAGACCGGGGTCGAAATGGAAGCCCTGACCGCGGTGTCGGTGGCCGCGCTCACGATTTACGACATGTGCAAGGCCGTCGACCAAGCGATGTCGATCGCGGGCATCCGCGTGGTGGAGAAGCGCAAGACATGAAAATCGCCCGCGTCAAACTCAGCGACCGCGCCGCCGCCGGGGTTTACCCGGACGCGAGCGGGCCGGAAATTGAACGCATTGTGGCGGACGCGTTTCTCGAGCCGATCGAATGGGTCCGCGTTTTATTGCCCGACGACCGGAGCCAGCTCGTGGCGACGCTGCGCCGCCTGGTCGACGAGGAGCATTGCTCCATCGTTTTGACCGCCGGCGGCACCGGTCCTTCCGCCCGCGACTTCACGCCCGAGGCCACGCGGGCGGTGCTGGAGAAGGAACTTCCCGGTTTTGGCGAAGTCATGCGTCTCACCAGCTATGCAAAAGTCAAAACGGCGATCCTTTCCCGCGCCACGGCCGGCGTGCGCGGCCACTCCCTGATTATCAATCTCCCCGGAAATCCGAAGGCCGTCGGCGAATGCCTTCCGCTGCTCTTGCCCGCGATCGCGGAAGCGCTCGACCATATCGCCGGTTTCCGTCCCAAACTCCGCGCGTAACCCAATGCCCTTCGACCGTTACAACCGCGACATCGACTACCTGCGCATCTCGCTCACCGACGCGTGCAACCTCCGCTGCGTCTACTGCATGCCGGAGCAGATGACGTTCCGCCCCCGCGATGAATTGCTCTCGGACGCCGAGTTGCATCGCCTGATCGGGATCTTCGCATCGGTGGGATTTCGTAAAATTCGTTTCACCGGCGGCGAGCCGACGCTGCGCGCGGGCCTGGTCGACCTCGTGAGCCATGCGGCGCAGACGCCCGGGATCGAAACCATCGGGCTTACGACCAACGGGATTCTCCTCGAAGGATTGGCTGCGCCCCTGCGGGCCGCGGGCCTGCGTTCGGTCAACATCTCGCTCGACACCCTCGATCCCGAAAAATTCCGGCGGATCACGCGGTGGGGAAAACTCGATCGCGTCCTCGCCGGCCTCGATGCCGCGGCGGGCGCGGGACTGCGGGTGAAGCTCAATGCCGTGGTTTCCCGCGGCACCAACGACCGTGAGGATGTCATCGCGCTCGCCCGCTACACGCTGGAGCAGCCGTGGCAGGTGCGTTTCATCGAGCAGATGCCCTTCGGCAACAACGCAGTTTTCCAGCACAAGAGCATCGTGGCCGAGGAGGAATTGCGTGCCGTGCTCGCCGAAGCCTACGGCCCGCTTGAGCTCGTCAATCATGGCCGGCTCGACGGCGAAGCGCGGCTCTACCGCATCGCGGGCGCCGCCGGCTGCATCGGTTTCATCAGCCCGGTCTCGAAACCGTTCTGCGCCGACTGCAACCGGCTTCGCCTCACGGCCGAAGGCGTGCTGCGACTTTGCCTGCTGCGGGACAACGAGATCGACCTCCGCCCGCTCCTGCGCAACGGCGCGGACGACGAAGCGCTGGCGACTCGGATTCGCGAGGCCGTGTACGACAAGCCGTGGGGACACGGGCTCGGCGAACAAGTGATCCCGGCACGAGGCATGTCGGAGATCGGCGGCTGATTTTCCCATGGGCGAACCGCGCAAAATCCAGGTGCGGTTTTTCGCCGTGCTCCGCGAACAGGCCGGCGTTTCCGCGCTCGACTGGGAAACGGAGGCCCGCACAGCCACGGACCTTTATGGGGAGCTGAAGGCGAAGCGCGGGCTCACCTTTCCCGCGGGACTGCTCCGCGTGTCCATCAACGAACGCTACGCGACCATGGACACCCCGCTGCAGGCGGGTGATCGCGTGGTCTTCATCCCGCCGGTGGCCGGAGGCTGAGCCATGTTTGGACTGACCGACCAGCCGATCGATTCCGCGGCGCTGCACGCGAAGCTCGCGCGGGCCGACGCCGGGGCGTGCGTTATTTTCGAAGGCCGGGTCCGCAATCACCATGGAGGCAAGCCCGTCACGCTGCTCGAGTATGAGGCGTTCGACGAACTGGCCCGCGTGGAAGGCGCCGCAATCGTCGAGGAAGCCGAGCGGGCGCACCCGGGCTCGTTCGTGACCTGCGTTCATCGCACCGGCGCATTGTCCATCGGCGAAATCGCGGTCTGGATCGGCGTGGCTTCGGCACATCGCCATGCGGGCTTTCTCGCCTGCCGGCAAGTGATCGAGGAAATCAAACGCCAGCTCCCGGTCTGGAAAAAAGAACACCATCCGGGGGAAGAACCGCAGTGGGTTAACTGCACCGTGGAAGTTTTGCCCAGCCGGCTTTCCCCGGAAAATTACTACGAACGCCAGGTTTCGCTCCCCGAAGTCGGACCCCCGGGACAAACGGCGCTGTCCGCGGCGGACGTGCTCGTGGCGGGATTGGGCGGGCTCGGCTGTCCGGCGGCACTGTACCTCGCGACCTCCGGGGTCGGCAAACTGACTTTGGTCGATGTCGGCAAAGTCGAAGTCTCCAACCTCCATCGCCAGGTTCTATTTACGGCGGACGATATCGGCGCCTTCAAGGTGGCGGTGGGCGCGGCCCGGCTGCGGCAGCACAATCCGCTGGTGCAGGTCGAAGGACTGCCTGCGGACGTCACCGCCGCAAATGTGGCGGCGCTCGTCACCGGTCGCACCGCGGTGCTCGACTGCACGGATAATTTCGCCACGCGCTTTTTGCTGCACGACGCCTGTCGGATGGCGGGCGTGCCGTTGATTTCGGCGGCGGTGTACCGGTTCGAGGGCGAATTGAATCTTTTTTCGCCCGCCACGCCGGGCTGCCTGCATTGCCTGTGGTCGGGACAGGATGCGGCGGCGCTGGAAGCGGCGAACAACTGCAGTGGCGAACCCGTGTTTGCTCCCACGGTGGGCCTCATGGGCATCATGCAGGCGGCGGAAACATTGAAGCTGCTGCTGGGCCTGACACCGGCGGCGAATTTCAAACAGACGCGGCTGGTCAACCTCCTCGACGGATCGACCTGCGCCATCGAACGCAACGCGGACCCCGCCTGCGTGGTATGCGGCCCCGACGCCGTGCAAAGCGCGAGCGCGCCGCACGGGGTGGATATTTCCTCGGTCATGTTGACCGCAGAGGAAGTGATCGCACGCGCACCCCTGCGAACGGTCGCGCTGCTCGAAGACGGTGAGATCCTCGATGCGGGGAAAGCCCCCGCTGCGGCGATTGGTATTCCGGTGAAGGATCTGGCGCATCTTCGCGCGCTGGCCAGGGAGCGCCCGACGCTGCTGGCCTGTCGTTACGGTATCCGCAGCGCCGCTCTCGCCCGATTATTGCGCAGGGAAGGAATCGACCAGGTTTACTCCCTCATCGGAGGGCTGGCCGCAATCCATCCCCGGGATTCGCGGATCGCCGCGGATCGCGGTTTTAGACGCCACGAAATACTCTCAACCCACGAAAAAAATGCCCGTGACCCGTCTCGGAACCTTTAGCCGCAAAGAAGCGCAAAATTTTCCGGGGCTGCGAAGACGATTTGAGAGCGCTTATAAGCGCGCGGAAATTTTGATTCGAAGCCCCGGAAGTTTGCGCCTTTTTGCGGCCAACACTCCGAGGTTTGAAGTAGCGCAGGCGGCCTCCCTGCTCCGGCGTTACGGCTGAATCCCACTCAAGCGGAGTCAAAGTTTTCCCGCGGAATTCGCTGATCACAGCGGATTCGAACATCGATCCCGATTTCTACAGGAGCCGATCCGAGGAAAGGCCCAGGTTCGGAAATAATCTTCCTCGGATCGTCCTCGGTATTTCGGCGTGTCCGACGTACCCGACGAGAAACACTCGTTCCCAGCCATCCGGATTAGCGATCCTCAGCGAAGATTAGCGGTTAAACGGATCGAAATAAGCCACCGACGCACTAAATTGTGCAGATGCTTGGCATAGACGAGATCTTGATTGACCGGGCTCCTAGAAACCCCGGCATCTACGTGTCTTATCGCGTCCTCTCCACCTTGGAAAAAGACCTTATCACCGTCTACTACGTAAAGGACCGTAAAGATGCCTACCGCGACTAAAAGCCCCGTTAGTACGAAGTCTTCCTCCTTTCGGGCGAAGACAGAGCCGACTTCATTGCGCGAGGGAGAAAACGAGCGGGAGGATCTGCGCGACCTCAACGCCGCGATCGCTCGCATGGTGCCAAGAAGGGCCTGGCTTGGTCTCAGGCGAGAAAACAACTCGGACTAACTTAATGGATTTGTTCGGCAGCCGGGAGTCGACCCGGCATTTTCCCCCGTAAAACCGGAGACCACTCAAGGAGAATTCTCCGGGCGCTCAGTCCACGTTTTCGATCCAAGCCGAGTCGCTCCTGTCCGACCGGCTCAGGGTCTTCGGCAACGCGTTCCACCTCAACTCATCCCTTGTCACCTCCGACTCGCTCGGTCGTGGTGATCGGGTGTCTTTGCCGCCGCCCACGTCCGCTCCCCTCGCCCCGCTCCCGGGATCGCCGAATGCGGACGCAGTGCTCGACCGTTTTCTCGCGGCCATCGCCGGAAAAGGCCTCACCCTCTACGCGGAGCAGGAAGAGGCGATCCTCGAACTCTTCGCCGGCAGGAACGTGATCCTCAACACCCCAACCGGCTCGGGAAAATCGCTCGTCGCGCTCGCATTTCATTTCAAAGCGCTCTGCGCCGGCGAACGCTCCGTCTACACCTGCCCCATCAAGGCGTTGGTGAACGAGAAATTCCTGGCGCTCTGCCGCGACTTCGGGCCGGAGCACGTCGGCATGATGACCGGCGACGCCTCCGTCAACCCGCGCGCCCCGATCCTGTGCTGCACCGCCGAGATCCTCGCCAACATCGCGCTTACCCGCGGCGACCAAGCGGGCGTCGCCGCGGTGATCATGGACGAATTCCACTACTACGCCGACCCGGAGCGTGGCTACGCGTGGCAGGTCCCGCTGCTCACGCTGCCGCAATCGCGCTTCCTGCTCATGTCCGCCACGCTGGGTTCGACCGATTTTTTCGAGCGCGACCTCACCCGGCTCACCGGCGTCCCCACCCTCACCGTGCGGAGCGACCGGCGGCCCGTGCCGCTCGCCTACGAGTATTCCGAGACGCCGTTGGCGGAACGGGTCACCGAGCTCCTCGCCGACCAACGCGCGCCCATCTACCTCGTCCACTTCACCCAGCGCGCCGCCGCCGAGAGCGCACAGGCGCTGATGAGCCTCGCGGTCTGCACCAAGGAAGAGAAAGCCGTTCTCGCGACCGCACTCGAGCGCGTGAAATTCAACAGCCCTTACGGCAAGGAAATGAAACGCTGGCTCCGGCACGGCATCGGCGTGCACCACGCGGGGCTTCTCCCGAAATACCGCATCCTCGTCGAGCAGCTCGCACAAAAAGGCCTGCTCAAGATCATCTGCGGCACCGACACACTCGGCGTGGGCATCAACGTCCCGATCCGCACCGTCCTGTTTACCCAGCTCTGGAAATACGACGGGCAAAAAGCCGCGATCCTCCGCGTCCGGGATTTTCGCCAGGTGGCAGGCCGCGCCGGCCGCGCGGGCTTCGACGCCCAGGGCTATGTGATCGCGCAGGCGCCCGAGCATGCCATCGAGAACAAGCGCGCCGAGGCGAAAGCCGCCGCCGACCCGAAGAAAAAGAAAAAGGCGAAGCAGTCGCTGCCGGAAGGCGCCGTGGGCTGGGACGAACGCACGTTCGAAAGGCTAAAAACCGCCCCGCCGGAGGAACTCGTTTCCCGCTTCGACGTTTCGCACGGCATGCTCCTGCTTGTCCTGAGCCGCGACGCCGACGGCTGCCTCGCCATGCGCCGGCTCATCGCCGACAGCCATGAACGCCCGGCGCGCAAGACCGCCCTTCGCCGACGCGCCTGGCAGCTTTTCCGCGCGCTCCTCGATCGGAAGATCGTCGAGTTCATTCCCCGCCAACCCTCGGGCCGGCGATTGCGCGTCAACCTGGAGCTGCAGGACGATTTTTCCCTGCACCAGGCCCTCTCGCTCTACCTCATCGACACGCTGCCCCAGCTCGATCGCGAACAGCCGGACTATCCCTTCGACGTGCTGACGCTCTGCGAGGCAATCGTCGAGGACCCCGACCAGATCCTGCGCCGCCAGGTTGACCGGGAAAAAACCAACAAGATCGAGGAATGGAAGGCCGCCGGAATTCCTTATGAAGAGCGCATGGCCAAGCTCGAGGAGGTCGAGCACCCGAAGCCCCTGCGCGAGTTTCTCTACGAGACTTTCAACGCCTTCGCCGCCGCGCATCCTTGGATCGAGCAGGAAAACGTGCGGCCCAAATCCATCGCGCGCGAAATGTTCGAGCGCTACCTCTCCTTCGCCGACTACGTGCGCGAATACGGCCTCGAACGCAGCGAAGGGCTGCTGCTGCGCCACTTGATGCAGGTCTGGAAAGTGCTCGCGCAAACCGTGCCCGATTCCGCCAAGACCGAGGCCGTCCTCGAAATGGAGGAGTACTTTCGCGAACTCATCCGCGGGATCGATTCCAGCCTCCTGGACGAATGGGAACGGCTGCGAAATCCCGAGTTTGTCGCCGCCGACGCCTCCGACAAACCCGCGCGTCCTGCGAGCTACGATCTCACGCGCGACCTCGTCGCCTTCAAACGCCTCGTGCGCACCGCCATCCTCGGTTTCCTGCAGCAGGCCGCGGCCCGCGATTGGGAAAACGCGCGGGCCGGCTTCGTCTCCACGGCGAGCGAAAACGAGGACAGCAGCGAAGCCGCCCAGCTGGCCGAATCTCGCCGCGTCGAGCACGAGTTCGCCGCATACTTCGATGCGCGCGAGCGTTTCCGCCTGGATCCCGAAGGACGTTCCGCGCTCAACACGCACATCGACGAGGAACCCGCGGAAGGCGGCGCCGGTGGCATCACCTGGCGCATCGCCCAAGTCCTGATCGATCCCGCCGGCCTGAACGATTGGGAAGCGCGTTTCACCGTCTCCCTTCCCGAATCGCGCGCCGAAAACCGCGTGGTGCTGCGTTTCGACAGGTTAGCACCCGTTGGATCCTGACGATCCGCCCTTGCCGCGGGTCGGGCGACTTCTCCGCAAGGCGCTGCCCGGCTCCGTCGGCGTTTAATTGAAACGGGCCGCTCGGCGCGTCGGTGATGACACGCTCTGCCCTCAGCCGGAATTCTTTGAAAACTTTTGGGGTAGGACAGCCGATGTCGCACCCGTGATGCGATAGTGTGGGCAGAACTTCGCAACCTACCTCCTCCCATGATCACTGCTGCCCACCCTCCCGCCCTCGCCAAGCTCCGCACCGCCCTCGCCTTCCACGGCCTCCGCGCCCACGAGGTCTTCGACGAACTCACCTACGCTTCCCCCGACTGCGAAGTTCGCCTCGCGCTCGGCGAACAGAAAAAAGGCCAGCTCGTCCGCTGCTTCGTCTGCGTCGACGAATCCCGCCTGCTCACCAGCGGGCTCGAGATCTTCAACGAACTTTCCCTCGAAGGTTTCCCGGTCGTCGATTTTGGGACCGGCGGCGCCAAATCCACCTTCGAATTCCAATGGCACCATCCCGACGGCGCCGACTGGCGGATTTCCGGGCAACGTGTCGAAGGCCTCCGCCAGCGCCTGGTTGGCATCCTCGGCGAACGCCCCTCGCCCATCCGTCCCGCCTCACGCACCCGTCGATCGCTGATTTACTCCGAGCTCGTCCCCGCCGTCTTCGGTCGTCCCGCCACCGCCGCCTGATCGGATTTGCCCACAGGGCTTGATCTGCGCCGATTCGAATTTCGTGGTACCCCGGGATCGTCTGCCCGCGAGCGATAACGGGCGCTCATCGCTTCGGCGTGCGTCTGCACGAGACGGCGCAATTCCTCGGGCGCGATGACTTCCGCCTGATCGCCCCAGCCGAGGATCCAGCGCAGGATTTCGTCGAGGCCTCCCAGCTGGACAGTGAACTCGAGACGCCCGTCCGGCAGGTCGATCGTTTCCTGCGATTCATGCCAGAAGCGCTCCCGCACTTGGTCGGCCGCGCGCGCATCGAAGCGCACCGTCACCCGAAAATCCCCGGTGCCCACAAAGGCCCCGAACGCCTTCCCAAAATGTTTCTCCGGCGAAAAATCCGCCGGCCGCACAAACTTCCTCTCGCCGATCGCGAGGGACTTCATGCGCGCGAGCGCGAAATTGCGCAGGGCGTTTCGCTCCAGGTCGAAACCGACGAGGTACCACGCGTTCTCACGGTTCGCCAAATGATAGGGCTGCACGCGCCGTGCTTCCGCCTGCGCACCTTGAGGTTTCCGGTAGTCGAAGCTCACCTCCTTCGATTCATTCACCGCCCGCGCGAGTTTTTCGAAGAGCTTCAGGTCCGACTTTCCCAAGCCCGCCTGGTGAAACGAGACATTCCCCATCGTGCCCGTCGGCGAAAAACTGATCTGGTCGTTCAATCCCGACGACAGTTTTTCAAACGCGTGCGCCAGTTGGTCGTGGTACGGCGTGCCTTGGTATTGTTCGAGCGCCTTGCGCGCCACCAGCAAGGCGAGCAGCTCCCCCTCGCTGATCTGGACCGTCGGGAAATTCTTGACCGGGTAAGTGTAGCGCCACGAGTACGTCTGCGGATCGTATTCCGTCGGGAGGTCGAGCTGGTCGCGCATGAACGCCAGGTCGCGCATGATCGTCTTCGTCGAAACCTCGAGCTGCGCCGCGAGTTTCGTGCAGTTCGTCTCCCGCCCGTCGTGCAGGATCTCATGGATCCGCAGCATGCGCGCCAGCGGCGGGCGTGAACTGGGCAGCGGACGTTTTTCAGCCATGCCGATTTCCTCCCCCATCCCACCACGAACGCAATCCCAACCACGGATCTCCGGAGTTTTTTAACCACGAATGGACACGAATGAACACGAATCAGAACCCCGGATTTACGGGCTAACCACCCAACTCTGGTGCCATCTCACGCGGAACTTTCGCGACCTCCCGAGTCTGTGCTTCGAACGGATCCACGATGGCCATGCTCAGCAATGTCGAGATCGCCCAACGGCTGCGCAGCCTGGCCCAGCTGCTCGGCGCCCAAGGGGCGAATCCATTCAAGGTGAAAGCATATCGGATCGCCGCTGACACGCTTACGACTTTGCCCGAAAGCGTCGACGAACGGGTCCGGGCCGGCGCCGACCTCACGCAATATCCGGGCATCGGCAAGGCTATCGCCGCCGCCATCGGCGAGATCGTCCAGACCGGCAACCTCCAGCAACTCGAAACGCTGCGCGCCAACAGCTCGGCCGAACTGGTCGATCTCAATGATCACCCGCACCTCGATCCCAAGCGCGTCCTGCGCGCATACAAAAAACTTGGGATCAGCACCCTCGCGGAACTCCGCCGGAAACTCGCCGATGCCGGGGTCCGTGAAAAGCTCGGCTTCCGGCTCGCGCAGTATTTGACGCAAGGCCTGTCGGAAAAGCAGGCGATGCTCCTCTTCGACGCCGACCCTGTCGCCCAGGCCTTGGGGAAATACCTGGTGGAAACCTGCGGGGCACGCCGGGCCGAGTCGACGGGCACCATGCGCCGGCGGGTCGAGATCGTCGCGGAAATTTCCTTCCTCATTGAAACCGATCGGCTCGATGAAGTGGTCGCGAAACTCCAGCGGTACGGCGGTCGCACCGAGCTTGTCAAAGCCGACGAAAACCGCGCGGAGTTCAAGTTGCCCACCGGGTTGAGGCTGAAGATCGAATCCGCCCCTGCGCGCAAGTGGGGCGTCGGCTTGCTCGTCACCACCGGCGCCGAGGCTCATCTCCAAAAACTGAACGAGGCGCCAGGGGCATTGCCGGCCCTCACCGATCCGAAGGCATCCTATCCCACCGAGGCCGAGGTGTATCGCGCGATGCGCCTCGCCTATATCGAGCCGGAGCTGCGCGAGGGGCGCGACGAAGTGACGCTCGCCGCGCGCGACGCGCTGCCGGACTTGGTGACGCTCAGGGAAATCCGCGGTGAATTACACGCGCACTCCACCTCCAGCGACGGCGCCCATGGCATCGAAGAGATGGCGGAGGCGGCGCGGGCGAAGTCCTACCAGTACCTCGGCATCACCGACCATTCCCAGAGCTTGCGCATCGCCCGCGGAGTTTCGGAGGAGGCGCTGTGGGAACAGGTCAAGGTCATCGATCGCTTGAACGAACGAATGCGCGGGATCCGCATTCTGAAATCGGCGGAGGTCGACATTCTCGCCGACGGCTCGCTCGACTATCCCGACGATCTTCTCGCCGCACTCGACTACACCGTGTGCTCAATCCACTCGCGCTTCGCGTTGGGCAAAGCTGAGCAGACTTCGCGCGTGTTGCGCGCGATGGATAACCCCCATTTCACGATCCTCGGCCACGCCACCGGGCGCCTGTTGCTGCGGAGGCCCGGTTACGAACTGGAGATGGAGCGCGTGATCGCCCACGCCAAGGAGCGCGGCTGTTTTTTTGAAATCAACGCCAGCCCGGACCGGCTCGACCTCTCCGCCGAACATGCGCGCATGGCGCACGAAGCCGGCGTCAAGATCGCGATCTCGACGGACGCCCATCACATCAACGACCTGGAGTTCATGCGCTGCGGCATCGACCAAGCCCGGCGGGCCGGGCTGGAAAAAGCCGATATCCTCAACTGCCTGACGTGGCCGCAGCTCCGCAAAGCGATCCGAAAAGTAGCGTAGGGCGCGGTCTCCGACCCGCCTCTGGGAAAAACGTAGCGCCACGGTGAACTTTCGGATTTTGAACAGAAGGTAACGAAGTTAACGAAGCGGTTCTGGTCAGCGTTATCGTTGGTGCCCTTTACGACTGTGCCTGGGGGTTCGGAATCCAGACGCCAAGGGCACGATCGATTACGCGAACCTGCACCTCTTCGTTTCCTTCGTTGCCTTCTGTTAAAATGGACCGGGAGTTCGATCCCCCAAGCAGGCGGGCCGCCTGCGCTACTCCTTGCCGTCCTCGTTGATCGCGGCGCGGTTCACCTCCGCGGCCACGGCGGTGAGCTTCTTGTCGGTCGCGCCTTCTTCGTCGAGTGTCTGCTTGAGCAGGCCGGCGGCCTCGCCGTGGCCGAGCAACTGCGCCATCGCGCGCACCGTGCCGTAGGCCGCGATCTCGTAGTGCTCGACGCGTTGTGCCGCACCGATCAACTGGGCGTCGCGGGTAAGCGAGGCGTCGTTGTCCTCGATCGCTTCCGCGCCTTCTTCGATCAGGCCCTTCATCGCCTTGCAGGTTTTCGATTTCACCGGCTCGTCGAGCAACTTGAACACCTGTTCGAGGCGGTCGACGTGGCCCTTGGTTTCCTCGAGGTGGGTTAGGAAACCGTCCTTGAGTTTGGCGTTCAGCGCGGCCTTCGCCATCTTGGGCAGGGCCTTCACGAGTTGGTTTTCGGCGTTGTAGATATCCTTGAGCTCTTCAACTAGGAGTTCCTGTAGATTTTCAGCGGACATGATTTTGTAGGTTTGAGGGTTGGGTTGACTGTGAGTTTTGCGCCAATGGGCGACATGGACGCCCATAGACTCGCCGCCACAAAAAGGTTCCCACGCGTCGCGCCGAAAAAAGCGTCGCGCCGCAGATCAGTTTTTTACCGGTCCCCGAAACAGAAAATCCGGGTTAAAAACCGTCGGAGGTGGACACCATGAAATCCACGAGAGGTCGACGGAGGCGGCGGACGATTGGCCGCAAAAAAACGCAAGTTTCCCGGGCTTCGAATAAAAATTTCCGCGCGCTTATCAGCGCTCCCTAATCTCTTTCGCAGCCCCAGGAAAACTTGCGCTTCTTTGCGGCTAAAAATTCTGGCGATTCGGTACCGAGATCTTCTTTTCGTGGGTTTCGTGTATTTCGTGGTGCCCGCCTCCGGATGCCTCAGCCGTTGGGCTTCTGGCCTTCGAATCCCTCCCGGATCGCCGTCACGAACGCGTTGCGAAGCAGGTTTTCCACCGTCCGCATCAGGTCGACCTGGTTGTTCGCAAAATCTCCCTTGAACGGCGCCTTCGTCGCCACCTTGCCCTCGTCGTTCTTCAGCAGGTTCTGGACGCCGCTGGCCACCTTCACCACGACGCGTTGCGCCAGGTTCTTTTCCGGATCAGGCACCGCCTTGAATTGGAGCTCCTGGAAAAACGGCTTCAGGTAACCTTCATAGTGACCACCTTGGGCGGCCACCTCGACATAGAGCTCAAATGTCCCGCGGGTCACATCGACCAAGGCGTACGACTGCAGGAAATCGTGGAGGGGCGGCAGTGCCAGTTGCTTCACTCCCATCGTCGCCCGGAACATGGGTTGGCTCGAGGTCGCGTCACCCGACGCATTGACGGTCAGATCGCCGCCGCCGGGGAAATGCCCTTCCATCTTCAGGCTTGCCGGGAGGTCGCCGGAATTCGCCGGCTTGGTCTTGAAGTCGTGCGCCACGATGTGGACTTTCTCCAAGAGCATCTGCGGGCTCAGCGCGCGACCGCGGTCAACGAACTTGACCTTCAGGTTGGTCACCTCGAGCCGCGTCATCTCGATCGGCAGGTTTTTCTGCAGGACATCTTCCCAAGCCCGGGCGCCTTGGGCGTGGTCCGCTTCCTTTTCCTTCTTGTCGGCCTTTGCGACTTCCTTCGACGGCTTTGGGGGTTCCTGGATCATCAGCACGTCGACATCCCCGATGCCGATCCGCCCGGCAATTTTCCCGCGGAGCAAGGCCAGCGGTGCCAGCGTGAAGGCGCCGCGCGCCACCTTCAGCACCGGGCCATCCTGCTCGTGGCCGGATTGGGTGAGCGTGAAATCCGTGGCCGTGACTTTACCGCGCCACAGTGCGAGCTGCACGGCGCCCACGTGGCCCGGGTACCCGGGAAGCGCCGCCAGCCTTTTGTTGAGGATCGAAGTGGCGATCGGTGAGCCGACGAAACGCACCAGCAACAGGAGCACGATCACCATCGCAAGGATCCAGGTCACAATCCTCGTCGCCTTCGGCCAGCGCTTTCCCGGTCCCGCCTCGATCGAACGCGACCCGCGGGTGCCGGGCATGAAATTCAGGCTGATGCTCATGATTTTCCCATCGTACCGTCGCCCCAGGAAGTGTTCCCACCCCAGGATTGGAGGCCAGGCCCGGCCCGGCCGGCCGATGCTTCGGCCGTGGCCGACGAATCGAAGTTCTAACCCCGGTTCGCGACGCAGTCCTCCACGATCGAGGCGACGTGGCCCAAAGTGAGCGGCTTGACGAAATACCCCGCGACACCGCGCTGCTCCGCAATGCGACGGTGGTTGGGATCGTCGGAACCGGTCAGGATATAAATGCTCAGCCGGGGAAGGCTGGCCGCTTGCGCCATCCAATCCAGGACTTCGAAACCGCTCCGTCCCGGTAGGCCGAGGTCGAGGAGCAATACATCCGGAAACGGGAAACGATTTCGGTCGGAAAACCTGGCTTGGCCCGCGAGATAATCCACGAGGACATCGCCGTTTTCCACAAATTGAAGGCTCGTCTGCGGCACCGGACCGAGGAGCTGCTCGAGCAGGATGCGATCATTGGAATCATCCTCGGCGATCAGGAGCGTGAGCGGTGGTGGCATGAAGAACTTTCGCGAAAGGAGGACCAGGAATGCCTTTTAATCAACCGTCCGTCACCAAGAGAGGATCCAGCCGGGAAGATCGCGATCCTACCATCACGCGGGTACCAAAATCCGCTCGTCGCGCCACAATCGGTAAACCCCCCGATGGCGAACGGCCCGGGACAGGGCTAAGGTCGAATCGCCATGAAACATTCCCGCTCCTTGAACAATCCCTCTGCTTCGACGAACTCGTCGATTTCCACGCCAGCACCGACTTTGTCCTCGTCCGCGCGTTCCTCCTCACCCACTGACACGGCCCGGCCGGATCGCTCCACCGATCGCGTCGCCGCCCGCGCGTATGAAATCTGGGAAAAAGAAGGGCGCCAGGATGGCCGAGCGCAGGACCACTGGTACCAGGCGGAACGCGAAATCGAGGATCCCGCCCAAGAGTAGAACGGAGCGCTGGAACGCGTTGAGCCGCGCAAGGCGGCGGACTATTTTCGGCCGAAAGTTAAACCAGAAACCCAAAACCAAATCGCGTCGCCGATCCGCATCGCGCGCGCACCCACTACCATGCCTCAAGGCGATAAAAGCAGCTACACCGACAAGCAGAAACGTGAAGCGAAGCACATCGAGGACAGCTACGAGAAAAAAGGCGTCAGCACGAAGACCGCAGAAAGCCGCGCCTGGGCCACCGTCAACAAGCAGGACGGCGGCGGGAAGAAAAAACGCTAGCTGACCCCGCAGGCGCGCCCCTGCTCCGGGGCCGGATTTCGAATTCGTTTTCGAGTTTCGGAGCAGGCGCCTGCGCTGCTTCACGTGCGGCTCTAACCCTCGTCGTCGATTTTCAACCGCCAGACCAGCCGCCGCCGAGGGCTTTGATCAGTGCGATATGCGTCAGCCAGCGCTGGCCGGCCAATCTGACTTCGGCGCGCTCGACCTCCAAGGCGGTGCGCTCGGCGTCGACGACTTCGAAGTAGCTGACGTAACCCGCGGAATACCGTTTTGCCGAGAGCTCCGCACCCCGCCGCGCGCTCACGACGGCCCGCGCCTGCGCCGCGGCCTGGTCCCCGAGCAGCCGCGAAGCGGTCAGCGCATCCTGCACTTCGCGAAAAGCCACAAGCACGTCGCGACGATAGGTCGCGAGCGTTTCCTCGTAGCTTGCCTGGCTGCGCGCGAGGTTGGCCCGGTTCCGACCGCCTTGGAACAACGGCAGGTAAACCGCGGGCCCAATCGACCACATCCGGCTCGACCCATGAAACAGGTTGTCGATGTCCGCACTCGCGTAGCCCGAGCTCCCAGTCAGGAAGAGCGCCGGGAAAAACGCGGACTTCGCCAAGCCAATGCGCGCGTTCGCGGCCACGAGCCTCTGTTCCGCTGCCAGGATGTCAGGGCGACGCGTGAGCAGTTCGCTCGGCAAGCCCGCCGGAATCACGGGCACTACGTCGGGCAGCGCCGGCAACGCGGGCAGCTCAAAACTGGACGCGGGCTCCCCGAGCAGCGTGGCCAGGGCATTTTGCGTCGACGAAAGTAGTACGCCCAACGCGGACGCCTCCGCGTCGGTCGTCGCGAGTTCAGTATCGGCGCGAGCGACATCGAGTTCACCCGCGCTGCCTTCCTTGTAACGCGACTGGACGAGTTTCAACGCATCCGTGCGCAGGCCGCGGGTGCGCGTGACGAGGCCGAATTCCTGCTGCAAGGCCCGCAGCGTGAAATACGTCGCGGCAACTTCCGCCGTGAGCGAAAGCTGGGTCGCGGCATACGCCGATGCCGCCGCTGACATATCCGCTCGCGCGCTCTCGGTGAGCCGGCGCACCCGTCCGGAAAGATCGATCTCCCAGCTCAAGCTCAACGGCACTTGGTAAGTCGTGGCCGGCGTCACCGGAAGCGCGTTGTCGACCGTGCGCGAATCGCGCTGCCGTGTGACCGAGGGCTCGAGTGCGAGCGACGGCAGGTAATTCGAACGTGCCACCCCCGCCAACGCCCGCGCTTCGTCGATCCGGGCCAGCGCCGCCCGCAGGTCCTGGTTGGCGGCGAGCGCCCGTGATTCCAGTTCATCGAGCGCAGGATCCTGGAATGACCTCCACCAGTTAACCGACCAGGCCGCGGGCGAGGCCGACATGTCACGATACGCTGCTGGCACCGGGACTGTCGGCCGATGATAATCAGGCCCCACCGCCGCGGGGGCAGCGACGCCGGCACTCAAAACCGCGGCAGCAATAAAAAATAATTTCATGGTGGGAAAGTTCAGGCGTTAACTGATTCAGCCGCGATCGGCACCGACGCCGGGCGCGGGCGCTTCACCGCCAGCCTTTCGAGGACGACGTAGAAGATCGGCGTGAGGAAGAGGCCAAACACCGTAACCCCGATCATCCCGGCGAAGACGGCGACTCCCATCGCGTGGCGCATTTCGGCGCCGGCGCCGGAAGAGACGACGAGCGGGAAAACACCGGCGATGAATGCGATGCTCGTCATCAGGATCGGGCGCAGCCGCAGGCGGCTCGCCTCGAGCGCAGCGTCGACAAAGCCCTTGCCCTCGCCGCGGAGCTTGACGGCGAACTCGACGATCAGGATGGCATTTTTCGCCGCCAGCCCGATGAGCACGATCAAACCGATCTGCGTGAAGATATTGCTGTCCCCGCCCGTCACCCAAACCCCGAGCATGGCCGAGAGCAGCGCCATCGGCACGATGAGCAGGACGGCAAACGGCAGCCGGAAACTTTCATACTGCGCCGCCAGCACCAGCAGCACGAGGAGGAGGCTGAGGGGAAAGATCAACAGGCCGGTGTTGCCGGCGACGATCCGCTGGTAGGTGAGTTCAGTCCAGTCGAGCGCGAGCCCTTTCGGGAGCGTCTCGGCCGCGAGTTTTTCCATCAGTGCCTCGGCTTCCCCGGAACTGAAACCCGGGGCCGGCGCGCCGCTCAAGTCCGCCGCCGCGTAACCGTTGTACCGCATCGCGCGGTCCGGGCCATAGGTTTCCTTCACGGTGACCAGGGAGCCCAGCGGCACCATGTCGCCGGCCGAGTTCCGGGTTTTCAGCCGCAGGATGTCCTCGGCCGTGGCGCGAAACGGAGCGTCGGCCTGGGCGACGACCTGGTAGGTGCGGCCGAAACGATTGAAGTCATTGACGTAAAGCGAACCCAGGTTGACCTGCATCGCCTCGAAAATATTCCCGAGCGGCACGCCCTGCTGCTTGGCCTTCGGGCGATCGACTTCGACCTCCAGCTGCGGGGTGTTGATCGTGAAGCTGGAGAAGATCCCGGCCAGGCCCGGCGTCTGGTTCGCCTTCGCGATCAGCTCCTGCGTCGCGCGATAAAGTTCGTCGTAGCCCAAGCCCGCTCGATCCTCGATGTAGAGCTTGAAGCCCCCGGTCGTGCCCAAGCCGTTGACCGGCGGCGGCGGGAAGATCGCGACGAATGCCTCCTGGATTTCGTTGAACTGCGCTTGGAGGCTCGCGGCGATCTCGGCCCCGGACATTCCCTTCTTCCCCTTGCGCTCGCTGAACGGCTTCAAGGTCGTGAAGGCGATGCCGGAATTCGGGCTGTTGGTGAAGCCGTTGATCGACAACCCGGGAAAGGCGATGACGTCGGCGACGCCCGGATGCTTGAGCGCGATCTCGGTCATGCGTCGAATCACCGCGTCGCTCCGGCCGAGCGAAGCGGCATCGGGCAGTTGCGCGAACGCGACGAGGTACTGTTTGTCCTGCGTCGGCACAAAGCCGGCCGGGACCTGCTTGAACGTGAAAACCGTGAAGGCCAGCAGGCCCGCGTAGGCCACGAGCGCCACCGCGCTTTTCCGAATCAGGCGCGCGACGCCGTGCGAATATTTCGCCGAGGCCCAGTCGAAAAAGCGGTTGAAGGGCCGGAAAATCCACCCGAAGGCCAGATCCATCCCACGAGTCAGCCGATCCTTCGGCGCGTGATGGCTGCGCAGGAGCAGCGCCGCGAGCGCGGGCGACAGCGTGAGGGAATTGAAGGCGGAGATGACCGTCGAAATCGCGATTGTGATCGCGAACTGCTTATAGAATTGGCCGGTGAGCCCGCTGATGAAGGCCGTCGGGATGAACACCGCCGACAGCACGAGCGCGGTCGCGACGATGGGACCGGTGACTTCGCTCATCGCGATCTTGGTCGCCTCGACCGGCGAGTGGCCGAGCGCGATGTTACGCTCCACGTTTTCGACGACCACGATCGCATCGTCGACCACGATGCCGATCGCGAGCACAAGCCCGAAGAGCGAGAGCGCATTGATGGAGAAGCCCAGCGCACCCATCACCGCGAACGTACCCACCAGCGAAACCGGCACGGCGGTGAGCGGGATGATCGACGCCCGCCACGTTTGGAGAAAAAGGATCACCACGATCACGACGAGCACGATGGCTTCGAGCAGCGTGGAGATAACCGCCTTGATCGAACTGCGCACAAACACCGTCGGGTCGTAGGCGATCGCGTAGTCGAGGCCCTCGGGAAAGCTCGCTTTCAATTCCTTCATCGTGGCGCGGACCTGGTTGGAAAGCTCGATGGCGTTCGCACCGGGTAGCTGGAAAACACCGATGCCCACGGCGGTCTTGTTGCTGAGCAGGGAGCGCAGCGCGTATTCCGACGCGCCGAGCTCAACCCGCGCGACATCGCGCAGCAGGGTCCGTTCGCCCTTGGCGCCGATCTTCACGACGATCGCGCCGAATTCGTCCTCGTTCACCAGCCGCCCCTTGGTGTTGATCAGGAGCTCGGTGTCGGGTGCGCTGGGCGTCGGTTGCTGTCCCACGGCGCCGGCGGCGACCTGCACATTCTGTTCGCGGATCGCGGCGATCACGTCGCCGGAGGTGAGGTTGCGCGCCGCGATCTTGTTCGGATCGAGCCAGACGCGCATCGCGTAATCGCCCGAGCCCCAGGTGTTGACCAAGCCGACGCCGGGCAGCCGCGTCAGCACGTCCTTGATCTGCAGCGTCGCGTAATTGCGCACGTAGACGTCGTCGTAACGGCCGTCGGGAGAAAAGAGATGCACGACCATCGTGAGGTCGGGCGAACTCTTCGTCGTAGTCACGCCGATGCGGCGAACCTCCTCCGGCAATTTCGGCAGCGCCTGCGAAACGCGATTCTGGACCTGCACCTGCGCCTTGTCGGCATCGGTGCCCAGCTTGAACGTGACCGTCAGCGTCATCATCCCGTCGCTCGTGGCCTGGGAAAACATGTAGAGCGAGTTCTCCACGCCGTTGATCGCCTGCTCGAGCGGCGTCGAAACCGTCTCGGCAATCGTCTTCGGGTTCGCGCCGGGATATTTCGCCGTGACGATCACCGTCGGCGGGATGACCTCGGGGTATTCGCTGACCGGCAGCTTGAGCAGCACGATCGCGCCGACGAGGAAGGTGATGATGGACAAAACGCCGGCGAAGATCGGGCGTTTGATAAAGAAGTCGGAGAAGTTCATGGCGAAAGTGGAAATGCGGGCAAAGCCGTGGCTGGAGCCGCGCGAACGCGGCCGGAAATGACGAGGTGGGCGGTGGTTTACTTCAGCGCGACTTTGGTCGAGCCGGTGGGCACAGGTTTAGCCGGCGCATATTCCGCGACGACGGTCATGCCGGGACGCGCGCGCTGAAGGCCGTTCACGATGATGCGTTCACCCGCGTGCAGTCCGTCGCGCACGATACGCTGGCCGTCGACGAGCGGCCCGAGCTTCACCGCGCGATAGCCAACGGTGTTATCGTCCGCCACGGTGAGGACGAATTTCTGGCTCTGGTCGGTGCCGATCGCGCGCTCGCTGACGAGCAGCGCTTTTTGCGGGGCGCTGACCGGCAGGCGAACTTTCGCCGAAAGCCCCGGGACCAATCGGCCATCCGCGTTCGAAAACACCAGGCGCACCACGAGCGTGCCGGTCTGCGGATCGAGGCGGTTGTCGGAGGACTCGACGTAGCCGTGATGAGGGAAACCGGTCTCATCGCTCAAGGCCATGTCGACGGGGACGTGGCCATTTTCCAATACCAGGCGACCCTCGCGCTGGATGCGGTTGAAGCTGAGCACGGTGGCTTCATCGACGTCGGCATACACGAAGATGTCGCCGGTCGAGACAATCGTCGTGAGCAGGGTCGCGGCGCCGGGCGCGCCGGACACGAGGTTCCCCGCGGTCACAGTCGCGCGGCTGACCTGCCCACTGATCGGCGCGCGAACCTCGGTGTGCTGCAGGTCGAGCCGGGCCGTCGCGAGCTGCGCTTCCGCGGCGAGCAATTCGGCGCGGGCTTCGGCGAGGCGCGTGCTGCGGACATCGGCTTCCTCGACCGAGATCGCGTGCTCCGCGAGCAGGCCTTCGGAGCGGCGGGCCTCACGACCGGCGATCGCGACCCGGATTTTCGCGCTTTCGACCTGGGCGGAAGTGAGATCGAGCTGGGCTTGGTACCAGCGGGGATCGATGACGAAGAGGATGTCGCCCGCGTTGACCTGCTGGCCGGCCTGGAGTCGAACTTCCTCGATGTGGCCGGAAACGCGCGGGCGAATCTCCACGCTCTCTTTCGCTTCAACCCGCCCGAGGAGCTCGCGCTGGTCGACGAAGAGGCGTTCCTCGACCGCCGCGACGGTCACCTTGGGACCGGTTGGCGCGTGAGCTGCGCTGGTTTCGGCTGCGGCGGCGGGACGCGTGAGGTAAGTGGCGACGACTGCGATGACGATCAGCGCGGCAATCCCGAGGACGTAATGGGAGCGATGAAAACGCGGACCCGATGCGGTGCGGGCTGCGGCGGTTGGTGAAGATTCAGAGGAGTTCATAGGTTGGAAATGGAAGAAAGAGTTGAACACGATAGTTTACTACTTAGTAAACAATATTGGCAAAAAAAAGGCTTAACCGACAGCCTGCTCCCGCTTGGCGCCGAGAATATCGATTGCCGTTTGGGCGAGGTGACTGAGGTAACTGAGATCGTTGTGAATGCGGGCCTGGCCCATGCTGCCCTCGAACAAGGCGAAGAGGCATTTGGCTTTGACCGCGGCATCGCCCGCCGCGATCGAGCCCTCGGCCTGGGCGTCCCGAATCGCGGATTCGAAATAACGCACCTGGCGCTGGAGGATTTCCTGGACTTTGGCGCGGATCATTTCGTCCTGCGTGCTGATCTCGGAACCGATGGAAAAACACGGGCAGCCGAGGACTTTTCCCTGCTGTTTGTAGAGCTCGGCCTGTGCATCGTGGACCGATTGGAAAAAGGCCCGGATCCGCTCCAGGGGCGCGACCGACGCGGAAAACATGCCGTCCCAATTCGCTTTGCCGCATTCCACCCAGTCGGCCTCGAGGGCGGCGACGGCGAGCTCGGATTTCGATTCGAAAAAATAGTAGAAACTGCCCTTCTTGACGCCGGCCTTCTCACAAATCGCGTCAATCGTCACGACGCCGTAACTCCGCTCCCAGATCAGCTCCAAGGCGGCTTCGAGTAGTCTTTCTTTGGCGTCGCTTGTGCGTCCCATGCCCGAGCAATTGTTTACTATTTAGTCAACTTCAAGCTTTTTCTTCAACTTTTCCTGAAATGCGGCGAAGTGAAACCGGAGATAAGAGGATGATGAAGCGTCCTTTCCTCCGCGCGAAACGTATCACCTCCAACCCCGCAATGCCCGCCCCTGCCCCACGCATTGCACCCCTGCTTTTGTCGCCGCGCCGTTTCATTCGCGGACTGGCAGGCATCGCCGCCGCCTTCCTGCCTGCCATTCACGGCGCGGTGCCGATGGTGGCGCTCGATGCGTCCACTTACCAAACCGAGCACTGCCTGTTCGTGATCGATTCGACGGTGACGTGGGGTTCGCCGGCCACGGCGTACAACGACATCTACGCGTCTCCCTTCACCCGGATCAAAGGGCATTTCGCCACCCTCACGACCCGTTTTCCCGCGGCGTATTTTTCGATCTGTTACATGGCCAACACCGGCCAGACGACTGTGCCGAATTACATCGACCAGATCTACAAGGCGACGGGCATCAGCACCGGCCTCGGGTCGGCCGGGCTCGGCACCACGGGCGATCCGAACACGCCGCAGTCGTTTTCCTCCGTGGATTTTTGCCGCTACAACCTCACCGGCCAGGTGTTCACGCCGGCCATCGCGGTTTACGACCATGAATTGGGGCACGCCTGGGGCGTGCAGTTTTTCAACAACGTCAGCGGCGTCGGCCCCGGTATCCTCGGCAACGGGCACTGGCTCGCCAACACCACGATCGATTGCCAGCTCGGCGCCACTTACTCGGCCGACGGCGGCGTGAGCGTGAACAAAATCTACGGCACTCCCGCGGAGGGCTTCCGTTACCAGCGCGTCGACAACCTTCGCAGCAACGATGTCTCCACGTTTTCGGAGCAGCAGCTTTACCTGATGGGGTTGCGCGAAACATTCCCGACGACCTACGCGCTCAATTCGCCCGTCTACCAGGCGGATCTCACGATGACCGCGGCGACGGTGGAAACGTATACGCACGCCGACGGGCTCGCGCGGTACGGCCCGCGCAATCCCGATTACAAGGTTTCGCCGAAGAAACTCCGCCTCGGATTCGTCTACATCGCGCGCGACCTCGCGGAAATCAACGCGGTTTACCAAGCCATCGAGCAATCCATCATCCAGTTCACCACGGGAGAGGTGATCGACTCCGTCCATTACCGGTTCCAGGTCCCGTTTCTGGTCGACACCCACTATCGCGCGACGGTGGACGCGAAACTTTCCGATCTCGACGGCGTCGCGACGCCCACGCTGTCGGTCACCGACACCTATGTCGCGTCGGCCAGCGGAACGGCCGTGGTGAACTTCGTCGCCGCCGATGCCAGCGGGCCAGCCCCCGTCGTGTCCTTGGTGCCGGCTGCGACCCAAGCCTCGGTCGCCGGCAGCACGGTGAACCTGGCCGGCCTGCCCGACGGCGTTCATTTCTTCACCATCAAGGCGGAAAACTCCGCCGGGAAAAAAGCCTTCGGCCATTTCGTCGTGGAAGTTTCACGACCGGCCTCGACGACCACGGTGTCCACTCAACCGCTGAGCCAAACCGTGACGGGCGGGGGCACCGCAATATTTTCGGTCGCCGCGAGTGGCGCGCCGGCGACGTACACTTACCAATGGTTTCGCCAGGCGGCCCGATCCAGTACGTGGAATACGCTCATCGATGGCGGAGGATTTTCCGGTTCGACGACTTCGTCGCTCTCAGTGACAGGCTCAACCGCTTTGGACGGCGATCATTTCCTCTGCGTCGTCACCAATGCCGCGGGCACCGCCACCAGCAATGCCGCCGGCTTGGTTGTCACCGAAATCGCCCCTGCCTTCGTGACACAACCCGCCGATCGCACCGTCCCGCTTGGGTCGGTGGCAAATTTCAGCGTGAGCATGGTCGGCGCACCGCTCGCCTACGGTTATTTTGGTTATCAGTGGCAGCGAAAACCGGCCGGCACGATCACCTGGTCCAACCTGGTCGACGGCGGCGGGATCGTGGGTTCCTTGACTGCATCGCTCGCAGTCAACGGCACGACCTTGGCGATGAGCGGCGACGCCATCCGCTGTATCGTGACCAACACCTCCGGCGCCAGCACGTCCGGTTCCGCCACGCTCAGCATCAACCAGCCTCCGGCCATCGTCACGCAGCCGCAAAATGTGAGTGCGGCCGCAGGCGCCACCGTCTCGTTCACCGTGGTGGCCTCGGGCACGGCGCCGCTTTCCTACCAGTGGTTGAAATATTCGACGCCGATCACCGGCGCCAACTCGGCGACGCTGACGTTGACCAACGTCCAGGCCGCCGATGCCGCCGCGTATGTCGTGACAATCACCAACGTCGCCGGGTCGGCGGGCAGCAACGCCGCGTCGCTCACCGTCACCGGCACCAGTGCCCCCACGATCAGCGCGCACCCGCAATCGCTCGCTGTGCTCACCGGCGCGACCGCGAACTTTTCGGTGACCGCCACTGGCACGGCCCCCCTCGCCTACCAGTGGTCGAAAGGCGGTTCGCCGATCGCCGGCGCCGTCGCGTCGTCGTTTTCCATCCCCAGTGCGCAACTCGGCGACGCGGGCAATTACTCGGTCACGGTTTCAAACAGCGCCGGGGCCGCCATCAGCGGGACGGCGGTCCTGACGGTGACTGTCGCTGCCGTGGCTCCCACGATCACGACCCAACCCCAAGGCGTCGCAGTGCTGATCGGCGCGGGCGCGAGTTTTTCAGTCGTCGTCAACGGCACCTCGCCGCTCACCTACCAGTGGCGGCTCAACACCAACCCGATCGCCGGTGCGAACTCCGCCACCTATTCGATCGCGAGTCCGCAGCTTTCCGACGCCGGCAGTTACACCGTCACCATTTCAAACAGCGCCGGCACGATCACCTCCGCGGCCGCGAATCTTTCCGTCTCAGCCGCGCCGCCATCGGTCGTTACCCAGCCCGTAAGCATATCGGTGCTCACCGGCGCTTCGGCAACCTTCAGCGTGGTGGCGAGCGGGACCGCGCCGCTGACCTACCAATGGTCGAAAGCCGGAGGCGCGATCAGTGGAGCCACGGGGTCCAGCCTTGTCCTTTCCAATGTCCAGGCGAGCGATGCCGGGAATTACACTGTCACCATTTCCAATGCTGGCGGTTCCGTCACCAGCGCGCCCGCGACTCTAGCCGTCACGGCCTCGGTCATCGCACCGACTATCTCAACCCAACCGCACGCCGTCACGGTCATCGCCGGGAGCAGCGCCAGCTTCAGCGTCCTCGCCGGCGGGACTTCGCCCTTCACCTATCAGTGGTCCCGCAATTCTGCCCCGATCAACGGGGCGACGTCCGCGACCTTCGCGATCGCGAGTGCGCAACCCGCGGACGCCGGCAACTACGCCGTTACGGTTTCCAACAGTGCTGGCTCCGCCATCAGCGCCAATGCCCTCCTCACGGTGACCTCCGTCGCAGTCGCGATCGCATCACAGCCCCAAAACTCCACGGCGGCCATGGGCGGGACCGTCAGCTTCTCGGTCATCGCCAGCGGAACGCCGCCGTTTTCGTACCAGTGGTACAAGGATGGCATGCCCATCGCCGGCGCAATTTCCGCGAACCTGACGCTGAGCGCCGTCACGGCGGCGGACGCGGGCATTTACCACGCCGTCGTGACCGGAGGCTCGGGCTCGGTGAGCAGCCAACCCGCGACCTTGTCCATCGCGGCCGTCGGCGCGCTGCCCACGACGCTGTTGGCCAATCTTTCCGTGCGGACCACGCTCGGCGCCGGGCAAAAATTGATCCCGGGCTTTGTCACGACCGGAAACAAAATCCTGTTGCTGCGCCTGGCGGGCCCGACCCTCACGGCGCTGGGCTTGGGCCTGAGCGGATTGCCCGATCCGACCCTCCAGGTCTTCGATAGCGCCAGCCGTCTGATCGCCGAGAACGACGACTGGGACCCGAATCTCACAACCACCTTTTCACAGCTCGGCGCCTTTCCTTTTAGCACGGGCGGAAAGGATTCCGCCGTCGTCGCGACGCTGAGCGGGCCAAACTCGGCCTTCGCCTCGGGAAAATCCGGCGACGCCGGCATTGTCCTCATGGAGCTGTACGACACGCAGGTCGATTATGCGAATCGCCTCGTCAACGTCTCCGCCCGCAACCGCGTCGGGACCGGCGCCGACGTGCTCATCCTGGGATTCGTGATCACCGGCACCGGCACGAAACAGCTTTTGATCCGCGGAGTGGGGCCGGCATTGACGGCTTATGGAGTCGCGGGCGCGCTCGCCAATCCAACGCTGGATCTTCTCGACGTGGCCGGCGCGACGCTCGCGCACAACGACGACTGGGACGCCGCGCTTGCCGCCACCTTCAGTCGCGTCGGGGCCTTCGCCCTCGAGCCGGGAAGCAAGGACGCCGCGTTGGTCGTCGCGCTGCCGCCCGGAATTTACAGCGTTCGCCTGAGTGGATTCGGCGGTACGACCGGCGAAGCCTTGGCTGAAGTCTACGAAATCTGGCCCTGACGTAGCGCCGCGTCTTCGACCGGCTCGAACCGGCCCGACTATAAACCTGCCGTTCCGTTCTCAATCCCGCTCGTAACGCTCGAACCGCACGGAGCCGGTCAGAGACCCGGCGCTGCCCCGAAACCCACGCCCTATGCGGCCACCGGCGGCTGCCCGGCGGCGGCGCGCTTTCGATTCTGCGCGAGCACGATTGCCATCAGGACGACCACGGCGAGGTTCGAGATCAGGGCCGTGATGCGCACCCACGTGAAGCGCTCGGAGACCTCATAAATTTCAACCGGGAGATAAATCGCGCCGCTGATCACCGCCAGCCATTCGGCCCACGTCCGCGCCTTCCACAAACCGTAGGCTTCGGTGATCCGAAAAGCCGCGTACACGCAGGCGAAGCCCGCGATGAACCAGAGCCGGCCGTCGGTCACCTTGGCCGCGGCTTCGATGAAAATGCTGGGATACCGTTTCGCGGGATCCAAGTGCAGCCGCCCGACCAGCTCGAGCGCGAGCGCGCGGATGTCGCGGTGCAGCAGGGAAAGCAGGCCAAAGCCCGCGAGCAGCACGATCGCGCCCTTGATGGCCTCGAAGATGGCCACCGATTTTACCATCGTGCGGGAAGCGGTGCGGGAAAGCATGTCAGGAGGAAAACTGCCGGGACATTAGGCGCACAGACCAGCGGCGCCAGCCCAAGGTTCGCTACAAAACGAAAGTTAAATCCTCACGGTCCCTAATTTTCCGGCCCGTCCAGGACGCGGCGCACCGTGGTCAACAACGTCACGCGGTCGATCGGTTTCGAAATATAGTGCCCGATGTCGGTAAACGGTTTTTTCGAATCCGACGCCTCTTGCGAATAACCGCTGATCACAAGCACGCGCAGCGAATTCTTCATGCCCTTCAGCATCGTCGCCAGCTTCAGCCCGCTCATTCCGCCCGGCATCACCATGTCCGTGATCAACAGGTCGAAGCGCTGGCCCTGCTCCTCCCACATCGCGAGGCCCTCGGCGGCATTCGAAGTGACCGCGACCGAATACCCCACCTGTTCGAGGCAGAGCGCGGAAACTTCCCGCACCGCCGGGTCGTCCTCGACGATCAAAATGCGTTCGCGCCCGCCGGAAACCGGCGGTTTTTCCACCTTGTCCGGGGCGGCTTGGGGGCTGGCGACCGCCGGCAGGTACACGCGAAATGTACTGCCCTTGCCCACGGCGCTCTCCACCTCGACCCAGCCGCCGTGCTGCTTGACGATGCCGTAAACCGTCGCGAGCCCGAGGCCGGTCCCCTTGCCCACGTCCTTCGTCGTGAAAAACGGTTCGAAGATTCGCTTCAACGTCTTCGCATCCATGCCCTGTCCCGTATCGCTGACGGTGAGGCAAACGAAACGGCCGGCGCGGCGTGATTCGTGCGCGTGCGCGGCGTGAAACTCGACGACCTCGGTGTCGACCATCAGGCGGCCACCCTCCGGCATCGCGTCGCGGGCGTTGACGCAGAGGTTCATCACCACCTGTTCCATCATGGAGCTGTCGGCGTTGATCCACATCGGCGCCGTGCGATTCTTCAGCGTCATGTCGATGTGCTCGCCGAGGATTCGCCCGAGCATCTTGAACACGTCGACCAGCGCCTGGTTGAGATCCATCACGTGCATTGTCGTCGCCTCGCGGCGGCTGAACATCAGCAGCTGGCGCGTGAGCCGCGCGGCTTTTTGCGTGATATCCTCCAGGCTGCGGAGCTTCGTGATCGTCAGGGCCGGCAGCGTGCGGTCGAGCGTCAGCAGGTTCAGCTGGATCATCAGCACCGCGAGGATGTTGTTGAAATCGTGCGCGATCCCGCCGGCGAGCTGGCCGAAGGCATCCATCTTCTGCGCCTGCACGAATTGCGCCTGCAGTGATTCGTATTCGGTGATGTCCGTCTCGACCCCGCCCAGCGCGTAGATCTGGCCCTGCGTGTCGCGGAGTGGAAATCTCACCGCGAGGTACGTCTTGGTGACGCCGTCCTCCTCGTTCTTGTGCTCCATCGTGATGGGGCTGCCCTTCTCGATCACGAGGCGATCGTGCTCCTCCCCCAGGTCGGCCTCCGCCGGCCGCACGAGGTCCCGGATCGTCATGCCGATCAGTCCCGTGGAGCCGTGCTTGAATTTTTCGTTGAAGAGCCGGTTGGTCAGGAGGAAGCGGCCCTCGAGGTTTTTCACGTAGATCAGCGCCGGGCTGTGGTCGAGGATCGCCTGCAGCCGGCCTTGGCTGAGGTGCAGCGCGTCCTGCATCCGTTTGTGCTCGGTGATGTCCTCGACCATCGTGACCGCGTAGAGCGGAACTCCTTCCGCGCCCTTCACGATGGAAACGTTGAGATGGGTCCAGATCGTGCGGCCGTCTTTGCGCAGGTACCTTTTCTCGATGTGATAACTGTCCCGTTGTCCCGACATCAGCTCCTTGTAGAGCGTCACGTCGGTGTCGATGTCCGCGGGGAAAGTCAGCTCCATGAACGTGCGCCGCAGCAGCTCCGTCTCCGTGTACCCGAGCATTTTCTGCAGGACCGTGTTGGTCCGCAGCACGCGGCCCTCGGCATCGACGAGCGCCATGCCGGTGCCGGCGAATTCAAACGTCGACCGGAACCGCGCCTCGCTTTCCCGCAGCGCCAGGGCTTGCGCGGAAACTCGGGCGAGCATGCGGCGCTGCCACCAGAAAAGGGCGGACACCGTGATCAGGATCAGCCCGAGTGGAATCAGGTAAGGCCGCAGGTCGTCGAGGCGGATCGGGTGCGGCTCGATCGGTCCGATCCATTTCCTCCAGAGCACGTCGAATTCGCCGTTGTGCCTCACCTCAGCCAGCTGCTCGTTCAACAGCGCGAGCGAGGCCGTCTCGCCCGGATGCACGGCGAAATGGAATTTGAACACGATGTCCTCGAGGAACTCGCCGCGCAGTCCCTGGTTTTCAATCGTCCTTGGCAACGGCAGGAGGAAAAGCGCCGCATCGCATTCGCCCCGATTCGTGGCCGCGAGCGCCTCGGTCATCGAGGTGAAGCCCTTCACGTTCACGCGCCACTCCGGATGCGCCAGCGCGCTGAGATAGGCCACGCTGCCCTTGAGCGCCCCCACCGTCGCACCCGCCAGGTCAGCCGTCTTGCGGATCGGCGCGTGGTCGCGGCGATAATACGCGATGCCGTGCAGGTAGGCGTGCGAGATGGAAAAATCCATGTACGCCTTGCGCTCCTCCGTGATCGTCACATTCGCCAGCACATCGATGCGGCCGGCCTGGAATTCCTGCAGGATAAAACTCCACGGCCCCGAAATGAGTTCGGGTTCGAAGTCGCCGTGCTTGCTCATCTCATGGATCAGGTCGGCGGAAAATCCGGCGGCTTGGCCCATTTCATCACGGTACGACAGCGGCTTCGCATTGTACTCGATGCCAATCCGCAAAATCGGACCGGCCCCGGCCGCCACGCTGCCTGCGAAAAAAAACAGAACCCACGACAGTCGATTCGTCATCGGATGAGGCAGCATACCGAAATCCACCGCCCGGGTTCCAGCCTGCAATGCACCGGGAGGCCCGATTCTCGCGGCGCGCGGTGAGCCGCCATGCAGCTTGCACACTTTCTGTGGTCCCCCGTGGCCTACATCGCCGCGATCTGCTCCCACATTGGCTTCAAATCCGGATCGTCCAGCGCCGCGGCCTTCCAGTCGGCATCCATCGAGCACGCGGCGGACAACCGCCGCTTCGCCTCGGGAAAGTCTCCCAGGAGGCATTCGTAGCACGCCAGGTTATAGTGGAGCACGGCGCAGCCCGCGCCGTGTTCCGGCTCGGCGGCGAGCAACATCGCGCGCGCATCCTGGACCCGGTCGAGTTCCCGCAGGGCATACGCCGCATAAATCCACCCCTTTGGTTCCTCCGGTCGCTGGCGCGCGACCGCCTGGGCCATCGCGAGGAGCAGGTCCCATTGCTTCAGCGCCATGTACAATTCGGCACGAACCATCATGACTTCCGGTTTCAGCCGATCACCGCCCTTGATCATTTCCAGCTCGTCGGCCGCCTCCGCGAAGAGCCCGAGTTCGATGTAGCCCGCAGCGAATTCCAAGTGGCGGCGCGTTGAGATCATCGGTCCGCGATGCATTATCCGGGCCCGGAACCGCACGCAAGCCGCCCGCATGGTCGCGGTCTCCTCCGCGCCGCTGGTTCGAGCAATGTCCTGGATTCGTGTGGATCGTCCCGGGCGGGTCAGGGTCCGCGCCCACCCTCGATCCGAATCGTCACAATTTCCTTCGCGCGCAACGACACCTTCACGGAATCCCCGGCCACGCGGAGCGCGCGGAGCACGTTTCCTTCGAAGTCGACATGCGTCGCCGTGAGACCCGCACCCGCGGGGCGCAGTGCCTCGCCCAAAATCACCGTCGATCCGGTCGCCTTGGCCAGCGGATTCCACAGGCGGATTTCCACGGCGGCACCCACTTGGCGGGTGCTGGAAACCACCGCCGGGCCTTCGACGCGGAAAAATCCCGCCGAAGCCGGCAGCGCATGACCCGTTCGATAAATCTCCAGGTCCGCCGTGCGCAACTGCACCACGCGACGACCCGCGGCGATTTGCTGCCCCAGTTCGCAGAGCGACGTGCGGTCCGGCGCGCCCGACAACGGCAGCACGAAATACCGGAATTGGAGCGCCCCGCGCATCTGGCCGTTCGGTTCGCCTTCCGTGAAAACCGTGCGCCGTGTCCCGCGAAACAGCGTGAGCGCCACCGGGCGCTCCGGCAGGTCACGCACTGCGGATTCGAGCAGCGCATCCGTCACCACCGCCAGGCCGCCCTTCGCGTCGTGCACCGCGGTCCAGCTTTGCTGCGGCTGCGTCTCCACGTTCAACTCGCGGTACTCGTGGTTGTCCCTGGGCAGCGCAATCGGGCGCTCGACGATGTCGAAGGCCGTGTCCGTGAGATACGTGCCGGCCTTCGCCCCGCTCGGGAAAAGCACGCGCAGGCGATGGTCGTCGGCGGTATTGTCCACGTTCGTGCGGATATCGAGATGCCGCTGGCCTGGGCGCAGGCTCACGAAGCTGTCGATGACCATCGGCACAAACATTTCCGACCGCACCATCCCGTCGCTCTTGAACTCCGCCGGCACCTGCATCGTGGTGCGAATGCGGAACGTCGTGAGCAGGGGCCCGTTGTGCACGAGCGCCACTTCCGAACGCGCGGCCGTCGACGCGAACACCTGGTCGTTCACCGCGATCCCGTGGTACCAGCCATCGCCGATATCGGCGCAGTCCTCGAAAGTAAGCAGCCGGGAATACACCCGGCCGTTTTGTTTGTCGGTCAGCGTGAGGCTGCCGTTCGCCTCGATGACGACGTCGAGATGTTCGTTCGCCATCGAGCGCTCGCTCGTCGCCATCGCCGGGACCTCTGGGTACCGCGTGGGCCGCCCGGCGGCGACCGCCTTCACCGTCAAGGTCGTGTAACCGCACGCCGGGATCGAAAGGTCGAGCGCCACCGGGATGTGGTGGCTCATCACGCCCTCGGGGAATTTCGTCGGGCGAATCCGCTGGCGCACGCGGTTCAACGCCTGGCCCAGCCGCTGGTACGGGAGTTCCTTCCCGCGGGCATCGTGGATCACGAATCCCGTCTTGGGTTCGAAGCCGAAGAATTCATTGAACGTCGGCCAGGTCGTCGGAATCTCGAGCGTGATCTCGCCGGGCCCGTTGAAGTCGCGCGGCAACGCATTGAAAACCGTGACGCGAAGCTCGTGATCGCCGACCGCGCCGGCAACGCTCGCGGCGATCCGGCTCGTGGCATCGACCGCCAATTTATCCGCGATCAACCGGCACTGGTCAAACCGGTACTCCATGTCCTTGTGCACCTGGTCCGGGCTGCAGCCGTCGATCGAATCATGCGCGTGGTTCTTCATCAACGAACGCCACGCCGCCGTCAAAAAGCCCGGCGCAAAATCCGCGCCGACCGCCGCCTGCGCGTACGCCGTGAACGGCTCGGCCCACTGGCAGAGCAGCCCCTGGCAAACCGCGTTCGCCTGCTTCAGCCGCACGCGGCTCGAGAGCACGCCGGGAATCACCCACTGGTTGCACGCGGTCGTGTGATCCGCTTCCGGCCACGCCCGGCCCGCCGCGCGCAATTCCCCGGTGAGCACCGTCCTGATCTTTCCCCGCTGCGCGATGAGCCGCTCGAGATAAACATCCAGGCTCGTGTGCACGACGTCGTACTTCCGGCTCCGGTCAAAATCGGCGAAGAGCAGCGCATAACGCTGCGGGCTCCACTCCTGGTGATCACACGCGTCGTGGAGCAGGATGTCGTCGACCGCGGTGGCGGCCGCTTCGCGATCGAGATACTCGCGGGCCAGCTTGGTCAACTCGGCCGGGCGCTCCTCGATGTTCCCGTTGTACTCGTGGCCGCGGTTCACCTGGTGCGCGAACGTGCCGTAGCCAACGTTGCCGAATTTGTGGCAGGGCATCTCGGTGCCGTCGGCGCCGCGCCAGATGAACGTGCGCTCCCGGGTGTTGTTCACCCCGCGCCACACGTAACCGACTGGGACTCCGCAGAGCGCAAAAATCTGGGGCAGCTGGCTGATGTGCCCGAACATGTCGGGAACGTAGCCGGCCTTCGACGGAATGCCGCCGAGATCGCGCGCGTCCTGCCGGCCGACAATCAGGTTCCGGATGAGGGCCTCGCCCGAAACCGTGAACTCGTCGGGCATCGAATACCATGGCCCAATGACCAGCTTGCCCTCGCGGGCCAGGCGTTCGACCTGGGCGCGGCGCTCCGGGCGAATCTCCAGGTAATCCTCGACCAGGATCGATTGGCCGTCGGTTTGGAACGGTCCCCGCAGCCGCCCGTCCTCGAGCCCCGCGATCACCCGGTCCATCAGCGTCACGAGCGCGTAGCGGATCCCTTGGAACGGCTCGCGCCATTCGCGATCCCAATGGGTGCTGAGCGTATAATGGACGGTGCGTTTCCTGGGGGTGCTGGAGCTCATGGGTGGCGGGGGAAATGGCGCGCGCGATCGGGGGGGTATGGAGTGGCCTTCGTGCTTCGCGCTCAAATCACCCGATCGTTCCCGCCATCGACCGGGACCTGGGCGGCGGTGGTCTTGGCGAAAAGCGGCCCGCACATCTCGGCGGCCAGTTCCGCCACGTCGCGGCTGGAAACCTCGGTCTTCAGGACGTTGTTCGTCTTGTAGTCCTCGACGCTGAGGCCGTAGTGCTTGGCCCGTGACGCGAGGATCTCCGGCGTCCACAGCGCCGTGTCGAAGACCATGTTGGGATGGAGCGAATTGATGCGAATGCGGTCCCGCCCCCACTCGAGCGCCGCAACGCGGGCCAGTTGGTTGACCGCCGCCTTCGAAGCCGAATACGCCGCCGCACCCGGCCCGGGCGCAGGCACGTTCTTCGACCCAATCACAACCACGCGGCCTCCGTTGGGCGCGAGTTTCAACAACGGATGCGCCTCGCGCATCAGCAGGAAGTTCGCGTCCAGGTTGATGTTCATGACCTTCCGCCAGAGCTCCAGCGACATCTCGGCAATCGTCGCACCGGGCGGGAAAATCCCGGCGTTAAGGACCAGCATGTCGAGCCCGCCAAATTTCCGGACCGCTTCCTCGAGCGCCGCCGCCAGGCTCGCCTGCTGCGTCAGGTCGCAGGTGATGCCGTGGAAATCCGGGCGGGCGCACAGGCTCGTGATCGCCGGGTTGATGTCCAACCCGACGACGGCGGCGCCGCGTTTCAACAGCGAGTCCACGCACGCCCGGCCGATTCCGGAGGCCGCACCCGTCACCAGCGCGATTTCGCCCGCGAAGCCGGGTGCCCGGCCGGCGCCGCGCAGTTTTGCCTGCTCGAGATCCCAGTACTCCACGTCGAAAATATCCGCGGCCGGCAGCGCTTTCCAGCCGCCGAGCGCGGTGGCGCGAAGGACGATATCCATCGTGTGATGGTAGATGTCGCTCGCGATGGAGGCTTCCTTCGCGGTCCGGCCGGCCGTGAGCACGCCGAGCTCCCGATCCACGATCACGCGCGGCGCGGCATCGAGCATCGTGAGCTGCTGGCCCGATTTTGCCGCGAGCCCCGTGAAATAATCCGAGTAAGCTATGCGGTAGGCCGCCAAGTCCCGCCCGACCAGGGGGAGCCGTTTCGTTCGAATCACGTGGTCCGGCGTGGCCGGGCCCTGCTGCGATATTTCCCCAACGTCAGCGCGCTGCGCGAAGGCGAGCGCCGCGGCGTCGGAATGGGTCGTCAGGATCGCCGGACCGCCCATCGCCCCCGAAAGTTCGCGGCGGAATGCGGCCAGCTCGGCCCGATGCGATGAGGTGGGCGCGGTGAGCGTGGATGCCGGAAGCTTCCACGCGTTGTTTCTCGCCAGGTAATCCTCGGCCATCGAGGCGAGTTCGATCATGCGCTCGTAGGCGATCTTCGCGGTGTCGCCGAAGCTGAACAACCCGTGGTTCATCAGGACCAACCCCACCGTGCCCGGATGCGAATGCTGGCGAAACAACTCCGCGCACAGGCGCGCCAGCTTGAAGCCCGGCATGACATACGGAATGCAGACCACGCGGTCACCATAGACCTCGTTCACACGCTGGCGGCCCGCCGCGGTGTTGGTGATCGAGATCAGGGCGTCGGCATGCGTGTGATCGACAAACTTGCCCGGGAGGGTCGCGTGGAGGATCGCTTCGACCGACGGCATGGGCGCGGCGGGATTGGTCAGGCAGCCCTTGAGTTCCTTCGCCATCTGGAGGTCTGAGAGCGCCGGCAATCCCGCGAGGCGGAGCAGGTGCGCCAGGCGGCACGGCGAGAAACCTGCCGCCTCGATGGTTTCAAGGTCCCAGCCGCTGCCCTTGACGCAGAGGATTTCCTCCTCTTCCCCGAAGACATTTATTTCCTTCACCTTCACCGAGGTGTTGCCGCCGCCATGGAGGACCAGCGAGGGATCGCGGCCGAGGAGCCGCGAACTGTACACGCGCTGCGCGAGGTCGCCGCTGAATTTCGCCGCTTCCTGGTCGTTCCAAAGGCTCTTCATGAAAATGGGAGGCTGCCTGATCTAGAGGACCTTGGTCGCGCGACCGATCGCGGCGTCGGTGAAGATGTCATTCTCGTCCGTGCTGTGCGTGGAAAATTCCGAAACCACCGCACCTTGGTCGCCCGCCTGGAACCAGTGCTTGGTGTCGGGCATGATCGTATATTGGTCGCCGGGCTGGAGCACGACCTCGTGCCACACGGTGTAAGTCGACTCCCGGCCCGCGGGTGGACGGGCGTTCGGCTTCGCCGCCGGCCTGCCCTCGACATAGAGATAAACGGCGCCCCAGCGGCAGCGGAACGTCTCTTCCTTCCCGGCCTGGCCGCCGACCGTCGGGTGCCGATGCTCGGGACAGGTCTGCCGCGGCCACATCGCGAGTTCCTTCGCGCAGCAGCGCTGGGTGTTGACGTAAACGAGCACGCCCAAACCGGTGCGCGTGAATTCGCTCAGGCCGAAATCCGCCACTTCGATCCGGGTTTTTTCCCGGGGGGTGATGACGAGGCCCGCCTTTTGGAAATAAGCCGCCGACTCGTCCTGCCACTTCTGCAGGTCTGATTTTGTGATCATGTTTAAGGGAGAAATCCGAATTTCGATCCTGGCGCGATGGGCTTCTCCTCACCGCCATTTTTCATCGCCGCGAAACGCCATCTGGGTTTCGCCGCCGACGTATTTGGGATAGGGTTTGTAGTCGTTGACGCCCGGGACCGCCTGGCCGCGGAGCAGGAAATCGCAGCCCCACGGCTGCGTGATCCTCGTCGTGGTGGGAATGTAGCGGATCGTCAGTCCGCACCGGCGGTGCGGGGACGTGTTCGCATTCGAGCCGTGGATGACATTGGGGTGATGCACGGATAGGTCGCCGGCCTTGAGCACGATGTCGACCGCTTTGGATTCGTCGACGAACGACGCGTCGATCTCGGAGTTGAGGACGTTCGAGACATCCTTCCGCTCGTTCAACTTCTGCAGCTTCAGATGCTGCGTGCCGGGGATCACACGCATGCAGCCGTTTTCCGGCGTGGAATCGTCGACGGCGAGCCAGATGGTGACGACATCCATCGGGGCGAGCGGCCAATAACTCCCGTCCTGGTGCCAGAGCACCGGCAGGCCGTTGCCCGCGGGTTTGCACAGGTAATGCGAGGCAAACAGCGCAATGTCGGGCCCGATGAATTCCTGCGCGACGTCGAGCAGGCGATCGTCGCCGACCAGGCGGACCCAGAAGGGATCGTTCGGAATCAGGTCCTGCCAGAGTTGCTCCGGGCGGCGGCCCGGGTTTTTCTTCATCAGCCATTCGACATGGTCGCTCGCTTCCCTGATCAGCGCGGCGTCGAGCACGTTGCGCACGATGACGTAGCCGTCGCGATTATACTGATCGATGATCTTCATGGAATTATTCGGGATTTTCGCGGCGCAGGAATTTCAGGACTGCGCCAGCCGACGGGCAGCCGCGACGATCCGCGGCACGTCGGGCCGGTACGCGTTTTCGAGGATCGGGGCGAAGGGCACCGGCACATCCGGCGACGCCACGCGCACAACGGGAGCCATGAGGCTGTCGCTGCAATTCTCCATGATGCCCGCGGCGATTTCGGCGGCGACGCCGCCGGTCTTGGGGCCTTCCTCCACGATCACGACGCGACCGGTTTTTCGGATCGACGCCCCAATCGTTTCATAGTCGATCGGCGAAAGGCTGCGGACATCGATGACTTCGGCCTCGATGCCCTCGGCCGCGAGTTGTTCGGCCGCGCTCATCGCGAAGTGCGCCATCAGCAGCCAGCCGAGGATCGTGACGTGCCGGCCCTCGCGGCGCACCGCGGCGCGGTTCAACGGGACCACATAATCTCCCTCCGGAATCTCGCTGGTCGCATCCACCGCGCCCGGTTCCGCGCGCGCGCCTTTCGAGCCGTAGAGGAGCTTGTGCTCGAAAATCATCACGGGATTGTCGTCGCGCACCGCGGCCTTGAGCATGCCCTTCGCATCATAGGCATTGGAGACAGCGATGACCTTCAAGCCGGGCACGCCGGTGAAATAACGCTCCATGCTCTGGGCATGCTGCGAGCCGCGCCCGGTGGCGCCGATCGGCGCGCGCATGACCATCGGGACCTTGATCGTGCCGCCGGACATGTAGCGCATCTTCGCCGCGTTGTTGATCAGCTGGTCGCTCGCGAGGAAGAGGAAATCGCCGTACTGCATGTCCGCGATCGGGCGCATGCCCATCATCGCGGCGCCGACCGCCATGCCCGTGAACCCGAGCTCCGCAATCGGCGTGTCGATGATCCGTCCGGGAAATTTTTCCGCGAGGCCGAGCGTGACGGTGAAGGCGCCGCCCCACCCTCCCGGCACGCCAATGTCCTCGCCAATACAGAAGACGCTGGCGTCTCTGGTCATTTCCTCCGCGATGCCGTCGCGAAGCGCCTCTGCGATGCCTTGTCGTTTCATGGTTTAAGATTGGGTCGTCGAATAGGAAATAGGGCTGCCCTGCATGTCATCGGGGTCGTTGAGATAACCCACATCCTGCCATTTCACGCCGTCGGCCAAGCGCGACTGATCGGTCCGAAGGTGCACCGCGAAGCTGATGCGCGGCAGGCCGGAGGTGTTCGGTCCGCTGCCGTGCACCGTGAGCCGATGATGAAAGCTCACTGCCCCCGGCGAAAGCACCGCCGCGGTTTCGTCCCAGGCCTTGGCGCCGCTCTTCTCGAGGAGACGCTGCTTGATCGCGGCCAGGTCGCCGCCGAAGAAATCCCCGGCCTTGAGCAGGTCCCAGTGGTTGGACCCGTGCACGAAACGCATGGGGCCGGATTCGGCCGTCACATCGCTGATCGCGATCCACGCCGTGAACACCTCGCCCCGCAGCGCGCCGTCCCAATATTCCTGGTCCTGGTGCCAGCCGACATTCGCCCCGCCGGGAGCGCCGGAGGGTTTGATCAGCATCTGCGTCGCAAACACCTGCACGCGCTTCGCGCCGGTCAGCGCGGCGGCCCATTCGCCGACCGCGGGATGGCTCACGACTTCATGGATCACGCGATCGGAGCGATGGGCGTTGTCGATCTTCACGAGCGACGTCGGCGGCGTCTTCGAGCCCTTCGGCGAACCGCAGGGCGGAATCCCGGTTTCATAGTCGCCGGCATACACCGCATCGATCCGCTGGCGAACGCGCGCGACCAGTTCCGCGGGAATCAAGGGCGGGGCGATGAAAAATCCGTCGCGCTCGAACTGGGCGGCGGCGCTGCGCTTCTGCGCTTCCGACAAGGCAACTGTCGTGGGGGTATTCATGGGAGGAAAAATCTGCGGCTCAGGCGAAGACGTCTTCAGTGAGTTCGGCGACGGTGGGCTGCGGCGCAACCTTGGCGCGCTCGACGCCTTCGTTGATCTGCTGCTCGACTCGCGCCTTGACCCCGGCGAGATCGGCGGCGGTGACGTCATTGCGCTCCATCAGTTGCGCGCCAAAGCGCTCGATCGGGTCCCGCGAGAACCACAGCTCCCGCTCCTCCTTCGGCTGGTAATGGCAGGCATCGCGCCGCGAGTGACCGGTGCGGCGATAAGTCATCAGCTCGAGCAGCACGGGGCCTTGGCCGCTGCGGCATTCCTCGGCGGCGCGTTGCGCGGCGGCGAGCACCGCGAGGACGTCGTTGCCGTCGACGGTTTCTCCCCGGAAACCGTAGGACGCAGCCCGATCGGAGATCCGCGGGTTCTTCATGACCTTGTCGACGCGGGTCGAGGCGCCGTAATGGTTGTTCTCGCAGACCAGGATGACGGGCAGGGCCCAGATCGCCGCCATGTTCACCGCTTCGTGAAAAGCGCCCTCCGCCACGGCGCCGTCGCCGAAGAAGCACGCCACGACCTGCGGCTTCTGCTGCATCTTGAAAGCGAGCGCCATGCCCGCCGCGAGCGGGATCCCGCCGGCCACGATCGCGATGCCGGGCACCATGCCTTTGTCCATGTTCCCCATGTGCATCGACCCGCCCTTCCCCTTGCAGCATCCGGTGCGCGCGCCGAAAAGTTCATCGAGCATTTCCTGCACGCCCAGGCCCTTGGCGAGTGCGTGGCCATGGCCGCGGAACGTGGACGTGATAAAATCGTCCGCCGCGAGCGCCGCGCAGACGCCGACGGCCGTGGCTTCCTGGCCCTGGCACTGGTGAATCGTGCCGGGCATCGTGCCCTCGAGGAAAAGGAATTTAACGCGCTCCTCAAATTCACGGATGAGCACCATTTTCTCGTAAAGCTTGAGGAGGAAATCGCGATTCAACGGGTCAGGTTTCATGGGGAAATTTAATCAAAGCAATTCGGGGCCGGCTCAACCTTTGGATCCTTGCAGGACGAAGCGGTGGACGATGCGGATGAAATTAGCGGGATACTCACAGTAGGTGTTGATGCGATAGCTGCCGAGGTCGCCGCTGCGCTCGGAATAGTAGCGCTCCAGCCAGTACCAGTCGTTCGCGCGCCCCACGCGCGCGACCTGGCGCAGCGATTCCAAGAGTCCTTCGCGATCGTCCATCACGTGCCGCGCCCAGGCCTCGACGTACCAAACGCGTCCCATCGCCGCCAGGTCGTGGCGGTCCAGGTACATCATTTCCCAGTCTTCGTACGTTTCCGGGCGCGTGGAGATGCCGGTCGGAATTCCATTATAGACGAAATCGGGATTCCGCCGGATCTGCGGCCAGATGATTTTGACCTGTTCCGGCGATGCCGTGCCCGTCGCGATGGCGGCCCAATCCACATCCGTGAAACCGTGGTGCTTGATCACGCCGTGCTCGCGGTTGATGTACTCGACGCAGTGGTCGCCGGCCCAGAATTTGTCCCGGAAACACGTCGTGATCCGCGCAGCCACCGCCGCATATGAGTCGTTGCGCGTGAGTTTCGCGGCCAGCCGCAGTGCGTCGGCCGTGTAGCACTGCGTGACCCCGTCGAATTCGAGGCGCGGGGGACGCTCGACATAAAATCCACCGCCGCGCACCAGCCCTTCCGGCGTGACCTGCTGCACGATCCAATCCGCGACGCACCGCAAGATCGGCTGCTGCGCCGCCAGCCACGCGTGGTCGCGCGTGCGGCTGAAGATCGCCTCCGCGACCTGCACGAAGGTCACATTGGGCAGCATCATGAGCGGGTTGCCCGGGAACCAGTGGCTGTAGGCGCCGCCGTTCGGGGCGACGACAAAGGGAAAGCTCTCGGTTTTTTTCGGCAGGTTCATCTGCACCGTCGTGCCCGCCTGGTCCGGCACGATTGCGAAGGGCAGCAGTCCGTCCTCGCGCAGAAAAGTCTTCACATACTCCCAACTCGCGAGCACCTCGGCCCTGCGCCCCAGCCATAGCAGGGCTTCCGCCGACTGGCCCCAATCCAGGCCGGGAAAGGTGGTGTTGTGCCCGTGCCCCTGCTTCGGGTCGGCGCAGACCGAGAAGTAGCCGAAGAAAATATTCGGGTTGAGCGCCGCGAGCACGCTCTTGTCGGCGCACTGCCGGTAAGCCTCGGCCAATTCCGGTTCAAGCTGGGCAGGAGCAACAGTCGTCATGGGAAATTTATTTTGCGGCCGACCGTGAGCGCCGGGCGGGTTTTGCCCAAAGTTTCGCCCGCACAATTTCGCCTGCGGCGACGGTGGCCAGCGCCGCGACTTTGCCGGAGGCGCGCTCGATCAGTTTCACCTCCGCGTTCACATCGGAAGCAACCAGGACGTCGCGCCCGACCACGAGCCAGAAAACCGGGGCGTCGCTCTCGAGGCGGAATTCATCCTGGCGCTCGGCGGAGACCGCGACCTGTTTCCATTTCGTCCTTACCCGCGCCGTCGTGTACAGCGTGCGTCCCTTCGCCACCGCCAGCAGCGTCAACGGCGCGCCGCGATAGGAAATGCGCGACAGCGCGGTCCACTTCCACCCGGTGGGCAGCACCGGGTTGACCTCGAGCCCGCTCGCGCGCGGCGTCAGGCCCATCAGTCCTTCCCACGCGGCCCACATGTAGCTGCCATGGATGAACGTGCTGCGCGGGTGCCCGCGCTGGATCAAGTCGTCACCATTATAATATTCCGGAAACTCGCCGGGGGTGACATTGAAGTGGTCGAAGTCCGGGCGATCGCCCAGCAGCCGCGTGCCCTTCAGGGCCTGCACGATCAGGTCCGGCAGCCCCGCGTCCGAGGCGGCGCGTGCCGCCCAGAGGGCGAGGTTCGGCCACACTCCGCCCTGCAATCCGTAGGTGGCCGGGTCCGCCCGCGGCTGAAATCCCTTTTGGTCGGGGCTGATCGTGTGCATCCCGCCCGCGCCATTTTCATCCGACCGCCAGAAGGGCGCGCGGAAAAGTTTTTCCAACATCGCGCGCGCCAATCCTCGCGGCGCCACGCCGAAGAGCGCGGGAAACAGCAGGTCGCCCGTCACGTCGTCAATGCGGCGCTGATCGGGATCGATCATCAGCAGGTAATGCGGGTTCGCATCCGTGGCGGCGCGCAGTTCGCGATTGATCGCGGCGTGCAGGTTTACCGCGGCGGTTTGAAGGCGTTTCGCGTTCACCCGATCACCGACGATGGCGCAGAGCTCCGCGGTGAGAAGCAGCGCGCGGTAGCATTCGGCGTTGATCTCCGTCACCGCGCCGGAGAGCTGGTATTTTCCGGTGCAATTCCGCCAGCCGCACAACCCGCGCACGAACGCGTCGCGCGAGCGGCACCAGATGAGGCCCGCATCGTTCCGCTGGTCCAGGATGTAATTCGCCGAACGCAGCAGTGCCGAATACACCGAGTCGAGGAACCCGCGGTCGCCGGAAATCGCAAAGTAGTCATGCGCCGCGATCAGCAGCAGCGGCGTGTTGTCGTTGATGTTGAGCCCGTAGTCGTCGCGGAACAGCGGCACGCTCGAAGCGCGCATGTACTCGATGAATTTCCCGTTCGGCTCCAGCCCGTCGCGGAACCAGAACTCGAGCAGGCGACGCGACCAGTCCTGCGCATAATAATTCGTGCTCACCAGGAACCAGAACGTATCGCGGCCGACGAAGACGTCGCTCGGCGGGCAATTGCTGAAGCCGGGCCCGCGGCGATATTCCTGCCAGTCCTTGAGCTGGTTCACCTTGGCCCAATTCACGCCGTCGGTGACGACCGGGTCGGAAGTCCACAATCGGCAGGTGTCGAGGTGGCGCGCGATCGCGATCTCCGTCTCTTCCTCGATGACTTTGATCCGGCGCAAATGGCTCTGGGCGCCGGGCGCATCGGCCGCGAACGACTCATACACCGAGGAAAGGGGAGCCGGGCTCGTATGCGCGTAAGCGAACGACAACCCACACTCGGCGCCGGCGGGCCACGCGAATCGGAGCGTGCACTCGACCCGGTCGGCCTCGACCACCCGCGTTTCAACGCTGGCCAGGTCGCCGGTTCCCCAGACCAATCCCGCCACGTTGTTCGCGTAGCGAATGGCGAGATACTTATGCCCGTCCTGCACGGCCGCCGTCGCCACGGCCCCCGCCGGCAGCACGAGGCTCGAGCTCAGCCCCGCGGGAGCCTCGGGATTGGCGTCGTTCGCCGTGAACAAATAATGGGCGGATCGCAGCAGGTTGTTTTCGAACGGGAGGATGAATTTTTTCTCAATGCTGCGGTCCCCGTGGCGCAACATCGTGCTCTGGCTCGCGGGAGAAAACGAAGTCTCGACCGAGGCGAAGGGCGCGCCGCCCGGGGTCAGCGCGTCCGTGCGCCAGCCGTACAGGTAATACTCCTGGTCCCACGCGTCGCGCAGCCCGAGCCGCGCGGTCTGGGGCTCGTGGATCACATCCGAATTCCGGTCGAGCGTAAGGTAGACCTGCGCGTTGCCGAACGAATGCCCGCGCTTCAGCCGGGCGCTATGAAACGTGTAACGCAGCCGGGAAAGGGAGTTCGAAATTTTCATCGGTCAGTCGGCCCGGCGCCCGGCGCCCGGCGAATCACGCGGTATGAACCGGTTCCCCGCCCACGTAGGATTTGGTGGAATCGGCGTACCGGTTGCCGGCGCGGTCCTGGCCGCGCGCCAGGTAGATGTTGAATTTGGCCGCGGCAAAATGGGGGTGATTCTCCGGCGTGAATTTCACCGTGGCGGGAAAATACCGCACCGTCAGCACCGCCCGCCGCGTGGCACCGGTATTCGGGTTCGAACCGTGGATGATTTTGCCGTGGTGGATCGACGCCTCGTTGGGTTGGAGCGCGATGTCGACCGCCTTGGCCTCGTCGAATTGGTGGCGCTTGATCTCGATCGGGAACACTTCCGCGTCCGGTCGCGCGACCTCCGCGTAGTCGGAATACCCATGCACATGCGTGCCGGGGATCACGCGCAGGCAGCCGTTGGCCGGAAGCGAGGGCTCGAGCGCGATCGTGATCGACGCCACCTCCATCGGCGTCAGCGCGCCTTTCCAATAAGCGGAGTCTTCATGCCACGGCACCCGCTTTCCCACCGCGGCGGGCTTTTGCAGGAGGTGACACGCGAACACGCCGATGTCCGGCCCGATCAGCGGCTCCACCAAGTCGAGCATCTCGTCCGCGAAAATGAATTCAAAAATGCGCGGGTCGCTCCAGTGCGGGCAATCGATGATTGCCGGCTGGTCTCCACCCTTGTTCGCCTCGGCAAACTTGCCGGCGCAATAGTTGCGCACGCGTTCGAATTTCTCGGGCGAGAAAATCTGCTCGTGGATCATCAGGTAGCCATCGCGCGAGTAGTGCTCGACCTGGTCGCGGGAGAGTCGGTTTTTCATGGGGAATATGGGGAGGGCGGAAGCGTTCAGAGTGATTCGAGTTCGCGGATGATCTCGGTGAGGAAGTCGGCGGCATACTTGCCGTTCACGACGCGGTGGTCGGCCGAGAGCGTAAGTGTCACGCGATTTTGCGCCACGATCCCGCCGGCTTCGACGATGGCCGTCGGCGCCACGCGCCCGATCGCCAGGATCGCCGCTTCCGGCGGGCTTATGATGGCGGTGAACGCCTCGACCCTGGTGGCGCCGAGGTTGGTCACGGTCATCGCCGCGGAACGCAGCTTGCGCGCCTCGGGATCGCCCGCCCGGAGCCTTTCGACCTTCCCGCGAAGTTCCTGGGAGATCTCGGCGGCGGATTTCGCGGACGGATCGGCGAGCGCAACGACGTAGAGCTCGCCTTCGTGGTCCACCGCGACGCCGACATCCGCCGTCGTCGCCGGGACCAGGTGGTCCGCTTCAAAGCGGCAGGCCATGCGGTTGAATTTCTTGAGCGCGCGGCCCACGGCCTGTGCGAAAAAAGCGTCCCACGCAATTTTCGCCGGCGCGGCGGCCGTGCGGGCGCGCAGCATCGGCTCGGCATTCGCCGACGCCTGCAGGTAAAAATGCGGGGCGTTCTGTTTGCTCTCCTGCAGCCGGCGCCCGACGGTGCGCTGCGTCGCCGTCAGCGCGAGCTTGGCGGGCCCGGATTCCACGGCCGCCTTCGCGCTCGCCGCCCGATTTTTAGCGAACATTCCGCCCGCGGGTAGGTGGGTCGGCGCCGAGGCGGGACCGGGCGCGGCCGGTGCCGGGGGTGTCGCGGGTTTGGCGGCGATCGCGTCACTTTCGATCACCGCGATAAGCTGGCCCGCCACGATGCCGTCGCCAACTTTCACGCTTGCCGCCTTCAACGTGCCGGTGGCGATCGATTCCACTTCCATCATCGCCTTGTCGGTTTCGACTTCAAGCAAGGCCTGCCCGCGTTTGATCGCTTCGCCGGGAGCGACGAGCCATCGGATCACTTTGATCTCGGAGTCGGTCGTCGCCAGGTCGGGCATCTTGAATTCGATTTCCATGGTGGGAGGTGTTTGTCCTCAGGCCTGGCCACAGCAGCCGAGGATCTCGATGCGCTCGAGGACGGCGTCGCGCACCGCGTGCCGGCCCGTGACCATCACGTCGGCAGGCCCACCGATGCCGAGCAGTTCGTGGGGATTTTTTTCGTCCGTGCCGAGCGCCGCGCGGATGGCGCGGAGGTAACGCTGCTTCAGGTAGGTGCCGTAGTTGACCTTGGCCACGCCAAGGCCGATGGCCTGTTTTAACGACGCCGTTTCGATGCCCGTGCCGCCGTGCAAAACCAGGGGACAATCGACCCGGCGATGGATCTGCTCGAGGCGTTCCAAGTCGAGTCCCTGCGCGCCACTCAGCTTGATGTGCACATTCCCCACGCTGACCGCCAGGAGGTCGATGTTCGTCGCGGCCACGAATTTCGCGGCCAATTCCGGATCCGTCATTGCTCCGCCGTGGGCCGCGCCGCCGTCCGAGCCGGAGGGCAGCTCGCCGAGTTCGCCCTCCACCGCCACCCCCAGCGCGTGCGCGTGCTGGGTGATCGCCCGCACGCGTTGAACGTAGTCTTCATAGGGCGCGGCGGGATCCGCGGGCATGATGAGGTTGAAACCGACGTCGGCCGCCTGCCGGACCCACGCGTCGTCCGGACATTCGTTGAAAATCAAGCTGCATGGCACCGCGGCCGACTGGGCCGCAGCCCGGCCGAGCGCTGCGTACCACTCGAGCCGCTCCGTCGCGCGCCGCTCCGTTCGGCTGAGAAAATCACCGTTGAACCCGATGATGATCGGCGAGCGCGTTTGCTCCGCCGCATCGATGACACCCTGCAGCGATTCAAGATTCCAGCTCTCGAAATACCCGAGCGCATAGCGTCCGGCGCGGGCGCGGCCCATCAGGTCCTTGATTGTTTCAAGTGGCATGGACGGCTTTTCCCTCGGCGACATGGACGGCGCACCGCGCTTTTTCGAGGAGGGCAAGGTCCGCCCGGCGCGGCGCCTGGTCGGTCACGATCGCGTGGATCTGGTCGACGTCGAGCACCTTGCTCAACGCGCGCTGGCCGAATTTCGAATGATCCACGAGCAGCACGAGTTCCACGCACTGGCGCGCGATGATCTGCTTGATGCGGAAATTGGGGAGCGAGGATTCGAACGTCCCTTTGCCCGGCAAAAATCCCTTGGTGCTCACGAAGGCAACGTCCACGAACAGCGTCTTCGCCCAGTCCTCCGCCTGCGGGCCGACGTAGCAGAGGCTGTTGGCGTCGTAATGGCCCCCGATCCCGGAGATGGAGTTGTCGCCGTTCTTGCCGAGTTCCATGCACGCCAGCACTGAGTTGGTGACAATCGTGAGGCCCTTTTTCTCCTCGGCGATCAGGCGCGCGAGTTCCAGGCAAGTGGTGCTGCCGTCGAGGAAAACGGTCGCACGGCCCGCAATGAGCTCGAGGGCGCGGCGCGCGATCGCGCGCTTGGCTTCGCGATGCACGCCCACGCGGGAATGCAGCGCCGTCTCGTACAAATAAGAGGGCGCATGCGCCCGCTGGACGCCGCCGACCGTCCTGATCACGCGGCCCTGGCGGACCAGGTCCTCCATGTCGCGGCGAATGGTCATCGACGAAACCTCCAGCGCCGCGGCCAGCTCGTCGTAGGAGCACGTGCCGGCCTGCTCCACCCGTTCCTGGATAAACTGCCGGCGCTCGGTCGGGTTCATGTGGATCGGCGAAGGGTGACAAACCGTGAAACCATGGTGGGGACGGCGGGGTTTATTTCTCACACGTGAATGTTAAAATGTAACACCGCGAGCCTAATTTACCTTGTTCCGCTAAATCGCTCTCCCGTCATTATTTGCGTGCGCCGGTGCGGGTGACCGCTTCTATCCACCCACCCCCGCGCATGCGAATCCTTGGTTACGAACTCATGCTCACCCTGCGCCGCCTGTGGCGCCGCCGGGTCCAGTCGGGGTTGATGCTCGCGACCTTTACGGTGTCGATCGCGCTGTCGCTTTTGAGCTGGTCGCTCTTCCACACCATGTTCCTGAAGAACCCGGCATTTGACCCGGGCGGGAAGCTCTATCGGGTCACGCAGACCGGCGGCATGGCGAAGGACCAGCTGGTGTCGTCGTCCCGCGAGGACATCGAGGCGTGGCAAAAACAGCAGGTGGTCTTTTCGGACTTCGGCATCGTCCGCCTCTATGAATCGGTCTTCGTGACCACCGAGGCCGGCCAGGAGCGCCTGCTCAGCGCGAACGTCTCGGCGGCGGCGCTGCGGATGGTCAATGCCCGCCCGTTGCTGGGCCGGCTTTTTACCGCCGATGAGGACAAGATGGGCACCACCCCCGTCGTGCTCCTGAGCGAGCGCACGTGGCGGAATCGCTTCGCGGCCGACCCGAACATCCTTGGGCGCATGATCAAGCTCGATGGGGTTCCCGCCGCGGTGATCGGCGTGATGCCGGCCGATTTTCGCTTCCCCAACGACCAGGACATTCTCCAGCCGCTCGGCTTTATCCCGTTCGAGAAGTCCCCGCAGTTTAACATCCACGACGTCCTCGTCCGGCTGAAGCCTGGCCTCACCCCGGCGCGCGCCGTCGAGGACCTGCGCCTGATCACGGAACGGCGGGGCAAGGAAACGATGGCGGCACGGTTCGACCTGCGGCCCAGCGTCACACCGTTTCGGGATTACTATATCCTCTCCGACATGAACCGGAGCGCGCTCGTGCTGTTTGTCCTGGCGCTGGTGTTCGTCCTCGTGAGCTGCGCGAATGCCGCGAACCTGGTCATGATCGACTTCCTCGGTCGTACCAACGAAATCGCGTCGTCGCTTGCCCTCGGCATCCCGCGCGGCGCCGCCGTCCGGGCCCTCTGTTTCCAAGTCGCGATCGTGGCCGCCACCGCCGCCGTCCTCAGCACCATTTTCCTCCTCCTGGTCGCACCCCTGGTGCACGGCGCGATGGTGCGCATCACCACGCCGTACTGGCTCCTGTTCTCGCTTGAATGGCACCACCTCGCGATGGCGGCCGCACTGGCTGCGACGGCCGCGGGCGTCGCGATCGTCGCTCCCCTCGATACCTGTTCCTGTTAAGCCCGGAACGCATCATCCGCGACGGCGCCGGGGGCAACCGCACGACCGGTCGGGGCTTCGGGCGGCGCGCGCTGATGGCGGGACAAATCGCGCTGCTTACCGTGCTCGCGGTCTCGGCGGGCCTGCTCCTGCGTTCCAGCCGCAACGTCAGCGAGGAGCACTGGGGTTACGACGCGCACAAGATCTTCGCGTGCAAGACGGCGATGAAGGACACCGATTTTCCCACGCCCCAAATGCGGCTCGCGACGCATATGCGCCTGCTTGACGAAATCGAGCGCCTGCCCGGGATCACCGGCGCGGCGATCATGACGACCCCGATCGGTTTCAGTTCGAAGCCAAACGTCTGGTACGCGACGAGTGTCGACGGTTTGGCCGACGGGCGTTCGCAAGGGAGCGCGGTTTATTCCGCCGTCACCCCGAGTTTCTTCACCGTCTTCGGCGTGACGTTCCTCGAAGGCGAAACCTTCCCGCGCGTTGAAAAAGTCGCTCCGGCGACGCCCGCCCCCGCGCCCGGTGCCACGGCGCTGCCCGCAAAAGCCGCGCCGCTGCATGCGATCATCACCCATCACCTCGCCGAGCGCCTTTGGCCGGGGCAACCTGCGCAGGGCCGGGAATTTTTCGCGCGCGGGCAGGACAGCAAACGCCCGCCGGATCGATTGACCGTGAGCGGGGTCGTCCGCGATTTCCAAGCCGCGGGTCCCAAGGCGGAAGTCAACGACGCCATCTACATGTCGCTCGGCGGCGGCATGTGGACCGCTTCGTTCCTCTATGCGAGCGGTGCGGCCACGCTGCCCACGGACGAGCAGGTGCGAGGCGCCGCGCGGCGGGTCGACCCGCGGATCGCAATCTATTTTTCCAACTCGATGCAGCACGTGATCGACACCGAGCTCGGCAACATGCGCCTGACGACGATGCTCACGAGCGTGTACGCGCTGGCCGCGGTGCTGCTGTGCGCGGTGGGCGTGTACAGCATCACGGTTTCCCAAATCCTCCAGCGCAACCGCGAGTTCGGCATCCGCATGGCGCTCGGCATCGAGCCCGAGCGGCTCTGGGTGCGATTCGCGCGCGGGCATCTGCTCACGGCGGCGGGCGGCGTGGTCATCGGGCTCGCGGCGGCCACGGGCGTGGTTCACGTCCTGCAGTCGCTGCTCTTCGGGGTGAATGCGCGCGACCCCGCGACTTTTACCTGCGGCGCGCTGGTCATCCTCCTCGTCTCCGCCGTCGCCTGCATCCCGAGCCGGTTCCGCCTGCAGCGCATCAATCCCGCCGACTGCCTGCGCAGCTTGTGAAGCGGGGGAAAAAATTCCGCGGACGGGCGCGGATGTGCCGTAAGAAAAAGACCGGGCTTGTCCCTCCCTCCCTTCCCCACTCCAGCCGCCAATCATGAACCTCCTCACCTACGAATTCGTGCTCGCGCTGCGGCGGTTGTGGCGGCGCAAAACGCAGTCGGGCCTGATGCTGGTGACGTTCACGATCTCGATCGCACTGTCGCTGCTCAGCTGGTCGATTTTCCACACGATGTTCGTGCGCCAGCCGGAATTCGACCCGGCGGGAAACCTCGCCATCGTGAACCTCATCGCGAACACGCCCGGCGCGAAGCCCGTCATGCTCACGCACGAGGACCTGAGGATCTGGCGCGAGAGCCAAACAGTGTTCAGCGACATGGCGCCGATCTCGATTTATCGGTCGGTTTTCATCGCGACCAAGGATTCCGCGCGCCGGTACCTCGGCGCCCTGTTGTCATCGGATGCGATGCGGATGCTGGGCGCGCAACCACTGCTCGGGCGCATGTTCACCGCGGAGGAGGACAAGTTTCGCTGCCCGCCCGTGATCATCCTGAGCCAGCAGGTGTGGGAGCGTAATTTCGCCGGCGATCCCGGCATCATCGGGCGCACGCTGCGCGTGGATGGCTACGGCGCGACCGTCGTCGGCGTGATGCCGGCGTCGTTTCGGTTTCCCAACAGCCAGGACGTCTGGCTCCCGCTCGGGTTCGATGTGTGGAATTCCGGCCAGCCCGACGACAACACGCTGGACGGCTTGGTGCGGCTCAAGCCGGGCACCTCGATCGCGCGCGCGACCGAGGACCTGCGCCTGATCATGGCCCATCGCGGCCCGGCCACGAACGCGGCGAAATACAACCTCCGTCCCGTGATCATCCCCGCGCGCGAGTATTACCTCAACTCGGACATGCGCGCGAGTGCGCTCGTGCTCATGGCGCTTTCGCTGGTGTTCGTCCTGGTGAGCTGCGCGAACGCCGCGAACCTCGTGATGATCGATTTCTTCGGCCGCACCGCCGAATTGGCGGCATCGCTCGCGCTCGGCCTCCCGCGTTCGGCGGCGATTCGCGGGCTCTGTTTCCAGGTGCTCATCCTCGCCGCGTTCGCGGCCGTGATCGGGCTCGCTGTCCTCGTCGTGGCCGCGCCGTTTGTGCACCAGTCCTTCGTGCTGATGCTCGCGCCGTACTGGCTGCATTTCGATTTTGGCTGGCACCACGTCGCGATGGCCGCAGGGCTCGCCGTGCTCTCCGCCGGCGTCGCGATCCTCGTCCCGGCCAGCTACCTGTTCATGGCGAACCCGGAAAAAGTGATTCGTGACGGCGCCGGCACAAGCCGCGGCACGGGTCGCGGATTGTGGCGCCGCTCCCTGCTGATTGGGCAACTCGCGCTGCTCACGATCCTCGGGATCGCGGCGGGACTCCTGATGCAGTCGAACCGTCAGCTGGGCGAAGAGCGCTGGGGATACGACGCTTCGAAGGTTTTCCTGGGAAAGCTCAACATGCCGAAGACCGACTTTCCCACGCAGCCGGAACGCCTCGTGGTATTCAGGAAGGTCGTCGCCGCGGTTTCGCGCCTGTCCGGCATGCGCGGCGTGGCGATCATCGACAGCCCGCCGGGTTACCCGGTGCCCGCACGCACGCGTTACGCCATCGATCCCGCCACCCTGCTGGCGGGACGCGAAGACGGCTTGGCCGTGACATCGGAAGCCTCCGAGGGCGTATTCGATGCGCTGGGCGTGCCGTTCGTCGCCGGCTCCACGTTTCCCGCCGAGATCAAGCAGAACGATCCCGCTTGGATCGTCGTCAATGCCTCGCTCGCCGCCCGCCTCTGGCCGGGCCGCGACGCCATCGGCCAAGCGCTCTATACCCGCTGGCCATGGATGGAGCCGAAAGAGCCCGCGATCCGCGCCGTCGTGCGAGGCGTGGTGCGCGATTTCCAGGCAGCGAATCCGCAGATGGCGAATAACGACCTGATCATGCTGCCGTTCCGCGGCTGGACGCCCGCCACGCTTTTCCTGATGGCCGGTGGACAGGCCGCACTGCCGTCGACGAAGGAAATCACGGATGCGGTCTGGTCGGTGGATCCGCGGGTGGTCCCGTATTTTCCCGATTCGATCAAACACCAGATCGACATGCAGCTCGGCTTCGTGCGGCTGACGACCAACCTCACCGCGATTTATGCCCTGGCGGCGGTGCTGCTCTGTGGTGTCGGGGTCTATAGCATCACGGTCGCGCAAATCCTGCAGCGCAACCGGGAATTCGGCATTCGCCTCGCGCTCGGCATCGAGCCGTTCCGGCTCTGGGTCCGGTTCGCCCGGGGACACCTCCTCACGGCTGCGGTCGGCGTTGGGGTCGGCGCGGTGGCCGCCACCGGCGCGATGCGCGCGCTGCAAAGCATGCTGTACGGCGTCCAGCCGCGCGACCCGATCACGTTCGGGTGCGTCGCCGCGGGCATCCTGGTGGTTTCGTTCCTGGCGTGCGTTCCCAGCTTGTTCCGCCTCCAGCGGATCAAGCCCGCCGATTGCCTGCGCAGCCTTTGAAGTAGCGCAGGCGGCCCGCCTGCTCCGGGAGAGAGCCCCGAACCGGAAGATTTGAACCGAAGGCAACGAAGATAACGAAGAGGTTTCAGTCGGCAGAATCGCTCGTGCCCTAAACGATCGCTGCTTCGAGGGATTCCAATCCCAAATCGTCAAGGGCACGATCGGCAGCGCGAAGCTGAACCTCTTCTCGCAGACCCTGCGCTTGTCGTGGTTAAAAAACCTGGGACCTCATAACCGAAGGTTGACGTGGATTTTACCGTCCCGTTTCCTCATCGTCATGCACGCCTCCAAGCCCGCCGCAACCCGGGTTAAATACAAGCGCATCGTTCTCAAGCTTAGCGGGGAAGTCCTCCGCGGTGGCACGAACGGGGACCCCATTGACGCCGCCACGCTCGAAAAAATCGGCCTGCAGGTGAAGGAAATCCACGAAATGGGCGTCCAGGTCTGCATCGTGATCGGCGGCGGCAACATTTTCCGCGGACTCAACGGCGAAAAGCGGGGGGTCGACCGCACCACCGGCGATTACATGGGCATGCTTGCGACGGTGATCAACGGCCTCGCGTTGATGGACTGCCTCGAAAAAATGGGCGTCACCACGCGTGTCCAGAGCGCCATCCCGATGAACCAGATCGCCGAGCCCTTCATCCTGCGCCGCGCGATGCGCCACCTGGAAAAAACCCGGGTCGTCATCTTCGTCGCCGGCACCGGCAACCCCTATTTCTCCACCGACACCACCGCCGCGCTGCGCGCCTCCGAGATGCACGCCGACATTATCATGAAGGCGACCAAGGTGGACGGCATCTATAACAAGGACCCGAAGAAATACCCCGACGCCGTAAAGTACGAGGAACTGTCGTTCATCGATGCCCTTAAGCAGCGCCTGAACGTGATGGACTCGACCGCTTTTTCCCTCTGCCTCGACAACAATGTCCCGATCCTGGTGTTCAACTTGAACGACGAACATGCCATCCGTCGCGCCGTCCTCGGCGAAAAGATCGGGACGCTCGTCAAGAACTGACGAGGGCAAGAAGCCCGAAGGCCAAACCCCGAAATTCGCAGGAAACTCGAGGTTTCGCCGAAATAATAAGCGCCGGTAAAAATACGAAAACCCAGAACCGGTTTACGCGCTCCGTGTCCGCCTGCGTTGTCCCGGCAATCCGCCACCCGCAATCCGAAATCCGAAATTCAAAAAAATGTCCCACCCGATCCTGACCGACGCCACCGCCAAGATGAAGAAGGCCGTTGATTACACGCTGCACGAGTTCAGCGCGATCCACACCGGCAAGGCCACGCCCGCGATGGTCGAGGGCGTCCTGGTCGAAGCCTATGGCTCGACGATGCGGCTCAAGGAGTGCGCCGCGATCAGCACCCCCGACGCGCGCATGATCCAGATCCAGCCGTGGGATGCCACCCTCGCCAAGGCAATCGCCAAGGGCATCCAGGAGGCCAACCTCGGTTTCAATCCGATCGTCGACGGCAAACTGATCCGCATTCCCCTTCCGGAAATGAGTCGCGAGCGCCGCCAGGAATTCGTCAAGACCGCGCACCGGATCGCGGAGGAAGGACGCGTGCACGTGCGCAACGTGCGCCGTGATTCGCTGGAAGTTTTGAAGAAGGCGAAGCTGCCCGAGGACGACTCGAAACGGCTCGAGAAGGACGTGCAGACGGCCACCGACAAGGCGATCAAGGACATCGGCGATCACCTGGCGCACAAGGAGAAGGACCTGCTCGCCGTCTGAGCCTGTTGCGCGCCGGCCTGTGCCGGCCGCTGCCCCACCCCATTTTCCAAGCGGAACACCGCGGCCCGCCCTTGAAATCCTCCGGCCATAATCCCACGCCGAAACGCGTCGTGGTGAAACTCGGCACGGGCGTGCTGACTTCCGGCATCGGCGAATTGAATGCGGAGAGGATCGCCGCGGTGTGCTCCGAGATCGCCGCACTCCGCGCCCGCGGCACCGAGGTCATCGTCGTTTCGTCCGGCGCCGTGGGCCTGGGCATGGGCCGCCTCCGCCTCGCAAAGAAGCCGAAGGACATTTCAAAAAAACAGGCATGCGCCGCAGTCGGGCAATCGCTGCTGATGCAGACCTGGCAGGAGGGTTTCGCCCCCCACCGCCTGACCGTCGCCCAGGTGCTCCTCACGCACGACGACCTTCGCATCCGGTCGCGCTACCTCAGCGTCCAGGAAACCCTGCGCCAGCTGATCGGGTACGGCACGATCCCGATCATCAATGAAAACGACACCGTCAGCGCCGCTGAAATCCACGCGATGCTGAAATTCGGGGACAACGACACGCTGTCCGCGATGGTCGCGAGCCTCACCGGCGCGCAATACCTCATCATCCTTTCCACGGCCCCCGGCCTGATCGATTTCAAGGGCAGCGGAAACATCGTGCCCGTCGTCGAGCGGATCACGCCGGAAATCGAGTCGATGGCCGGCGGCACCACCAGCGAAACCGCTACGGGCGGGATGATCAGCAAGATCGCCGCCGCGAAACTCGCCACGAAGTCGGGCTGCGGCGTGTTCATCGCCAGCGGCGCCGAGCCCGAGATCATCGCCAAGCTCCTCTGCGGCCGCGGGCCCGGCACGTTTTTCGTCCCCAGCGGCCTGCCCCTCGAGGCGAGAAAGCACTGGCTCGCTTATTTCCAGCGTCCCGCGGGAACGCTGCTGGTGAACGCGAATGCCGTCCCCGTGCTGCGCGAACAAGGCCGGAGCCTGCTCGCGGTGGGCGTCACCGGTGCGCGCGGTGAATTCGCGGCGGGCGATATCGTCAACCTCGCCGGCCCCGATGGCATCGCCTTCGCGCGCGGCAAAGTCGCCTTTGGCAGCGAGGAAATTCCTTCGCTGGCGGGGAAAAAGGGCGACGCGGTCGCCGAACTTTATCCGTCGCGAAGGCGCCTTGAAGTCATTCACCGGAATGACTTGGTGCTGCTATAACGCCAGCGGAGTCGAACCGGCGGAGCACCACGTCTTCGCCGGCTCATTCGGATCCTCCCACAAACCTGCGTCGCAGCGATTGAAACTTGCGACGAAGCGGGTCGGAGACAGGCGCTGAGCGCCGGCATGCCTCACTGCCAGTTGTAGTGAACTTTGTACTTCACCACCGTCTCGCCGTCAGCGGGGACGTTCACCCGAAACTCGATTTTCTGCGAATTGGTTTTGGTGAACTCGTGTGACTTCTCGACGATTTCCCAATTTGTCCAGCGGTACAGCGATTCCACCACGCGAACTTCCACGGGCTCCGTCTTCCGGTTGCGGAGGCGGATTTCAAACGTCTCGTCCGCCGCGTCGTTGCGGTTGCTGAGCGCATAGTCCGTGCGCTTGCGCTCACCCACGAGGTCGAAGGCGTCGCCCGTGTAGAGGCGCACCGTTTCGTTGCGCGGCGTGTGGTCGAGCAAGTTTTCGCCGGTAAATTCCAGGCGCCCGTCCGCATCGTCGCGCCGGTAGAAACGGGTGCGGCCTTTTGGCAACGGCTGGCCGAGGCCGTTTTTCTCGCTGTTCTCGAATTCCCGCATGACCGACACCTTCGGGTTCGACTGCGTGCCATAATCGCGATTTCCGCGGATGGATTCGGCATTCCAATTCCGGAACTGCGGCCCGATCGCCGCGCCGTCGTAGACGTACAAGGTCCGGGCTTTCACGCCGGTGACGCGGATAAATTCCACCTGTTTCGTCTCGCGGTCGTGCAGTGTCACTGGCCGCGGCAGGGAATAAAGATGAAGTTCGTCAAAGGCCTTTTCCGTGACCTGGCCAAGCGAACCCACGAGGGCTTTTCGCATTTCGCCGTACGCGGCGCCATTGTCAGCCATCCCGGCCGGCGCCAGCTTGTTCACGTCACCGGCCATCAGTTTGACGACCGCATTTTCGAAGGCCTTGCCGCTTTGATTGTCGATCGTCACCCAACCGATGATGTCGAGGGTGTCGCCTTTTTCCGGCGCGACCAGATTGTACGATGCCTCCCAACGCATGCCGCCCGTGACGTAGCTAAGCTCGGCGTCGAATTTTGCCGGGACGGTCGTTTCGATCTGCCAAACCAGGAGCGGCTTGAGGATGCTGTCATCGGTGAGCGACGGAAAGATCGGCTCGCCCGGCAGGCTGAAGCGCAATTGCCCGTTGACCTCGATGATCGGCTGGTTGTCGCCCGCCTGCATCGCCTGCTGGCGCAGGTAACCCGGAACCCCGACCTGGTTCGGGAGATACCCGCTGCGAATGACCTTGCCCGCGACGATGGACTCCTTGCCCTCCCGATCGTGCGTGAGGAAATTGATGACCTTGCCCTCATAGATCGAGAGCAGCAGTCCCTGCGAAACGGTATCGGACCGGTAATTCTGTTCGAGGACTCGCAGTGCGACCCGGCCGGTCGGGTCGCGCAACACCACCGAGTCGGGCTCGGCCTGCACAGTCACGCCGGAGCAGGTCACCGTGTTGAGCCCGGCCTGGAGGTCGAGCGGCACGCGCTCACGCACGACCGCGAAATTCTGGTTATAAATCGTGAGGGCCGATTCCGCCGAAGCGAGGGAGGCGGCGGCGCACAGCAGCAGAAAACTCAGGAGGCTTTTCATGATCAGGATTGGAAACGTTCCCAGATCGACGCGCGAGTCGGTAGTTTATTAGGGAGTTCGCTCCACCAGCAAAATCCCTCGGGGGATCAACCACTAAACCTGCACTTTTCCGTGGCCAACTCCGCGACGGTTTGGCGCCAGCCATTTAGCAGCCACGTCCCTCAATTCTTCTTTGCCTCTTCGGCTCTTTGCGTGAGTTTGGTTCACGAATGGAAGTTTCACTCGATGCTCCCCGGCCGCCCGACGGCATTCCGCCGATCGATTTTCGCGCGCTGCTCAACGACGAGCAATTCGCCGCCGTCACCGCGCCGGCCGGCCCCTTGCTGGTCTTGGCGGGAGCCGGTTCGGGGAAAACCCGCACCCTCACCTTTCGCGTCGCCTACCTGCTCTCCCAAGGCGTGAAACCCGGCGAAATCCTGCTGCTCACCTTCACCAACAAGGCCGCGAAGGAAATGCTGCACCGTGTGCACGACCTCACGGGCATCGAGCCCCAGCGATTCTGGGGCGGAACGTTCCACTCCCTGGGCCATCGCGCCCTCCGGATGTTCGGCGAATCGCTCGGGCTGCCGCGCAATTTCACGATCCTCGATGCCGACGAATCGGAATCGCTGCTGAAGCAGACCGTGGAGCACGACGACAAGACCTTCTTCAAGAACAAGACCAACCCGCGCCCCGGCCCGCTGTTCAGCGTCATCTCCCTCGCACGCAATACGCAGCTTTCGCTGGAGCAAACCGTCACCGAGAGCTTCCCCCAGTACCAGGAAATCAGCCATCGCTTCCCGGCGTTCGCCGAAGCCTATCGCGCCAGGAAACGGACGCAGAATGTCGTCGACTACGATGACCTCCTCGAGCTGTGGCTCGACCTCCTGGTCAAGGTCCCGGAGGTCGCGGACTATTTTACGCATCGGTTTCGGCACGTGATGGTCGACGAATACCAAGATACGAACACCATCCAGGCCCAGATCGTCGATCGCCTGTCCGCCCATCACCGCGTGATGGCCGTGGGCGACGACGCGCAGTGCATCTACTCGTGGCGCGGGGCGGATTTTGAAAACATCATGACGTTCCCGGATCGCCACCCCGGGACGGTGATCCACCGCATCGAAACCAACTACCGTTCGACGCCCGAAATCCTCAATCTCGCGAACGGCGTCCTCCAAGCGCAGCCGAAGGGTCGCCATTTTGACAAGGAGCTTCGCGCCGCGCGCGGCCATTCCCAGAAACCCTATGTCGTCCAGGCGATGGACGACCGCGAGCAGGCCGAATTCATCCTCAAACGCGTGCGATCCCTGGTGGAGGACGATGGGGTTTCGATGAACGAGATCGCGGTGCTCTACCGCTCGCATTTCCTCGCGCTGGAAGTCCAGCTGGCTTTGTCGCGGGCCGGGATTCCCTATCACATCACGAGCGGCGTGAAGTTTTTCGAACGCCAGCACATCCGCGACGCCGTGGCGCTGCTCCGCTTCGTCTACAATCCCGGCGACACCCTGGCCTGGCAGCGCGTCGCCGTGCTGCTGCCCAAGGTCGGCGAAAAAGGCGCCCAGAAAATCTACAACGCCGCTGTCGACCACGCGCGGCTGCTCCAGAAGAATTTTATCGATGTCCTCCCGAGCGATGATGTGAAGAGCAAGGTCGCGAAGGACGCGCGCGACGACTGGCAGAATTTCTGCGACTCGCTCAAGCAGGTATCCGAGGTGATGAGCAGCGGGAAACCCAGCGAGGCCGTCGAAACCGCGATTGACGGCTGGTACGGCGATTACCTCAAGGGCGCGTATGCCGACTACGTCGATCGCCTGGAGGAATTGAAGGCGCTCGTGGGCTTCGCGAGCCGCTTCCTGGAAATGCAGGACTTTCTTGCTCAGATCATGCTGCTCAATTCCGAGACGAGCGATCGCCAGGTCGATCCCGATGCCGACGCGATCAAGCTCACGACGGTTCACCAGGCAAAGGGCCTGGAGTATGACGTCGTGTTCCTCATTGGCCTCGCCGACGGGCAATTTCCGGGGCGGCGTTCGATCGAAGCCGGCGACGTGGAGGAAGAACGCCGGCTCTTCTATGTCGCCGTCACACGCGCACGCAACGAGCTCTACCTCAGTTATCCGAAAATCGCCTCCCGGGCAGGACCCGGCGGGATGATGCTCACGCCCAGCCGCTTCATCCAAGAGTTGTCGCCAGACCTCTATGAACCGCTGAAGATCAAGCGCAGCTACTCCTGGTGAAGATTTCCCTTTCCCTTTTTCGCGCGCTTTGCGCGGGTGTCGGCGCTTCGATGATGACGGGCGCCGCGTTCGGGCAGGACGTCGCGGCGGGCACGGTCATCGACGATCCCACGCCAGCCGGAGTCGTGATTCGCCGGGATTTATCCTACGACCAAAATCCGAGCCAGAAGCTCGACCTTTATTACGCCATGGGCCGCACCACCCAACCGCGCCCGGTCATCATCTACCTGCATGGCGGCGGTTGGCAAAAAGGCAGCAAGGCCGACGGGCGCCGGGTCGCGTTTCACTTTGCCGCACAGGGTTACGCCGTCGCCTGCGTCGACTATCGCCTGACGGGAGAGGCGGCATTTCCCGCGCAACTCGAGGATGTCAAAAGCTCCGTGCGCTGGCTGCGCAGCAACGCCGAGCGGCTCAACCTCGATCGCGACCACATCGGCGTGGTCGGCATCTCCGCCGGCGGCCATCTCGCCGCCTTGACGGGCGCGATGAATTCCACGCGCCTCTTCGAGAGCGGCGGTTCGATGGAGCAGCACAGCCGGGTGCAGGCCGTGGTGGATTTTTTTGGACCCATCGATCTCAACCGCCTCTATGAATACTCGCAGAAGGCGGGATCACCGCAGGCGGCGGAAATCGCCCAGCTGATCGGCGGCGATCCGCATCGGCTGCCGGTCCCGGCGCATAATTCAAATCCATCGTTGTTCATCGACGTCGAAACCCCGCCCTTCCTGATCATCCACGGGGACAACGACGCCATTGTCCCGCTTGAGCAGAGCCGGATACTGTATGACGCCGCCGTGAAGAATTCCATCAACGCCCGGCTGCACGTCATCCACGGCGCCGGGCACACAGGCCCGGCCTTTGTCGCGCCGGACATCACCGCTATCGTCGATAGATTCTTCGCCGCGATCTTGAAGCCCGGCGACCCGCCGGTCGATCTGGGGGCGTCTGCGATAACCGAGAGCCAGGCGGCTCCGCAATAACGTCGGAATTATTTCCGGGATCGATGGTGGGGCGCGACTCGCGAAGCTTGGAAAACACGCCTACGAGCGAACCCATCGCCACCCAGATCGTGAGTATTCCCGCCAAAGCAAAGTAAGCCCGCTCCGCGCCGCTCTTGAAGTCCTTCAAGTCTTCGAGGCTGCGAATGAAAACTTCGATGCCACCGGAAAAACCCGGAAAGCACAGGAAGACCGCCGCCGCTTCGCTGGCGACCGGCCGTTTTTTCTTTTTCCAGGCGATCACCACGTAAACGAGGACGCCCATCGCACCAGCGATGAGCGCCACGGAAAACAAGGAAAACTTTATCACCGAACTGGAGCGCAACGATTTGAGATCGTGCCGACCAGGATGCCGGCAAAGCCCGCGACGAAACCGAGGGTCGGGTTGATGTTTCCGCCGATCACGGCCGCGCCCAGTCCCCAAACCATGCCGGCCGTGATCGCTTCCTTGAGCGGCATGCGCGCCTTGGGGGCGAGGGAGTTGTTTTGAAGGGATGTATTCATCGTGTGATTTGGTTAATGTTTTTCTGACACCGCGAACCACGAGCCCGAAATGCCCTGCTCGCGACCGTTTATTTGGTCACACAGTCACTCTCCAGGAAGTCGCGATAAGGCTGCGGGGAATTGCACTCACTCGGTTCCCACCTCGGCGCTGGAATTCCCCTTCCGGTATCCGCAATCCGAAATCCGCGATTGGCCGTGGCTGACGCGGCCGGCCTGTTTGCGCTTGGCGCATTTCGTGTCTCCGTATTGAACCTGACCTTACCCATGTCCTCACCCGTAGAAAACGTTGTCATTATCGGTACTGGCTGCGCCGGCCTCACGGCCGCGATCTACGCGGCGCGCTCCAGTTTGAATCCTCTCGTGCTGGAGGGACCGCTCCCGGGCGGACAATTGACGACGACCAGCGAGGTCGAAAATTTCCCGGGTTTCCCTCACGGCGTCGACGGCTTCCAGCTCACACAGAACATGCGTGAGCAGGCGACGCGTTTTGGCACCCGCTTTGAGCAGACGCTCGTCACCTCGGTCGACTTCACGTCGATGCCGCGCAAGCTGGTCGTCGCCGACCGCACGATCCTCGCGAAGACGGTGATCATCGCCACCGGCGCGTCGCCGCGCATGACGGGCATTCCGGGCGAGAAGGAACTTTACGGCGGCAAGGGCGTGACGACCTGCGCCACCTGCGATGGCGCTTTCTACCGCAAGATGGAAGTCGCCGTGATTGGCGGGGGCGACAGTGCGGCGGAGGAGGCCCTTTTTCTCACGCGTTTTGCCAGCAAGGTTTACCTCGTTCACCGGCGCGATTCACTGCGCGCTTCGAAGATCATGGCGGATCGCGCGATCTCGCACGAAAAAATCCAAGCCGTCTGGGACAGCGTTCCGCTCGAGGTACAGGGGGTGAAGGAAGGCGCGGTCAGCGGGCTGAAAGTGCGCAACCTGAAGACGAACGTTGAAACGGTTCTCCCGGTGAAGGGTATCTTCGTCGCCATCGGGCATATCCCCAACACGGGGCCGTTCGCGCCTCCGCTGGAGGTGGATGAGGGCGGCTATTTCAAGCCGGTCGCGGGCTCGCAGGTCCAGACCAGCATTCCTGGGATTTACGTGGCCGGCGATTGCTCGGATCACGTTTACCGCCAGGCGATCACGGCCGCCGGGATGGGTTGCGCAGCGGCGATCGAGGCCGAGCGCTGGCTCGCAGAGCACGAAGCGTAAGGCGCAACGCGCTTTACGACGGTGAAACGCGTTGCTCCCAACGCGTTGTCATAGACCCAGAGCCTGTCGAACGGGAGCGACTCCGCCCGGATATAAACGCAGGCGAAGCCAACCCGCGCTTTGCGGCAAGATCGCTCCACCGTGGAAACCCATGCAAAAAAACGCCGCCCACATCAGCGGGCGGCGTCGAAGATTGAGTTGGCGAGCTGTTTACTTGCTCAGGACGTCGGCGTGGAATTCCTGCCAGCTGTCGAGGTCGTTCAGGCGCACAGCGTCCTTGATCGAACCGTCGTCAGCGAGGCCGTTGTTCTTGAGCACGCCCTGGCGGGTTTCGTCGTCGTGGTTATAGCCGCGAACCGACGCGTTGTGTTTCTCGATGGACGCCTTGTCGAGTTTCACGCCGGGCTGCTTCTTGATCCACGCTTCGAACTGGGGATAGGTGGGTTTGCTGTCCTTGATATATTTCATCGTCGCGTCGCGGTTCAGGCCGAGAGCGTCGAGGGTCATTTGGTCATAGCCTTTGCCGCAGCCGGGATAGCGCTTGTCGAGCTTGCCGACGGACTCGAGGGACGCTTTCTGCCAGAAACGCGGCAGGTGCAGGACACCGAGGGGGCCGGGGGTGCCGGAACTGATCAGGGGAACGTAGGTGGAACTCATTGCAATTAATCCAGGATTTTGGGTTGAAGAACATCAGGGTCGACGTGACCGCAGTGGAAAAATCCTACGGATTAGAGGTCTTTTGTCTAGGACCACGAAAAAGAATTCTCGGAGCACGCGATCTCCTCGACCGGCTTCTTCAAATCGGGGAAGGTCGCGCAATGCCGGCCCTGACGCGGAACCAACTTCGAGCGCTGCACCATGAACTCGGCATTCCCGCCAACTATGGCGAAGTCCGGCATCTGCGCTGGCAGCGCGAGACCCGTGCACTGGTTTCGATCGGCCGCGCCGCCGATGACGGGCAGATTCTCCGACTGACTCCGGAAGCCGCCAAACGCTGGAAAATAATGCGCAGGTGCGCCGACGACGACGGCGTCGACCTGCTGCCGTTGTCAGGTTTCCGGAGCGCCGCGCGCCAGGTGGAGATTATTCGCGCCAAGCTCGCGGCCGGCCAAACCATCGCGGAGATCCTGCAACTCGTCGCCGCTCCCGGTTACAGCGAACACCACAGCGGCCGCGCCCTCGATATTGGCTCGCCGAATAATCTCACGCTCGCCCGCAGCTTCGAGCACACCTGCGAGTTCCGCTGGTTAAAGAAACACGCGCAAAACTTCGCCTTTTTCCTTTCCTACCCTCGCCGCAACCGCCACGGCATCGCTTACGAACCGTGGCACTGGTCTTGCATCCCATAAGCAAGCTGTTGCGGAGGATGGCAATGTGTCATCATTTAGAATAATTCTAATTATCACTTGCTACTTAGAACCATTCTAATTGCTTGGCCTTCCCACTCATGACTCGCCCCTCAGTCACTACCCCTGACGCACTCGCGCAACGCCTCGCTCACAGCGGTCTTCGCTCCACGCCGCAGCGCGAGGTGATTTATGATGTCCTGTTGAAAAAACGCGACCATCCGACTGCCGATGAGGTTTATGCGCGAGTGCGCAGCGACATGCCCTCCATTTCACTGGCCACCGTTTATAACTGCCTCGAAACGCTGGTGCAGTGCGACCTCGTTCGCGCCGTCAACTTCGAGCGCGGCCCCACGCGTTACTGCCCGAACCTGAGGCCCCACGCCCATTTTCACGACGAGCAAAGCGGCTCGACCCACGACATCGACCTCCCGCCGGACCTGCTCGAAAAGGTCAGCGCGGTTCTTCCTCCCGGCTACGACGCCAAGTCCGTCGAAATCACCTTCCGCGGCAAAGCCCTCCCCAGCACCGAGCCCAAGGCTGCGGCCAACAAGTAGGTCACGCCTGCTACTAGCCACTCACTCCTCGCTACTCTTTTCTCATGTCCCAGCTCGAAATCAAAGACCTCCACGTCTCCATCGGCGAAAAGAAAATCGTCAAAGGCCTGACCCTCACCGTCCGCAGCGGTGAAGTTCACGCCATCATGGGGCCCAACGGGACCGGCAAGTCCACGCTCGCGAAAGCCGTCGCCGGCCACCCGAGTTTCACGATCACGTCCGGTGACGTCCTCCTCGACGGCAAGTCGATCCTTGCGATGCAGCCCGACGAACGCGCCCGCGCCGGCCTGTTCCTCGCGTTCCAATACCCGAGTGAAATCCCGGGCGTCTCGATCGCCAACTTCATCCGCGCCGCCGTCCAGGCCCGCTTGGGCGAGGGCGCGGAGCTCGATGCTTCCTCCTACTACAAGCGCCTCTATTCCAAGATGGACCTGCTGAAGATGGATCGGAAATTCACTTCCCGCGCGATCAACGACGGTTTTTCCGGCGGTGAAAAGAAACGCTGCGAGATTCTCCAGATGGCCATGCTCGAGCCGAAGATCGCGATGATGGATGAAACCGACTCGGGCCTCGACATCGACGCGCTCCGCATCGTTGCCGACGGCGTCAACGCCCTCCGCAGCACCAATCTCGGCGTGCTCATGATCACGCATTACCAGCGCCTGCTCGGCTACATCGTGCCCGACCACGTCCACGTCATGTGGGATGGCCGCATCGTGAAGAGCGGCGACAAAGACCTTGCCCTCGAACTCGAAGCCAAGGGCTACGACTGGGTCAAAAACGAACTCGTCCCCGCCTGAAATCCGTAACCGCACCGGCCATGTCCGAACTCACCGAAACCGAATCCCTCGCGGCGCCCATCGCCGACACGCTGGACAATCCTGTCCAAGGCATTGACCAGGCCGCCGGCAATTTCAGCTACAAGATGGACTATGAATTCGACGCAGGCACCGGCCTGTCCGAAGCCACCGTTCGTTACATCAGCAGCGTCAAGAAAGAGGCGCCGTGGATCCTCGAGTTCCGCCTCAACGCGTTGAAGCAGTTCTTCGCGAAGCCGATGCCGACGCATTGGGCGACGAAGGATCTCGAGAACATCAATTTCGACAAAATCCGTTACTACCTTTCCAGCGGCCAAAAGCCGAAGCGCACGTGGGACGAGGTGCCGGACGACATCAAGAAGACCTTCGAGCGCCTCGGCATTCCCGAGCAGGAGCGCAAGTTCCTCGCCGGCGTCGAGGCCCAGTTCGATTCCGAAGCGGCTTACTCGAACATCAAGGACCTCGTCGCCAAGCAGGGCGTGATTTTCGCCAACTCCACCGAGGCCCTTCGCGAGCACCCGGAGATTTTCCGGAAGTTCTTCGGCAAGGTCATCCCGACCGGTGACAACAAGTTTTCCGCGCTCAACAGCGCCGTGTTCTCCGGCGGCTCCTTCATCTACGTCCCGAAAGGCGTCAAGGTCGCCCACCCGCTCCAGGCCTATTTCCGGATCAACGCCGAAAACTTCGGGCAGTTCGAGCGCACGCTCATCATCGCCGACGAGGGCGCCGAGCTCACCTACATGGAAGGCTGCACCGCGCCGAAATTCTCGACGTCGACACTGCACTCCGCCGTGGTCGAACTCGTCGCGCTGAAGGGTGCCAAGATCCAATACATCACGGTGCAGAACTGGGCGAACAACGTGTTCAACCTCGTCACCAAGCGCGGCGTCGCGCACGAGGAAGCCGAGATCAAATGGATCGACTGCAACATCGGCAGCCGGCTCACGATGAAATATCCCGGCGTCGTCCTCAAGGGCCGCAAGGCCCGCGGCGAAGTCATCTCGATCGCGCTCGCGAACGATGGCCAGCATCAGGACACGGGCGCGAAGATGATCCACGCCGCCGACGAGACGACGTCCAACATCGTCGCCAAATCCATTTCCGTCGGCCAGGGCCGCAGCACCTATCGCGGCGTGGTGCACATCCCGAAGCATCTCAAGGGCTGCAAGAACAACACCGAGTGCGATGCCCTGTTGATCAACACCAACAGCCGGACCGACACCTATCCCGCGATCACGGTTCGCGGCGACGCCAACAGCGTCCAGCATGAGGCCAGCGTCTCGAAAGTCAGCGAAGAGCAGATTTTCTACATGCAGCAGCGCGGTTTGACCGAAGGCCAGGCGATGAGCCTTTCCGTCAACGGTTTCGTCAACGATCTCGCGAGCCAGTTCCCGATGGAATACTCCGTCGAACTGAAACGCCTCATCGATTTGGAAATGGAAGGAAGCGTCGGTTAAAAACGAGGGTCGATTTCGAGTTTCGGTTTTGCCGAACCCGTCGATCGTCACATCCCCCGCTGACCCAACCGCCCTCTTCCACCGCCGCTCACAAGTCGCACCTTTCATCATGCCCGTTGTCAGTTCCAGTCCCACTCTCCCCGCGATTGGCAGCTTCACCGCTGAAGCCTTTGCCGCGCATCTCGCGTCCATGTCGCACCTGCCCTCGTGGTGGCTGGAGCGGAAGCAGGCTGCTTACCAGAAATTCGCGGCGCTCCCGTTGCCGAAGCGCACCGACGAATCGTGGCGCTTCGCCACGCTCACCGGCATCACCCTCGACGGTTTCAACCTGCCCGATGCGGTCGGCGCCCGGGAGCTCGGCCACGTTCCCCTCGGGATTGCGAAGGCCGGCAAGCTGGTGTTTGCGAACAACCGCCTCGTTTCCCAGGCGGCAATTTCCCCGGCGCTCACCCAGCGCGGCGTGATCGTCGAAACCCTCCAGAACGCCCTCCTCAAGCACGGCGACCTCGTCAAGGCCCACCTGCTCGCCCAGCCGGCCAAGCAGGGTTCGGAAAAGTTTTCCGCGCTCCACACCGCGCTGCTCTCGGACGGTGCGTTCATCTACCTGCCGCGCGGAGTCGAACTCGAGGAGCCCCTGGCGGTATTTCATTATGCGCACGGCAACGGCAGCGCGGTTTTCCCGCACACGCTCGTGGTCGCCGAGGAGAACTCGCGCGCCACGATCATCGACTTTTTCCGTTCGGCCGACACGGGGACCCATTTTGCCTGTGGCCAAAATGATCTGTACGTGGGCCACGGCGCGCAGCTGACCTACGTGGCCGCGCAAACCTGGTCGCGTGGGACGCTTTCGTTCCAGTCGAATTCCACCATCGCTCGCCGCGATTCCCGCGTGCAGTCGCTCAATCTCCATCTCGGCGGGCGCCAATCCCGCCACGAGAGCCACAGCCAGCTCCAGGCGCCCGGCGCGCACAGCGAGATGCTCGCGTTGACGGTGGCGCAGGGCACGCAGGAATTCGACCAGCGCACGCTGCAGATTCACCAGGCGCCGCACACCAGCTCGAACCTCCTCTACAAGAATGCGCTCGCCGACAAGGCGAAGACCATTTTCTCGGGCTTGATCGTCGTCGATCCCGACGCGCAGAAAACGGATGCCTACCAGAGCAACCGCAACCTCATGCTCAGCGACGACGCCGAGGCCAACTCGCTGCCCGGCCTCGAAATCCAGGCCAACGATGTCCGCTGCACGCACGGCGCCACGTCGACGCGCATTGATCCCGAGCAGGAATTTTACCTCCAGACCCGTGGCATCAACAAGGCGGACGCCAGCGAACTCCTCACCTTCGGCTTTTTTGAGGAGGTCCTGAGCAAGCTTGCCAGCGAGCCGTTGCGCGACGCGTTTCGCGACCTGATCAAGGCGAAGTTTAAAATCGCGCCGGAGACTGGCACCCCGAACCTGTCATGAACACCGACCGCATTCTTTCCCGCGAAGTCATCGCCACGCAGATCCCGTCGGGCGATAAGACGACGCTCGCCGCCGGCACGCGGATCACGATTTCCCAGACTCTCGGCGGCACCTTCACGGTTTCGACCGACTTCGGCCTCTTCCGCATCGAGGGCAAGGACGGCGACGCCCTCGGCGAAGCCGTGGCCGACAACACCGTGAAAGCGCCCACCCTCTCGGGCGGTGCGCCCGACCCGGAAGCGATCTGGGGCCAGCTTCGCCAGGTGTTCGATCCCGAGATCCCGGTTAATATCGTGGACTTGGGCTTGGTTTATTCGATGGACGTCGCGACTGACGAAACCGCCGGTTTCAAAGTCGACGTGGCCATGACGCTCACCGCGCCCGGCTGCGGCATGGGCCCGGCGATCGCCGAGGACGCGAAGACCAAAATCCTGATGGTCCCCGGTGTCGGCGCCGCCGACGTCCGCATCACATGGGAGCCGGCTTGGAACCAGTCGATGATCAGCGAGGAAGGTAAGATGAAGCTCGGCCTACTCTAAGCAGCGCCGCTCCCAGAATGTCGGCAGGCATCCTGCCGCTTTCGCTCCTTTCCCAAGGTGAGGCTTCAAGCGTCCCGGCACTGCGCCGCCCGCCAAAAACAGGCCGGAAACCGCGCCCTACTTCAACCGCGCCAGTTCGTCCTTCGTGGCCGCCAGCTCCGCCGAGATCGGCGCGCTCATTTCCACGCCCCAGTTTTCTCCGCGCGCCACGGCCAGGCGCTCCTCGAGCCACTTGGAGTGATGTTCGAGTCGGATGACTTCCATGCGCGGGTCGAGGAACGCGGGATCGCGCGACTTCACCCACATCGCGACGTAGATCACGACGGCGATGAAAAACACTGCGACGACGGCGACGGCTTCAGGCATGGAAGGAGGGGATTGAAGAACCACAATCCTGCTAATTTTCCCACCATTCTCCAGTCCGGTCCATCGGCTTGCCGCACGTATTCGCCCTGGTTCTCGTTTCGATCAGATAACCAATTCGCCGCCCCTGACGGCATTTACGGCGCGGCGGGCGTCTCGGGCAGCTTCGGCTTCGGTCGCCACAGGCGCACCGGGCTGTGGCCGAAGTACGTGAAATAATCGATCTGCTCCACCTTGTCGTAGTTTTTCTGGAGCAACTGCGGGCTGCAGAAATACGGCTGGTCAAACTCCGTCAGCACGAGCCCGTAGGCGCGCGCCGCGACCTTCGCATTTACGTCGGCTTCCATCACATCGAACTTTTTCGAGAGCGCGCCCACCTTTTCGTCATGCAGCGCGCGGTCGTTCGCGAACGCGAAGCCCATGAACATCGTGTTGCCGTCGTGCAGGACCGGCCGGTTGTCGCGTGCAAAAATGTCGGTGGTCGACGCAATGCCCAACACTTCGCTGTGCGTGTCGAAAATCAGCCGTTCGAGCCTTCGGTATGGCGGCGCGGAATCCGCGACCTGGGGCAGCTCCACCCAGGCTTGGAAGAAAAAGATCATCACGATTCCCGCCATCACGCGCATCCACGGCCCGCGGATCCCGTAAGAGCCCAGGACGAACATCAGCGGAAACAACAGGTGGAGATGATAGGTGAAATATGCCCCGCCGTTTCGCCCCATGTAGAAATAAACGATCGTAAGGAAAATAATGAAAACCGTCCCGAACCCGAGGAAGCGCATCTCGCCCACCGCGAACGCCGGCGCGCGCTGCCCCACCCTTCGCCGCTCGAGCCACGCGCCGAAGCGCCGGCTCAACCACGCCGCCAGGCCCACGCCCATCAGCACGAAATAGGGCCACCCTCGCTGGAACAGCATGATCGTGTGCATCAGCGAAATGTCGTCGCGGTCGTTCACCGCCGCCCCACCGCGCTGCACGATCACCGTCACGATATACAGGTAAGGGAAAAGGTAGCATGAGACCGCGAAGGTCAGCCCGATCAGCGCGAAAAACCCGAGGCCGAGCCAGCAGGCCTCGCGCTTGTCGCGCCCCATGAAATGGATCAGGAGCGTCGCGCAGCCCCCCAGGATGAAGTAGGACTTCGCATTGAACGCGACGACGATGCAGAGCAGGCCGAAGATCGATGAGCCCAACGTGTAGCCGCGCTGCCAGGGAACGAGGATGCCGAGCAGGAAAAAGAAAAGCGCCATGGTGTCCGGCCGCGCCGTGATCTCAATATTGCCCAGGCTCATCCAATAATAGAACACGACCGAAAGCATCGCGATCCCGAGGCTCGCCCCGGCCCGCTGCATTCCCCGCAGCATCAGCCACAGCGCCCCGAGCAGGAAAATCAGGACGACCATCCGATGGCCGGGGTAATCGATCCCAAACAGCGGCGCGAAGGCCAGCACCACGTAATTATAGAGCGGCGTGAAACAGTACGCCGAGCCGGGCAGTTCGGCGATGGTGTAGGGATTGCGGCCATGCTCGAGCAACCACGTGGTGTTCCAAATCGCGGGCTCGTTGAACTCCTGCGGACCCGGTTGCGTGATCACTTTGAAGTGGGTGAACAGCAGCGCAAAAAACCACGCAATGCCGATCGCCGCCCCCACGTAGCTCACCGCCTGGTCCAATTGCGCCACCGATCGCCGCCGCCACTTTTCCTTCAGCCATCCCGGAGTCGCTGCCACGAGGGCCCGCACGCGCTTGATGAACCGGTCGATTTCGGCCTCTGGGTTTCCGAACTTAAGCATGAAATGGTTGAGGATGGAGTCGCGCGAGTCTCCGGGAACGCCGCACTGACGCAATGGCGAATGCCTCGGCGCGCCCGCACCCCGCGCGAATGGAAAATTCTGGCCATCACCGTGCCTTGCGCATCCCCTTGCTCACACCCATGCCTTCGTCGTCAACCCGTGCGCTGGCCGCGCTGCTCTTGCTGGCCGCCGCTTCGTTCCTCCCCTCCGCGCTGCGCGGTGATGCGCCGGCCGGCGCCGTCACGCCCCAGCCCGTTCCAGCCGCGCCCCCGGCCAAGCCCGCCACCTCCACCGTCGCGGACCCGAACGATCCCAAGACCGCGCGCGTCGAGAATTCCGTCGTCAAGGTTTTCGCCACGATGCGTTACCCCGACCTGACCAAGCCGTGGACCAAACAAGCTCCCGGCGAAGCCACCGGCACGGGGATCGTGATCGAGGGCAACCGCATCCTCACCAACGCCCACGTCGTCCTCTACGCCAGCCAGGTCCAAGTCCAGGCCAACCAGGCCGGCGACAAGCTCTCCGCGACCGTCGTCGCCTTCGCGCCCGGCATCGACCTCGCGGTGCTCAAGCTGGATGACGAGACGTTTTTTGAAACGCATCCCCCGCTCCCGCGCGCCAACGCGTTGCCGGAAATCAAGGACTCCGTCCTCGCGTATGGTTTTCCCACCGGCGGCAACAGCCTCTCGATCACCAAGGGCATCATCTCGCGCATTGAGTTCATGCCGTACAATTTTCCCGTCGCGGGCCTTCGCATCCAGATCGACGCGGCGATCAACCCCGGCAACAGCGGCGGCCCCGCGCTGGTGGGCGACAAGATGATCGGCGTCACGTTCAGTCACCTGGGGAACGCCGACAACATCGGGTACATCATCCCGACCGAGGAGGTTGAGCTGTTCCTCGCCGATGTCGCCACGGGATCCTACCACGGCAAGCCCGCGATGTTCGACGATCTCCAGACCCTGGAAAACGACGCGCTGCGCGCCTTTCTCCGGCTCGACAAAACCACCCAGGGCATCGTCGTGCACGAGCCGTTTCGCGACGACGCGGATTACCCGCTCAAGAAATGGGACGTGATCACGAAGATCGGCGACACCCCGGTGGATGACCAGGGCATGATCAAGCTCGGCAGCAACCTGCGCGTGCGCTTCCAATACCTCGTCCAGAAAATCGTGGCGAACGGGAAAATCCCGCTGACCGTCATCCGCGCCGGCAAAGAGGTCAAAATCCAGCTTCCGGTACCGACCGATCGCCCGATGCTGATGCTCGACCTGAAGGGCACCTACCCATCGTATTTCGTGTTCGGCCCCTTGGTTTTCTCCAGCGCCACGATGCAGTACTCGGGCGCCTTCGCCGGCAACGCGGGGCTGATGAACATGCTGAGTTTCATCCACAGCCCGCTCGTCACCCGCCGCTCGGACCGCCCGGCGTTCGAAGGCGAACAGCTCGTGATCGTTTCCTCGCCGTTTTTCCCGCACAAACTTTCCAAGGGATACGGGAATCCCATGTCCCAGGTCGTGAAATCGGTGAACGGCATCCCGATCCGCAACCTCAACCACCTCGTCGAAGTCCTGCGCGATTCGAAGGACGAGTTCATTGTCTTCGAATTCGACAACCGTGGCGGTGAAACGCCGGTGCTCCCGCGGAAGGACACTTTGGCCGCGACCGAAGATATTCTCAACGACAACGGCGTCCGCGCCCAAGGCTCGCCCGACACCCTCACCGTCTGGAACACCAAGCCTCCGGCGAAGTAAGTCGGGCGTGGTCTCCGACCCGCCTCTGAAGGACGCAGCAAACTCCACCGGTCGCCGAAGCGACGCCACGTAACCTCGGTTTCCGACCGAATGGTGCTCAAGTTTTTCAGCCGCGGGTGGAACGCGTAGTCCCCAACACGCTGAGTCACTCCCGTCGACGACAAGGCGCGGAAGGCGCCAGCGAGATCATAGAAACTTCCATTGCGACCCAGAGAACAACCCGCGGTCGCTCAGCTTGAGGTCGGGGATCACCAGCAGCGCCATGAACGACAACGTCATGAACGGCGCATCGAGTTTCGAGCCCAGCTTCTTCGCCATCGCGTCGAGCGCGGTGTAACGTCGCGCCACGGTTTTTCCGTCCGCATCCGACATCAGCCCCGCGATGGGCAGCGGCAGCACGCGCCGTCTTTTCCCCGCCACCGCGCCAATTCCTCCGCGATGCGCGATCACCAGGTTCACCGCCGCCGCCAGCGAAACGTCGTCGGCGCCGACCGCCACGATGTTATGCGAGTCGTGCGCGACCGACGACGCCAGCGCACCCGCCTTCAACCCGAAGCCCCGCACGAACCCAACGGCCACAGGTGCATGGGGCGCATACCGGTTGACCACCGCGATCTTGAGCAGATCCCGCGTGGGATCCGCCACCGCCAATTCCGCCTTCAATTTCGGGAGGACGCGAACGTGCCGCGTGATGAGCTGGCCGTTGAGTGCCTCGATCACGTTGAGCTTTCCCGCGCCGGCCGGCATCGCGAAATCAACCGCCGCACGGGGCTGCGCGCAGAATTTATTCACGATCCGCGAGTGCCGGCGTGGCAACAGGGCGCGGCCGCGGTTCGCGACCAAACGGCCTCCCAACCAGGTGCGTCGCACGTGGAAATTCCGCCAGCTCTCCACCTCGATCAAGTCCGCCGGATCGCCGACGCGGAGTAATCCGACCTTCAGCTTGTAATGCTGCACGGGATTGACCGTCGCGCAGGCGATCACATCGAAACGGTCGAACCCAAGTTTCAGCGCGCGGCGAACATGCTCATCCAGGTGCCGCTTCATCAGCAGATCCGGATGCAGGTCGTCGCAGCAAAACATGCAGCGCGCCGCCTCGGTTTTCAGCAGCGGCGCAAGTGCGGCAAAATTCCGCGCCGCCGATCCCTCGCGGATCAGGATCTTCATGCCCGCAGCGAGCTTGTCCTTCGCCTCCGCAAGCGTGAAACACTCGTGGTCGGTGGAAATCCCGGCCGCGGCGTAGCGCGAAACCGCCGCTCCGCGCAGCCCCGGGGCATGGCCGTCGACCGGTTTCCCCCGCAGCTGCGCGGCGGCAATCATCGCGAGCAGCTCCGGGTCGCGGTTCAGCACTCCCGGGAAATTCATGACCTCCGCGAGGAACTTGATCGCCGGCAATGCGAGCAGCTTCGCCACCGCGGGCGCGTCCAGCCTGGCCCCGGCCGTTTCAAACGTCGTCGCGGGCACGCATGACGGCGCGCCGAAGTTGAACTTGAACGGCGTGCGGCGCCCATCGGCGATCATGTACCTCACTCCCGCGGCGCCGAGGACGTTCGCGATCTCGTGCGGGTCGGACACCGTCGCCACCGTGCCATGCACCACCGCGTGCCGCGCGAACTCCGCGGGCGGGAGCATTGAGCTCTCAATGTGGATGTGGGCATCGACCAAGCCCGGCATCAGGAGCCGTCTTTCCCGGATTTTTGGGTTGCGCGTGATGCGCCGGATCACGCCGCCTGCGAGCTCGATTTCGCCCAGGAATTCCTCGCGGTTCAGGACATCGACGATTCGCCCGCGAATGCGTTGTACGCTCATGCGGGTTCAGAAATGGCGCTCGCTCCCGAGTGGAGGCAAGAGCGTTCGAAGGGGAAGCATTTTTTTGAACTGCGGAAGCCGGATACTGATGCCGGAAAGTCTATTTCAGCGCGAAAATTTGTTCAGGTGGAACGGTGAAATTACAAGCCGACGGCTTGCCACTCCGGTCGAACGGACCCCGAACAGCGCCGGGCGGAGAAGTCGCTCCACCCTCGGCTCCGACCGAAATCGAGCTTCCACTTGCCAACCCACCGAAGCCCCGCAAAGTTTCCGCCCTATGCATTTCGACAACCTCCAGCCTGGTCTCGCCGCCCCCCTCCCTCGCGCCGACGAGGACGATGATGACGAGGAAGAAAAGGAAACCCCGGCGACGAAGCAGGACCGCGCGCCGGTGGCCATGCTCATCCAGAAGAATTTCCTCAAGCAGCGTAAAATTTTCCTGTGGGGCGCCGTGACGGACGAAACCGCCAAGGACATCACGGAGAAACTTCTCTACCTCGAGTCGATCGCTCCCGGCAAGCCGATCACCTTCTACATCAATTCCCCCGGCGGTTCGATCACGGCCGGCATGGCGGTGTACGACACGATGAAGCTCGTCACCTCCCCGATCACGGTCGTGGTCACGGGCATGGCCGCGTCGATGGGTTCGATCCTCCTCTCCGGCGCGCCGAAGGGTAGCCGCCTCCTCTACCCGCACTCCCGCGTCCTGATCCATCAGCCCCTCATCTCCGGCCGCATGGTCGGTCCCGCGACCGATATCAACATCCAGGCGAAGGAAATGGAAAAAATCCGCGCGGAATTGAATCAGATCCTGGCGGATGCCTCCGGGCAGCCGCTCGCGAAGATCAACCAGGACACGGATCGCGATTTCTATCTGAACGCGCAGGAAGCCATCGCCTACGGATTGGCCGATCGGATCGTCGACAAGGTCTGACGCACACTCCTCCCTTCTCGCATGGCGCGGCCCGCAACGGCCGCGCTATTTTTTTGCCCCGGCGGAAGCCTCGGCCAATTCCCGGGTCAGTTCGGCCGCGGCGCTGGCGTCACGAATCGTCCCCGCATATTCCCTCGCTTCCTTGAGCCACGTTGCGCGGATGCTCGCGGACAGCTCCGGGCTGCGCAGCAGGTTCACGTATACTTTCACGGCCGACATCGGGTTTCCCGAACGCGCAAGAATGACGGCGGCTTCCCGCGCGACCGACAATTCTCCCGGCAAAAATGTCGTCAGGGCCGGCACTGAGCGCAACGTGCGCAGCGCGCCCGGCGAATCGTGGTCATGCACCCGGCGCTCGGCCACGGCGACTTGAAGGATGAGACTCGGGTCGGCCTTCAGCGAATCATCGAGCATCGCCCCGGCTTCATCGTCGTGCTGGTCGATCTCCAGAAGATGAACGCGCCGCAGCGTGACATACCCCGCCATGGCCGGCGGCAACTGGGCGCGCCCGTTCCACTGCTCCTCGATCGAGCGCGCAAACGGCCGGTAGAGCGGATCGCCGATGGCGATCGACTGCCAGCTCAGGGCCGGCAAGGCGAAGTACGCCGCTTCGCCAAAACTCCCGCCTTTCGCCAGCGCGCGCAGCAGAAGCTGGGGTCGATGGAGCAGCTGGAGATAGGGTTCGAAGACATTTCCCACCGTCGCCGTCACCCCCCGCGCCACCAACGGACCGGCCCAGCCGTTTTCGGCCGACCGCAACGTCGTGGCTGAGTCGCTGTGGATGTGAACCGCGATCGCCCCCGGCGGAAAATGAAAACCCGGCGCCGCCATCGGCCCGTTCAAGTTCGGCGTGTACCAGCCAAAATAAAGCGCGGGGGCATCGAAGCGCGCGTCGGGACCAAAGGTCGCGCGCGTTTCCTCGACGTCGGTGTCGAAACCCAAGGCCCCGATCATGCCGAGCGCGGCGTGCAGCCATTCATCGCCTTCGGGCTGGATGCCGCCGGTGTCGACATAGGCGCGGCCAATCAACCCGACGCGCTCAGCTTCCATGGCGTAGTCGACCAGGGCGTTTGCCTCGTCCGCCGTCGGACCGTCGAGACGGCTCACGCGAACCACTTCATTCTGCTGCCAGGAATTCGGCCGGTCGTTCTGGAAAAGTGGATTGGCCAGGTACCCATTGATCGATCGATCGGTGGCCGCCAATAGCGACAGCTCCGAATCGACGGCGCTTTGGTTCGTCTGAAAGATGGCGTTGTCCGTCACCGGCGGTGTCGCCCGGTACAGCGCGGGATCGTGCCGGATGCGCAGTGGCACCCCGCGGCAGGTCACCAGGTAGGAAATGCGATGACTCGAAACCGCCACCTTCCTTCGCCCGGTTTCGTCCCGGAGATCCATCTGGATCGCATCGATCCATTGGCGCCGGATTAGCTCGTCCTGCAGCGGCTGCCAGATCGTCGCGACAAACTCGCTCCAGGAAATTGTCTCCGTCGTCGGCATGCTGAGCGCCACGATATTTTCCACCGGGACCTGCCGGACCTCGGCGTAATGGCGCGCGATGCGGAGCGAGTCCGGGTCGTCACGATTGGCGAGCAGGATGACGCGCGCCGCCTCCCCGACCGCCCCGCGCGATGATCCCGCCAATGCAAGGGCCGCGGCGAGGATCAGGGAAATTTTCCGCAGTGCGTTCACGTCCCGGGACTGTGGCCCGCGCAGGATCAATTTCGAGGCTCGATTCGTCCGAAGTAGCGCAGGCGGCCCGCCTGCTCCGTGGATCGATCCTTCAATCCTTTGAACAGAAGCCAACGAAGGTAACGAAGAGGTTCTGGTTCTCACAAAACCATCGTGCCATTGACGGCGTGGGCTCCAGAGATCCCAAAGCTCGTTTCGTGAAGGGCCGCGAACGATCCGCAGAGCAGAGCTTCTCCGTTACCTTCGGCGGCTTCTGTTCAAACCTGATGCGCTCCTTCACCCCCTTGCCAAACGCGCTGGCATTCCCTTCGCTCGGGCCTCGGATGATCATCTATCTCCTCATCGCCCTCGGGGGCGCGATCGGCAGCGTGGCGCGCCATTGGCTGTCGGAGGTCGTCAACGCGCGGTGGGACGGACCTTTCCCGTGGGGCACATTTCTCGTCAACATCACCGGCTGCATCGCAATCGGATTCCTGGCGACATTGACCGGACCCGGCGGACGCTTCGCCACTGGCGAGGCTCGTTATTTTTTCATGACCGGGGTGTGCGGCGGCTACACCACGTTTTCGGCCTTTAGCCTCCAGACACTGGTCCTAATTCGCACGGGCGACACGATGCGGGCCGCCGGCTATGTTGTCGGCTCCGTGCTTATCTGCCTCCTCGGCACCTGGCTGGGATTCGCGGCGGGCTCGACGCTGGCCGCTTCGCGCTGAACCAAGTCCCCGCGATCACATGAACCAATCCTGGGTCTGGTGGGCATTGCTCTCCGCGATTTTCGCCGGCGCCACCGCCGTACTCGCGAAGGTCGGCGTCAGCGGGGTCGATTCCAATCTCGCCACCGCGATTCGCACGTCGGTCGTGCTGGTGATTGCGTGGACCATTGCCCTCGTGACGGCGCGGCCGCTGGCGCTCGGCGAGATCTCGAAACGCACCTGGCTCTTCCTCGTGCTCTCGGCGTTGGCCACCGGCCTTTCGTGGCTCTGCTACTTTCGCGCTCTCCAACTCGGGCCGGCGTCGCGGGTCGCGCCGATCGACAAGCTCAGCGTGGTCTTCGTGCTGATTTTCGCGGCGGTGTTCCTCCGCGAGCCGCTGACCGTGCGCAGCGGGGTCGGCACGGCGCTGATCGTCGCGGGCGCGCTGGTCCTCGCCTGGAAGTCGACGCCGTAACCTTACGGCGCGGATTTCGCCGGCGCGGCCTTGGCGGCCTGCCGCTTCAACAGCTGCGCGCGAAGATAGGAGTCGGGCACGGTGTTGCGCCAGGCGGTGATCCAAATCGACGCCAGCATCTGTCCGCCCTTGAGCAGCTGGCCTTCGACGAAGGCCCGGCCTTCGGGATCAACCGGACCGTGCAGGACGAGCGGCTGGTCGTTTTTCTCGGCTTCATCGCTGAGCTTGCCGGCTTTCTCCAATTTATAGAGCGGCTCAACCAAGGCGGACTGTGCGATCGCATACTCCATCACGGCCACAAACAAAGGATCGCGGCCATCGGTGCGCGGCGGCAGCGGCAGCGCCTGCGCGGGAGCGATCCGCCCTGCGAGGGAACCGGTCGTGATCCCGGCCTTCAGGATAAAAGTGCCGTCGATCCAGCTATGGAATCCCTTCCACGTGGTATAGCCGTTCGGGTTGGCCCCGACCCAGCCGTGGTGGTGTTTCGTCGCGTGCAACGGCTGCGCGCAGTCGCCGACGTAGTGGCCCATCGTGCCCATTTGATAGAGAATGTTCGCCCGCGCGTTCGCGATTTCCTCGGGTGTCCCGAGTTCTTCAAAGGTCTTCAGGTAAGTGAAGGCCGACTTGAGCCGCCCGTAATATTCCGTGATCGCCCAAGGCAAAAAACCGGGCCATTCGCGCGTGTGGTCGGAGTTTTTCGCGGGATCGATCGCGGGAAAATTCTGCGGATGCGCCGCGCGCCCGACGGCGTAGGCCAGGATGAAGTCGTAACGAAACGAAGAAACCGTCGCGGGATCGAGGCCGGCGTCGGGCAAGTCCTCCATGTCGATATAGTGGTCGGCCCAGCTCCCGCCGGATTGGCGCATGACCTGGTCCGGCACGTTGCGCCAGCGGTCGGGTTCGCCGGCGAGGAACGAAACACGTTCAACGGACGCGGCCTCGCGCACGAACGCCGGGAAATCCTTCGGCAACGCGGCCAGGGCGAGCTGGTTGACCGTGCGATGGCCTTCGTAATCCCACGCGCGGAGCGACGCCGGGGCGGCCAGGAGTGCGAGCAAAGCGGCAAGGCGGAGGGAAATGACGGATTTCATCGGGAAATTATTCAAGGCGTCGGGCGCGGTTTCGGGGCAAGGGCGGAGAGTGTGTCGGCGTACAATTCAATGCCAGCCACGATCGCAGCGGCGATTCGCTGCCGGCCCGCCGGCGTCGAAGCCATGTTGGCCTCGAAATCGTTCGAAAGAAACAACGACTCCACCAGGACGCCCGGGCAGTCCAGCCAGCGCATCACCCCGGAGTGCATCGTTTTCTGCCCGCGATCCCCGGTCTTGAGCGCGTTGATGACCTCCTGCTGAATCGACTGGCTGAGCAGGGCGCTCCACGGGTCGTAGCGGTTGACCGGCGCCGGATCCTTTTCGGTGTCGTCGGGTTGGGTCACGCTTTGCGCGCGATCCGAACGCATGAACTGCGGCGTGAACGCATAGGTTTCGGTGCCCGAAGTTTTCGTGTCGGGGAACAACGAATTGAAATGGACGCTGACAAACAGGTCCGCATTCGCGCGATTCGCGATTTCGGCGCGAGTGCGGAAATCGGTGGTTTTATCCGGACCGAGTTGCCGGTCGTCGGTGCGCGTGAGCACAACCTTGTAACCCCGGGCGACGAGGAGTTTCTGCATGCGCTGCGCGACGTCGAGGGTGAGGATTTTTTCCTTCAAACCCAGGCGCTTGTCCTCGAACCCGCTGTCGCCGCCCCCGTGGCCGGGGTCGAGTGCGATGACTTTCGGGCGGGGCAAGGGCGAAGGCAGCAGGCCCGGGCGGATGCGGCCCACGAGGATCCGCTCGAAGTCGATTTGGGTGATGTAACAAAGGCCGTTCTTCACCACCACCGGCTTGCCGAGAAAAAGGCGCAGGCCGTCCACGGAAATTTCCCGGCTGTTGCCTTCAAACTCGAGCCGGCTCGACGCGTCGGTGAGCACCAGCTGGCGGTTTTTTTCCACCCACAACGATTTCATGCCGATGATGATCGCGGCCTCGCGCAGGGGGACATAGGCGAGGCCGTTGAAACGCGTGATGGGCACCGCCGAAAGCTTTCGCGACTTGGCGGGAATGGTCGCCCGCGTTTTGGCGTCGATCGATCCTCCGCCCGGCGGCGCATTCACGGGCGGGCGCATGGGCGCGGCGCGGGCCGGGTCGGCTGCGGCGGCAGCCACGAGCGGAAGCAACGTGGCGAGAGCGAAACGCAGGGCCGCCGGAAACATGGCGGCGGGGCGTCAGGTGGCCGGTGCGGCCTCGGGGCCAGCGTCGTCGCCTTCAGGCTCTTCACCTTCGGGCTCTTCGCCCGGCACTTCATCGACGTGGAACTTCGGCTTGCGCTTGTTCACCGGCAACGGTGTCAGCATCACGTGGATGTTGCGCCCGATCAGCTTCGGGTCGGCGTCGGGATGCCCCATGCCGGCGAGGTCGACCACCGCGCGCTTCATCACGTCAAAACCAATTTCCGTGTGCGCCATTTCGCGGCCGCGGAACTTCAGGCGGAGCTTCACCTTGTTGCCGTGCGCGAGGAATTCCTCGGCGTGGCGGAGCTTCGTGTAGAAATCGTTCTGCTCAATGCGCGCGCTGAATTCGATTTCCTTGATCTTGCTCGCCGTGGATTTCACGTGCGACGTCTTCTTCGATTCCTCGTAGACGTACTTGCCGAAATCCATGATGCGGCAAACCGGCGGGGTCGCATTGGGCGCGACCTCGACCAGGTCGAGGCCGACTTCGAGCGCAAGGTTGATCGCTTTCGCGGTGTCGATCACGCCGAGCTGCTTGCCCTCGGGCGAAATCAAGCGCACCTGCGGAACCTTGATGCGATGGTTGCGGCGGATCGCCGCGAAAGGGTCGACATTGCGACGCTGATAAGAGCCGGTGCGGTTGCCGCCGCCGGCAGAAGGAAACGAAGTAGCCATCAATTAGGGTTGGATCGGAAAATTAGGTCGGGCGGGTATTTCGCCGGGAAGCGTCAGAATGACAACACCTATTTAGCTCGGGGAACGTATGATGGACAGATGCCAATCGTTCACACACTGAAGCTTTCCCCGCAGGAGCAACTGGCTTTGGCGTTCGGGTTCGAGAACTTGAAGCCGCCGGCGACCATCGCATTGGAGTAATCCAGGTGCGTGCCCTTCAGGTAAAGCGCGCTCTTGCTGTCGACGACGACCGGGACTCCGCCCGTCCGGACGAGGATATCGCCCCGCTTGGGGACCGGCACGAATTTCATCTTGTAACTCAGGCCGTTGCACCCGCCACCCGTGATCGCCAGGCGGAGGAATTCGCCCTGGTTTTCCCGCGTGATCAACGTCGCCACCTTGGCCCCCGCCTCGTGCGTCAATTTAACCAGTGCCTCGCTCCCGGCCCTTACCCCTTCCGGCAGGTCGCCCACCCCCCCGCCAGGCACCGCCATCGCCCCGGGGAGCGCGGCCTGAGGGACGGAAAGGATGCTGAGTTCGGCCATGGTTGGAAGGCACTGTCACGGACTCGCCGCGTTTCGCAAGCCCGCCGGCAAGGTGAAGCGGCCTCCGCAAGGCGGTGATTGGCTCCCCTTCTCCATTGAAACGCCCGCCCGAGCCGCTCAACGCCTTCCGCCTCAGCCTTCCCTCCGCATGGCCAGCAACAGCGCCACGCTGCGCTTCGGGTCGATCAGATTGATCCGGCCGTCGGCGCTGCGATCGGCGCCGAGCTTGATCAGGGCGACAACCTGTTCGACCGTGAGCTTCGGCTCCAAGGCGATCAGTTTGGCCGCGAGATTCGCGACGTTTGGCGATGCCATCGACGTGCCGGAATATTTCATGCGCTCGCCGCCGGGGAGGAAGCTTTCGACCTCGAAACCGTTCGCGTGCACCGCGACGTTTTTCCCGAAACTGCTGAACGACGTTTCCTCGCCCGCCTGGTCGACGGCCCCGACGGTGAGGATATTGGGCAGCACGATCCCGGACGGCACGAATTCGTCGAAGCCCGCGTCGCTGTTGCTGTTGCCGGCCGCGGCGACAAAGAGGATTTCGGGCGCGCTGGCCATGGCCTCGGTCATGGCGACACGGAAGAGCTGGAAATACTCGCGCGCCGTCTTGCGGCGCTCCTCGGGCGTGCCGCCGGCGCCGTTGGCCTCGAAGGCATCCTCGATCTCACGCGGCGAACCACCCCAGCTCATGTTCACCACGCGGACGTGATTGCTCTTCAAATAAGCGACGACCGCGCGGGCCGCGGCCGCATCGGCTTCGGCCTGCTCGCGCGTGGGCACGTCGGGAATCATGCGGAAATCGAAACTGATGCGGGCCGCCATCAGCCGGATCGCGGGATTTCCCGCCGCCGTGATGCCCGCGACATGGGTGCCGTGCGTGTAATTTCCAAACAAGCCCAGGCTCTCGATGAATGGTTTGACCTCGGCTGTCTTCAAGGTGGAGAGATGCTGCTTGATCGCCGTCGCCTCCGGGCTGTCGACGTTCGCCTGGAGATCGATGTAGCCCTTTGTCCAGTTCCGCATCGTCGCATAGGACGCCCGCTGCTCCGCCGTGAGCGGGATCAGGAGTTCCGGGACCCGCTTCGATTTAAGATCGAACGCGATGCCGTGCACGTCGTCGACAAACCCGTTACCGTCGTCGTCCCTGCCATCGATTTTTTCGGCGGGATTCGTCCACTGCTGTTTCGGGTAAACCCCAAAGTCGATGCCGCTGTCCCAAATCGCCACGACGACCGGGGTCAGTTTGGCATCCGGCGCGAGCACCACCTGCCGCGCGCTCCACCGGTCTTGCTTCACTTGTTTGTGCGCCGCCACGAACGCGGTGAGCGCCGCCACGCGCTCCGCCTTCAGGGGCAGGAAATGCGTGTAGATCGCGTGCGCCGCCACGAGGGTATGCGCGACCTCCCCGCTGACCCGGCCGGTCTTGTCGACGCCCGGCTGGAACTGGCTCTCGAGATTCCCGGCGATCAGCGCGCCCGATGCCACCTCGGCGCCGGCCTTCGCGGACTTGAGGTTGTCGCCAACGAGTTCCCACGGGAGCGCGCCGATTTTTTCCGCGTACACCTTGGCAAACGCCGTGTTGAAGGCGGAGGTGCTGGAGAATTCGCCGCTGCGCCGCGCGACGATGTAGGATTCCGCGAGCAGGCCCAGCGTCAGTTTGGTCGCGGGCTTTTCCTCGAGGCTGCGCGCGAGCGCAATGCGCTTGAGCGCGTCGTCGTAACGGCCTTCCGTCACGTCCATCGACACGAGCGTCAGCAGCACGTTCTGCAGCGTGGAACGATCCGCGATGTCGTAGTCGTTGAGTAATTTTTCCAAATCCGCGCGCACCGCCGGCGCGAATTTCGCGTAGGCGGCGTCGTTCGTGATCACATCCGTGACTTTTCCGGCGAGAGGATAGTTGTAACGCGGGAGCTGGTCCTGCGACGTGATGCGCGGCTTGTCCGCGCGCAGCGGCGCCAGCGCAACGAGGGCGACGAAGCAGAGCGAGAGGAGCGATTTCATCTTTAGGGGATAGTTTTTAAGCTTGGGGCATGCGGTGGTAAAAATTCGGCGTTCGGCATCCGCAGCCTGGAGCCCGGCGCTTATCGCTTGCGGCCCTGGGCTGCGCCCGCGCGCCAGGCCAGCAGCCGGCGGGCGACGATCACGGCGTTCGAAAAACTTGTGGCGCGCGCGACCCCGCGGCCGGCGATGCCGAATGCCGTGCCGTGGTCGGGACTCGTGCGCACGAAGGGCAGGCCGAGCGTGACATTCACCGCTTCGTCGAAATCGATCACCTTCAGCGGCGCGAGGCCTTGGTCGTGGTAAAGCGCGACCACGACATCGAACTCGTCCCGCAGCGCCCGCGCGAAAAGCGTATCGCCAGGTTCGCAATGGGAGAGCCCGGGAAATTCCCCGCGCAAGCGATCGAGCGCCGGGTCGAGGAAATCCCTTTCCTCCTCGCCCAGGAGCCCGTGCTCCCCGGCGTGCGGGTTCAAGCCGCACACCCCGATCCGCGGATGGGCGACGCCTTCCGACCGCGCCAGCGCGTCGGCGGCTGCGACGGTGCGGCGCAAGAGATGCGGGCCCAGCAATCCCGCCACCTGGTGCAACGGCACATGCCAGGTCGCCAGGACGACGCGCAGTCTTCCGCCGCAGAAGGCCATCACCGGATCCCCGCCCCAGCGCGCGGCGAAAAATTCCGTCTGCCCTGGGTAACCGTAGCCGATCCGGGCAAGGCAATCCTTGCTGACGGGCCCGGTGACGACCGCCGAAAATTCCCCGCCCACGCAACCCTGTGCCGCGCGCTCCATCGCGGCCCACGCTACCAGCGCGCCGTCGGGTGTCGGCTGCCCGGGAACCGCCGAGAAGTCCTCGAGGCCGACCGCGATTTTTTCCGCCGCAGTATCCAATCCCGCCAGCCATGGCGCGGGGCCGATGACCGCGGTGCCGACCGCGGCCGCCGCGTTGGCCTTGAGCCACGCCGCGATGATTTCCGGGCCGACCCCCGCCGGGTCGCCGCAGGTGATCGCCAGCTTATGCGGCATCGGATTCGTCCGCGCCCGCGCGACGTGCCCGCGCGAAACTGCGTTTGCCCTCGGCGAAGAATTCCAGGAATCGCCGCGCCTCCGGAGCCGGGAATTTGCCAGTCTTCAGGACCTCCGCCGCCAGCGTGCGAATGTTGCCCGCGTTGAAATAGACCTCCTGGTACGCCTGCTTCAGCTGGGCGATCGCCTCACGGCTGAATCCGCGGCGCTTGAGGCCGACCAGGTTGAAACCAATCACGTCGTCGCGCTCCGCCACCATCACGAAGTGCGGCACGTCGCGCGTGATTGACGCGTGGCCCGCCACCATCACGCCTTCGCCAATCCGGCAGAATTGGTGCACCGCGGCGCCACCGCCAAAAAATGCATGGTCGCCGACCGACACATGCCCGGCCAGCAGCGCTCCGTTCGCGAAGACCACGTTGTTCCCAACGGCGCAGTCGTGGGCCACGTGGCTCGAGGCCATGATAAAGCAATCTTCCCCGATCGTCGTGAACCCGCCGGCGTGGATCGAGCGGTTGAGCGTGACGTGCTCGCGAATCACGGTGCCTGCCCCGATGCGAAGCCCCGCCGGCGTCGAGCGGTCGAATTTCAAATACTGCGGATCGCCGCCAATCACCGCGTAAGGGTGAACGACGACGCGGTCGCCGAGGACGCAGTGCCGCGTGACGATGGCGCCAGCCATGATTTCACAGTCCGCGCCGAGCTGGGCGCCGGCTTCCACCAAGGCGGTCGGATGAATGACAATGGCCATGCGTTCAGGTTTTGGCGCGGCGTGACGCCGCCCCGCGGTCGGGAAACATGTCGAGCTGCGTGTCCTTGAGCAGGTCGTAATTCTTCAGGATGCGCATCACTTGGAGCGTGTCGCTTTTGCTGTAGTTCTGGTTGATTTCAATCTTGTCGAGGATGTCGAGCAGCATGGCTCGAAAGGAAATGATGGCGTCGACGCCCTGCGCTTTCAGCAGCTCCACGCTCTGCGAGCGAAACGGCTCCGCGGTCGGCAGGCTCGGCAGCACGAGGATTTTCGTGAGCGCGCCACCTTCGTCGTCGCCGGCCTCCGGCGGGAAAAAATTTGAGGCTTCCTTGAGCACCTTTTCCTCGAGGAAACGAAAAATCTCCGGGCTGCTCTTGAGCGTCGCCGGGGAAAAGACGCCGGTGTGCCAGCCCTTCACCGCGACGATCGCCTTCTGGACCAGCGGGAGCTCGCTCGAGAACAGGAAAAAATCCGCGCGCCGCGAGCCGCGCCGCCACGCCGGGTTGTACACGACCAGGTCGATTTCCTCGTCACCGGTTTTCCGCCGCGCCGACACCTGGTACTTGCGCGCCTGGCGCACGAGGAAGCCGTTCTGTTCGAAATATTCCCGGACAATGCCTTCGTCGATCGCCGACATGGTTCGGAATTAACTGCGGAACCGGGGAAAAGTCACAGCGAATCCACCGCGCCCGCTTCGCGAAAACACGCTTCGACCATCGAGCCCGTGATGCCCTCGTGACGCGTCGCCGCCGCGCCGATTTTTTCGAGCACGACAAAACGCGGCAAACCAGCGCGGACTTTTTTATCGCGCGCCACCGCCGCCATCAATGTCGGCAGCGCCAGCGGCGCATTCAAACGCGTCGGCAGCGCATGGGCCGCCGCCACCGCCCTGACACGCCCGACCTCGGTGTCCGCGATCAGCCCGAGTTTCTCCGAAAGCCGAGCGGCGGCGCACAATCCGATCGCGACCGCCTCGCCGTGGAGATATGCGCCATAACCGGCGGTTTGCTCGATGGCGTGGGCAAACGTGTGGCCAAGGTTCAAAAGCGCCCGCCCGCCTTCCCTGGCCAGTTCGCGTTCGTCCGCTTCGACAATGCGGGCCTTCAACGCGCAGCAACGCTGGATCACCTCGGCAAGCTCGACACTTTTCACCGTCAGCGGCGCCCGCTCGATGCGCCCGAAGAGATCGGCGTCGCCCAGCAGCCCGTTTTTGATCACTTCCGCCATGCCCGCGGCAAACTCCCGCGCCGGCAATGTTTTCAGGAAATCCGTGTCGATGAACACCGCGCGCGGCTGGTGAAATGCGCCGACCAGGTTTTTCCCGGCGCGAAGATTGATCCCGGTTTTGCCGCCGACCGAGCTGTCGACCATCGCGAGCAAAGTCGTGGGCACCTGGTAAAAATCAATCCCACGCAGGTAACACGCCGCCGCAAATCCTCCCAAGTCACCGATCACGCCCCCACCGATCGCCACCAACGCCCCAGTGCGGTCAACTTGGTTTTCCGCAAGAAAATCGAGCACTTGGCCCAAGGCGCCGAGGGACTTTGTTTCCTCGCCGGCATCCACGCGCAGGATCGGCGCACCCGCCGCCAGCATTTCGATGGCTGCACCCTGCATCCGCGCGACGGTTTGGTCGGTCAAAACGACGACTTTTTTCCCCGTGCGCACCAGTCCGCTGATTTGTTCGCGAATGCTTCGCGCCAAATCTGAGCCAAAGGTTATCGGGTAACTGCGTTCGCCAAGTTGAACTGTAAGCGCGTCAGCCATGTCCCGATAAAAGGTGTGCGATAACCAAGGTCAAACCAAGGATTTGACGATATTGAGACGTGGTATCACAAAAATTCTTGACGTGAGATTATGTCTCAAATCTGTTGAGACTCGTCCGCAACAACCGCTGATCACTCCATGTCTCCCGAAATTCTATCACCTGCACTGACATTTGGAACGCCAGCCAACCTGCGCTCCAGCGCAGCTAAAATCACGGCTTTGGTCATCGCGCACGGCCTCGCAACGAGCGCTCGCGCCAACGTCGACGACATCAGGGCGGCCGCGAACGACGCGCCCACTGAACTGCCCAAGGTTCATGTCGAGGAAACGAAAGTGAAGCCTCTGTCGTCCCCCAAGTTCACCCAACCGCTCCGCGACATTCCTCAAACCGTCGTGGTGATCCCCAGCACCGTTTACGCCGAACAGGGCGCGACCTCGTTGCGCGATGTCCTCCGCAATACCCCGGGCATCACTTTTCAGGCCGGCGAAGGCGGCAACGCCCCGGGCGACAATCTTTTCATCCGTGGCTTTGGCGCCCGAAACGACGTGTTCATCGACGGCGTGCGCGACGCCGGTGTCCTGACTCGCGACACCTTCAACATCGAGCAGGTCGAGGTTTCCAAGGGCCCTTCCTCCGCCACTTCCGGACGCGGCTCAACCGGCGGATCGGTCAATCAGGTTTCCAAGGCGCCGCATCGCGGGGACTCAACCGTTGCCCAAGTCACCTTCGGATCCGAAAACTATGGTCGCGCCACCCTCGATACCAACCAGGAGTTCGCCAACACCAAAGGCGCCGCCGTGCGGTTGAATGCGGTCTGGACCGATGGCGGCGTGGTTGGGCGCAACGAGGTCAAGAATTCCAATTGGGGCATCGCACCCAGTGTCGCCCTCGGCCTCGGTTCTCCGACCACAGCTACCCTCTCCTACGCACACATGTCGCAGGACAACCTGCCTGACTACGGTCTTCCCGGTACGCTGCCCGCCGGTGCGATCGCGGCGGGAAAGACGATCAATGACCTGAATTGGGCCAACTTCTACGGGCTCGTCACGCGCGACTACGAAAAAATCGAAAGCGATTCGGTCACCGCCGTCATCGAGCACAAATTTGATGGCGAAACGTCCCTGCGAAACCTCACGCGCTACGGCCGCAACGCGCGCGACGCCGTCGTTACGCCTCCGCGCGCGGTTTCGATTCCGCCGACCGTGCCGTCCGCGACAAACGGCATGCTCGATGCCGGCTACGATCCGACCCAGGCCCAGGTCCGTCGGACGGATACCAAATACCAGGACCGGCAGGACGAAATCGTGGCCAACCAGGCCAATCTCACCGCGCGTTTCAACATGGGTGAAGTGGCGCACGCCCTCGTCGCGGGACTCGAGGTTTCCCGCGAAAGCCAGGAGAGCTACGCCAAGGTTGACGACAACATCGCGGTCACCGCCGCTGACGCGAGCCGCCCACCCGTCACCGATCTCTACAACCCAAACCCGCACGACGCCTACACGCCCGCGATCCATCACACCGGCGCTTTAACCAAAGCGATCGCCGATTCCGGCGCCGTGTACGTGTTCGACACCCTGAAGTTCGGGAAAAAATGGGAAGTCACCGGCGGCGCGCGCTACGAGATCTTTGATGTCGCGTACAAATCCATCACCGCGCCGACGCCGACCGTCGCCGCCACGACGGCGCGGTTTCAGCGCACGGACGACATGCTCAGCTGGCGCGGCGGCGTGGTTTTCAAACCGCTCCCGACCGGTAGCGTCTACGCGGGCTACGGGCGCGCCTACAATCCCTCGGCCGAAGCCGCCCAGGGCCTTTCGCTCGCCGGCAGCGGCGTGACCAGCGCGGCGCTCGAACCGGAGAAAAGCGACAGCTACGAAATCGGCACCAAATGGGACCTGGTCGGCCGCCGGCTCGCCCTCACCGGCGCTGTTTTCCGCACGGAAAAGGTCAATGCCCGCACGACCGACGCCTCCGGCAACACCGTGCTCGCGGGCAATCAGCAGGTCGACGGCTTCGAACTCGGCGCCTCGGGAAAACTCACCGACAACTGGTTCGTCTTCGGTGGCTACGCTTGGATGAACGCCGAGGTCAACGCCTCCGGCGTGCCGCAGCAGGTCGACGCGCAGCTCACCTACGTGCCGAAACAGTCGTTCAATCTCTGGACGACCTACCGCCTCCCCTTTGGCCTCACACTCGGCGGCGGTTCACAGTTTACCGACGGCTATTACTACGCCCTGCCGACGGCGGCCGCCACCGCAACCGTGACTCCGCAGACGAAGTATTGGCTGCACAGCGCGATGGCGTCCTACGAACTGAACAAAAACCTCACGCTCCGCCTCAACATCAACAACCTCGCCGACACGCGCTACGTGGACCGCGGTTACGCCGCGCATTTCATCCCGGGGCCCGGACGCACACTGCTGCTTTCGGCCGCGTACAAATTCTAGGGCCCGTCCGCCGCTCCCGATGCTCATCACCATTCCCAACGTCCTCACGCCGGAGCAAACCGTCGAAGCCCGGCACCTGCTCGAAGCCGCCGACTGGGTGGATGGCAAAGTCACCGCCGGCCACCAGTCCGCCAAGGCAAAGGACAATGCGCAGATTGCCGAAGAGCACCCCGCGGCACGCCAGGTCGGCGAAACCATCCTGCGCGCGCTCGGCACCCACGCGCTGTTCCTCGCGGCTGCGCTCCCGCTGCATGTTTTCCCACCGCTGTTCAATCGTTACTCGGGTGGACAGAAATTCGGGACGCACGTCGACAACGCCATCCGCCAGCACCGTGCGACCGGCCACCGCATCCGCACCGATCTCTCGGCCACGCTTTTCCTGGCCGGCCCCGAGGAATACGATGGCGGCGAACTCTGCGTCGAGGACACCTATGGCGTGCACAAGGTAAAGCTTCCGCCCGGCCATCTCGTGCTCTACCCGGCGACCAGCCTGCACCGCGTCACGCCGGTCACGCGCGGCTCGCGCCTGTGTTCGTTTTTTTGGATCCAGAGCATGATCCGCGACGACACGCGTCGTTCCCTGCTCTTCGACATGGACCTGGGCATCCAGCGTCTCAATCACGAGTTGGCGGGCAACGTCGTCGCCGCCCAAACTTCAGTCCAGCTTACCGGTGTGTATCACAATCTCATCCGCCAATGGGCCGAGATGTGAGTTTCATTCCACCCCGCGCTGTTCGTTTCGAATCATGAACGCCGAGGGTAATCTTCTCCCGCCGGCAAACGACGCGCCGGGCTGGCTGCGCCACGGCCACGGCCTCGAAGCGGAGGGCACGCCCGGGGCGCTGGCCGCTGCGATCCGCGCGTATGATACGGTGATCGCGTTGCTGCGATCGCAGCCGCTCGAAGATCGCGACGACCTCCGTCGCGAACTCGGCGGGGCCTGGATGAATCGCGGCAACGCCCTCCAGAAACAAGCGACTCCCACCGCGGTGGCCGGGGCGATCCTGGCCTACGACGAAGCGATTGCCCTCCTCCGCGATTTGCCGATCGCGATTCATGCACCTCATCGAAATTGCCTTGGATCCGCCTGGATGAATCGCGGGCACGCCTTGCTCCAGCTCGGCGGCGCGGAAAATTTGGAAGCGGCGATCGCGTCGCACCAGGCCGCGGTGGCGACCTTGCGCGATCTCCCGTTGGCCGAAACCCCCGCCTACCGACTCAACCTCGCGGGCGCCCAGATCAACCTCGCGCACGCCCTGCTGCTCACGAACCAGCATGCCGCCGTCATCCGCGCCGGCGCGCTGGCACGCGAGGCGTTCAATCTCGTCGGTGATCGCGAGCGAACCGCCGCGGAGTTCGCCGATCTCGGGTTGAAAGCGCGGCGCGCATTCTGCGAATCGATCGGGCAGCTCCTGTCCGCGTCGCGCACCCCTCGAAGCACCGTCGATCTCCTGGCCGACGAAGCCAGCAATGCCGTCGACTCCGGGATGGACCTCGCGCGCCTCTGGGAAAATCGCGGCGTGCCGCATTTTCGCGCGCTCGCCGCGCGGCTGTTTCGCTTCGGCGCCGAACTTTACCAGCACCATCAGCCCCAGTTCCTCGCCGAGTTTGTCCTCGAGAATCTGGACGAGGCCGCCGCGCCGCCGGCATGGACGATCGATCCCGAGTTTCGCGAAATCGGCGCAAGGGCGATCGCGCGGGCGCGCGCTGGTTTCCCGCACCCGAAGGTCCTCACCGCCGGCGACCACGCCAGCGAACGTGCCCTCGCCATCCATCGCAGCCTGGCCGATGCCGCGGAAAAAATTTCCCGGGTGTCGCCATAAAGGAAAATCTGCCCTCCTTCTCGCCCGCACCATCGATTCATGACTTTCCGAAAAACAATTTTCTGGCTGCACCTCCTGGCGGGAACGATCGCCGGCGCCGTGATCGCCGTGATTTGCTTCACAGGTGCGACCCTCGCGTTTGAATCCGAAATCACCTGCTGGGCCGAACGCGATGCTCGCACCGTCACCGTACCCGCGAGCCCTGCATCGCGCCTGGGCGTGCGCGAGCTGCTTGCGAAGGTGCGCGAGGTAGAGCCCGAGGCGCGACCGAGTGCGATCGCCGTTTCCGCCGATCCAAGCGCGGCCATCGCGTTCACGCTCGGCCGCGACCAATCGATCTACGCCAACCCGTACACCGGCGAATTGCGCCGCCCGGCGTCGACCAAGGCGCGCGACATCCTGCGCGTCCTCAATGACTGCCACCGGGCCCTCGCTTTGGGTGGCGAAAAACGAGTCGTCGGAAGGGTGATCAATGGCTCCTGTAACCTCGCGTTCTGCTTCCTCACGATCACGGGACTTTATCTCTGGTGGCCGCGGTCGTGGTCGCGCAAGGGCCTCCGGGCGATCTCCCTGTTCAACCGCAAGGCCACGGGCAAGGCGCGCGATTTCAACTGGCACAATGTGATCGGCCTTTGGTCGGCGCCGGTGCTGATCGTCCTCACGCTCACTGCCATCCCGATCTCCTTCCGCTGGGGCACCAACCTGATCTATCGCCTCACCGGGGAAACCCCGCCGGCCCTCCCGGCGCCGACGGCCGCCGGACCTGGTTTGTCGATGACAATGCCAAAGCCGCCCGTGAGTCCGGCGCGCTTGGATTACGACGCCCTGCTCGAGACGGTGAAAAAAGCCGCGCCGGACTGGGAACTGCTCACCATCCGACTGGGGAATACAGCCGACGCGGGCGCGAGCCGGCCGGCAACGCCTCCCGTCACGATCACGTTGAAGCAACCCGGCCAATGGCCGCGCACTGCCGTCACGACGTTCTCGTTGGATCCCTCCACCGGCGACGTCCTGAAACGCGAGGGCTATGCGGACCAATCCGCGGCGCGGCGCATACGTTCCTGGACGCGTTACCTCCACACCGGGCAGGCCCTCGGGCTCGTCGGCCAGCTGGTCGCCTTCTTCGCGTGTGTCGGCGCCCTGGTGCTCGTCTACACCGGCTTCGCGCTCGCGATCCGTCGCTTCAAAGGTCGAACGCATCTTCGTGCACCCTGATCAGGTCGAATGGGTGCAATTCCTTGGACACGTAAACGTCGACGGGCCCTCATCCCGCCATGCGGGGAAATCGCTCCACTCGAATGTCACATATCGGGGTGACATGCCGGTCCGCACCGCACAGGCGACAAAAATTCCGCTGGTTCCGGCTGGGGACGCTGTCTAGCTTCGCCGCTCCCTCATGAAAAAAGCCAAGGCTCATTTCCCCAAGATCCGTCGCATCGCCTACGAAGGCCCGGCGACGAGCAACGCGCTCGCTTTCCGCTATTACAACCCCGACGAGGTGATCGACGGCAAGACGATGTCGGCCCACCTGCGTTTTTCGGTGGCATACTGGCACGCGTTCCGTGGGACCGGCGCCGATCCGTTCGGCCCGGGCACGATCCAGCGTCCGTGGGAACTCGGCACCGACGCGGTTTCCGTGGCGAAGGTGCGCATGGATGCGGCCTTCGAGTTTTTCCAGAAGATCCGCGCCCCGTTCTACTGCTTCCACGACCGTGACATCGCGCCGGAGGGCAAGACCCTCGCGGAGTCGAATCGCAACCTCGACAAGCTCGTCGCGCACGCGAAGGACCTCCAGAAAGCCACCGGCCTGAAACTGCTGTGGGGCACCGCCAACCTGTTTTCCAACCGCCGTTACATGTGCGGCGCCGCCACGAATCCTGACGCCCATGTTTTCGCGTACGCCGCCGCCCAGGTGAAGAAAGCGCTCGACGTCACGAAGGCGCTCGGCGGCCAGAACTATGTTTTCTGGGGCGGCCGCGAAGGCTACGAGACGCTGCTCAACACGAACCTGAAGCGTGAGCAGGATCACTTGGCGGCGTTCCTCCACATGGCGGTGGATTATGCGAAGAGCATCGGTTTCAAGGGTCAGTTCCTGATCGAACCCAAGCCGAAGGAGCCGACGAAGCACCAGTACGATTTCGACGTCGCGGCCGGCGTCGCGTTTCTCCGCACCTACGGCCTCGAGCGCAATTTCAAGTTCAACATCGAAACCAACCACGCGACGCTCGCCGGGCATACCTTCCAGCACGAAATCGAAACCGCCGCCGCCCAGGGGATGCTCGGTTCGATCGATGCCAATGCGGGCGACGAACTGCTCGGCTGGGACACGGACCAGTTCAACACGAACGTGAAGGAGCTCTCGCTCGCGATGGTTTCGATCCTGCGCGCGGGCGGGCTTGGGTCCGGCGGTTTGAACTTCGATGCGAAGCTGCGCCGGCCGAGCATCGATCCCGAGGATCTTTTCCACGCCCACATCGGCGGGATGGATGCCTACGCGCTGGCCTTCAAGATCGCACGCGAGATCCTCGCCGACGGAAAGCTCTCCGGGTTCCTCAAGGACCGCTACGCCAGCTTCGACACCGGGTTCGGCCGCGACATCGAGAAAAAACGCGTGGGATTCCGCGAGCTCAACCAGATCGTCTTGCACAAGCTCGGCGAACCCAAGCCGCGTTCGGGCAAGCAGGAGTACCTCGAGAACCTCCTGAATACTTATATTCACCGCTGAGGTATGAGTGGAGCGCCGGGCGCGCCGCCCTGCCCGCTTGCGCGATTGTTTGCCACCAAAGGGTGGGATCGGCGTCTATGTGGCGCATGAAACTCTCCGGCCTGCTCGTGCTCTGCGGCTTTTTGCTCGCCGGGTGTTCAACGCTGACGACGCATCGCGATCCCTCGATCGCCGACGTAAAACGCGTGTACGTGGAGCACCTGCTCACCGATAACCACCGCATCGACCAGTTCATGGCGGAAGAATTGCGGCGGCTCGGCTACGATGCCTCGTACGGCCCGCTCACGATGATGCCCGACAAAGTCGACGCCGTCATTTCCTACCGCGAGCGCTCCGCCTGGGATTTCAAAAGTTACGTCATCGAGCTCAACCTCGAGGTTAAGGCGAATTTCAACGGGAAAATCCTCGGGACCGGACGCTACTACCAACCCTCGATGCGCACGAAGTCGCCCGAGGACGTGGTCCACGCCGTGCTCGCCCCGATTTTCCCGCGCCGCTCCTGACAGCAGTCCGACAGTAGGGCGCGGTCTCCGACCCGCCTCCGGGAAATTTACGAATTACGAGGGACGAGGTCCGATCGTTCAGGCGCGGCGTTTCCCGGAGGCGGGTCGGAGACCGCGCCCTACTCACCGCACCAGCATGTAACCAAAACGCAGCTGATCCGTGCGGCGCTTGTTGTAGTCGAGGAGGCTTTCGCCCCAGCCATTGAAATATTGAACTTGGAGGTAGCCGCCCGCATTCGGTGAAACACCGGGCACGAGGTGCAGCGGGTAGGTCGCGTCGAACTGGCCGCTGCCATAACCGGTGCCGTTGCCCTTCCGCAGCAGGGTCGTCATCTGGAGTTTCTTGTCCTGCCCAAACCGCAGCATGAGCTCGACGTTGCCGCGGTAGCGCGCGAGGTCGGCATTCTCGCTTTTCTCCGCGTACGCGATCAACCGCGGCGCCACCTGGAGCCGCCATTTGCCGCCGACCGCCCACGTGCCGATCGGCGTGATGTAGGCGGTGTTGATGCTGCGCGAATCGGTCACGCCCTTGCCGTTTGATTCGTGCTGCAAACCCGCCTGCAACCCGAACCGCGACAGCCCCAGCGGTTTCCACCGGAACGATTCATGATAGTAGAAAATCGTCGGTTTGTAGCTCGTGTCGTAGAACGGCTTGGAGGGGGACGACAAATCCCACAGCGAGGTCTGCGTGTAGCCGAGGTACAACGTGCGCCACCATTCCGGGTCGTTGTTGTTGGCGGTGAAGATCAGGTACTTGAAGCTGAACTGGAAACGCGCGTTGGCGCCGTCGCGCAGGCCGAACGCGAAGTAAATCGGTTCATAGGCCGAGATGTGCCGCTGGATGTTTTCCCGGTCCGTCGTGAGGTCCACGTCGTCTTCCTTGTCATCCGCCGCGTGGGTGGCCGCCGCGACCGCGCGCGGCGTCGCCCGCACCACCGCCGCGGGATTCACCACGAACATCACGGGATTGGTGCGCAGGTCGACGAAACGCAGTGACACCGTGCCGTCGAGCGTGTCGGGCAGGACCACCGCCACGGTGATCGTCGCAAAACTCATCGGCGCCAGGGTCATTTTCGTGCCGCCTTCGATTCCAACCGGCACGCCCAGCAGCCGACGCTGCTCATTCACGCCAGCGAGATCCGCGCGGATTTCGTCCGGCACCGTGAAGTCGAACGGCTCCGCCGAGGGATTGTTCAGGTAGATCGTCAGCTTGAGCGTTCGTCCCGCCTGCACCGCGCCCGCCGGCGGGATCAGCAGGGCGTCCGCCGCCGAGACGCGGTGCAGGCAGGCGCAACCAACGAGGAAAAGGAGCAGCAGGCTTTTTTTCATGAACGTGAGCGACAGGTTGGGAACCCGCGCTCGAAATACGAGGGGAACCGCTGGCGGATTTCGGCTTTGCCGTAAATCACCCGCGCGCCAAGCTGCGCGCCCAACATGAGTCCTTCCCGTTCCTCGACCCCGCCGACGGATCTCTCGGCCGTGCCCCTCGACCCCATCCACACCGGCGGCATCGGCGGCCACCCGCGCGGCCTGACCACGCTGTTCTTCACCGAGATGTGGGAGCGTTTCAGCTACTACGGCATGCGGGCGTTGCTGACGCTTTTCATGGTGACAGCCGTGACCAGCGGCGGACTGGGTTTCGACACGAAACATGCGGCGGCGATCTATGGCACGTACACGATGAGCGTGTACCTGCTTTCGATCCTCGGAGGATTCATCGCGGACAATTTCATCGGCGCGCGCCGGGCGGTGTTCGTCGGCGGCATCGTGATCGCAAGCGGGCACTTCGCCATGGCGGCCAGTTCCCAGCTCACTTTTTTCGGCGGCCTCGCGCTGATCGCGATCGGCACGGGTTTGTTGAAGCCGAACATTTCGACGATGGTCGGAAACCTCTACACTCCCGATGACCAACGCCGCGACGCCGGCTTCTCGATCTTCTACATGGGCATCAACCTCGGTGCATTCCTCGCGCCGTTGATCATAGGTTATCTGGGCCAGAGCGCGGATTGGAAGATGCGACTCGCGTCGTGGGGCTTCGATCCGCTCCACAGCTGGCACTGGGGCTTTGCGACCGCGGGGGTCGGGATGACGCTCGGATTGATCGTGTACGTGTTGCAGCGCGAGCGGCTCGCCCACGTGGGACGCGCGCCAGCACTCGCCCCCGGGGAATCGCGGCCGTGGGGAAAACTCTTCCTGGTCGCCCTCGCGTCGCTCGCCCTGATCGCGACGATGAAACTCGGGGACGAATACCCGGCGGTGATCTACGGTATCTTTACGCTGCAGCTGGCGTTGGTCTTGTACTTCGCGTTCCAGCCAAGCCGGGACAACAAACGCATCGCTGCCATCCTGGTTTTCTTCATCGCGGCGGAAGTCTTCTGGGCCCTGTTCGAGCAGAGCGGATCGTCCATCACGCTTTTTGCCGATCGCCTCACCAACAACCAAATCTTCGGCTGGTCCTTCCCTTCCTCGTGGTGGCAGTCGGTCAATTCCGTCTGGGTCATCATCCTCGCCCCGATCTTCGCTTTCCTCTGGATCAAGCTCGGCCCGCGCCAGCCCTCGAGCCCGATGAAATTCGTGCTCGGCCTGCTGTTCGTCGCCTTCTCGTTCCTGTGGATGGTCCCGGCGGCGAAGGCGACCGCCGACGGGCGCGTCAGCCTGGTTTGGCTGCTCGTCCTCTATCTCCTCCAGACCATCGGTGAAATGTGCCTGAGCCCGGTCGGCCTGAGCACGATGACGAAACTCGCGCCGACGAAACTCGCGGGGCTGGTGATGGGCATCTGGTTCCTGGCCGCGGCCCTCGGGAATAAGTTGGCGGGAGTGCTCGCCGGAGAATTCAAGAGCGACAACCCCGGCGAGCTCGCGACGTTTTTCTGGCACCAGGCAATCGGCGTCGGCGTCTGCACGCTGGTCCTCCTCTCGGTGGTTCCGTGGGTGAAAAAATTGATGGGCGGAATACGCTAAGCGCAGCGCGCGGTTCGGCTCCGTCTGGGTTCAACTGCGGACAGAGTGCTCAACGCGTTCCACCCGTGACCCCGGGGCCGCCGCGGTTTTCGAGGCTCTCGCCATGGGGAAATAAATCACGACACTGCGATCATGCATTGGACCTTCCTGTTCATCGCGGCGGCACTGGAGATCGTGTGGGCGACGGGCTTGAAATACACCCACGGTTTCACGCGCCTGTGGCCGTCGGTCGGCGTCGGTTCCGCCATGGCCGCGAGCATGTTCCTCCTCGCGCTCGCCGCGCGCGGGCTGCCGATCGGCACGGCGTACGCGGTGTGGACGGGCATCGGCGCCGTGGGGACCGCGATCGCGGGCATCGTGCTGTTTCACGAGAGCGCATCGGCCCTTCGCCTCGTGTGCATCGCCCTGATCATCACCGGCGTCGCCGGGCTGAAATTCCTCGCGAAATAATCACTTCGCCGTCGACGAAGGCTGGAGCCGCACGTCGAGGTTTGTCCATTTCCCGGGGGCCACCACCAATCCGGGAAAAACCGCGGGTTCGTAGCCCGGCGCAGAAATGATCAGCTCGTAGAAGCCGGGTCGAAGCAGCCGCCAGTAGCAGCCGAACTCACTCTCCGTCGCACGGCGATCAACCGTTTCGTTTTCGATCCGGGGCAGCCACACTTCGGCGCGCAGCGGTCGCGCGGTCGCGGCGTCGGTGACGCGCACCGCCAGGCCGGGGCCGTCCGTGCGCGCCATGAGCGCACGCACGCCTTCAAGGTTCGCCGCGATGATGCCCGGGACCTCCTCCGGCGCGAAGAGGTGCGTGCCCTTCCCGGTTTCGATGATGAAGTCGAAATCGCCCTTGCGTCCGTAGAGCCAAACGTAGCTCTGGCTCGACGGCCCGCCCGGGGAGACCGCATAGGTGCCACCGCCGGACATGGTGGGAATTTTTGCCGCCACTTCCCCGGCGATTTCCCTGAGCAGGGCATCGTCGGGCGCGGCCTGCGCGCCCCAGGCCCACGGATAATAGATCACTTCGCCCTGGCTGTGATAGGAGATCGAGAGGAGAAACGGCTTCAGCTCGGCCAGGTGTCGCATCGCGCGATTCTCGGCTTCGGAAAACGGATGCCGTCCGCGATAACTGTCTTTCTCCGGGCGATCCGTGCCGCCCATCGCCCAGTTGAAATCGTAACCGCGATTCACGTCGACGCCTTCCGGGAACACCCCCGCCACGCCATCGCCGTTCACGTCGCGGGCGTTTTTTCGCCAGCGGGGATCGCGTCCCGAAGTGACGATATCATGGCCGTCGACGTTCACCACCGGCACCAGGAAAATCTCACAGCGATCGACCCACGCCGTGACCTCGGGATTCGTGCCGTATTCGAGGACCAATTTCTGGAGGAGCGTGAAGACAATTTCCGCGCCCATCACTTCGTCGGAATGATGGCAGCCGTTGAACATCACGCCGGGCTTCGGCTGCGAATGCCGCGCGTCACTGGAAACCCGGTACGCGTAGATCGGGCGATGATACTGGGTCGTTTCGCCGATCTGGATGCGCGCGATCCGTTCCGGGTGCAGTTTCACCAACTCATCGGCGCGCGCGACGATCTCGTCATAGCGATGGTACGGCGCGGGTAATTTCAACGATGCCCCGTAAAACGCGCGTCGGTAGAGTGCGAGCTCGTCGGGATTCTCGGCGATCACGGTCACTTGGTAGCCGTCACGTTTGAGCGCCTCGGCTTCCGCCGGGGTCGCCAGCAGCATGGCGCGATCGCGGACCAGGCTGAGAAGCGCGACGCGGTTGTAATCGCTGTAATCGAAACGCGCGCCCTTCGCCTGTTCCTTCGCCGGAATGCCCGTCACTTCAACCAGCAGCGTGCGTTTCACGGCTTCGCCCGGCGCCGCGGCGAGCACGCAGGTGGAAAGGAGAAAAATCCCCGCGAGGTGACGGACCAGGCGCATGCGGTCGGATCAGGAACCAACGGATGCCGGGAGCTTTCGCTCCACGATCCCGGCCGTGCGTTTCCAGAATTTTTCGTATTCCGGCGTGCTCGCGGAGCAGTGCAGCGTCGCGCGTCGGCGATAGGGCACGTAACTCCCGGTATGCCACGCCACGCTGCGATACAGCGCCAGGTCGCCGGCCTGAAGCCGCAGCGAGATCGCCCCGGGCATTTCGCCGCAGTAGTTGTTCAGGAAAATTTCCTGCTCCGCCTCGGTACGGCGGTGATCTTTGTTTTCGACGTCGGCGCGACCGGCGCGCTTCGCGGCGGCCGCTTCGCCGGGCGTGTCATCGAGGCGGCGATTCGTGCCCGGGACAAACCACGTGCAGGGATCGTCGTACAGCGCGCAGTTGATCTGGTTGAAAAGATTGGGGTCCGACGCGATCGGCTCCCAACCGCCGTCAAACGCCTCGGCAAAATGCGCCGGGCTCAAATGATCGCGCCAATCGCGATGCCACTCGGTCGCCCAGCATTGCTCGGCCGGTTCGAATAGGAACGACATGTTGCCCGGCGCGGCGATGCGATGGCGCGGGGAAAGCAGGGCGTGGACGCCCTCGACCAGCGCAGGCAGTTTCATGAAGGCCTCGAGCGGCGCGAGGCCGATCTCCGCATGCTGGTCGAGTCCTTGCAGCCGCTGCGCCTGCGGGCCGTTGAGTTTCCGCGCGAGTTCGAGCGCCTTCGTGGCGGTGCGGCGCAGGTCGGTGATCAACGACGCCGGCAGGATCTGCCGGAAAATGAAGTAGCCTTGCTCGCGATAAAAAGCGGAGTCAGCCGCGGAAATTGATGCACGCATGAAAGCGCCAGCATAGGGCTGCGCTGCGGTAGGCAAAAATAAACGCCGTGATTTTTCACCGTTGCCGCGGCGCACCCGGGAGCAAAAGATCGCCCATGCCCGTTCGCTCCTGGTTTCCCACCCAGATTTATTCCGAACCGCTGCAGGCAGCCGGACTTGAGCGTTTCAACGCGAGCCTCGCCGAGGAATGCCGGCGCCTGCGCGATTTCGACGACGCCGGCCGCCGGTGGTCGGTGCGAAATTACCCCGGGGGTTACACGAGCTACGCGTCGATGAACGAGCTCCACCGCTTCTCGAGCACGTTCGGCACGTTGGAAAAAAAACTCCTCCACCACGCGAAGGTTTTTTCCCGCGCCCTCGAGCTCGACCTGCGTCGCCGCACGATCCGCATGTCGGATTGCTGGGTGAACATCATGCCGCCGACCGCGTCGCACTCGCTGCACCTGCATCCGCTGTCGTTCATCAGCGGAACCTATTACGTGCAGACGCCGAAAGGCTGCCCGGGCCTGAAGTTCGAGGACCCGCGCCTGAGCCGCTTCATGGCCGCGCCACCAAGGCTCAGCACGGCGCCGGCCGCCATGCGGAGCCACGTCACGTATCCGGCGGAAGCGGGCAATGTGATCCTGTTTGAAAGCTGGCTCCGTCACGAAGTGCCGACCAACCAGGTCAGCGAAGAGCGGATCAGCATCAGCTTCAATTTCAGCTGGTCCTGAATCGTGGGTAAGAACCCGACGGAACATTCCCGCGAGGGTCGCGTCATGAGGCGGCTTCCTTCATGAAATCATCCGCCCTTTGTTTCCTGCCTGCTGCGTGCTTGTGTTCGACCGCGCTTTTTTTCCAGGGATGTTCCACCAGGGCCGACCGCAGCGAAATCGAAGCGGCGCGCAAGGTGACGCCGATGGTGGCGGATGAAGCATTCTTCGACGGGAAAATCGCGGCGCATCTCACGCTCGGCAGCACCCTGGCTGAGCATCGCGGCCCCGACGGCGGACCGGGCGGCGGGCCCGGTGGCGCGGGCGGAGCAGGTGGCCGGCATCATGGAGGTGGTGGTCGCCATGGCGGCGGCGGGATGGGTGGCGGTCGGCATGATTCGGATTCGAGCGGTGAATCCGGCGATTCCGAAGGCAGCCGCGCGCATTATTCCGCCAGCACGATGCCGCCGGCGCTGTTGCGGCTGAGCCTGAAAAATAATTCCGCGGAAGGCGTCGACGTTGAAATCCGCGACTTGAACTCAGAACTCGGAAATTTCGCCGCCCGCCCGGACAAGTTTACCATCGCGCCGGCCGACACGGGCGAACCGGACCCGATGCAATCGCTGCTGGGGGTGGAGTCGATGGCCCTCCCTGTGACCCTGACGCTGCGCTCGGGTGGAAAAACGGAAACGAAGGTGCTCACGTTGCGTCCCTTCCCATCGCCTGCTGCCGCGGCTCCGCCAAGCAGCAAGTAACGACTGGGCCCTCCCTTCGATTGGCCAAAAAAACCCGCGACGGAAAATTCCGCCGCGGGTCGAAGGGTTAGCCAGCAGGTCGGATCAATCGCGCCCGCGGCCGCGGGGTTGCGCATACACGACGTTCTGGCCGTTCTGGCCGCGATGATGGCCGTTGCCCCGGACCACCACCACCGGAGGACGGGCGACGTAGCGGGGAGCATAGTAGGACGGACGAGCGTAGCTATTCACGTAAACCACGCGGGGCGCGGGAGCGTATTGCACGACGCGCACCGGGGGATTGTTCACGTACACGACTTGGGTCGGTTGGCAGTCGGCCACGTAAGGCGCGTCGGCCACATACGGCGCGCATTGGACCGGCGCCTGGCTATAAACAACGCCGCGCGACCGCGGTTGATCGACGACGGCTCCGAGGATGGCGCCGGCCGCGGCGCCGATCACTGCACCTTCACCCCAACGATCGTGGTTGTGTCCACCGATGAGGGCTCCGGCGATACCGCCGAGGACCGCGCTGCGCGTAACCGTGGGGGAATAAAGCTGTGCGTGAGCCGTGCCAACACCGGCAGCCGCCAGCGAGAGAGTTAGGAGGAGGGTTTTCATTGCTCAGGCTATGACGTGACGCGTAACCAAAAGTTTTAAAAATCGCGCATCGCCTGCACAAAATTTCGCGGAACAAGCCCGAATCCTCGAAACGCGAACCGGGCTTTTTACCACGAATGAACACGAATCAGAAACCCGACGACCGGTGCAGTTCTTAGACCACAGCCCAAGCGACGAACTTGTCCCGTATGTCCTCACTTCTGAGGTTTTCGATAGCGTCGTAAATCAGCGTAGCTGCGATCCGTTCTTCGCAGGAATATCGCTCATTCTTACGACAAGCGA
>JAQGOP010000010.1 GCA_028293545.1 Verrucomicrobiota bacterium | reverse complement strand
CGGATTCTCGATGAACTCGCAGGCCCACACGCCGTCGATGTGTTTCGCGATCCGGCTGCCGCGCACCATCGACGCGATGCCGGTGCTCACGATGTAATGCTCGAGGGAAATCTCGTGCTTCTGGTATTCCGGTTTCTCGCGGGTGTAAGCCTGCGCGCGATCGAAGAAATCCGGGAGGCCCTTGTAGAATTCGATCTCGGCGCCGCACTCGTGAAGGATTTTGTTGTTCAATCCCTTCAGCGGTCCCGCGAGCGTGTACGTGAGCAAATGATTCAGGTAGCTGATCTCGGGCGAAAGATGGTAGCCGCGCTTCTTGTAGTGCTCGGCGAGCTTGTTGGTTTCGTTCCAGAACTCGGCTTCGTTGAGTCCGTAGCGACGAAAGAGCGGCGCCTGCATGTACCCCGGGATAAGAGTCTTGTCGAAGTCCCAGATGCAGGCGATGATGTTTTGAGTGAAGAGCGTCGTGGCCATTGCTGATCAACACCGCTAGGCAGTTCCGCCGGGCGAGAGTTTCGCTGGAGCGAAGCCGCTCCCCCCGGCCCACGCAATTCGCAAATCTTCCGCCGGCCCTTCGTATTGTTTTCGTTTCATGGATCAACTTCCCGACATCTTTCCCTTTGAACGCCGCCGCGACGAACTCGACGCGCAGATGGCGGAGCCGTCGTTCTATGCCAGCCCGCGCAAGGCCGCCGAGGTTTCGCGCGAACAGCAGAAGCTGCAGCAGCTCATCGTGGATTACCGCGCGCACGATCGCGTCGAGCGCGAGATCGCCGAAGCCACCGCCTTGTTGAAGGACTCGGCGGGCGATGCCGAATTGAAGGAACTGGCCGCCGCCGAATTGCCCGAACTCGAACTGCGTCGGAAGCAGCTTCGCCAATCGGTCCTGCTCGCGATGATCCCGCCGGACCCGACGGATTCGCGCGACACCGTGATGGAAATACGCGCGGGCACCGGTGGCGATGAAGCCAGCCTGTTCGCCGCGGAGCTCTTCCGGATGTACTCGAAGTACGCCGACTCCCGGGGTTGGAAGGTCCAGCCGATGAGCAGCAGCGAAAGCGAGCGCGGCGGGTTCAAGGAAGTCATTTTCCTGATCACCGGCTCCGAGGTCTACCGCCAGCTGAAATTCGAGAGCGGCGTCCAACGCGTGCAACGCGTGCCGGTGACCGAGGCAAACGGACGCATCCACACGTCGACGGTGACCGTGGCCGTGTTGCCGGAAGCCGAGGAAGTGGACGTGCAGATCGACCCGCAGGATTTGGAAATCACCGTGAGCCGCGCGAGCGGTCCGGGCGGGCAGGGGGTCAACACCACCGATTCCGCCGTGCAGATCCTGCACAAACCCACCGGCCTGATCGTGAGTTGTGCCGACGAGCGCTCACAGCTGAAGAACAAGGGCCGGGCGATGACCGTGCTGCGTTCGCGGCTGCTGCAGCGCCGCGAGGATGAGGAGCACGCCAAATACGCCGCGGAGCGGCGCAGCCAGATCGGCTCGGGTGACCGCAGCGAACGCATCCGGACTTATAATTTCCCCCAGAATCGCATGACCGATCACCGCATTGGCCTCACGCTCTACAGTCTCCCGCAGGTAATGGAGGGCAATATCGGCGGGATCATTGCTGCGCTCCAGAAAGCGGACTACGAGCAGAAGCTCGCGGCGCTGACCGGCCAGGTTTACGTGGCGCCGCGGGCGGGCGACGACGATTGATATGCTGACAGTCCTCGAGGTCATCAAGAAGACCACCGATTTTTTCGCGGGCAAGGGCATCGACTCGCCCCGGCTGAACGCGGAGCTCCTCGTCGGCCATGCGCTCAGCCTGAAGCGCATGCAGCTTTACATGCAGTTCGAGCGCCCATTGACGGATGCGGAGTTGGAATTGATTCGCCCGCTGGTCCGCCGGCGCGGACTCCGCGAGCCGGTGCAATACATCCTCGGCGAAACGGATTTTTTTGGGCTGAAGTTGAAGGTCGACCCCCGTGCCTTGATTCCCCGCCCCGAAACGGAACGGCTCCTGGAGTTGATCACGGAGCGGCTGGGGCAGGCGCCTGCGACCATCCTCGACTTGGGCACGGGCAGCGGGGCCATCGCGCTCGGGCTGGCGAAGCATTATCCCGCAGCCAAGGTAACGGCCGTGGACCTGAGTCCCGGGGCCTTGGCGCTGGCCGGTGAAAACGCGGCGGCGACGGCCTTGGCCGACCGGGTGAACGTGATCCAATCGAACTGGTTCGAGGAGTTGCCGCGCGACCTGTGCTTCGATTTGATCGTCGCCAACCCGCCTTACCTTTCCGCGGCGGAAACTGCCGAAACCACCCCGGAGGTGCGCGGTCACGAGCCCGTGCATGCCTTGACCGCCGAGGAGAACGGCCTCGCCGACCTCGGGAAAATCCTCCGCGGCGCGCCGCAATTTCTCGCCGCCGGTGGAATGGTGGCGTTGGAAACCGGGATTTCGCAGCACGCCGAACTCGCGCGGATTGCCGCCGAGGCCGGGCTGAAACGAACCGAGTCCGTGCCGGACCTTACCGGGCGGGATCGGTTTTTCCTAGCCTGGGCGGAATGAGGGCGGCGCGGAACCTTACCCCTTGCGCCCGAGCATCGCGGTCAGGGGTGCGTGGGTGTCGGCGGCGAACTTCTGGTCTTTGGCCAGGACGATCGCGTCGTTGATCACCCGGAAGCTTTCACGGAGGAAGACGTCCACCTTCGCGTAGGCGTCGTTGTTGTCGGTGCTCAATTCCGACTCGTCGTCATCTTCGCTGTTCGCATCCGGTTTCTTGGCCGGCTTGATCTTTGGCAGGGGCGGCGGGCCGAGGCGGAACTCCTTGTATGGGTAATCGCTTTTCGCGAGTTCGAGCTTCTCGGCTTCCATGGCCTTGCGGAAAATTTCGTCCGACGCTTTCTGCTGGCGGCGCGCATCAAGGTTAAGCGAGGCGAGCTTCTGGTTCTGGCGCATCTTGAACCAGTCGATGTTTTTCCGGAGGTAGAGGAATTCCTCGAGCTTGGTCTGGCGGACCGCGCTCGCCTCGCGGAGGGGCTGGACAATCTTGGCGTCCAGCGGATGGCCGTCGAAAATGCTGCTGGGGATTTCGTCCCAAGCCAGCACGTGCGGCAGCGAGCCTTCGCCGATCGGGAGAAATTCATCGATCGAGGGAAGGACGATGTCGGGCACGACTCCCTTGAGTTGAGTGGAAGAGCCATTCGGCAGGTAGTACTTCTGGATCGTCAGTTTGACGGCGCCCGTTTTGACGGGGGAACGGGCGAGTTGGGAAACAAGGTTCTTCATCTCCCACACGCTCTGGACGGATCCTTTGCCATGCGTCGAGCTGTCGCCGATCACGATAGCGCGCCCGTAATTCTGGAGCGCGCCGGTGACGATCTCGGAGGCGGAGGCGCTGAAGCGATCCACGAGGACGGCGAGGGGGCCGTCGTAGGCGATGCTGCGGTTCGTGTCGCTGTCGACCTGGATTTCGCCAAGGGAATTTTTCACCTGCACAACGGGACCCTCGCTGATGAACAGCCCCGTCAGGTCGATCGCCTCGGAAAGATAGCCGCCGCCATTGTGGCGGAGGTCGAGGACCAGGCCTTTGACGCCGGCGGCCTTGAGCTGGGTGATGAGCTCGGCGACGTCGTGGGTGGCGCTTTGCTTTTCCCCGCTGTCGTTCTCGGCCGGGCCGTAAAACGAGGGGAGGGAAATGACCCCGAGCGGAGTGACCTGGCCGTCGGCACCCGGAACCTGGAAGACGGCGCCGTGCGCGCGGGCATCGTTGAGCTTAACGACATCGCGGACGATTGTGACGGTCTTGCGGGCGGAAGGGTCGGGGGCGTCGGCGGGTTGGACGGTGAGAATAACCTGGGTGCCCTTGCTGCCGCGGATCCGTTCGACGATGCGGCGCAGTTTCATGCCGATGACTTCGACCGATTCGGAATCGGGCTGGGCGACGGAAATGATCTTGTCGCCGGGCTTGAGCTGCTTGCTCAGGTCGGCCGGGCCGCCGGGAACGATCTCCTTCACCGTGCAGTAGTCGTCTTCGACACTGAGCACGGCACCGATGCCGACGAGTTCGAGCTTCATCTGGATGCCGAAGTCCTCGAACGTTTCAGCGGAGAAATAGGTCGAGTGCGGATCGTAGAGCCGGGCGACGTTGGAGAGGAAGAGTTCGCCGATCTCGTTGCCCTCGATTTCGCCGAGATTCTTCAGCATGCGCTCGTAGCGCTTGTGCACGACCTGCTTGGCGTCGCCGATCGCTTTCTGGTCGATGGCGGCGGTCTTCTTGTTCACGAGCTCCGCGATGAGCTCGTATTTGATCCGCTGGCGCCAGAGTTCATCGGCGGCGGCGCCGGTGGCGGGCCATTCGGCCTTCGTGCGATCGAACCGGTAACTGTCGCTGCCGGTGAGATCAATGTCCTTCTTGAGTTCATCGAACACCCAGTTGATGCGGTCCTGGGTGCGCGATTCGTAAATGGCGAAGATATCGTAGGCGGCGTCGATATTACCGAGACCACTGATGTTCCAATAGACGTTTTTCCCGAAGCGGGTGCCGAAGACGGCCTTGTCGCTGCCGAGGAAAAAAAGACGCTGCCCGTCGAGGTCGCCCATGAAGTTGGGAATCACCTCGGCGAAATCGCCGCTATGGACGGCATCGCGGTTGTAGTGGGCCTGCTCGAGCAGCTGCACCAGCGTGCGGGCCTCGATGGTGAGGGCGGAAGAGCTGGAAAACTTTTTCTGATCGGTGGCGGCCAGGACGGTAGAGACCGAGAGGGCCAGGAGGGCGGAACCAAGAGCGAACCGCCGGAAGAGAGGAAGGCGAATCATGGATTTGATGAGATAGGCGAATTGGTGAAATGTTTCACGCCGACTGAAGGAATCGGCACGGAGCGGGTCCCGCTTTAGGGACGGCTCAAGAGATCCTTGGCTTCGTCGAGGAGTCGTTTCTCGTCGGCACTCAGAGCGCCGAAGCCTTGGCTATTGATCTTGTCGAGGATGCGGTCGACTTCCGCGCGGACATCGAGAGGGGGTTCAAGGTTAACCTGAAAATTGACGGGTGCGGGTGCCTTGGCCTGCTTCCGGGCCCAGCGCGGCAGCTCGATATCGGGCCGTCGTTTGGGCAGGCGCCACTTGGCTTCGTGCAGATACCGGAAATAGACCCAGCCGGCGGCCATCGCCCCGAGATGCGCGGAATGCGCAAAATGAAACGGGGAAGCCGCGCCCACTACCTCGTAGAACAAGCAGCCCGTGAGGTCAAAAATCGCCAGGGCGATCGCGACTGGACGGGGCTTCAGCGTGACCGGCAGCACGAAAAACAGGAGAAATGTCACCGGCTGCACCGGAAAAAAACACGCGTACACCACGAAAAGGCCAAACACCGCGGAGGAGGCGCCCATCAGCGCGCCACCGGTGTTCCAGTGCAGTGCGGTCCAGGCGAGCCCGCCGGCGAAAACAAGGCCCGCGTAAAGTCCAAGGAAACGTTTCCAGCCCAGCATCGGCTCGATCGCGCGGCCCAGGAAGTAGAGCGCAAAGAGGCTGCCGACGACGTAGAGCAGGTTGTCGATGTCGTGCAGGAAGCTGTAGCTCAACAGGGTCCAGATGCGAAACGAGCGGAGCGCGCCGCCCGAGAGCTGGAACGCATGCTCGACCATCCCCGGCGTGTTGAACACCCGGCCCATCACGGTCTGCAGGACGAAACCGGCCACGATCGCCGACATCAGCCACGTCAAAACCGAGGTTCTTTCACGGGGATAATTGTCGCGCATGTACGAACGGTCCGAGAGCATTGCTAAGAAGGATGGAAAGGGAGGGCGCAAACACAAGCCGCCACCCCAAGATTTCCGACGCTTTCCCGAGGGAAAACCGCCCGATTTTAATGCCGCCCAGACCGCTTGACAGCAGTTTCATTTACTCTTTGTTCGCGCGAGCCATGGCCAACAAAGCAGACAAGTGGGCGCAGAACACCGGGGGTAAATTCTACGTCGATCAGCAATGCATCGACTGCGACCTTTGCCGGGAAACCGCGCCCGCATTTTTCACCCGGCACGACGAAGGCGGCTATTCCTACGTTCACAAACAGCCGACCACCGAGGAAGAGGTTTCGCTTTGCATGGAGGCCCTCGAGGGCTGCCCGGTTGAGGCCATCGGCAACGACGGCGACGAATAAGTCCCGCTCGTCCGTGACATCCGCCCCGGTCGTCTTGACCGGGGTTTTTTATGAGCGCAGGAGACGGTCGACGAGAAATTCCGTACTAGTTAAGGCGTCTTCGGATATGGACTAACTAGAGCTTGTTTTTCGAATTGAGCCTGCTAGCGCTTGCGGGATGAACGTTCGAAACTTCGCGGCCGCGCTCCTCGTTGCCGCCCCTTTGGCGGCCCAGGTGGCGCCGGTGAACCTCCCGGAAATCACGGTTTATTCGCCGCGCGTGGCGAACCAATCGCCCGCCGCCGCGTTCGCGATGCCGGTGTCGGCGCTGCGTTTCGAGCCCCGCGTCGATCTGCAGGCGCGAAATCTCACGGAGGCGCAGGCGGACGTGACCTTGCGCGGCGGAATTTTCGAGAACACCGGTTTCCGCTTCGGGGCCGTTTCATTGAGCGATCCGCAGACGGGGCATTATTACGCGGAAATCCCGATCGCGCCCGCGATGCTTGGCGCGCCCGAAATCGTGACCGGTGCGGAGCACGCCCTGGTCGGTTTCAATTCCACGGTGGGCGCGATCGCGTACGCGTGGCGTCCAATCAAAAACGTCGGCGCGGCCTCGGTGGCGGCTGGCGACCATGGGATGAACCGCCAGGAGTTTTACCAGGGCTATGCGAGCGACGCCGAGTTTCTTGGGCAAAAGGTGGGAGCGGATGTCGCGTGGGGCCATTCCACCTCGGAGGGCTCCGTGCCTTTCGGCGAAAGTCATTTCGATCGCGTCAGCGCGCGCATCCAGCTCGCCGGCGCGAATTCGCAGACGGACTTGTTTGCCGGCTACCAGGCGAAATTCTTCGGATGGCCGAACCTCTACACGCCGTTCAATTCGAACGAATCGGAGGATCTGGAAACGGTGCTCGTGGCGCTGAACCACCGCGTCGACCTCGGCGGCGGGGATTTTTTGGAAGCGGGCGTTTATCATCGCCGCAATAAGGACGACTACGCCTTCAATCGCTTCGCGGCGGTCGGCGCCGTGCATCCGTTCCAGCACACGACGTGGGTCACCGGCGCGGCGGTCGGCGGACGGCGCGATGTCGGTGCGCTCACGCTCAATTTCCACGGCGAAATCCTGGCCGACGACCTTCATTCCACTTCGCTGACGGCAGGAAAGTTTCACAGCCGCACGTTGACGAAACTGGCGCTCGTGCCGGAGAAGTCCTGGAAACTCGCGGACGGCTCCAGCGTGATCCTGAAAGCGGGCGCCACCTACGATCAATCGAATCACGACGGTTCGGCGTCGTCGCCGATCGTGGAACTCGCCCGCGAGGATGCGGCCTCGCCGCTGCAGCGGGTTTACCTCAGCTATGCGACCACGACGCAGTTGCCGAGTTATACTGCGCTCAATTCCGCGGCGGGTGCGGGGCTTTTTCGGGGAAACCCGAACCTCGGGCGCGAGACGAGCCACAATCTCGAAGCGGGCGTGAGCGGAACCGCGGCGGGATGGATGGGACAGGCCGCGTTGTTTTATCGGCGCGATGACGATCTGGTCGATTGGACCTTTCAACGCGGCGTCACGGCCCGGAGTGCGAACGCGGTGGATATTGCCACGACCGGCGCGGAGTTTGTTGCGCGGCGTTCGTGGAGCGCGGTGGACCTGGTGCTGGGGTACACGGTGCTGGGGAAATCGCCGGACTACCGCGGCGCGCTGATCGATGCCAGTTTCTATGCCTTGAATTACGCGCGCCAGCGTTTCACCGCGGCCATCGTGGTTCGCATGGGGCGCGAGTTTGAACTGCGGTTTGACAACGCCGCCCGGGCCCAGGCGTCAAATATCCTGCGCACGACGGGTGGGGACAACGCCGTGTTCAGTTCGCTGGGCCTGACCTACCGTCCCGTCGCGATGAAGCGCACGGAGTTCAGCCTCCAGGTCGACAACCTGTGGGACTCGCGTTTCCAGGAAGTGCCCGCGGTCCCGGCGGCGCGCCGCCAGATTTCGGCCGGGGTGGCGTACGGTTGGTGACGCTTGCGCCGCATCGACGATCGCTTTCTGGTGTGCGCCTCGCATGGCCTCACATCCCTTTCTTGATGAATCGTTCCTGATCCGCTGGTCGCAGCTCACGCCGGAGGAGGTGGGCCCCGACATTGAAGCCGCTCTTGTCCAAGCCGACGCGGCAATCACCGCCATCACGGCGCTCGCCCTGGATTCGCTGACTTACGAAAACACGTTCCTCGCGCTGGAGCGTGCGACGGAGATTTTAACCTCGGGGTGGAGCAAGGTCACGCATCTCCAGTCGGTCGCAGACTCGCCGGCGCTACGCGACGCGCACAACGCGATGCTGCCGAAGGTCTCGGCCTTCTATGCCAAGATCCCGCTTAATCCGGAGCTGTGGCGCCGGCTTCGCGCCGTGGCGGAATCCCCGGCCGGCCGCGCGTTGACGGGAATTCATCGCCGGTTTGTCGACGAAACCGTCGCGGAGTTCCGCCAAGCCGGGGCCGACCTGCCGGCCGACAAACGCGCTCGCGTGGAGGCGGTGCAGAGCGAACTGGCGCAGCTCACCCAGAAATATTCCGAGAATGTCCTCGATGCCACGAACGCCTGGCAGCTGGTCGTCGGCGATGAAGCGCGACTCGCCGGGCTGCCGGCGCACGCCCTGGCCGGGGCTAAACGCAGCGCCGAATCGAAGGGCGCGACGGGGTGGAGGTTCACGCTGCATATGCCCTCGCAGGAGCCGTTCATGACGTACCTGGAGAACGATTCCCTGCGGCAGGAAATGTGGACGGCCGCAGTGGCGGTGGGGGCGGCGATGCCGTTCGACAACACGCCGTTGATCACGCGAATCCTTGCGCTGCGCGCGGAGAAAGCGGAGTTGCTCGGCAAGGCCCACTTTGCGGACCTCGTCACCGAACGCCGCATGGCGAAGAGCGGCGGGCGAGCCCTGGCGTTCCTCGAGGACATGCAGCGCCGTGCCGCGCCGGCTTTCGCCCGCGAATCGCGCGAGCTGGAGGAATTCAAAGCCGGGCAGACGGGGCTGCCCGTTGGGCGGCTTCATCCATGGGAACTCGCCTACTGGGCGGAGAAACTGCGCCAGTCGAGTTACGCCTTCGACGAGGAAATCCTGCGACCCTTTTTCCCGATGGATCGCGTGATCTCCGGGATGTTCGACCTCGCTTCGCGCGTATTCGGGCTGCGGATCACGGAGCGCGCGGCGAACGAAGTCGAAACGTGGCATCCCGAGGTGAAATTCTACGACATGCATGACGCCCGTGGCCGGCACGTGGGGTCGTTTTATGCGGATTGGTACCCGCGCGAATCGAAGCGCGGCGGCGCATGGATGAATTATTTGATCACAGGCGGCCCCGGCCCCGGAGGGGCACGCGCGCCGCACTTGGGATTGATCTGTGGGAATCTCACGCCGCCCGCGTCGGGACGCCCGGCGTTGCTGAAACATCGCGAAGTCGAAACCATTTTCCACGAGTTCGGCCATCTCCTGCATCACTTGCTCGGCGAAGTGGAAATCAAGTCCCTCAACGGCGTGAATGTCGCGTGGGATTTCGTGGAGCTGCCGTCGCAGATCATGGAAAACTGGTGTTGGGAGCGGTCGAGCCTCGACCTGTTCGCCCGGCATCACGAAACCGGCGCGACGATTCCCGAGGATATTTTCCAGAAAATGACGGCGGCGAAGAATTTCCGCTCGGCCTCCGGCACGATGCGGCAGGTGGCGCTGGCGAAGATGGATTTGGTACTGCACATCCGGACCAAGGAGTTCGCGGGCCTGGCCGACATCGAACCCTCGGCGCGGGGATTGGTCGCGGACTGCCTGGTGCCGACCGAACCGCCGGCGCCAACGGTCGTGAAACGCTTCACCCATATTTTTTCGGATCCGGTCGGGTATGCGGCGGGGTATTATTCCTACAAATGGGCCGAAGTCCTCGATGCGGATGCGTTCACCCGATTCCGGGAGGAAGGCGTGTTCAGCGCGAAGGTGGGCGCGGAATTCGTCGAGAAAATCCTGAGTCGCGGAAATTCGGCGGACGCCGCGGAACTGTACCGGTCTTTCATGGGTCGAGAGCCCGACCTCAACGCACTCCTGAAACGCAGCGGTCTCGTGACGACGGCGTGACCCGGGCCGCTTTGTGATTCGGGCCTTGCGGCACGGGTTTCATGCGGCGGCTGACGTTTATTTTCGGTTGGTTTTTGGCGGGCGCAATTATCGCGCTCGGCGCACTGCCGTGGTGGCTCCCGGTGGCGCTCCGGGTCGTGGCGCATCGGTATGGCGCCGAATTTTCCCGCTACGAACCAATCGGGTACGCACGTTTTGCCGTTTACGAGGTCGTGGTCGAGCAGCCGAAAGTGACCATTCGCGCGGGCCGCGCTGAGTCCGAAACGCCGGTGGCCTGGCTTTTCCATCGATGCATCGGTCGCCCCGCGACGATCGGTGTTTCCACCTGGTCGGTCGTGGTCAAGCCGAGCCCGGCGCACGCAGCCCAAGGCAGTCCGGGCGGTGCGATGCGCACGCGAGCAATCCTCTTCAAGGTTGCCGCGGAATTGGAACGCTGGGCGCCGCACACCGGCATCGGGGCGGGCAAGGTCACCTGGCCGGGAGGCGGCCTGGAAATTAATGCGGCGTCGTGGCAGGGGAGGACGCTCGCAGTGAAGAAATTCGCGTGGGGTCGGATCGCGAGCGATGTCGTGGCCACGTTTACGGCGTCCGGTGAAATTGAGCTTACCGCCGCACCCGGCGAAAATGGTTTGGGTCGCGTCGCGTTGAAAAATACGGCGCGCCAGATCTCCGGCGAGTTCGTGCTGTTTGAGCAGGTGGTGAAAGTCACGGCAGAGCTGCCGGATCTTGGCTGGGTTCCCGTTGCGGCCGAGCTCACCGCGGCTCACTGGAAAATCCCGGCCCAACAAGTCTCGCTGGGCGCGACCTACGAAACGATCACCGGCGACGCCCGCATCGCGTGGCAGGACGGGAAATTTGACGCCACGGCGAACGTGGCCGGAAATCCCGCGACCGGAAACAAGGCGCCCCGACTCGCGGCGAAGTTCCACGCCTTAGGAGATGCGGACTCCATCACGGTCGACATGCTCGACGGCGAAGTCGCGGGGACTGTGGCAAAATTGAGTGCGCCGGTTTCGCTTGATCACCAGGGGCGCTCCACGAGCGGAGCCGCACACCTCAGCATCGAGACGGACTTGGCGAAACAGCCGTGGTGGCCATCGGCCGCGGGCCGGGTTTCGGGCCGCATCGATTGGATCCCGGCGGGGAAGGATTTTTCGAAAGTGGCAGCCACGCTCAACGCGCGCGACGTCAAGGTCGGGCCGTGGTCGGTCGCCAATGCGTCAACCACTCTGGCGCTGGATTGGCCGCGGTTGGAGGTGAAAAACGTGGTGCTCGGCTTTGCGGAGGGCGACACCCTCGTGGCGCGCGGTTCGGTCGACCTCGCGGCGAAGACGGTTCTGGAGTCATCGGTGGAGGGTTCGGTGCGCCCTTCCGTCCTTACACCGTGGCTGCCCGCGGGCTTTTCTTTCGACACGCTGGCCGTGGCGGCCAAAGCAACCGGGCCATTCGATCAGCTCGAACATTCGGGTCATGCGACGCTGACGAATCTTCGCGGGGCCCGGGTCCGGCCATCGACGATCGACGCGGCGTGGCATGGCCGGGGCGTGGCGATCGAAGTGCCGGCGGCGGAAATCTCCGCGGGCGATTCGCGCCTCAAGTTGAGCGGCTCGCTGGATCACGATCATGCGAGCCTATCGAGGTTCGCGCTCGAGGCGGGCGGCGTCGAACGGTTGAAGCTGTCGCAACCGGTCGCGGCCGGATGGCGCGAGCCATTTCAAATCGGCGAGGTTCGTCTCGGCGGGGAAAATTCGACGGTGGTTTTCTCCGGGGCGTTTGGCGGGACGGGAAATTTCAAGGCTCACGTGGTAAACTTCCGTTCGGAGTGGTTGGCGGATTTTCTTGTGATGCCAAAATTGACTTGGCGCGCAGTGGCGCTCGACGCGAATGGGGCCTGGAGGGCCGGCCCGCTTACGTGGTCGACGCGGGGAGAGTTCGAGGTAGTGGTCGCCACGGATCGCATTGCGACCGTGGCCGTGGACGCGAGTGGGAATGCGAAGGGAACCCAATTGGAAATGCTCCGTGTCGCCGAGGGCCCGGCGGTAATCGTCACCGCAAGGGGCGAATTGCCGCTGACCGTGTATCCCGGCGCCGCCGAATTGATTCACTTCGATGCCAGCGCCCCGCTCACGCTCACGGGTTCGACGACGCCGAATCCCGATTTTTGGAAAACCTTGGCGGAGAGCACGGGCTTTCAGCTCGAGGAACCGGAGGTGTCGGTCGCGATGTCGGGAACTTGGTCTGAACCCAAAGGTGAGATCAACGCGAAGGCCGCGCGGCTTTCGGTCGATGCGAAGCGGATCAAATTTCCCATCCCGACGATTGAAAACCTCGAGCTCCGGCTTTCGGCCAGCCGCCAAAGCATCCGGCTTGACCGGTTTTCGGCACAGGTTGAGCGCCAGGTGGTAAACCTCAGCGGGGAACTGCCGTTGCACGGTGGGCAATGGTCACGGCTCCAGGAATCGCCGGCGACATTCCTCCGGCGAAACGGCAGCTGGCATTTGGAAATTCCCAACGCCGAGGTGGCGGCGATCGCGCGGTTTTTCCCGGCGGTGCTCGCGCCCGCAGGACGCTTGAAAATTGACGCGACGATGTCCCGGGGCGGGGACTTGAGCGGATCGTTTGAACTCCACGATGCGGCGACCCGGCCGCTGGGTCCGCTCGGGGTCCTCCAGTCGCTGCAAGCCGAGGTCCAGCTTTCCGGACGCACGGTCGAGATCAAAACCCTCACCGCGCAAGCCGGCGGACAGCCGGTGACGCTGACGGGAAAAGTCGAATTGCCCGCCGACGGCGTCCCGACGTACGACCTCAACCTGCGCGGGGAAAACCTGCCACTTGTCCGGCAAACCGGATTGCTGCTGCGCGCCGACGTCGACCTCAAGCTCATGACCCCAGCCAGCGGGCCCACGACGATTTCGGGCAACGTGAAGTTTCGCGAGAGCATGTTCCTGTCCGACATCCGCGCTTTCATACCAAAAGGAACCACGAGCGATCCGCTGCGCCGTCCGCCTTTTTTCGCGGTGACCATTCCCCCCGTGGACGCTTGGGGCCTGGCCGTGGAGGTGCGCGGCGATAAATTCCTGCGGCTCCGCACCCCGCTTTTCACGGGCCTGGCCTCCGCGCATTTCCGCATTGGTGGCACGTTGGGTGAGCCGCGCGCGACCGGGGAGGCGAGGATCGATTCCGGGCAGGTGTTGCTGCCGTTTGCGAATTTTCGCGTCGACCAAGGCACGGTGCGGCTTACGGAAGCGGATCCGTATTCACTGCGACTTTATATGAGCGGGACGTCCCGGCGTTATGGTTACGACCTGCGGATGGAAATGACGGGAACGGCGGCGGAGCCGATTGTCACATTCACCTCGAGTCCGCCGCTGGAAACCAGCCAGGTCCTGCTGATGGTGACTGCGGGCGAGGTCCCGCAGGACGAAATCAGTTACGGAAGCAACCAGCGCGCGGCGCGCCTCGGGACTTATCTCGGCCAAAGCCTGCTCAACGATTTTGGCGGCGAATCGACGGAGCCGGACCGGTTGAGCATTTCGACGGGGGAACGCGTTTCGCGGCAAGGGCGGGAAACCTACGACATCGAGTATCGCCTGAACCATCGGTACACGCTCGTCGGCGAATACGACGAATTCGACGATTACAACGCGGGGGTGAAACTCCGGCTCTTTTCATCGCAGGACGAAACCGCGAAACCGAACACCGCGCCGTCCAAACCGCTCGAAGGGACGGGCACCAACAAATGAACCGCGCGGTTGACCTGGCCCGCACCGCGGTGATCGCGGCGATTTGCCTCGTCGCGGTTGCACCGGTCCGCGCGAAGGCCTCGAAGCCATCCAAGGCGAAGATCGAGGTCAGCGGCCTGGGCTGGATTCATGATCGCGACCAGCGCCACTCGCTCGAGCGCCTGCTTGGCGATCAGCGCCAGGAAACGCTCGGCGCCAATGCGATTGAGGATGCGGCGTTTCTCCTCGTCTCCGCGCTCGAGTCCGAGGGTTACCTCAAACCCGTGATTGAAATCGAACTTCGCGACACCAGCGGTGCGAAGCAGGGTTTCCTGTTCGATGCGACGCTCGCGAGCCCGCTCCCGCGGACGCTCCACGCGAGATCCGTGAACTTCAACGTCAAGGAGGGGACGCGCTCCGAGATCACTGACCTTGCGATCACGGGGTTGTCGGCGGTGCCGATGCGCACCGCGCGCGAATACTTCGTTTCAACTCGAACGCTGCTCGCGCGTGGCGCGGCGCGCGCGTACACGCCGGGAAAATTGCGCCGGGCGGCGGAGTCGCTGCAGGACGACCTGCGCCAGCGCGGCTATGCTGAGGCGCGCGTGACTGCCAAAAAAACGGACGTCGATGAAACCGGCGCGAAGGTCGCGATCGCCGTCGACGTGCTCGAAGGGCCCCGTTGGGAAGTGAGCGCGCTGACCTTTGCCGGCGAACTGGGCGCGGGGGTTCAGCTGGATTTTACGGCGCCATTCGAGCACCGGCCGTGGACGCCGTTGTGGCAGCAGGAGGTGCGGGAGCGAATTCGCCGGGCGTTTTACACGCGCGGTTACCCGGAAGCGACGATCGCATTGGCCGCGAAGGAAGAGCGCGCGGGCGGGGGAATCAAACCAGTGACGGTGGTCGCGACGATCAAGGCCGGGCCGGAAGTGAAGGTCGGGCAGATCAGGATCGCGGGCAACGTTCGGACGCAGGAGAGCGTGTTGCGCCGCCGCATTCGTACGAAGCCCGGCGATCCCTTGAATCCGATCGCGCTGGAACGGGCGCGGTACCGGTTGTCGCGCCTGGGGATTTTTTCCGCGGTGGACCTGGAATACGAGCCCGCGGACGGCGCGCTGCGCGATCCGGTCTTTCGACTGGCCGAGGCGAAGCCCTATGAGACGAATCTCCTGCTCGGCTATGGGAGTTACGAGCAACTGCGCGCGGGCATCGAGTTCCGGCAGTTGAATTTGTTCGGGCTGGCGCACCACAGCCGGCTCGAGTTCCTGCAGTCGATGAAGAGCACGAGCGGCGAGTACAATTACACGGTGCCCGAAATCTTCGGCGAGTCAGTCGACGGCACCGCGCGTTTGTTCGGGCTGCAGCGCCAGGAGGAATCGTTCCTGCGCCAGGAATATGGCGCCACGATCGGGCTGAAACGCACGCTCCCGTGGTACAAGATGGAGGCGACGACGGGCTACACCTACCAGGCGCTGCGGAACAAGGATTCGCAGTTGAGCGCAGTGATCCCGGAGAACAGCGACGTGACGGTGGCGAGTTTGGACTTTGGGCTCACGAGCGATCACCGCGACAATCCGCTGCGGCCGCGGCGCGGGTATCGGTGGTTTGCCCAGCTCGAGGCGGCGAGCCGCGCGTTGGGCGGTGAAGCGGATTACCAGCGCGTCGAATCGGGCGCGGCGTTTCACACCTCGTGGGGCGCGAGCCGTTGGATTCACCTTGGGCTGACGAACGGGATCGTGACGACGGGAGGAGCGGGCAACGACCTCCTCCTGCCTGTGAACAAACGGTTTTATCCCGGCGGCGAGAGCAGCATCCGCGGGTACCAGTCGGGCGAGGCCTCGCCGCGCGGACCCGATGGAAAATTCATCGGCGCGAAGAGTTACGTGCTGGGCAATGTGGAATTGGAGCAAGCGCTGACGCCGAACTGGTCGGTGGTGTTGTTCGGCGACGGGCTGGGTATGTCGGCGCGGTTGTCCTCGTCGCTGTACGAGGAGCGATTGTATTCCGTCGGGCTGGGGGTGCGGTACCAGACTTTGATCGGTCCGCTGCGCGTCGAATATGGCCACAATCTCAATCCCCGCGTCGGCGATCCGAGCGGCACGTTGCATTTCTCCGTGGGCTTTCCGTTTTAGCCAACCACGGATTTTTTAACCACGAATGGACTCGACTCCGACCTTCGCGGACCAACCCAACCGAGTTGGGTTCAGCCCCTCTGCTGCTCCTCGGGTCGGCTCCTCTAAATCGTCCGGGAGTGGGAGTCCGGATTCGTGTTCATTCGTGTCCATTCGTGGTAAAACTTCCGGTTCGAATATTCGGGGATTTTTTTGTCGCCGAGTATTGGGAACGCGGCCAAGTCCTGCATCCCATGATCATAGCCGACATCGCCAAAATTCCCGGTCGCACGTTCCCCGCCCGCCGCATGGGGCGTGGCATGGTGGGCCAGGCCGGGCAGCCAATTCCCGCCAAGGGATTCACCATGGGTTACGTGGTGCTTGAACCCAACGGCGGACAAGTGCCGTGGCACAACCAGGAGCAGGAGGAAGTCTATATGATCCTCCAGGGCCGCGGCGAAATGTGCGTCGGCACCGAGCGCACGGAAGTCACCGCCGGACAGGCCGTCTACATGCCTCCGACGCAGTTTCACCAATTGACCAACATCGGGGACACGCCGCTCCACATGATGTATATCTACTGTCCCGGTGGCGACGTCGCGCACTGGCGCCAGGAACTCGACGGCTCGCTGCCTCCCGCCGGCGTCGGAGCGACCCCGGCGCTGCCGGCGGGCGCCCAGCCGCAGCATATCAGGAAGTAAGAGCCCACCGCGCCATTCCTCCTCGCCACTCACGACGCGACTCTCACACCTTCCTGTTTCTATCACATGACCACGCATAAAGTCGGTATCATCATGAACGGCGTCACGGGACGCATGGGCACCAACCAGCATCTCCTGCGCTCGATCAAGGCGATCATTGACCAGGGAGGCATCAAGCTGAACGACGGCGAGGTGATCATGCCCGACCCGATCCTCGTCGGTCGCAGCGAACCGAAAATCGCGGCGCTGGCCGCGCGGGCCGGCGTGAAGCGGTACACCACGAACCTCGACAGCGCCCTCGCCGATCCCGCGAACCAGGTTTATTTCGATGCGACCCTCACGGGCCAGCGCCCGATCGGCATGCGCAAGGCCATTGCCGCGAAGAAACACATCTACTGTGAAAAGCCCACGGCCACGACGTCCGCGGAAGCGCTCGCGCTCTATCGCGAAGTCACCGCCGCCGGCCTCAAGAACGGCGTCGTGCAGGACAAGCTCTGGCTGCCCGGCTTGCTCAAGCTCAAGTACCTCATCGATACCGGATTCTTCGGGAAGATCCTCTCGGTCCGCGGCGAATTCGGCTACTGGGTTTTCACCGGCGAGCACGAAAAACTCCAGCGGCCGTCGTGGAATTACCGCAAGGAAGACGACGGCGGCATCATCGTCGACATGCTCTGTCACTGGCAGTACGTGATCCAGAACCTCTTCGGCGAGGTGAAGTCACTGACCTGCCTCGGCGCGACCCACATCCCGCAGCGCTGGGACGAAGCAGGCAAACCGTACAAGGCCACCGCGGACGATGCGGCGTATGCCACCTTCGAACTGAACAACGGCGTGATTTGCCATTTCAATTCCTCGTGGACGGTGCGGGTGCGCCGCGACGATTTGCTGACCCTCCAGGTTGACGGCACCGAGGGCTCCGCGGTCGCCGGCCTCCGCAATTGCGTGGTCCAGCACGGATCGATGACCCCGCGCGCCGTGTGGAATCCCGACATCGACAGCCCGATCAAGTTTTTCGATGGCTGGGTGACGCAGCCGACCAACGACGTGTTCGACAACGCGTTCAAGGTCCAGTGGGAGCTCTTCCTCAAGCACGTCGTGAAGGGCGATCCGTTCCCTTGGAATCTCTTGCAGGGCGCGAAGGGCGTCCAGCTCGCGGAGCTGGGGCTCAAGTCCTGGGCGGAACGTCGCTGGCTCGACGTGCCGAAGCTCGATTGATCCCGAATTCCCGCGGTGGAATCCCGCGCATCCGTTTCCAAACGCGCGGTTTGCTCTGGCATATCGCGCGTTTTGCATAAGTTACTCGGCAACTTCCACCGAACGCCGGTGGCTGATCTGTTCCTCCAACTCCTCCTCCTTCCATGACTCCATCCTTTCTCGCCATCCTGGGTCTCAATTCCTTCATGCCGCCGGGACTGTTCATGCTGATGTTCATCCTCGTGTTCATCTTCGCGATTTACGCCCAGATCCGGGTGTCGAGCGCGTATGGCAAGAATTCCAAAATTCTCTCACGCGGCCAGATCACGGGTCGCGAAGCGGCCCAAGCGGTGATGGCGCACGCTGGTATCACGGATGTGGAGATCACGGAAATCGACGGCCATCTCACTGACCATTACGACCCGATGCACAAGCGCCTGGTGCTGTCGGCGGAAAATTATCGTGGCACGAGCCTCGCCGCGCTCGGGGTGGCGGCGCATGAGGCGGGCCACGCGATCCAGCACAAGGAAGGTTACGCGATGTTGAATTTCCGGATGCTACTGGTCCCGGCCACGCAAATGGTTTCGAAAATCCTGCCGTTCGTGATCCTGGCCAGCTGGTTCATGATTCGCGGGCTGACGGGAATCGTGCTCGACTTTGCGATTATCTGTTACGCGGTGCTTTCCCTTTTCCAATTGATCACGTTACCCGTGGAATTCGATGCAAGTCGCCGGGCAAAAGGGCAGCTCGTGCAGCTCGGTATTCTCGATCAAGATGAAATGCCCGGCGTGAACCAGACACTCAACGCCGCGGCGTTGACGTATGTGGCCGCGTTCGTCGGCGCGTTGTTGAATCTGCTGTACCTTCTTTCGCGCCGGGATTGAGCGGCACTGCGTTCGGGATGATATGAACGAGCGCGTAGGCCTTCAGGCGTACGCCTAAGAACTTAAACGCGTCTCGCCGTCGGAGAGCGATGGCCCGGCCTTCGCCCGCTGTACGCGGGTTTCGGCATGGCAGTCTTCGCGCCGCTGCGGCGGCGAGCGAAGACTGGCGGAGGAGGAGGGATTCGAACCCCCGGTGGACTTACGCCCACGTCTGATTTCAAGTCAGGTGCCTTTAACCACTCAGCCACTCCTCCGAAATCCGGACGCACTGTGGGCGTTGCGCTTCATTGGTCAATCGCGGACGACACCTCGAATCCCGGTTTCGCGTGAAATGAATTCCTGGATTTCCGCGGCCTCCTGCCTTCGGCTTCTGCAAAAAAAGTGCACGAGGTCTACCGGAATTTCGGTAGTCAGGCGCATCGTTTTGCGCGGATCATTCAGGATAATCGTGGAATGGTTGGAATCCTCCTCACATGCGACGCAGTCCTGGGAATCGGCGCGCACGCTTCGCTGCTCGAATGGGTGGTCGCGTTTTTTTCGCTGGCTGGGCTCGGGACGTGGAGAGCCGGAGGACCCGACGAGAAAACCGAGCATGCGCTCCAGGTTTTGCGGGGGCAGCTGCTCGCGCGCCCGGAGTTATCCATCATCGACCCCGTTGTAGAAGAGGAGGGCGACCGCGCACGGTCGGGCCGGCTTTCCCATCTCAGCGAAATGTCGGCGGTAATCGCGCACGAGCTTCGCCAGCCCCTCGCGGCGATCATCTGCAGCGCGCATGCGGCCAATCGCTACATGGCCAACTCGGATTCAAAAATGGCGAACGTCGGCGAAATGCTGGACGACATCATCAGCGCCGGCGAACACGCGGAGTCGGTCATCGAGCGATTGCAGGCGATGGCGCGGCGCGAGCCCGTGGAGTATCGGAGCGTCGACCTGAATGGCATCGTCGGCGACACCGTGCGCATGTTGAAAAACGATTTCGCGATGCGCACGGTGACGGTGAGGGAGGAGCTGGCCGAAAATTTATCCCTGACGTTTGGCGACGTCGTCCAACTCAAGCAGGTCATTGGAAACCTGCTGCTCAACGCGTGCGATGCCATGGATGGAATTCCCGCTGATGAGCGGGTGATCACGGTGCGCACGTTCCGGCGCGCGCAGGATCAGATCGCCTTGGCGGTGCTGGACGGCGGCGTGGGCTTGTCGCCCGAAATCCAAAAAAATCTCTTCCGGCCTTTTCATAGTGGTAAAGCCGATGGCGTGGGAATTGGGCTGGCGATCTCGCGGACGATCGCGATCGCACATCGCGGCGAGATTTACGGAACGAATAATCCCGGCGGCCGCGGGGCGTTGTTCACCTTGGTCCTGCCGATCCCCGACTCGCCGTCGCCGGCAGCGCTCGAATTTAATGACCCCGCCCCTGACCGTCTTTGTCGTCGATGATGATCCGCGCGTGCTTAAGGCCCTGCGCCACCTGCTCCAAGCCTCGGGCTACGTAGTCGAGGCTTCGGCGTCGGCGGAGCACTTCCTCCAGCATTACGATCCGGACCGTCCGGGATGTGTGATCTGCGATATCGCGATGCCCGGGCTCGACGGGCATGCTCTCCAACGGACGCTCAAGGCGAGCGGTTGCCAGCGCCCGATTATTTTCCTCACCGGGCATGGTTCCATCTCGGGCTCGGTCCAGGCGATCAAGGAAGGTGCCGAGCATTATTTCACGAAGCCGGTGAAGGAAAAAGATCTCCTGGTGGTCGTCCATTCCGCGATCGAGCGTGACGCCCAATATCGGAAAGTCCGCCAGCGGTGCCGATCCCTCACCAAGCGCGAACGTGCAGTGTTGAAACGCGTGGCCGAGGGACGGCTGAACAAGCAGATCGCCGCGGAGTTCGGCGTCACCGAGCGAACGATCAAGTTTCACCGCGCAAATCTCACGCGCAAAATCGGCATCACTTCGCCGGCGAAACTCTCGCAGTTTGCCGCGGAAGCGGGGCTCATCGCCGAACACCTGGGTCACCGAGGAAGCGCCACGCCCCCAGGCACCGAGTAGCGGAACGCTCCGCAAAATGTTTATGAGTTCAACCTTTGCTTATCCCGAGAGTCGTCTCGCCGACGGCGCAGTCGAGGAAGTGCAGGGACTGTACGGTTCGTATTCGTTCTCGGAGAAGCTGCTGCAGAAAATCTGGCTGCGCGGGGACTTCGATCGAACGGGGATGGTGGTGTCGAACGGGGAACGCTGGCAGGTGATCAAGCCCGGCAAATGGAATCTTCTCGGCGGGCCTGATTTCAAGGATGCGCGCCTGCGTTCGAACCATGGCCGGGAGATCGTCGGCGATGTCGAACTTCACCTGCACGCCGAAGGTTGGGCAGCCCACGGGCATGCACGCGACCCGGCCTATAATCGTGTCGTGCTGCATGTGGTTTTGTTTCCGCCTGCGCCCGATCACGTTTCGATCGGACATGACGGTCGGGCAATTCCGGTCGTGACCCTCCTTCCTCTGCTCAACCACGACCTCGAGCAATTTGCAGCGGAGGAAGCGGTCGAAGCCCTGGCGAATCGCCCAGCCTCGAGGATCATCGAGGACCTCGCGGCGTTGCCGGAAACAGAAGTGCAGTCGCTGCTGCACAAGCACGCCGATGGACGTTGGAAGCAGAAGGTTCATTTTGCGCGGCTGCGAATCCGGCGGCTGGGCTGGGAAGCCGCGTGCCATCACGCCGCACTTGAGACGCTCGGATACCGTTTCAATCGCGCGCCGATGCTAAGAATCGCGTCAGCCTGGCCGCTCGAGCGGTGGAGCGACGGGAGGGTTGAAACGGATTCGATCTTTGCGACCGAGGAGCCGGGTTGGAGTTTGCAAGGGGTCAGGCCCGCGAATCATCCCCGCATTCGCCTGGCGCAGTACGCGACCTGGACCCGTATGAAACCGAACTGGCCGGAATTGCTGAAACAGTTATCGCAGACCCTTCCGGAGTTAGCTCCCACCCAAAATCTTCCACCTGATCCCGGTTCGCTGAGCCGACCCGAGTTGAGGCGATTGATCGCGGGGCAAATCACCGCCGATATTTTTTCCGCCGGGCGGTTTGATAATTTGGTCTGCGACGCGTTTCTTCCGTTGATGACGGCTGGGAGCGGCCGGGACTTTCACGGGCTTTGGTTTCAGTGGTATGCGGGCGATCAGCCGCCGCTTTTGCAGCAGGTTTTGCGTGACCTAGGTTTGGCGGGAAGAGACGCGGCGCCGATCCGGCATGGCCTTTTGCAAGGCCTGCTGGGCTGGTTGTTGGAACGCGAGTCGCGCGAGTGAAGGAAGATGGGCCGGGGGGCTTGACAAAAATTAGGGTGAATCGGTAAGTTGTCCGACTCAATCAACCTCACTTTCGAAAAGTGGGCCCTGCGGCCCGCTTTTTTTTTCCCTATTACCAACCTTTTATGAGCAGCGAAATTCTTTCAGTCCTGGAATACATGGAGAAAGAGAAAGGTATTCCTCGTGCCGACATGATCGCCACGATTGCAAACGCGTTGAAAACCGCGGCGCAAAAGGGAGTTAACTCTGGACAGGAGCTGAAAATCGAAATCAATCCCAAGAACGGCCAGCTCAAAGCCTGGTCGCTGCTCAAGGTCGTCGATTCCGTCAGCAACCCCAAGGCCGAAATCCATATTGAGAAGGCCCAGGTCCTGAAACCGGGAGTGTTGATCGGCGAATTCCTCGAAAAGGAAATCGATCCCTCCACGCTTGGCCGTATCGCCGCCCAAACCGCTCGCCAAGCGGTCATGCAACGGCTCCGCCAGTTCGAAAAGGACCGCATCTACGACGATTTCAAGGACCAGGTGGGCAACATCGTCACCGGCACGGTTCGTCGCCGCGAGCGCAACGACCTTTACGTGGACCTCGGCAAGGCCGAAGCCATCATGCCGGGCAAGGAACAGGTCCCGGGCGAGGAATACCAGCCGGGCGAACGCATCCGCTGCCTGCTGCTCTCGATCGATTCCACCCCGCGCGGCCCGGAAATCATCCTGACGCGCGCCAGCCCGAAATTTGTCCGCCGCCTTTTCGAACTCGAAGTCACTGAGATCGCCGACGGCACCGTCAAGATCGAGGCCTTCGCTCGCGAGCCCGGCTACCGCACCAAGATCGCGGTCACCAGCACCGATCCCAAGGTCGATCCCGTCGGCGCCTGCGTCGGCGCTCGTGGCGCCCGCGTGAAAACGATCGTGCGTGAGCTTGGTGGCGAGAAGATCGACATCATCCGCTACTTCGCCGACCCGCGCGAAATGATCATCGAAGCCTTCAAGCCGGCGGTTCCCCGCGAGATCACGATCGACGACAAGAATCATCGCATCGTGCTCAAGGTGGCCACCGACGATCTCGCGATCGCCATCGGCCGCAAAGGCCAGAACGCGCGCCTCACCTCGCGCCTGATCGGCTGGCGCCTCGATATCGAGGAATTCCATGCGGTCGGCGACGATCCGCGCGGCAATGCCATCGCACTTTTGTTCAAGACCTACGCCTTCGACGCGGCCATCGCTGGCCGCCTGGTCGACATGGGCATCAATTCGCCTGCGGCGTTCGAGGGTGTCGAAGCCGACGACCTCGTCAGCGCCGGGTTTACGGCTGAGGAAGCCCAGACCATCATTGCGCGCGTCGCGCAAAAATAACCCGACGCCACCCGCCACTACCTGATGAGCATCCGCATCCACGAACTCGCTAAGCGCCACAATATGGAGGGCAAGGACATGCTGGCCTTGCTCAAGCAGCGCGGCTATGTTTCAGCGGACACGAAGTCGGTTTCGAGCACGGTCAGCAAAATTTACGAGGCCGAGATCGACAAGGAATTTGCCGACAAGGCGCCGGCCAAGGCTCCCGAGCCTGCTCCCGCGGCCGTTGTTGAATCCATCGAGCCCCAGAAACCGAAGATGCCGACCGGCGCCTTCGTGAAGTCGGCGCAGGACATCGTCCGCGAAAAGGAAGCGAAAGCCGCCGCCGCCAAGCCGGCGCCAATGGCTCCTCCGGCCATGCCGCGCAGCGCTCCGATCCCACCGGTTCCGATCCGTTCGGCTTCCCCGCCGCCTACTCCCGTGCCGGTTTCTGCGCCGCGTCCGCCGGTGCCTGTCGCCGCCCCGGTTTCCCGTCCCTCTTCGCCCCCGCCCGCACCCGCTTTCGCCCCCGTCGTCGCCAAGGCGCCCGCCGCGCCTCCGCCGTTGCCGGCGCGAACGGGCCCGGTGGCTCCGCCGCCTTTGCCGGGCACGTCGGCTCCTGTGCCGCTGCCTGCGACCCCGGTCGCCGCTTCCGCCACTCCGGCGGCGCCGATTGCTCCCGGCGACGTCAAAATCATCCATCTCAAGCCCCCGATCGTGGTCCGCGACTTCGCGACCGCGCTGGGCCTAAAACCCTTCAAGCTGATCTCCGAGCTGAACCAAGCGGGCGGATTCGCCTCGATGAATTCGACCATCGAGGAAGCCGTCGCGGTCAAGGTCGCTGAAAAGCATGGCTTCACGCTCGAGATCAAGCATCGCGGCGATCCCGTCGCGTTGCAGCAGGCGCAGAAGGAAAAGAAGGAAAAAGCGCCTGCGGAGGATGAATCGAAGTTCCTCGTGGCGCGTCCGCCGGTCGTTGTGATCCTCGGGCACGTTGACCACGGCAAAACCTCGCTGCTCGACGCTATTCGCAAGGCGAACGTCGCCGCCGGAGAAGCCGGCGGCATCACGCAGCACATCGGCGCCTACCAGATCGAGCACAACGGCCGCAAAATCACTTTTCTCGACACTCCCGGTCACGCGGCTTTCTCGAAGATGCGCGCCCGCGGCGCCAACGTCACGGATATTGCGGTGCTCGTCGTCGCCGCCGACGACGGTTTCATGCCGCAGACGGACGAAGCCCTCCAGCACGCCCAGAACGCGAAGGTGGCCCTCATCGTCGCCGTCAACAAGATGGACGTGAAGGGCGCGAACCTCGACCAGGTCAAGGCGCAGATGCAGCAGCGCAATATCGCCCCTGAAGACTGGGGTGGTGAAACCATCACGGTCCCCGTCGCCGCCATCAAGGGGCAGGGCATCGATAGCCTGCTGGAAATGATCATCCTCCAGGCCGACGTCCTGGAGCTCAAAGCCAACCCGAAGGCGGAGGCCAGCGGCATCATCATCGAATCTGAAATCGACTTCGGCCGCGGCCCCCTCGCGACCGTCATCGTCCAGCGCGGCACGCTCCGGGTCGGCGACGCGATCGTGAGCGGCGCGACCTACGCGCGCGTCCGTGCGATGTACGACGACAAGGGTGACAATCTCAAGGAAGCCACTCCCGGCACGCCCGTGCGTGTCATCGGCTGGTCCGGCACGCCCGACAGCGGCGCCACCTTCAAGGCGGTCAAGAACGCCCGTGAAGCCGAAAAGATCGCGGAAGAAGAACAGTTCCGCCTCAAGCAGGTCACGACCACGGCCGACGCCGCGCCGAAGGAAGTTTCCGTCGAGCAACTTTTTGCGAACATCGCCGCCACGCAGGCGAAGGTGCTCAAGCTCATCATCAAGACCGACGTCTTCGGCTCGGCCGAAGCGATCCGCTCGGTCCTCGAAGGCATCAAGAGCACGAAGGTTTCCCTCGAGATCGTCAGCATCGACGTCGGCATCGTCACCAAGAACGACGTCCTGATGGCCGGTGCCGCCGGTTCCGTCATCATCGGTTTCCACACCAAGCTGGAAAACGGCGTGACCTCCCTCGCCAAGCACCACGGGGTACGCGTCGAAACCTACGAGATCATCTACGAATTGGGCGACAAGGTCCGCGAGATGATGGCCGACATGCTCGACCCCGATCTCAAGGAAACCAAGACGGGCGTCGCCGAAGTGCGCCAGGTGTTCCCGCTCGCAAAGGGCTTCGTGGCGGGCTGCCTCGTCACCGAGGGCAAAATCAACCGCAACGCCGCCGCGCGCCTGCGCCGTGGACGCGAGGTCGTGCACGAAGGAAAGATCGCGACCCTCAAGCGCTTCAAGGACGACGCCAACGAAGTTCGCGCCGGCCTCGAGTGCGGCATCAAGCTCGACGATTTCAACGGCTACCAGGCCGGCGATCTCATCGAGTGCTACGAAGTGCAGAAGGTCAGGGCTTCGCTCTGATCGGGCCGGGGATCGAGGTTCGCAGATCGGAAATCGACCAATCTGTGGATGCAGTTAGAGGTGACTGGGAGTTTGACCATTCTTGATCCCCATCTCTGCTTGACCTGCGAACCGATCTTCGAACTCCGCTCTGCGATTCCCGCTCTCCGAAAATGTCCAACCGCACGCTTCGCGTCAACGAGCTGATCCAGCGCGAGATCAGCGCCATCCTGCGCCAGCGGTACCAGAGCGAGGCCGTGGCCATCACCGTCTCGGAAATTCGGGTTTCGCCGGACCTGCGCGATGCGCGGGTGTTCGTCTCCATCGTGGGCGACGACGACTCCGTGGAGAAAAAGCTCCGCTGGCTGCGCAACCAGGCCACCGCGATCCGCAACGAGCTCGGCACCCGCATTGTCCTGAAATACATGCCGCGCTTCACCTACGTGCTGGATAAGTCGGCGATCCGCGGCTCGCGCATCCTTCGTCTGCTCGACGAGGTCGAACCCGCGGAACCGGAGCCGGAGGACGAGCAGTGAACGCTTTTTACCCGGCGCTCGCAGGCGAGTTTACCCGGCTGCTGGACCGCCTGCGCCACCGCAAGGTCGCGGTCGTCGGCCACGCGCGGCCGGACGGCGACTGCATCGGCTCGCAGGTCGGGATGGCGCGGATCCTCACTGCCGCCGGTTGCGATGTGACCTGCGTCAATGCGGATGTCGTGCCGCGTCGCCTCCAGTTCCTCGTGCCCGGGATGACATTTGTGCGGACGGATGAAATCCTGCGCGACACCACCGACTACGCGGCTGTGTTCGTGGATTCGGCGGACCATGCGCGCCCGGGCGACCGGTTGAAGGCGCGGTTTCCTGCGCCCGTGGCGAACATCGACCACCATATTTCGAACATCGGCTACGCGGAGATCAACCTCGTCGACAGCGGTTCCTCTGCCACGGCGGAGATCATCACCGGCCTGGCCTTGGATCATGGCCTGACGATCGACGCGCAGGCCGCGCAGGGCTTGTACGCCGGCATCGTGACCGACACCGGCCAGTTTCGTTTCGCTTCGACCTCGCGCCGCACCTTCCTCCTCGCCGCCGAATTATTGGCCCGCGGGGCCCGCCCGCCGGAAGTGGGCTTGGAACTCTACGAGCGCGAATCGTTGGGAAAAATGCAGCTGCTCCAGCATTACCTCGCCTCCCTGAAGATGGAATGCGGCGGTCGCGTCTGCATCGGGACGCTGGCCAAGGGTATCTTTGAAAAGACCGGGACCTCCGGCGAGGACACCGAGGGACTGGTCGATTACGCGCGCTCGATCAATGGCGTCGACATCGGCGTGCTGATCGAGGAACGCGCCGACGGATCCGTGAAGGCGAGCCTGCGCGCGAAGGATGCGGTTTATCGCCTGGATTTGGTCGCGGGAGAATTCAACGGCGGCGGCCACGCGTGCGCGGCTGGATTGAATCTCAAGCACGACACGGCTAATTTTTACCAGCGCCTCCTCACCGCGCTCGAACGGCAGATCGCGGTGGTTGATCGCGAAAAAAAGGGCACCTCATGATTGGACAGGTCAAGGAACTGGAGGGCGTCCTCCTCGTCGACAAACCCACCGACCACACGTCGCACGATGTTGTCGCGCGTCTGCGCCGGAAGCTGAACATGCGCCGGATTGGGCACGCCGGCACCCTCGACCCGATGGCGACGGGCCTGCTGATCATGCTGATCGGAAAAGCCACGCGCATTTCCCAGTACCTGATCAGCCTGGACAAGGAATACGAAGGCACGATCGAGCTCGGGAAGACGACGGATTCGCAGGACGCCGAGGGCGAGGTCGTGGAAACGCGCCCGGTGCCGCCGCTGACGGAAGACGAAGCGAAGGCGGCGATGAAGGCATTCCTCGGTGACCAGTACCAGATTCCGCCAATGTACTCGGCGATCAAGATCGGCGGGGTGCCGCTTTATAAGAGCGCGCGGAAAGGGGAGGAGGTCGCGCGCGAACCGCGTTTCATTCGCGTGATGAGTTTCGACCTCACGCGCTTTGCGCTCCCGCATCTGGATTTCCGGCTTCGCTCCAGCAAGGGCACGTATGTCCGCACGATCGCGCATGACCTCGGCGAGAAACTCGGCTGCGGGGCGCACCTGACGGCGCTGCGGCGCACGGCGACCGACCGGTTCCATATTTCCCAGGCGCTCACGCTCGATGCGATCGAGGCGCTGACGATCCCGGAAATCGAGCAGCGGCTGATTCCAATTCACGCCGCGGCGCCCAGCGTGGCTCTGTGACGCCGATCGCACAGTTTCCGGGCTTGGAAAATGCGTCGCTCCCGGCGACGCCACTTCACCTCGCGATCGGGATGTTTGACGGCGTGCACCTCGGTCATCGTGCGGTGATCGAGGCGGCGGTGCAGTCCGCCCGGCGCAGCGGCGGGGTGGCGGCGGTGCTCACGTTCCTGCCGCATCCGAGCACGTTGTTTCGTCCCGAGCAGCCGACCCATTTGATCATGGACCAGGCGAACAAGGCGCGGGTGCTGCATCGCCTCGGCGTCGACGCCGTGATCACGCAGCCGTTCAACCGCGAATTTGCCCAGCTGTTGGCGGAAGATTTTGTCGCGTGGCTCAAGCAGCGCGCACCTCACCTCGCCGGGATCTATGTCGGCGAAAATTTTCGTTTCGGTCGCGGCCGGAAAGGCGACATCGCGCTGTTGGTGGCTGAGGGCCGGAAAAACGGCGTGACTGTTTTCAGCGCGCCGCGGGTGAATTTCGACGGCGAGCCGGTGAGCAGCACGCGGATCCGGGCATTGCTCGAAGCGGGTGACGTGGCGGCGGCGAATGCGCTTTTTGGCTATTCGTATTTTGCGGAGGGACCGGTGGTGCCGGGCAAGCGGCTGGGTCGGACGATTGGGTTTCCGACCTTGAACGTCGCCTGGGCGCCCGACCTGCGGCCGAAATTCGGCGTATACGTCGTGAAGGTGGCCGGGGCGAAGGCGGTGACAGCGCTTCCCGGGGTGGCGAATTACGGACTGCGGCCAACGGTGGAACAGGCGGTCCAGCCGTTGCTCGAGGTGCACGTGTTGGGTGAGTGTCCGTTCAATGCCGACGATATGGTGACGGTGAAATGGCTGAGATTCCTGCGTCCGGAGCGCAAGTTCAACGGGGTGGAGGAGCTCCGGGCCCAGATCGCGCTGGATCGCGCCGCAGCCGCCGCAGATTTTTCCTTGCGCTAGTCGGCGGCGCTGGTGTTACTCGCCGACCTCAGATTTTGGACCTTTAGCTCAGTTGGTTAGAGCGTTTCGTTGACATCGAAAAGGTCACTGGTTCGAGTCCAGTAAGGTCCACCATTTATTTAAGCCGCTAATTCGCAAGGATTAGCGGCTTTTCGTTCACGGGAAAATTACTGAGTTACAGCAAGAGCGTTTATGCGTGGTTATTTGTGGGTATATGCCGGATGCCGTGAACAGGTTGGCTCAACGCCAGTGGTGTCGGTGTTTCGGCGCGTGAGAGCGCCCCAGGTAATCCGCCAGCTCGAAAAACTTCGGAAGCGTGAGCCCCGCAAAGTTTTCGCTTATGTGGACAGTGAGATTGAGCCCTGCGAAGGACCACAGACCGCGAGGCCGTGGCTGTGGCCGGTACGACTCGCGCCCAACCGCGGCGTGGAAGGTGGCAACGGCACGCATCGGCCTCGCGTGAACGGCCGTCAAACTGTCGTCCAGCGCCGCGGACTGTCTGGAAGCATGTCGCGACGAAGGCTGAAACGGCGGATCGCTGCCGTCGTCGACCCGATCGCGGCCCGACCCCCCGGCGGGGTGAAGCTAGCCGGGGAGCATGGGATGGCACAACCATCGTGCGAGTCGCAGATCGCTGAAAAGTGCGGGCTCGCTTTTGGCTACTTCCTCCTACGGATTGGCTGCCGTCATTGATCGAGCCAACCCGAGGGGTATTTACAACGTTCGGCAAAGAATGAGAGCACGCATCGATTCCGCTTGTGCAGGTTTCCTCCTGACGAATGCCGTTTCTTACTTGATTGCGCTTTGCGCGATGACTTTTGGCGGCGAGTCTTATCTGCGCGTTGGGTGGGCGGGAGTTACTGTTGGCGCTGTGGTTTCTCTCTCCTCCGGCGTCTGTCTTTTCATGGGGTTTCGGAATTCGCGCATCCTCGCTGCCGCCGCTTGTCTGTTCTTTGCGGCGTCTTCTCTCTACATTTTTTCCGTGGTTAAGTCCCATGACTTCTCACCACCATGGCGCGCTCTCTTTTCGGCTGTTCCCGTAGGTTCGCTGATCTGCTTGGTGTCACTCTTTTACCCCCTGACGAAGAAAGAGGTGAACCAGCCGTCAGAGGCAACGGTCATGCCCGAGAGTTAGATCATCGTCTCGCACTTCGCACCGATGATACATTCATTTCCGTCTACTACCATCGGTTCAAGGGCTGGAAAAAGGGAAGGATGCCGTCGCCCCATTCAGTCCCAAACGCCTAACGAGGCGCCAGCTCCCGGCCTGGCTCATCTCTGAGGTTTGGCCAAAGAAAGTATGTCGCGCAAAATATCCATCAAAGGCCCGCTCGAAAAGATCGACGGTAAGCTCTTGCTTCAGATCCCGCTCGCCGCCGGTGGCCGTGACCTGGTCGATTGTACTAAGGGCATCGGGCGCGTGGATGGCGAATTCTTGAAGATTGAAATTCTTCCGTGGATGGCAGGAAAGCACGGCGTTTCAGAAGGCACTATCATGGCTGTCGATAACTTCACCGGTAAGTTTCGAATGGAGCGTGCGGTCGCGACGTGAAGAAGGAGCCGAACGGCCGCCAAAACCCACCCCGACAAGTCGGTCTGGCTCGCCTTAAAAGTTTGGCGAAATTAATGAACCCAGTTCTAGACTTCTTCCGACGCTGATTTTCGCCGTGTATCGCCTGGCGGCCGTCGCATCAAATATCACATCAATTCGCTAGACATGATGACCCAATGAAGAAAGAGGAGAACCAGCCGCCCGAGCCGACCACCGACTTGTCGGGTGCCTCACTTTGAACGTTGGGCAAAGAAAGATGAAGCCACTCGCACTATCTTTCGCATTCTTGTGTATCTCCGCTGGCTTGCGCGCCGATTCGTTTCTCGCCGATCGGCACTGCTCCGGTGTTGCGGAGATTCTCCAAAAGAAGATTCTGGAGCTTGCGGTAGATCGACTGTTTGAGGCGAGGCGCGATGGCGCTGAGTGGCACTACGCATTCTGGACGAAGGCCGAGAAGACTTGGGTCGAGGAGGTCCGCATCACCGTGCGTCAAAAGGCCGCCTATTCCAGTGATGTCGTAGTCGAAGTTTTTAGCATCGACGGTGGGCTGGTGAAGACCAACTCGAAGCCTGAGCCGCTGGCCGCCGCTACGTGGACGGCGAAGATTAGAGAGCTACTGAAGAAAGAACCCAACCAGCTGCCAGAGCCAACCCCGGCTTATCGGGTTGCTCACCTGTAACGTTGGGCAGAGTCGCAGCGCGTTTTTAGCCGAACTTCCATGAAATACGTTTCGTTCTACGATGTCGCTCCAGGAGCCTTGTCCAAGGTGATGGAGCATTTTCCCGCGCATCGCGCGCGTCTGGACGAGTTCCATGCACGCGGTGAGCTCATCGCTGCTGGCCCGCTCGGGACTCCGCCGACAGGCGCGATGGCGATTTTTTCGTCTCGTGAATCGGCGGAGGCTTTCATCCATGGCGACCCGTTTGTCGTGAACGGGCTTGTGGCTGCTTGGCGAATCGTTGAGTGGAATGCGGTCTTTCTTTGAACACGCGCACGAAGAAAGAACCTAACCAGCCGCTAGAGCATTTCAAATAAAACTGTAGCCACAAGTAAGTGGGGCGTGTTAAGGTATGGGGATGAAGAAGACCCTGTCAGTGGACCTGCGGGAGCGGATCGTGGCGGCTTACGACGCGAAGGAAGGGACGAGGGCAGAGGTGGCAAAGCGCTTCAGGGTGTCGGTGGGGATGGTGAAGAAGCTGCTGGGACAGAGGGCGAGAACCGGGGACTTGAGGCCGCGGCATCGGTTTTCGGGGCGGAAGGCGAGACTGATGCCGAACCATGGGGCGAAGCTGAAGCAGCTGATCGCCCAAGAACCGGACCTCACCCTGGCCGAGATGAAGGACCGCCTGGAACTGGACTGCACGGTGGCGGCGATCCACTGGATGGTGAGCAGGCTGGGACTGACATATAAAAAAAGACGCTCCATGCGGCCGAGCAAAACCGGCCGGACGTGGCGCGCGCCAGACGCCGCTGGCGGCGGCAGCAAGGCGCGCTCGACCCGGCGAGGCTGGTCTTCATCGACGAGTCGGCCGCCAAAACCAACCTGACACGGCTGCGCGGCCGTGCGCCCAAGGGCGAGCGACTGGTCTGCCACGCTCCCCATGGCCACTGGCGAACCACCACGATGATCTCCTCGGTGCGGTTGGACGGAACCAGTGCCTGTCTGACCATCGAGGGAGCGACCGACACCGAGGTCTTCCAGGCCTACGTGCGCGCAGTGCCCGGCCGGAAAGTGCGTTCACTCAATTCCGCACCGGCCTGAGGCAATCATCGACCTTCTGCGAGAGCACCGCCGGATCGTACGGCTTCGCGACAAAGTCGAATTCCGCCAGCGAGTCATCCGTCTCACCCAGCGCATCGAAGGTGTAGCCGGAGGTGAACAGGACGGGAAGCTGCGGCGCGAATTGCCGGATGCGATTCACTAGCTCGCGCCCGCCCATGTGCGGCATGATCGTGTCCGTGATCACCAAGGCGATGTTGCTATGTTCCTTGAAGCGTTCGAGCGCATCGAGTCCGTTCGAGGCCGGGACCACCGTGTAACCGAGGGAAGTCAGCAGCTCGCAGCCGAGTTCCCGCACCGTCCGGTCGTCCTCGACGAGCAGGATCGTCTGCCCCGCGCCGCGTTGGTCACCGACCGGCGTGGGCGTGGCGACGGGTCCGGGCTGCGAGTCGACGCTCGGCAGGTAAACCTTGAACGTGGTCCCGTGGCCGATCTCGCTGTAGGCCGCGATGTGACCGCCGCTCTGCTTGATGATGCCGTGGCAGGTGGCCAAGCCCAATCCCGTGCCTTGTCCCGGCACCTTGGTGGTGAAGAACGGTTCGAACAAGCGCGCCTGCACCTCGGCACTCATGCCGGTGCCGGTGTCGCTCACCGCGAGCATGACGTAATTTCCCGCGGAAACTTCCGGATTGGCGCGCGCGTAGTCCGCACTGAGCACCACGTTTGCGGTTTCGATCGTGAGCAGTCCCCCTTTGGGCATCATCGCATCGCGGGCGTTCACGGCGAGGTTCATCAGCACCTGCTGGATCTGTCCCGGGTCGGCGCGCACGGCAGACAATCCCGACATCCCGATCGTGCGGATGCGGATGTTTTCGCCGACCAAGCGCTGCAGCATCGAGTCCATTTCCGCAGCCACCGTGTTCAGGTGGATGACGCGCGGCTGCAGGCGTTGCTTGCGGCTGAAGGCGAGCAGCTGCGCGGTGAGTCCCGTCGCACGCACCCCGGCGACGCGGATCTGATCCAGTCCATGGCGGGTACTGTCCTTCACCGCCGGATCGCGCAGCAGGATGTGGGTGTACCCGGCGATGACGGTAAGGATGTTATTGAAGTCGTGCGCCACACCCCCGGCGAGTTGGCCGATGGCCTGGACTTTCTGCGTCTGGAGATAGCGCTCTTCCAGCTGGCGGTGCTCCGACACGTCGTCGATCGTGCCATCCACGTGCCCGAGGCGTCCGGTCGAGTCGCGAAACGCCCGGCAGCTCTCGCGGACATGGCGGGTGCCGCCGTCGAGCCGCTGCCAGGATGCGTCCCGGCGGACCACCCGGTCGGTGGCCACGAGCTCCGCGAAGAATTGCGCGCGGCCCGCCTCGAAGCCGGGCTGGTGAACGGCGGTTCGCTGCAGCGCCTCGAGCGACTCGAAGCCGAGGATTCCGAGCAGCGCGGGATTGACCGCGAGAAATTCACCCGTCGGTGTGGCGCGATAGAGCCCGATCGGCGATTCGTTGAAGAACGCCCGGAACTGCTCCTCCGTGCGGGCGAGGTCATGGGTGCGGTCGCGCACCTCCTGGTCCTTGTCGCGGTTGATCTTCTCCAGCCCGATCTGACGCGCCACGAGCTCCCGCATTTCCTTGAGGCTGGCCACGACCGTCATGCTCAGGAAGGTGACCTCGAAGAGGACCCACCCCGCATGCTCCAGCGAGCGCCACACCGTCGCCGTCAGCACCCCGTAAACCGATTCCGGCCAGAACCAGCCTCGCGCGAGGTGATCGATGTAGACGATGGCCGTCGCCGTGGCGAAAACGCGGACGTCGCGATAAAGGGCCAGCAGGGCCAGCGAGCCGAACACATGGAAATGGGTCTCGATGCGCCCGCCCGTGAGGTGAATCAACAGCGCCGACATCAGCATCTGCGCCCCCGCCTGGGCATGACGGGTCCAGGTCCGTCCGGGCCGTTTCCAACCGAGCCACGCCGGATAGAGCGAAATGACGCCCCCCAAAAAAATCGCGGCCCAAACGTGGATATGCGTCGAGGGCAGGCGGCCCTCCCAAGTGCGCGGCGACACCACCAGGGCCAGGACGATCGTAGCGAGCCACTGAACCGCGAGCAGCTTCGCAAAGAAACGATCGGTCCTGCTCCGCAGCTGATGGAGGGCGGCGGCGAAACGCCGGTCGATCATCGCGACATCCGCCACGTAATCGGCGGGAAAGGGAGTGAAGGAGGAGATTTTCATCGGTAGGGGGAGGCGACGACCGCGGGGTCGTCGAGGGCGCAGCCGTAAACGGGAGTCGAAAGCGCCGCGGTCTTCTCGCCCCGGACGAACGCGAGCAGGTGGGCGCTGCCTCGGTTGTCGCCGGCATGGCCGCGGGCCGAAGTGATTCCGCCGGAAAAAACGTTTCGTCCTGCCCGGTCGAATACCAGCACCTGGCCGGAGGTTCGGGCTCCAAACCGGGCCGCCAGCGTGCCGTTGCGGTCGAAAACTACGCGCAGTCCCGGGATGTCGCGCGCTTTGCGGACGAGCGGCGTATCCTTCCAGTCGGGATCGTCGTCGGGAGCGAGGAAACAGAGCGTCGCCCTGATTTCACAGCCGCTCTGCGCCAGCAGCGCTTCGAGCTCGGCGAGGCTCGCCCGCGTGCAGGGGCATCTGGGGTGCGAGAACATCACCAGGTTGGAATGCGAGGGATCGAATGGCAGAGCTGAGCCCTGCGGCCAGGAACCCGTTTGAGGGGCGCCCACGCCGGCCCGCATTTCGTAGCGGAGAAGATAGCCAAAACCCGCGAGCAGCACCGACGCCCAGATCAGCAATCCGGCCCACGGCCATCGGACAGATGCGGCGATGTCTGGTGGATCCACGGGGTTCATTTTCCAAAAGCCGGAGATTGGTCTGTCCTCCGTCGGGGTCGATGCGATTGCGGAAATTCCTTATGAAAGGAGAGTGAAAAGCGCGAGAGCATACGAGCTGTTTTTGCCCACAACAAAGCCTGCATCGGCAGCGAATGGATTCACCCCCCGGGTTCGCAAACGGTCCCATGAACGGCGGTCCGCATGGATTCCTGGACCGCAAAAAAAAACGGGCCAAACATCGCGAAGTAAAGACCAACGGGGACCGTCGGCCGCCACCGACAGCACTCGCGCTCAGAGCCGTCCCTCCGCCCGAGATGAGCAGACCCTCGCCTGGCAGCAGAAAGCGCCTCGAGTTCGACGCCACCGCGCTCTCGGACCTCGTTGCCGATTTCTACCGTTACGACGTCCACCACCGCGCCGGCCACCCGGCCAGACCATCGTGGTCGCGTTGCCGGATGCCGCGGCGTGGCTTTTTCAATCTCTGCTCGGGGCCATGGGCGTTCACCCGGCGCAATTGACCCTCGTCCTGGATCTCGCGACCCCGCGCGTGAAGGTCGCCCAACCGAGGACCACAGCTTCCCGCAGTTTCTCTATCCCGCGCCGATCGATCGCTTCTCTGGGCCGTTGCTACCTTGTCCCAGGGCCAAACCTCTTGCGGGCGCCGGGATGGTTCGGCAGAAAAACGATATGAAGCGCACCCCAGTGTTGTTGCTTTTGGTTCTGGCGGTTTCATTGGCGCTCCCGCCTCTCCACGCCCAAGGCCGACCCTCAAGAACTCTTCAGCTCTCATGACGAATGATGTTCGATTGCGCGCCGTCCAGACCGGCGACCTGCCAATCTTCTTTACGCAACAGCTGGATCCGGAGGCCACGCGCATGGCGGCGTTTCCCTCGCGTTCCCACGGCGCCTTCATGGCCCATTGGACGAAGCTCATGGCCGAGACGAACGGAGCCATCATCCGGACCATCCTCTTTCAGGGACAGGCGGCTGGGAACATCGGCTGCTGGGAGCAGGACGGTGAACGCAAGGTGGGCTACTGGCTTGGCCGGGAATTTTGGGGCAGGGGCATTGCCAGTGCGGCGCTGTCTCTGCTCCTGCGGGAGGTGAAAGTGCGCCCGCTCCATGCCCGAGTCGTGAAACACAATATTGCGTCGATCCGGGTCCTGCAGAAATGCGGTTTTACGATTTCGGGCGAGGACAAATTCCCGGACGCCGATGGAGCCGAGAGCGAAGAATTTATTTTGACCCTGGTGGCGAGGGATTCCGTTCCCAAGTCGAGTACCGCTGGCCACTGAATTTACCCGTGCTGCTCCCCCTCGGAAAATGCAGGCCGACATCAGGCCCACCTTGGCGGGCTGAAGTGCCTGGTAATTCGAGGTCGACTGGGACGGGTGTTTCGATGCGCCCGGCGACCGAATGGTGATCGTCTTCATTGTCTTTGATTGTGAGATCCACCGCGACCGCACCCGAACCGGCCCAATTCTTCCGCTGGAAGGTTCGGCTGGTCTGCTGGCAGGACCACCATTCGAAAATTGCGCGGGGGCGTTCTACGCCAACCCTCCGCCGAACCTTTGAGCTCCCGAAGCTATGCTGGCCCTGGTCAATTATTCCGCTGAAACCGCGAGCGCGAGGGAAGTCCCGCGGCCGTGAAAAAAATCCCCTTCGGCGTCAGCCAATATACGACGTGGCCGCAGGACTTCGCGGAAGACGTGCGCCTTTACCAACGCCTGGGTATCGATCACATTGAGGTGTGCGAAGCCAAGATTTCGGCCGCCGATCCCGATCCCCAGATGCGGCTGCTCCGCGACTCAGGATTGCACGTCTCCAGTGTTCAGCCCCGTTATCATTCGCCGTTTCCGAATTCCTTGCGGAAATTCCCGACTTCGCCGACCGAGCGCGCGCGGCGGCTGCGCGAAACCGCCCGCCTTTTTGGCCACTACTTCCCGGGGACCACGCTCGTCGTCAACACCGGCCTGGCCCCCGCGGGCAATCTCGCGGCGGCACAGCGGATCGCCATTCGTGAGTTCAGGCGCGTGGCGGAATATGCGGACGACCACGGCGTGCGTGTCGCGCTCGAGCCGCTCAACCCGGTTTATATGAACACCGACACGTTCGTTTGTTCATTGCCGCGCGCAGCGGAGATGATCGCGGCCGTGAATCACCGCGCGTTTGGATTGTTCCTGGACCTTTGGCATTTCTGGGAAGAACCCGATGCGCACAAAACGATCCGCGCCCAAGCGGACAAAATCTTCGGTGTCCACATCAGCGACTGGCGGCTGCCGCGGGCATTCGGCGACCGCCTGCTGCCGGGGGCGGGAGAAATCCCCGTCGTCGAATTGCTTCGGACGATCCGGAGATCCGGCTACAAGGGAATCTACACGTTGGAAATATTCTCCGACCTGAAACTCGGGGATTCGCTCTGGAAGAATCCCGCGCAGACCGCCGCCGACGGCGCCAAGGCGTTCAAAGGAATCTGGCGGCAGGTCTGCGCCTGAATAGAATGTCTTCCTCGTGACCGGTTCACGAGTGCGCTGGTGCGTTGAACTGAGTAGTGTCCGGAGCTTGATGGAAAGGGATGCAGCCGTTGCGTTGGCGCCGGATTCCTTGGCTTTTTTACCCCTCTCGAATTATGAAGCTTTCGTCCGTTTCCCTCTTGTTGCTTTCGGCTGGGCTCGGAGCGGCTCCCGCCCGCGCCGCCGAAATTGATTCCCGGTCCTGGCAATTCTTCATCGACGATTTCGTCGTCGCGCGCGGCACGGGTTTCGATCGCATCGTGCATCACCCGACGCCGAAGGGCGTGGTCATCCCCAACGACAAGCCCTGGGAAACCGCCGGCATGAATCCGCTGTATTTCGCGCGCAAGGCGGACGGTACCTTTGTCTGTTACTACGACACCGTGCGCTGGGTCGCGAACCCCGAGGGCGCCATGGTGCGGGGCAGGATCCAGAACGATCGCGCGCAACAGTACATCAACGCGCTTGCGATCGCGACGAGCAAGGACGGCATCCATTGGGACAAACCCAACCTCGGAGTCGTCGAGACCCCGGCATCGCTCGATTGGGAAAAGTTTCCGCCCTTCCCCTCGCCGGTTGGCAGCACGAAGGATAATAACCTGATCGGGACCAATTTCGGTTTCATCGACCTGGGCCAGTACGGCAATGTCAGCGATCCCGCGCGCCGCTATGCCCTCTCCATCGAGGGCAAAGGCTTTTTTGCCGCGGAGCTGCCGGATTTCATCCACGACCGCGAGTGGCGGAGCAAACTGGTCCCGGCCGGCGGCAGTTTCAGCACCCGCGAAAACACGCTCAATTTCTGGGACGACGAAAACAAGGAGTGGGTGGCCATGGTGCAGAACGCCATTCCGCATTGGATGCCCTCGCGCCAGATCGCCCGTTTCGCCTCGAAGGACTTGAAACAGTGGCGTTCGGAAATTGCCCTTTCGCCGGATTCCGCCGATCCGCATCGGCCCGATTATTATGATGAACCCATGATCCTTTTTCCCTACGCCACCGAAGGCGTGGTGCTCGGGTTGCTCAGCTGGATTCACACCGACCGGACCACGCCCGACGGCGGCCCGGTGATGGAAAAGAAACCCGGCGATCAGGTCCAAGGCTGGCCTTGGGCAAAAACCGCGGAGAATCCATTCATCTGGCCGTGGGCGCGCAAGGGAGTGAATGAAATGCGCATCACCATCAGTCGCGACGGCGGTCATACTTGGGATCGCAAGGCCAGCCGGGTCGCATGGATTCCGCATGGCACCGAACAAGACAGCTATGATCGCCTGGTGATCTGGGCGGCCCCGCCCGTCCAAGTCGGTGACGAGGACTGGTTTTATACGGGCAATTACGACGGTGACCACCTCGTGACCCGCACGACGGCGAACCAGGGCACCTATTATCACAATCGCGCGCGCAAAGGGCAGATCGCGCTCTATACGCAGAAGCGAAACCGGTATGTCAGCTTGAGCACCGGCAGCCAGATGGAAACCTTGATCACGAAACCGTTCGTGGTGAACGGGGAGACTCTCCAGCTGAACGTCGACGCAAGCCGTGGCCGCGTGAGAGTCGGAATCGCCGAGTACAAGCCGGTGCTGACGCTCAAGAACACGACCTACAGCATCGACCCGCATCTGATGGAGCAGAATGTCCTCACGGGATTCACCCGCGACGACTGCCAGCCGATCGAAGGCAACGGCATCGAGCAGGTCGTTCAGTTCAAGGGCGGCTCGAGCCTCAAGGCATTGCAGGGAAAAAAGGTCGTGCTTTTCATCGAGGTCCTCGACGCCGATCTCTACGCGTTCCGCGTCAAATAAATCCCCGGACATTTTCCCATGAATGTATTCGCCTCGATTCGGTGGGTGTCGTCGTCAAAGGCGGTTCAGCCGGTGGGTCGCGCTCTGCTCAGGCGCGGAGCGATTTTGCTCGCGGTCGGTGTGGCCGCCGCCGGGTGCCTGCAGGTTTCTGCCGCTGAGATCGACGCGCGGCACTGGCAGCTGTTCATCGACAATTACGCCATAGCGAGAGGCACGGGGCTCAATCGTATCGTCCATCATCCGAAAGCGGTCGGCGTGGTGATCGACGCCGACCGGCCTTGGGAAACCCATGGCGTCGCCCCCGTCCACTTCCTGCGCAAGGCCGATGGGACTTTCGTGGGATATTACAGCGCGCATTTCTGGGTGCCGAACACCGATGCGCGGTCGGCGACGATCAACGACATGGTTTACGCCGACGGAGCATGGCGCACGCGGGTCCCGGACAAGCGGCCGCAGGATCGCGATCAACAGTATGTGGAGGTCGGTTGTTATGCCACGAGCAAGGACGGCATTCATTGGGAAAAACCCAACCTGGGGTTGCTGGATGCCCCGACCGGGGTGGACCTCGCGAAATTCCCCCCGTTTCCCCATGCGACCGGCAGCAGCAAGAATAACAACGCCTACAGCCCGTTTCATTTCACCGATCTCGGTGAATATGGGAACGTCAGCGATCCGGCGAAACGGTACGCGATTCACGTCGATGGCAAAGGTTACTTCTCCTCGCAGATTCCTGATTTTGTCCACGACCCGGACTGGCGCTCGAAGCTGGTCCCGGCCGACGGCACGTTCAGCACGCGCTGGGCCCTTTTGAATTATTGGGATGAAGCGCACAAGGAGTGGGTGGCGATCGTCCAGAATGCGATTCCGCACTGGCTGCCCACGCGCGAGATCGCCCGGTTTTCCTCGCCGGATCTCAAGACCTGGACCTCGGAGATCGTGCTCACGCCCGACCCCGAGGATCCGCACGCGCCGGGAAATTACGACGAGCCGATGATGCTGACGCCGTTTCACACCGAAGGCGTGGTGCTGGGCCTGCTGAGCTGGTTCCACGGCGACCGAACCTCGCCGGACGGTGGACCCGTGCTGGAGAAAGACTCGGCCGTCATGAAGTCGCGGCACCAGGGCTGGCCCTGGCCGACGACGACTGAAAATCCCTTTGTCTGGCCATGGGCGAGGAAGGGCGTGAACGAAATGCGTATCACGATCAGTCGCGACGGTGGCCACACCTGGGACCGTACTTCGAGCCGCGAAGAATGGATTCCACATGGCACCGAGGAAGATGCTTATGATCGGCTCGTGATCACCGGAGCGCCGCCGTTGCGCGTCGACGACGAGGATTGGTTTTATCTCGGAGTGTTCGACGGGGACCACCTCGTGTCGCGGGTCAACGCGCAGCGCTCACCCTACTATCGCAATCGGGTCCGCGTGGGCCGGATCGCGCTCTACACGCAGAAACACGACCGGTATGTCAGCTTGAGCACCGGCAGCCAGATGGAGACGCTGATCACGAAGCCCTTCGTATTGGACGGTGAGACACTGCAGTTAAATGTGGACGCAAGCCGCGGCCGCGTGCGGGTGGGAATCGCCGAGTACAAGCCGGTGCTGACACTCAAGAACACGACCTACAGCACTGACCCGCATTTGATGGAGCAGAATGTCCTCACGGGATTCACTCGCGACGACTGCCATCCGATCGAAGCCAACGGCATCGAGCAGGTCGTTCAGTTCAAGGACGGCTCGAGCCTCAAGGCGCTCCAGGGAAAAAATGTCGTCCTCTTCATCGAGCTCCTCGACTCCGATCTCTACGGCTTTCGCGTGAAGTAGCGCTCCGGTGTCCAGCGATGCTCGTGCCGCCAAGGAAGCTTGGCGCGGCTGATTCATTTTATGCGAAATCTAAAAATGTTCCTGTGGGTGGCGACCGCCGCCTTCTGGTCCGGCGCGGTCCACGGAGCGGAAGCCGCCGTGGACGTCGACGCGCGCCACTGGCAGTTTTTCATCGACGATTACGTCATTGCCCGTGGGACGGGCTTGGACCGGGTCGTGCATCAACCGCGGGCCCGCGGCGTGGTGGTTGCGAATGACCGGCCGTGGGAGAGCAATGGCGTGGCGCCGGGATATTTCGCGCGGAAAGCGGACGGCTCGTTCGTGGGTTATTACAGCGCCATCACCTGGGTGCCGGACCCGGAAGGGAAGATTTCGCGCAACGGCAAGATCCAGAAAGACCGCGCGCAGCAATACGTCGTCGCGGACGCCTACGCCACGAGCGCCGATGGCATCCATTGGGACAAGCCCGCGCTGGGACTGGTGGAGGCGCCGACGGGGATCGATTGGAAGGCGTTTCCGCCATTCCCTTCGCCGGTCGGGAGCAGCCGTGAAAACAATCTCGGCGTGCCGTTTGGAGTCACCGATCTCGGGTCGTATGGCAATGTCACCGATCCCTCCCGCCGCTTCGCCTTGAGCGTTGAAGGCCGGGCGTACTTCGCGGCGGAAATTCCCGATTTCATCCATGATCGCGCCTGGAAGGCGAAGCTGGTCGATGCCGGCGGCGCCTTCAGCCCGCGGGGCGGCGCGCTGCATTTCTGGGATGCCGCCAACGCGGAGTGGGTGGCGCTGGTGCAGAATGCGATTCCGCATTGGCTGCCCAGCCGCGAGATTGCGCGGTTTGCGTCGAAGGACCTGAAAACCTGGACCTCCGAAATCGTGCTGGCGCCCGATTCAGCGGATCCGCACCGGCCGGATTATTATGACGAGCCGATGGGAATCATTCCATTCCATGCCGACGGTGTTGTGCTCGGCATCTTGAGCTGGATTCACACCGATCGGACCACGCCCGACGGCGGCCCGGTGATGGAAAGGACTCCCGGCTCGCCGGTGCAAGGCTGGCCGTGGCCGAAGACGGAGGCGCATCCGAACAACTGGCCATGGGCGCGGAAAGGAGCCAATGAACTTCGCATCACGATCAGCCGTGATGGAGGCAAGACCTGGGACCGAAAGGCGAGTCGCGAGCCGTGGATTCCGCACGGCACGGAGGAAGACAGTTATAATCGGCTGGTGATCGGTTCGGCGCCGCCGGTGCGGGTGGGGGACGAAGACTGGTTTTATACGGCCGTCTGCGACGGGGATCACCTCAGCACCCGGGCCAATGCGACGCAGCGAAACTATTATTCCGACCGCGTGCGCCGCGGCCAGATCGCGCTCTTTACCCAGAAACACAATCGCTACGTCAGCCTGCGCGCTAACACCCAGCTGGAGACGCTCATCACGAAGCCGTTTGTCGTGAGCGGCGAGAACCTGCAGTTGAACGTGGATGCGAGCCGCGGCCGCGTGCGGGTTGCAATCGCCGAATACAAACCAGTGCTCACGCTCAAGAATACCACCGATAGCGTGGACCCGCACCTGATGGAGCAGAACGTTCTCGCCGGGTTCACGCGCGACGATTGCGTGCCGATCGAGGCGAACAACATCGAACAGGTGGTGCAGTTTAAACAAGGCGCGAGCCTCAGGGCATTACAGGGTCGCCGGGTGGTGCTGTTCGTTGAAATGGTCGACGCCGATCTTTACAGCTTTCGAATTCAATAATGATCGTCCGTCATGGCCGCTTCTTTCTTCCAGGCTTCCGTCGTTAAAATTGGCCTGCTGGCCGTGCTCACCGGCGGCCCGGTGGCAACCCTTCGCGCCGCCCTGCCGACGCGGGCCACCTACCTCGTGCTCGATGATCGCGTCATCGACCGCGCGGAGCAGGTCCAACTCAAGGTGGGCTCGGCGGCCAAGCATCCGGCGAATCCATTGTTCAAGGAGGATCGGCCATGGGAAGTTCGCTTCGACAACGTGTACCCCAACGTCGTCTACAACGAGCAGACGAAGCGCTACGCCTGCTGGTACAGCCCTTTCATCACGGATGAACTGACAACCCACACGCCCAGGGATAAACGTCCGACGGTGCCGTACCATTCGACCCCGACGCGCGAGATGGGCCTGTGCTATGCGACGTCGGCGGACGGCATTCATTGGGAAAAACCAGACCTCGGCGTGATCGATTTCAACGGGAGCGCGAAGAACAACCTGGTCATCCGACACAGCCACGGCGCCGGCGTTTACTTCGATCCGCAAGACAAGGACCCGGCGAGGCGTTACAAGGTTTTCGGCGGCCAGCAGATCGCGGGGCAGAAGCGCCGGTTCCAAGTGGCGTTCTCCGCGGACGGGATCCACTGGTCCGATCCACTGCTCTGCCCCGAGATCGGCGTGGAAGGCGACACGCACAACAACGCGATCTGGGCGCCGGACCTGGGAAAGTACGTCGGCATCACGCGGCGCTGGCTTGCCGGGCAACGCCTGGTGATGCGCAGCGAAAGCCCGGATTTCACCCGGTGGACTCCGGCGGTGGAAGTGATGCGCGGCGACGCCGAGAGCCAGACTTATGCCATGCCGATTTTCCGCTACGGCGATGTTTACCTGGGGCTCGTGATGATGATCAACCTCAAGTCGGATCGCGTGCAGTGCGAGCTCGCGTGGAGTCCGGACACGGTCTTGTGGCAACGCATCGATCCTGGGCACGCGCTCATCGCCAACTCGACGAAGGCGGGTGATTACGATTGGGGCTGCATTTACGCCGGGACGGGGCCGGTGATAACGAACGACGAAATTCGTCTCTACTATGGTGCGTCCAACGGACCGCATACAAACTGGCGCGACGGTTTTCTGGCGTTGGCCACGGTGCGACCTGATCGCTTTGCGGGTTACGCAGCCTCCAAGGAGCCCGGCTCGATCGTGACCCAGCCGGTGATCGTCACCGGGACCGAATTGTTGGTGAACGTCGAGGCACCCGCGGGTGAGATCGGCGTGGAAGTGATGGACGAGTGGGGCGCTCCGCTCGAGGCATTCTCCGGCCGGGAGATTGTGGGCCGATCAGGGGTGGACGAAATTCACCTCGCGATGCGCTGGAAGAACCGTGCGGACCTCAGCGACCTCAAGGGTCGCGCGGTCCGATTCAAGTTCAAGCTGCGCAATGCAAAATTGTATTCCTTCCAATTTCGCTGACGGCATTTTCTTGAGGATCAATTTGTTTGGTCCCCTCGATCAATCCTCGCTGTCCACGAGTCTCCGATGGATTTTGAACGCTGGTGCGTTAAACAGAGCAGCATCGCGCTATTGAGCGCCCCAGCGCACCCGCGTTCGCTCGCCGTGCCCCGGTTAATCGACTTCTCGATTCCTGACCCAACACCCCATGAAAAGACACCTGCTCGCTCTTCAGCGACTATTGGCCTCTCTCGCGGCGCTGTGCGCCGCTTCGGTTTCCACCTTTGCGCAGCCCACCAACGCTGCTCCCGCCAACAACGATGACCAAAAAGACGTCACGCATCTCTCGCCCTTCGTGGTGAAGGGCGACACGGACGAAGGCTATTCCGGCCAGCAGACGCTGATCGGCAGCCGCTCGGCGCGTAACCTCATCGATATCCCGGCGAACATCACGATCATCAACAAGGAGCTGCTCGATAACCTCAACGTCAGCACGGTTTCCCAGGCGGTGCGCTTTGGCGTGAGCGGCGTGACGCAGAACACAAATCTCTCCGATGACTTCAACATCCGCGGTTTCCGCACGGAGCAGGCGATGCGCAACGGCGTGACCAAGAACGCCAATCGCACCAACCCGATGTATGACGTTTCCCGCGTGGAGGTCATCAAGGGCCCGGCGGCCATGCTTCTCGGCAACAACAGCTTCCTCGGTGGCGCGATCAACCTCGTGTCGTACCAGCCGTCGGCCGTGCCGACGGCGCAGATCGAGACCACCGTTTCGACCGACTCCTACGTGCGGGTCGCGGCCAATTCCTCCGGCCCGATGTACGATGGCCGCGACGTTAAGATCAATTATCGCGCCACCGTCGGCGGCTTGACCGGCGACCGCGAAAAATCAGTGGAAAATCTCGACCAGTTCTTCGTGGGCGCGGCCTTCAACGTCTACTTCGGCGCCAACTCGAGCCTGTTGGTGAACGCGTACTACTTCCGTGATAACAGCTACCTCTACTACAACGATTTCCTGGACCTGACTTCCACGGTCGAGGCCAAGTTCAACCGCTATTCGACGAAGAGTTTCACGCCTTCGCGTCCGCAGGACAGCTACTGGAAATCGGAGGACAGCTTCCTCGATGTCCAGTATCTCAGCCGACTCTCCGAGAACGGAAACATCCGCTTCTACTATTCCGGCACGAGCATCCGCGAGCATCGCCGCCACGTTCGCGGCATCGCCGTTGGCGCGGACAACTACACCCTGGCCCGCCAGGACATTCCGTTCTTCATCGAGAAGGTTAACCATAACCTCCAGCTCGATTACCTGCATCACCTGGAGCTCTCGTTCATGAAGGTCGACACCACGGTCGGTTCGGACGGGTCGATCACCTACAGTCGCCAGAGCCAGTCGGTGAACACGCCGCCCTCGCTCGATACGCGCAATCCGGATTTCACGGCGGATGCCGCCTTCTTTTCCGCTCCGCAATCCGGCGCGGGCCTGCCGTACCAGACTGACACGGCGAGCAAGCCGCTCAACCTGTCGTATTACTTCCAGGAGAATCTCAGCTTCCTCAACGAGCACCTCATCCTCGTCGGTGGCGTGCGCTGGTTCAATCCGGCGGGGACGAACGAAAATTACGTGACCAAGGTCGTCACGAATCGTGATGCGCGCCACTTCAAGGTGCACAAGTACGGTGCGGTCGTGAAACTCCTGCCGTCGCTCTCGGTTTATTATACCGACGCCCAAAACATCTTCGTCCAAACGGGCTTTGCCGACAAGTTCGCCTCGGGTGATGCGCTCGGCGCCCCCGCCGGGAACCAGGAAGGCAAGCTGAAGGAGTTCGGTCTGAAGGTTAACCAGAAGTTCAATGACACCTTCACCGTCTACGGTTCGCTGGCGCACTTCGACATGTCGCTTACGAACATCAAGACTGTCGGCATCCTCCCGAACGGCGTCGCCGGCCAGATCATTTCCGCCCAGGACACGTCCAAGGGCTGGGAACTCGACTACGGCACGACCGCGCACTTTGGGGGCGGCCATGCCGACGTCATCATCACCTACTTCGATGGTGAATCCACCACCGCGGCGAATCCGTCGCTCCAAGCGGTTGATTTCGCCCCGCGCAAGTACAGCGTCCTGGCGAAGTACAGCTGGACCGATGGACCGCTGAAGGGATTGATGCTCGGCGCCGGCATCATGGATCAGTCGGGCAAGCGTAACCTCACGTACGACGTCGACTACCCTCTCGTGATCAATGCCTTTGGCGGCTACGACATCAACAAGCGTTGGAACGTCCAGGTAAACTTGGATAATCTGACCAACAAGCGCTACATTGTCGGCCTGGCAGCGAACGGCCTTGCGATCAGCTCCGATCCATTTCAACCCCGTGTCACGGCTCGGTTTAGGTGGTAACACGGACAGGGTCGGCTGCAGACCGGTGTGTCACATCAAGACGGCGGACCTAATCCACTCGCCGTCGTGGCAGCCGGTTTTTTTACCTTCTCCTTTCAGCCTCAAACCCTGCCTCGTTGCGGAATTCAAACCCACTTAATCCTCACTATGCATAAAGCTTCACTCCTCCTGGCCTTCACCCTCTGTGGGCTCAGCGCCTCTGTCTCGAACCGTCTCCTTGCGGCTGAATCCACCGACCCGAATGCCCAAGGCTCGATCCTGCTGCCCGGATCGCCGGCCGCCGGGCCCTTCAAGGAAGCGGTGCTCTTCGGCTTCGATGACCAGGCCTTTCCCTTCCGCAGCAACGTCGAAACCCGTCTCTTCACCGGCCAGAATCCGCGGCTGGTGCTGCTGCCCGGACCCGTGGGCTCGCACGATGAGGCGCTGCTTTACTATGGAACGGTCGTCCGTATCGGGGATACGTTTCACATGTGGTATAACGGAAATTACGGCCCGATGCGGTCGTTGCCGGGCTTCGAGCGCGAGAAGTGCGTGCTCGCGTATGCGACGAGCAAGGACGGCGTCCACTGGGTGAAGCCCGAGCTGAACCTCGTCGAGTTCAACGGTTCGAAGCGCAATAATATTGTCGATTTCCCGGTGCCGCTCCTCTGGTCGACCTGCGCGATTGTGCACGATCTCGAAGATCCGGATGCGAGCCGCCGTTTCAAGATGGCCTATGAGGCCAAGTACGACAGCGGCCTGAAGTTCTGCGTGGCGTTCAGCCCCGACGGACTGCACTGGACGCCTTCGCCGAAAAATCCCATCGGGCAATTTCTCGAGATGGCCGGCGTCGCGAAACACCAGGGACTCTATTACGTCAACGGCCAGGCCACGCTCACCGCGCATCACGCGGTTCCCATCCGGCGGCTCGTCACTTTCGTTTCGTCCGATTTTGAAACCTGGTCGCCCGCGGGCGCGGTCGGGCTCGATCGCGGCATCGATGTCACCGGGCCTTCTTCCGACGACAAGCTTCACCAGTACGAGGAGATTCACCTCGGTGCGGCACTGTGGAATCGTGGGAACGTGCTCGTCGGAATCTACGGCATGTGGCATGGCGACGTGACCGGTGATCGCCGGTTGACGGGAATCGACCTCGGGCTGGCGCTGACGCACGACGGCATTCATTACCGCGAGCCGATCGCCAATTTCCGATTGATTCCCGCCCGCGAACAACCCGAGAGCCCGGTCGGAGTCGTGCCGGCGCTCATGCAGGGACAGGGGATGGAGAATGTCGGGGACGAAACACTTTACTGGTACTCGCTGTGGCGCGGCAACACCGGCAGCGGCGTGCGCCTCGTCACGTGGCCGCGCGATCGGATTGGCGCAATCCAGCCGTTCAAACCCAACCAAGCGCAGGCCGTCACGTGCCCGGTGCAGGCGACGTCCGCGGAAGTGCGCGCTTTCCTGAATGTGAGCGGCCTCGGCGCAAACACGCAGGTTCGCGTGAGCTTGCTCGATGAAGGTTTCCATCCGCTGCCCGGTTACAGCGGCGGCGATTCGGCAATCGTGACCACGAACGGATTCCGCTCGGCGGTCACGTGGAAAAGTGGCGGCACGCTGCCGGTGTCACACCGGCCGATTCATGTGAGCCTGGAATTCGTGGGCGTGCGTCCGGAAGATGCCCGTCTCTACGCGTTGTACCTGAGTCAGTCGGCTCAGTAGTTTCTGCGATTACGGATGGCGCCCGCGCGTCGCCATCCGTTTTATCGCGCTCGAATCCCTCGCCCCATGAAACTGTACTCCACGCCTGAAGGTCTCGCGCTCGAGGAAAATCAGAAGCTGTCGCTCCTCCCGGCGACGTTCTCCCTGGACCGGCTCTTTGAGGCCGATGCTCCCGGCAAACTCCTGCAGGAGCAGCTGTCCTCGGCGCGGCCCTTCGCAAAGCTGGGCAGGGTGCTCGCGCCCTTGCAGTCCCAGGAGGTGTGGGCCGCGGGGGTGACTTATTTTCGGAGCCGCACGGCGCGCATCGAGGAGTCCAAGGCCGGCGGCGGCGGTACTTTCTACGACCGGGTTTATGAAGCGGATCGTCCCGAGTTGTTTTTCAAGGCCACGCCTCACCGCGTCGCGGACCCCGGGACGCCGGTCCGCATTCGTTCCGATTCAAAATGGAACGTGCCGGAGCCCGAGCTGACGCTGGCCATCAATGCGCGGGGCCGGATTTTCGGTTATACGATCGGCAACGACATGTCGTCGCGTGACATCGAGGGTGAAAACCCGCTCTACCTGCCGCAGGCCAAAGTCTACGATCGCAGCGCGGCGCTCGGGCCATGCCTGGTGATCAGCGATGAACTTCCCGGCAGCGACACCGTGATTTCGATCGAGGTCATGCGCGGCGGAAAACCGGGATTTGCGGGCCAAACCACCGTGGGGCAGATCAAGCGCCCCTTGGCATCGCTGGCCGAATGGTTGTTTCGCGAGGATCGTTTTCCCCACGGCTGTTTCCTCATGACGGGGACTGGAGTGGTGCCACCGAATGATTTCACCCTTCGGTCGGGCGACGAGATCCGCATCACGATCGCGGCGGTCGGCACGCTCGTGAACAGTGTCGCCTAGGCGCCATGGACCTCCACCGCTCTACGCTTCACGTCGGTGGCGATGGCGGCGTTGCCGCGGTTTGGGTGCCCGTTGTGCCGCCGGAATTTTTCGAGGGCGTTGTCGCCGGAGCTGTCGAGAAATCGAGCCGTGGCAAAGTCGATCCGGCTCGTGAACGGCGCGCCGGCGCGTGACGATGTGACGTAGCCGTGTCCCCTCCCGACTTCCTCGATTCGTCCGATCCGGAAATTTATGCCCTGCGCACCACGGCACGCGGTCCCTCCGGCGAGCTGCCGGTTACTCCGGAACTGCTGCGGACCGCGCCCAGCGGCCAGATCTTCGGCCTGACTCAAAACGCCGGGATGGGTTGGAATCCGCGCAAACTGCTCGGCCGGGAATTTCTCATCCTCAGCACCCAAGGTGGGATTCGCGCGCCGGACGGTTCACCCGTCGCACTCGGCTATCACACGGGACACTGGGAGGTCGGGCTGCTGATGGAAGCCGCCGCGAAGACGCTGACCTCGCACGGCGCGATTCCCTTTGCGGGCTATGTCAGCGATCCATGCGACGGACGCACCAACGGCACGAAGGGGATGCTCGACAGCCTGCCGTACCGCAACGATGCCGCCGTGGTTTTTCGGCGGCTCATTCGCTCGCTGCCGACCTGCCGGGGCGTCGTGGGAATCGCGACCTGCGACAAGGGCCTTCCGGCCATGATGATGGCTCTGGCGGGCACGAAAAATTTGCCCAGCGTGCTCGTGCCGGGCGGGGTCACGCTGCTCGCGGAAGCCGCCGAGGACACGGCGAAAGTCCAGACAATCGGGGCGCGTTACGCGCACGGCGAAATCGAATTGAGCTATGCCGCGGAGATGGGCTGCAAGGCCTGCGGTTCGCCCGGCGGCGGGTGCCAGTTCATGGGCACAGCGGCGTCGGCCCAAGTCGTCGGCGAAGCGCTCGGGCTTTCGCTGCCGCATGCGGCGCTCAGTCCTTCGGGTGCTCCGATCTGGCTCGATATGGCGCGGCGTTCGGCGCTGGCGCTGATGGCCCTCGAAAAAAAAGGGCTCACCACGGCCTCGATCCTCACCGAGGCTTCGCTGCACAATGCGATGGTCGTTCACGCGGCGTTCGGCGGCTCCACGAATTTGATCCTGCATGTCCCCGCGATCGCGCATGCGGCCGGGCTGCGCCGTCCGGTCGCCTCCGATTGGGCCCGCCTCAATCGCGAAGTGCCGCGGCTCGTCGATGTGCTGCCGAACGGCCCGACGCACTATGCGACCGTCCAGGTTTTCCTGGCCGGCGGGGTCCCCGAAGTGATGCTCCACTTGCGGGACCTTGGCTTGCTCAAGCTTGAGGCCCTGACTGTCACCGGCCAAACGCTGGGCGAAAATCTCCTATGGTGGGAAAAATCCGAGCGCCGGGCGCGACTGCGCGACAAGCTGCGCGAGCTCGACGGCATCGATGCCGACCGCGTGATCCTCTCGCCCCGGCGCGCGCGCGAGGCAGGGATGACGAGCACGATTACTTTTCTGCAGGGGAATCTCGCGCCGGAAGGCGCGCTGGTGAAGAGCACCGCGATCAACCGTGATGTGATTGGGGCGGACGGCATTTACCGGCACGAAGGGCCGGCGCGCGTTTTTGGTTCGGAGGCGGCGGCCATTGCCGCGGTGAAGTCGACCCAAGCGGATGCGATCAAGCCGGGCGACACCCTCGTGCTCGTGGGGATCGGGCCGGCGATGGGCATGCCCGAGACTTACCAGGTCACGTCCGCGCTCAAATATCTCTCCAACGGAAAACGCGTCGCCTTGCTGACCGATGGACGGTTCTCGGGCGTTTCCACCGGCGCATGTATCGGGCACATCAGTCCGGAAGGGTGGGCGGGTGGGCCGCTGGGCAAGCTTCGCGACGGCGATATCGTTCGCATCGAAATCGACACCCGCAACCTCACCGGGACCGTCGACGTGATTTCGATCGATGCCGAAACGCTCGCGCAGCGGCCGATGAGCGAAAAACTTCAGGCGCATCCCGACCTGCCCGACGACACGCGGCTTTGGGCGGCGCTGCAGAACGTTAGCGGCGGCAGCTGGGGCGGCTGCGTGTACGATACCGACTTGATCTGCGCCCGGTTGACCAAATCCCCCGCGCCATGAAATCGGCCGTTTGCACCCCAGGGCAGGACGCCGTCTCCGCCCCGCTGGCTCGCCGGCGCTGGTGGTACGTGATGCCGATTGTTTTTATCACCTACAGCTTGGCCTATCTCGATCGCGCCAACTACTCCTTCGCCGCAGCCGCCGGGATGGCCCGGGACCTCAATATCACGAAGGGGATGTCTTCGCTGATCGGCTCGCTGTTTTTCCTGGGTTATTTCTTTTTCCAGATTCCGGGGGCGATGTATGCACAGCATCGCAGCGTCAAAAAATTGATCTTCGTGAGCCTGGTTCTCTGGGGCACGGCGGCGACGCTGACGGGCATGATCAGCAGTGTCGGCTGGTTGTTGGTGACTCGTTTTATGCTCGGCGCGGTGGAAGCGGCGGTTTTGCCGGCGATGCTGATCTACCTGGGGAACTGGTTCACCAAGCGGGAGCGCTCGCGGGCGAACACTTTTTTGATGCTGGGCAACCCGGTCACGGTGTTGTGGATGTCGGTGGCTTCGGGCTACCTCGTACGGAGCCTGGGGTGGCGCTGGATGTTTATCATCGAAGGCGCCCCGGCGATTCTTTGGGCCGTGGTCTGGTGGATGGCGGCGAGTGAGCGGCCCGCCGACGCGAAGTGGCTGGACAAAAATGAAAAGGAGACGCTGGCCGCGCAGCTGGCGGGCGACCAGGCGGGATTGAAGACGATGAAGAACTATCGCGAGGCCTTCCGCTCGCCCGAGGTGCTGTTGCTTTGTTTGCAGTACTTTTGCTGGAGCCTCGGCATCTACGGTTTTGTGCTTTGGCTTCCGTCGATCCTCAAGGACGCCTCGACCATTGGGATTGTGAAAGCGGGTTGGCTTTCGTCGGTCCCGTATTTGCTCGCGATATGCGCGATGATTTCGGTTTCGCATTTTTGCGACCGGAGCGGCGATCGAAAGGCCTTTATCTGGCCCTGGCTGTTGCTCGCGGGGTTGGCTTTCTGCGGGTTGTTCTTCCTGGGGACCGCGAGTTTTTGGGTTTCGTTTGCGCTGCTGGCATTGGCGGGAGCCGCGATGTACGCGCCGTACGGACCGTTCTTTGCACTGATTCCGGAAATCCTGCCAAAGAATGTCGCAGGCGGTGCCATCGCCTTGATCAACAGCATGGGTGCGCTTGGTGCGTTTGTGGGCTCCTATCTCGTGGGCTATCTCAATGGCGTCACGGGCGGGCCGGGAACTTCCTATCTGCTGATGGCAGGTGCGCTCCTCGTGGCTGCAGCGGTGACGCGATTTGGACGCTTCACTCCAGACGGGAAATCTTCCCCTGCGCCGCACGCTTCTGGAGCGGATTGACCGTGCTATCCACTCAGCTCCAATCGACTTTGGGCAAACGCGAGGGATCCGTGAGGCAGCGATAAACCGCATCCTCGCGGAAGGCATATTGCTGCTCGATCTCCGGTGTGAGTCGAACGCCGAGGCCGGGCGTCTCGGGCAGCTCGAGCGTTCCCGCGCGAATCAACCACGGTTCGACGACGAGTGCATCGCGCAGCGGAAAGCGCGGCATCGGCCACTCGGTCATCTGCCCGCCGCCGGCCAGTGCCGCGTGGTAGTTTGCCATCATGCCGACGGGACCGCCCCAGCAATGGACGAAAACCTCGGCGCCGTGCGTGCGCGCAGTCTTGAAGACCGCAAGCGTGGGGGTGATGCCGCCGATGACCGTCGCGTCGGGTTGCGCGATGTCGTAGCAACCCTGTTCGATCCGGTGATTGAGTTCGGCGGCGGTCGTCACGATTTCACCGCCGGCAATCCGGCACTGCGGCACGCGTTCGCGCAAAATGCGATAGTTGCCGATTTCCTCCGGGCCGAGCGCCTCCTCGAGGAAATACGGTGCGCGTCCGCCGGCCTGCAGCACGGCGTCGAGATAACGCTGGATGTCCTCCAGCGACTGCGACGGCACCGCGAGGTTTTGCGTCATGTCGACGGCGATCTCAATCCGCTGCGCGGCCGCGTTCCGCTGGCACCACGCGGTCTTCGCCGCGTCGTGATTGCGGGCGCGGATCTTGAAGATCTCGATGCCGAGTAATTTCACCGCAGCGATTTCGCGCGCCATGGCTGCCGTCGTGAGCGAGTCGCCACCGCTGGCGTAAAGTTTCAGCGAGCGTCGGCCTTCGGCGCCGAGCATGCGGGCGACCGAAATGCCGAGGAGCTGGGCCCGCACATCCTGCAGCGCGATCTCGCACGCGCTGATGACATGCTGCGCTGCGCCCTGCCAGCTCCAGTAGCCGGTGGTCAGCGTGAGGTCGCGCAGAAGCTGATCGAGCTCGCGCGGATCGCGTCCGATCAGGACGGGCGCGACCAGTTCGACGATGCTGCGAAAAACATGCGGCGCAAAGACAGCTAGGTAACCCTCGCCAAGCCCGACCACGCCGTTCTCAAGCGTGATCTCCACCATGCCGATTGTGCGCCAGCCCTGGGGCAGGTGAAGTTGCACTTCCGCGCTGGTCGCGGGTTCGGAGTAGGGGGCGCTGAGCAGCACCGGGCGCACGCGGACAATTTTCGACATGACTAATAACCTTTCTGGAGATCGACGCGATTGAGCACCGGTATGCCGTTGCGATAGCGCGCGAGGTTTTTTAAAAAGAGCCGGGCCTTGTCCAACAACTCATCGTCGTAACCCCCGCCGGTGTGCTGGGTGAGAACGGTGTTGGGGCACTTCCAGAGCGCGTGCCCCGGGGGCAGTGGCTCGGTGAGCGTGACGTCGATGACCGCGCCGCCGATTTTTCGCTGCTGCAGCACCTCGATGAGCGCGGCTTCGTCCACGACCGACCCGCGGCCGATATTCACGAACACCGCGGTGGACTTCATCGATTGAAGCAGTGGGCGGCTGACCAGGCGAAGGGTGGCGGGGGTTTTTGGCAGGCAGCAGACGATCACGTCGCTGCCGGCGAAATGTGCCGCCAGCTCCGCGGGGGTGCGGACATCGGCGTCCGGGCTGGTCCGCGCGAATACATGCGTCTCACATTCGAAGGCTTGCAGCAAGCGGACCATGCGCTGGCCGATCGACCCCGCGCCGAGCACGAGCACACGCCGGCCGCGAAGCACACGCGTCTCGGGGCGCACCGCGAGTTCAATCCAGCTTTGTTCTCCTTGGGCGGGGATCAGCCGCTGCAGGCCGCGGCCGAGCGAAAGCAAACCGGCGAGGGCCGTTTCCACCGCCGGCCATTCAAACATCCCCTTCAGGTTGGAGATGGTGAGATTCGGAAAGTCGCCGAGGAGGTTGTTGTAATATTCGAAGCCGACGGACTCCAACTGCATCCAACGGAGTTTTTGGCAGGTCGGCAGGAGCTGGGCCGGGATGTTGCCGAAGACGACTTCAGCTTCCGCCAGCTTCTCCAGGTCCAGCGCGCTCGGGTGATTGCGGTCTGCGAAATGCACACGGTCGTCCGTCGCGGTTTGCTTGATCAGATCCCGGGCCCGTGAATCGAGGTGAGCCCAGACCAGGATTGATGCAGCCATCGAATGCGCGGTCGCGGAAAATTTATCGAGCCGGGGCCGCCGCTTCCGCGAGGCCGGAGAAGAACCCGATCGACTCAAGCTGGGCGCGCAAGGGGGCCAGCTGCGCGGCGGGGAGATCGCGCACGGGAGGACGGGTGGGGCCGCAGTCGATGCCGGTCGCAAGCTTCATCATGGCCTTGTTGGCGCCGAGGCCGCCGAATTTACCCATCACGCCGATGAACGCGCGGACCAGCGCCTGCCATTTCCGCGCCTCGACGAGATCGCCGCGGGTGTGCGCCGCGATGAGGCGCAGGAAAATCGGCGCCGCATAATTGTAAGTGCTGCCGACGGCGCCTTCCGCGCCCAGGGCGAGATACGAAAGGAGAATCTCGTCGCGGCCCGCGAGCACCGAGTAGCGCCGGTCGGCGGCGGACAGGGTGTTGCCGAAATCCATGAGATTGTCGTGGGTGTACTTGATGCCGGCGAAGGTCGGGATCTGCTTTGCCACCTGCGGGAGGAACTCCGCCATCGGAAAATCGGCGCCCACCATCGACGGCATGTGATAATAGTAGAACGGCAGTTTGGGCGCCGCCGCGGCGACGGGCGCGCACCAGTCGATGAGGTCGGCGATGTTCGCGGGCCGAAAAAATCCCGGCGCGAGCGTGGCAATGGCATAGGCCCCGACCTGTTGGGCATGGGCGGCGAGCGCCCGACTGTCGGCGTTCGCATTGTGGCCGACGTGGACGATGAGCTTCAGGGCCGCCTTGGTTTCACCCCACGCCTGCGCGACCTTCATCCGCTCGGCGGTCGTGAGCGAGGCGCCTTCCCCGGTCGTGCCGCAGACGAAGGCGCCGTTGACGCCGTCGCCCACCAGCCGCTTTGCGTAGGCGGGGATGGCTCCGAGATTCAGTTCGCCGTCGGCCTGCAAGGGAGTGAACGGAGCGGCAATCAGGCCGTTGATGAGGCTATACGTTTTCAAAGGATTCGGAGCGGAGGGGATAAAAAACCAAGGGGCGAACGCCTCCGGTTATTTCCCACGAGGCTGCTGGGATTCAGCTTGCCCGGCAAACCCAAGTCACAGTTATGTGAACCAGACCAGCTCGCAGGAGAAACCGCCGAATATGCACGACACGCCGCAGAAGATTTCCCTGATCGCGCAGACCGAGGCGGTGCTGCTGGAAGGCATGCGGCAGCGGCGCTGGCAGCATGAACTTCCCGGCGAGCGCGTGCTGAGCCGCGAACTCCGCGTCAGCCGCTGGACGCTCCGCGCCGCCCTGGCGGATCTGGGGCGCGGCGGCTTTCTCAAGATCGCGCAAGGCCGGCCCTGCGCCATCACGGCACGGGCGGTGCAGGTGCGGCAGCGCGCCCCTGCCTCGCGAAAAGTGTCGCTGCTGGTGCCGGCGCCGCTGACGAAACTTCGGCTCTTCGTCTCACTGTGGGTCGACGAACTCCGCATCATTCTCAACGGCCAGGGCATTCAGCTGAGCGTCCACGACCTGCCGAAGGCATATCGCGCGAATCCCACGCACGCGCTTGAGAGCCTGATCGAAAAACACCCGCACAACGACTGGGTGCCGGTGCTCAGCACCCGCGCCATGCAGGAATGGTTTCAGGCGCGCAGCGAATTTGTCCTTCTCGCCGGCACTCGCTTCGAGGGGATTCATCTCCCGGCGATCGATATCGCCTCGCATGCCGCCGGGGTGCACGCGGCGCACACGCTGCTCGGGCTGGGTCATCGCCAGCTGGCGCTGATCACGCCACGGATTTCAAGCGCCGGTGTCCTCGCCACCGAAACGGGACTCCGGCAGGCAATCGGAAAGGCGAAGTATGCCGCGGCCAGCATCATGGTGGTTGCCTGCGAGGAGGAACCCACCGACATCTGCCGCACGGTCGATCGGTTGCTCGCCGATCCGGTCCGTCCGAGCGTGCTGATCGGCGCGCGGGCGGCGCCGACGCTGACGGCGTTCAGCCATTTGATGCGGCTGGGATTGCGGGTGCCGCAGGACATTTCGCTGCTGTCGATCGAATGGGAAGCATTCCTCGACATGGTGGTGCCGCGAATCGCGCATTACGAAATCTCGCCGGCGCAGTTCGCCCGGCAGATTGCGCGGGCCCTGATGCGGTCCGCGGCCGCCAACACGGAAGCGACTTACCTGAACCCGGTATTTGTGCCGGGTGGTTCGCTGCGCCGGCTGACCGCGCCGACCACGGCGTGAGCCGATGGCGGATCGGGATTTGTCGAAGGTTTCCTTCTTAAATTGAATCGGGTGTTCAATGGGACGTTTCGCTTCGCGATGATCTGATCAGGTGAGCAGACCAGAAAAATTCCTTTGTGACGGATGGGTCTGGAAATGAAATTCTGGAATGCGTGCGCTTCCTCGGTGACGAAGCCTGCGCCCCTTTTCCCTGACCCCACGAGTGAATGGCTACTGCGCAAGGTGAGCTTCATTGGACGCAGTTGAAATCACTGCCGGATCCCGAGGGCTTTGCTGCGCCGTTCACGGGTGTCGCCGGCGGGGCTTTGCTCGTGGCTGGCGGCGCCAATTTCCCCGGGAAACGCCCTTGGGAAGGCGGCACTAAAATCTGGTCCGACGAAGTGTATCTCCTCGCTGCCCGCGATGCGGATTGGATCAAGGTGGGAAAACTGCCGCGCGCGAATGCTTATGGAGTCTCAGTCACCATCCCGGAGGGCGTGATCTGCGCCGGCGGTGGGGATGCGCGCGAAAATTTCGCCGACGTTTTTTTGCTCAAGTGGGATGGTCGGATGCTGAGCCGGGACCAATGGCCCGCCTTGCCGCGGCCCTGCGCGTTCATGAGCGGCGCGAAGGTGGGGAAAACTTTTTACCTGGCAGGAGGCACGGCGACGCCGACCGATACCGCCGCGCTGTCGACATTCTGGGCGCTCGATTTGAATGCGCCCGAATGCGGATGGCGCGAACTGCCGCCTTGTCCCGGTGCGCCGCGAATGCTGGCAGTGGCCGGTTCCATCGACGAAACATTCTACCTGATGAGCGGAGTAAGCCTGAAGTCCGATGCAGCCGGCAAACCGGTGCGGACCTACCTCAATGACGCGTACGCGTATCGTGCGGGCAAGGGGTGGACGCGCCTCGCCGATCTCCCGCGCCCGGCGGTGGCGGCACCGTCACCGGCGCCGTTGGCTCGCGACGGGCAGCTGCTGGTGATCGGAGGCGACGACGGCGGGCGGCGGCATCTCGACGGGCCGGGTCATCCGGGATTTCCGCGGGACATCCTGGCCTATGATCCCAGCCGGGATCGCTGGAGCGTGCGCGGCCAGGCGCCATTTTCGCGGGCGACGGTGCCGGCGACAGAATGGGACCGACAATGGATCGTACCGAATGGAGAGCGCATTCCGGGATACCGGTCCCCGGAGGTGTGGGCGCTGGAGCGCGAGCGCAGGAAAGTTTTCGCATGACTAAATCAACAATCGGAAGCCGGGTGGCTTGGGCGACGGTGGCGCTGCTTTGGGTGGTGGCGCTGCTCAATTACCTGGATCGGCTCGTTATCACGACGATGCGCGAGCCCATCCTCGCGGACATCCCGATGACCGAGGCGCAGTTCGGCTTGCTGACTTCGGTGTTCCTCTGGGTCTACGGGCTTGCGAGTCCGTGCTGTGGATTCCTGGCCGATCGGTACAGTCGTCGCGGGGTGATCCTCGTCAGCCTGCTCATCTGGTCGCTGGTCACCTGGTTGACGGGTCATATGCAGTCGTACCAAGGCCTCTTCTGGGCGCGGGCCTTGATGGGGGTGAGCGAGGCGTGTTATCTGCCGGCGGCACTGGCGCTGATTTCCGACCATCACCGCGGGTCCACGCGATCCCTGGCGACGGCTCTGCACGGCAGCGGGATGTATGCGGGCGGCGCGCTCGGCGGCTTGGGCGGTTTTATCGCGGAAGCGTACGGCTGGCGGATGGGCTTCACCATCCTCGGCGCCATCGGCGTCGGCTACGCGCTCTGCCTGATGTTTTTTCTCCGCGATGCCCCGCGAAGCGAAGCAGCCGCGGTGGTGTCGAATGGCGTGCGGGTCGGCCCCGCGCTGCGTGAATTATTTTCCCGGAAGGCTTTTACGATTCTGCTCCTCCTGAACGCACTGGTCGGAGTGGCGAATTGGGCGATCTATGGCTGGCTCCCGACGTATCTGCGGGAGCATTTCAAACTCGGATTGGGCACCGCCGGCCTGTCCGCGACGGCCTATCTGCAAGTGGCGTCGCTCGCGGGAATCCTGGTGGGGGGCGCATGGGCGGATCGTTGGGCCCGAACCCGGCCCCGCGGCCGAATGCTGGTACCGGCGCTGGGCTACCTGGCCGCCGCGCCGGCGCTGTTCGTGCTGGGTTGGAGCGAAACCCTCGCGATCGCGTTGGGCGGGTTGGTGCTGTTTGGAATCGGGCGCGGCTTCTACGATGCGAACCTCATGCCGATCCTGCGTTCGCTGGTCGATGAGCGGTACAGCGCGACGGGCTACGGTTTTCTGAACATGATCGGGTGCCTGGCCGGCGGCGCCATGACGTACGCGAGTGGGGCGTTGCGGGACTCGAAGGTTGATCTCGCGATCGTGTTCCAGTGCGCGGCGGGCGGATTGTTGATCACGGCAGTCTTGCTGCTCGTGTTGAAGCCGCGGGCGGCAGTGGTCCCGGCGCCGAGGTAGCGCAGGCGGCCCGCCTGCTCCGAAGATCGAATTTCAAGTTCCCAATCCCGGAGCAGGCGAGCCGCCTGCGCTACTTCAATTACTCAGCGGGCTCTTTCAGGAACGGCTTCAGGCGCGTGAGGATGTAGTCGACGTGCTTGTCGTGGTTCAGCGCGTACATCTGCGCCATCGCCTCGGTCAGGACCGTGCGAACGTCGGTTTTTTTCGTCGGCAATTTTTCCTCTCCGGCGACGGACTGGATCGGGAACACCCCGGCCACGCCGTCCTGGCAAAGAAAATCGAGGGACCCCTTCGGATAGCCGGGAGGATCCATGCCCACGAACTGCGCAAGCCCACTGTATTTATCGAGCGCCCTCGCTCCAAAATGTTGGATTCGGTACCAGTGCCCGACTTTAAGATCTTCAATCGTCATTGGTGTTAAGACTTCGGAAATTCCTGTTCATATCCATTGCGGGAATCGCTTACGCGCAGCAAATCCATTCGTCACGTACGGCGGTCCCGTCCTGGCAATTTCCTACCCGCGCATGTCCTGGCCACCGTCGACGGTGAGAGTCATCCCGGTGACGAATTCGGCGAGTTTCGAAAGGAGATAAACGGTCGCGCCGGCGATATCGTCGGGCTGGCCAATGCGTCCGAGGGGAAATCCGGCGATGAGCTTGTCGCGGCCGATCGCGGAAATGGAGTCGCGAGCCATATCGGTTTCCGTCCACGCCGGGGCCACGCAGTTCACGCGGATTTTCGCCGGGGCCAGCTCCCGCGCCATGCTGCGCATGAACATGATCTGGCCGGCCTTGCTCGTGGCGTAGGCGGAGTAGGTGTCGCTGCCCCGCTGTCCCGCGGTGGAAGTGTAGACGATCACCGAGCCACCTTGGGCTTTTTTCAGGTGCGGCACAGCCGCTTTCATCGCGAGGAAGGTCCCGGTGAGATTCGTGGCGAGCACGCGGTTCCACAGCTCGAGGGTCATTTCCTCGAGCGGTTGGCCCTCGAAAATCCCGGCGGAAACGACAAGGCCGTCGAGCCCGCCCAGGGCCATGGCGACGGAGTCGGTCGCGGTGATCATAGCCGGTTCATCGGTGACGTCGGCCTGCACCGCCAATGAACGCCGGCCGAGGGCCTCGATTTTTTTCACGACGTCGTTCGCCGACGCGCGATCGCGCGCATAACTGATCCCGACATCGGCGCCCGCCTTCGCGGCCATGAGGGCGGCGGCACGCCCGATCCCCCGGCTGCCACCCACGACGAAAACGCGTTGCCCGGTGAGGTTGATCATGAATGAAGGCGAAATCTGCGAGCAGGCCTAACTCTGGCGAGTAGATTCAAAACCGGCTTCACCACGAATGGACCCGAATGAACACGAATCAGAAAAGGCGAAATGTTCAGTTCGGAACCTAGGACTTAACTCGGAGCTCCCGCAAAAGATCTCCGGCATCGAGGTTCGAATTCGTATTCATTCGGGTTCATTCGTGGTTAAACTTCCGAGGGTTTTTCCGCGTGGGGAAGAAGTGGCTTTGACGAACGCGAAAGGGCGGTCCATCGGTAACCGCCATGCTCCAATCCCTCCGCATCCGGAATCTCGCGCTCCTCGAGGAAGTGGCGCTCGATTTCGAGGAGGGCTTCACCGCTGTCACCGGCGAAACCGGCGCGGGCAAGAGCATTCTTCTCGGCGCCCTGGCGCTGCTTGCGGGCGAGCGCGCCGACAAGACCATCATACGCCAGGGCGCGCCGGCGGCCGAAGCGGAAGCCGCGCTGTTTTTTACCGACTCGAAACGGATCGATGCCGTCCTCGCTTCGCTCGACCTGCCGCCTTGCGAGGATGGATTGCTGATCCTGAAGCGAAGCGTGCCGCGCGAAAAAGCGCCGAGGATTTCCGTCAATGGCAGCCTCGCCACGCTCTCCGCGCTCCAGCAGCTCGGGGAGCATTGGGTCGATTTCCACGGCCCGAGCGAACCGCGGCGCCTCCTCAAGGAAAGTTTCCAGCTCAAGCTGCTCGACCTTTTTGGGCGCGCCGACGGTGCGCTGGAAGTTTACCAGGCGAAATATTCCGAGTGGCGGGGCCTGGTCGCGGAAAAGGATCGGATCGCGCATGAAACCAAGCTCGCCCCGGACCAAATCGAGTTTCTCCAGAACCAGCTCGCGCGCATCGATGCGTTGGACCTGACGGACGCGGCGATCGATACCCTCGAGCGCGATTTTGCGCGCATGAGTCGCTCACAGGAATTGATCGAACTCTCCCAGGCGCTTGCCGGCGGACTCACCGGCGAAGACGGCGTGCAGACGCGGATCGCGGCCTTGCTCCGGGAGGCGCGGCAAATCGAGAACATCGACGCCACCAGCAAACCCCTCGCCGATCGCCTGTCGTCCGCCGCGGTGGAGCTGAACGATCTCGGCGCGGAATTTTCCGCATTGAGCCAGGAGCTGCAATTTGATCCCGAGCAGGCCGAACAGCTGGCGGCGCAGATGAACACCTGGCTCGAGCTGAAGCGCAAACATGGCGGCGAGCTGCCGGTGGTGCTCGCCGCGCGCGATGAAATGCGGCGCCGCCTCGAGGTGCAGGGCGACTTGGAAGGCACGCTCGCCCGGCTTGAGCGGCAGATGACCGACGCGCTCCGGGCGGCCAAAAAAGAAGCGGCGACTCTTCGCAGCGCGCGCGAAAAAGCCGCCAGGGAACTGGCGAAGGTCGCGGCGAAATCGATCGCCCAGCTCGGTTTCAAGAAAGCGGATTTCTCGATCCGCCTGGTTCCCCTGGCCGAGCTCGGGCCGACCGGCGATTGCGGGGCGGAGTTTTTGTTCTCACCCAATGTTGGCGAAGCGCCGCTGCCCTTGAACCGAGTCGCTTCGAGCGGCGAACTTGCGCGCGTGATGCTCGCGCTGAAAACCGTGCTCGCCGACCTCGACGAAGTGCCGCTGTTGGTGTTCGACGAAGTCGATGCCAACGTCGGCGGCGAAATCGGCCGCGTGGTCGGGGAAAAAATGGCCGGGATCGCGAAGTCGCACCAAGTGCTGTGCGTGACCCATCTCCCGCAGGTTGCGGCGCAGGCCACGTGTCATCTCGTGGTCACCAAGGACCAGTCGAAGGACCGCGCCGTGGTGACGATCGAGCCGATCCAAGCCAGCCGAAAGGCCCGCGTCACTGAAATCGCGCGCATGCTCGGCGACAGCAAGGCGAAGAGCGCCCTCGCGCACGCCGAGGAATTGCTGGGAAAGTAAGCAGCGGAGCAGAGGAGGGTTGGCCGCAAAAAAGCGCAAGTTTCAGCGGCTGCGAAGGAGATTCGAGAGCGCTTATAAGCGCGCGGAAGTGTGGATACGAAGCCTGGGAAACTTGCGCTTTTTTGCGGCCACTCACTCCGCGGGTTCGATTTTGGTTTCGTGGAAAATGGATTGGGTTCGGTCGGTCAAACTCTCGATCGCTTAAAAATTCGCGAACTCCGCGCCAAGGTAAGGGTTTCTTCGGTCCGCTTCGTGGATAAAAATGCTCGCCACCCGGGCGCGCTTTGCCTCCGCTGAATCTGGAAATGCTGCGTGTTTTTGCCAACCTGATCCAGCGTGCTCGCGGCCTGCCATGGTTCGCGTCCGCGATGCTGGCCGCCTTGGGTGCTCGCACCGCAGTGGCGGCGGTTCCCCTTAATGTCGGGGACCTCAATTCGATTTATATCCACGCGGCGGACCGGGCCTCGGAAATCGTGCCCGCGGCGGTGATCGCCATCGTCGACCGCGACGGACGGGCGTTGCTCGTGCGCCGCGCCAACGGTAGCAACACGGTCAGCGCCTCGGAGCGCGCCATCGCCGTCGCCAAGGCGGGCACCTCGATTTTCCTGAGCAGCAACGGCGAGGCCTTCACGTCGCGCACCGCCGGCTTCATCATCCAGCAGAATTTTCCGCCGGGGGTTTTTAATCGTTCGCCCGGGCCGCTCGTCGGCGTGGGTTTTTCGAACCTGGCCTACTCCGACATCAATTATTTCCGCGAGCTGAATGGCGACCGTATCCCGGGCTCGCGGCTTTACGGGTCACCGGGCGGCGTGCCGCTTTATAAGGATGGCGTGGTCGTCGCGGCGATCGGCGTCACCGGCGACGGCACCGAGCAGGAAGACGCCACCATCTCGGGCAGCGATAAGGACGAAGCGATTGCGCTTGCCGGCCAGAAGGGCTTCGAGCCCAGCGGCGAAATCGTCGCGACGAATGTCTATATTGATGGGATCAGCCTTCCCTATGTGGCCTCCGAAGCGAAGGCCGCGACGCATTCGGCGGGCGTGGCTTTTGACCCCGCGGGCGTCGATGCCCCGGCGCCGGCGACCTGGCCGACCGCGGTGATCGGCGGCGTGCCGGGACAAATCCGGGCGGTGATTCGCAGCGATCCGCTGACCGATCCGATCGACGGCCAGGCGCGGCTGACTGAAGCCGAGGTCAGGACGATTCTCGCGAATGCCGCGGCCCGAACCCTCGTGACGCGCGGCGGCATCCGCCTTCCACGCGGCCAGCCCGCGGCGGTTTTCATCACGGTCGTCAACAACCCGGCGCAGGCGGGCGTGGCGCCCGTGGTGCTCGGCACGTTTCGCACGCCGGACGCCACGTTGTTTTCGTGGGATGTCGCGATCCAGAAAGCGCGCACCGCCGTGTTCTTTTCGAGCAAGACACGGGCGTTCTCGACCCGCACCGTCGGGTTCCTCGCGCAGACAATGTATCCGCCGGGCTTGGCCAACCAGCCGGCGGGACCGTTCAACGGGCTTCAGGAGCGTTTTTCGCTGCCGCTGCTGAGTGGGACGGCGGGATCGAACCCCAACCTGCCGAACGGCATGACGATTTTCCCGGGTGGGTTCCCGCTCTACCGCAACGGCGTGCTCATCGGCGCGGTGGGCGTCTCGGGCGACGGCGTCGACCAGGACGATTTGATCGCGGCTTCCGGCACGGTGGGATTCCAGCCGTCGCCGGGCATTCGGGCGGACAACACGAGCTACCTCGGTGCGCGCCTGCCGTATGCCAAATTTCCCCGCGATGCCGAACTGCGGCCCGGCGTGGATCCGGTGACATCGGTGCCAGCCGGCTTCCAAGGCCTCAATGATACGGGCGCGCTCCTTACCACACTGTCCTCCTTGAGCGGAGGCGACGTATCGTCGGCACCATCCTTCCTCGCTCAACCGGTGAGCGAGGCCACCAATGTCGGTTCGTCAGCGACCTTCAGCGTCACCGTCACGGGCAACCCGGCGCCGACGATCCAGTGGAAGAAGGACGGCGTGAATATCGCCGGCGCCACGAGCCCGACGCTGACCGTGGCAAATGTCCAAGCCGGCGATGGAGGAATGTACACCGCGGTCGCCGCCAATTCCGCCGGGTCCAACATGAGTTCCGCCGCGGCGCTGACGGTGACGGCGACAGCGGTCCCGGTCATCACGCTTCAGCCGCAGGGCCACGCCATCGCGGCCGGGAGCTCGGTGATCTTCGGCGCGGAAGCGAGTGGGGGCGGCTTGTCGTACCAGTGGCAGAAAAACGGCGCGGTGTTGGATGGGGCGACGAGCGCCCAGTTGCTGGTTTCAAACGCCCAGGCGAGCGACGCGGGGAATTACTCGCTCACGGCGACGAATATTTCCGGGACGGTCACCAGCAGCGCCGCCACCCTCAGCGTGGTTGGGGCGGGCGATCCGGGTCGGCTGCTCAACGCATCGGTGCGAATTATTTCCGGGGCTGACGCCAATGTCTTGATCGTGGGCTTCGCGCTCGGCGGCAATGGCACGAGCGGCACGAAGTCGCTGCTGGTCCGCGGCATTGGCCCGACCTTGGTTGGGTTCGGCGTTCCATCGGCGATGGTGGATCCGACGCTCCAAATTATCCCACAAGGATCGACCGTGCCGATCGAGAGCAACGACAACTGGGGCGGCAGCCCGGCCATCAGTGCGACGAGCGCGGCGACGGGGGCGTTCAGCCTGCCCGACGCGAATTCCAAGGATTCGGCGCTCGTCACCTCGCTGAGTGGCGGCGCATTTTCGGCCAAGGTGGCGGGACTGGCCAATTCGACCGGCACGGTGCTCGCGGAAATTTACGACGCGGCCCCGGGTCCGTTCAATGCGTCGGCGCCGAGACTCATCAATATTTCGGCGCGGGTGCCGTCGTCCAACGACAACCCCTTGATTGCGGGTTTCGTGATTGGCGGGTCCACGGCGAAGACGGTGATGATCCGCGCGATTGGGCCGTACCTGAGCCAATTTTTCGGCGCTGCTGCGATGGCTGATCCCAAGCTCGAGCTGTATATGCGCCAGTCGGGGAGCGATAATCTCCTCGTCGCGAACGATAATTGGGGCGGCTCCCCCTTGGTCACAAGCACGGCGGCGAGCGTGGGCGCTTTCGCGCTGCCCGATCCGGAGAGCAAGGACGCGGTGCTGCTTGCGACGCTCGATCCCGGAATTTATTCCGTGAAGGTCCTGGGCGTGAACAACGCCAGCGGCATCATCCTCGTGGAGATTTACGAGGTTCCGTAAGCCTCGCTCCTCCGAATCGGCGACGAAGTCGCAAGGTGGAGCGACTTCTCCGCAAGGCGCTGTTTGGCTCCGTCGATGTTTAAACGCGGACGGAGCCGCTCCCATTCGACAGGCTCAGGGTCTTCGACAACGCGTTAGGGACAACGCGTTCCACCTAGTCGCGCGAAGCGACTTTGGCGTCCGCCACCGGATTCAGCGCCATCTCGAACGCGGCCAATTCGCGGGCAAAATCCTTCGGCGAAAAGTCGGGGACCGACTGCGCGAGCTGGAAAAGTTTGTCGAGCGGCGCGCCCGCTGCCGGCGGACGCTGCGCGACCGGCAGCGAGGCCAGCAAACGATCCAATGCGAGCACGAGGCGTTCGGCGCGGCGGGCTTGGACCGGCTGCGCCGTCGCCGCATCGAGAAAATCGGGATGCGTTGCGGCGAGTTTTTTCACCAGGGTCTTGGTGAGATCGGATGACCAGGTGATTTCCGCTCCGCGGCGCGCGATGACATCGGCCTGATCCATCGCGCCCGCATATGAAGCCTGGCTGGCCTCGTTGGAAACCGCGGCGATAGGCGGCAGGGCATCGCCCGCATCGCAGCGCTGGAGAAGCCAGAGCAAGCCGGCCCAGCGCGGGGCGTCGAGATCGGCGTCGGTGCGTTCATGCGCCAGCGCCCAGCTCATTTCGCGGAGCGCGACCGCCTGCCCGACGAACCACGCCTGGCCACCCTGCCAGTTGGCCGCCTCGGTCCAATGCTTGGGCTCGCTCACCGCCTGGCCGTCGAGTTCGAAAATAAGCTGGGGATGCCGTCCGACCTTCACGAGTTGCGGGTCGATGTTCTGGTGGCAGGCGACGCAGCTGTTCGCGCGGATATAAAGATTGCGCAGGTCGCGCATGCCCGCCGCGACGCGGTCCTGATGCGTCCAGTCCGGACGCGTGTGGCTCCGCAGCCAGTCGTCGGTGGATACGCCGTGGCACGTCACGCAACTGACGCCATCCTCGGGGTGGGCGTTGGCCGCGAGAAAGGTTGGCTCGACCGTCTGCAGCGGGGCGTGGCACGCCGCGCAGGTGGCGCTTTTCGTGGGGTTGTCGATCTTCAGCGCCTCTGCCATTCGCGCGGAGCGGGCGCTGGTGAGGGTATTATAAGAACGCGAGTGAACGTCGCGCTGCGACCAGATCACATATTGGCGGCTGCGTTCGCTGGCCCCGCCATGGCAACCGCTGGTCGAGCAGGTCGACGGCCCGTGGATCAACCCGGCAATTTCATTCCCGGCGGTGGGTGCAGCGCCTGCGGGGAAAGCCAGGGCACCGGCGCTCAGGACGGCAGGCACAAGGCGTAAAAAATGATAGTTCACCGGAAGAATCTATTGTACTCATAACAAGGCCGGCGCAATTTTATCTACAAGCAGAAACCGCCGGTATCGTCTTCCTTTCCTTATCCTTCTGTCTTTCTCTTCCACCATGCTTGCCGAATTTCCGAGCTTCATAATGGAGAATCCCGTGCAGGTCGCGGGCTGGGTCATTTTAGGTGGCCTCGTCTTGCAGGTCGGGCTGATGGTCGTCGCCGGCGCGCGTCGCGCCCACTACGAGGTCAAGCGTGGCACGCTGGAGCAGCAGCGGCTCGCCCTGGAAATCCGCGCGGCGCGGAAACGCGTGCAATCCGTCGAGCTCGCGAAGTCGGCGTGGAACGGCATCCGCAAGTTCAAGGTGGCGCGCAAAGTGCCCGAATGCGCGGACACGTTTTCCTTCTATCTGCGGCCGCACGACGGGAAGCAGCTGCCGGCGTTCAAGCCCGGCCAGTACCTGACCTTCCAACTCAGCCTGCCCGGTTCGACCAAGCCGATCGTCCGCTGCTACTCGCTCTCCGACAGCGCGCGCCCGGATTATTACCGCGTCACGATCAAGCGGTGCCCGCCGCCGCCGGACTCGGCGCATCCGCCGGGCGTGGGCTCGTCGTTTTTCTGCGATGCGGTGAAGGAAGGCGACATCCTCGACGTGAAGGCGCCGAACGGGCATTTCTTCCTCGATATCGAGAAGGAGCGCCCGATCGTGCTGATTTCCGGCGGCGTGGGGATCACGCCGATGGTGGCGATGGCGAACGCGCTTTTTGAAGCGAAGGCGGACCGCGAGATCTGGTTTTTCTTCGGCGCGCGCAACCGCACGGAGCACATGCTGAAGCAGGAGGTCGACGAGCTCGCGGCCAAATACAAGAACCTCCGCCTGTATATCTGCTACAGCCGCCCGAGCGCCGACGAAGTGATGGGCCGCGATTTTCACCACGAGGGCCGCGTCAGCGTGGAGCTTTTCAGGAAGCTGCTTCCGTCGAACAACTACGATTATTTCCTGTGCGGCCCCGGCGCGTTCATGGAGTCGATCACGGACGGCCTGCGCGCTTGGGGCGTGCCCGACGAATGGGTGCATTTCGAAGCCTTCGGCCCGGCGAGCGTGAAACGCGTGGCGACCCCGGCGGTAAAAGCCTCGCTCACCGCTGCGCCGTTCGTGGGGATGGAAGTGACGTTCGCGAAGTCGGGACAAAAGGTTTGGTGGGATCAGGCGTACTCGTCGCTGCTCGAGCTGGCTGAGGCCAAGGGCGTGAAGATCGACGCCGGTTGCCGGGCGGGCAATTGCGGCTCGTGCCTCGTGGCGGTCAAATCCGGCGCCGTCGAGTACCTCGGCGGCCACGGCGCCGAGGCGGAAACCGGCTCCTGCCTCACGTGTATCTGCAAGCCCAAGGGGAACCTTGTGATCGACGCCTGATGAGCTTTTCGACCGCACCGGGACTACAGCGGCCCAAGCGTTGGGATTCGCCGTTCAGCGAGGAAATCACCGAGGAGGACGTGCGCCGCCTGCTGCGGATCGAGCCGTTCGCGAGCATGAACCCGGACACGTTCCCGCGCGGCGCCTCGCTGCAGGAAATCCTTCGCAACGACGGGCGCCTGCGCGTTTTCCAGGACGGCGAGATCATCGTCCGCGAAGGCGATTACGGCACCTCCGCGTTCATGGTCCTGTCGGGATCCGCGGAAGTCGTCCTGCACCCCGACCTGCCGCCGTCGGTCGTCGGCCGCCGCGAACCGGCCAAGCGGGGATTTTTCAAGGCCGTCGCCCAGCTCTGGGGCAATTCGAAGGAGGACGAGGTCGAGCGCCAGAAGGTCAGGCTCAAGCGGCGCGGCAACGACGAGCACCACATTTTTCTCCAGGACATCCCGGTCATCCTGAACAAGCACAAGACCGCCACGATCCACGCGGGAAGTTTCTTCGGTGAAATCGCGGCGCTGTCCCGCATGCCGCGCACGTCGACGATTTTTGCGCGCGGCCCGGCCACCGAGTTGTTCGAGATCCGCTGGCAGGGACTGCGCGACCTGATGCGGAACGATGCCCGCGTCCGCGAATACATCGACGGCATCTACCGCGAGCGCGCTCTCTCGACCTACCTCGCGGAAATCCCGTTCATGAAGTACCTCTCCGAAGAGGCCAAGCAGCAGGTGATGAAGGCGACGCAGTTCGAAACCTACGGCGATTACGACTGGTCGGGCGAGTACAAGAAGCTGGCGCAATCGGGCGCCGCGGCGGCGAAGGAGCAGATCGTCGCGAGCGAAGGCGATTACCCGAACAGCGTCGTGATGATCCGCGCGGGTTTCGCGCGCATGACGCAGCGCGTGGGCGACGGCCATCGCACCTTGAATTACCTCGGCTCCGGCCGCACCTACGGCTTCGAGGAGATCGCGCACAACTGGCGCATGCCGAAACACCAAGTTTCGCTGCAGTATTCGCTGCGCGTGCTGGGCTACACGCACGTGCTGGTGATCCCGGGCAACGTGATTGAGGAGTTTGTCCTGCCGGCGATCCCGGAGAATGAACTGCCGCCGCTGATCGAGACCGAAAGCCAGGACACCGCGTCGCCCTTCGCCTTGAAGGATGAAACCGCGGCCGAGGACTCGGCGCCGCGCGTGGGGCCGGACCTGATGGAGTTCCTGACGCAGAATCGTTTTTTCAACGGCACCGAAACCATGGTCATCGACATGGACCGCTGCACACGTTGCGACGACTGCGTGCGCGCGTGTGCGAGCACGCACGACAACAACCCGCGTTTCCTGCGCCACGGCCCGATCCACGACAACATCATGATCGCGCAGGCCTGCATGCACTGTGCGGACCCGGTGTGCATGGTGGGCTGTCCCACGGGTGCGATCCACCGCGACGCCTTTGAAGGCGAGGTCGTGATCAACCCGGCGACCTGCATCGGCTGCACGACCTGCGCGAACAATTGCCCCTACGAAGCCATCCGCATGGTCGAACAGCGTTCGACCGACGGCGAAATCCTGATCGCGAGCGACGCGAAACCGATCATGAAGGCAACGAAGTGCGACCTGTGCATCGACCAATACGGCGGGCCGGCCTGCGTGCGCGCCTGCCCGCATGATGCCCTGAAGCGGATGAACCTAAACACCCTCGATGACCTCGTGGGCTGGTTGAAACGATGATTCCCCGACTTGCCCTTCGGCGCGTGGCTTTGACGTGTGTCCTGTTGGGCGCATCGTTCCTCGCGATCTGGGAGTATGAGCGTTTTCGCTCCACGCTCCCGCTCCTGGTGTATGTGACGGGGTGGGTCCTCTTCGGCCTGATGATCGCGCTGACGGGGTATAACGCCCGGAAGAAACTGGCATTCCTCCCGCTGTTCAGCTCGCGCGCGTGGTTCCAGATCCACGTCTACACGGGGCTGTTCACCGGCTTGATGTTCATGCTGCATTTGAAATGGCGCGTCCCGACCGGCTGGTTCGAGTCGACGCTGGCCTGGCTGTTTGTCGGCGTAACGCTGAGCGGCATTTTTGGCTGGTGGATTTCCCGGGTCATCCCGAAGCGCATGACCACGACCGGCGGCGAAGTCCTGTACGAGCGCATCCCGATCATCCGGCGGGATCTCCAGGCCAAGGCCGAGGCGCTGGCGTTGAAGGGCATCGCGGAGTCGCAGGCGACCACCCTGGCGGATTTCTACACGCGCGAGCTCAGCGGTTTCTTTTCCGCGCCGCAGGCGTTCTGGCCGAGCTTTGTCAATTCCCGCCGGCGCCTCAGCGCGCTGCTGGGTGACTTGGTTTCGACCAAGCGTTACCTTACCTCGGTGGAGCAGGTGAACGCCGACCAGATGGCCGACCTGATCCGGCAGAAGGATGCAATGGATTACCAGCGGGCCTCGCAACTGGTGCTGAAGGGCTGGCTCTTCGTGCACATCCCACTGACGTATGGCCTCCTGATTTTCAGCGCGGTGCACGTGATCCTGGTCTATGCGTTTTCCGGAGGTTCCCGATGAACGACGACGGCCGCACCCCCTCGCCGGATTTCAATCGCTCCCGCTACGAGCGGCCGAACAAGGACTGGATTTGCGGGCACGCGTGCGAAGGCTGCCCGTGCCGCATTGGGCCGAGCCACAAGGGCGAGTGCCGGGCCACGACCGAGTGCAAGCCACAGCTCCAAGTATTGCCCGGTGAAACGAAGGGCACGTGGCGATGCACGCGGCCGAAGGAGTGGGGCGGCACCTGCGAGATTGGCCCCAATCCCGATGGCACCTGCTGCAAGACGATCCCGAAGTGCCAGCCCGTGCGCAGCCTGAGGAACAAGCGCGGGCTCGTCGTCCGCGGCGTGATCGCGGCGAGCATCGCCGGCCTGCTCATCGCGTTGACGGGGCCGGCGCGCGATTCGTTCATCAATCCCGGCACGCTTTCCTCGCATCACACGGGCCCGGAGTTTGAAAAGATGGCCGCGTCCGTCACGCGCAACCCCGGCCAGGGTTGCGTCGCCTGCCACCACGAGGCGTCGAACGGACTCGCCCGCTGGACCCGCGCGGCGTTCCGGGCGGGCAAAGGCTCCCTCCAGTTCGCGAACCTGGTTTCAGACCACCCGAAGGATTTCACGCGCATGGATGCGACCTGCATCGCGTGCCACAAGAACGAATCGTTCCACGAGGCGAACGTGCCGCGCGAAACCGCGTGCTCGGTCTGCCACATGGAACACAAGGGCGGCGGTCCGCTGCCGGCGGTTGCCATGCAGAATTGCACGGACTGCCACGGCGACATCGGGCAGATGGCCGAGGCGGATCGCAAAGGCCGCGGAATGCCCCACGAGTTTTTCGCGAAGGTGACGATGCCGGGTACGGTCCAGTTTGCGATCGAGCGCCCCGCAGCCGGTTTCACCAAGGTCATCCAGTCGTTCGCCAAGGATCACCCCGACTTCCTCGTCAACCGGGCCCAAGTCAGCGACACGGACACCCTGGCGTTCAACCACGCGCGGCATCTGACCGGTGACATCCCGTTGTTGAACGGCAAGCGGCTCGACTGCGCGTCCTGCCACCAGGTCGACACCTCCGGCGCATTCATGCGCCCGGTTTCATTCGAACAGAATTGCCGCGCGTGCCATTCGCTCCAGTTCGACGAGCGCAACCCGACGATGCAGCTCCCGCATGGCGACGCCACCTACGTGCGCGCCTACCTTCGCAGCCTGCCCGTGCAATACGCCCAGCATGCGACGCGCGACCTCGGCATCACGAGCAGCACCGAGGTGGATAATTTCGTGAAGGAGCAGATGGCGAACCTCCGCACCCGCGTCCGCACCGGCGAAATGCTGGAGCAGCAGGTCTTTTTCAGCGGTGGCAAGAAGACGCCCGCCACCGGGATCAGCGGCCTCGACGGCTCCGGCCGCGCGAGCTTTGCCGGTTGCGCGTACTGCCACGAGGTCACGCCGAAGCCGGGCAGCAGCGTCCCCGAAATCACGCCGCCCGCGATGCCGGATCGCTGGATGCCGCACGCGCGGTTCAACCATTCGAAGCACGTCCAGGTCGATTGCACGAAATGCCATTCGGCGGAACGCAGCCAGCTGACCTCGGACATTATCATGCCGACCCAGCAGAGTTGCGTGGAATGCCACAGCCCGAAAGGCGGCGTGAACTTCAGCTGCACCGAGTGCCACAACTACCACAACACGCCGCCCGCAGCGTGGCGCGACAGCCCCTCGAAATGAGCAGGACCAGGAAATCGCCCGTCTGGCGGGTTATCGTTCTCGCGGCCATGTGCCTTGGTTGGCTTGCGCCCGCGGCCCGCGCGCAGGCCGCGCCCGCCCCGGGCGAACGCGACATTCCCGCGGACGAGGCGCGGAAGCACCAGCGCGTGGACAAGACCCCCCCGCCCAAATCCCCCGCGGAAGCGAATCCCGACTCGGGCGCAGCGCTGCCGCCGGCGACGACCTCGGCAGAAGCACCCGAGCTGAAGGCCAGTCGTACGCGGGACGTGGAACCGGCCGCCAAACCGCCCAAGGACTTCAATCCCGACCCCGGCGCGGCCAGTGGCGCGCCGAAGGAAAAGGAACAACCGTATTTTGAATCGGACAGGGTCGCGGTGCCGACTGTGCCTGAGCTTGACGACGTGCCTGCCGATCGCGCGCTTCCGCGCGGTCCGCTCGAGAGCACGCGCATCGAGGCGACACCCAGGGCGACGGGCCAGGCTCCGCGCGACGGGCTCGACCCGGTGCCCGACGACCTGAAGCTCCCGCGCGCCGGGACGCGGGAGAACCAGTTCATTTCCAAGCCGTGGCACGCGCCCGAGGAATATTTATTGTCGCGCAAGGGCGAAGGCCAGGTGCCGGCCGGCATGGTGCCGATGCCCGATCGCTGGCGCCAGGCGCCGTTTTACCCGTGGCGGCGTTACACCAGCGGCGATGTGAACGAGCTTCCATATTACCACGCGAAGCCGGATCTCTGGCACTATTACCGGCAGAGTATCCTGAAGGGCGACGTGCCGATCCATGGGCAGGATCTTTTCCTGAACCTCACGGCCACGGCCGACTTGGTTTACGAAGACCGGAAAATCACCCTGCCCAGTGGAGTGAGCGCGTCCCGGCCCGGCAGTTTTGATTTCTTCGGCGACAGCCGCTCGAAGGTTTTCTCGATGAATTTCGGGATGCAGGCCGACCTGTTTCGCGGCGAGACCGTTTTCAAGCCGGTGGAATGGCTCGTGCGCGTGAAGCCCGTGATCAATTTCACGCGCGTCGATCTTCGCGAAACCCTCGTCTCACCGGATCCGCGCGGCAATGTCAGCGGCGGCGGCGCCGCCCCGCCCAACAACAGCGGCGTGGTCAATCCGGGCGACGTCGATGTGATTCTCAATCCCGGCCTGAAGACGCCGGCGGTGATCGACACCAGCGCGACGCATCGGGACAAGAATTACATCTCGCTCCAGGAGGCCTTCGTCGAGGTGCACCTCAAGGATCTCTCCGAGAACTACGACTTCATGGCGCTCAAGGCCGGCAACCAGGCTTTCAACAGCGATTTTCGCGGCTTCATTTTCAACGACACGAACCTCGGCATTCGCCTGTTCGGGAATGCCGGGAACAACCGCTGGCAGTACAACCTCGCGTATTTCGACCTGCGCGAGAAGGACACGAATTCGGAGCTGAACACGTTTAACCAGCGCGATCAGCGCGTCGTGATCGCCAACGTCTACCGCCAGGATTTCCTCGTCCACGGCTACACCGCGCAGGCGAGCGTCCATTTCAATTTCGATTCCGGCGCGACCTATTACGACACCAACGGTTCGATCGTCCGCCCGGCCCCGATCGGTGACGTCAAATCCCACCACGTGAATGTCGGCTACCTCGGCTGGGCTGGCGACGGCCACGTCGGGCGCTGGAATATTTCGCACGCGATGTATGCCGCCTTTGGCCGCGACGATTTCAACGGCATCGCTGGCCGGCCGGTGCGCATTCGCGGGGAGATGGCTGCGGCGGAGATCAGCTACGATCGCGACTGGATCCGGTACAAGGCCTCGGTGTTCTGGGCCTCGGGCGACGGCAATGCGAAGGATGACCGCGCGACCGGCTTCGATTCGATCGTGGACAACACCAATTTCGTGGGCGGGCCCTTCAGTTATTACGTGCGGCAGGGATTCAACCTCGCCGGCACGGCGTTGAATCTGAAGCAGCGCTTCAGCCTGCTGCCCAACATCCGCACGAGCAAAACCGAGGGCCAGGCCAACTTCGTGAACCCGGGCCTGCGCATGGCCGGGGTGGGCGCCGACATCGAGGTCACGCCCAAGGTGCGCGCTTTCCTCAACGCGAATTATCTCACGTTCGATGACGTTGATTCGATCCAGACGGTCCTGCTGACGAACCAGGTCGGCCGCGGTTTTGGCACGGACCTTAGCCTGGGCGTACAATGGCGGCCGCTGCTGACGGACAACATCGTTTTCTCGACCGGGTTCGGCGTGCTGCTGCCGGCGCGGGGCTTCCGCGATATCTACCGGACGGTGCAACCCACGGTGCCGGGGTTCACACCCGCAGGCTTGAGTTCCAAGGTCGACAACTGGCTTTATAGCGCAGTCGCCGCGGTGACGTTGACTTACTAATGATGCCTTCCACCAAAGATTCAGGTCGGATATTCCGGTGGGCGCTTCCCGCGGTGGCGGCCTGGGGCGCTGGCTTGGTCGCATTGGTGGTTTTGGGGCAACCGGCCGAATCGCCCGTGGCGTCGGCGGACTCCGCCCTCGGGCCGAGGATTTCCGTGCCGCGTTCCGCCGAACCACCGGTCGATCGCGCCGCCGCGAAGCCGCGCAACCTGATCGACCAGACGCGCGAGGATGCGCACCAGAAGAGCGCCGGCTGCATCGAGTGCCACCAGAACATCGAGGACATGCACGCGTCGCCGAATGTCGTGCTTGGCTGCACCGACTGCCACGGCGGCAACCCGACGCCGGGCCTGACGATGCGCAAGGCCCACGTCGCGCCGCGCAACCCGGTATTCTGGGAAAGCTCGGCGAACCCGAGCGAATCGACCGTCCTGCTCAACCACGAGTCCGCCGAATTTATCCAGTTTGTGAATCCCGGCGACCTCCGCGTCGCGCAGCAGGCGTGCGGGCTTTGCCACGGCAGCATCAACGAAGCTGTCGGCCACAGCATGATGAACCACGGTGCGATGCTCTGGGGCGCGGCACTTTATAACAACGGCGCCAGTCCTTCGAAGGACTACCGCTATGGCCAGGCCTACGGACTCGACGGCGCGCCGTTGCGCCTGGAAAGCCCGATCCCGGTCACGCCGGAAATGACCCTGAAGCGCGGGGTCCTGCCTTACCTCGATCCGCTGCCACGTTTCGCCATGTCCCAGCCGAGCAATGTCCTCCGGATTTTCGAACAGGGTGGCGAGAAGCAGACCGAAATCGGGAATCCCAATGCGTTCGAACCGCCGGGCCGGCCCGCCCGCCGTCTCAGCGAGCGCGGCCTCGGCACGCTCAACCGCATCGATCCTGTTTATCTCAACCTGCAAAAAACCCGCCTGCACGATCCGCTGCTCGGGTTCATGGGCTCAAACAATCACCCGGGCGATTATCGCTCGTCGGGCTGCACCGCCTGCCACGTCGTTTACGCGAACGATCGCTCGCCGACGAATTCCGGATGGTGGTCCAAATACGGCCACCAAGGCCTGAGCTTCACCTCCGACCCGATGATTTCGAAGAAGGAGCGCGGGCATCCCATCCGTCACCAGTTCACCCGCAGCATTCCTTCGAGCCAGTGCATGAACTGCCACATGCACCAGGGAAACCTCTTCGTGAACCCGTACCTCGGCTACACGTGGTGGGATCAGGAGAGCGACGGCGAATTCATGTACCCGAAGGAGCAGAAGAACCCGACGGAACAGGAAACGGCGGAATCCCTGCGCCGCAATCCCGAGGCGGCCGCCTCGCGCGGGCTCTGGGGCAATCCGGAATTCCTTGAAAAGGTCGCCGAGCTGAATCCGAAGCTCAAGGACACGCAGTTTGCCGATTACCACGGGCACGGCTGGGTCTTCCGCGCGGTCTTTAAAAAGGATCGCGAGGGCAACCTGCTCACGCTCGACGACAAAGTCATTGACCACACGGACCCGGAAAAATTCGCGAAGGCGATCCACCTCAAGGACGTCCACCTCGCGCGCGGCATGCAGTGCGTCGACTGCCATTTCACCACGGATGTCCACGGCAACGGCCTGCTCTATGGCGAACCCCGCGCGGCGACCGCAATCGAGTGCATCGACTGCCACGGCACGATCGACCAGCGCCCGACGCTCAAGACCAGCGGCAACAGCGGTAAGCTCGAAAATGGGCAGGTGCTGCCCAACGATCTCTCGCAGGGCACGACCCCATGGGGCCCGCGTTTTTATTGGCAGGGCAACCGTCTTTTCCAGCGCTCGATGATGCAGGCCGACCGGGAGTGGGAAGTCCCGCAGACGCGCGACACCGTCGACCCGACCTCGGCGCATTATAATCCACTTTCCGCCTACGCCAAAACGCTCCGCCGCGATGGCAAGACGTGGGGCAGCCTGCCGGTCGCGGCCACGCCGGCGGCCGGGAAGGCCGACGCCCTCGTCGACGATCATTCCGCCGGGGCTGCGCCGAATCTCGATCCGCACGCCGGGCTCGCGCACAGCAATTCGAACATCGGCTGCCAGATTTGCCACACCGCCTGGGCCACCAGCTGCTTCGGCTGCCATATGCCGATGCGTGCGAACAAAAAAATGCCCCTCAATAAATTCGAGGGCGGCGACACGAGGAATTACACCAGCTATAATCCCCAGGTGGTGCGCGACGACGTCTTCATGCTCGGCAAGGACGCGACCTACAAGGACCACCGGCTCGCGATCCTGCGTTCATCGAGCGCGGTGATTGTCGGCTCCCAGAATTCGAATCGCGAATGGGTTTATTCCCAGCAGCAGACCGTCTCGGCGGAAGGTTACAGCGGGCAGGCCTTCAATCCGCATTTCCCACATACAACCAGCAGCGTCGGCACGACGAAGGGCTGCACGGACTGCCATCTTTCCACCGCCGGCGACAACAACGCCTGGATGACGCAGCTGCTCGGTTTCGGCACGGGCACCGTGAATTTCTTTGGACGCTTCGCTTGGGTCGGAACGGGCGAGGATGGATTCAACGCGGTGGCTTGGACCGAACAGGAAGAGCCCCAGGCCGCGCTCGGCAGCCATCTCCAGCGCCTGGCCTACCCGTCGAATTACCAGCAGCACGTGGGACAGAACAAGGGTGTGCTGCAGGAGGCATATCACCACGACGGCAAGGAGATCCTCGATCTGGCCCTCCGCGGGGAATACCTCTACACCGCGAACGGCCCGGGCGGCTTCGAAGTCTTCGATGTCGCGAACATCGACAACAAGGGTTTTTCCGAGCGCATCGTCAGCGCGCCGGTATCGCCGCTCGGCCAGCGCACGCACATCAAGACCAGCTACGCCACGAGCGTCGTGCTGCCGAGCACGCTGGGCATCGATCCGCTCCGCACCCACCTCCCGGAAAACGAGGAGCAGCCGATCAGCCCAGTTTACGCGTTCGTATATGTGACCGATCGCGACGAAGGCCTTGTCGTCGTCCCGGTCGGTACCTTGGTGGACGGGAACCCGGCGAATAATTTCCTCTCGGAAAAGGACACCGTGCGTTTCAATCCCGAGGGCCTTCTCACCGGTGCGAACCACGCCTACATGGCGGGCAACCACCTGTATGTGATTTCGACCGCGGGCCTTTTCGTGGTGGATATTTCGGATCCGACGAAGCCGAGGATCGCGGGCGAATCCCCGGCCGGGTCTTTGAAACACCCGCGGAAACTCGCGGTGCAATTCCAGTATGCCTTCATCACTGACGAGGACGGCCTGAAGGTGTTTGACCTCACCGATCCGATCGCGCCCAAGCCGTTGCCCGAAGCCACCGTGCCCTTGAAGGATGCGCAGGGCCTCTACGCCGCGCGCACGTTTGTTTACGTGGCGAACGGTGCGGAAGGCCTCGCGATCATCGATATCAAGCATCCCCGGACGCCGAAGCTCTTCTCGATGTACAACGCCGACGGCGCGCTCAGCGACACGCGCGCAGTCCAGGTCGGCGCGGTCAACGCCTCGATGTTCGCGCTCGTCGCCGACGGCCGCAACGGGTTGCGCGTGCTCCAGCTGATCTCGCCGGAAAATGTCCCCGGTTACCAAGGCTTCAGCCCGCCGCCGAACCCGAAGTTGATTTCAAGTTATCCCACGCACGGTCCGGCGGTCGCCATCTCGCGCGGCTTGGATCGCGACCGCGTGGTCGACGAGAGCGGGAACCAAACCGTGGTGTTTGGGCGCCGGGGCTCGCGACCGTTCCATTTGGACGAGTTCAACCAGTTCCTGCGCCACGATTCGGGTCGCGGAGAATTCTTCCGCGTCGACGACGTAAAGGTCCGCGACGGAAAATTGCGCGGGACGGATGACGGGGAAATCAAGCCGACCGACGCGTTCGTCACCGAACCCGCCAAGGCGGTCCAGCCCGTTCCGCGCCAGCGCCTCGAGCGCCGTCCGTCGGAAACGACTGAAGGCACGAAGTAGTTTCGGCGCAGCCGCGTTTTCTGACCGAGGGTGGAGTGCTTTCTCCGCAAGGCGCTGTTTGGCCCCGTCTAGGTGCGGATGCCGACGGAGCCGCATCCGTTCGACAAGCTGAGGCTCTTCGACCACGCGTCCGGGACAACGCGGTCCGCCCGCTTGTTTTTTACCGCACGCGCACGTTCACCACGACCGAGTAACCAACCCGCAGCAGCGAGGCCGCCTCCTGGCTGTCGGATGCGAGCAGGATCTTTACCGGGATGCGTTGGACCACCTTGTTGAAATTGCCGGTGGCGTTGTCGGGCGGCAGCAGCGCAAAGAGCGCGCCGCTCGCGGGAGCAAGGCTGTCGATTTTCCCGAGGAGCTTGAGCCCGGGCAGTGCATCGACGGCGAGTTCCACTTCCTGCCCGACGTGCATGCGCGGGAGCTGCGTTTCCTTGAAGTTGGCGACGATCCACACGTTCGGCTCCACCAATGCGAGCAGCGTCTGGCCCGCGAGCACGCGATTGCCGGGCTCGACGCTTTTGTTGCCGATGCGTCCATCGTTGGGAGCTGTGATGGTCGTATAAGCCAGCTTGCGCTGGGCATCGCTCAACGCGGCTTGCGCCGCCGCGACGTTGGCCTTGGCGGCCGTGACCTGGGCTTCCGTGGCGGCGAACGAGGCGGCGGCCGAATCCACCGCGGCCTGCGCGGCGTCGCGATTGGCGTTGGCCGCATGGAAATTCGCGAGCGCGGCATCGGCGGCGGCCTTGGCGTTGTCCAGTTCCGCCTGCGTCGTCGAACCGCTGTTGCGGAAAAGCTGTTCGTTGCGCCCGAGGGTGAGCTGGGCGAGGTCGAGCTGGGCCTGCGTCTGCGCGACCTGGGCCGCGGCCTGCGCCACCTTCGCGCGTGCTTCCGCCTGCCCCGCGCGGGACTGGGCGAGGGCGGCGATGGTTTCCTTGTCCTGCGCCTCGGCCTGGGCGACGGCGGCGCGGGCTTTTTCCACCCCGATCTCAAACTCCTGCGTATCGAGGCGCACCAGCGGGTCGCCGGCCTTCACGACTTGGTTGTCCTGCACGAGGACCTCCTTTACCTGCCCGTCGAGCTGCGGGCTGACCTGGTGAAAATGCCCGACGACGTACGCATTGTCGGTTTCGACGTAGCGATAAGTATGCAGCCCCGCGCGTCCGCCCCAGAGGAGAACAGCGACGGCAATCACCGCGAGGGTGGCGCGCCCGAGGTAACGATTCCGCGAGCTTGGGATGCTCTTCGCCTTGGCGGGGGCGGCGGGTTTTTCCACGGACAAGGGCGCGGCAAGGGAAGGAGCAGGAGCGTCGGCGGCGGTTTTCATGGTAGGATTTTTTTTGAAAGGGAGGTCGGGAAATCAGTGCGCCGAGGCGGCCGCCTCGCGATCGCCACCCTTTCCGAGCAGCAGCAGGAGCGGGAGCGTCAGGACGAACGCGAACGCGACGTAGAGAAACACGTCGGAAAAAGAGAGCAGGAGCGCCTGGCCGTTCACCAGGCGATCGACCAGCGACAGCGCCTGCTGCTTCGCCGCGACCGGGTCGGCGGAACCATGCGCAAAGGCGCCGCCCAGGAGGTTCAGCCGGTCGACCGTGGCGGGCTGGAAGTTGGAAATCTTCTCGACGAGGACGGCGCGATGCACCGATTCGCGCTGGGCGAGCGCGGTGGTGATCACGGCGATCCCGATGCTGCTGCCCATCTGGCGCGCGAGGCTGTAGAAACCCGAGGCGGCCGCGCGATCCTGGCGCGGCAGGTTGCCGAGCGTCGCCAGGCTGAGCGGAAGAAACATCATCACCGTGCCGGCGCCCCGCAGGACCAGCGGCCAGAAAAGGGACTGGGTGCTCGTGTCGGGATTGATCCGCGACAGGAACGTCGCCGCCGCGACCATGATCAGCGCCCCGATCGAAATGAGGAGCCGCGGATCGAAGCGGTCGGTGATCTTGCTCATCGCGATCATCATGAACGCGGAAGCGATCGCGCCGGGCATCAGCAGCAGCCCGCTCTGCGTCGCGGTGAAATGCAGGTAGTCCTGCACGAACACGGGCACGGCGAACATCACCCCGTAGAGTCCCATGCCGAGGACAAGTGAGTACGCGCTCCCCGCCGCGAGCGACCGGTGGCGCAGCACGCGAAGATCGACCGCGGGATAGTCGATCGACAGCTCCCGCCAGACAAAGAGGCCCAGGCCGATGAGCGCGCCGGCGAAAACCAGGATGATGAAATTCGAGCTGAACCAGTCTTCCTGGTGACCTTCCTCAAGGAAGGTCTGGAAGCAGCCGAGCCCCACCGCCAGCAGCCCAATCCCCCACCAGTCGACCAGGCTGTCTTTGAGCGACTCCTTCACGTCGCGGGGCAGGAAGATGATCGTCATGATCACGGCAAAGATCCCGACCGGCAGGTTGATGAAGAAAATCCAGCGCCAACCGAGTGTGTCCGTGAGGTAACCGCCCATCACCGGCCCGAGGGCCGGCCCGGCAATGACGCCGATGCCGAACATGGCCTGCGCCGCGGGCTGCTCCTTGCGGGGAAAAGTTTCGAAGAGCATCGACTGGGCCTTGGCCAGCAGTCCGCCGCCGCAGAGACCCTGGAGCACGCGCGCCACGATCAACATGTTCAGGCTGGTCGAGAGCCCGCAGAGCACCGACGACGCGGTGAAACCGACCAGCGAAAAAAGCAGGTATTGTTTCCGGCCAAACCGGTCGCTGAGCCACGCCGTGAGCGGAATCATCACGACGTTGGCGCAGGCATAGCCGGTGGAAATCCAGCCGGCCTCGGTCAGCGTGGCGCCCAGGTTGCTCTGGATGTCGGGCATCGCGACGTTGACGATGCTGGTGTCGATCACCTCCAGGATGGCGCCCAAGGCTGCAGTGATGGCGATGACCCATTTGAGGATGCCCCGCTCGGCGAGCCGCGCCGCGATGGGCGAGAGCAGGGTGGGATCGGACCCGTACAGGCCTTTGGACTCGGCGCTCACGGGCGGGTCAGGAAACGGTCGCGCCGTCGATCACAAGATCGATGGCGGAGGAAACGTAGTCAGCCGGTGAGTAAGCCAGTTTGAAATGGGGGCTGCCACGGCGGAGGGCGCCGGTGAAGATCATCCCGCCGAACAAGTCGGTGAGCAGGTCGGGGCGCATTCCCTTCCGCAGCTCGCCCGCTTTTTCCGCCAGCTTGAGCCGCGCGAGCAGCGCGTTTTTTACGGGCAGGAAAATCGCCTGGAACACCTGGCGCTCCTGGTCGCGATGGTGGTGATGGATCTCGCCGATCATCGTGCGCACGAGCGGAAGATTCGCGACCAGCAGGGCGTTATAAATTTCCGCCAGCCCGACGAGGTCCGCCCGCAGGTCGGCGGTCGGCGCGGGAATCGGGGAATTGGCCTGGGACTCGGGCCCGAAGTTTTTCCCGACGACCGCGGCGAGCAGGAGGTCTTTGCTTTGGAACAGGCGGAAAAGAGTCACCTCGTTCACCCCGGCCTCGCGCGCGATCGCGCGGGTGGTGGCGCCGGACAGGCCGTCGCGCGCAAAAACATGCGCCGCCGCCTCGAGCAGGCGCTGGCGGGCGGGCGGGGGACGGGGCGTGCGCGGGCGGACTTTGGTCTTCATGTGTGCAAGTGGTTGCTTGCACGAAAGGATGATTCCGCCCCGAGGCAACCGCGAATTGAGTTTTTTCGCGCGAAGGAGCGCAGGCGGGCCGCCTGCTTTTCGAAGTAGCGAGTAGCCTGTAGCGAGTAGCGCGCATGCCCGAGCAAACGATCCGACCGGATTCGATTTGAACAGAAGGCAACGAAGGAACGAAGCGGTTTAGGTTCGCGGAGTCCTTCGTGGCCCTTTTCGCATCAGGGTTCCCAGGCTTCCGATCCTTCACCGTCAAGGGCACGAGCGGTTACGCGCATCTGAACCGCTTTGTTACCTTCGTTGCCTTCTGTTCAAATTCCCAAGTCCCCAATCTTCGGAGCAGGCGGGCCGCCTGCGCTACTTTAGGCCCGGAAGCTTCGCCACTTCGGCAGCGGGAGGTTGGCCAGGGCGATGAAGGCCAGCTGGGAACCGACAAAGATCAGGAGCCACCAGAAGGCGGCGTCCATGAATCCGTAGGTGTGCAGCCCGACGCCGAGCATGTTGACGCCGAACCAGCTCCAGCTCGTCACGATATTTCCGAACACCGCGAGGCACATCAGTCCGCGTGACTTGATCATGCCGCCCCAGCGGGCGTGAAGGATGATGGCGTTCCAGATCACGATGATCAGCGCGCCGTTTTCCTTGGGATCCCAGCCCCAGAAACGTCCCCAGGATTGGTCGGCCCAGATGCCGCCCAGGATCGTGCCCACCAGGCTGAACAAAGTCGCGAAGCACACGATGCCGTAGACCATGCTCTCAAGCATCTTCCCGTTGGTCTGGCTGCGCCCCGCCGCCGCGCCCGCGGTCGTCGGCACTCGCTTCAGCCACGGCGTGAACACGCCCATCACAATGTAAACCAAGGCGAGAAAACCGGCCAGGAACGTGGCGCCGTACCCGGCCACGACCGTGACGACGTGCGTGCCGAGCCAGAAATTCGAATCGAGCACCGCTCGCATCATTTCCAGCGTGTCCCCTCCGAGGGAAAGATAGTAGGCGATCAAGAGCGTGCCGAAGCCGACCAATCCCGCGGTCGCCGAGGCGATGGCGTTGCGGTAAAAATATTCGAGCGCGATGCAGAATCCCACCGCGATCCAGCCCACGAACAGGGCCGAGGAATAGAGATTCGTCACCGGGGGACGGCCTTCCAGCCACATGCGCGTCAGGATTCCGGCCGTGGTGAGGAGCCACGCGATGCCCACCAACCATGCTGCCGCGCGGCCCAGTTCGATCGGCCACACCAGCCAGGAAATCACCGCGACGAAAAAGGCCATCACATACAACGTCGACGCAGAGTAGAACGGACGGATCGCGTTGAAGCGCATCTCGGCGTCGCTCTTCGAAAGCGAGGTGGGAAACCCCTTCTCCAACTCGAGGCGGTAAAGGCGCACGATTTCGTTGAACTCCGTCGCCTTCCCCGTGCGCCACGTGTGGGCGAGGCCGGCAAAGGCCATGACCGGCGCCGAAACCTGCCCGGTTTGGAAGGTTTCCATCAATGCGTTGCCGGAATTTCTCCAGCCGTTGTCGTCGCTCTCGCCGCGCGCCGGCGGCACGGCCAGCAAGTAGCCGAGTTGGGCCATGTGGTCGAAACGGCGGCCGTTTTCGATCAGCTTGCGCGTCAGCGCCGCGTCGTAGGTCTTGCCCGCTTCGCGCGCGCGCATGGCTTCGACGCCGGCGGGAAGCGACTTCTGAAACTCCATCAGGTCGCCGAGGAAATCCTGGCTGTCGGAGCTGACGAGGCTCTCCTTCAAGCGAAGGTAGAGCACGACGTTCGATTGGAGCTGCACGACGCTGCGCTGAAAAACCGTGCGCGCCTGCGGCTCGACGGGCTCGGCCAGGCGCGCTTGGCGCTCGAGCTCCGGCAGGCCTTTTTCGATCTGGGCAAACGAGAATCGCCGCTTGGCCATGCCGTCCTCGCGCTGGAGGTTGAGCAGCGTGAGCAGGTCGGGATTGTCGACGACGATGACCTGGTAGGTGTCGGCTTTCGCCGCGTTGAACAGGACGTCGAGCAGCCATTCGTTGGGCGTGAGCTCGCGCTTGTCGGGCGTGAGGATGAAGTGGCTTTGGTCCGCGTCGTTGTAGGTGGCGTTGCACAGCACGAGCAGCGAGGTGCGCGCGACGGTATCGATCGGCTTCACGCGGCCGTTCACCAGCACGGGCAGTTTGCCGAAGCCGACGATGTCAAACTCGCCGGGATTCCGCGGCGGCATGAACGAGCGACCGACGATCAGGAGCCCGGCCAGCAGGATTAAGAGGGAAATGATTCGTTTCATGGCGTCGGGTGGAAATTAAACCGCAGCGCGGCGCTTGATGAAACCGACGAGGTGCATGCCGAACTGGACCAGGAGGCCGAGGGCCATCATCGCGCACGAGATGTAAGGCAGCAGCCAGCTCGGGTTGTGCACGACCTGGAGGACTGATGTGCCGTGCGCCGCATCCATTTGATATTGGTAGAACGTCAGGCCGGCGTAGCGCAGCGGATTGTTCATGTAGATCAGGACCTCGCGGTCATCGCGGCCGTCCGGGGTGACGAGGCGGATCCGACTCGAGAAATTCCGCGGGATCTCGGTGCCGATAAAAATGTCGTGCGTCGCCTTCAGCAGCGTCAGGGAAAACGGCTTATAGGCCCGCGCGAAGCGGAGGAAAATATGATAGGTGTGGCCGCCGTAATCGAAGCTCTGGGGCGCGCCGAGTTGCGACGACACCAGCCAGATCCCGAGCGAGCCATCCGGCCCGATCAGTTCGACAAACGCCGCGGGCCAGTTCCGTTCGTCCTGTTTATACGTCAGCGGCAGCGGCATCACCGCGACTCGCGGGCCCATGCCCATGGTGGCCGCCAGCGCGCCCGGCGCGGGAGCGTCCGCGGCCGTGGAACCGCGCATGCTGAGCGCGGCGTTCGGATAATATTCCTTCGTTACCACCCGGAACGGCAACTTCGGGTGCTGGATCGTGGTGCCGTCGGCCAGGAGTTTTTCCGGGATGGCCACGACGTCGTCGAACTTCGGGTCCGTGGCGTCGACGATCGCGAGTTCATTGAAACGGTAACTCTCCGAATAATTCGTGCTTTCGCCCTCCTTCAGCTGCAACTGGAATTCCTCCTGCCACAGCCCAGTGAGCAGTTCGCCAATCAGCAGGAGAATCAGGCCGGTGTGCACCAGGAGGATGCCTGATTTCCGCCATGACAGCTTGAAGCGGTAAACGTGCGCCGAGACCAGGTTCACCAGCAGGAACCCGCCGATCAGGTAGCCGCCGGGAAAAACAGGAACCGGGATGGACGTGCCCGGGAGGCGCGCGAGGACGAACACGCTGCGAAACCATTTTTCCTGCACGGCCCAGATGCCGAGATGGACCTGGTCCCAGGTCGCGGCGAAGACCAGCAGCATCGACAGGACGAGCAGCACCACGGTCAGGCGGAGCGAAACGAAGAAATCGCGAAACTGTCGAAGCGTGTCGTTCAAGGTGAGGCGGGGGCGCGGACGGTTTCGAGGAACGCGAGGAAAGCGTTTTTCTCCTTGGCGACGAGGGCGTCGGGACCGGTGAGCTTGAAAAACCACGTCGCGCCGTTGAACGGCACGATCGCCCCGAGGATGCGCTGCGGGTTGTTCGGCGAGGTGCCGGCGAAATCCACCGTGATGAACGTCAGCCCGTTTCGCTCCGCGCGGGTGGTGACGCCGGGCAGGTCGGCTTCCTGCAGCGGGGGAAGCTGGATCTGGCCGCGCCAGCGATTCAAGTTGGCGAGCTCGCCCCCGACATCCCCAGGAAACGCAGTGATGGAGAGGTCGGCGGTCGCGCCATTTTCGCCGGTGACGGCGTAGCTGCCCTTGCGCATCGCGGCGGCGGGCTTCGCCGTCCATTGGGCGGGCGCGGTCCACGTCAGATCGGTGCCATTGGCGGTGGGCACGGCGGTGTTGGCCATGTCGGCTCCGGCGGCGGGCGCGCCGGCGTTGGACCCGCTCATCGGCGGTTCGGGCGGTTTCTCCTTGGGAATGCGGTAACTTGCGACTTTGGGCTCCCGGCAGCCGGCAAGGACAACGAGCGACGCGAGCGTCAGGAGAACGAAACGATGGCGCATGAAGGAGCGAAACTCAGGGTTTTTAGTCCGAAACATCAACCTAAACCTTGCAGCTATGAGGGGCGCGTTTCAGCCGGATTAGGAAGTGGCGCAGGCGGTCCGCCTGCTTCGGAGAAGTAGCGAGGAGCGTGTAGCGAGTAGCGAGTAGTCGGACCAGACCCACAAACCCCACTCGCTCACGCTCGTAGCTTACCCCTCGCTAGAATTTCTACTCGCTACCCGCTACTCACTCCTCGCCACTTCCGAAAAGCAGGCGGGCCGCCCGCGCACCTTGCCAAGCGGGGCTTCGTCGGAAATAAATTTCACCCATGACGTTTACCGCGCTCGGCGATACCGCGGTCGTGGTCGCACTCGGGGAGGGCATCGACGAGGCTGCGCTGCCGCGCGTGCGGGCCTTGGCGGCTGCGCTCGAGGCGGAGCGTCCTCGTGGGATCGTCGATATCGTCGCGGCCTATGCGACGGTGACCGTTTTCTACGACGTGACCCGGCTCGACCGCGAAGGCAGCGAGCGGCCGTTCGATCGCGTGTGCCGCTTTGTGCATGACCGCAGCAAGCGGTTGAGCGCGGACGCGAAGCAGAAAAAATTCACCGCGCCGACGCGCACGGTGGAAGTCCCCGTCTGTTACGGTGGCGAATTTGGCCCCGACTTGGAGGCGGTCGCGCGGCACGCCAAACTCCCCGCCGCCGAAGTGACCAAGCTCCACGAAGGCGCGGATTACCTGGTCCACGCGATCGGGTTTACGCCGGGTTTCCCCTACCTTGGAGGCCTGCCGAGCCTGCTCCAGACACCCCGCCGCTCGACTCCGCGCCTCGCGGTGCCCGCCGGTTCCGTCGGAATCGGCGGCGAGCAGGCCGGAATCTATCCGCTCGCGACTCCCGGTGGCTGGCAGCTCATCGGGCGAACGCCGCTCGTTCTGTTCCGGCCGGATGAAACGGAGCCATCGGCTTTGCAGGTCGGCGACCGGGTAAAATTTCGCGCCATCACGCCGGAGGAATTCCTCGCATGGAAATAACCGTCGCCCGCAGTGGCATGCTCACGACGGTGCAGGACCTTGGGCGGCGCGGGCATCGCTCCGCGGGGGTTCCGTTGAGCGGCGCAATGGACCCGTTTGCGCTGCGGGTCGCGAATTTGCTCGTGGGCAATCCCGAGGATGCCGCCAGCTTGGAATGCACGCTCGTCGGACCCGAACTGTCGTTTTCTTCGGACACCGTGGTCGCGGTTACCGGTGCGAGTTTCGCCGCGATTCCGATGTGGCGTCCCTTCGTCGCCAAGGCGGGCGAAAAACTGAAATTTGGCGCGGCCGCGGCGGGATGCCGCGGCTACCTCGCGGTGGCGGGCGGGATGGATATCGCGGCCGTGCTGGGCAGCCGCAGCACCTTCCTGCGCGCCAAGCTCGGCGGCTTTGAAGGCCGGGCGTTGCGCGACGGCGATGTGCTGCCCGCGTTCGGCTCGGCGCGCCAGGTCGAGGCGCACTGGCGGATCGATCCCAGGATCCTTCCCGCCTATTCGACGGCTCCCACGGTTCGGCTGGTTCGCGGTGCGAACGCGGATGAATTTGGCCGCGTGTTGTGGGAATCGGAATTCAAGGTCATGCCCCAATCCGATCGGATGGGTGTGCGCCTGGGCGGCCCGCGACTGGTGCGCATTGGCGGGACCGGGGAAATGATTTCGTCGGCTGTGGCCCCCGGCACGGTGCAGATCCCGGCGGACGGTCACCCGATTATTCTCATGGCGGACGCCCAGACGATCGGCGGTTACCCGCAGGCCGGGCACGTCATCGCGGTCGACCTTCCGCTGGTCGCGCAGCTGCGGCCCGGCGATCGCGTCCGCTTCGCGGAAATTTCCCTGGGCGAAGCCCACCGGCTGACCCTCGCGCGCGAACATGTGCTTGCGATGCTGCACGAGGGACTCGCGCAAAAGCTTCACTGACGCTCGCTCCGCCCCGATGAATCCGAGGAAATCGATCGACCTGAATTGCGACCTGGGGGAAGGCGCGGGCCACGACGCCGAGCTGATGCCGTGGATCACGTCGGCGAACATCGCGTGCGGCGCGCATGCGGGTGACGAGGCGACGATGCGGGCCACGGTCGCACTGGCACAAAAACACGGCGTGGCGATCGGCGCGCACCCGGGGTTCGCCGATCGGGAAAATTTTGGGCGGGTTGAATTGGACCTGCCGCCGGCCGGGATCCGGACCCTCGTGATGGACCAGGTTGCGCGCCTGCAAAACATCGTCGCGCTCCGACACGTGAAGCCGCATGGCGCGCTCTATAACCTGGCGGCGCGAGATGCGGCGGTGGCGAAAGCGGTCGCGGATGCGGTGCGAGCGGTGGACCCAGGCCTGGTCCTTTTTGCCTTGGCGGGCAGCAGGCTCGCGAGCGCGGGGGAGGCATGCGGCCTGCGCGTGGCGCATGAGGTTTTCGCGGACCGAACCTATCAGCGCGATGGCACGCTGACGCCGAGGACGCGACCGGATGCGTTGATCAAGGACCAGGCCCTCGTCACTGGGCAGGTGCTTTCCATGATCAAAGCGGGCTGTGTGTTTTCGACCGAGGGCGACAAGGTTTCGATCTCCGCGGATACGCTTTGCCTGCACGGCGACGGCGTGCACGCGGTCGAGTTTGCCCGTGCGCTGCGCGCGGCGCTCGCCAACGCGGAGGTGGACGTGAAGGCTTTCGGCCCATGATCAAACTCATCGGGATCCTGGTTGTGGCCGCGGGGTTCGCGCTGCGATTCAACACGCTGCTCGTGGTGTTCGCGGCGGGCATCGCGACCGGGCTGGCCGCCGGGATGTCGGGCAACGAAGTGATTGCGCTCTTTGGAAAATATTTTGTCGAGAACCGGTACATGACGCTACCCGTCGTGCTGATGGTGCCGGTGATCGGCCTGCTCGAGCGTTACGGGCTCCAGGAACGCGCGGAGACGATGATTCGGAGCGTGCAGGCTGCGACCGCGGGACGGCTGATCCTGATTTACACCGCGATCCGGCAGCTCTCGATCAGCATCGGCGTCAACATCGGGGGTCACGCGGCCGCAGTGCGTCCGCTGATTGCGCCGATGGCCGAAGGCGCGGCCAACGCGCGCTACGGGAAACTGCCCGACACCACCCTCCAGGCCATCCGCGCCCACGCGGCGGCCGGGGAAAACGTCGGGAATTTTTTCGGCGAGGATATTTTCATCGCGGTCGGAGCGATCCTTTTGATGAAGGGATTTTTTGAAACCCTGAAGCTCGACGTGAGCGCGTGGGCCATGGCGCTGTGGGGAATCCCGACGGCGCTGGTCGCATTTGCCGCGATGGCCTGGCGCGCCCACGCGCTCGACCGCCGCATCGCGCGCGATGCGCGAACCATGAAGGCGGGGAAGGGTGACGGCGCATGAAGACGATCGTCGGCCTTGAAACCTTCTACGTCCTGATCGGCGTCATCCTGGCCGTGGTGGCGGGGCGCATCACCGTTGACCGGCATCATCCGAAGCGCTGGGGCTCGGCCTTGTTTTGGGGCCTGCTGGCGGGCCTTTTTATCTTTGGCAAGGTCCTGCCGCCCTTGGTTTCGGGCTACCTGGTCCTTGCCCTGGTGATCCTCGCTGCGACCGGCCAAGTGGTGCGCTCGAAGGAAACGACGGCGCCGCCGGAAGTGCGGCGCGAGCACGCGTTGCGCTTGGGGAACATGATTTTTTTCCCGGTGATTTTAATTCCGCTGACTGCGGTGATCGGAACTTTTTTCCTGGGGAAAATCCAGTGGGGTGACGTGCGCCTGGTGGAGCCGAAGCAGGTGACATTGATCTCCGTGGGGCTGGGCGCGCTGCTCGCTCTGGCGGCGGGATTGCGCGTCACGCGGGCCGCGCCGAAAGTTGTCGGCGTCGAAGGAAGCCGCCTGCTCCAGGCGATCGGCTGGGCCCTGATCCTGCCGCAGCTGCTGGCGGCGCTCGGCGGAATTTTCGCGCAGGCTGGGGTGGGGACAGTCGTGGCCGATCTCGTCGCAACGGCGTTGCCGACGCGTTTCCCGCTCGTGGCGGTCATTTCCTACTGCCTCGGCATGGCGCTGTTCACGGCGATCATGGGCAATGCTTTCGCGGCGTTCCCGGTAATCACGCTGGGCCTCGGCCTCCCGCTCGTGGTGCAGCTGCACCACGGGAATCCCGCAATCATGGCGGCGCTGGGCATGCTCTCCGGTTACTGCGGGACCCTGCTCACGCCGATGGCGGCGAATTTCAACCTGGTGCCGGCGTTGCTGCTTGAGCTGCCCGACAAGCACGCGGTCATCAAGGCCCAGGTCCCGATCGCACTCGTGGTGCTCGCCGCGAACATCGTGCTGATGTATGCGTGCGTGTATCGCTTCTAGCATGAAAAATGTCCTGGTCACCGGCTTCGAACCCTTCGGCGGGGAAACCACCAATCCGTCGCAGGAAATTGCGCGGCAGCTCAATGGCCGCGTGATCGGCGGGCGGCGTGTGATCGGACGGATTTTGCCGTGCGTGTTTGGCGCGGCGATCGAGGAACTCGAGGGTTACCTGGTGGAATTTTCACCCGAGTTGATCATTGGCGTCGGGCAGGCCGGGGGTCGCGCGGAGATCACACCGGAACGAATTGCGATCAACGTCGACGATGCCCGGATCGCCGACAACGCAGGGCTCCAGCCCATTGATCGCGCCATCGTGAAACGCGGGCCGGCCGCGTATTGGAGCACACTGCCGGTCAAGGCGATCGCTGCGGCGTTGCGGGCGAAGGAGATTCCCGCGGCGGTTTCGCAGACGGCCGGGACCTTTGTGTGCAACCACGCGTTCTATGGATTGATGCACGCATTGCGAAAAAAGCCGCGCATCCGCGGCGGATTCATCCACGTGCCGTTTTCACCGGCGCAGGCAAAAAAAGGGCAGCCGAGCCTGCCGCTGGAAACCATGGTCGAGGCGATCGCGACGGCGGTCGCGGTGTCGCTGCGCACGCGGCGGGATCTGCGCGTGGGCGAAGGCCAGGTTTCCTAGGTGGAACCCGTTGTTTATCCTGAAACAGTCGAATGAATTTACGACGTTGAGCGACTCTGTTCCTATTTAGTCGCGAGCGGACAAACAGCGCCTTGCGGAGAAGTCGCTCCACCCTCGGCTTCGCCGAGCAACCCGCGGGTGGGACGCGCTCAGTTATTAAACCGAAACAGCGCCACGTCGCCGTCGGCGAAGACGTATTCCTTGCCTTCGAGACGATATTTGCCGGCTTCGCGCGCGGCGGCCACGCTGCCCAAAGTCGTGAGGTCCTGGTACGAGACGATCTCGGCCTTGATGAAGCCTTTCTCGAAATCGGTGTGGATGACGCCGGCGGCTTGAGGCGCTTTCCAGCCTTTCTTGATCGTCCATGCACGGACTTCCTTTTCCCCGGCGGTGAAGTAGGTCTGCAGGCCGAGCAGCTGGTAGGTGCCCTTGATCAGCGAGGAAACCCCGGAGTCGTCCACGCCGAGATCCTTCAGGAATGCCTTCGCTTCCTCGGCTGGAAGGTCGATGAGCTCGGACTCGATCTTCGCGCTGATCGGAACATAGGCGGCGTCGTGGTGCGTGCGCACGTACTCCGCGACTTTCTGCACGAACGGATTTTGCTCCGCGGTCGCGAGGTCGCTCTCGGCGACGTTGCACGCGAAGAGGACGGGCTTGGCGGTCAGGAGCTGCAGGAGCTTCATCTGCGCAACCTCCTCCACCGTGGCGGGGAGCGTGTTGGCGGTCTTGCCAGAGTTGAGGTGCGGGGAAAGTTTTTCGAGCAGCGCGAGTTCCGCGATCGCCTCCTTGTCGCCGGATTTCGCCTTCTTCTGGGTCTTGTCGATGCGCTTCGCTACTGCTTCGAGGTCGGCGAGCACCAGTTCGGTGGTGATGACCTCGATGTCGCGCACGGGATCGACGCCGCCCATGGTGTGGATGATGTCGGTGTCCTCGAAGCAGCGCACGACCTGGACGATGGCGTCGACCTCGCGGATGGTGGCGAGGAACTGGTTGCCGAGGCCTTCGCCCTTGCTGGCGCCCGCGACGAGGCCCGCGATGTCGACGAACTCAATCGCCGCGGGCACGACGACATTGGTCTTGGCGATCTTCTGGAGGACGAGGGCGCGGTCGTCGGGCACGATCACGACGCCGACATTGGGATCGATCGTGCAGAAAGGATAGTTTGCGGCTTCGGCCTTGCGGGACCGGGTGAGGGCGTTGAAGAGGGTGGACTTGCCCACGTTGGGCAATCCGACGATACCGGCTTTGAGCATAAGGGCGGACGTTCTCGCTCGCGGCAGGACGGGTCAACGGGAAAAGCCGGGCGCAATCTCCGACGCGTCTCCGGGCCGCGCGCCAGGCGATAAGCCGTGGGCTCCGACACGATGCATCGCTTGCCGTTTCCCGCTTCGTTTAAGTGCGGCACTTGATCAATTCCGATCCCGGGGTTGAAATCCCCTCCGCAATCCGCAATCCACAATCCGAAATCTGCAATGGGCCGCGCTGCGCGGCGTGGGGAGTCAGGGCTTGACAAGGGAATTGCCGGAAGGTGTTCTCCTCATTTTTCTAAGCAAGAAACGCTCCGCAAAACACCTGTCATGGCTCTCAAAATCCGTCTTACCCGCATCGGCGCCGTTCACCAGCCGCACTACCGCTTCGTCATCGCTGAAGCCCGTTCGCGCCGTGATGGTGATCCTGTCGAAGTCGTTGGTATCTATGATCCCCGGCTCAAGGGCGAAACCGTCAAGCTGAAGCTCGACCGCGTCGATTACTGGCTCAGCAAGGGCGCGAAGCCCACGGACACCGTCCACGCCATGATCAAGCGCGCCCGCAAGGCCGGCGCCGCGACGGCCTGAGTCCGCCAGCGCGCGAAGGACGCCGCTCGTCACTTCGTTTCCCAAGCCTCGGACTCGTCCGGGGCTTTTTCATTTCCTGAATTTGTCCGCCTGAGTAGAAACGAAGGATCCCGTGGAAGTCGGCAGAACGCTTCCGCGCCATCGAACTGAATCCTTCGCCCTGCCCGGGATGGCGCTCCGAACTTCGCAATCCTCAATCCGAAATCCGCAATTCAACGGCCATGTTGCGCATCGATATCCTCACACTTTTTCCTCGGATGCTGGATAGCGTCCTCGCGGAAAGTATTTTAGGGAAGGGGATCGCGGCGGGGCACCTTGGGGTGAACATCCACGACCTGCGCGCGTGGACGACCGACAAGCACCGCACGGCCGACGACCGGCCCTTCGGCGGTGGTGCCGGAATGGTGATGAAACCCGAGGCGGCGTTTGCGGCGATCGAGCAACTCCAGACGCCCGGCTGCCGGCGCATTTATCTTACGCCCGACGGCACTCCGCTCTCGCCGGCGCTCGCCCAAGAACTGTCCCAGCAAAAGCATCTTGTCCTTTTGAGCGGGCATTATGAAGGAATCGACCAGCGAATCCGCGATGGCGTGATCGACCAGGAGATCAGCATCGGCGATTATGTGCTCACCAACGGCACGCTCGCAGCGGCGGTATTGATCGATGCGCTCGCGCGTTTTATTCCCGGCGTTCTCGGGGAGGAAAAGTCATTGACGCACGAATCCTTCACCAGCAAGTTGCTCGACTTTCCTCAATACACGCGTCCCGCCGAATATCGAGGCATGTC
>JAQGOP010000039.1 GCA_028293545.1 Verrucomicrobiota bacterium | reverse complement strand
TGGAGTTCGAGCTCAAGAACGGCGGGACCGCCGAGTAATCGCGGTCCTTGTTGAAGATCGCGTTTTTCTTGAAGTAGTTGAACCCCACCAAGGCACTGGCCTTGTCGGTCGAGGCGCCCGTGATGATCGCGGCCGTGACTTCGCTCGAGTCCTTCTCGGTCGTGTTACCGTAAGTGGCCATGACTTCCGTGCCGTCCATGGCGCGGCGCATCTTGATGTTGACGACACCGGCGACGGCATCGGCGCCATAGATGGCGGACGCGCCGTCCTTCAGAACCTCAACCGAATCCACCGCGGAGAGCGGGATGGAGTTCAAGTCGACGAACGCGGTGGTGCCGCCGTTACCCACCGGGTAATTGGCGACTCGACGGCCGTTGATGAGCACGAGGGTCGCTTCAGCACCGAGGCCGCGGAGCGAGATCGACGTCGCTGCCGGCGTGAAACCCGTGGCGTTGTTGGAAACGGGAACGGAGCCGCCGTTCGAGATCGAGAGCTTCTGGAGAAGGTCCGACGTGCTGGTCAAGCCGGACTCGTCGATCGCCTTGCGGTCGATCCTTACCACCGGGGAAACGCCGGCGGTGAACGCCGTTTCTCCCTGGGGAATGTAAGAACCGGTGACGACGTACTTTTCCAGCTTTTCCACTTTTTCCTTATCGTCAGGAATCGTGGTCGTGGCAGGTGTCTGGGCGTTGAGGCCAGTCACCGCGAGAAGGCCGGCGGCTGCTCCGGAAAAGAGCAGGCGCGACCCGATAAACTTCCGCGTGCGGATGTTCATATGGTGTGTTGTAGTTGCTTGTTGTCCTCAGGCCGGCCGCCGTAGTTACGAATCAAAAAGCCGGCCTGACGGTATTGCGTGTCAAACACGTAGGTGTGTTTTGCCGCTACCTATCCGCGCCATCGGAATGTCATCAATGTCATATCGACCGGACGATTTCCACGCTTCCCGAGACGCTATAATTCCACGTCGAAGCGCACGGCACAAAAATGCCCGTTACACAAAATTCACAACTCCGAGATCATCGGTATTTCTCGAGCCCACCTATGAGATAACGACTAATCCGAGGCGGTGCGGTTCACCAATGCCTTCAGCTTGGTGCGATAGTTTCGACTCATGCGGAGCTTAGACCCGTCGCTTACAAACACCACGTAGTCGCCATAAAGTGCCAGTTCGACCTTTCTCACGTGTTCCAAATTCACGAGGTACGACCGATGAATCCGCAGGAACTTCGTGCCATCGAGTTTCTGTTCCATGCTCTGGAGCGTCTCGCGCACGAGCTGGGTTTTACCGTTGGACTGCACCCGTACGAAGTCGCCTTGGGCTTCGATCCAGATCACGTCCCGGGTCTTGATGAAGTGCAGCGCTCCGTCCGCCTTTAAAATGATTCGATCCGTGTAATCGGCGGCCGGTGCGGTCGTGGTCGCTGGGGCCTGCTCCGGCGGCGGAGGCGTTTCAACTCGTGCGGCGTCCATGGCGCGCACGCGCTCGAGCAGTTCTTCCACTTTCTGGGTGAGCGTCGAGGAGTGAGCCTGGTGGATCTCGTGTTTCGCCTTCGTGAGCGCGGCGGCGAAACGGGAATCGCTGTAGGGCTTGAGCAGGTAGTCGATCGCGCACACTTCAAACGCGCGGATCGCATGCTGGTCGTAAGCCGTCGCGAACACGATTACCGGTCGCTCCGCCGGCTTCAATTCAGCCAGCACCGCGAAACCGTCGCGCTTCGGCATCTGGATATCCAGGAAAACCAGGTCAGGTCGCAGCGTCCTGATCGCGTCGAGCGCCGCCTGGCCATCGCCGCATTGCCCCACGATCGAAATTTCCGGATCCGCCCGCAGCTGCGTCTCCAGTCCCTCGCGCGCGAGCGGTTCATCGTCGACGATCAGTGTCCGGATTTTTTTCATACCACAGTTTTGAACGACTGACCCAGCCGCAGCGGCAAATCAAGGCGCACCAGCGTTCCGCCCTCCGGACAGGCCATCAGTTCGAAAGTGTAGTCCTTGCCGTAGATTTTCTCCAATCGCGCATGCGTGTTGGCCAACCCGATCCCTTTGCGCGACTCCAACGGTTCGCCTTGGCCCGAACCCTGGTCGGGCCCGTCGTTCGCGATCTCGAGTTTCAAGCGCGAGCCGACACACGTCGCCACCAGTCGCACCGTGCCGGGACGCGTGCGCATCGAGATCCCGTGCTTGATCGCGTTTTCCACCAATGGCTGGAGCAGCAGGTTCGGGACCGAAGCGCCCAGCGCGGCTGGATCCAGCGCAAAATCCAGGCGCAGCTTTTCCCCAAAACGCACGCGTTCGATCTCGAGGTACCGGCGGACGAAATCCACTTCGTCGTCGAGCGACAGCTCCTGCTGGCCCGTCCGCTCCATCGCCAACCGCAGCAGCGCGCTGAGCTGGGCGATGACCTCGACCGCGGCTTCATTTCTTTTCTGGCGCACGAGCGAAGCGACCGCGTTGAAGCTGTTGAAGAGAAAATGGGGATGAAGCTGTCCACGCAGCGCCGTCAGTTCGGCGCGCGCCAGTTCCGACTGCAGCTCCGCCGTCCTCACCTGGAGCTGGAGGGTTTCCTCGACGCGATGGCGGTATTTGAAATAATAATTGATCGCGAACGACGCGGAGAAAAACCCGCAGTAAGTCATGAAGTCCATCGGCAGCAGGAAGAGCATCGAGATGATGTAGTGGGACCAATCGACCGGCGCATCCAACCTGTCGGGCAGCCAGACGTTCGGCAGCACCCGAAGGAAAAACCGGGCGTTGGTCACGAACGCATAGATCACGAAACTGCCGATGATCAGGCCGATCAGATTGCGGCCAATCTGTCCGCGCTGGATCGGGAATCGGCGGATGAGCAGCAACATCGCCGGGGCCGCGAGCAGCCACACCACCCACGCAAAACCATCCCAACCCCGCACCAGCAGCTCCACGTGTTCGCGCTCGGCCATCGTCCGCAACACCCGCTGTTCGTAATAGCCCAAGCTCAGGAGCAGGCTCACCGCCACGAACACCATGATCTGCACCCTCAGAACCACGCGCTCTTCGCGCGACAAAGGCTCGATGGCAAAAATCCGGGACACAGTCATGGGCGGCGTGCAGGAATGCGGACTTATCAAACCGCCACCGCCACCAAGCAATCTCTTAAACGCTGCCGCCTCGGCGACATAGTGAGGCCAAGAAAAGGCCTGACGGTTTTCGTCCGCCGTCACAGCCTCCGCCGATGACCGCTCCCTTGAACGCGACCCACGACCCGCAGCGTCGCAGCTGGGTCGAGAGCGCCAACCACCCGAGCAACGATTTTCCCCTGCAGAATCTTCCGCTGGGAATTTTCCGCCGCTCCGGCCGCGACGCGCCGCACATCGGCGTCGCGATCGGCGACCAGGTTGTCGACCTCGCCGCGCTCGCCGCCGCGGGTTTTCTCCCCGACTCGGCCAAGGCGGCCTGCGCGGAACCCACGCTGAATTCGCTGATGGGATTGGGACCCGTCGCGTGGTCGGGCTTGCGGACGCGATTGAGCGAGTTGCTCGGCGCCGATACGTGCGCCGCCGCCAGCCGGCAGACCGCGGTCTCGGCGTGCTTTGTTCCGATGGAATCAGCGACGATGATGTTGCCGGCGCGCGTCGGCGATTACACGGACTTCTACGCCTCGGTTTTTCACGCCACCCAAGTCGGCAAAATGTTTCGTCCGGAAAATCCGCTGCTGCCCAATTATAAATGGGTGCCCATCGGCTATCATGGCCGGAGCTCCTCGCTGGTGGTGAGCGGCACGCCGATTCGTCGCCCACACGGCCAAACCAAGACCGCCGAGGCGGCGGCGCCCACCTTCACGGTGTCACAAAATCTCGATTACGAAGTCGAGCTCGCGTCCTACGTCGGCCCCGGCAATGCGCAGGGTGCGGCCATTCCGATCGGCGAGGCCGAGGGACACATTTTCGGCGTCAGCCTGCTCAACGATTGGTCCGCGCGCGATCTCCAGGCGTGGGAATACCAACCCCTCGGCCCGTTCCTCGCGAAAAACTTTGCCACCTCCCTTTCGCCTTGGGTCGTCAGCCTGGAAGCTCTCGCGCCGTTTCGCGTGCCGGCGTTTGCGCGTGACCCGGGCGATCCGTCGCCGCTGCCCTATCTCAGCCATGCGCGCGATCAAATGATCGGCGGCTTTGATCTCACGCTCGAAGCCTGGATCATCACCCCAAAGATGCGCGCCGCCGGGGAAATGGCCGCGCGCCTGTCGCGCGGAAATTTTTCGTCGATGTATTGGACGCTCGCGCAATTGCTCACGCACCACGCCAGCAACGGCTGCAACCTGCTGCCGGGCGACTTGATCGGCAGCGGCACGGTGTCGGGTCCCGAAAAAACTTCCCGCGGTTGCCTGCTCGAGCTGACGATGCGCGGCGCCGAGCCCTTCGCACTTCCAAACGGCGAGCCGCGCGGATTCCTCCAGGACGGCGACGAGATCATTCTTCGCGGTTATGCCGAACGCCCGGGCGCACGCCGCATCGGCCTCGGCGAATGCCGCGGCGTGGTGCTGGCTGCGAACCCCTGAGGTCGCGTCGCCGCCCCGCGCGGGTGTCCGTCCCGTTGTGTCGTCCGCTCGTCGAGAAATTGTCGCCTTCCGAACCACCGGCACCAGCGTCCTCGCCGATGAAATCCCCCGCCCTGCTCCTCGCGGCCCTCCTGGCCGTCACACCCGCCGCCCTCACGGCCGCGCCCAGCAAGGAAAAACTGAAAGCCGAGATTGCCGCGATGGAAGATGCGTTCTGCGCCATGGCGCAGGAAAAAGGCGTGCGCGCCGCGTTCGAATATTTTGCCGCGCCGGATGTCGCATTCATCGACACCGACCCGCGCAAATACCGCGGCATCGAGGCGGTGCGCGCGCGCATGGGCGAGGACGTGCCCGGCGCGACGCTGAAGTGGTCGGCGTCTTTCACGGACGTCTCCGACGATGGCACGCTCGGCTACAACTACGGCCGCTTCGAATCCAGGCGCACGGCTGCCGACGGCAAGGCGACGGTGCATACGGGCTGGTTTCTCACCATTTGGAAACGCCAGCCGGACGGCTCGTGGAAATACGTCATGGACAACGGCGCGGCAGACCGCCCTCCGGGAAAGTAGCGCAGGCGGCCCGCCTGCTCCGGAGGTCGGGGACGAGTTTCCATGCGGGCGAAACGAAAGTTTTCCCGCAGAATTCGCGCATCAATCAGAGCTTGGCCTTGAGCTCCCGCGCCGTCGCCAGCGCGGATTCCACCGTCGGCGCGGTGACGGTGAAATGCCCCATTTTTCGACCCGCCCGCGCTTCACCTTTTCCATAAAGATGAAGGTGCGCGGACGGCGCGGCGAGGAGGGTTTCCCAATGCGGTTCGCCGGCGCTCCAAGCATCACCGAGGATGTTTACCATCACGACCGGCGAGAGCAGAGAGGTGTCGCCAAGCGGCAGCCCGCAGATCGCGCGGACCTGTTGTTCGAACTGCGATGTCACACACGCGTCGATCGTGTAATGCCCGCTGTTGTGCGTGCGCGGCGCGAGTTCGTTGATCAGGACCTCGCCTGATTTCGTCACGAAAAACTCCACGCCCATCACGCCGACCAGCCCGATTTTTTCCGCCACGCTTCGCGCCAGTTTGTCGGCTTGCGCCAGGACGTCCGGCGGGACGCGCGCGGGCACGATCGAGAAATCGAGGATATGATTGGTGTGCAGGTTTTCGGAAATCGGAAACACCCGCACGTCTCCCTTCGCGGACCGGGCCACGACGGCCGAGACTTCGCAGGCAAACGAAACAAACTGCTCGACGACCGCCGGCTGGCCGCGAAATTTCGCGACGGCCGCCTCGGCGTCGGCCGCCGCCATGACCTTGAGCTGTCCCTTGCCATCGTAACCGAAGTCCGCGGTTTTCACGACGCACGGAATTTTCACCGCCGCAATCGCCGCCGCGAGGTCGCCGCCCGCGGGCACTTCCGCGAAGGGCGCATGCGGGAAGCCGTGATCGCGCAGCCAACGTTTTTCCCGCGAGCGATTCTGCGCGGTTTCCAGCACGCGCCAGTGCGGGTGCAGCTGCGTCAGGGCCTCGACGGCCTGGAGCGGCGCGGCTGGGACATTTTCGAATTCATAGGTGACGACGTCGCACTTCCTCGCAAACGCGGTCAGCGCGGCGAGGTCCTCGTACGGCGCGTTGACCTCCTCGTGCGAAACCGCGCCCGCCGGCGAATTGGCCTGGGGCTCATAGACGTGCACGCGATAACCCAGGCGGGTCGCCGCCTGGGCGAGCATCCGCCCCAGTTGTCCGCCGCCCAGCACGCCGATGGTTTTTCCCGGGAGAATCATGAGGTTTTCGCGCAACGCGAAACCCCAATATGCGGGGACAAATCCAAGGGTTTCGAGCAGAATGCTTGCGCTTTTCTCGGCCCGAAAACGTTAACGGCTCACCACCGGCGGCAAATTCAGGTCATGGCGTTGCGCGAGGATCTTCGCGGTTTGGGCGGTGCGAAAATTTTTCCACGCGCGCCTCGTCTTCGCGTCGCTTTGGGCCAGCAGCGACGCGGCGAACAATGCGGCGTTGGTCGCGCCGGCCTTGCCGATCGCGAAGGTCGCCACCGGCACGCCGCCGGGCATCTGCACGATCGAAAGCAGCGAGTCCAAGCCTTTCAAGGTCTTCGACTCCACCGGCACGCCGAGCACCGGCAAGGTGGTGAGCGATGCCGTCATGCCCGGCAGATGCGCCGCGCCGCCCGCGCCGGCGATGATCACCTTCAAACCGCGGCTCTCCGCCGTTTCGGCATAACTCACCATCAGCTTCGGCGTGCGGTGCGCGGACACGACGCGTTTCTCGTAAGGCACCCCGAGCGCCTCGAGCTGTGCGGCCGCGTGCTGCATCGTCTCCCAGTCCGACGTGCTGCCCATGATGATGCCCACAAGTGGTGTCGCCATGCCGGAAGGCAGCACCGGCCCGGTGAAATCGGCAAACGAAAAGGCCCTCGCGACTGCGGATTTCGGATACCGGATACTGGAAGGGCAATCCCGCCGCGCTGACTTAGATCAGCGAGACGCCTTTGGGGACGCGAACCACGGTGGTGCCGGCGATCTTGTCGTGCCAGGACTGGCTTTGGTCATCGAAGGCGACCCAGATGAAGCCCAAGCCAATGACGGCGAGCGAAAGGAAACAGGCCAGCGCGCGGACCACCGAGGTGGACCAATCGATGGGACGGTCGTCGAGGCGCACCACTTTCAGCCCGCAAATAATCCCCCCGATGGTGGATCCGCGCAGTTTCCACATGACCGCACCATACGCGGCGAGCGCCAGGAGTTCCACTTTGCCGTTCGAATGGAAGATCGCCAGGATGATTCCCACCAGGATGACATCGAGGATCAGGGCCGCCGTGCGAATCCAGAAACCGGCGCGGGGCAAGGTCGTCGCCACGATCGGCGGCGCAATCACGGCGGGGGCCAGGATGATCGCGCCCGTCACCGGGTCGATGGGCGGGGCCGTGGGCGCCGGCGGGGTTGCCGAAGGAATCACCGGCTTCTCGCGCTTCATGCTGATCGCGAGGGTGTACACCACCACGCCGAGGCCGAGCCAACCGAAGAGCTTGTAAATCACGAGGCTCAGGACGGGCACGCAATAGATGCCGAGGACGAACACGCCGCCGATCAGCACCGCGAGCGCGGCGCCAGTCGTCACGCCGAAGAGCCGGGTCAGGCGGCGCCCAAGCCAGGCAAGCATGACGGCTTTGCCGAAGAGACCGGCGAAGAAAATCGCGGCCCCGAGGAAGGGCACGACTGCGATTCCGACACCGGTGCAGATCAACAGGATCGTCACCACCGGCGCCAGGAGCACGGTGAGGAATGCCGTGAGGATGGAAAAGCCCGGACGTTGCTCGAGCGTCGCCACACATTTTTCCACCCCTCCGCGGAACAACAGCGCGAGAACCACATAGAGGGCGAGGAACCCCAGCGCCAGCCACCAGGCCCACATCAGGTGCGGTCCAAACCAGAGCAGGCGAAATTCCTTCAGGCAGTGCTCGAACCAGCTCTGCAACCAGAGCATGTCGGAAAACAGGCCATGAAACGCGACGTTGTGCGTCTCCCCATGGACGATGGCATTCGTGTCCCGCTTGATCTTGCCGCCGATGGCGACGACGTCGCCCACTTCCGCATCCGGCCCGAGTTCAATCGTGCCGCCGACCGCGATCACGAGGTCGCCCACCTTCGAGTTGACATAAGTATTGCCGATCACGGAAACCACGCTGTCGGCCACGGGGCCGGTCACGCGGGTATTGCCAAAAACGGCGACGATCGAATCGCCGACGTCGCCTTCGCTCAGGACGTTGCCGAAAACGGCCACCACGGCGTCGGCTTTCTGATCCTTGGCCAAAAAGGCATTATCGAAAACCTGGATGATTTCGTTGCCGTCCTTGTGGTGAACGTGGCCGCGCTTGACCCGCGTGGGTTTCGATTCCGGCGTCGGCGTGACGACATCCAGGCGGCGCAGCTTCGGCGCCGCGGTTTTCTCGGTGGCGGGCGCTGCGGGTGTTTCAGCCGGAGCCGGCTGAGCCACCGGCGCTTCGACCGTCGTGGTGCTGGCCGCGGGAGTTTCCGTGGCGGCGGGAGCGGGTGCGGCGGGGGTGGCTTTCTCCGTTTCGGTTGCGGGCGGCGGCGGCGCGGGAGCCGGGGCCGGAGCGGGGTTCTGTTCCTGGGCGACGGAACTGAGCGCGATCGCCAGGAATAGCGCCAGCGGCGCACTGAAAATAAAAGGACGTTTAAACGGTTTCATAACGAAGAGGGGAAAGAGGGGTTAGCGTTGCGCCTGGAAGGTGCGGTACGCAGCGGCGCCGAGCCCGAAGAGCGCGACGTACATCATGGCGAAAAATGCCAGGCCACCGTAGAGCCAGAGCGGCGGGATGCTGCGGTAAAGGGTGCTGAACGCGTCGCCGACGCTGGAAATCACGGCGAGGCCGGTGTCGACCCAGGCGAACTGCGTGCTGAACGCGCTGGTGAATTGGGCATTGTCGAAACCCGCCATCACCCAGACCACTGCCATGAGGGCGAGCTTGGCGAGGCCGGCCGAGGCGACGACAAACGCGATGCGCGCGGCCACCGGCCACTGGGCGAACGACTGCTTCCACCACGGCAGCGAAGCGCGGGCCTCGATGGCGGCGAGGACGCGGCCCTCGAGGGAGCGCGGCGCCCGGTGCGGCGCAGCGGAGCGCAGCGCCTGGTGGATCATCTTTTCGAGTTCTTCGGGAGACGGTTTCATGCGATCAGGCTTCGAAGTTTTCGTGGGCGGTGCCGCTGCGGGAAAGGATCTGGGCGAGCGCCGTGCGGGCGCGGAGGATGTCCGTTTTCACCTTGGCCAGGGATACGCGCAGCTTTCGGGAAATTTCGTCGTAGGGCATGTCTTCAAAATGAAACAGCACGAGCGGGACACGCTGGTGCTCGGGAAGTTTCCCCAAGGCCTGCTCGATCAGCGTGCGGCGTTCGTCGGCGTCGACGCCGGCAAAAAACGTGTCGGCCGCGGCGAACTCGATTTCCGGTTCGTCGGAAGCCCCCGCGCTGTCGTCGCGGCGGAATTCCGAGAAAAACCTCCAGCGGTTACGGTAACGGGAAAGATGATTGAGCGAGAGGTTGGTCGCGACGGTTTTCAGCCAGCCTCCGGCGGTCGGGCTGGTTGACAGGGTGTCGAAGTGTTCATGCGCCTTCAGGAAAACATCCTGGGAAATATCCTCCGCCTGGGCTTCGTTCTTGGTGAGGCGGTAGGCGGTCGAATAGACCATGTCTTGGTAGGCGCGCATGAACGTGGTGAAGTCAGCCGGAGGGATCAGCCCCGAGGGTTGTGTTTGCACTGGAGGTTCATCGTTCATGCCCAAAACACCGCCACCGCCGGAAAGTCGCAGAAATGTTACTGCCCGCGGGGAATGTTGACGGCGAGCAGGAGTTTTAAGCCACCCGATCCCTCCGAACCGATCCCATCCCAGCATTTGAACAGAAGGTAACGGAGGTAACGAAGCGGTCTTCGTCAGCAAAATCCCGCGTGCCCTTTTCGGTGGACCGGAATTGCCCATGAAGGGCACGTTTTGCGCGGCCTACCCGTACCGCTTCGTTGCCTCCGTTACCTTCTGTTCAAATGCTGGGGATTGGGGTCATAGAGCGAGTTCCCAACCCGCATTCCTCCTTTTGGACTACCCTGCCGCCCTTGCCAATTACGACCCCCGGACGAGACTGCGCCCCTTAAAATCCATGTCCTCTTTCCTCTCTTCCGACCCCAAAATCGAGTCCGCGGTCCGCGCCAAGGGTGAGCAGCTCTTCGCGCTGATGGACCAGCAGCCGCCACCGGCGCTCTTTTCCAAGAAAGGCGCATACGCCCGGCTGATGGAGTGGTCGATGAAAGACCCGGTGTTCAAGACCCAGCTCTTCCGTTTCGTCGACGTCCTTCCCTCCCTCGGCTCCTCCGGCGAAATCGTCCGCCACCTCCAGGAATATCTCGGGGACAAGGCCGTCGAACTCAACCCGGCCCTGAAAGCCGGCCTCGCCGCATCGTCCTTCGCGCCGGCCTTGGTCGCCGCACCCGTCAAAGCCCAGATCGTCGACATGGCCGGGCAATTCGTCGCCGGCCAAACCGGCGACGACCTCATCAAGCAGATTCGCAAGAACGCGAAAGCCGGCCTCGCCACGACCATCGACCTGCTCGGCGAAACCGTGGTCAACGACGCCGAGGCCGACGTGTTCCTCCAGCGCAATCTCGAGGTGCTCGATTCCGTGTCGGAATTTTTCGCCAAGGAACCCACGCCCTGCGCCAGCGACGTCGGGCCGAATGGCCCCCTCCCGCGGCTGAACCTCTCGGTCAAAGTCTCGGCGCTCACGCCCGATGTCCATCCCGCCGATCCCGAAAACTCCATCGCGGCGTTGAAGGAACGCCTGCGCCCGATCCTTCGCCGCGCCGCTGAAGTGGGAGCGCTGATCAACTTCGACATGGAGAGTTACAAGCTGAAGGACCTGACGCTCGCGCTCTTCAAATCGATCTTCGAAGAGCCTGAGTTCGCGCAGAAACCCGCCATCGGCATTGCGCTCCAAGCCTATCTGCGGGACTGCGAAACGGACCTCCGGGACCTCATCGCCTGGGCGCGCAAAAATCGCCGTCCGCTCAGCGTGCGCCTGGTCAAGGGCGCCTACTGGGATTTCGAAACGATCGTCGCCCAGCAGCGCGACTGGCCCGTCCCGGTCTGGCAGAAAAAACCGGAATCCGACGCCAACTACGAAAAACTCACGCTGCTGCTGCTCGGGAACATCGACATCATCACCCCCAACTTCGCCTCGCACAACGTCCGCTCCTGCGCGCACGCGATCGCGCAGGCGGAACGCCTCGGGATCAATCCCCGCGCCTATGAATTCCAGGCGCTCTATGGCATGGCCGACGAGCTCAAGGCGTCGCTGGTCCAGATGGGACATCGCGTGCGCGAGTATTGCCCGGTGGGGGAACTTCTCCCCGGCATGGCCTACCTCGTCCGCCGCCTGCTCGAGAACACGTCCAACGAAGGCTTCCTGCGCATCAAAAACATGGGCGAGGCGACGAAGGACCAGCTGCTCGGCAATCCCGTCGACGCAATCGCCTCCGCGCCCGAACCCCTCGCGCGGCCCGCGCCGGCCCCCGGTGCTTTCGTCAACGCCGCCAACACCGACTACGCCCTCGCCGCCAATCGCGACCGGCAGCGCGCCGCGTTGCAGGCGTATGCGGGACAGCTCGGGAAAAAATGGCCGGTCATCATCAACGGGAAAAAAATCTCCGACCGGGAATACGTTGCTTCCGTCAATCCCGCTCATCCCTCGCAGGTCGTCGGTTCCTGGGCGCGCGCGACCATCGCCGACGCCGAGGCCGCCGTCGCGGCGGCGAAGGCGGCATTCCCCGCCTGGCGCGCGAAGTCCGTCGACGATCGCGCGAAAATCCTCGAGCGCGCCGCCGCGATCATGGAAGCGCGCCGCTTTGAGCTGAATGCCTTGGAGGTTTTCGAAGCGGGCAAACCGTGGATGGAGGCCGATGGCGACGTTTCCGAAGCGATTGATTTCTGCCGATTCTACGCCGTGGAGATGCGCCGGCTCGCCCGGCCCGCGGTCACCCAGGCCGTGCCCGGCGAGCGTTGCGTGCAGACATGGGCCCCGCGCGGCGTCGGCGTCGCGATCGCCCCGTGGAATTTCCCGCTCGCGATCCTCACCGGCCTCGTCGTCGCGCCCCTCGTGGCGGGCAACACGCTGGTCATGAAACCTGCCGAGCAGACTTCGATCATCGGCGCCGTGCTCATGGAAATCCTCGTCGAAGCCGGCATGCCAGCCGGCGTCGTGAATTTCGTGCCCGGTTTTGGCGAAGACGTCGGCGCGCACCTCGTGGGTCACAAGCACGTCGACTTCATCGCTTTCACCGGTTCGCGCTCCGTGGGCTGCAAGATCTGGGAAACCGCGGGCCGCACCGAGCCGGGGCAGCAGAACCTGAAAAAGGTCGTCTGCGAAATGGGCGGGAAGAACGCCCTCGTGATCGACAACGATGCCGACCTCGACGAAGCGATCCCCGCGGCGCTCTACAGCGCGTTTGGTTTCAGCGGCCAAAAATGCTCGGCCCTGTCGCGCCTGATCGTGCTCGACGAAGTCTACGATCACTTCGTCGAAAGGTTCATCGCCGCCTGCGGTGCCTACCCCATCGGCGACCCGGCGCTGCCGGGCACCCTCATCGGTCCCGTGATCGACGCCGAGGCGCAGAAAAAAATCCTGGCCTTGATCGAGCAGGGGAAAAAGGAATCGAAGCTCGCCTTCCAAGGCCAGGCGCCGGGCGAAGGCTATTACGTGCCGCCGACGGTGTTTGTGAACGTCAAGGCCGACCACGTCATCGCGCGCGAGGAGATCTTCGGGCCGGTGGTCGCGATCCTGCGCGCTAAGAATCTCGACGAGGCCTTCGCCTTGGTGAACGGCACGGACTACGCCCTCACCGGCGGGCTTTTTTCCCGCAGCCCGCGGGCGCTCGAGCGCGCGCCTATGGAAATGCTCGTCGGCAATCTTTACCTGAACCGCGCCATCACCGGCGCCATTGTCGAGCGCCATCCCTTCGGTGGATTCAAGATGTCGGGCGGCGGCACGAAGGCCGGCGGCAAGGACTACCTCCAGAACTTCCTTTTCCCGCGCGTGATCGTCGAGAACGTCATGCGCCGCGGGTTCACGCCCGCGGAAGAGCCCGAAGCGCGCGGCCCGTGACCTCGGCTCCGCGGGTGGGAGCGATTTCTCCGCAGGGCGCTGTTCGAGCTTACCCGCGTCCAACCCCGACGAAGCGGCTCAAGGCGTTCGAGCTACAAGGTGCTGAGCACATTGTCCGGATGCGGCGTGACCCGCTGGAAGTTGCTCCATGAATACTCGATGCGCTCGCCGAAACGGTTCACCACGACATGGGCCTGGCCTTCGGGCTTGGCCGTCGCCGGGCCGTCGGGCACGCCCGCTTGGTTGTCGGGATTGATCCGCAGGTCGAGGTCGACGTTCAGGATCCGCGCCAGCCCGAGCGCCACGCGGAAAGGTTCGTCGATGCCGGCTTCGATCTGCTCGATCTCGCGCGTCGATTTATTCACCGCGACCGTGAGGTTCACCCGATCGACCGGAAACAGCCACCGGTTGCTGTTCTTCAGCGGCACATGGTAGCGGATGTCGCGCGCCGTCGCCGAAGCGATCGTCGCACTTTCGAAATCCAGGTAGTCGCCTAGCATCTTTGGCTGGGCCTTCCGCTTTTTCGTTTTCCGTTTCTGCCATTCAGCGCGGCGCTCGTCCGTCGGAGGCTGGCCGTTCACTTCCAGCAATTCCCAGCGCGCAATCCCCGGCTTCGATGGATCGTAGCGTTCGACCCGCTCCTCTTTCACCTCGCCGCCGGAGAATTCCTTGATCTTGACGGTGAAGGCCCAGCGGTCGCCTTCCGACAGCCATTTTTCCGCCGCGGAGTTGAGCAACTGGGAAGAACCGTCGACCTCGGCCACCAAGGCCGAAGACAGGAGCAGGAAACAAAACAAATGACGCATGCCACCAAAGACCCCCAACTTCGGCATGGGTTGCACGTAGGGCGCGGTCTCCGACCCGCCTCGGGGAAACGTCAACCCCCGTTCAACCCGGCTGAATATGAGCCGCAAAGAAGCGCAAGTTTCCAAAGCGTCGAATTGAAAACTTCGGCACGTTTTATAGGCCGCATTTCCCCGAGGCGGGTCAGAGACCGCGCCCTACGTTCGAGCTGTCCTATGATCGTCTACCCACGGCGAGGGAGCGCGTTTCGGCTCCGTCCGAGGGAAAACTCAGCCGCAGCTTCCGAGCAGGCGGGCCGCCTGCGCTACGCAGGCGAGGCGCGAAGCGCGCCTTCAAAAATCCAGCGCCTTCAACGGCCCGATCTTCACCCCGAAGCGTTCGCTGTACGGTTTCACCCGCTTAAACTCCGCGCGCTTCAGGTCAAAGCTGCCGCCAAAGGTCATGAACATCACCGACGCCGTGGCATCGCCCGAGATGCTCGTCAACGCCGGCGCGTGTTTGGGATCGATCACACCGAAGTCGATGTTCGCTTCGCCGCTCTTCACCTTGAGCACCAGCTTGACGCGAAATCCGCTGCGCACCTTGAGCGCGATATTCTCGAAGGCGCGCCGCTCGCGGTTGACGCGCGCGAGCAGGCGGAATTTTTCCACCGGGATCGTCGCCCGGCCATCGTTTCGGAGCGGGACCTCGTAAGTGATGCTCCCCGCCGTTTCGTCGACGACGACCGCATGGGCCAGGTCAATCGAAGTCGTCCCGCCATTGACGCCGAACTGGGGAATATGGCTCCCGGGCTCCCGGCCGGCGGCTTCGTCCTTCGCGACACGGTCGGCACGCTTTACCCCGCGTTTCCGGTATTCCTTGAGCTGCCGTTCGGTCGGGGGTTTTCCCTTGATCCTGATCGGCGTGTATTGCTCGGCGTAAGGCTGGGACGGATCGAAGCGAACCACGGTGTCCTCCTCCACCTTGCCTTTGTCGTCCGTGACCTGGCGCGTCTCGGTATAAGCCCAGCGGTCGAAATTCTCGGCGATCTTCGCGAGCGCGTCATACAGCAACGGCGGCACTCCTTCCGCATTGTTCGGCGTTTCCTCGGCGCGCAGCGCACCCAAGGTCACCAGGAAAAAAACAAAAACGAAAATCCGACGAGTCATGCGATTGATACCGTCACAGGCAGGTTTCGTTCCAGACGTTTAACCGCGAGTGGGCGCGAATTCGGAGCCCGGTCCTTTTTAAATATGACCCGACCCCAGGTTGGGACCAAACAGAACCGGCTTTGAGGTCTTCCTGATTCGCGTTCATTCGCGGTTAAAAACTCTTTTGCCGGTCGCTACATCCGGCAGATCAGGAGTTCGCGTTCGTAGATCATTTCCTTGGGCAGGCGATCATGGAGATCCAGGAAAAGTTCCTCGTGGCCCATCACCTCGGCGCGCCAGGCCCCGCGATCGAAGGCCATGATCTGCTTCCATTTCTCCTGCGAGAAATTCATGCCAGACCACTCCACGTCCTCGTAGCGCGGCATCCAGCCGATCGGCGTTTCCTGCGCCAGAGTGCGGCCGCGCGTGCGGTCCACGATCCACTTCAGCACGCGCATGTTTTCGCGGAAGCCCGGCCAGAGGAAATTTCCCTCGGCGTCCTTGCGGAACCAGTTCACGTGGAAAATGCGCGGCGTCACGCTGAGCTTTTTCTGCATCATGATCCAGTGGCGCAAATAATCGCCCATGTGGTAGCCGCAGAACGGAAGCATCGCCATCGGGTCCCGGCGCACTTTGCCCAGCGTGCCACCCGCGGCCGCCGTCATCTCGGAACCCATCGTGGCCCCGATATAAACTCCGCTGCTCCAGTTGAACGCCTGGTAGATCAGGGGCATCGTCGTCGCCCGGCGCCCGCCGAAAATCAGCGCGCTGATCGGCACGCCGTCCGGGTTTTCCCACGCGGGATCGATCGTCGGGCACTGTGCCGCCGGCGCGGTGAAACGCGCATTCGGATGCGCCGCCTTCGCCCCGGTCTGCCGGGCAATTTCCGGCGTCCATCTGCGCCCCTGCCAGTCGGTGCACTCGGCCGGCGGCTGGTCCGTCATTCCTTCCCACCACACGCCGCCCTCGGGCGTGAGCGCGACGTTCGTGAAGATCGTGTTCTTCGCCAGGGTCGCCATCGCGTTCGGGTTCGTCTTGGCCGACGTCCCCGGGGCCACGCCGAAGAAACCCGTTTCCGGATTGATCGCGCGCAGGCGGCCTTCCGCGTCCGGCTTGATCCACGCGATGTCGTCGCCGACGGTCCAAACTTTCCACCCTTTTTTCCTGAGAGGATCCGGCGGGATCAACATCGCGAAATTCGTCTTTCCGCACGCGCTCGGGAACGCCGCGGCGACATAGGTCTTTTCGCCCTTCGGATCCTCGACGCCGAGGATGAGCATGTGCTCCGCCATCCAGCCTTCGTCCCGCGCCAGGTTCGACGCGATGCGCAGCGCGAAACATTTCTTGCCCAACAGCGCGTTGCCGCCGTAGCCGGAACCATAACTCCAGATCTCGCGGCTCTCGGGAAAATGGACGATGTATTTGTCGGGGTTGCACGGCCAGGGGACATCTTTCGCCCCCGCTTTCAGCGGCGCACCGACGGAGTGCAGGCAGGGCACGACGCGTTTTTCGCCCTTGTCGATCTCCGCGTAAACCGGCGTGCCGATGCGCGCCATGATGCGCATGTTGACGACGACATAGGGCGAGTCCGTCAACTGCACGCCGATCTGCGACATCGGTCCGCCGACCGGGCCCATGCTGAACGGCAGCACGTACATCGTGCGGCCGGACATGCAGCCGGCGAAGAGGCCGCGGAGCTTGCGCCGCATCTCGTAGGGATTGACCCAGTTGTTGGTGGGGCCCGCAGCCTCCTTGGATAACGAGCAGATGAACGTGCGGTCCTCGACCCGTGCGACGTCGTTCGCATCGGAGCGCGCGTAATAACATCCCGGCCACAACTTCTGGTTCAGCTTGATGAACGTGCCGCCCCGGACCATCTGCGCGCAGAGCTCGTCGTTCTCCGCCTTCGAACCATCGACCCAATGGATTCGCGCCGGTTTGCACAGCGCGACCATTTTCTCGATCCAGCGCAGGAGGTGGGTGTTTTCGCTCAGGGGGGCGGCGAAATTTCGTTTCTTCATGGGCAAACCCTAGCCACGTCGCAAGGTGAGTAAACGGGAATTGCCGGCATGAATCTCCCTATGAGGAACGGGTTTTCCCGCCATAAGATGCGGCTCGCGTGTCCGTTTCCCGCGAACCAACCTGCGCGGATGTCATCGCGTTTTTTTCTCGCCGTCGTTCTCGCAGGCTCGATCGGAATCGCCGTTGCGCATGCAAAGGATAAAAAACCCGCGGGCACCATGGTCCGCAATCCCGCGCCCACCCCGCCACCGCCGCCCCCGGCCGCGCCGATGGACCCGGACCTCACGACATACTATTTCGCGCTGATCACGAAGGGCCCGAATTTCGAGGCTTACGACAAGGAGGACCGCACCAAGATCCAGTCGCTGCACATGCGAAACATGGAGCGCATGGCGTCGCTCGGGAAATTGCTCGTCGCGGGCCCCTTCTCGGACAACGGCGATTGGCGCGGGATTTTCATCTTCAAATGCGCCTCGCTCGAGGAAGCGCGCGCCCTTGCGGCGACCGACCCCGCGGTGGCGACGGGTCGCTTCAAGATCGAGGTTCATCCGTGGATGACTGAAAAGGGCGCGTTGCGTGACCCCGAGTTCGCCGCCAAGCCGGCCGCGAAGCCGTGAACAAGCTCTGCATCCTGGTCGGCACCACGATCGGGAGCACCATCGGCTGGATGATCCCCGATTATTTCGGCGCGAGTTTCGGATGGTCGTTCGTCGTCAGCAGCATCGGCTCGATCGTCGGCGTGTGGGCCGGGTGGAAAATCGCGCGGAAGCTCGAGTAAGTAGCGCCGGTCTCCGACCGGCTCCCTCAAACGCTTCGCAGGCAGTCGGCCGGATGAATCCGCAGCAGGCGAAACAGGCTCGGGATGCACGCGAGCGCGGAAATCACGAGTATGCCGATCGTCACACCGGCGAAGGTCGCCAGGTCATATGGGTTCACGCCGTACATCAGCGACTTCAGCAGGCCGAGGGTGGGAAGCGCTGCGAGCAACCCCAGCGCCACGCCGCCGGCCGAGGTGATCAGATAGCCGCGCGCGAAACGAATCCACAACCGCCCCGGCTCGATCCCCAGCGCCAGCCGAATCCCGAACTCACGCGAACGCTGCAGCACCTGCGAGACCGTCAGGCTGTAAATTCCCACCGCACATAGAACTCCCGCGGCGACGGCGAAGAGCGACGTCAATCTCGTGGTCAGGCGCAGCGGGCTCACCGTGAGGTCGATCTGGTGCTGCAAGGTGTCGGGGAAATAAAGCGCGACGCGGGAGTCAACCCGCCGGACCGCATCCTGGACCGCCTTGGTGTCCGGCACGCCGTTTGCCCCGCGCACCAGCAGGAACGCGAAGAAGCCCTTTGCTTGGTAATAGGAAATGTGGACCGAGTCGTTCTGCTCCCGCATCGGCCCGCAGGCGCGGAAGTCGCGCGTGATCCCACGCACGACCAAAGTCACAATCGGCGCCTGCGGATTCATCCCCATGCGCGCGTAGAGTGGACGCCCGATCGCGTCGTGATCTGGCCAGAGCCGGTCGGCCAGCGATTGATTGATGATCGCGTAAATCGGTCCGTCTGGTTTTTCCGAGCGAGTGAACCCTTCGCCCGCCACCAACGGGATGGCGAGCGACGGGAGAAAACCTTCCGAACCCGCGAAGCTTCGCGCGGCGCCGGTGAATTTTCCCCCAGCCAGCTTGGCCGGATCCGTAGCGTAAAAGAAATTCGGCAGCAGCGGATAGCCTGGCGCGATGTCCGCCACGCTCGAAGCCGATACGCCGGGAATGCGCGCCACTTCGTCCGCGATGCGCAGGTAGGTCGCCTGCCGCGATTCCACGGTCGGAAAGTCCGCTTCCCGCATTCCCATCTTCGCCAGGAACACCGGAGCCGGATCGAAACCGAGGCGGTTATCAGCGAGATGATAGCTCGACCGCACCAATACTCCCGCCGCCACGGCCAGCAGGGTCAGCAGCGCGATCTGCGTCGCGAGCAAAACCCGGCCCCACTGCGAATGTCCGCTGCCCCGACTGCCGCCCGCGCCCCGCCGAATCACCTCGTCGGGATTGAGCAGCAGCAGGTACGCCGCCGGCACCAGCACCGCCACCACCGTCGAAAACGTCGCGAGTCCGAGGGCCATCAGCACGTGATGTCCGCCCAACGAAAACTCGAGCCAGAAAGGCGCGTTCATCTGGGTGAGGGCGGCGTGAAGATGCGGCGCCGCAAAGGCCAGGACCGTCACGGCCAGCAAGGCCGCGATGACGGCGACGACGAAAACCTGCAGGCAAACATGCCGGATCGTGGCCCAACGCGGAATTCCCAGTGCGGCTGACGTGGCGACTTCCACCCGGCGCCCGAAGAAATCGATCATCGCGAGATTCGCCGCGTTTGAGCAGCTGACCAGGACGAAGAGCAGCGAGAGCGCGAACAGCACCGCCGCGCTCATGCGCACGCTGGGATTGAGAAAATAATTTCGGAACGGGATCACCATCGGCTTGATCTTCAATCCCACGGGATTCGGCCGGCGGTTCTGGATGATGGTAAGATCCGCGAGCGCCCGCGTGATCGTCACGCCCGGTTTCAACCGCCCCACCACATCATAGGTCCGCGTCGGATCGGAGGTCAGCGCGCTGATGAATCCCATCGGCAGCCAGATCTGCTGGTTGTTCGGAAAGCGAAACTCCGCCGGCATCACCCCAACGATGGTCCCGGCCTTTCCGTCCAGCTTCATGACCTTGCCTACGACGTTTGGATCCGATGCGAAGCGGGTCCGCCACGTTGCCTCGCTGAGCAGAATCACCGGCGCGCAGCCTGGTTTGTCCTCGTCCGCCGTGAACAACCGCCCCAGCAGCGGTTGCGCTCCAACCATCCTGAGCGCGGCGGTCGAAAGATTCGCGCTGAGCATGCGCTCCGTGCCTTCGGCGTTCGTCAGAAACGACGAGTTGTACAGCACCACCGGCGCGAACTCGCTGAAGCTTGTCTGCTGCGCCTGCCAGTCCTCGACCTCGTCCTTGTTCGATTGGATCCAGTAATCCGTTTCGGGTTTCTGCTCGATCACGCAGAGTTCGCCGCGCGAATCAAAGGATGGATTACGGAGGAAAATCGCGTGGAACAGCGACCAGCTCACCAGCGACAGCCCGATCGACACGGCAAACGTCGCCAGCATCAGCGCCGTCTGCGACCGCCTTCGCCACAATCGCCGCATCACCAGCGAAAATTCGTACGGAAGGATTCTTAACATCGGAGCGGGAAACGTTAGAAACGCACGGACAGCCGAACACAATCTGGTTCATGCGATGTCTCCACTTCTCTCTCCCACGGCACTTTTGCCGGCCGAAACAAGATGCCGCTAGAATTTTTTCGTCAGCTGCAGCGACCAAGCCAGCCCGCGCGCCAGGACGTTGTAGACGCCGGGATCGTAACCGCGTGAGTCGCTCGAGAGCGGGGGGTCGGCATCGAAAAGATTCACCACGCCCACGCGCACCGTGGTGTCGTTGAGATAAGGCTGCTTCGACTGGATGCGGTAGGTCACATACGCGTTGTACGTGAGGCGGTCGTGGACCACGTAGCGGTAGGTCCAGGCGCCGTTCGTATAAACCGGCGCGATGTAGTTCGGCGACCCGAGCGACTGGTACACCCCCTGCGTCGTGGTCGCGTTCGAGTCCTCGTACCTGCCGACGTAATACGCCCCCAGCCCCGCGCCCCATTGTCCACGCTTCCAGGTCAGCGTGGTCGTGCCGCGCCAGATCGCCGCGCCGCCGGCGGCAAAACTGTTCTGTCCACGCAGGACCGCCTTGGGTTTTCCCGGCGCGTCGTACGAATAGAAATCGATGAGGTAGGTCCACGCCGAATCGAAGGTGAACTGGCCGAGCTGCGTCGGCGGCATGCGCCAGTTCAAATCGAAATCGACGCCGTTCACAAACTGCCGCGCCTTGTTGAAGTAAGTGAGCCGGATCAAATCGATCGCCCCCACGACCGCCCGTTGCTGGTCCGCCGGCCGGCCGAAATTATACGCCGTGAAAAAATCCCGGTCGGCCTGGGTCACCGGCAGGCGCGCGACCGCCGGGTCGCCGAGATAATTCGCCGTGCCCGAACCCAGGTTGACCTGGCCGATGGCGGTGCCGGCCGCCAGCTGCGCCTGCGTCGCCGCGGCGAGGGCGTCGCGGTCGCTGTTGACCGCGTCGGTCGCCGTGGGACCGCTGATCACGTCCTTCTGCTGGATCTCCCAATAATCGACCGAAACCGACAGTCCCTTCACCGCCGAAAGGTCCACCACGACGCCGGCGGAGCGCCCGATCGAGGACTCGGGTTTCAGCGTGAGGTTGCCCGAACTCACGCTCCGGCGATTCGACGAACCATCCGTCGGCAGCCCTGTCACGACGCCGCGGTAGGCATCGGGCGTGTTCGTGGCGGTGCGAACCAGCGAACCCGTGAAGACCTCCGCGAGGTTGGGCGCATGAAATCCCTGGTTGTACGAGGCGCGCACCAGCGCCCACGGCGCCAGCCGCCAGTTCACGCCGTACTTCGGTTTCGTCGTGCTGCCGAAATCGCTGTAACGCTCGTGCCGCACCGCCACCGAGAATTCCAACGATTCCACCCCCGGGATTTCCATCGAGCGCCCGACCAGCGGCGCCATGGCCTCGGCGTAGATCGCGGCCACGTCGCGGTGCGCGTGCGTGTCTGAGTTGGGGGAAAATCCCAGGAAGTCATTCGACGCCGGGTCGAGCCCCGAGCCCGCCGGGTTCAACCCCGCATACGGCGGCCGATAATCGTCGTAACCTTCGTAACGATATTCCCCGCCGACCGCACCCGCGGCGATGTTGCCCGACCAAAGCTCGGCCAATTCCCCCGTCACCCGGATATCGCCGCTCCCAAGTTTTGTGATGCCATCGCGGACAAACGTATCGCGAAATCCCGCCACCACACTGGGCGGGCTGGTGGCCGGGCCGGTCACGGCCAGCGTCCCGTTCTGGACCGCGAACGCATACCCAAACGGATTGTAGGCCTTCGCCAGGTCACCCTGGTTGATCGCCTGCTGCAGGAGGCTCTTCCGATCGGTGCCGGCTTCGGCATCCGTGACGCGGGCGCGGGAGTACAGCAACGCTGTCTCCCAACCCCACGAGCCCGCGAGTTTGCCGCGAAGACCCGCCACCCCGCGGTAAACCGAATCGGTCACTGTCGCGGTGCGCGTGGCGAGGTCGGACAGGCGCTTGTTCGTAATGACCACGGATGCCGGCGTCCCGGTGAGACGCGGCGTGCCGTCCGCATTCGGGGCGCCGGCGGGATCCCAGAAACGGGTCCCAAATGGATTGTACGGATTCGTCGCGGGCACGACGATGTTTCCATCGGTCGAGGCCGTGATGCCGTCCGGCTCGCGGTCGGCGAGGGAACGCGCGCGGTACCAGCTCAGGTCCGAGAAAAAAGTCACGCGGTCGTTGAGATCATACTCCAGGTGATTGAACCAGTTCACGCGTTTCGATTCGGGCTGGATCACCCGGTAGGCATTGTTGTTCCAGTAGTAGTCGCGCTCGACGCCCGTGCGACCCGGGGTCGTGGTCTTGAAGCCGGTGCCACCGCTCGTCGGGACCAGGAAAAACTGTCCCGAGGTCGCCACCAGGGAAGCGGGAATCCCGGCGGGTCGCGACGCGGTGAACGAGCCATCGCCGTTCAACGTGCCCAGCGAATAATTCCCGTAGGCACTCGTCGAGGAACGGCTGAAGAATGCCGTGCTCTTCGCCAAGTCGTTCCACGGCGCCGGCGCGCGGTTCGTGAAATCCGACTCCGCCGAAAACGCCCGGTCCCGCGCATAGATCGCCGCACGGTCGTACAGGTCGAGCGTCGCGAAAAAACGCCCGCGCCCGCCGGCAAAATCGAACCCATGCGTGAGGGTCGCCCGCGACTCGGCGCCGTCGCCGTCCTGGGTTTGGCCAAAACGCAGCGCGAGCTCGGTCCCGCGAAAATCCGAGCGCATCACGTAGTTCACGACCCCAGCCACCGCATCGCTGCCATAGACGGATGACGCCCCATCGCGCAGGACTTCGACGCGATCGATGCCGCGGTTCGGAAGCTGGTTCACGTTGACCGACAGCGAAGGCACGCTGCCTTCGACGGTGCTGATCGGGTGCGGCGCCAGCCTCCGGCCGTTGAGCAGGATGAGCGTGTCACCGGACGGCAGCCCGCGCAGCGAAATCGCCGCATCGTCGCCGCGCGCCTGGGCGCCGAGGGTCGCGGTTTCGTTGAGCGGCAAACCCGTCACCATCGGCAGCGCCGTCAGCAAATCCGACGGCTGGCCCGCCTCGCGCAGATCGATCGCTTCCCGTCCGAGGATCGTGACCGGCAGTACTTTTTCCTCATCCGTGCGCCGCAGGTGCGAGCCTGTGACGGAGACGGGATCAAGGCGAACGGCGACATCGTTCGCCAGCTGTCCGCGCGCGGAGGCGAGGAGCAGGAAGCTGAGCAAACAACGGGACCGGAAGGAAACAGTCATGAGCAGAATCGGCGATGCCTATGCTCACCCACCCCCGCCAGCAAAAATCCTGTCACATCCCGATTTACGACCGTTCTATTTATGATTTACGAGGCACGATTGCTTCGGAGGCGAACACGGAGTCGCTCAGCGCGTGGCGGAGAATGCGTTCCGCCTTCGGGGCTTCGCCGATTGAAGTTTCACGGGAGCTTGGAGGTTGGAGCCTGGAGCTTTGCTTCCTCCATCGGTTCCACATGCACCGACACGTCGCTGATCGCGTGGCGGGTGGAGCCGAGCAGCGCGTCCTTGACGGCGTGGGCGATGTCATGGCCTTGGCGAACAGTCAGGTTTCCATCCACGCGCACCTGGATATCGACGAGGTGGCTCAACCCGCTCTTGCGCACGCGCACCTTGTCCAACGCCGCCACGCCCGGCACCGCCAGGGCCACGTCTCTCACCTCGGTTTCGAATTTTGCCGGGGCCGCCGTGTCCATCACGTCGCCCACGCCTTTGCGAAGCATCCAGGCGCCGTTGAAAACAATGACCACACACGCGAAGAGCGCGGCCCAATCGTCCGCCACCTCCCAGCCTTTCCCGCCCACGATCGCCAGCGCGATGCCGACAAACGCGGCCGCCGAGGTGATGGCATCCGACCAGTGGTGCATCGCTTCGACCTCGAGCGCCGTGCTGCCGGCCGCCGCGCCCGCCGCCGCGAGCCGCCGTGAAAACAGGACCTTGATCATCACGATTCCCGCGAGGAGCGGCAGCGTGAACCAGTGCGGACCCTGGTGGGGCGTGACGATTTCGTGCACGGCATGCACCGCGATCCAGCCCGCCGCGGCAAAAATCACGACCGCCACGCCGAGCGCGGCCAGCGGCTCGGCTTTGCCGTGGCCATAAGGATGGTCGGCATCGGGCGGACGCGCCGCGACGCGGAAGCCCGCCCAGACCAGGGTCGATGAAAAAACGTCGAGCAACGATTCCGCCCCGTCCGCGATCAGCGCGTAGGTGTGGCCGAAAACTCCGCCCGCAAACTTGGTCGCGGCCAGCGCCAGGTTGAGCCCGATGCCCCGCGCGACCAGCCGCGCGCTGGCTTCGGCGCGGCGCTGGGTCGCGGCGTGGGGATCGAGTGGTTCGGTGGGCATCGCGGCGACGCTATCGATGTGGCGACATCCGGCCAGCCCGCAATTGACCCCGCACACTGCGCTGACCACGCTGCCCGCGATCGCCATGGCCGAAACGAAAACCACGCTTGCCGCCGACCCTGTCCGCCAGTTTTCCGTCTTCGCGGAAAACCGCGTCGGGCGCCTCTACGACCTCACGGCGCTCTTCAAGACGAACAACGTCCACATCATGGCTATCACGGTCCTCGACACGACCGACAGCGCCGTCATCCGGCTGATCGTCGACGATCGCGAGAAGGCTCGCGAGCTGATGGTGAACAACGATTTTCCTTACACCGAGTGCGACGTGCTCGCGGTCGAGATCGACGACGAACGCTGCCTGCGCGACGTGCTTTCGGCGCTGCTCGAAGCGGAGATCAACGTCCATTACGTCTACAGTTTCATCAAGCGCCCCGACGGCAAAGCCGCGCTTGCGCTGAACATCGAAGACGCCGACGTCGCCGCCCAGGCCTTGAACACCCGCGGATTCAAGGTTCTCACGCAGCGTGATATTTCGCGCTGACCCGCGAGAAACCAAATCCGCGTACATCAGCGGTTGGACGGATCGGTGGCTCGGAATTCCTGCGAATTTCGGATCTTGGCCCTCGTGCCTACTTCACGTCCCCCATTTTCTCGCCTTCGAGGAGATAGATCCCGGTCATGTAGCCGTTCTCGAACATGGCCCCGACCTTGAGCTCGCCGTAAAACGACACGGGCACGTCCATCAGGGGACGAACTCCGCCCTTGGACATCTTTACCACGATCCATTCGTTCATATTGGGAACGACGCCGTAGCAGCACATCATCGGGTCCTTCACCAAGAGGAATTCCGTCACGAGGTTTCCCTCCATTTTCACGGGGAGCATGAAACCCGTCACGATCGCCTTCCGGCCGCTCCAGTTCTTCACCCCCGCCGGGATCTGCGCCTCACCGGTCACCGGCGGCGCTTTCGGATCCGCCGCGGGATCATAGGCCGGCGCGACAAACTTATACGCCGCCAGCCGGTCGAATCCGAGGCGGAGATAACCGTTCTCGACCTCCGGCGCCGGCGTGCCGATATCGTCGGCACCGGCGACCAAACCCCTCGCGCCGGCCAGCAAGGCGATGATCAGGACGGTGTGCGACAGGCCGCGCGGGACAAATCTCATGGTGCCCCACCGTGGCACAACCCGCCGGACGCGTCAAAAGCTTTGCCGCCTGCGCGCCCTGCGCTTCATTCTGGCGCCGATGCGCCTCCCCCCGTTTCGCCCGCTGGCCGCTGTCGTCGCGTTTTTCGCCGCCTGTTTTTCCCTGACCGCACGCGATCCTTGGTTCCCCGATGGACCCGTCCAACCCCAGATCCCGCACGGCGTGCTGCTCCCGCAGGTGCTCCGCGCGCCAAAATTCCCGCTCAAGACCGCGCGCACGCTCCACAGCGACGCCGAAATCGCCCAGGCGCGCGCGAACATCGCCGCGTCACCGGCCGCCAAGGCAATTTTCGAGCCGATCATGGTCGAGGCCAGGTACTGGGCCGCGTGGAGCGACGAAGCGCTCCGCGACCTTGTCACCACCGCCGAAGTCCCGCGCGCGGTGGAGCTGTGCAACGCCGGTTGCCCGGTCCATGGCCGGAAAATTTATGAAGGCATCAACGGGTCGTCCTTCCCCTGGATCATCGATCCGAAGCTGCCCTTCAAGGTGAAGTGCCCGATCGGTGGGGAAATTTATCCGGACAACGACTACGGCGCGTACTACCGCAGCGGGTTCAAGGACAAGCGCGCGCTCACCGGCAAGATCGTCGACGACGGCTGGGGCTGGCTCGCGCCGGATGGACAGCGCTACTGGTTCGTCGCCCACGCGAACCACATGGTGTGGCAGGGCCCGGGCCTCGACAGCCGGTGCATCATCACGGGAATCCAATTCCTCAGCCGCGCCTACCAAATGACCGGCGAGAAAATTTATGCGCACAAGGCGGCGGTGCTGTTCCACCGCGTCGCCCAGGTTTATCCCACGATGAACCACGAGCAGCAGTCGCGCTTCGGCCAGCTGATGGGGGCGCAGGGGACGCGGTATCCCGGGAAGATCGTCAACCTCATCTGGGAATCCTACCAGGTCGCACCGTGCCTCTCGGAGGCCTACGACAACCTGTGGGAAACCATCGACGGCGACGCCGAGCTCCAGAAATTCTACGGCCAAACCGGCGAGCAGATCCGCGCCTTCATCGAGGCCAACTACCTCGAGGAAGCGATCGATTCCTACTTCGAGGAAAAAATGCGCGGGAATTACGGCACGCATCAGCGCGCCCTGCTCCAGCTCGCCGTGGTCCGGCAGCACGCCGACAACCGCCGCTATGTCGACGAGGTGCTGCATCGTTCCGAAGGCCATGTCCTCCGCCTCGGGTACGATTACGCGCTTTATAATTCCGTGTTTCGCGACGGCGCGCCGCACGAGTCGCCGGATTACAACTTCGTGTGGACGCGCCTCTTCGGGGCCTCGGCGGAACTCCTGAAAAAACTCGGCTACGATCTCGCCGCCATGCCGCGCATCAAGCGCCTGTTCGACGAACCGCTCGATTACATCACGACCGGGCAACATTCCCCCCCGCTCGGCGACAGCCGCACCCGCTACGCGCCGATCATCGGGGAGGATTCGCTCACGTACCAGCGCGGGCTGAAACTCTACGGCGACCCGCGCTACGCCGCATTTCTCGCGGGCATCGGCGCCGTCGGCGAAAAGGCCTTCGGCAGTTATGAGTCGCTGTTTGACCCGCCGCTCGCCGCTCCCCGATCCGAATCCGTCGTCCAATCCGCGCCGGCCAACCCAGGCCCCGCGCGGCCCCGTGTGCTCCCGCCGCAGCCGTCGCGCATCTTCAGCGGCTATGGTTACGCGATCCTCAACAACCCGGCCGACACGCGGTCGCTCGGGCTGTTCTACGGGCTCCATGTCGCGCACTACCATCACGACCGACTGCATTTCGACCTCTTCGCCAACGGCCAGGACATGATGCCCGACCTCGGTTATCCCGACGGCGCCAACGAATTCAATTCCGGGATTTTCACGTGGTCGAAAACCTCCATCTCGCACAACACCGTGACCGTCGATGCGCACCGCCAGCCGGCCAATCCCGCCGGGCGCCTGCTGCTTTTCGCCGACGGCCCATTCGCGCGGACGCTTTCAACCGATGCGCCCGGGACTTACCCGCAGGTCAGCACGTATCGGCGGACGATGGTGATGGTCGACGTGCCCGATTCCGCATCCGCCAAGGATCGTGGTTACGCGGTGGATTTCTTCGACGTCACCGGCGGCCATCAGCATGACTACAGCCTGCACGGCCCGACGGGAAAGTTCACCGCGCTCGGGGGCTCGTGGAGCCCGCCGGCCCCCGGCACGCTCGCCGGCCCGGAGGTCGAGGTCGGCGCGCTTTATGACGATCCCGTGCGCGGGGCGAAAAAGTTCGACGGCAGCTACCTCAACTACGCGGGCTCGGGTTTCCAGCACCTCGTCCACGTGCAGAAACTCTTGTCCGAAGAAACCCCGGCGGTCGCCGAGTACGTCCATGACCAGGATCCCAACGCCCGGATCCGCCTCCGGGTGCTGCCGCAGGCCGACCAGGAGTTGATGATCGCCGATGCGCGCATTTCCCCGATCAAGTATCCCGAGTTGGTGAAGTTCGTCATCGCCCGCCGCGTCGCTCCCGCCACCGGGCCCCAGCTCGCCAGCGCGTTTGTCGGAGTCTTTGAACCGTTCACCACCGAACCTTTCATCGATTCGGTTCATCGGATGGATCTCACCAACGGCTCGGTCCTCACGGTCGCGCGCACGGATGGCGAACGCGACATCATCTTCCACCACCAGGGTTCCGACATCGCGGTTTTCGCGCGGGACAACAACCCGCCGGTCCTGACCGATGCCGAGGTGGCCGTCGTAACCGTCAACGCCAAGGGTGAAGTCACGAGGATTTTTTTTGCAGGCGGCACCTTTCTCCAGGCGGGCAATCGGAAATACAACGCGGCCAGCCTCGAGGGGAAAATTACGCGCGTCGACGCGAAGACCGGGAAACTCACGATTCGTTTGGGGGCCAACTCGATCGCCCCCGATCTCGCCGCGCTGCCGGGCCGCGTGCTGCACCTTTCGAATTCCCTGCGCGACACCGTCCAGACCATCAAAGCCGTGGAACGGGTCGGGACTGAACTCGTGATCACGGTGAAGGACGATCTGCGCGTCGGGCTCGTGCACGTCAGTTCCGTGGAGGGCATCGTCATCACGACCAAGACCGCGATGCACCTGGCGCCGATTTATCGCGGCGTGACGCTGTGCGATAAAGGCGACCAGCCTCTGGGCACGGTGACGGAAGCGAAGGCCGGACTGCTGATGCTCGCGGCACCGGCGACATCGGAAATTACGCGCGGCGAGGATGTCTGGCTCATCGATGCCGCGGTCGGCGAGACCGTGCGTTTGCCCGCGATCTTTAACTGGCAAGGCAAGTAGCGCAGGCGGCCCGCCTGCTCCGGGGAAGTAGCGAGTAGGCTAATGCACGGAGTGCACCGAAGTCCGGTGCCCGTCGTGCTCGCTGCCGCTATTCGCTCCGTTCCAATCAGCCCAGCCGGCGGGGTCGCTCAAAGGCGGCGAGCGCGATCGCCGCGATCCCGATGACGATATTCAGGAGCGCCACGGACAAATTCACCTTGAGCAAACCAGCTGGCACGCTGCGCGTCGCCGGCACGGCCCACAGGAGCCCGACCACGAGCAGCAGGCTGCCGATGAAGCCCAGGTAACTTTTCACGAAACTTTTCCGATAGGCCAGGAGCCCGGCGATCCCGAGCGCGATATGGATCGCGGCATGAGCCCGATTCGTCGTGAAAACCCCGAACACGACCGGACTGAAGAGCCCCCACACTCCCTCGACGAGAAGGAAGATGCTCAGGAATAAAGTAAACCGCAGCGACTTAACGGGCGGCTGGAAGAAGCGGGAACCGGGTGTGGCCATAAATTAAAGCAGCCGCCTAGACCGGCGATTTGCCCGATAGTTTCAGATGGGCCCGTCGAAAAAGCTGCGACGCTCGACACGCCGCCTTTTAACCGCGAATGGACCCGAATCCGGAAAGTAGCGCAGGCGGCCCGCCTGCTCCGAAAGTCGTGCCCGATTCGCAATCAAAAAAGCCGGTAGAATGACTCCGCCGTGCGGACGTAGAGGCGGTGCAGTTCGTCGGGCGACGCGCCTTTAAGGGCGGCGTCGAGGGTGCTGACCCAGCGCGGGTAATCCGTGGCTTGCGTCGACACCGGCCAGTCGCCGCCGAACATCACGCGATCGAAACCAAAACAGTCGACCACGTGGTCGATGTACGGCTGGAGATCAGCGGCGCTCCATTTCTGGAAATCCGCCTCCGTGGCCAGGCCCGACATTTTGCACCACACGTTCGGAAAACGGGAGAGCTCGCGCATTTGGGCGCGCCACGGGTCGAGCAGGCCGGACTTGATGTCGGGCTTCGCAATGTGATCCATGACAAACTTCACGTTCGGGCACTGCGCCACGAGTTTGAGCGTGTTCGTGAGCTGGGTGTGGTTGACGCAGAGGTCGAAACTCAGGCCGTGCCGCGGCAACAACTGCACGCCGCGCACGAAGCCGGGCTTGAGGCAGAATTCCTGGTCGGCCTCGAACTGGATGATTCGGCGGATGCCCTTGACGAGCGGGTTCGACGCCAGCCGGCCGAGCGCCACTTCCGCGGCGTCGCCTTTTTCCAGCGGCGCCCACGGCACGATCCCGCGGATGCGCGGATCGATGCGCGCCACTTCGGTCACCCAATCCGATTCTTCCTGGAACAGCGCGAAGTCGGCTTCGCACTGAAGGAAAACCATCTTCGCCACCTGCACCGGGCCACACGCCTGGCGGTAATCCTCGATCAGGTGGTTCCGGTTCAACATCGGCACATTCACGAGCCAGGGGTACCGCAGCTGGTCCAGGTTCCAGATGTGGAGGTGGGTGTCGACGACGGGGAATGTTGGCATGGTAAGTAAGATTTAGGAGGGAAAATAGCGCAGGCGGCCCGCCTGCTCCGAAGGCCGAACTCCGGATTCGGGTCCATTCGTGGTCAACTCCGGAAAGCGCGACCTTACCGGTTGACCTGGTTCTTGAGGGGTTCGCCGCGGAGTCCGCGGACCGCTTCCTCGGCGGCGAGATGCTGCAGCCTCGGGATGCTGCTTTCGCTGTACCACGCCACATGCGACGTAAGCAGCGCGTTGGGGCACGCGAAGAGCGGGTGATCTTTTTCCACCGGCTCTTTTTCATACACGTCGAGTCCCGCCGCCGCGATCACACCACCCTGCAGCGCCGCCGCCAGCGCCACGGTGTCCACCAGGGGGCCGCGCGCGGTGTTGACCACGATCGCGTGCTTTTTCATCTGCGCGAGCCGCGCTGCATTCACGAAATGCTTCGTCTCGGGCGTCAGCGGCAAATGCAGCGACAAGATATCCGAGCGCGTGAACAGCGCCTCGAGTTCCACTTTCTCGACCCCGGCTGCCTGCATCGCCTCGGCCTTCACATAAGGATCGTAAGCGATGCGCTTGCCTCCGAATCCGTGCATCATCTCGTGGGCGGTGCGGGCGATGCGTCCGAACCCCGCCGTGGCAAACGTGCTCTCGCGCAACGCGGGCATCGGCTTGTCCGGCGTGATTTTCCAGGTGCCGGAGCGCAGTCGCCGGTCGATCATCGGCAGCTGCCGCGCCAGCGAAAGCGCCAGCGAGACCGCGTGCTCGGCCACTTCATGCACGCCGTAATCGGGGATGTTGCAGACCGGGATCCCGCGGGCTTTCGCCGCGGCGAGGTCGACGTTGTCCACGCCGATCCCGTAACGCACGATCACCTTGCAGCGGGTCAGCGCCGCCACGACCGCCGCGTTGATCGGCGCCCACTGCACCAGCAGCGCGTCGGCCTCACGGGCCGCCGCGATGACGTCCTCCGCGGTTTTGCACTGCGCGACGACCAGTTCAGCGCCCGCGGCGGTGATGATCGTCTCTTCGTGGCGAAGATTCGGGAATCCGTGATCGGTGACAAGGACGCGATAGTTGGGCATGGAATTCAGGGGAAGTCGTGGTTGGAAAAATCTGCGCAGCCGGCTCAGGCGGTCCCCGCAATCTTCGTGGTTTGGCCCAGGCCCTCGGGGCCCATGCCGTTGTACCCGCCGTCGACGGGCAGATCGGTGCCGGTGATGAACGACGCATCGTCGCTCAGGAGAAAGAGCACCGGCGCGGCAATCTCGATGGGATGACCCATGCGCGCGAGCATATGGTATTGTCCCCAGATCGGGTCGTATTTCGCGCGGTCCCCGCCGGCGGCCTTGTCCACTTCGCGCGTCCAGATCCAGCCCGGGCTCACGCTGTTGACGCGCACATTAAACGGCGCCAGGTCCAGCGCAGCACAGCGCGTGAGCTGGGTGACGGCGCCCTTCGCGGTATTATATGTCCACCGGTTGGGCTGCGCGACCCACGAGGAAATGCTGGAAACGTTTACGATCGCGCCGCCGCCGTTCCGCTTCATCGGCTCGGCCACGAGCTGCGTGAGCTGCGCAAACGCGAAGGGCCCGACGTTGAACGAGCGCTCGAAATCCTCGCGCGAGGCATCGAGTCCCTTGGCGATGAACGAAAACGCGTTGTTCACCAAGTAGTCGAGCCGGCCCAGCTTCTGGACCACTTCAGCGACGAGCCGCTTGCAGTACTCCGCGTCGGCGAGGTCGCCGGCGACAATCAGCGGGGAAAATCCGGCCGCGGCAAAGGCGCGGCGGCCTTCCTCGGCATCCGCCGGCAAACCGGTCACGGCCACGACCGCACCCTCCCGGAGCAACTCCAGCGCAATGGCGTGCCCGATGCCGTTGGTGCCGCCGGTGACGAGCGCCGCTTTGCCTTTGAAACGGTTGGAAACGGGAACGCGGGTCGGGGAGGTCATGGCGATTTCGGATTGCGGATTGCGGAGTGCGGATTGGCCGGCAAAAGAGCCAGGGGCGAGGCGGAGGTCGGGGGCGGATTAAAACAGGCTTCAGCCTTTTGGATCTTTCGCCCTTCGAACCTTCCTCTCACGGACAGATGACCGCCTTGATGTCCGTGCCCTTGGCGGCGAGCATGCGGTTGAAGCCGGTCACGCTTTCCTCGAGGGAAAAACGATGCACCCAGGAGAGGGCATCCACTTTTCCCGCCGCCATGAGTTCCAATGCTTGCTGGAGCTCCTCGATCTTGGCGGCGTACGTGCCGAACACCTGTTTCTCCGGGAGGGTGATATTGTAGGAATCGATCGACATCGTGTTTTCGTGCAGGCCGATCCACACCGTCGCTCCACCCGGGCGCAGCGCCTCGAGCGAAGCCTTCTTGGTGCCGGCAGCTCCGACGGCATCGACGACCAGGTCGGCGCCTTCGCCCTCGGTCGCCTGCAGCACGAGCTTCGCGGCATCCTGCTCGCGCGGGTTGATGACGCCGGCGGCGCCGAGTTTTTTCGCGATCGCGAGGCGCTCCGGGCTGAGGTCCGCGACAAACACGCGTGACCCGCGCAGGACCTGGAGAGCTTGCTGGCAGAACAGCCCGATCGGTCCCGCGCCGATCACCAGCGCAGTGGCGGCGGGCAGGTGACGCGTGAGGTTCACGACGTGGATCCCATTCGCGAGCGGCTCCGCGAGAGCGGCGGCTTCGGCCGGAAGATTTTCCGGCCATGGGATCAGGCAGCGTGCAGGGACGTTGACGAATTGGGCAAACGCCCCGGGACGATGCATGCCGAAAATCTGGCGATGGGCGCAGAGATGGGTGTCGCCCCGCTGGCAGCGCACGCATTTTCCGCACGGGACGAGTGAATTGCTGACGACCCGGGCGCCTTTTTTCCAGTCGCGCACCTCCGCGCCGACCTCGGCGATCACGCCACAAAACTCGTGGCCCATGACGAGCGGCGGCGGCCGGCGCGGGCTGTGGTTCTTGTAAGTCTCAAGCTCGCTCCCGCAGAGGCCGCAGGCGGCGACCTGCACGCTCACCTCGTCCGGCCGCGGCGCGGTCGCGTCGAGGTCGCGGACTTCCAATCGATCAAACTCGGGATAATGCAGGACGCGCATGGGCGTTTCTGGGTTGGCCCTCACCGCGTGCGAAGGCAAGGCGAAGTCTCGTGAAATTTCGCGCCCGCGCGACGAGCGATGATCGATCACGCCCCGACCGAGGAAATCTGCTTGGCCCACGCCCGAAGGCCCTGCATTAATCCCGTCCGCGCGACGCTCACGTCGGCGTCCATCACCCCCCGACCCGGCACCCTCGATTCATGCGCACGCTCCCGCTGGCAGATTCCGTGCTCCGTGATCGGGCGATTCGTTAGTCGCAGAGCCCCCTTGGCGGTTTCCCCCTTCAACTCCCAACCCCATCCACCATGCGCTACTATTATACAGACGCAGCGAACCAGCCGGCCGGCCCTTGCGACCTCGATCAATTAAAGGCCCTCGCGGCCGAGGGAAAGATCAACGACTCCACCTCCGTCATTCCTGAAGGCGGACAGAATTGGACCACCTACGCCGCGATCATCGGCGTGAATCCCCTGCCCTACGCCGCCGCGCCGGCGGCTCGCCCCAGTCCCAATCTCACGGGCATTCCCACGATCCTGGGCGACAATGTCGGCCGGATGTTGGGCAAGGTGTCGGGCTGGCTCTCGCCGCAGCTGCTCCAAAACAGCCTGCGGGGCGCAGGGCATTACGGGCATTTCGCCGTCGTGGCGGGCGCGGTGTTCGGGCTCATCCTCGCGGCGGTCCAGGCCTCGCGCATGCACATGGCCTCGGTGTTTTTCTTCGGCGGCATCGGCTTCGTGATTGCGGTCGCCATCGCGCAGTTCTCGGCCCAGCGCTTCATGTCGGCCGGCGCGCGCATCATCGCCACCACGCCCAACCAGCTTTCCTCCAAATCCTTCCTGGAATGCGTCGGCCTCTTCGCGCTCCTCTTCGCCCTCGGCGCGCTGCTGCTCGGCATTGCGGGTTCTTTCCAGAGTAACTCGATGGCTCCGCTGATCCCGGCACTGCTCCTGACGGCTTACTTCGTTTATTTCGCGACGGCGGCGCTCCACCCCGAGGAGTTGAACGTGAACATCGCCGGCGAAGCCACCGCGGGCGAAGAGGCGATCGCGATCCTGGCGTTCTTCTGCAAGGTCGGCCTGAAACTCGCACCGCTGTTCTTCTTTCTCCTGGCCGTGGCCGGGGCGGTTCTCACCCTGCTCGCGATCTTCGATATCGGCCAATCCGCGACGGGCGCCCTCATGATGGCCGTGCCGTTCCTCGCCGTGCTGGGCCAGGGCATGGAAGGCGGCTCCAGCATCTCGCCCGCCCCGATGCTCGTGCTCATCGCGTGCCTCGTGCCGGTGCTGACCTATTTCTTCTTCCTGATTTGGTACCTCTTCCTTGATCTCATGCGCGCGATCCTGGCGGTGCCCGCCAAGCTCGACGCCTTGAAAAAATCCTGACCCCGGATCCGATGGCTTCGAACCTTCCTCCTCCGCCGCCGCCACGGAATCCCGAAGGGGGTGGCGCGAATTTCCCGCCGCCACCTCCGCCGCCGGCCAAGCTGGTGCTGGGTACGAGGCCGTCGATGCCTCCACCGCCGCCGCCTCCTCCCGCGCCACCCACGGCTCCATCGGTCTTGCCTGCGGTGCCGGCGATTCCGGCGTCGGTCACCCCGCCATCGGAGCCGCCTCCGCCTCCTCCCGTGGCTGCGCCATTGCCACCACCGCCGCCGCGCGCCCTGCCGCGGCTTGCGCCCACCCCGGTTGAACCCGTGCGAAAGCCCGCCCCGCCGGTGGTCCCGGTTTCACCACCGACGCCTCCCCCGTTTTCAGGCACGACTCCCCCGGTTTCCAAACGCCCGCCGCCTGTCGTCCTCCCGCCCGGTCCACCCGCCCCGCCCCCGCCACCGTCCGTGCCAATGTCGAAGGGCAAGAAAGTCGGCCTGGCGGTCGGCATGCTCGTCGCGGCGGCGGCAGTCGGCGCATTCCTCTTCATCCAGCAGCGCAATCGCGCTCCCTCCGGCCAGCTGGTGCACGACCAGGTCGAAAAACTCGTCGCCACGCCCCAGGTCAAGGTGACGTCGGTGACATCGACGATCACGCCCACCACTCCGGCGCATGCGTCGGTCGCCTACCAGGCCGAGGCCCAGGTCAGCGAGGCCTTGTACGAGCCGGCGGACGTCGCCGCGCTGCTGCGCGATGAACTTAAATTGGACCCGGAAACTTGGATGAAGACGCGCAAGAGCCTCTCGGGCAAGACGGCCCCGCGCATCCTGGAACTGGCCGGGCTCAAAGGAACCGATCCCACCTTGATGCAGGCGACATTGCTGCACGTCGCGACGCCGGCCGGAACCAAGCTCTCCTTCACCGGGACCTTTGCCGCCGAAAAAACCGCGGAAGGCTGGCAGCTCCAAGGCGGGGAGTTGAACCGTGTCACCGGCGAAACCCGCGGGCAGCCGCGCTCCGCGTTCAGCGGTTCCACGCTGGTGGTCGACGATGCCGGCGACATGAAAAAATTGCGCGACGCCGCCGCCGCCCAAGCCGCCGTGCCCGCGAAGATTGAGCAGGCCCGGGTGGCGTTCGTGAAGGAGCGCGAAGCCCAGCAGGAAAAAATCATCGCCGAACTCCTCGGCACCATCAAAGCCGGCACGGTTTACAGCGGCACCGTCACCATCGGGTCCGAACCCCCGGCGAAGATTTTCCTCGAGTTCACCAACCTGAATCCGCGCTCGCGGCAGGTCTTGGCCGTGCTTCGCAACGATGGCGGCTGGGCCGACAAACGCGCCGCCAAGGGCTCCTACCTTTTCGATCCCGATGCGGAGACCCTGACCGTGCTGCTGGAAACAAATTCCAACCAGGCGATCCCGGATGGCGGCCCCATCCTGTCGGAACGCGAATCGTGGCGCGTTCCCTTCCTGCTCAACGGCGCCAAGCTGACCGCGCGCGACCAGCGCCGGGATTTCACGCTGACCCGCCTTTCCGAGGCCGACGCCGCGGCCGCCCGAAAAACCGTCGAAGCCGACAGCCTCGCCCTGCGTGAAGCCACGCAGGCCGGCAGAATTTATCGCGGCATCGTGCGGAACCGCGATGGCTCGCAGGGCGCGAATCACCTCCTGCGCTTCAACCAGCAGGACGCCGAAGCCGGCACGGTGGTCGCGAGCCTCGAGCCCGACGGACGCGAAAACTGGCGGCGGACCTACCGCGGCGCCGTGGCGATGAATCGCTATCGCGCCCAAGGCGGACCGTTGAAAATCGAAAGCGGCGCGAACGACGCCGTAAAGGTCGCGGAGAAGACTTCGCCGGTGGGCGCGCCCACGGAATCAGTCGTTTCGCTCAAGCTCGCCGATGGTCACCTGCGCGGCGACTCCGCCGATTTTTCCTACGACTTCGCTCCCCTCTCCGCCGCGGAGATCGCCAAAATGGAAGCCGCCGCCGCCGAGCGCGAGAAGGCACTGCTTGCGATCGTCAAATCGGGCACGGCCTATCCCGGCACCGCGCGCCTCGAAGCGAAGACGACCACCACCGAAAAAGTGCGCCTCCGGTTTCGCGAGGTCAGCGCCCATGGCTTGGAAGTCGACGCCATCATGGAATCGCTCGAGCGTCCCGGCGTCTACCGGGATCTCCATGGCACGGTGGACTCCCATGAAAAACGCCTGGTGCTGAACGTCACCGGCAAGGGTCGCACCAATGCCGCCAGCCGCGCCGGATTGAAATTCCCGCCGCTGCGCTCCTCGGCCGAGCAGGTCATCACGCTCGAGATCGGCGCCACCTCGCTGACCGGTGAAACCAAGGACTGGAAAATGAGTTTCCCCGTCGCGGGCGCGGTGGCGGTCACCGGCAATTCGACCGGCGACTATCCCGCCGAAACCGGCGCGTACGTGTGGTCCGGCGGAGGCTGGGTTCCGCTGCCGCGCAACAACGGCAAGGTCACGAAGAGCGGAGGCGGGAGCGGCCTCAAGGCGATCGGCGGATTGTTCAGCGCGCTGACCAACCAATCGCAGCCGGCAACTTCGAATGAAAAATTCGGCGACCTGAGTTTCACCGGCAGCGATTCGGTGCCCGCGGTCGATGGCCGTGCCGTCACCGTCATCTATGTCGGGTCGATCAGCGATGACCTGCAGGAAAAATATTCGCAGGCGAAGTACCCCGAGATCGAAATGGGCGCGACCACGCGCGAATCCGATGGCAGCCGGAAAATTCCATTGATGAAGATTGCGTCCAACCTGTCGAACGGCGGATTCCGCGATCGCCGCGTCCTGGCCGTCGTCGAACGCGTGAACGACACCGTCGTCGAGATGAGCGCCACGCGCACCCTGCCAGCCGGGACCTATGCGGTCGGTGTCAACGAGGACGCGTTCGAGTTGAACGTCCAGTAACAGCCACCTGGTGGTTGAAGTAGCGCAGGCGGCCCGCCTGCTCCGGGAAGAACCCACAACCGGAAGATTTTGAACAGAAGGCAACCAAGGTTCCGGTCGGCGCTATCGTTCGTGCCCTTTACGATTATGCCTGGAGGGTTCGGAACCCAGACACCAAGGGCACGATCGATTAAGCGAACCTACGTCTCTTCATTACCTTCGTTTCCTTCTGTTCAAATCGATTGGGTTCGATCCCCGAAGCAGGCGGGCCGCCTGCGCTACGCCGTCAAAACTGATTGATGGCGCGCGATAACTCGAAAGCCTTTCCCCTCTTCTTCCAATTTCCATGAGCATTGCCCTCCATTCCGTCGCGGCGTTGAACCTCCGCAGCGTCGCTTATCCCGCCCAGTCCCATCCCGTCGAAAAAACGGCGGCGATCGAACTCGCCCGCTTCGCCGGTCTCACCCCTTCCGCCGCAAACCGGCCCGGGAAGGGCGTCAACGTCTCCCTCGCTTCGCAAAAATGGGCGAAGGTCGCGGGCGCACCCGCCCACGGCGCGTGGATGTGGCTGCGCCTCACTGATGCGGGCGTCGGCGAAGTGATCGCCAATGAACCGGCGCTGCTGTTCGCCGCCGTGCGCCTGCTCGCCCACGGCTTGGGTGACACGACGATGGAAAAATTGGGCCGCGGCGTCCTGATCAAGGCTGCATTCGATTTCAACCGCACGATCTCCGACAGCGTGCTCACCCAATATTGGCGCACGGCACGGAAGTTCGAGCCGGAGCAATACATCGCGACGCTCGCCGAATGCGGATTCACGCATGTCGAGGTCAACGGCCTCCAAGCCCACATGCCGTTCGAGGACACGGTGCAGTCGGAATATTACCCGCAGTTCTACACCTACAGTCCCGGGTTCAACCACTTCGTCGATACCCCGCTGACCCAAGGCGTGTGGCCGACGCATTATCTCGAGGCGAACCTCAATCATCTCAAAGGCCTCGCCGCGCTGGGTCGCAAGTACGGCTTGAAACCCGGCGTGTGCATGTTCGAGCCGCGCACGCTGCCCGAACGTTTCTTCCAGCGATATCCGACGCTCCGCGGCGCGCGCGTCGATCATCCGTTTCGCTCGCGGCTCCCGCGCTACTGCCTCGCGCAGGATCACCCCGTGACGAAGCAGCACTACCGCGCGGCGCTGCAGGCATTGATGAAAGGCGTCCCGGACCTCAGCTACATGTCGGTCTGGACGAACGACAGCGGCGCCGGCTTCGAGCACACGGGTTCGCTTTATGTGGGACGCAACGGCGGCCCCTACATGATCCGCGAATGGCGCAACCACGACAAAGTCGCGCAGGCGGCGGGCGAGAGCATCGTGCGCTATCTCCGCAATCTCCAGGTGGCGGCGGCGGAAATCAACCCGGACTTCGACGTCGTGCTGCGCATCGAGCCCTTCAAGCTCGAGCAGGACCACATCAAGGCCGGCATGGGCAACCACGTCACTTGGGAGGCGCCCTCGCTCCTGGTGCGCGGTTATCACCTGCCTTATTCGCACCCGCGTTATCCTGAAATGGGCGGCGTCGCGGGCAGCGCGCTCCAACCGGAAATCGACGAGAGCGAGCGGGCCGTGCTCAAGGATTCGCGCGCCCACGGGATCGACCCGATCCTCCAATATTCCGCCGGCAGCACGGGAAATTACGAACCCCTCGCCGGCATCCCCTATCCGCGCATGCTGCACCGGAAGCTCGCGGCGATGAAGGAACTCGGGATCAAGCGCATCAGCGCGCTCGGCGGCCTCGGCAACACCACGGCTTCCCCGTACTGGCCCAACGTCGCGGCCCTCCGCGCCGGCCAATACACGCCCGAGCTTTCGATCGACGAAGTCCTGCTGGCGACGGCCCGGCGATTTGTCGGGGAAAAACACGCGCCGAGCCTGATCGCGGCGTGGGCGCTCTTCGAAGACGCGCTGAGCTGGCAGCCGCCGGTTCCGCTTTTCACCGGCTTCGGCTTCTGCTGGCAGCGCACCTTCGACCGGCCGTACGTACCCGACATCGAGGCGATCCCGGCGAAGGAGCGCGCGTACTATGAGCGTCACGGCTGTTTCCAGCACAACAATCCCGGGATCAACGATCTCGGCAAAGACGTGCTGTTCGACCTCGTGACGCGTGAGTACGGCGCAAAAGCCTACGCGGCGTTCGACCGGAATGTTTTCCCCCGGCTCGAGAAATTGATCACCCGCCTGGCGCAGTTGCAGGCGGCGACAGCGGACGAGGCCACGGCGCATGCGGTGTTCGTGGATCTGTGCGATCGCGCGCGCGCCTACCGGGCCTGGTGCGGTTCGCTGCGCACGGTCTGCGCGTGGTGCGCGCACGTGTACGGTTACCTCGAAGGCAAAACCGCGGCCGAGAAGAAGCGTCACGAGAAACTCCTGCAGGGCGCGATCGACTTCGAACTGGAGAACACGGCCAACCTGCTCGAACTCCTCGAGGAGACGACGACGGAGGTGCTGATCACCTCCGGCGTGGGCAACAACACGTTCTTTTACGGCGAGGACCTGCCCGAGCTCCTGCGCGAAAAAATGCGGTTGATGAAAAAGTACCGGCACCTGAAGCCGCGTATCGACAAGGATATCCTCTGGCGCCCGATCCCCGGCGCGGGGTGGCCCAAGTTCGATTAAGGAGGGTGAGGTCGAGAAGCGCCAAAGGCGCGCGAGGGTTTTCCCAAGCTAAAAAGACCACCCAGCCGCTAACCACTCATCTGCGATCTGCGTTCATTTTCACTTATCCGGATGAGCGAAGATCAGCGCAGATTAGCGGTTGAAACTCCGGCGCCTTGGTTTGGTTCCGGCTCTGCTGCGCTACGTCCATCGGCGTTAAAAAACTCACCCACCGCGCACTTTCCGGCGGAACTCCGACGGCGTCAGTCCGACCACCTGCTTAAAGGCCTTCGAGAAATGAAACACGTCGCAAAACTCCAGCTCCTCCGCGAGTTCCTTCAGCGTCCGATCACCGTGGTAGATCGCCGACTGCGCACGGTCGATGCGCTTTCGTTTTTGGAACTGCCCCGGTGACACCCCCGTCCGCGCCGCGAACTGCTTCCGGAAGTTTTCGTAGCTCAACCCCACCCGCTGCGCCACGGCCTGCGGCGTGGGCCAACCCCTCGCGTCCGGCGTCCCGAGCAACCGCTGGCTCTCCTCCAGCCACGCCATCGCGCCGGCTTCGTTGACATCGCCATCGCGTGCGGCGAGCAGCGCCGCCAACACATCCAGGAAGCGCCCAAACGCACGCAGCGAAGCCGCCTGTCCATGCCCCTCCTCCGGCAGCACCACCTCCTGCAACCGGCGCGCCCAAAAATCCACCGGCTCGGCCCGCCACACCGGCCGACCCGGGTCAAGCAGCCCGCCCTTGCGCCAGAGGTCGAACTGCGGACCCGAGAAAACGAAATAGAGATGACGCCACGGCCCGCCTCCTTTCGACCCGTACGCGTGCGCCAGCTTCGGATCGATGAAAACCACGTCGCCCGCGCCGAGGTCCTGCCTGGTCCCATTCCCGTCGGCGTAATAGCCTTCGCCGCTCAAGATATAGACCAAGCCATAGCTTCCCAAAACACGCATGGTCTTGGGATCGATGCCTTCGTTGTTCTCCAGGGCGCCGGCGAGCTGCAGGCTTCCCGCCGCATTGGAGAGCGGGCTCTCCAGCCAGGGACGGGCCCGGAATTTTTCCGCGTACGGCATGGACTCCCATATTTTACATGCCTTTTCCCACTTCAACCATTTTGTGTTTCGCCGGAAGCGTGTAAATTAGCGCCATGAGCACCGCTACCCTGCCCCAGATTTACTCGTACGGTCACGCCCTCGACATGAGCGAAAAGCGTTTCGGCATCCTGCGCGATTCGTCCGAGGCCGCCGATCACCCGCTCGAGCTGCGTCGCCGCTTCGCCGAGGACGGCTACCTCTACATGAAGGGCTACCTCGACCGCGACCAAGTCCTCGAGGCCCGCGCCAGCCTGACCGAGCGCCTCTCCGCCGCCGGCGTGCTCGACGAAAATTTTCCCCACATCGATGGCGTGGCCAAAAAAGACGCGGGCTACGTCTTCAAGCCCGAGCTCACCAACGGCAATGCCGCCGTGCAGCAACTTCTCTATTCCGGCCGCCTGCCGGAATTCTACCGGAAGTTCTATGGCGAGGATGTCCGCCACTACGATTACACCTGGCTCCGCGCCATCGCTCCCGGCAAGGGCACCAATCCGCATTGCGACCTCCCCTATATGGGCCGCGGCACGCACCAGCACATGACGTGCTGGGTGCCTTACGGGGATATTTCGTACGAGCTTGGCGGCCTGATGATCCTCGAGAAATCCAACCAGCGCATGGATCTCCTCGAAAACTACGTTTACCGCGACGTCGATGCGTACTGCGAAAACAAGCCCGCCGAGGTCGCCAAGGTGAAGGACGGCAAATGGACCTTTACCGGCACGCTGTCCCACAACCCCCCGTCGGTCGCCAACAAGTTTGACCGCCGCTGGCTGACGACCGAATACGAGGCCGGCGACTTCATCACGTTCGGCATGTTCCTCGTGCACGCGTCGCTCGATAACCGCACCGAGAACCGCCTGCGCATTTCCAGCGACAGCCGCTACCAGCGCGCCTCCGAGCCGATCGACGAACGCTGGATCGGCGCTAACCCGCCGGCGCACGGTCCGAACGGCAAGCGCAACCTGGTCTGCTGATCGCAGCCCCGAACCCCATGCCCACCACCTCCTCCCCAGCCCGTCCCGCCGCCGCCGGACGCATGGTCGCGGTCAACGAAATGACGCGCCTCATCCGCCTCCTCTTCGAAGTGGAACGCGAATTCGTGCGCACCGCCTCGACCTTGGTTTATCGCGTCGGCGAGCCCGAGCTGAAATACCTCGTCTGCCAGCATCTTTGGGAGTCCGCCGGGCACGCGCGTTTCCTGCGCGAGCGCGGCCGTGAGCTTACGACCTTCGGCACCAACGATGCCGTGCGCGGATCCATCAGCCGCATTTTCACCGAAGCCGTGGGCCGCAACACCGCCGACCCGCTTGTCATCACCGCGGGATTCTACGAGGTCCTGAAACCCGCGCTGCTCGCGGCGTACCGCCATTATCTCAAGGTCACAGATCCGCTCGCGGACTGGCCTTCGAAAAAACTCGTCGAGGAATTCATCGCCGACGAAGAGCGCCACGCCCGCGAGATCGCTCCGTTCCTCAAGGACGTCGATGCGCGCGAATGGAAGCTGCATCTCACGCAGGCGCTCGACGACCTCGGCGGCTGGCTCGGCCAGGAAACGCGGCTTCCCCTCGCGGCCCACTACGCGTGGCAGCACGAGCAGACTCCCTACACGCATCCCGCGACCTGCAACCGCGGCAAATATCCGATCTGCTCGGGCGTCTTTGGCCTCGATCCGACCGAGGATCCGATCGTGCGGCCGTGGTTGACGGACCCGAAGACGGATGCGCGCGTGATTCGCCTGATGGTTTACGTGTGGCTGATGATGGAAATGGACGCGATCGATTACCTTTCGACGGTTTTTATCGAGACGCCGACCGCGCCTTTCGACCTGCACTACGACCTCGCCCGGCATCTCTGGGACGAGTCGCGCCACAGCCAGTTCGGGTTCCGCCAGCTGCCGAAGTTCGGAGTCGACCTCATGACCGTCGAGCACTCGCTCGACCTCTACAACATCCTCGTCCAGATGCCCCCGCACGAGCGCTACGCGATGATGACGATGGAATTCGAGGCGAACAGTTTCCCGACCAAGGCAACGGTGATGGACCGCGTGCGCGAATTGAACGATTTCGAGGCGGACACGCTCCTGGCCTTCGATCGCAACGACGAGCAGAACCACGTCCGCTACGGCCATCGCTGGCTGCCGGAAATCATGGCGCTCTTCGACGAAAAGCGTCCGACCGAGCAATTCGTGAAGGAGACGAAGGACAAGTTCTACCAATTGGCCGAGATCTACGGTGGCAAGGTCCCGCACTCCCTGCCGAAGGAGAAGCGCCTGACCGGCGAGAAGATCCTGAAGCTGGCCGGCGTATCGAAGTAGCGCAGGCGGCCCGCCTGCTCCGGGAATCGAGGAGATCCCAAAACCTGTTTCGTAAAAGGCCACGAACGATTCCGCTGACGAGAACCGCTTCGTTACCTTAGTTGCCTTCTGTTCAAAAGGATTGGGTAGCTCTGCCCCCGGAGCAGGCGGGCCGCCTGCGCTACGCCATTTCCCCTGAATGTTCGGGCCCTCACCGCTTGAAAGTCGCGAAGCGCTCTCTCTTTCTTGAGACGGATGTTTCCCCCCTCACTGCGTCTCTTTGCGCTTTTGTCGTGCCTCACCCTTGTCGCTCACGCCGCCAATCCGCTCGTCTCCCTGAAGTCTGAAGTCCTTCCACGGGACACCGTCGCCAAGGCCGAGGCTGACGCCGCCCGCGCCGTCGCCGCGCAAGGGAACCCGACACTCGTGGAAATCAGCGCGTTGCCGGGATTCGACCGTTCACTCCAACCGGTGACGGGCACGTGGCAGGACGGCGAACTCTTCGTCTTGGCGACCGATGCTTCCGGCCAGCAGATTCTCCTGCGCAAAAACGCCCGTGGCGCATGGTCGCGGCGCGCCTCGCCCCCCGCCCCCGTGCTGGGCGTCGCCCAAGCCATTGGCCAATCCCACGTTTTGTTTTTGACGCCGGTTGCTTCCGGGCGCCAGCAACTCGTCGCTTATCATGCGATCACCGACACCTGGGCCACGTTCGGCGATTGGCCCGTCACGGGGACCATCGAAGCGATCCATCCCTCCGCCGCGGGTTTTCTCGTCACGACGCGCGATGCCGGAAATGAGATTCGCACCACGCGGTTCCAACTGATTTCGGCGAAGCGCGGGCTGAAGGTCGTCGATTACATCGTCATCTTCCTCTATCTCGGCGTGGTCGCCGGGATCGGGCTTTATTTTTACCTCACGGGCAAGAAGGACACCGCCAACTTCTTCCTCGCCGGCCGCCGCATCCCTTGGTGGGCCGCCGGCCTCTCGCTCTACGCCACCGGCACCAGCGCGATCAGCTATCTCGCCATCCCGGCGAAATCGTACGCGACCGACTGGCTCTACCTCTCCCAGAACGTGATCACGTTTGTCGGCTCGTTCTATGTCGCTTTCGTGATCGTTCCCCTGGTGCGCCGTTTGAACCTCATGTCGGTGTACCAGTACCTCGAACTGCGGTTTCACCCGGCCATCCGGTTGGTCGCATCGTTCATCTGCATCGTGCAGCACCTCGCCGGCCGCATGGCGATCGTCCTCCTGCTGCCGGCGCTGGCCCTGTCCGCGGTCACCGGTGTGACCGTCACGACCAGCATCATGGTCATGGGGTTGATCACCACCATTTACACCGTGCTCGGCGGGATGAAAGCGGTGATCTGGACCGACGTCCTGCAGGTTTTCGTGATGGTCGGCGGCGCGCTCTTCGCGATCGGCTGGATGGTGCACGGCGCCGGCGGAATCGGCGCCGTCACCCGGATCGCCCTGGCGGATCACAAGACCCATCTCTTCGACTGGAGCTTCGATTTTTCGATCCCGAACGTGTGGACGTACCTGCTGCTGCTCGTCGTGGGCACGCTCACCTGGCCACAGGATCAGGTCATGACGCAACGCGTGCTTTCGACCAAGGATGACAAGGCAGCCCGGAACTCGATCCTCATGCTGACGGCGATCGTCGTGCCGGGGAGCCTGATGTTCTTCTGCATCGGGACCGCCCTTTACACCTACTACAAGGTTCATCCCTCAAACCTGAATCCGCTGCTCGCCACCGATCAGATCTTCCCGCAGTTCATCGCGAGCGACCTGCCGTCGGGTGTGACGGGGATGATCATTGCCGGGATTTTCGCGGCGTCGATGGCCACGCTCAGCTCGAACATCAATTCCATCGCGACACTGGTTTCCGTCGATTTCTACGAGCGCTACGCGCGCAACCCCACGCCGAAGAAGAGCGTCCGGCTGGCGGAATGGACCACGGTCGTCGCCGGCGTCCTTGGCACCGCGCTGGCCTACTACCTTTCGACGCTGGACATCAAGTCGCTGTGGGACCGGTTCTTCGAGCTGATGGCGCTGCTCGGGGGCGGGTTCGCGGGCATTTATGCGCTGGGGATGTTCACCCGGCGCGCCAACTGGCAGGGCTGCGCGGTCGGGATTGCCGCGAGCATCGTGCTGACGGTCCTGGCCAAACTTTACACCCCGCTGCACGTGGTGACTTATGCGGTCGTCTCGGTCGGCGGCTGCATGGTCTTCGGTTACCTCGGAAGTTATTTTTTCCCTCCGCCGAAGCAATCGCTCGCCGGGCTCACGATCTACGATCAACTTTCCAAACCTTTGTCCCTCGATCCGGCGGCGGCTCGCGGGCACTGACGTGTTTCACGCCCTGGCGGACCACCCTTTTTTTACCTGATGAATAAAACCTATCGCGCTGTTCTCGTTGGCACGGGTGGCATCGGCGACGCGCATGTGCGCGCCGTCGCCGACACCCATGGCCGCGTCTCATTGGTCGCCGCGTGCGACATCGACGCCGCCCGGGCCAAAGCGTTTTGTGACCGCCACCACATTCCCGGCTCCCACACCGACTACGCGACGATGCTCAAGGTCGAGCAGCCCGACATCGTGCTGATTGCCGCGCCTCCGGGCCTGCATGCCGACATGAGCATCGCGGCGATGGAAGCCGGCGCGTGGGTCCTCTGCGAAAAACCCCTGTGCGCCTCGCTCGCCGAGTTCGATCGCATCACCGCCGCCGAGCAGAAAACCGGCCGCCGCACCGCGTGCGTGTTCCAGATGCGCTTCGCGACGTCGAACCTGCACGTCAAATCCCTCCTCGCCGCCGGGAAATTTGGCCGTCCCCTGGTCGCGGTCTGCAACACCCTCTGGTACCGCGATGCCGCCTACTACGCGGTGCCGTGGCGCGGCAAATGGTCCACCGAGCTCGGCGGGCCGACCATGAGCCAGGGCATCCACACGATGGACCACCTGCTCGACCTGCTGGGGGATTGGACGGAGGTCCGCGCGATGGCCGATACGCTTTACCACGAAATCGAAGTGGAGGACGTTTCCATGGCGCTGGTGAAGTTCGCGAACGGCTCGCGCGCCTCGATCGTCAACAGCACGCTCTGCCCGCGCCAGGAAACCTACCTCCGCCTCGACTGCGAGCGCGCGACGGTCGAGCTCACGCATCTTTACGCCTACAAGGGCGAGAACTGGAAAATCACCCCGGCGGATGCGTCCAACAGCGCCGACATGATGGCCGCGTGGGGCAAGTTCCCGCCGGACATCGGCTCCACGCACGGCGCGCAACTCAACGCGATGGTGGCGAACATGGATGCGAACACGCTGCCGCTCACCAGCGGGCCAGAGGCGCGCCGCACGCTGGAATTCCTGACCGCCCTGTACAAATCCGCCTACACCGGGACCGTGGTCGCGCGCGGGTCGATCCAGCCCGGCGACTCGTTCTACACGGCGATCAATGGGGGCCTTGCTCCAAAGCGGCATAAAAAGTAATTCCTCTTGCCAAGGCTGGGCGCGCCGCGTGCTACGTGAGTGCGGCGACCCGCCATCATGTCCCAACCCATTTCCAACCCACTCGACCAATCGAACCTCATCGCCTACCTGTGGGCGGCGCGGGCACGCTTCCGCGGCGGCGCGACGCTCGCCATGCTCCGCAGCCTGGCCGCGGCGCCCTGCACGCTGCTGATCCAGTGGATCGTCGATAAGCCGCTGAAGGAAGGAAACGTCGCCGGCGTCATCCACTACAGCCTGTGGTTCGTCGCCTGCCTCATGCTCCACTATGGGTTCTCGGTCTGGGGCGCGCGCTCCATCGCGAAGACGATGGCCGGCCTCCTGGTGGAAATGCGCAGCCGCATTTTCTTCCGCCTCCAGTTTCTGAGCTTCAGCTACCTCGACGGCCAGAAGACCGGCCGCCTGCTTTCGAAGTACGCGTTCGACACGCAGAAGGTCGAGGGCCTGCTCTATGCCGTCCTCAACCAGCTCCTGCCCAACCTGCTCATGGGCCTGTGCATCTTCGTGATCCTGGCGTGGATGAACTGGCTGCTTCTCACCGTCCTCCTGCTCGCGATCCCGATTTATGCCACCGCGAAATGGTTTTTCTTCAGCCGCATCCAGCGCGCCAACAACGAAAACCGCCTCGCCCAGGAAAAGCTCACCGGCGCCGCCTCGGAATACATTTCCGCCCTCCGCCTCGTCCGCAGCTTCGGCGAGGAAGCCCAAGTCGAAAAGGAACTCGACCGCAGCAGCGAGTCCTTCGCGCGCAGCCGCGTCACCCAGTCGTACATCAACGCGCTCTTCGGCACCTACGTTTACGTCGGCATGCAGCTGCTCTCGCTGATCGTCATCGCCGGAGGCTCCATCCTCGCGATCAAGGGCCACGTCACGATCGGCACGCTCTTCGCCTTCATGGCGGGCTTCGGCTACATTCTGACTCCGGTCCATATGTTCATCGGCCTGAGCGAGCCGTATTTTTCCGCGCAGGAAGGCTACCAGAGCATCAAAGAGCTGATTGATTCGCGCTACGTCGAAACGTGGAACGGCACCCGCCGCGAGGAACGCATCCGCGGCGACATCGTCTACGATAACGTCTCGTACTTTTATCCGTCGGCGCCGGACAAGGTGGTCATCAAGAATCTCAGCCTGACGATCCGGCCCGGCGAGCACATCGCCTTCGTCGGCCCCTCCGGTTCCGGCAAGAGCACGCTGGCGAACCTGCTCCTCGGCCTTTACGCGCCGAGTTCCGGCCAGATCCTGATCGACGGCGTGCCGCAGTCCGAGTGGGACATGCGCTGGATCCGCCGCCAGCTCGCCGTGGTGATGCAGGACAGCATCCTGCTCTCCGGCTCGGTGGAGGATAACATTCGTTTCGCGAAACCCGACGCGACCCCCGCGCAGATCCGCGAGGCGGCCAAGCTGGCCAACGCCGAGGAATTCATCTCGCGCATGGCCGAGGGTTACCAAACCCCCGTGGGCGAGCGCGGCGTGGCGCTTTCCGGCGGGCAGCGCCAGCGCATCGCCATTGCGCGCTCGATCCTGCGCAATCCGCCGGTGCTCATCCTCGACGAGGCGACGTCGGCGCTCGATTACGAGAGCGAGCGCCTGATCCAGGAGGCGCTCGACCGCCTTTCCCAAGGCCGCACCGTCATCACGATCGCCCATCGCCTCAGCACGATCAAGAACGCCGACCGCATCGTGGTGCTGCGCGACGGCGTGATCGTGGAGCAGGGCAGTTACCAGCAGCTCGTTGTGCTCGGCGGCGCGTTCTCCGAATTGATCTCGGCCCAGTCCGGCGACGCGAAATTCCTGAAAACTGATTTGTCCTGAAACTCTGACGGCACCGATTTCACCATCGAAGGTCGTATCGGCTTCCCCACCTGTCCCCCATGAAAAAACTCCTCGCCCTCTTCGTGCTCAGTGCCGCCGCGGTTTTCGCCCAAAACACTCCGTCGTCGAAGCCCGCGCCGGACGAGTTTCCGGGCATCAAGAGCCTGATGTCACCGGAGGATTTCGAGCGGGCGGGACTTTCGGCGCTCAACTCGCAGCAGCTCGGTTTGATCGATGCCGCGGTGATTCGCCATTACACGCGGACCGTGGCGGTGGCGGCCAGCCAGCAGGCGGCGCGAATCGTCCAGGACACGACGGTCGAGCGGAAGCGCTCGTTCCTCGAAACCTTCGGCCTGAGCAACCGTTTCACCGAGGACTGGCGGGATATTCCGTCACTCAAGGCGCATTGCACCGGCTGGGCGGGCGGCAATGCGTTCAAGTTGGACAACGGCCAGGTTTGGGAAGGCTTCGACCAGATCAACGTCGAGGTGAAGGATCGCGACATCGAGATCGCCGCGCGTCCCGCCGGCCAGTTCGCGCTGATCGTCGACGGCACGAACACGAAGCTGCGGGTGCATCGGATCAAGTGAGCTGCCGTCGGCGGGTCACAGAGGGCAATCCGTTGAAAGCCGAAAGTTGAAAGAGTCGGATAACGAACGGCCGGAGGATAACGGCGACAAGCCGCCGCACTCTCGGCAAACAGCCTTGGGTCGCAAGCATCGCCGTTGCACCGCTCGGCAAGTCGAGCAGCGCTGTCGGCTAGACGCTCGCGGGTTAAACCGCACAGTGCCGCAGCTCACTTAAAACTCAAAGGCGGCGCACAACGGATTTTCTTGTTCAAATCCAGGCCTATCATCGAGTGCAGCGGGATCATCTGCAACCCGCCTGCCGGCATGTAAGCATACGCACTCACCTTGCTCTCGTTTCGCGCGTTGGGATTTCCCCGGAAGATGCCGCCTTTGACAACATACGATCCGCCGAGAGTTCGGATTTTGATTCCCACGGGCGACTCGTAAAACACACCGCCGTTTTCTCTCTTAACCGGCAAGTAACGCCCTGCCGGGAAAGTGTAGCCCGTGAACGAGGGCAGGAAGGTAAACTGCTCCACGACCTCCATGTAGGTCTCGTCAATCGGCGTTATCGGTGATGCTGCCATCTGGGGTGCGGAATCCTCGGTCACGCTGGCACAACCAGCAAGCGCCAGTGCAATGACGAGGCTCGCGAGCGTAGGAAGTGATTTCATGGCAAACAGGATCAACTCCGACGCACGTTATAAATTAACCCGCGCCGATCTAGCTCTGCCCGGAAAAGCGAAAAGGCGCGTTCAGCTAAGGCCGGATCAACTTGATTGCTGAGACTCCGAAAAACAATGCTCACTCCATCGCTGATTTGAGCACTGATAAAAAAACCGCTGGTCGCGCCTGTGGTTGGATATTTCGCCACGAACTCAACATCTTCTCCCGGTCCTTTGATCGGACCTTCCACCAACATCCCTAAATCCTGCGCAACTGAATGCAGGCAGTCGGTGATGATTTTCGTGCGCGCAGAACGAGCACCTGCCTGCGTTGCAGTCATTGTAATTTCAATGACGTGTCCGGTTTCGCATCCAGCCATAGCGAAAAGAAGGGCCAGCACAGCTACGACTCGTTTCATGGGTAATGCTCTCCGTCGACTAGACCTTTGATTCCAAGGGTATTGTCCCAAGCAGCGAGAATCGTACGGGGTCAGGTCATGGGGAGTGGGCCGATAACGGCGAGAAGATTTTTGAGGAGCGGATGCTGTTGCTTGGTCCACGCGGATACGTTCCGGCTGACCTCGGATATGTGACCCAGGTGCAGTTCCTTACTCAGCCAGCGGTTGGTAACCGTCGATCTTTGTTTGAGCGCAGCGGCGAGAGCGATTTTCCACTCCTCGGATTTGCCGGCCACCTGCAGCTGCGCTCGGTTCCGCCCGAGCTGAGCGAGGAGCCGATCGACCAGCGCCTGATGCAATGCCTCCTGCGCAGCACGCACGTCCTCCGCGGTTCGTTCGCCATCGTTGGCCGAGCGGCTGTAGTCACGGACAATCTCCTCCAAGAACTCAGTCGAACCCTGCACCCAACCCTTCTCCAGCCCGGCAAAGCCCATCGACTTCTGGGCGGCCTCGTTTTCCATCAGCTGTTGCAGGTACACTAGGTAAGCCCGGCGACCCGCTCGCGTGTCCTTCAGTCCTCCGGCGTGCTGCAGCGCCGCCCGTGGATCGAACCACTCCGGGCGCTCGCCGGGCTGCATGAGCCACCGCACACTCGTCCACGGGTAATTCGCCAGGTCGGCCACCCTCATCAATCCTGCCCGCACCGGGTTCAGGTGAATATAGTGGCAGGTCGGTCCCAAACGCGTCTCAGGATCGAGCAGGATGCTTTTGTAGCGTCCTTGAAACAGGTGGCCACGCTCGTTCCGGATTCCATTGAACCTCATCCCGAACGTGCCCTGCAGCCATTTCATGCCGTCGACGAGATTCGGGCGCGGGGTCTGGGTTGCGGTGTGGTAGTGGTTAATCATCACCGTGAGCCCGTAGGTCCGCCATGCCGTCTTCCGGTGCGTCTCGTCCACGCACTTCAGAAACGCGTGACGCGAGCGATCGTCCGCGAAGATATCCTGCCGATAATTCCCGCGGTTGATCAGGTGGTAACACCCGTCTTCCCGCTCCAGTCTCGGTTTGCGCGCCATTCCACCCACCGAACTCCACCGCAATCTCCCCCGTCAACCCCAGCCATCGCCACCTGTACTATAAAACAGCTCTCGCCCTCGCTCAGTTACCCCACTCCCCACGACCTGACCCCGTATGATTGGCCCCCGTATGATTGGCCCTTGAAAAAGTATTCCCCGTGCCGCGTTACATCCGTGCCGCTCCCGTTCACGGTCACCGTCGCACTGGTCGCGGCCGCCCCGGCGACATCGAAGATTCCCGGCACCGTGCGCTGCGAGTATTGGTTCAGTGAGTTCGCGGTGTAGGTGGCCGTGTTGCC
>JAQGOP010000035.1 GCA_028293545.1 Verrucomicrobiota bacterium | reverse complement strand
TATAATTTTGCGTTTTTTTGCGGCCAACCCTCCGATCCTAAAATCCGAATTCGTGTTCATTCGTGATTAAACCAAACCGTCGCCCACCCGCGCAGTTGCGTCTTCGCAAAATTTGAGTTCTCTCTTGTTTCACCACTTCACTTCCCATGTCCGATAAAATCGCCAACCTCACCACCGATACCTTCAAGGCAGCCGTCACCACGGCCACCACTCCCGTGCTCGTCGATTTCTGGGCGCCATGGTGCGGGCCGTGCAAAGCCATCGCCCCGATCCTCGAGGAGCTGGCGACGGAGCTGGATGGAAAATTGAAGATCGCCAAGGTGAACATCGACGAAAACGACGCCATCGCCGTCGAGTATGGCATCCGCGCCATCCCCACCATGCTGCTCTTCAAGGGCGGCCAGGTGGCGGAGCAGATCGTCGGGATGATGCCCAAGGCCGCCCTCAAGGCGAAGGTCTCGGCGCACGTCTGACGTCAGCGCACGACGAGCGCCGCGGTCAGCAGGATCGCATAAAGCGCGAGCAGTTTCCCGGTGTCGCCGAGCAGCTTGATCTGCTCCAGGGGATTCTCGCGCTCGCGCAACCGGCGCGCATGGCTGGAGGCCATCGGCAACAGCAGGAGCGGCAGGAGCCGCCACGCGCAACGATCGCGCACCGCGAGCGAGGCCGGCACGACCACCAGGGCGACAACCAGCGAAAGGTTGAACTGGATCCGCGCGAACTTCCGTCCGAAGCGCACCACCAAGGTGCGCTTGCCTGCGATCGTGTCGGTGGCGACATCGCGATAATTGTTCACGACCAGGATATTTGCCGTGAGCAGGCCGACGGGAATTGCGACCAGCCACGCGTCGCGCACCAGCGCGCCGGTTTGGACAAAGTAAGTGGCGCCGACGGCGACGAGGCCGAAGAAGAGGAAGACGAAGACGTCTCCCAGCCCGTGATACCCCAGCGGCCAGGGTCCGCCCGTGTAGGCCAGGCCGCAGAGGATGCTCGTCACGCCGACTGCCAATAGCCAGGGGCCACCCCACGCGATCAGGCCCAGCCCGCACAAGAATGCAGCGGCGAACACGCCCCACATCGCGCGACGCATCGTCGCCGGGGCCACCAATCCCGCAGCCACCGCCCGGCGCGGTCCAACCCTCGCCGCAGTGTCGGCGCCTTTGACGAAGTCGTAATAGTCGTTCGCGAAGTTCGTGCCGACCTGCACGAGCAGCGCGAAGCCGAGGCAAAGCGCCGCCGCGCGCGCGTCAAAGCCGCCATCCCGCCACGCCAGCCCCGACCCGACCAACACCGGCGCCACTGCCGCCGGCAAAGTCCGCGGACGCGCCGCGCCGATCCAAACTTTGGCCGGGGCGCTCATGCGAGCAGAGGGTGAACCGACAGGATGAAGCAAGACACGTGGAGCGGCGAGATTGGCGGTCCCGCCAAGCGTGTCAAAGCTGGCCGAAGTAGCGCAGGCGGCCCGCCTGCTCGGGGATCGAACTCCCAAACCTTTTGAACAGAAGGCAACCAAGGTAACGAAGAGGTTTCAGTCAGCGGAACCGCTCGTGCCCTAAATGATCCGGGTTTCGAAGGGTTTCGTCCCACATCGTCAAGGGCACGATCAACCGCGCGAACCTGAGTCTCTTGGTTACCTTCGATGCCTTCTGTTCAAATCCCCAAGTTCCCCATCCTCGAAGCAGGCGGGCCGCCTGCGCTACTTGCCCAGTTCCTGTTCGAGCGCGCGGATCCGCGCGAGCACGCGATCGGCCCCGGCGGCCTCGTTGTTGGGCGGCAGGCTCGGATGCAGCTTTTTCAACCATGCCAGCGCCTGCTCCTTTTCACCGAGGCCACGCAGGAGCTCAGCATAGATTCGCGCGGCGAAGAACGGCGCCCCGGTTTGCTCGCTCGCGCTGCGAAAGCTCGCGGCCGCCGCGCGGGTGTCGCCCAAGACGTTGAGCTCGATGTTGGCACGCTCGATCCAGAGCTCGGGACAATCGGGATGAAATCGCTGCGCCGCGGTGAGTCGATCGATCGCGCGCTGCGCGTGATCGCGGACGCAGCGTTCTTTCGCCGACTTCGGCATGAAACCTTCGCTCTCCAAGGCTGCGATCCGCCAGGTTGGGACGTCATACGCGAGGATCCGCGCGCCGTTGATCCAGAAATAAACCGGCTTCGGATCAATCGCCGTCACCCACCCGAGCAAACGCTCGGTACCCTCCGCGTCGCGCTCCTCCCAGCGCTCCGCCGCGCAGAGCCAAACCACGTCGGCGAGCACTCCGCGCCATGCGCCCAAAGCGACCCCGACATCGGTTTCGTGGTCGCCGTCCCCGGGGTGCACAATAATCCGGTGGCTTTCCAGACCCGCCAAGGCCATCGCTGCCGCCACGAGGCCGAGCGTGACGACCTTAGATTTCACGACGTCGAAAACAAAATGCCGCGAGGCCGCAGGTAATCGCGACGTAGGAAGAACCATAGACGGAAACGCGGAGAACCTGATTCCACACGGCCGCGTTCCCTGACGCCGCGACCGTGAAGTATTGGAAGTCAGGCAGCGCCACCATCAGCTGCGCCAGCCATCGCATCGGCCGGGAATCCGTGTGCGCTGCAGCTCCCCGCGCGAACGGCAGGAGGTGGCAGGCCACAAAAACGAGGAAACCAATCGTCGTCGTGAAGAGCTGCGTCCGGGCGTAACTCGCGATCAAGAGGGTGAGTCCCGCCATCACGAGGAGCTTGAGCGCCACGAACCAGCCCATCGCCGCGATCCAGCCGAACTCAACAATCGGCCTCGGCGAAGGCGCCGCGCCGAGATCGTGGAGCAACGATCTTTCGCGCGACCAAACGACTGCGGCGAGCAAGACGGTCAGGAGCAGGCTGTACGATCCCACGACTGCGGCGCTTCCCACGAATTTCCCGAGGACAAATTCCGCCCGATGCACCGGGCGCGCCAAGAGCGTCGAAACCGTGCGCCCTTCGATCTCCGCGAAGAACAACTGAGCGGTTAACGTGATCGCGAGCACGGCCCCGAAGAGACCGATCCCGCCGAAACCCAGGTCGACGATGAACTTCAGTTCGGGCGTGCCGAAATTCAGCTCCCGCAGGTATCGCGCGCCGCCCACGAAGACCACCCCGGCCAGCAGAAGCACAATCAACACCCGTTGCCGAAGTGCTTCGCGAAGAGTGTTCGCGACGATCAATCCAATCCGTCGCGCCGAATCGAACGCGTGAGTCATATCGAGTACGACTCCGCCGTGAGTTCGCTCACTTCACCGACCGCGCGCTCCCGCATGAGTCGCCCGAGTTCAAGCGTCGCGACGCGGTCGCATACCTGCCCAACTTGGCCGAGGTCGTGGGAGGTGAGCACCACAGTCGCGCCGTCTTCGACCAGGTTTCGAATCGTGGCATTGAGCATCGCCACCCCGCTCTCATCCATCCCGGCGGCGGGTTCATCCAAGACCAAAAGCCGCGGTCGATGGACGATCGCCTGCGCGAGCCCGATGCGTTGCAGCATGCCTTTCGAGTAGGTTCCAACCCGCCGGTTCGCGGCGGGTGTCATCCCCACGGCTTCGATCGCTTCGTCGGCGCGTCTCCCTAGTTCCGACCCCCGCAGGCCTGAAAGGCCGCCGTAAAAATTCACGAGTTCACGCCCGCTGAGGAATCGGTAAAAATGCGGCGCGTCGGGCAGATACCCGTTGAGCGACCTCGCCTCGAAACTGCCGGCTTCGACGCCAAAAATCCGGCATGCGCCCGAGGTCGGCTCGAGCAGGCCGGCGGCGATTTTCAAGACCGTGCTTTTTCCCGAACCGTTGGGTCCCAGGAGTCCGAACACCTGTCCCGGGGCAATCGTGAGATTGATGGCGTTAAGCGCGCGGACTCTCGCTCCGCGCCAACCCACCGGAAAATCCTTGGTGAGGGCGCAGAGCTCGATGGCGGGAGTCATCCGATGGTGAAACCGTGGTACTGCCGCGCCCGCATGTCGCCGGTGCGCTCTGTCTTGCGGATGAAACTGTGCATGCGTTCCTCGATCGCGGCGATGTACGCCGCGACTTCGGCGGTCTGGCCCTCGACCTCGAGCTGCACGCGGCCGTCAGTGAGGTTGCGGACGACGCCGGAGACCTCGAACTCCTTGGCCACCTGCATCGCGGTATAGCGAAATCCCACACCTTGGACGCGCCCGCTGAAATAAACTGGCTCGTGGTGGACGTCGGCCATGGGAAGGCGGAAACGTGCGGCGGAGCGCGACGTGGATCAACCCGCAATCGAAACTACCCACCATATGATTTAGATTTGCATTCCACGGAAGCGCGGACTCATTTTCGCATTATTCAATGAGCGACTTTGATTCTGACGGTGGCCCAGAAAGCGAGTGGGAGGATCGCGGGGAGCTGGCGTGGAACGAATTTGATTGGGAGCGCTATTTGCGCGAACAGGACGAGAGCATCCTTCGTTACCTCGGCTTCTACGAATCTTTCCGCAACAACCCGACGCGCATCGACGCGGTCGCCCAGCAGATGGGCTGGGGCTTGGGAAACTGGAGCGACGACGAGACCGTTGCGGACGGCGACGACGAGGAATCCGCCGCGGATGCGCTCGATGGCAGCGAGTCCGAGGTCTACACGCTGCACAAGAACCCGATCTTCATCGCGACGAAGGCGATTTACCTGAGCGTGAAACGCCCGTGGGAACTCAACGCCGGCGACGCCGCGAAGGTCCCGCCCGCGCTCGCGCTGGGCTTGCTCGCTTCGCTGCACCGCGGCGAGGAGCACGCGGTGCAGGCGATCCATGCGCTCGACTTTGGCGATTTCGCGATGGCCATCAGCCTGTTCAAGCGGGCGTTGAGCGCGCTGAATTCGTCGCTCGCGCTGCTGAACAGCACCGATGCCGCCGCGCATCGCGCGGTGATGACCTATCGCGAGGAAACCCTGCCAAAGCTTTTCGACCTGCGCGAAATCTGGCTGCGCGTGATTTCAGAGTGCCGCGAGGAACTGGACCGCCCGGTGGACGAGGAGAGCTGAGCCAGTCCGGCCGCGAGTGGAACGCGTTGGGGCAACACGCTCTTCCGCGCTGCGCTCAGACGTTCTGGATTTAAATCTCGGCCTGACAGTTCGGAACTCGTCGGAGCTGGGAGGTTGGAGCTTGAACGCTGCTACCTGCACCGAAGATCGAATCGCGAGCGGCCGGGCCGGTGTTCGAAATCGAGTCGATCGCCGGAGCAGGCGGGCCGCCTGCGCTACTTCCAAACTGAAATCGGAAATCCGCCTTGCACTTTATTTCGCGGGCGTTTGCCTCGGCGAGCTGGATTGGAGAGGTGGCTGAGTGGTCGATAGCGGCGCTTTGCTAAAGCGTTGTAGGGGTTTAAATCCCTACCGGGGGTTCGAATCCCCCCCTCTCCGCCAGTCTACGCTCGCCGCAGCAGCGGCGCGAAGACTGCCACGCCGAAGCCCGCGTGCAGCGGACGAAGCCGGGCTATTCGCCCCGTAGGCGTGTCAGCGCCCAAAAAAAAATCCCCCGCATCGTTTCCGATGCGAAGGATCGCTTGATGGATTGTCCGCGAATCGCGCGGAAGCGCCTTACCTCAATACCGATAATGCTCCGGCTTGTACGGTCCTCCGACCGGCACGCCGAGATAAGCCGCCTGTTCCTTCGAGAGCTTCGTGAGCTTGGCTCCGATCTTGTCGAGATGCAGGCGCGCGACTTCCTCGTCGAGGTGCTTCGGCAGGCGGTAAACCGCCACCTTGTAGGTGTCCCGGTTCTTCCAGAGGTCGAGCTGGGCCAGCGTCTGGTTGGTGAAGCTGTTCGACATCACGAACGACGGATGGCCCGTCGCACAGCCGAGGTTCACCAGGCGGCCTTCCGCGAGCAGGTAAATGCTCCGGCCGCTCGGGAACGTGTACAAGTCGTACTGCGGCTTCACGTTAATGCGCTTCGCGTCCGACTCGTTCAAGCGGTCGACCTGGATCTCGTTGTCGAAATGGCCGATGTTACAGACGATCGCCTGGTCCTTCATCTTCCGCATGTGCTCCAGCGTGATGATGTCCTTGTTGCCGGTCGTCGTGACGTAGATGTCGGCGGTGCCGAGCGTCGATTCCAGCGTGTTGACCTCGAAGCCTTCCATCGCCGCCTGCAGCGCGTTGATCGGGTCGATCTCGGTCACGACCACGCGGGCGCCGAAGCCTTTGAGCGAAAACGCAGAGCCCTTGCCCACGTCGCCGTAGCCACACACGCAGGCAACCTTGCCGGCGATCATGACATCCGTCGCGCGCTTCAAACCGTCGGCGAGCGACTCGCGGCAGCCGTAAAGATTGTCGAACTTCGACTTGGTGACCGAGTCGTTGACGTTGATGGCGGGCACGCGGAGTTTGCCCTTCTCGAGCATCTGGTAGAGGCGATGCACGCCGGTCGTCGTCTCCTCGGAAACGCCGCGCCACTCCTTCGCGATCGTCGTCCAGCGCAGGGGGTCTTCCTTGTGCACGCGCTTGAGCACGTCCTTGATGACCTGCTCCTCGCGCGAACCCGACTTGGTGTTCACCCAGTCGCTGCCCTCTTCGAGCTCGCAACCCTTGTGGATGAGAAGCGTCACGTCGCCGCCGTCGTCGACGACAAGCTGCGGGCCCTTGCCGCCCGGGAACGAAATCGCCTTCAGCGTGAGATCCCAGTATTCCTCGAGCGTCTCGCCCTTCCACGCGAACACCGGCGTGCCGGTCTTGGCGATCGCGGCGGCGGCATGGTCCTGCGTCGAGAAAATGTTACACGAAGCCCAGCGCACGTCGGCGCCGAGTCCCTTCAATGTCTCGATCAGCACCGCGGTCTGGATCGTCATGTGCAGCGAGCCGGTGATGCGCACGCCTTTGAGGGGCTGGCTCGGGCCGAACTTCTTTCGGACCGAAACGAGGCCGGGCATCTCGTGCTCGGCGATGGAAATTTCCTTACGACCCCATTCGGCGAGGGTGATGTCTTTGACGTGATAATCGGGCGTCTTGGATTTCGACGCTTTGGATGCGGTAGCCATGTTCGTAGTGTTTAAAGGGTTATTTCGCCGCGGCCTGGAGGGCGGCGACTTTGTTGGTTTGCTCCCACGGCAGCCCGGCTTTGCCGAAGTGTCCGTAGTTCGTCGTCTGGCGATAGATCGGGCGAAGGAGATTCAGCTGGGCCACGATCTGCGCGGGCTTGAACCCGAAAACTTCCCGGACCGCCTTGGCGATTTTTTCGTCGGCCACCCGACCCGTGCCCATCGTATCGACATACACGCTCACCGGTTCGGGATGACCGATCGCATATGCGACTTGGAGCTCGGCGAGTTCAGCGAGGCCCGCGGCGACAATGTTCTTGGCGACCCAGCGGCACATGTAGGCGGCCGAACGATCAACCTTCGACGGATCCTTGCCGGAAAAGGCGCCGCCACCGTGACGACCCCAGCCGCCGTAAGTGTCGACGATGATCTTGCGCCCGGTCAGGCCGGAATCCCCCTGCGGTCCGCCGATCACGAAACGACCGGTGGGGTTGATGAGGAACTGTGTGCGCTTCGTCAGCATCCGCTTGGGGATGACCTTGCGTATCACGTTCTCGACGAGATAGCTCTCGATCTCGCGATGCTCGACGTTCTCGGTGTGCTGCGTCGAAATGACGACGTTGACGACTTCCACCGGCTTGTCGTTCTCGTAGCGGATCGAAACCTGGGACTTCGCGTCGGGGCGCAGCCAATCGACCTTGCCCGACTTGCGGATTTTCGTGAGCAGGCGCCCCAGGCGGTGCGCAAACATCACCGGCGTCGGCATGAGCTCGGGGGTTTCATTGCAGGCGTAGCCGAACATCAGGCCCTGGTCGCCGGCGCCCTGCTCGGCGGTTTTCTTGCCTTTGACTTTGCGGGCGTCGACGCCCTGCGCGATGTCGTCGGACTGCTTCGTCAGGTAATTGTTGATGAACACCGAATCGGCGTGGAACACGTCGTCCTTGTTCACGTAGCCGATATCGCGGATCGCCGCGCGGACGATGTCCTCGTAGTTTAACTTCGCCTTCGTCGTGATCTCGCCGGCGAGGATCACCATGTTGGACTTCACCATGGTTTCGCAGGCGACCCGGCTGAAGCGGTCCTGCGCAAGGCAGGCGTCCAGGACGCTGTCAGAAATGAGATCCGCAACCTTGTCCGGATGTCCTTCACCGACCGACTCAGAGGAAAAAACGAATTTATTGGCCATATGGAGGAGGCGAGCCAAGGGGTCGCTTTCCGGCCTAGCAAGCCCAAACATCAACGCATACTTATTCCATGATATGTATTACTACGCAGCCAAATCCAACCGGATTGAAACCATTGTGTTCTTGCCGTGGGCGGGCGCAGTTCGCTTATTCGCGCTCCCCCCATGCCCTCACCACTCGTGATTGACCCCGAGGCGATCGAAAACCTGCGCGCCCTCGACGAATCGGGCAATGACGAGTTCCTTCGGGAGATCCTGGGGATTTTTCTCGAGGACGTTCCGCACCGGATCGCCGAGCTCGATGAGGCGATCGCATCGGGCGATGTCGGCAGGTTCACCCGCGCCGCCCACAGCATCAAAGGCGCGTCATCCAACGTCGGCGCGAACGCGCTGCGCGCCGTCGCGGAGCAGCTCGAAAGCCGCTCGCACGCCGAGCCCCTCACCAGCCTCGCGTCGACGCTGGCGGCGTTGAAGACGGATTTTGCCACGACGAAGGTCGAGATCGAGAAGCTGCTCGCGAAGTGACCCGGTAATTTTCCGACTGGGCCACCACGAACCGCCCAAAAAGAAATACCCCGGCACCAGGCATCGGATTTTAAACAGAAGGCAACGAAGGGAACGAAGCGGTTGGGGTCGGCAAACTTGCTCGTGCCCTACACGCATTAGATTTCCAAGGCTCCAGATCCCATGCAGTCCAAGGGTGCGATGGGTGCCTATGCTTTGACGGTCTTCGATTGGAACCTCCCGAAGCCGGAATTGTTTAAGGCACAAGCAATTCCTGAGGCTGCGATTGGAAGCTCTCGGAGCATAGATCGTTTAAGGCACGAGCGATTCCGCTCACCGGGGCCTCTTCGTTCCCTTGGTTGCCTTCTGTTCAAAACCCGAAGGTTTGTCTCGGGCGGTATTCTTTTCGCGGGCTTCGTGTAGTTCGTGGTGCCCAAATCCGGGTCCGATACCGGTCAGGCCCGGTCCAGGAAAAACCCCCGCTGCTTCTCGGAGATCGGCAGCTCGGCCCGCTCCATTACCTTTAACAGGTCTTCCCAAATCATCCGCTTCGAGCGGTTCGATTGGTTGCGGAGAATATAACTGGGATGATACGTCACCATCAGCGGACGATCGGAAAATTCCTTCCACTTCCCGCGGACTTCGCCGAGCGTCTTGAACGACCCGGCTCCGAGCAAACCTTGTGTCGCCGTTGAACCCAGTGCCACGAGCAGCGCGGGGTTCACGATTTCGATCTGGGCCTTCAGATACGGCAGGCAGTAAGCCATTTCCTCCTCGGTCGGCGGACGATTTCCGTACTGCGTGCCACCCGGGTCCAACGCCATCTCGGGCCGCCAGTTCATGATGTTGCCGATGTAAACATCGGAGCGCTTCAACCCCATCCCGCCGATCATGCGGGTGAGAAGCTGCCCGGCCGGACCCACGAACGGCTCGCCTTGGACTTCTTCCTCCGCGCCCGGAGCTTCCCCGACAAACATGATTTTCGCCTCGAGGCTTCCCACCCCGAACACCACCTGCTTGCCGGGACGCACATGCGCGCGGCACACCAGGTCATCAAGGACCCGATCGCGCAGTGCCGCCCATCGGGTCGCCTTGTCGCCCTCCGGAAGGACAAATGGCTGTGGCGCGGGAATGGCCGCGACGTTTGCAACCAAGGGCTTCGCCTTGAACTCCCGCGCCGGCGCCTCATACGCGGGTGCCGCTGCGATCGGCGGCGAAACCGGCGGCGGCGCTGGAGCAAGCGGCGCCTTCGCACTTTCCTTTTCGAGGGGTTGGCTCGACTCCGCCGCGCGCGCGCCGCGCGCGTTCACCACGGCCCGCAGTTGGGCCAGCGTGGCATCCGACACCGGCACCATCTTCACCCCGGCCGCCTTCAGGCGTTTCAACTCGGTCGTGAGGGCATTGAGGGTGGAGCGCATGGCGGGTCAGGGGGTGCGAGTCGCCATGAGCTTTTCGACGTATTTTCCCAGGAGATCGAACTCCAAGTTCACCCCGTCCCCCACCCGCTTGGTCCGCAGGTTCGTCGCGGCCAGCGTGTGGGGAATCAACCACACGGCGAAGACATCCCCGGAAACTTCGGCGACCGTTAAGGAAATCCCATCGATCGCGATGCTGCCCTTGTGAATCAGGTACCGGCCCGAGCCCGCGGGCGCCCGCACCTTCAGGAAATAGTCCTTTCCCCGCGCCGCGAATTCCTCGATCAAGCCCAATCCGTCGATGTGGCCGGAAACGAAATGGCCACCAACCTTGCCGTCGAAACGCAGGCTCCGTTCGAGATTCACCGCTCCGCCCGCTGACAGCGCGGCGAAATTGGTCAGGCGCCGCGTTTCCTCCAGGACATCAAACGTGAAACCTTCCGTGTCGAAGGCTGCCACAGTCAGGCAGCAGCCGTTGACCGCGATGCTATCGCCGAGCGCAACGTCCTCGAGCGAGGTTCGCGCGCCGATCCGCAGGCGCCACGCCCCGGCTTCCGGCGTGAAACTCCCCACCGTGCCCGTTTCCTCGACAATCCCGGTGAACATGGGCGCGGCTACCGAAGCTTCACGCGCAATACCGCAGTTTCGCCGCCCCGACTGACCAGGAGCACGAACTCGGCGCGCTGCAGGTCGGCTTCGATCTCCGCCAGCTTGGCGGTGGCCGCCGCAAAAGTTTTCACCTCCACACCGTCGATTTCCTTGATCCAGTCGTCTGTCCGCAGGCCCGCGACGGCGGCGGGCCCGTTTGGCTTCACGAAGTGCGCGATCACGCCCGCCATCGCCACCTTGCGGATCCGCAGCGACATCGCGTCGTCGTAGACAAACTCGCGCGCGGTCAGCCCGATGCGGTCAAAATATTTTCTCTCCGCCTCGGTGGTAAGACGCGGTTCGTCGCCGAGCACCGCCTTCAACTCCACCTTCGCTTCCCCGCGAAGCACCGTGAGGTCCATCGTCGCACCCACCGTGCGCTTTTCGACCTCGCGGTCGATGTAGCCCACGATCACGCGATCGGGTTTCAGCCGCGGGAGCATCGCGCCGTCGATCGCGAGGATGATATCGCGCGCCTTCATGCCCGCTTTCTCCGCCGGGCTGCCTTCCAGGACTTCGCTCACCACCACCGCCGATTGATTTTCCAAGTGAAGAAATTTCGCGACCTCCGGGTCGATTGGCTGCAACCCCGACGCGCCCAGCCACGCGAGCGGACGGCCGAACACATTCGTCGGGATGCGCGGAAGATAGGGAAGAATTTCCGGCGCGAGTTGGAAGGCGCTGCTTTCCTCGACGTTCACCAGGATCACCGGCATCCCGCTGCGGTCCATTCGGGAAAACTGGACGAAGCTCTGGCCAAAAGAACTCGCCGCGATCCCGATGAATTCACCGGCGCGATTGAAAACCGGCAGTCCCGGCCCCGCCACTTCCTGCAGCGCGATCGCCGTGCGCTGCGGCAGCGACTGGACGAGCGCCACGCGCGAAACCAGGAGGTACGGCGCAAAATCCTCGTCCTTGTTGCGCAGCCCGATGCCCCAGATCTCCTCCGCCATCGCGGGCTCGGCAAATTGCTTCGCGGCAAAATCCGTGATCGGCGCCAACGCGTCCGCAATCGACGGATCGGCGCGGACGAAATGCCAGCCCGTCAAGGCGTCCTGGCCGAGATAAGTCCCGGGCACGCCGGTCGCGCTTCCCGACCGATACACTTTGAATTCCTTCAGCTGCGACGGCGTCATGCGCGGGTTGATCGCCACCGGCGGCAGGATGATCGTGCCCTTGTGATCGATCACCGTGCCGTACGCGACGGTCGGACGCCGCTCGGTTTCGGTTTCCGTGTAGAATTCGACCGCCGCGACCGTCTTCAAACGCTCCGCCCACAACGCAGGCAAATCCGCCGCGCGGCCCACCAGGTCCGCGAGGAGGAAGATCAGGAAAAAACGGCGAAGTTTCATGGCTTGAGGACGTAGAGGGACACCTGGTGGTTTCGCTGGGCTTCCACCAACACTGGCTTCGGCGCCGCTTCGTAGGCCGCGTGCGCCGCTTTCACCTTGTCCAGGCTCGAGACGGGCTGCTGGTTGATTTTCGTGATCACGTCGCCCCGCGACAATCCGGCGACGTCCGCCGGGAACCCGGGCTGGACGCCAATCACCAGCACGCTGTTCGTGTCCTCCAATTGGTTTTCCCGCGCGAACGTCCGCGAAACCTTGCGGACGCTGAGCCCCCATTTTTCCAGGACCCATTCCTCGCCGACGCGGCTCTCGAGTTTTTCCGTCACGACCGAATACGCGCTCGCCTGCTGCCCGCGCTTCACCATCAGGCTCAGCGTGGAACCCACCGGTGCGCTCGCGATCTGGTTTTGGATCGGCGGCAGCTGCTCCGGGAAACGTCCGTCGATCTTGGCGCCGTCGATCGCGAGGAGGATGTCTCCCGCCCGCAATCCCGCGCGCGCCGCGGGTGAACCGGGATCGACGCTGTTGACGAGCATGCCGTTGTTCAGCGCGACCGAGTAAAACGTTTCAAAGTCCTGCATGGCATGCGGCACGATGCCGATGTAGCTGCGCGTGATGCTGCCGTCGTGGGTCAAGCCGTCGACGACGCGCTTCGCGGTGCTGGCGGGAATCGCGAAACCGAGATTGTTCGCACCGAGATAACCGCGCGACGAAATCCCGATCACCTTGCCCTCCTCCGTCACGAGCGGGCCGCCCGAGTTGCCGGGATTGATCGCGGCGTCGGTCTGGAGCCAGGTGTTGAAGGTGCCGGTTTCGTAGCCGTTCACCCCGCGGCTGTCCTCAAAGTAACGGTTGTTGTTCGAGATGATCCCGCGCGTCGCCGTGCGCGTGAGGCCGAAAGGCGTGCCGACTGCATAAACCGTCTGCCCGACGAAAAGCTTCGAGCTGTCCCCGAATTCGGCGTGGGTAAATTTCAATCCGCGCCGCTTCACCTCCGACAGGTCCAGCTGGAGCACGGCCAGGTCGGTCCAATGGTCCCAACCCACCAATCGTGCGCTGACGCGTTCGAGGCTCGACAGCGTGACCGACAACTCCACGGCTCGCGGGCTGGCGACATGGGCGTTGGTCAGGACCAGGCCCTCCGGCGAAAGGATCACGCCGGAACCGATGCTCGACGCGAAACGTTTCGCGCCGTCTTCGAAGGCCACTTCCCGCACGTCAATCCGCACCACCGCATCGAGCAACCGGTCGAACCCCTTGGTCATCGCCGCACTGGCGGAGGTCGCAAGCGCGAGGCTGACGACGAGAAATTTGAGCATGATTGACCGAGAGGTTGAAAGCTTCACTGTGATAAATCTCACGCCATGGCTACCAAGAGCAAAGACTACAACTTTCTGGAGATAGAGCCGCACTGGCAATCTTTCTGGGATAAAAATCACTCGTTTCGGGCGGAAAGCAGCACGACGAAACCAAAGTATTACGTGCTCGATATGTTTCCGTATCCGTCGGGCTCGGGACTCCATATCGGCCATCCGGAAGGTTACACGGCGACGGATATCGTCGCGCGTTACAAGCGAGCCCAGGGCTTCAATGTGCTGCACCCGATGGGCTGGGACGCATTCGGCCTCCCGGCGGAGCAGCACGCGGTCAAAACCGGCACACACCCTTCCTCCAACACCCAGAACAACATCGTCAACATCAAGCGCCAGATCAAGGCGCTCGGTTTCTCGTATGACTGGGAACGCGAGATCGACACCACCGACCCCAAATATTTCCGGTGGACGCAGTGGATTTTCCTCCAGCTTTTCAAAAAGGGCCTGGCCTACGTCGACAAACGCCCGGTGTGGTGGTGCCCGGAACTCCGCACCGTCCTCGCGAACGAGGAAATCGTCGACGGCAAGAGCGAAGTCGGCGGTTTCCCCGTCGAGCGCCGCAACCTGCGCCAATGGGTCCTCCGCATCACGGCGTACGCCGATCGCCTGCTGGCGGACCTCAAGGATGTCGATTGGCCGGATTCGACGAAGCGCATGCAGGAAGCATGGATCGGCCGCAGCGAAGGCGCCGAGGTCCAGTTCGACCTCGAGGACAAATCCCACGGGCCGCTGAAAATTTTCACCACGCGTCCCGACACGTTGTACGGCTGTACCTATATGGTGCTCGCGCCCGAGCACCCGCTCGTCGACCCGCTCACCACGCCGGGCCAAAAATCCGCCATCGACGCCTACCGGAAAAAAGCCGCCGGCAAAAGCGACCTTGAGCGCACCGACCTCGCGAAGGACAAGTCCGGCGTTTTCACCGGCGCATATGCGATCAACCCGATCAATGGCGCGCGCGTTCCCATCTGGGTCGCCGACTACGTGCTCATGGGTTACGGCACGGGCGCAATCATGGCGGTCCCCGCGCACGACGACCGCGACTACGAATTCGCGCAGCACTACTCGCTGCCCATCGTCCAGGTCATCGCGGCATCCGAGGCCGAAACCAAGCTCCCTTACACCGGCGACGGAAAGCTGGTTCATTCCGGCCCCTACACCGGGCTGGACTGGCCGGAAGCGAAGAAACGTATCACCGCCGACCTCGCCACCAAAGGCGCGGCCAAGGCCACGGTTAACTTCAAGCTGCGCGACTGGTTGTTTTCGCGGCAGCGGTATTGGGGCGAACCGTTTCCCATCGTTTGGCTGAACGCCGCCGACTACGCCCGCGCGATCGCGAAGCGGACCGGCGACGTCCCGGCTACTCCCGTTACCTTCACCAGCGAAGGCGTCACGCATTACGCCCTGCCCCTGCCTCCGAGCGCTCTGCCGCTCGAGCTGCCCGACGTCCAGTCCTACCTGCCCAGTGGCAACGGCGAGAGCCCGCTCGCCAACGAAACGTCGTGGCTTGAAATCTGGTTCAACGTCGACACCGGCGCGGCCGTGCCTGCGTCGAACCCGTGCCCCGCCGGCGACGTCTGGGTGCGCGGCCGCCGCGAAACCAACACCATGCCGCAATGGGCGGGCTCGTGCTGGTATTACCTGCGGTTCACCGACCCGAAGAATTCGCAGGCCTTCGCCTCCCAGGAAGCGCTGAAATATTGGGGCGTGCCCGACCTCTACATCGGCGGCGCCGAACACGCGGTCCTTCACCTGCTCTACGCGCGATTCTGGCACAAGGTCCTCTTCGACCTCGGCGAAGTCCCGCAAAGCGAGCCGTTCACGAAGCTTTTTCACCAAGGGATGATCTTGGGCGAGGACGGCGAAAAAATGTCCAAGAGCAGCGGCAAGGGCGTCACGCCCGACGCGGTCATCGCGAGCCACGGCACCGATACGCTGCGTCTCTACCTGATGTTCCTCGGGCCGCTGGAAGCGCAGAAACCGTGGAATCCCCAAGGCATCGAGGGCGTGCATCGCTTCCTGCAGAAAATCTGGCGCGAGTGCCTCGACGTCGAGGGCGCGGTCAACCCAAAGGTCAGCGATGATCCATCGGTTGATTCGACCGAACTCATCAAGCTCCTGCACGAGACGATTAAGAAGGTCGGGGAAAACATCGAGACCCTGCGCTTCAACACCGCGATCTCACAGATGATGATTTTCTCGAACGCCGTGCAGAAAGCGCCGGCGGTCAGCCGCGCGACGATGCTCACGTTCCTCCAAGTGCTCGCGCCGTTCGCGCCGCATATTGCCGAGGAACTCTGGGAACGGCTCGGCGGCGCCGGATCCATCCTGCGTGCCCCGTGGCCGAAATACGACGCTTCCAAACTGGTCAACGATAGCGTGAAGCTCGTTTTCCAGGTCAACGGCAAGCACCGTGGCGACCAACTCGTGCCCATCAACCTTCCGCAGGATGAAGCCCTCGCCCTCGCCCGTGGGAATGCGAAGGTCATGCCCCATCTCGAGGGCAAGACGCTGAAACGTGTGATCTACGTTCCCGGTCGCATCCTGAACATCGTCGTCGAATAAATCGCCCGGCGCTTCGCAATGGTAAGAACGCAGGTCAAAATTCCCACCGCCGCTGCCGTGCCTTCGCCCTCCGCCTACCTTCCCCCGGATTTTGACCCGAAGCGCCCGGTCGCGCTCATCGCGGGCCAGGGACTTTATCCCGTGCTGGTCGCCAACGCGATCAGGCGCGCGGGAGTGCCGCTGAGGCTCATCGCGTTTGAGGAGGAAACGCCCCCGGACCTGATTTCATCGGTGCCCGAGGCGGACCGTCGCACGCTGCTGGTCGGGCAGCTCGGCAAAATGCTGAAGGTGCTCAAGGAATTTGACGCGGGCAGCGCGATCATGGCGGGCCAGATCACCCCGCGACGTCTGTTCAAGGGCCTGCATCCGGACATGAAGGCCGCGCAGATTCTCTTTTCCCTCAAGCGCCGCAACGCCGAGACCATCTTCGGCGCCATCGCGAAGGAAATTTCCGGCATCGGAGTCAACCTGCTCGATGCCCGCGCCTTCCTCGACGATCACCTGGCCAGCGCCGGCACGATGACCGGCCGGAGTTTCCCGATCGAGGACGACTACTTGAAACACGGAATCGCCATCGCCCGCGAATGCGCGCGGCTCGATATCGGCCAGGGCTGCGTCGTGCGCAAAGGGACGGTGCTCGCCGTCGAAGCGTTTGAAGGCACCGACGAAATGATCCGTCGCGCCGGCACGTTCAAGACCGACGGAGCCCTGTTTGTGAAAACCGTGAAGGCGCAGCAGGACTATCGTTTCGATGTCCCCTGTTTCGGCCAGCGCACCCTTGAAACGATGCGCGAAGCCGGCCTCACTGCCGCCGCCCTCGAGGCCGGTCGGGTCATCATGCTCGATCGCCCCGCTGTCATCGCCCAAGCAAAGACCTGGGGCGTGAGCCTGCTTGGCTTTTGAATACCGGACTGGGGGAATTGCGGATTGCGGATACCGGAAACCGGATAGTTCAGAGACCCGGAGCGTTCGCTCGGCTTCCAAACCGCCTGAGCAATCCCCGCACGTTGTCGAGATCCCCTCTTCCAGCTCCGCGCGCAATGGCTTGGAATCTATCCGGTTTCCGGTATCCGCAATCCGCAATTTCCGCAGTCCGCAATTTCAGCGCCGCTTGCGCTTTGCCCGGCGGCTCTACACTTTTTTCCCATGCAACTCGACGTTATCGCTGTCACCGTCAAAGGCGTCATGCCCACGGCCAACGGTTGCGCCGTGTTCCTGGGCAATGAAACGAAGACCTTTGTGATCTACGTCGACCACTCGGTCGGAAACGCGATCCAGATGACCCTCGACGGCGTGAAGAAGGATCGCCCGCTCACCCACGATCTCATCGGCAGCATCATGCTCGGCCTCGACACCAAGCTCGACCACGTCGTCATCAACGACGCGCAGGAAGGCACCTATTTCGCGCGCATCATCCTGCGCATGGAAAACGAGCTCGGGAAAAAGATCGTGGAAATCGATGCGCGTCCCAGCGACTCGATCGTCCTCTCGCTCCAACAGCAGCGCCCGCTGTTCGTCTTCCGGGAAGTGTTCGAGAAGGCCGACGACTACACCGATATCCTTGAGCAGATGCGTCGACAGAAGAGCGAGGAGCCGGGCGACGATGAAGCCTGATCCTGCGGCGGCGCCGGCGACAAAACTCCCGCCCGGTCATATTCCCGCGACGCCGCTGTCGGCCCTCGCGCCGATGCAGGACGTCACCGACCTCGCCTTCATGCGCGTCATCGCGCACTACGGCGCCCCCGATTATTTCTTCACGGAATTCTTCCGCGTCCACGCCCAGTCCCAGCCCGAGAAACACATTCTCCGCTCGATCGACGAAAACACCACGGGACGCCCCATCTTTGCCCAAATGATCGGCGAGGACATCACCCACCTCGTCCGCACCGCCACGGCGCTGCTGCAGCATCCCGTGGCCGGCATCGATCTCAACCTCGGCTGCCCCGCGCCGAAGGTCTATAAGAAGAACGTCGGCGGCGGCCTGCTGCGCGAGCCCGGCAAGATCGATGAAATCCTCGGCGCGCTCCGCGCGTGCGTGCCCGGGCTCTTCACCGTCAAGATGCGCATCGGGTTCGACGACACGGTGAACTTCGACCGCATCCTCGCCTCCGTAAATCACCACCGGGTGGATTTGCTCAGCGTGCACGGGCGCACGGTGAAGGAAATGTACCGCAGCGAAGTCCACTACGACGCCATCGGCCACGCCGTATCGCAGGTGCGCTGTCCCGTGCTCGCCAACGGCAACATCGTATCCGCCGCCCGCGCCGCCACCGTGCTCAACGACACCCGCGCGGCCGGGGTCATGATCGGCCGGCACGCAATCCGCAACCCGTGGATTTTCCGGCAATGCCGCGAGGCTTTCGGCGAAAACCCCGCCGCGATTTTCCGGCCCACGCTGGGTGACGTGCGCGAATATATCGAACGCCTCTACCGCGCCACCTCCGTGCCGGGCCTGCTCGAACGCCTGCATGTGAACAAAATGAAGAAGTACCTGAATTTCGTGGGCCAAGGCGTGGACCCGGCGGGTGCGTTTCTTCACGACATGCGCCGCACCGAAAGCGAGGCCGCGCTCTTCGAAGTGTGCGACCGCCACCTGCTCGCCGATCCGACGCGCGAATTTGCCGCCGAGCCCTATCCCGGAGTGATCGCGCGGCCCAACTGTGAAACGCCTTCCGGGTTGGCGGACGGATGTTCGCTCGAAACGATTGTCGCGTGACCACGCACCTTCAGTACGGCACGACCGGTCTCGAACTCGATCTCACAGGCATCGACGCCACGGTCCTCACCCCCAGATTTCTTCCCGGCCTGCCCGATGAATCCGCGGCGTTCACCGCCGCCATGCGCCAGCCCATCGGCACGGGCCCGCTGCGGGAAAAAATCGCGGCGACGGACAAGGTCGCCGTGGTCATTCCCGACGGCACGCGTCCGCTCCCGAGCGACCGGTTGCTGCCGTGGCTGTTTGCGGAACTGGCTCACGTCCCGCGCGAAAATTTCACGATCCTCATCGGCACCGGTTCGCACCGCGCCAACACGCCGGCCGAGCTTGACGCGATGCTCGGGCCCGGCGTCGCCCGCCGTTACCGCGTCGTCAATCACGACGCCGCCGACCCCGCGACGCAGCGCAGCGCCGGCCGATCGGCGATGGGCTACGAGGTGCGTTTCGCGCGCGATTACGTGGCCGCCGACCGGCGCATTATCCTCGGCTTCATCGAGCCGCACTTCATGGCGGGATTTTCCGGCGGCTACAAAGCCGTGTTCCCCGGCATCGCGTCCCTCGACGCCATCATGCAGTACCACGGCGCGGCGGTAATCGCCGATCCGCGCAGCACCTGGGGAGAACTCGAGGACAACCCGACGCAACGCCACGTCCGTTCCGGCGGATCGCTTCTTCCGGTTGATTTCTGCATCAACGTCACGCTCAACACCCGCCGCGAAATCACCCGCTTCTTTTGCGGCGAAACGCTGGCGGCGCATCGCGAGGGCGGCGCGTTTGTGAAGGCCACCGCGATGGCCGCGTGCGCGCACGACTTCCCGATCGTCGTCACGACCAACAGCGGTTTTCCTCTCGACCAAAGCCTTTACCAGACCGTCAAGGGCATGGCCGCCGCCGCGCGGATCGTTCGCCCCGGCGGGCTCATTCTCGCCGCCGCGCGCTGCAACGACGGTTTTCCCGCCCACGGCAATTTTCGGACGCTGGTCGAGGAGTCCGCGTCTCCGCGCGAGTTGATGGACCGGATCATGACGCCAGGATTCGCGATGCTCGACCAGTGGCAGGCGCAGCATCTCGCGATGGTGCTGCTGAAATCCCGGGTTTCACTTTTCAGCGAGTTGCCGGACGACGCCGTGCGCCGCGCGCACTTGACGCCCGTACATGATCTCCGCGCCGCGCTCGACGCCGAACTCGCGAAAGTCGGGCGCGACGCCCCTGTCGCAATCCTCCCCGAAGGCCCGCTGACAATTCCGTACCTGGCGTGAGCGGCGCAGCGGTGGAGGGCGCTGGTTCGGGTCCGTCGTCGTTTAATCGCAGGCAAAGCCACTCAACGCGTTGAGGACAACGCGTTCGACCTATTCCAACCCCAGCACTTTTCGTCCCTCGGGCGAAATCATCTGCGGCGTCCAGATCGGATCCCACACGATGTGCACCCTCGCTGATTCGACGGTGGGCAGCGCAGCAATCTTCTGGCGCGCATCCTCCGCGATCACCGGACCCATGCCGCAGCCGGGAGCGGTGAGCGTCATCTTGACGTCGACCTGGTTGCCGCCCGCGCTTTTTTCAATCGAGAGATCATAGACCAGGCCAAGGTCGACAATGTTAACCGGGATCTCCGGGTCGAAGCAGCCCTTCAGCGTCTCCCACACCACCGCTTCGTTGAACTCAGTGCTGGCGGCGGCCGCTTCCGGTTTGGCTTCATAGCCTACCAAGGCGCCGGCATTTTCCGCGGCGATGCGAAAGAGCCCGCGATCGGTGCGGACGGTGATGTTTCCGCCGAGGGTCTGGGTGATGAATACCTCGGAGCCCGCCGGCAGCGTCACTGCATCGCCAGCTGGGATCGCGGTCGCGGGAATCTCGCGGGATAATTTATGGGTCATGAATTTTTTGGTTCCGGTTCAGCGAACGCTGAGGTCCATCGGCATGCGCGCATAGACGCCCTGCGGATCATTATAAGTGTGCAGCGCCTTCAGCTCGGCTTTGAGGCGCTCCGTGATCTGCGCCACGATGTCGTGGCTGCTGACGCGTGAGGTCGGATGAAACCGCTCGAGCATTTCACCGATCGCCTCAGCGAGCTCTTTCTTGCGCGGATATTCCACCACGCGGTAATTCGTCCCCAGCTTCGCCTTGTCCGCGGCGTACTTGATCGCGACGTCCAGGCCGCCGATTTCATCCACCAAGCCAATCTTCTTGGCCTCGGTCCCCGACCACACGCGGCCCTGCGCGATCTCCTTCACGAAACTCAATTCCAGGTGCCGCGACTCCGCGACCTTCGCGGTGAACTGGTCGTAAATCCAATCGACCATGCGCTGGAGCACGGCGAGTTCCTCCTCGGTCTTGGGCCGGCTGATCGTCAGCGCATCGGCAAATTTCCCGGTCTTCACCGTGTCGAAAGTGATCCCGAAATCGTTCGCCAGTTTCTTGATGTCGAACTGGATCCCGAACACGCCGATCGAACCCGTGATCGTCGTCGGTTCGGCAAAAATCCGGTCGCCGTAGGTCGAAATCCAATAGCCCCCCGACGCGGCGTAGCTGCCCATCGACACGATCACCGGCTTGACCTTCCGGGCGAGGCGAAGTTCGCGCTGGATGGTTTCGGAGGCCGAGGCACTCCCGCCGGGGCTGTTTACGCGCAGCACGATCGCCTTGACGTTTTCGTCCAGGCGCAGGGTGCGGATCTCGCGCGAGAACTTATCGCCGCCGATTTCGCCAGCCTCACCGTCGCCGTCCACAATCGCACCTTCCGCATAAACCAGCGCGATGCGACTGCCGTGACCGACCTTGCCGTCGGCCTTCACGAAATCCGCGTGGTCCATCGACGACTTGGCGTAACTCGCCAGCGCGATCTGCTTGAATGCATCCTTGGAATTCTTGCGCCCCGTCTTGGCCTTCAGGTCATCGATCACCTCGTCGCGATATTCGATGCGATCGACCAGCTTCGCTGCCTTCGCGGCTTCGGGACGGATCAGCCCTTCGCTATCCACCGTGGCCTGGACCTGCGCGACGGTGACGCCTCGGCTTTTCGCGATGTCGTCGAGCAGGCTGCCCCAGACATCGTCCAGCAATTTCTGGATCTGCTCCCGATTCTCGGGACTCATGTCCTTTCGCGTATAGGGTTCGACGTAGGATTTGTATTTGCCGACGCGCGTGACCTGCACGCCGATGCCATATTTCTCAAAGGCGCCCGCGTAAAACATCGGCTGGCTCGCGAGGCCCGGCATGAAAATCATGCCGTAGGGATCGATCACCACCTCGTCCGCCACCGACGCCAGGTAGAAATCCTTCGTCTGCGCAAAAGTCAGGTACGCCTTCACCGGTTTCCCGGAGGCTTTGAACTCCGCGAGCGCCGTGCGCACTTCCTTCAACGCGGCATAGCCCGTGCCGTAACCGGAGGGAGCGAGCGCACCCTTGATGAGCACACCGGAAATCCGGTCGTCTTTCGCCGCGGCGCGCAACGCGCGGGTGACGGTCCGCAGCTGGATCGTGTCGACCCTGCCGCCCGTCAACGCGCTGAAGTCGACCGTCGGCGGGCTGTCGGTGATGTTCGCCTCGAGGTCAAAAACGAGATACGAGCCATTTTCGACGTTCTCGATTTTGCCCTGGTTGCCCATGGCGATGATCGCGCCGATGAACCCGAAAAACAGCAGGGCGGCGCCGCAGGCGAAAATTATGAGGGCAACTAACGCACCGAGCATCGAGGTGAAGAAATTCTTCATAAAGTGCGCGGAAGCTACCCGCTTTCACCGGTTCCTCCAGTCGAAACGCCATGAACGGTCCTAAAGCGGGCCGGGCGGTGGCCGATATTAACTTTCCCTGCCCTCGCTGGCGTGCACCCTCACCGCGCACGCTGCGGCGGCATCGGTTCGGGACGCACCCCGAGGCGAACGACACTCGTTCTTCACGCTTCCCGCGTAGGAACGGATTGCGGTCGCGAATGTGCCTCTTCACTCTCCCCCGCCATGGTAGAAAAAAAGGACCTGCTCACCACCAACCGGAAAGCGCTCACGATCAATCTCGATGAGCCGAAGTATGGCACGTTCGCCGAAATCGGCGCGGGCCAGGAAGTCGCGCGCGTGTTCTTCCAGGCCGGCGGGGCATCGGGCACCGTCGCGAAAACCATTTCGGCCTATGACATGGCGTTCAGCGACGCCATCTACGGGAAGGCTCCGCGCTACGTTTCGCGCGAGCGGCTCAGCCTCATGCTCGACCACGAGTACCAGCTCCTGCTCGAGCGACTCGCGACGTCGCGCGGCGACCGCACCACTTTCTTCGTCTTCGCCGACACCGTGGCCGCCCGCAATTTCAAGGGCACCAACGAGGCCCATGGCTGGATGGGAATCCGTTTCCAACTCGAGCCCGGCAGCGCCCCGAGCGAAATCTTCATCCACGTCCGCATGTGGGATAAGGAAAATGTGCTCCAGCAGGAAGCCCTCGGCATCGTCGGCACCAACCTGATCTACGGCGCCTTTTACTACCGCGACGACCCGAAGAAATTCACGCAGTCGCTCCTCGACAATCTCAGCTCCGATCGCATCGAGGTCGACATGCTGCGTTTCAGCGGCCCGGCGTTCGCCACCGTCGACAATCGGCTGATGTCGCTGCACCTCGTCCAGTTCGGCCTCACCAACGCCGTCATGTTCGGCGGCAACGGCGAAGTCCTGCAACCGTCGGAAATCCTCCGCAACAAAGCCGTGCTGGTGGAGCGCGGGAGCTTCCGCCCCGTCACCCACGTCAACGTCGACATGCTCAACTGCGCCACCGCGCAGTTCGTCCAGGAGCCGCTCGTCAAGGGCAAGCCTGTCGTCGTGCTCATGGAGATCACCATGAACAACCTCCTCGCCGCCGGGGAGCTCGACCCGCAGGACTTCCTCGCCCGCGTCGACCTGCTCAGCGACATCGGTTTCACGGTGCTGATCTCGAACTACTCGGAGTATTTCCGGCTGACGTCCTACTTCCGCCGCTACACGAAGGAAATGATCGGCGTGGCGATGGGCATCAACAACCTCCTCGAGATCTTCAACGAGAAATATTACGAGAACCTCGAAGGCGGCATCCTCGAGTCATTCGGCCGTTTGTTCCGCAACTCCGTCCGGCTGTATATTTATCCGATGCGGCAGGAGGCCTACGATCATTACCTGACCACCGGCCAGACCAGCGCGCCGATCGCCGCGCCGGCCAACGTCCCGCGGGCGATGGGTCACTCGTTCACGTCCAATGTCTTGATCACGGCCAAGAACGTCCAGGTGATCGACCATCTCCGAAATCTCTATAATCATCTTCTCGAGAACCACTACATCGACTGCATCGTGGGTTTCGACGTCAACATGCTCCACATTTTCTCCCGCGACGTCCTTCGCCGCATCAAGGAGAAGGACCCGACTTGGGAGGAGATGGTCCCCGCCGCCGTGGCCGTCGCGATCAAGAAACGGAATCTCTTCGGCTTCGCCCCCGCCCTCCCCGTGGGCGAACCCACCGCCACCATTCGCTCGGCTTAGGTAGATTTTACAGGAGACGAATCGAGAAATACGCGGGACCGAGACGCGTTGGGTACGTTGGTGGTTTGCGGCCATTGCTCCAAGTCAGTTGGCGGCCCCGACTCTCGGATCGACCTTGGCATTCCTCCTGTAAAAACACCTCCATGCGCTTTTATAAATACCACGCCCTCGGCAATGATTATATTGTCCTGAACCCCGCGGATTTTCCCGCGTGGAAACCCGCCCCGACGACCGCGCAGATCCGCGTCGTCTGCCACCGCAATTTCGGCGTGGGATCGGATGGGATTCTCTGGGGGCCGCTGGCTTCGCAGCGGAGCGATTTCGGCCTGCGTATCTTCAACCCCGATGGCTCGGAAGCGGAAAAGTCCGGCAACGGCCTGCGCATTTTCTCCCGTTTCCTCTGGGACCAGGGCTTGGTGAAAAATCTCTCCTTCACGGTCGAGACTCCCGGTGGACACGTGAAGACCGTCATCAAGGAAAACGGCCGGCTGCTCACGATCGAGATGGGCCACGTGAGTTTCGACAGCGCGAAAATTCCGGTCACTGGCGCCGCGCGCGAGGTCATCGGCGAGAAGGTCAGGATCCAGGACCGTGAGTTCACGTTCAATGCCGCCACGATCGGCAATCCGCACTGCGTCATTGTGCTCGACGAAATTTCCGAAGCGCTCGCACGACGTTACGGACCCGACCTCGAGGTCCATCCGAATTTCCCGCGCAAGACCAACGTGCAATTCCTGCGGGTGATCGATCGCCGCAATATCCAGATCGAAATCTGGGAACGCGGCGCCGGCTACACCCTCGCCTCCGGCAGCAGTTCCAGCGCCGCCGCCGCCGTCGCGCACAAACTCGGCCTGGTCGATCGCAGCGTCACCGTCCACATGCCCGGCGGTGAAATCGGCATCGAGATCGGCGACAATTTTTCGATCCTCATGACCGGCACCGTCAACAAAGTCGCCGAAGGCACCCTGCACCCCGAACTGTTCCTGGTAAAAGTGTAACTTCGGCGGGGCTCCCTGGAAAACGATCGAGGCCTCCCGGCCTCAGCGCTCATACCAGTAGTCCCACACAATCTGGCGCGCCTTGCCGCGGGCGACGAGGAGCGTGAAGGGGACTTTCAGGATCAGCGGCACGTAGTGCCAGTCGCCATGACGGTCGAACTTCCGCGTCGACGTGATCGCCCGCGCCGTGGGCAAACGCATGAAGCGCGCCTGGCGTTTTTTTCCCAGGCGCTTGAGCCGCCACATGAAATCCACGTCCTCGGCCACCATCATTTTTTCGCGATAACCCTCCACCGTCGCGAAATCCTCGCGCCGGCAAAACACCACGCCCGTGTCGACGCGCGCCAGCCGCGTGATCGGCACGAGCATGAGCCAGGTCACCGCGATCCCCATCGACATCCGCTCCATCCACACGCCCGACGCACCCACCGCGCACCGGCCCGTGCGCATCGCCGCCTCGATTTCGTTGAAGGTTTCCGGATGCAGGATCGAGTCGGCATCGATGAAACAAAGGATCTCCCCGCGCGCCGCCCCCGCCGCCCCGTTTCGCGCCGCGGCGATCGCGCGTTTCTCCACGTCTACCACCGTGCAACCCCGCTGGCGCGCAATATCGGCGGTCGCGTCCGTCGATCCATTGTTGCCGACGATCACCTCGATGGCCGCCGGGTCGTCGCCAAAGCGCGCGCGCGCGACGTCGATGCTGTCGAGCAAACGCGGCAGCAGCCGCGCTTCATTGTACGCGGGAATCGCCACGGAAAAAATCGGGCCGCTCATGCCCGTCCTTGCAACAGATCACGTTGCGTCGCGCAACGGTAACCCTCGCGGCCGTCGAACCGATCTCCGGCCGGTGGCCCCAACACCAATTGGATTTGCCTGCGCGCTCCTCACGCGAAAACCTTCGCGACATGCCCCTCCGCGTGACCGCCGTCGAACGTCGCATCCTCTCCGTGCTCGGCGCGGTTATCGTGCTCGGCGTGATCGGCTATGCGGTGCTGTGACCGCCCGCATCGGCGAACCTGGATCGGGCCGACGGCCGCAGTTCAAAATGCTCGCCAAATCCACGCCTTCGCATCCTCTGGTCCCCGTCGCGCGTATGATGTCTAAATGTCCGTCCCGTCGTCATGCTGGCCCACCCACTTCCCAAGGTTCTCGGTGTGGCGTCCCTTCGTCGCTCGCATGAGCCGTCCGGCGAACGATTTTGACCTGCCCGGCGCGATCGTCGAACGCGCGCGCCTGGATGCGGAACTTCTCAGCCGAACCGCCGGCGGCGACCGCGACGCATTTTCCCAACTCTACGACCGGTTTGCGCGCCCGCTGTACGCGACGTCCCTCCGCATCCTCAACAATGCCGCCGAAGCCGAGGACATCGTCCAGGACGTGTTCCTGGCCCTTTGGGAAAAAGCCCGCTCATTCGAGGCCTCCCGCGGCTCCGCCTTTGGCTGGGCCGTCACCCTGACCCGTAACCGCTCGATCGATCGGCTCCGGCTGCGCGCCCGTCGCGCGGAACTGTTGACCCAGACTTCCGCCGAGGACGCCGGCACGCAACCCAGCGATGCCGGGCCCGACTCCGCCGACTTGCTGGTCGGCAAGGAACACGCCGGGGCCGTTCGCGCTGCCGTCGCGTCCTTGCCGCCGGAACAGAAACGCGCGCTGGAGCTCGCATTCTTCGATGGGCTTACCCAGCAGGAAATTTCCGCGAAGCTCCGCCAGCCGCTCGGCACCGTGAAGGCGCGCATTCGCCGGGGCATGCTCCGGCTCCGTGACATCCTGGAAGGACGCCATGAGTGACGAATCCACCGAGGAGTTCGCCTCCCTCTACATTTTTGGCCTGCTCGAAGGCCTGGAGCTCGCCGCGTTTGAAGCGCGCCTCGCGCGCGATGCCGGACTGCGCGATCTCGTCCGCGATCTCACTGAAGCCTCCGCCCAGCTCGCGCACACTGCACCCGCCGCCGAACCTCCCGCCGCATTGAAGGCGCGGATCCTCGCGCAATTGGGAAAGCCCATCGCGGCGCGCTCGCCGCCCCCGGCGGAAGTCGTCGAATTTCCGCGCATCAACTGGATGCCATGGGCCGCCGCCGCCGCGCTCGCCATCGGCTGCGCGTGGTTGGGGCAACTCTACCTCTCCGCGCGTTCCGAAAATGTTCTCCTCCATGACCAGCAGGCCCTGGCGGATTTCGAGCTGAAGAGCGCGCGGCACCAGCTCGAAGCCGAACGTCTCATCGCGCGACAGGAAGTCGGCACCGCCACGGACCAGCTCACGTCGAATGAAAAGAACCTGGCGCTCGCACGCCGGCAGGCGGATGACGCGAGGACCCAGCTCGGCACGCTGCAACGGCAGCTCGCGGTGGAAACACAACGCATCGCCGATCTTCAAGCGCGGGCGAAGAGCGAAGGCAACTTGGCGAATTTCAAGATCGCCACCCTCGCCTCCCTGCTCGGCAACTCCCCGCAGGCGCTCGCCGTCGCGGTCTGGAATCCGGCGCGCCAGGAAGGCGTGCTTCGCGTCGAAAAACTGCCGGCCCTCGCCGAGGGCCAGGATTACCAGCTCTGGCTGGTCGATCCGCAGTATCCCATCCCGGTCGACGGCGGTGTCTTCACCGTTGATCCCGAAACAGGCGAAGCCCGCGTGAATTTCAAGGCCGACAAACCCATCAAGACCGTGGCGAAATTCGCCGTCAGCCTCGAGCGCAAGGGCGGCGTGCCCAAGGCCGAAGGCCCAATGGTGCTCTTGAGCCAATGATCACCAGCCGCAGGCACGCGGCCGGTTCTGTTTGGCCGACCCCGGGATCTGTTCGTTATTAAAAGGGATCGAACGCGGGATTCGTGTCCATCCGTGGTTAAAAAATCCGCGGTTTCGTTCCAGGCTTAGCCCGACGTGCTCGGGCGCGGACCCTGTCCGCAACTTGAAACTTGCCCCTTGTTCCGTCCGCGGGGAGCCTTGTTGTCGCATGATCATCAAACCCAAGATCCGCGGCTTTATCTGCGTCACCGCTCACCCCGACGGATGTGCCGCCCATGTCCAGGAATGGATCAATTACGTCAAATCCAAGGGCCCGATCAACGGTCCCAAGCGGGTCCTGGTGATCGGTTCGTCCATGGGTTACGGCCTTGCCTCGCGGGTGACGGCAGCCTTCGGCGCAGGCGCCGCCACGGTGGGAGTCTTCTTCGAGCGTCCTTCCGAGGAAGGGCGCCCCGCCACCCCCGGCTGGTATAATTCCATCGCGTTTACCCGCGCAGCCCGCGCCGCCGGGCTGTATGCCAAGAACATCATGGGCGATGCGTTCTCCGACGACGTCAAGAACCAGGTCATAGCCGCCATCAAGGCCGACCTCGGACAGATCGATTTGGTCGTTTACTCCCTCGCCTCGCCGCGCCGCACCCACCCGAAGACGGGGGTCGTCCACAAGAATTGTATCAAGCCGATCGGCGCGCCCTACACGAACAAGACGGTCGATACCGACAAGGGCATCGTGAGCGAAGTCACGATTGAACCCGCCACCGAGGCCGAAATCGCCGACGTCGTGGCCGTCATGGGCGGCGAGGATTGGGAACTCTGGATGAAGGCCCTCGCCGATGCGAAGGTCCTCGCGCCCGGCGCCCAATCGGTCGCGTATTCCTACATCGGGCCGGAAGTCACCTGGGCCATCTACAAGAACGGCACCATTGGCCACGCGAAGGACGACCTCGAACGCGCCGCGAAAGGCATTCATGCCTCGCTCCAGGCCAACGGCAACGGACGCGCCTTCATTTCCGTCAACAAGGCGCTCGTGACCCAATCGAGCTCCGCGATCCCGGTCGTCCCGCTCTACATTTCGATCCTCTACAAGATCATGAAACGCAAGGGCACGCACGAGGGCTGCATCGAGCAGATGCAGCGGCTCTTCGCGACGCAGATGTACAATGGGCACACCCCGAAGTTTGACGAAGCCGGTCGCGCGCGCGTCGATGACTTGGAAATGCTGCCCGACGTCCAGGATACGGTGCGCCAAATCTGGCCCACGGTTACGACCGAAAATCTGGAGGCCCAGACGGACATCGCCGGCTACCGCAGCGATTTCCTCAAGCTCTTTGGCTTTGGCCTCGCCGGTGTCGATTACGAAGCCGAAGTCGAGCCCCACGTCCCGATGATTTGAAGTCGCGCCGTCGGCCGCCTGCTCCGGAAAAGTTCGCAGGCGCCCGCGCAATTCCCGGTTTATGCGCGCCGTCATCCAACGCGTCTCGAGCGCCTCGGTCAGCGTTGACCGTGAAGTCATCGGCCAAATTGGCGCCGGGCTGCTCGTATTGCTGGCCGTGCACTCCGACGACACCGAAGGCGACGCCCGCTGGCTGGCCGACAAGGTGGTTGCGCTGCGAATTTTCGAAGACGCCGAGGGCAGGATGAATCGCTCGGTCGCCGACGAAACGACGACCGACGCCGCACTGTCCTCGGCTCCGCCCGGCGCGACGATTTTGGTCGTCAGCCAATTCACCCTGCTCGCCAGCACGCGAAAAGGAAACCGTCCCTCGTTCAACGACGCCGCGAAGCCGGACGTCGCGATCCCGCTCTATGAATTTTTCGTGCGGCACGTTGCCGCCGCGCTGCTGCGCCCCGTCGCCACCGGCCGCTTCGGCGCGATGATGGCGGTTTCATTGGTGAACAACGGCCCGGTCACGCTCGTGATCGATTCAAAGCTCCGGGAGTAACAAGCCCGCGGGTGGAACGCGTGGTTTGGCTCCGGCCGCAATCAAACACAGCCTGACCCGCTCAGCGCGTTCGGGAAAACACGCGCCGCCTTCGTCGCGCTAATCCAGAACGCGAACTGCTTCTTCGGACTTCCTCCGGCGCCGACCAGCCGTCAACCTCACGCCGCATCCATGGAAGCCTTCGAACACGCCTTGGTCCTCCTGCTGCTGATCGCGGCCTTGGGCATCGTCGCCCGCTGGCTCCCGTGGCCCGAGCCCATCACGTATCTCCTCGGTGGCGTCGGCGCGGCTTTCCTCCCGGTCTTCCCGAAACTGGAGCTCGATCCAGGCTTTTTCTTCCTCTGCTTCCTGCCGCCCCTTTTGTTTTCCGACGGGTGGATGATGCCGCTGCGCGAATTCGTCCGCGCCCGCCGCGCCATCCTGCTCCTCGCGATCGGCCTCGTCGCATTCACTACATTTGCCGTCGGCATCGTGGCTTACTGGCTCGTGCCGGGACTCCCGCTCGCGATGGCCTTTGCGCTCGGCGCGATCGTGTCGCCGACCGACGCCGTGGCGGTCAATGCCATCACCGAGCGGCTGCGCGTGCCGGCGCGCCTTAGCACGATCCTCAACGGCGAAAGCCTGATGAACGACGCCACCGGCTTGGTTGCGTTCAAATTCGCGCTCGGTGCAGTCGTGGTCGGGACTTTTTCCTTCAAGACGATGCTGCTGCAGTTTTCACTGCTCGCCATCGGCGGCTTCGCGCTCGGGCTCATCGTCGGCTATGGAATTGGCAAGCTCCGCGATCTCCTGCGGCACGTGCGCGTGAGCGACCCGATGATCGAAAACACGCTTTCGCTCATGACGCCGTTCGCCGCCTACCTCGCGGCCGAAGTCCTCGGCGTCTCGGGCGTCCTCGCGGTCGTGGCCGCCGGGCTGTACTCGGGCTGGCGCGATCCCGTGCGCATGGACGCCGAAACCCGCCAGAGCGCCGTGGCCATCTGGAACCTCCTGTTGTTTTGGCTGAACGGCATCGCTTTCGTGCTGTTGGGCCTGCAATTCCCGAAAATCATCGCGGCGGTCAGCGGCGATTACTCCCCCGGCCAACTCATCGGTTTCACCGCCGCCGTCGCGGGCGCCGCGATCATCGCGCGACTCGCGTGGGTGTTTCCCGGCACGTATATCCCATTCGCTTTTCCGAACGTCCGCCGGACCGAGGTGCGGGCCTCGAAATCCGCCGTCCTCGTCGTCGGCTGGGCCGGCATGCGCGGCACCGTCACACTCGCGGCCGCGCTCTCGATCCCGCTGGTGCTCCCCAACGGCGCGCCTTTTCCGGGGCGCGACATCGTGATCTTCCTGGCCTTTGGGGTCATCGCCGTGACGCTTCTGCTCCAGGGCACCACCCTCGCGTGGCTGATCCGCGTCCTGGGCATCCACGAGGATGAAGAGCGCCCGAAGGAGGAACTCCTCGCGCGCATCACCGCGGTCGACGCCGGGCTCAAGACCCTGCGCGCCATGACCGATTCGGCGACGACGCAGGAAATGAAAGCCTCATTGGATGCCGTGATTGAGGAATACGACCGGCGCCTGGCCTCGCTTTCGGCGCAGGGAGAAACGCGGACCAAAGCCCGTCGGCGTCGGAGCGCGGGCCATCACTACCGCTCCGCTGCGCTGCACGCGGAGCGCGAGGCGCTCGACGACCTTTGGCGCAGCGGCGCGATCATCGACGAAGTGCACCGCCCGCTCCAGCAGTTGCTCGACTATGAGGAGTCGCTGTTGCTGAACACCCGTCCCGGCGCCGACGACGACAAGTGACCCGTGCGGCGCGACGCGTTATTTTTTCAGCTCGTTCTTGGCCAGCCCGCGGAAGTTGAGGGTCGCCAGCGCCACCTGCAGCGCGATCAGCGCCCACGCGTGCGCCTGCCAGCCCCATACGACCCACAGCACATTGCTCGCGAGGAACCACCAGAATCCCCAGCTGCGGCGCCGCTTGGACTGCGCGGCGACCAGCCAGGCGGCGACCACGCTTACGACCATGGCGGGCCACTGGAGGAAATTCAGGATGTCCATCGCGCTCACGGACTGCCTTCGCGGGGAAAGGTTCGCATGGGCAAGTCTGTGCCCCTCCACCGAGTTCCGAAATCTCGGCTTGTCGCGCCATTCTCATCGCTTGTTCCCGTTGTGCCCATAATTTCCCGACAAAAATAACTCTGCGAACGCAAGCACCCCCAGTACACCACTCCGCCCGATGAACACATTTCCAGTCGTGTGCCCATCATTATTGCTCCGCCGTCGCCTGTTCACGGGCATGCGCGCGGCTGCACTCTGCGCCTGCTGCTGCTGGGGGGGAATGCTCCGAACCGACGCGCAGATCGCATCGTCGACCGTGCTCGGCGTCGACCGGCTGCGCTCCTTGTCGATCGACGAGTTGCTCAACATCGAGGTCAGCACGCTTTCGCGCCAGCAGGAGCGCTGGTGGAATGCCGCCGGCGCCATCGACGTGGTGACCAACGACGACATCCGCCGCTCCACCGCGCAGAATCTCCCGGAAGCCATCCGCCTCGCCACCGGTGTCGACGTCGCGCAATCCAGCGCCCGCAGCTGGGCGGTGAGCACGCGCGGTTTCAATGTCCTCGCCGCGAATAAAATCTCCGTGCTGATGGACGGCCGCAGCCTGTTCACGCCGTTTTTCTCCGGCGTGCAGTGGGATGCGCAGGACGCGATGCTCGAGGACATCGACCGCATCGAAGTGGTGCGCGGGCCCGTCGGCGCCCTCTGGGGATCGTTCGCGGTCAACGGCTTCATCCAAATCCTCACGAAGTCCGCCGCCGACACGCAGGGCTCCCTGGTGAGTGTCGGCGCCGGTTCCGAGGACCCGGGCTTTTTCGCCCTGCGCTATGGCGGCAAGGCCGGCGAGAATACGTTCTATCGGGTTTACGCGAAATACATGGAAACCGACTGGACGTACCTCGCCAACGGCCAGCGCGCGCAGCCTTCGACGGATTTTTTCCAGTCGGGTTTTCGCATCGACCAGGTCGTCGGGAACTCCACGGCCACGCTCCAAGGCGACGCATACACGAACAAGGGCCTGCCGCAGGATCGCGACCAGACCGAGGTCTCGGGGGCAAACATCCTCGGCCACTGGCATCGTGCGCTCGGCAGCGAAAGTGAGTTCGATGTGGTGACTTATTTCGATCACACGCATCGCGTGATCCCGTTGACGTGGGAGGAGGAGCGCGACACGGCCTCGCTCGCCCTCAAGTACCGCCTGGTGGCGGGCCGGCAAGACCTGCTTGTCGGCATGGATTCCGCGTTTTCCTGGGACGATATCGCCCACCTGAGCATCATTACGCTCGAACCGGCAAAACGCCTGACCCACACCATCGGCCTCTATGTGCAGGACACGGTCACCCTCGTCCCGAATCTCACCGCCTTGGTCCTCGGGCTCAAAGGCGAGCACAACAGTTTCTCGGGATTTGAAGGAGATCCGTCGGTCCGGGGACTCTGGACCCCGGATCGACACACCACGATGTGGGCGGCGGTTTCCCGGGCGGTGCGCCCCCCGGTGCGCATTGACCAGGATCTGGTGTTCGGGATCGGCAACACGGTGATCCTGGAGGCGAGCGACGACTTCAAGTCGGAGAGTGTCGTCGCTTACGAGCTCGGGTTTCGCCGCCAGCCGACCGAGAACCTCACATTCGACATTTCTCTTTTCTATAACGACTACGACAACATCCGCACGACGGAGAGTGTCGGCGCGGCGGCGCTCCCCTTCACTTTCAAGAACATGGGCCGCGCGCGCTCCAGGGGCACGGAAGTCGCGCTGATGTACCAGCCGAGCCACTGGCTGACCCTGAACCTGAGCTACCGCTACCTCGACCTGGATTTTTCCACCAAGCCCGGCAGCCGTTATACGGGTGTGTTCGACACGGAAGCCAACGACCCCACGAATCTCGTCAGCTTCGGGGCGCACTTCGATCTCCCGGCCAACCTCGAGTTCGACAGCATCCTTCACCACGCCAGCGAGCGCCCGCATCCATTTACCCCGGCTTACACGAGCGCCGACTTGCGGCTCGGCTGGGCGGTCACAAAAAACTGGGATCTCTCGATCGCCGGCCGAAATCTTTTCGCGCCGAAACACCAGGAGCTCGTGACCAGCAATAGCCTCAACGAATACATCGCACCCAGCTGCACCGTGAAATCCACCTGGCGGTTTTAAACGCGGGTGGCCGATTTGGCGCCGCCCGCGCGCCGGATTCACGGGAACCGGAGGGTCAGTTTCCCGGTCAAAGCTGGATGAGCCAGCAAACGGACGAAATCGTGGAAATGGAACGGCGGTTCTGGCGTGAGGCCAACAATCCCCAATATTTTCAAGACGCGTTCGCCGATGACGGCATGACGATCTTCGAACCGGTCGGAGTCGTGGAAAAGCCGCGGGCCTTGGTGTTGGCCGGCCATTCGAAACCGTGGGACGAGGTCCATATGCAGGATATCACGGTGCGCGAACTCGCGCCGAACTGCATCGCGCTGACTTACCGCGGCACCGCGAAGCGCGAAGGCGACGTCCAGCCCTATCATGCGCGCATCTCCTCCATTTACCTCCAACGCAGCGGACGCTGGCAGCGGGTCTTCACCGCTCACCAGCCGTGGGATCCCAAGACAACGATGGGAACCGCAACGCCCGCCCGCGCCGACACGGTGATCGCGTCCGAAGAAATGGCGTCGTCGAACTAGGTGCGACCGCGCGTGTCTCTTGGTCGATGAACACGCGCAATATCGGATCACTCGTCACGCTGACCGCCTTGGTCGGCGTCGGACTGCTCGCCTCGACCACGGGCTGCACTTCCTCCGGCTATGCTTCCGCTGGATACGCTTCTAGCGCGCCAGCCGGTCCCGTCGTCTATAACGACGACTACATTTATTACCCCGAGTACGAGGTGTATTACAGCAACACCCACCACCAATACGTCTACCGCGATGGCCGCTCCTGGGTCCGTCGTTCCGCGCCGCCCCAGGCTTGGGCCAATCGCTTTCCCTCCGCGCCGTCAGTGCGGGTGGATTTTCATGACGCGCCGGAGCGCCATCACGCCGAGGTCGTGCGCAATTATCCGCGCACCTGGAAGCCGCAGGCTCGTCCCGCGCAGCCACGCGACGATCATCGGAACGACGATCACCACGATAATGACCGTCGGGACGACCAGCGGAAATAAGTCCCCAGGGAAATCCATCCCGCGGATTTTCAGCGTGTAATTATTTCGGTTTCGCGCCTATCGGTTCCATGCACCCGCATGCAACCGAGCGAAACGAAACGAGGGGAAACCGAAGCGCACCGCACCCTGAAGCGGCTGGCGATGGCTTGGGCGCGGGCGCATTCCCTGCCGCTTGCGGCGCAGGAAGTGCGCATCCCGCGGAGCGCCTACCGGGCCGATGTGGCCGGCGCCTCGCGTCACCCCGCGCGCGCCGAGGGCGTCGTGGCGGTATTCGAATGCAAGCAGTGCCGCGCTGATTTCCTTCATGACGAAGCGGACGAGACGACCGTGAAGGCCGCCGCCGCGTCCCATCACGCCCGCCTGCTTCATCTCCGCCAGCTGGTCGCGCTGCATCGTCCCGACCTCCGGCGCGGGGAATCGCTCTTCGCCGAATACGACAGCTACGACCTGCGCGACCTGCGCCACGATACGCTGCATGGATTGGAAAAAGAGCTGGTGACGCTCCAGCGAAAAATTGTTTCGTGCGTGAAGTTTTCCAAACTCTGCCGATACCAGGCCGCGGAATTTTTCTACCTCGTGACGGAAGCCGGGATTGCCGAGCCGCACGAGGTGCCGCACGGCTGGGGCTGGCTGGTGCGCGAGGGCGATGTCCTTGAGTTGAAGCAGCTGCCGGTGCGCCACACGACCAGCACGGAGCACCGGATCACCTGGCTGGAAAACATCGCCGCCGCCGGCGCGCGAACGAAGTAGCGCAGGCGGCCCGCCTGCTCCGGGATCAACTCGATTCCGGGTATGGATGTAACGCAGAAAAAATTCCGGCCCCTCCGCCTGCGATTCGATCGTCAAAACTACCTGAGCAGCTGCAGCGCGGGGCGCCATACTTGCTCGCGCGTGCCGCGCTTCTTCAGCGGGACCGGGCGTGGCTTCGGCGGAGGCAGCATCAGCAGCACCGCGCGATAATCATTCTTCCCTTGGTTGGCCTGCCAGACATCCGCGGTCTGGCGCGGCAATGCCCCGCCTGCGGGCGTCGACCAGCCAATCACGCCGTCGAGGAAAAGCACTTCGGCGTCATGATCGTAAATCCAGACCTCGAGCCCACGGCCGGCGTTACGCATCAGTGGCTCGCCGATGGCCAGGATCGTTTCCTCCGGCGACATCCCGAGTGTGAGCTGCGACCAGCGCTCCGCGCTCCTGCCCAGGCTGGGAAGGAGGCAGAGGAGCAGGCTAAGCCGCAGGTGGAACGATCGGACCATCCCCCACTATCGGCACGGTTTACGCCCGGATTTAGCCGTAATCCGGGCGTTCCCGCTGGCGGGATCGAAGACTACTTCTTCTTGGGCTTGTTCGCGGCGGCGAGTTCGGCTTCCAAGCGGTCGGCGCGACTCTCAAGTCTCCCGATGGACGCCCGGCTATCTTCAATCTGTTTCTGGGCCGCCGCGAGATTGGTGCGCGCCTCGTCGAGTTGCGCGGCCAAGTTCGCGCTGCTGGCTTTGCTTTCCTCGTTCTGTGAAACGAGCTCACCGTAGCGGGCATTCGCCTCGGCGGTTTTCGATTCTGCCGCCGATGCCGCGACCTTGGCGGCGTCGATCTGGGCTTGGAGCCCGGTGGTCGCACCCTGGGCGTCGGCGAGTTGAGCCTGGACCTTGGCGGCGGACGCCTTGGCGTCGGCCACGTTCTTGCGCAACGTCGCGATTTCCGCATTCGCCGTGTCGAGCTGCGTGCGCAGCTGCGCGGTCGAGGCTCCGGACTGTGCCACCTGCGTTTCCGCGTCGGCCGCGATGCGCTTCTTGTCTCGCACCAGGTTGAAGACAACCACACCCATCGCCAATATCGCCAGGACAAGGATAATGGTCACAACCATCGATCCGGGAGTTTTCTTCGGGCTATCGAGTTCAGTATCTTTCATAGGGTAAGATACGCCGGGTTCACCGAGAACTGGGGAGGTTGCTCCGGGGTACCGTACAGCTTGAGTGCCATGTTAGAGTGGCTCCGTCAATCACGCGCGTCGGGTGCGGTCTCCGCCCCGCCTCCGGGCGAGGATTCGAACTCTACGAAGAATGCGGCTTATCCCAGATTGGTTTTCCAGATTGAACGGGGACTTGCGGGACACCTTGTGACTTCGAGCGCTGAGGAGTCCGCGCGGCCTTTTTCAGGATCGAATTTTTCGCGGCCACCTCATCGGGATCGGGAGGATTGGCGTTCAACTTCGGTGTCACGGGCTCGGATACGTTGGGCTTGTTCGCGGGGCGCGCAGCCGGACTGGTCTTCCCCTTCGAACCGCCCGGCGGTGTCGCCGCAGCGTTCACCGGAGGACTTTCGCCCGCGGGAGCGTTCCGCGCCTCGTTCGATTTCGGGCGGCCCGTCATGGCCTGCTCGGCCCGCTCCCGATGTTCATCGTAGCGTTCGAAGGCCGTCCTCACGCCCTTCAGCACCTCGGCCGAGGTTTCCACGAGCGCTTCGAAACGGGGTTCGACAATGCGTTCGACATCACGCTTGAGGTTGTCGATCAGTTCGGAAAGTTGGGCGCGGATGTTCCGGCTGCCGGTGGCTGAGCTGGACGGGGTTTCGGACTCGGATGGTTTCATCCAGCATGGACCCACCCCGCCCTCGTCAGTGCCCCGGCCACAGCAATTGTTTTTTTGCCGTTTTAACCACCGAGCGCCGCAGCTCCGGCCGGGACTTTGGCCGGCTCAAACCTGCCGGTCCAAAACCGGGACCGGGTGCTTCCTGAGGATGTCGGAGGCGCGGTGCTGCCTTTATTTCTTTTTGGATTTCGGCGCGCGCAGGTCGGTGATTTCCCGCTGGGCCGCCGACAACTGGGCCTGGAGTTCCTCGAGCTGCGCCTGCTGCTTCTTCGCGGCCTCTGTACTCTTGTCGAGATCGGCCTTGGTCCGGTCGAGTTCGGACTGCACGCCATTCGTGCGGGTTTTCGCTTCGTCTGCTTCGGCTTGGGCGCGCTTGGCCGCTTCCTTGGCGGCATCCAATTCGTCCTTCTGTTTGCCCGCGGCAGCCCGAGCCTGCTCCAGGTCGGCTTGGGTCTTCGTCGCATCGATCTTCGCTTCCTGGAGCTGACGCTGAAGCTGGTCGCTCGCCACCTTGGCTTCGTCGGCTTGTTTTTGAATTGTCGCGGTCGCGGTCTTTTCCGCGTCGAGCTGGCTCTGGAGCTGCGACGTCGCCGCCTGGGACTGTTTCAACTGGGCCTTGAAATCTGCGTCGGTCGCCTTGGCGGCGCGCCCGCGGTTGCCGAGCATTACGACCAGGACAACGACGACAATGGCCAGGACAATGATGATGACGGCGCCGAATGATCTCTTGCGGTCGGAGGTCGGAGCCGGGTCTGCGGGAACGGGATCGGTTGATTCAGTCATGGGAGTTTTGGGTTGATCGCAGGGGTGCGACGTCGCATGGACCCTGGACGGCGCGGTTCGTTCGCGGTTCCCGGTGCAATTTTTCCAAACCGCACTCGCCCGTAACTGCGGGACTCGTCCGCGCAGCCGCTATGAAACAGAGACGATGCTGCCAAGCGCGTCGGGACAGCCCGCTCCGCCTGACGCCTCAGGCCTTCGAGCCTTGCGTGAGTGAAAGGAAGAAAACGACGATCAGCACAACGAACGGAACCAGCGCCCAAGGTGAGGCATCTGAGGCCAAGGCGCCGAAACCCACCACGAAAGCGACCACCGCGAGGAAGAGAACGACCACTGGATTGAGATACATATAGGTGAACCCCGCGCGAAGCGGGTGCCGCCACAGACCGAGGGACGAACCTGTGGTTCCACAAGCCGGGCACGATCTCCGACTCGCCTTTGAACCGCCCGGATTTTAGGCACCACGAAATACACGAAACACACGAAAAAAATACCACCCGGGCAAACCTTCGGATTTTGAACAGAAGGCAACGAAGGTAACGAAGCGGTTCAGGTTCGCGCGATCGAGCGTGCCCTTGACGGTGGGACTGGAAGCCCTCGAAACCTGGATCGTTTAGGGCCTCGAACGACCCTGCTGACCAGAACGTCTTCGTTACCTTCTTTGTCTTCTGTTCAAAATCCGATGCTTTGGTGCCGAAGAATCTTTCGCGTGTGTCGCGGCGCCCAATTCTTCACTTCATCTTGAATCCGAGTGCCTCGAGTTCACTCAGGTGAAATGGTGCGCTCGCCAGCACTTCCTGCGTTTTCGCCAATGCGTCGGCCAGGCTGTCGGCTTGCGCGAGCGCATCGCCGTCGTCGCCGTCGTGCACATGCACGGCCCACGATTTCCCGTCGGCGCTCATCTGGAACACCGAGCCATGCAGGTAATTTCCGGGCAGTCCCGGGTGCGGGCCCGCGCCGGGCACGAGGAAGAGCGAATGCACGGGGTCGTGGAAAGCTTCGTGGCCGTGCTTGGCGCGATGGTGCACAGCCTTGCCGATCACGGCCAGGCGGTGACTCTCGGCTTTCGCGCGGCGCGCTTCCGGCAGCGACTGCACGTAACGGCTGTAGATGCTCGCGTTCGACTCGAGTGATTCCGGCGCGATCTGGCCGCTCACCAGCTCCTCGAAATTCTTCGCATGGAACAGCGGAAGTTTCGCGAGCGAGCGCGCCGTCACGTGGCCGTCTTTGTGGTCTGCGTCCGCATAAGCCTGGTGCGAAGCATACAATCGTTTGACCGCATCCTGGTAAGCCGGCGTGTGCGGCACCGCCCCGATCGGGCTGTGTTCAATGATATCCAACACTGCGTGATCAAACTGCTCGTGGGGGTCGTGGGGCATGTTGGGCGCCACGTTGAACTGCCAGCGATGCAACACGAGCGGATTTCGGATTGCGGAAAGCCGAGCACCCGGAAGCCCTTCACGGAACGGCGCAACCGGAAGAGATCCAGGGCGTGCGCCTCAACGCCGGCACCGACCTCCAGCGCAATCACTCGCCTGCCGCGCTCCGGGCGCGTCCCCTTCCGACCAATCCACAATTCGAAATCCGCAATCCGAAATTGCTAGTCTCCCGAGTAGCCCGGGATCATCGCGACATCCACGACGTCGACGAGGTCGGAACTCATGAATTGGCGCGCATATTTTTCGTAGACGCGCTCGCGGACAAAGATGTCGAACAGGTCGGGATCGATGTGACCGTTGAGCCGCATCTGTCCCAGGATCAGGAGCGATTCGGTCAGCGTCTTGCCCCGCTTGTAGGGCCGGTCCCGCGCCGTCAGCGCCTCAAAAATATCGGCGATGCCCATGATCCGTGCCGGCACCGACATTTCCTCGCGCTTCAAGCCACGCGGATAACCTTTGCCGTCGACGCGCTCGTGATGCGCGCCGGCGTACTCGGGCACGCGCTGCAGGTGGCGCGGCCACGGCAGCGATTCGAGCATCTGGATCGAAATGTCCACGTGGTGATTGATGATGCGGCGCTCACCCGCGTTCAGTGTGCCGGAATAGATCGTCAGGTTCTCGATTTCATCGGGCGTCAGCAGATCCGCCAATTCCCCGTGCGCCGTTTTCCAGCGGTATTTTTTCGAGATCGCCTGCACCCGGTCGCGATCCGTGGTCTTCATCGTCTCGCCACCGACATTGCACACGCGCAGGAAACGACGATCACCGTCGATCTCCCGGAGCCGCAGGTGAAACTCCTCCTCGATCACGGCCGCATCCGCCTCCGAAACCGCCGCGGACTTCGCCCGCAACGCCTTGATCTCCGCGTCGCGTTTGATGATTTCGAAGCGCGCCTCGACCAACTCGATCCGGTCAAAAATCGTCTGCAACTTCGTCGCCTTGTCGACCACGTGCACCGGCGTGGTCACCTTGCCGCAGTCGTGGAGCAGCGCCGCGATGCGGATCTCGTAGCGATCCTGGTCGGTTAACGACCAGCCGACCAAGGGACCCTTGCTCGCGTTGTGGACGGCTTCGGCGAGCATCATGGTCAGCGCCGGCACGCGCAGGCAATGGCCGCCGGTGTACGCCGATTTGTCGTCGATCGCGCGGTTGATGAGCTTGATGAACGACTCAAACAGATCCTCGAGCTGGACCATGAGCAACCGGTTCGTCAGCGCGACCGCGGCCTGCGATGCGAGCGACTCCGCCAGGCGCTGGTCCGTCGCGCTGAAAGGATGGATCTTCCCGCTCGCGCGATTGCGGGCGTTGATCAGCTGGAGCACGCCGATGATTTCACCCTCGTGATTCTTCATCGGCACCGCGAGGAACGACTGCGAGCGATAGCCGTTGCGCTTGTCGAAGATCTTCGTGCCGGAAAAATCGAAACCTTCATCGCCGCGATAGGCGTCCGCGACGGAAACCGTCTGGTCCTTCAGCACGGCATAGGCCGCGACGGTCGACGTGTTCTCGCGGCCCGAGGAGTCGAGCAGGGAAATCGGTTCGAACGGCACGTCCTTGCCCGTCGTCCCGCCCAGCGCGATTTTCAGCGAGTCAGTCCGGACGATTTCAAAGTTGAGCGTGTTCTTGTTCGTCGCCGGCCGCCGATAGAGCGTTCCCCCGTCGGCATGGGTGATCTTCATCGCGGCGACGAGGATGGTCTCGAGCAGGCGGTCGATATTCTTTTCCTGCGACAGCGCGATGCCGACGTCGTTGAGTTCAGCGAGCCGATGGATCAAGTCGCCCGCAGGCTCCTTCACGACATCGTGGGTAGTAGCGCTCTCCATCGCGGCAACAAGGACAACAAATTCGCGCCGGTTCAATCCGCATATCAGAAGATGTGTCCGAACGCATTAGCCTCGCGGTTTTACAATGTCACCTGAAGCCAACAGTCGCGCGGTGTCACCGATCCGCTTCCGAGTGAAGCGTGCGCTCCGAATGCCTCACTGACGGACCGATGGCCCCGGCGTTTTTGGTTGGGACGCAACGAGCCGGTGGGAAAACGGCGCTACGCCTCGGGACGGGTTTCGGGCGGAGCGGTTTCGTCGGGCGGCGGCGCGTCGGGCGCGACTTTTTCGATCACGGCCTGCGCCGGCGCGGGAGAACTGGGTGCCGGCGTGGGAGCGACCGCCGGGTTTGCGGCCGCGCGAGCCGGGGCCGGGTTTCTGGACGAAATCGGGTTAAGTTTGATCGCAGAGCGTTTCTTCGCCTGGCGCGCTTTCACGGCCGCGAGGGTTTTTTTGAGCTCCTTGTAGTCGCGACGCGCGGCCTTGGCCGCTTTTTTTGCGGCGCGGTGCGCCTTGCGGATCCGCTTGAATTCGCCCCGCGCGACCTTCGCCTCGTCGCGGGCCGCTTCGGCCTGCGCTCTGGCCTTCGCCAATTTCGCCGCAAGCTCGGCCTGGGGCTTTTTACGCGGTGCGGTCTTGGTTCGGGCTTTCGGTGTTTTCATGACGAGAAAAAGCTGACTCGGCAGGATGCGCGTTGTTCCGGTTGGGACACCGCAGGCTGAGCCGGAACCCGGGGCTTTGACGAGTCCCATCCTGCGGCCGCCCCCCGGGCCGCATTTATGGGTTCGTCTTCGTTTCCCCAGCCCGCACGAATAGCCCCATGCCGCATTCGTCCAACGATCCGCTCCACGGCGTGACGCTTGAAAAGATCCTGACCGAACTCTCCGAATATTACGGATGGGCGGAGCTCGGCCAGCGGATCGACATCCGCTGCTTCAATTTCGACCCGAGCGTTTCATCGAGCCTCAAGTTCCTGCGCAAGACGCCGTGGGCGCGCACCAAGGTCGAAGCCTTGTACGTCGAGATGAAGGGCGGCTGAGCGCTCGTCTCCTACTCCTCGAGGTTGCCCACGGACAGTGACTGCCCGTTGTGCTCGGGGCCCAGTCCCAGGATGAAAGGCGCCGCCACCTTCGCCCAAGCCGCCGGTTTCGGGGAGGCCGCGGCGCCGTCCGACCGCACCTGGCGCAACATCTCCGTGTCGATCGCGCCAGGGTTCAAGGGCACGGCGGCCATGCCCGCGGGTAATTCCGCCGCCAGCGCCTTCGTCAATCCCTCGATCGCAAACTTGGTCGCACAATACGGCGCCACGTTGGCCGAGGCACCTCGACCCCACCCGGAACTCAGGTTGACGATCACGCCTTTCTTCGCCGCGACCATCGCCGGCACAAAATGGCGAATGACATTGGCCACGCCGCGCAGGTTGGCGTCGACGATCTTGGTGAACTCGCGGTCGTCCTGCTCCCAGAGCGGTGAAAGCCGGTTCATGAGCCCGGCGTTGTTGATAAGCAGGTCGGGCGGGCTGCCGGCCTCCAGCACCTTCGCAGCCCAGAGCGCGACTTTGCTATCGAGCGAGACATCCACCACCGAGAAATCGTGCGGTGCCTGGTGGGTCATCCTCAGGTCGAACACCGCTTCGCCGCCGCGGCCACAGCCCAGGACGGTGTGCCCGCCGCGAATAAATTCCTCCGCCAAAGCCCGGCCCAGCCCGCGGGTCACCCCGGTAATCACGATTTTCATAGGTTGTTGCGCCACGCGAAAACCTGATGTGAAGGCAGGAGGACGCCGCGCATCGAGCTTAAATAAAAAAATCGGCGCCCTGCGTCACGGATTCCGGGAAACCATAAAACGGAATTCCGGCTTGGGTCTCAGGTTTTCTCGCCGCGCGAAAACCTATCGGCTCTGCAGGCTGAATTTATTGAGGCCGGTCTTCCGGCACGCATCCATGACGAACGCCAGTTTCTTCAGCTGTGTCGTCTCGTCGGCCTTGATCAGCACCGGGATGTCCTTGTTCACGTCGTGCACGCGCTGGAGGAGCGTAATCAGGTCGCCGTCGGACACCTGTTTCCCGTTGAAGGAGACGACGCCGTCCTTGTCGATGCCGAGCGTGACCGTGCCCTTGAATTCGTTTTTGCCCGCGGTTTCGACTTTCGGGAGCGTGATGTTGAGCGTCGCGGCGGATTTGAACTGCATCGTGACGAATGCGAAAAAAATCAACATGACCAGCACGTCGATCAAGGGCACGAGATTCATCTCGGGCCGCTTCCGGCGCTTCTGGTAAAGGCTGCTCATATCCGCCCGCTCTTCAGGATGCGCTCGAGCAGCACGTCGAGCTGCGCCGCGTAGTTCTCGATCTTCCGCTGGAGGTACCCGCTGCCGACGAGCGACGGGATCGCGATCGTCAAGCCGATGACCGTCGCCGACAGCGCGAGCGCCACGCCCTTGGTGAAACTGGCCGGGTCGGGCAACCCCGTCTCGGGTGCGATCTGCGAAAAAACCTGGAGCAGTCCCGTCACCGTGCCGGTCAACCCGATCAGCGGCGCGGCGGCGTAAATGATGTCGAGATAGGGAATGCCCCGCTCCATGCGATTGATCTCGAGGCGGGCGAAAGCCTTCACCGCGTCGTCGTCGTTTTTGTGCTCCTGCGCAAAGTCCACGATGCGGGCCAGCACCGAGTGTTTGCCGCCGACGAGCGGCTTGCCGGCCACCACCGAGTCCACCAAGTCGTGCGGCATGACGGCGGTTTGGCGCAACGCGAAGGCCCGCTCAAAAATAATGAACACCGCGACAGCGGAGCAAAGGCCGAGCGGATAAATCAGGATGCCCGCGCCCTTGAACACTTCGATCATGGCAATAAACATATATAGGTAGAGTACGCCGTCAGACGCCTGAGCGGTCGAAAAGGTTCAGTTTATTTGTGTGGGGCAGCGAGATAAGGCAAGCGGGCAGCCGTGGCCGCCACCGCTTCCCGTCCATCCAGCAGCTCGCCGATCGAATCCCAGCGGCCGTTGACCAGCGCATCGCGCGCCGAGTCCCGCATCGCCAGGGGAACCTTTTCCGCGCCAAACCGAATCTCCCGCGCTGAAAGATCAATCGTGATCTCAACCGCGGGGTTCGTCTCCACGGCCGCGGCGATCCGCGCGATGTCGGAACGCTCCGCGCTCACGCAGGCCAGGCCGATCGTCGTCGAGTTGCCGAAAAAGATCTCGGCGTAGTTCTCGGCCACCACGGCTTTGAAGCCGAATTTCTGGATCGCCTGCGGCGCATGCTCGCGCGAACTGCCGCAGCCGAAGTTCGCGCCGCTCAGCAGGATCGCGGCCCCGCGGTAACGCGGGTCGTCGAGCGGGTGAACCTGCCCGGCCGGCACCGCCTTGCGGGCGTCGTAGAACAGGCCCTCGCCGAGACCGTCGAAAGTCACCGCCTTGAGGAAGCGCGCCGGAATGATCCGGTCGGTATCGATGTCGTTCCCGGGAATCGGCAGGCCGCGGCCGGTGATGGTGGAGATTTTTGCTAAGGGCATGGATGACGTGGCGCGAGGGGCCGTACTTGAATTTGGTGAGGAAATTTCGCCGCCCGGCTCATTGCGTCACGCCGAAGACTTCGCGCGCATCCGCGACGGAGCCGGCGACGGCGGCGGCGGCGACCATCAAGGGGCTCATCAGGAGCGTTCGGCCCGTGGGGCTGCCCTGGCGACCCTTGAAATTGCGATTCGACGAACTTGCGCAGAGCTGGTCGCCCACGAGCTTGTCGGGATTCATCGCCAGGCACATCGAGCAACCCGCCTCGCGCCATTCAAACCCTGCCTCGCGGAAAACCCGGTCGATGCCGAGTTCGGCGCAGGCCTGGCTCACGAGTTGGGAACCCGGGACGGCGATCGCCTTGACGCCGGGAGCGACGCGGTGGCCCTTGAGGTACTTCGCGACTTCCTTGAAGTCGGATAGGCGCGCGTTGGTGCAGCTGCCGAGGAACGCCACGTCGATCTTGGTGCCTTGGATCGGCGCACCCGCGCGCAGCTTCATGTAAGCGAGCGCTTCCTCGATCGAGGCGCGCTCGTCAACCGCCGTGGCCTTCGCCGGGTCGGGAATGGTTTCCGTGATCGCGATCCCCTGCCCCGGATTGATGCCCCACGTGACCGTCGGCGGGATCTCCGCGCCCTGGATCGTGACCACGTCGTCGTAGTGGCAGCCGGCATCGCTCGCCATCGAGCGCCAGCGCGTCACCGCGGATTCCCAAGCCGCGGCCGGCGGCGCATAGGGCCGGCCCTTGAGATAATTGAAGGTGGTGTCGTCGGGATTGACGTAACCCACGCGTGCCCCGCCCTCGATCGACATGTTGCAGACCGTCATGCGCTCTTCCATTGAGAACCGGTCGAAGACGGCGCCGGCGTATTCATAGGCAAAACCCGTGCCGCCGTTGACCCCGAGCGTGCGGATAATGTGGAGAATGACGTCCTTCGCATACACGCCCGGGCGCAGCTGGCCCTCGACATTGATGCGGCGGACCTTGAGCGGCCCGAGGGCGATCGTCTGCGTCGCGAGCACGTCGCGCACCTGGCTCGTCCCGATGCCCAGCGCAATCGCGCCAAACGCACCGTGCGTGCTCGTGTGCGAATCGCCGCACGCGATCGTGGTGCCGGGCTGGGTGATCCCCTGCTCGGGTCCGACCATGTGCACGATGCCCTGCCGGCCCGAGGCGAGATCGAAGTAGGTGATGCCGTGGGCGGCGCAGTTCTTCCGCAGCTCTTTGATCATCGCATCGGCAAGCGGGTCGCTGAACGGCTCGCTGCGCTGGTCGGTCGGCACGATGTGGTCGACGGTGGCGAAGGTGCGGTGCGGCATCGCGACGGGCAGGCCGAGGTCGCGCAGCATGCCGAAGGCCTGCGGGCTGGTGACCTCATGGATGAGGTGCGTGCCGATGAGGAGCTGGGTCTGGCCGTTGGCCAGCTGGCGGACGCTGTGGGCGTCCCAGACTTTTTGGAAAAGGGATTTAGCCATGGGAAACACGCGCAGCGTACCAGAGGGTTGCCATGCCGGGAAATACTTTATTCGCTGCCGGTGATGCCGCGCGAGTATCAGTACCCGTTTGAACTTCGCCACCTCGTTTACTTTCGCGAGGTCGCGCGCCAGCTTCATTTCCGCCGGGCCGCGGAAACCCTCTCGGTCGCCCAGCCCGCGCTCAGCCGGGCCCTGGCACAACTGGAGGAGGCGCTGGGCGTCGACCTCCTCAACCGCACGCGGCGCGGCGCGGAACTCACCCCGGCCGGGCGCCTGCTCCTGGAACGCATCGAGCCCCTGCTCCGCGGGCTCGCGGCGGTGCCGCGGGAACTGCAGGCGCTGGGGAACGGGCAGTCCGGCCATGTCCGCATCGCGTTCACCGGCCTCGCGATGGCGACGGTCCTGCCCGGGATCCTGCGGGCGTTCACGGCGCGGTTTCCCGGCGTGCGCATCGAACTCAACGAGTCGCCGACGTCCGCGCAGCTCGCGGCGCTGCAGGCGGGCGAACTCGGCTGCGGTTTTTTCCATCCCGATTCACCCACGCCCGGCCTCCAAACCCGGCTGCTGTTGCGCGAGCGCAACGGCGTGCTGCTGCCTTCGACTCATCCGCTGGCCACGCGCTCGAAGCTCAAACTCCGCGACCTCGGCACCACGCCGTTCGTGCTTTTCCCGCGCATGCACAACTCCGGCTTTTATGACCGCGTGCTCGCGGCCTTTGCGCGCGCCGGCGTAACCCCGCGGATCGCCGACGAAGTCTGGCCTCGCGCCAACGGCGTCGGGCTCGTGCGCGCCGGCCTGGGCGCGACTCTGATGACGCCATCCGAGGCAAGATACCTCCCGCCGGAGGTGGTGTTCCGACCCTTGGAAGGCCCCGCGCCGGAAAGCCGCCTCGTGCTGGGTTGGAAGAAAAGCGCCACGATCGACCCGACGCTCGCATCGTTCCTGCACGTCGCGGGCTTGCGCGGCGCAAGCCCGGTTTGAGTCCGGCCTTCGTCCGAGCGGTGGAGGAACTCTTCCTCAAGCACCTGCGAATTGCGTCTCCCGTTGCTGCGCTCACGCCTACGCAACCATGCGTAGGCGGAGGGGCGCGCCGTTGACTCTTTCGCCGGGCGGCGACGAACTGCCTTACTAACCAATGGACCGCGCTGTACCCCGCTGGCTGGCCGCTGTTTGCTGCATCCTCGCGCTCCGCCTGCCTGCCGCTGAAGACGAACGAGGGCTGCCGTTGGTGCGCAGCTATTCGCGGCTCGATCACAAGGCCCACGCGCTGTTCCACGCGCCGTTCATCAGTCCCGAGGGTTTGTACTATGCCGGGAACCAGCTCGCGCTGATGGAATTCGACGGTCGGACCTGGCGCGTGCTGAAAATCCCGCTGACCTACACGCGCGCCTTGGCCGTGGGCGTGGGCGGCGATATTTACGTCGGCGACGAAGAGCAGCTCGGGCTGGTGCCGCGGCCGGGCACGGCGGACCCGGTTTTCAAGTCCCTGCTCGATCGCGTGCCGCCGGACGCAAAGCCATTCGGCTCGGTGCGCGACGTCGTGGTTTGGCAGGGCGACGTTTTTTTCGCGACGGACAAGAACATCCTCCGCTTCCATCCCGCCGACCAAACCTTTCGGGCCTGGCCGCTCGCGGGAAATTTCCGGAATCGGCTCACGCTCGCCGGCGAGCGGCTGATCCTCCACCGGCGCGGTGAAGGCCTCTACGAATTCAAGGGTGAGCAATGGCAGGAAATCAGTCGCGATCCCGCGCTCGCGGCGGGCGGGAGCGGAGGATTTGTCGTCGCGGGCGGCGTCGATGGCCGTGAGCTGCTCGTCGGACTTTCGAAGCGTGGAATTTTTCGCGTCAACGGCAGCGGCGTCCTGGAACCCTGGCCCACCGGCGCGAACGATATTTTCGCCCGCACCCAGCTGCTCGCGGCGCGGCGCTTGAACGACGGCTCGCTCGCCATCGGGACCGAAAGCGAAGGGCTCGTCGTGCTCAACGCGGACGGAAGTTTCGAACGCCAGATCTCCCGCGAAAGCGGGTTGCCGCATTCGACGGTTTTCGCCCTGGCCGAAGATCGGGCCGGGGGGTTGTGGGTGAGCACAAATAGCGGCCCGGTCCACGTCAACTGGCGCTCCGCCGCCACGTGGTTCGATCATCTGCATTCGGGCATTACCGACGCGGCGGCGGCGGATTTCACCCGTCACGAAGGCGCGTTCTATTATTTGAGCGCGGACGGCTTGTATCGCCTGCGGCCATCGACCGAATCGCGGCAACCGGCGCATTTTGAGCGCGACCCCCGCGTCGACGTCCAGGTTCGCCTCACTTCCCTTCTCTCGCATCCCGGCGGATTGCTCCTGGCCAGCGCGACCGGCCTCCAGCGGCTCGCGCCAAACGGGCTCGAGCTATTGAGCGCCGTGCCCGACGGACTGCGCTCGCTGTCGGGTTCAAAGTCAGAGCCCGCGCGCGTATTTTTCGCCACCGACCGCGGGGCCAGCACCGGCGTTTTTATGGACAGGGGCGCGTGGCGCGACGAAGGCCCGATCCCCGGCATCACCGGCGAGTGCGAGGATGTCGTGGAAGACTCCGACGGGACGCTGTGGGCCAGCACCGTGAGTCGTGGCGTGTATCGTGCGACGCGACCCGCGGGCGCGGGCGATTGGAAAAACGCGGTCGTGAAACTGCTCACCGTCGCTGACGGCCTGCCGGACGGTCATTCGCTGATCTTCATTGCGGAAACGGGCCTCGGCATTCACTTCGACACGGCCAAGGGACTTTACCGTTACGACCGCGCAGCCGGGAAATTCGTCGCGGACAAGGCGCTCACCGACTGGGAGCCGCGGCCGATGGTGCTCAACCCGGTCACGAACGGAGCACCGGGCGAACTCTGGACCAATGGGCTCCTGACTGATTACAAGAACAAGGAGGTGCCCTACCCGCTGCTGCGATTGCGGCGGCGGGAGGACGGCACGATCGAGCCGATGCCGATGCCCGACGAAATCCATGCGTTGTTCGCGGGCTCTGGCGCGCGACGGATTTTTTGGGAGAAGGGCCGCGACGGCCGCGATGTGGTGTGGGGCAAGGGCGAACTCGGGCTGGTGCGCATCGAAGTCGCCCGCCTCGCCAACCGGGTCCTCGCCAACGCTCCGCTCATCCGCGCCATTTCCGCCGAAGGGCGTCCGGTCCTCCTCCCGCCTGGCGGGCCGGTTGACCTCGACCTGAATTATTCGCCCGCGCCCATCACCATCACGTTTGCGAGCGGTCATTTTCGTCCGCCGGAAATCGAGCGCTTCCAAACACGCTTGCTGGGCTTCAACGAGGAATGGACCACGCCCACGCGCCGCAACGATGTGAGCTTCACGAATCTCGAGCGCGGCCCATTCACGTTCGAAGTGCGGGCGGTGGACCCGCAAGGGCACCCGGGGCCGGCCGCGAGTTTCATCTTCCACGTCGCGCCGCCCTGGCCGCGCAGCAACCTCGCCTACGCGCTCTACGCGTTGCTCGCGGCGGGCTCGGTGGCGGGGATTGTCCGCTGGCGCCTGCGCCACGGCGAACGCGAACGGGTCCGCCTGGAAAAGATCGTGGCCGAGCGCACCGCCGAACTCGGCGTGGCCAAGGAGCAGGCCGAATCCGCGAGCCGCGCGAAAAGCGATTTCCTCGCGAACATGAGCCACGAGCTCCGCACCCCGCTCAACGGCGTCATCGGTTATGCGCAGGTGCTGATGAAGGACCGCGACCTCTCGCCGAAGAACCTCGAGCGCCTGCGAATTGTCCAGACCAGCGGGGAGCACCTGCTGCGGATGATCAACGAAGTGCTCGATTTTTCGAAGATCGAAGCGGGGAAGATGGAATTGATCACGACGGCGTTTCGCCTGCCCGACCTGCTGCGCGACATCGCCGCCGCCTCGAGCCAGCGATTCGAGCAGAAGGGCCTCGAGTTCAATTTCGCGCCCGCGCACGACCTGCCCGAAAGGGTGCTCGGCGACCCGTTGAAGCTGCGCCAGGTCGTCGACAACCTGCTGAGCAACGCGGCGAAATTCACGGCGGCGGGCAGCGTGCGCCTTGAAATTCGTCCGGCCGGCCCCGAGTTGGTGGAGTTCAGCGTCGTCGACACCGGCGCCGGGATCAGCGCGGCGGACCTCGCGCGGCTGTTCCAGCCTTTCCAACAGGCGGCGGATGGACGACCCCCGGAACCCGGCAGCGGCCTCGGCCTCGCGATCAGCCAGCGCATCGTGCAGCTGATGGATGGAAAGCTGGAGGTCGAAAGCCATCCGGGCCTGGGCAGCCGTTTCTTTTTCACCGTCCGGCTCCCAACGATCAGCAGCGACGCTGCCGAACCGCGGAGCACGGCCAGCATCATCACGGGTTACCACGGGCGCCGGCGGCGCCTGCTGGTGGTCGACGACGTCGCGACGAACCGGCATGTCCTCCGCGACCTGCTCGAGCCAATGGGATTTGAAATGAGCGAGGCGGCCAGCGGCACCGAGGCGCTCGCGGTTGTCCCGCAGGTCATGCCGGACCTCATCTTCCTCGATCTCCGGATGCCGGACTTCGACGGGTTGGAACTCGCGCGCCGGTTGCGGGCGCGCCCCGGAGGCGAGCGCCTGAAGCTGATCGCGATGTCAGCGTCGGTGTTGTCCTTCAGCCGGGAAAAAGCCTTTGCCGCCGGATGTGATGACTTCCTCCCAAAGCCTTTCCGCGAGGACGACCTTCTGGCCCGGCTCGGGCTGGCGCTGCACCTGGAATGGATCGGCGACATCGCGCGCATTTCGCCGCGCTCTTCGAGAAATCCGTTTGAAAGCGACTCAACGCAGCTGCCGACGGCGACGCTGGTGGCGTTGCTGGCCGTCGCACGCCGGGGCGAAATCGCCCAGCTGGTTCGCCAACTCGAATTGCTGCGCGGCGACCCGTTCGCCGACACGCTGATCCTCCTCGCGAAGGAATACCGCATGGAACGCATCCGCGAGGTGGTCGAGCAGCAGCTTTCAAAAACCCGTCCCAACCCATGACCTCGCCCGCTGCCCGCATTTTGATCGTCGACGACACGCCCGCGAATCTTTCGCTGCTGATCGACACGCTGAGTGGCGCGGGTCACGAAGTCCTCGTGGCCGAAAGCGGCCGGAGTGCACTGGACCTGCTCGTGCACACGACACCGGACTTGATCCTGCTGGATTTCGTCATGCCGGGCATGGACGGGCTGGCGACCTGTCGGCGCCTGAAGCAGCGCGCGGAGTGTGCGGACATCCCGGTGCTGTTCATCACCGCGGTGGAAGAACCTGGCCAGAAACTCCGCGCCTTTGACGCCGGCGCGGTCGATTACATCACGAAGCCCGTGCATCCGCCGGAAGTGCTCGCGCGCGTCACGGCGCATCTGCAGATCCGCGCACTGCGCCGCTCGCTGGAAGACGAACTCGCGATGCGCGTGGAAGCCGAGAACCAGCTCAGCCAATCGCTCGACCGCGCGGTGCTGCTCTTCGACGCGGCCCGGAAAGTGACCTTTGCCACGCGTCGCGCCGAGACCCTGCTGCACCGGCATTTTCCCAATTATGCCGGAACGCTGCCGGCGGGGTTGGAGGCAGCGGACTCGCCGCTCACCGTCCGCCATTTCGGGGCTGCGAACGGAAATGACTTCACCCTGCTCCTGCTCGAGGAGAAACGCGCGGCGCCCGGCCCGGCGGCGCTGATGCGACTCGGCCTGACCGCGCGCGAATCGGAGGTCCTGTACTGGATCGCCCAGGGCAAGAGCAACCCGGACATCGCCATCATCCTCGGCGCGGCGGTTCGCACCGTGCACAAGCACGTCGAGAATATTTTCCGGAAGCTCGGCCTGGAGTCGCGCCACGCCGCGACGCTCTCGGCGCTGGAAGTGCTGCAGGAAAAACCGGCGGAAGATTGAGTCGAGGCAGCGCAGGCACCCGCCTGCTCCGGCGCGGTTGAATTTGCGCTGATCAACACGGACTAAGCGCGCAAGCGATTCGGCCCGCAATTAAACGTAGACGGAGACGAATGCGCGTTAGCAACGTGCCCCACCACTCGCTCGTAGCACTCAAGCAGCGCAGTCCCGATTCGCGTCCATGCGCGGTTAAAAACGTCCGTCGGCAGAAACGCGCGCACAAAAAACCCCGGCTCTTTTGAGGAGCCGGGGCTTTCGTTAGGCGGCGGTTGGCCGCTGTTTTTTTAGGGCGCCACGCCGGTGTCGGCGGTGGTCGTCTTTTGCTTGAAGATCAGTCTCTCGCCCTCGCGATCGACGGTGACGGGTTCGCCGTCCTTGACGTCGCCGCGCAGGATGGCCTCGGCCAGCGGGTCCTCGAGGTAGTGCTCGACCGCACGGCGCAGCGGACGCGCGCCGTATTTTTCGTCGTAGCCCTTCTCGATGAGCAGTTCCTTGGCCGTGGCCGTGAAGGTCAGGTCGATCTTCCGCTCCGAGATGCGTTTCGCGAAATTCGCGGTTTCGAGTTCGACGATCTTCGTCAGGTCCGCGCGATCGAGCGGCCGGAAGAAGATGATGTCGGAAATGCGGTTGAGGAACTCGGGTTTGAAAACCCGCTTGGCTTCCTCGAGCACCTTCTCGCGCATCTTCTCCGCATCGTTGAAGTTCAACGCGGCGGCGGCGAAGCCCATCGACGTCTGACGCTGCAGGAGCTGCGCACCGACGTTGCTGGTCATGATGATGATCGTATTCCGGAAATCCACCGAGCGGCCCAGCGAATCCGTCAGGCGACCGTCCTCGAGGATCTGCAGGAGGATTTGGATCACATCCGGATGGGCCTTCTCGACTTCGTCGAAGAGCACCACGGCGTACGGCTTGCGGCGCACGGCCTCGGTGAGCTGGCCGCCTTCGTCGTAGCCGACATAGCCCGGAGGCGAGCCGACCAACCGGGAAACGGCGAACTTCTCCATGTATTCCGACATGTCGATCTGGATGATCGCGTCCTGGTTGCCGAACATCTGGGCGGCGAGCTGCTTGGCCAGCATCGTCTTGCCGACGCCGGTCGGGCCGACAAACATGAACGAACCGATCGGGCGGCGCGGGTCCTTGAGGTCGGCGCGCGAGCGACGGAGCGCACGGGCGACGGCACTGCAGGCGATATCCTGGCCGATGACGGATTTCTGGAGCTCGGCCTCCATGGAAAGGAGCTTCTCGCTCTCCTTCTTTTCCATGCGGTTGAGCGGAATGCCCGTCCAGTCGGCGACGACCTGCATCATCAGGGTTTCATCGATGGCGACGCGTTTTTCCTCGCGGGCCTTCTTCCAGTCCTCGGTAACCTGCTCCTGTTTCGCGCGGAGCTGCTTTTCCTGGTCGCGATACTTGGCGGCTTCTTCGAAATGCTGTTCGGCGATCGCTTTTTCCTTCTGGGCGCACACGGCCTCGATTTCCTTGGTCATGTTCTCGACCTCGGGCGGGCGGCTCAACGCCCCAATGCGGGCGCGAGAGCCGGCTTCGTCCATGACGTCGATGGCCTTGTCGGGCAGAAAACGACCGGTGATATAACGATCGGAGAGCTTCGCCGCCGCCTCGAGCGACTTGTCGCTGAAAGTGGCCTTGTGGTGATCCTCATACTTCGAGCGGATGCCCTTGAGGATGAGGATGGTGTCGTCGACGGACGGGGCCTCGACCTTCACCGATTGGAAGCGGCGATCGAGGGCGGAGTCCTTCTCGATGTACTTGCGGTACTCGTTGAGCGTGGTGGCACCGACGCACTGGAGTTCGCCGCGAGAAAGCGCGGGCTTGAAGATGTTGGAGGCGTCCATCGCGCCTTCGGCGGCGCCGGCACCGACGATGGTGTGGAGCTCGTCGATGAAGAGGATGATGTTCTTCGCGCGCTTGATCTCATCCATGACCGCCTTGATGCGCTCCTCGAACTGGCCGCGGTACTTGGTGCCGGCGACCATGAGGGCGAGATCGAGGGTGATGACCTTCTTGTCGGCGAGGATTTCCGGGACGTTGCCCGAGGCGATTTCCTGGGCGAGGCCCTCGACGATGGCGGTCTTGCCCACGCCGGCTTCGCCGATGAGGACGGGATTGTTCTTGGTGCGGCGGCAGAGGATCTGGATGACGCGGCGGATTTCGTTTTTCCGCCCGATGACCGGGTCCATCTCGCTCTTGCGCGCGAGCTCGGTGAGGTCGCGGCCGAACGCCTTGAGCGCGGGAGTCTTAACCTCCTTCTTGTCTTCAGGCTGCGTGGACGAACTGCGCTGCGGGTTGCCTGCGGCGGCTTCCTCGCTCCCACCCTGCTCGCCGGCGGAGAACTGCGGGTCGAGCTCGCGGAGGATCTCGTTGCGCGTGCGCTCGATGTCGATGTCGAGGGACTTCAACACGCGGGCGGCGACGCCTTCGCCTTCGCGGAGGAGGCCGAGGAGAATGTGCTCGGTGCCGACATAAGAGTGGTTGAGCGTCTTCGCTTCCTTGCCCGCGAGGGCGAGGACCTTTTTGACGCGCGGCGTGTAAGGAATGCTCCCCTGGGTCTTGGTTTCCTGCCCGGTGCCGACCTGTTTTTCGACGGCGGCGCGAACAGTCTCCAGGTCGAGCCCCATTTTCTGGAGCACGCTGACCGCGACACCCTGCCCGAGCTTGATCAAGCCGAGGAGGATATGCTCCGTGCCCACATAGTTGTGGTGGAAGCGATCAGCTTCCTTCCGAGCAAGCGCGAGGACTTGCTGCGCACGGGGAGTGAAGTTGTTCATGGGCTCCTGGGACATAGGCGTGGTAAGTAGGATTTAATTCGGTCCGTCTGAGGACAAAGTGAAGTTGGGTTTCGTGAAATTTGCAAACTCACCCCGGAGCCGGGTGGCGCGGAGGAGATCGCGTTGGCCGGCTTCAAGCTCGCCGCGTTGGGAGTGCTGGAGGTGTCCGGGTTGGGCTTCGATAAAAAGGCGGTCAATCACGCAGCGGTGCGCATCGGGAAATACGCCGAGGTCGACGCCGAGCCGAATAAGCGAAAGCAGGTTCATCGCCTCGGTCGTGCTGAGGACGTGCCCATTCTGGAGGATGCCGTAGGCGCGGCCGATCTTGTCGAACAGCTTGCCCGCATCGGCTTCCATCAGCTTCTGCCGCGCGTTCAATTCATGCTCGATGATCGAATTGAGCACGCTGCCGAGGCGTTTGATGATTTCCTCCTCGGATTCGCCGAGGGTCGTCTGGTTGGAAATCTGGAAGATGCTGCCGCTCGCGTCGGAGCCTTCGCCGAACAACCCGCGCACCACCATGCCGAGCTGGTTGACGGCGCGGACGACTTTTTCCATCTGGCTGCCGATCACGAGCGCCGGCAGGTGCATCATCGCCGAGGCGCGCATCCCGGTGCCGAGATTGGTCGGGCAAGCGGTGAGATAACCGAGCGTCGGTGAATACGCGTAATCGAGGCGGTCCTCGAGCGCGCTATCGAGCTCGTTGATCGCGCTCCAGGTTTTCTTCAGTTGGAAGCCCGAGCGCAAAACCTGGATGCGGAGGTGATCCTCTTCGTTGATCATCACCGAAACTGTCTGGTCCTTGCTGATGACGACGCCCGCGCCGGCCTTCGCGCCGCTGAGTTCGCGGCTGATGAGATGGCGTTCGACGAGGATCTGCTTCTCGAGTTCGGAAAGCTCCTCGACGTTGATGCTCAGGCTGCGCTTGAGCGGCGTCATCGCGGCCACGGCCTCGCGGCAGGCGTTGAGGATTTCCTCGCGCTGCGCGGGTTTGGCCCAGCCCGGGAACACATTGCCCGCCAGGTTGCGCGCAAGGCGCACCCGCGTCATCAGGACGATGGCGGTCTTGCTGCTCGCGGCATCGGTCAGCTCGGACGGCGTATCGATGAGCGAAGCAATTGTCATGGGTTCAACTCGTCGGCTTTTGCCCGACGGCATGTTTGACTTGGTTGATTTCATCGCGGGTGCGTGCGGCGTCTTCGTAGCGTTCGGACTTGATGGCCTCGGTGAGGTCGAGTTCGAGTTTCGTCAGCCGATCATAAAGCGATTTCCGGGCCAGCGCCTTCTGGGGCACTTTGCCGGTATGGGCGGTTCCCTTGTGCATGGTGTCGAGCATCGGCTCGACGATCGCGCCAAAGGCATTGTAGCAAGCCGGGCATCCAAAACGCCCCTGCTTCTTGAAATCATTCTGGGTGAACCCGCACTGTTCACAGCGCACGCCGGCCGCGGACGGCTCCGGGTTGAGCGATGCTTTCAGCAGCAGGTCCGCCAACGAAAAACCGCTGGGGTCAGTCACGCCCTTGGCCTGCGCGCATTCCTCGCACAGATCCACCTTGTGCACCTTGTTGTTCACAATCTGGGTGAGGTGAACGGTGGCAGGTTTTGAGCAGAGATCGCATTTAAGCGGGTTGGCCATGAGAAGAGGTGAAAGTTAACTGCAAGCATCATGCCACAGACGTGCTGGCTGGCAAGCGCCGGGGTCAAAATCGGACGGAGCGGGAACAGGAAACAGCGTCAACGGTGGCACGATTTGCGAGGGGCGAATTCCAAAGGAAGAATTTTCAAAACGCCGGCGTGGAGATTTACGTAGCGCGAATTCGCGGAGGCCAAATTCATTCGGAACTCTGATTTGGGCGGACTTGGTTGCCGTGGCGCGCAACGGAGCGCAGCACGCAACCAGGCGCCGCGCATCCCGGCATCGTCCCTCGTAAATTTACCTGACCCGCGCTGCGCGCCTCAGAATCAGATGCGGGTGCCCTCGACCAGCACGCGACGACGGAAGGCGGCGAGCACTTTCTGCGTGATCTCACCGGGCTTGCCCGCGCCGATTTCGCGGCCGTCGAGCTTTACCACGGGAATCACCTCGGCGCCGGAACCGGTCAGGAAGCATTCGTCGGCCACCCACACGTCGTAACGCGTCATGTCCATCTCGCGAATCTTGATGCCGAGTTCCTCCGCGATGGAGAAAATCGCCGAACGCGTGATGCCCTTGAGCGCGCCTTGGGACGACGCAGGCGTGATGAGTTCGCCCTTGTGCACAATGAAAATATTATCCGCGGTGCACTCGGCGATGTAACCCTGGTCGTTGAGCATGATCGCCTCGAGCGCGCCAAACTGCTTCGCCTCGATCTTGCCGAGGATGTTGTTCAGGTAGTTCAGCGACTTGATCGTCGGCGGCAGCGCAGCGGGATTGATGCGGCGCGTCGGCACGGTGACGATCGCGAGGCCGTTGTCGTAATGCTCCTTCGGGTAAAGCGCGATCTTGCTCGCGATGACGAACATCGAGGGCTTGGGGCAGAGCCACGGCGCCAGGCCCAGGTCGCCCACTCCGCGGGTGACCACGAGGCGGATGTAGGCGTCGGTCAGGTTGTTCTGGCGGCAGGTTTCGCACGTGACGTCGCTGATTTCCTTCCGCGAAAGCGGCAGCTTCAGCATGATCGCCTTGGCGGAGTACTCGAGGCGCTCCAAGTGCTCGTCGAGACGGAAAATATTTCCGCCGTAAAGGCGGATGCCTTCGAATACCCCGTCGCCATAGAGCAGACCGTGGTCAAACACGGAGATCTTGGCGTCAGCGTCGTCGACGAATTTTCCATCCAGATAGATTTTCATGGCAGGGGCACGCTAGGAGAGATCGCAAAGGCTTGTCCAGTCCTGCCCCGTATTTCCGCTTGTGCGAAATTTTCCAAGCCAAACGCTGGGGGAAAACCAATCCCAAATGAAAAATTCAAATTACCCCCCACGCGCGGGCTTCACGCTGATCGAACTCCTGACGGTGATCGCGATCATCGGGATTCTCGCGGCCATCATTATTCCCACCGTCGGCACCGTCCGCGAAAAGGCGCAGCGCACCGTCGACGCCAACAATCTCCGCGAGATCGCGAAGGCCGCGATGATTTATGCGAGCGATAACAACGACCGCCTCCCCGACCCCGCCGTGCTCCAGGCCCAAGGCCTGATCAACGCCCCCTCGCCCGCTTATCTCTGGCCCGCGATCCTGGCGCGCAACGGCATGCTGAACGACGCTTCGTTTTATTTCGCGAAGAACGATCCGCTTTTCAACGGGGCTTATCCAGATGCGGTGATCGCAAAAACCGACGCCGCGCGGCGCAGCCTCGACCCGACGTTCGTCGCGAACGCGGCGCTGAGCTGGGAATTTGTTGGCGGCCTGAAAATGGGTGATCCCGCCACGACACCGATCGCCTTCACCCGCGGCCTGACCGCGGCCGGCACCTGGGATGCCGCCAAGGGTGTATATAAAGACACCGGGGGTTACGTCGCCTTCATCGGTGGCAACGTGGCGTTCTACTCCGACGTTTCCCAAAAATTCGTTTCCAACAGCTCCGGCCAGCTCGTCAGCAATGTCCTCCAAGCCCTGCCGCTCGGCGGGCCCTCGCGGGTCTACGCCACCGCCAGCGGCGGAGTCGGCACGGCCAACGGAACCCCCGCCGAAGCGGGACCCTAAAGCTCGGCCAGGAGGGCGGGACCGACGACAACGCCGTTCGCGGACAGACTCGGCGCGGCGCCCAGCGATCCCGCCCCCACTGGCACCGTTTCAAACCCAAGAATTCCGGATTTTCCCGCTTCCCCCCGCGCGCTGCGACCTTCAACGTGCCCGGCTCGTATGCTGCCCGTTGCCACTCCACCCAATCGCCCCGAAGGCTCGACGTATATCGTCGGGCATAAAAATCCCGACGCCGATGCCATTTGCTCCGCGATCGCGTATGCTGCGTTCAAGGAACAACGCGGGGAAACCGGCTACGTCGCGGCGCGCTGCGGCAATTCCAACGCGCGCATCGATACGATCTTGGGACGCTTTCACCAGCCCCTCCCGCTCTACCTGAGCGACGTGAGCCCGCGGGTGCGCGACCTCATGGCCGCGAACGTCATTGCCGTGAACGAAACCGCGACGTGCGCGGAGGCGCTCGAGTTGATCGACCGCCACGACATCCGGCTTCTGCCCGTCACCGCGCCGCGCAAGGGCATCGTCGGCACCGTTTCGCTCGCCGCCCTCGGCAGCGTTTTCATCCCCCGCGTCAACGAGCCGCGCCTCATGCGCCAGGTCAACACCTCGCTCGCCAACATCTCGCGCGCATTGCGGGCGCGTCCACTGCACCTGGTCGGCGAGCGCAAGACCGAGGAGTTCTATGTGCGACTCGGCACGATGGACATCCACTCGTTCTGGAGCATCTCGGAGCGCGAGAAAATCCCCGCCAGCCAGTCCATCATCATCGTCGGTGATCGCCGCGACATCCAGAAACGTTCGATCGAACTTGGCATCCGCGCGCTCGTCATCACGAGCAACCTCGAGGTCGAGCCCGAGATCGTCGAACTCGCCAAGGCCAAAGGCGTCAGCGTCATCAGCAGCCCGTACGATTCCGCCACCACCGCCTGGGTGGTGCGCACCGCCTCGACGATCGAGCGCGTCATCGATCGAAAATTCTCCACTGTCAGCGCCGACACCCGCATTGCCGAGGTCCGGCGGAAATTTTCCACCGGCCCCCAGCACGCTGTGCTCGTCACCGACGAAGAGGGCGCGCTCCAGGGCATCATCACGAAGAGCGACCTCCTGAAGCCGGTGAAGACGCGCCTTGTGCTCGTCGACCACAACGAAATGACGCAGGCCGTCCCGGGTGCCGAGGAAGTCACGATCACCGAGATCCTCGACCACCATCGTCTCGGCTCGCTGAACACCCAGCAACCCATACTCTTTATCAATGAACCGGTCGGTTCGACCTGCACGATCGTCGCCGACCTGTTTCGCCGCGAGGGGCTTACGCCGTCGCCGGACATCGCCGGGATCATGATGTCGGGCCTGATTTCCGACACGCTCCACCTGAACAGCCCGACGACGACCGCCAAGGACGGCTCGATCCTCGCGTGGCTCTCCGGGATCGCCGGCGTTGATTCGCGCAAGCTCGCCGACGAAATTTTCAGTTCCGGTTCCGTCATCCTCGCCAATCCCCCCGCGAAGGTCGTCCGCTCGGATTTCAAGATCTACGAGGAGGAAACCGTGCGCTTCGCCGTTTCCCAAGTCGAGGAACTGGGCTTCGGCAATTTCTGGCAGCACGCCAAGGAAATCTCCGCCGCGCTCCAGCAGCTCCGCGAGGAAGAGCACCTCGCCTTCGCGTGCCTACTCGTCACGGACATCAACACCCAGAATTCACTGCTCCTGGTCAAAGGCGACGCCGGCCTGATCAACCGCATTTCCTACGCCCACGTCGAGCAGGACGAAATTTTCGACCTGCCCGGGATCGTCAGCCGGAAAAAACAACTCATCCCCTACCTCGGCAGCCTCTTGAAAGAGATGGCCGCCGACAACGCGCTGCCCGCCAACGCTTCGTCGACGCCGTTTCGAAAAAAGAAGTAGCGCAGGCGGCCCGCCTGCTCCGTGGATTGTGATTGGGAATTTGAGATTCGGAATACGATCCCCCGAAGCAGGCGGGCCGCCTGCGCTACATGGGCAGCTTGCGCCCCTCCCTCCATAAAAACCGCGGTTGCCTCGCGCGCGGACGCCGCGCAATTTGACGCGTTATGACCGCAGAAAACACCGATCCGAACGCACCGGCACCGAGCGATTTCGTCCGCGATATCGTCGCGCAGCATGTTGCCGAGAAGCGGTACCCGAAGATCGTCACGCGTTTCCCGCCCGAGCCCAACGGCTATCTCCACATTGGCCACGCCAAGGCGATCTGCATCAATTTCGGCATCGCCCGCGAAAACAGCGGACAGTGCAACCTCCGGATGGACGACACCAACCCGGCGAAGGAGGAGGTCGAGTACATCGACGCCATCGTCACCGATGTTAAGTGGCTGATTGAGGGCTGGGCGGACCCGTACCTGGGATTCAAGGCCAAGGGATCGACCCCGGCCGCGCAGGAATTCAACGGGCTCGCCGATTATCACATTGCGGCGGTTTCACCCACGGAGATCGCGCATGCCGAACCCTTTTTCGCGAGCCACTACTTCGACCAGCTTTATAATTACGCGGTCATGCTCATCACGAAGGGCCAGGCCTACGTCTGCGATCTCTCCCCGAAGGAAACCGACGAATACCGGGGCTCGCCGGACCGGCCGGGTCGCGACAGCCCGTTCCGAAACCGGAGTATTGCGGAAAACCTCGATCTCTTCGCGCGCATGAAAGCCGGCGAATTTCCCGACGCCGCGCGTTCGCTGCGCGCGAAGATCGACATGGCCGCGCCCAACATGTGGCTGCGCGATCCCCTGCTTTACCGGATCCGCCACACCGCCCATCACCAGACCGGCGACGCGTGGTGCATCTACCCGCTCTACGATTACGCGCACTGCCTGAGCGACTACATCGAGGGCGTTACGCACAGCCTGTGCTCGCTCGAGTTCACTGATCACCGTCCGCTTTACGACTGGGTGCTCGAGAATCTTAACCTGCCTCGCCCGCTGCCGCACCAGTACGAATTCTCGAAACTGATCCCGACCTACACGATCGTTTCGAAGCGGAAGCTCATCCAGTTGGTGAACGAGAAAATCGTGACCGGCTGGGACGACCCGCGCATGCCCACCCTCAGCGGCACCCGCCGCCGTGGCGTCCCGGCCAGCGCCGTCCGCCGCTTTGCCATCGGCGCCGGCGTGACAAAATTCAAGAGCGTGACGGAGATCGCCGTGTTCGAGCACGCCATCCGCGAGGAACTCAACGGGCTCGCCCTCCGCCGGCTCGCGGTGCTGAAACCGACCAGGCTCGTGCTCACCAACATCCCCGCCGGCGAAGTGATCGAGTGCACCGCCACGGACAATCCACAGGACGAAAATCCCACCACGCGCCCGATCCATCTCACGCGCGAGGTGTTTATCGAGTCTGACGACTTCGCCGAGGTTCCCCCGCCCAAATATTTCCGGCTCAAACCGGGCGGCGAAGTGCGCCTCAAGTATGCGTGCATCATCAAGTGCGATGAAGTGATCAAGGACAGCGCCGGAGTCGTGACCGAGCTGCGCTGCACCGCCGATCTCACGACGCGGGCCGGCGGCGTGAATGTCGAACGCAAGGTCAAGGGCACGATCCATTGGGTGAGCGCCACCCACTGCATCGATGCCGAGGTGCGGCTCTATGACCGCCTGTTCACCGTGCCGGAACCCGATGCTGACGGCGAATTTCTCAAGAATGTGAACCCGCATTCGCTCGAGGTCGTGACCGCCAAGCTCGAACCGTCGCTCAAGGGTGCGACGTCCACGCAGTATTTTCAGTTCGAGCGCCTTGGTTACTTTGTCGTCGACTCCAAGGACGCCGACCCGTCGAAGCCGATCTTCAATCGCACGATCTCGCTGAGGGATACTTGGGCAAAGTAGCGCAGGCGGCCCGCCTGCTTTCGAAGTAGCGGGTAGCGCGTAGCGAGCATGGCGGACCGACCGACGAGCAACCCAATCCTTTTGAACAGAAGGGAACGAAGGTAACAAAGAGGTCCCAGTAAGCGGAATCACTCGTGCCCTAAACGATCCATGTTCCGATAGATTCCAATCGCACCGTCAAGGGCACGCTCGGTCGCGCGGACCTAAACCGCTTCGTTACCTTCGCAGCCTTCTGTTCAAGCGGATTCCGGTCGATCGTTTGCTCGGGCATGCCCGCCATTTTTTCGGAAGCAGGCGGGCCGCCTGCGCTACATCAAGAACCCAGCAACCGCTTCAGCCGTTCCTCCACCTTCTCGCGGCCGAGCAGTCGGAACATTCCAGTGATGCTCGGCCCGGCATTGGTGCCGGAAACGCCCAGGCGAGCGACCGCTTGGTAATCGCCGAACGCGAGGTTGTGACGTCCCCCGAGGTTCTTGATGGAATCCTCGATCGCGGAATCGGTGGAAAAATCGAAAACCGCCAGGGCCCCAATCAACTCGTGGAGCCGCGCCTTGGGGTCGCCCTTGGCCATGACCTTCTCCCGCACCTTGGGATCGACCACATAATCCTCGGTAAAGAAGTAGGCGGTGTAAGCCGGCAGTTCCTCGAGCCCCTTGATCTTGGGCTGGCTGAGCAGCATCACATCGCGGAAATAAGCCGCCTTCGCCTTCAACGCCGGGGCGTCCGGGTGCTGCGCCTCGAAGTACTGGCGCGCCTTCTCCACAAAGGTGTCCGGCGGCAGCTCGAGCAGGTACAGCATGTTCACATGCGCGAGTTTCTTGTCGTCGAACCGGGCGTTGCTCTGGTTCACGCCGGGCAAATCGAAGAGGCGGACGATTTCCTCAACCGGCATTTTCTCGCGGTCGCCGCCCGGATTCCAACCGAGGAGGGAAAGGAAATTGACCAGCGCGGCCGGGAGGAATCCACGCTTCTGGTACTCCTCGATGAGCGCGCCCTGGTCGCGCTTCGACATTTTGCCGGGCCCGTTTTGTTTCAGGATGAGTGGGATGTGGGCAAACTGGGGAACGGGCACGCCGAAGGCCTTGAAGAGCTCGACGTGTTTGCTGGTGTTCGAGAGATGATCCTCGCCGCGGATCACATGCGTGATCCGCATCGCGATATCGTCGACGACATTGGTGAAATGAAACACCGGGTTGCCGTCGGAACGCACGATTACGAAATCCTCGTCCTCCAGGCGCTCAACGCGGCCGCGGATCAAATCGTCGATCACGGTCGGCGCGGTTTTCACCTTGGTCACCGTCTTTTTCCGGTGATCGTCAAAAACCTCGCTGCGTTCGCCGATCAATTTGAACCACGTCGCGCCGTCCTTTTCGTAGGTGCGACCGGTGGCCTTGAGTTTTTCGAGGTACTCACGATACACCGCTCCCCGCTGGCTCTGCAGGTAAGGGCCGAACTCACCGCCTACTTTGGGGCCTTCATCCCAGTTCAAGCCGAGCCAGTGCAGGCTGTCGTAGATCAGGTTGAGGAACTGGTCGCTGTTGCGCTCCTTGTCCGTATCCTCGATGCGCAGGATGAACACGCCGCCGGTGTGCCGGGCGTAAAGCCAGTTGAACAAGGCGGTCCGGGCGCTCCCGATATGGAAGAAACCCGTGGGGCTGGGAGCGAAACGTACGCGGACTTGGGACATGTCAGGCAGGAAAGGTTTGTGGCTTGAGCTGCGGCAAAACCGGCAGCAAGAACCAACGCATGTCCGCTGTCAAAGCTGCTCCCCTCGACCCGCCCGCGTTGGCCGTCCGGTTCGGCAATGCCGGTTTGTCCACGGGCTTTCGCATCGAGAAATACGGCGAGATCGAGGCCTGCCCGCTCATCGCGTTGACCAAGCGAACGCCCGGGCCGCGCCCGCGAATCTACCTTTCGGCGGGAATTCACGGCGACGAACCGGCCGCACCGCTCGCCTTGATGGAAATGCTGGATGCGGGCGTGTTCGATGCGCGCGCGAATTGGTTCATCTGCCCGCTGCTGAATCCCGCCGGCCTGGCGCGCGGCCTGCGCGAAAACGCCGCCGGCCTTGATCTCAACCGCGACTACAAGGATCTACAGGCGCCGGAAATCCAGGCGCACGTCCGCTGGCTGCAGCGCCAGCCCAACTTCGATGTCACTCTGTCCGTGCACGAGGATTGGGAATCCACCGGCTATTACCTGTACGAGCTCAACCCCGAGCAGCGCGCCAGCTTGGCCGAGCCGATGCTCGAAGCCGTGGCGAAGGTGTGCGCGATCGACCACAGCCCGCTGATTGACGGCCGCGAATCGAAGGCCGGCATCCTCCGACCCGTCAGCGATCCGCTCCTCCGCGAACGCTGGCCGGAATCGGTTTACCTGCGGGCGCATCACACCACCCTCACCTACACCGTCGAGTCGCCGTCCGCGTTTCCCCTGAAGCAGCGGATCGCGGCGCATCGCGCGGCGCTGGAAACCGCGATCGCGCTGATGACCGCATCGGCTGGCCAGGTTTGAGTTTAAGTTCGCGCGGGTACGCATCAGGGTCCCGGGCGAGGGAATTTTTTGGCCGCAAAGAAGCGCAAAATTTCCGGGGGCTGCGAAGGGGATTTGGGAGCGCTTATAAGCGCGCGGAAATTTCGATTCTGAATGCGGCGGCTCTGCAGGGGAACGTCGTGATATTAGGTCGCCCTTTCAGGGCTGGATTTTTATCCGTGCGGTACCCCGGGCGTTGCCCGGGGCTCTGGCTAGGGCGCGCCGTTGGCGCTTCGAATCTGACCGGGACTTCTTCCGCACGCAGAAGGAAGCCGGAGGTTGCGCCTCGGCGAGGGCGTACGGTGGCGCTTCGGACCTGACCGGGACTTCCCCGCACGCGGAGGGAAGCTGGAGGCTGCGCCTCGAGGGACATCTCGTTCTACGCCCTAGCGGCACACCTTCGTTCCTACCACCCTAGCGACACACCTTCGTTCCTGCGCCCCAACGGGGCACCCCTAGCCAGAGCCCCGGGCAACGCCCGGGGTTTTTGTTCACGCATCGCCCGAGCCCTGAAGGGGCGGCCCAACTCCACCTCGTTATGAACAACACCGCGTCGGGTCACTCGCGACTGCTCGTGACCTACCCGGGCGTTGCCCGGGGCTGCGGCTGGGGCGCGCCGGTGGCGCTTCGGACGTGACCGCGACTTCTCCCGCACGTGGGAGGAAGCTGGAGGCCCCGGCTCGAGGGACATCTCGTTCTACGCCCTAACGGCGCACCTTCGTTCCTACGCCCCAACGGGGCACCCTAGCCAGAGCCCCGGGCAACGCCCGGGGTTTTGTTCACGCATCGCTCGAGCCCTGAAGGGGCGGCCTAACACCGTCTCTTGATCCGCTACGTCGCCTCGCGCGCGCGGCTATTCTTCCGGGAGCGGAATGCCGCGCGCCAAAGCGAACGCCTCCATGTCTTCCGGCAACGGCGCGCTGAAGACATGATTCAAGCCCGCGCGGCCAAGGTCGATCTCGGCGCAATGCAGCGCCTGTCGTGACATCAACAATTTTTCCGCGAGCGCCGTCGTCCAGCCCGTATCAATGAAGTCGAGATAGAGCCGCGCGTCCGGGCCGTAAATTTTATCTCCCACCAACGGAAACCCCATCCAATGCGCATGCGCGCGAATCTGGTGCTTGCGACCGGTCTCGGTCACGACGCGCGCGAACGTGAAACCACCGCCGACCCCAACCGGTTGAAAATGCGTGACCGCGGGTACACCGTCGGGCCTCACCGTGGTTTTCACAAAAACCGGGCTCGCGGTGTCGTCGCCCAAAGGCTCGTTCACTTTCACCGCAGCCGGAAGCTCGCCGGTCAGGATCGCCTGGTAGGCCTTGCCGACGGTGCGTTCCTGCATCGCGGTCTGCAGCTTGCTCGCCATCCGCGCATCCTTCGCGAGCACCACGATCCCACTTGTCTCGCGATCGAGGCGGAAGACCAGATGCATCGTCGGCAGCTGCGTGTATTCGCGCGCCGCTCCGACCAGGCTCGACCACGGACCGGCCTTCGATGGATGGCAGACGACGTCCCCGGGCTTTGAAACCACGAGCAGGCGTTCATCCTCGTGGACGATCCATCCCTTCATTTCGTCGAGCGTGATCATCCGCGCCGGGCCCTGCTTCGGCCGCGGCGGCCAGGCCGAGGCCCGGGGGCCTTTCTTGATATCCCAGGCCGGCTTTTCGGTTTCGTCGGCAGTCATCGTTTCACCTTTTTCAACCGGAACCGCGACAACACCATGGCGGCAAGCCGGGCCGCGAGGGGCTTGGATAGTTTCGTCACCAGGAAAACGGACAGTTTATTTTTCCAACCCGGGACAACCTGGGTCCGCCCCGCCGCGAGCGCGCGATAGGCCGCCATCACGACGTCCTCGCAACCCATGCTGAGCGAGTCGGCGACGCTGCCTTGCTGCAGCCCGGCGCGACGAAAAAATTCCGTGGCCGTCGCGCCCGGACAGAGCGCGAGCGTGCTGACGCCGGTGCCGCGAAGTTCCTCGTTCAGTGCGAGGCTCCAGTGGAGCACGAAGGCTTTCGACGCCCCGTAGGTCGCCATGAAAGCCGTGGGCTGGAAAGCCGCGGTCGACGCGACGTTGATGATGACCCCGCCGCGCGCTTTCAGCAGGGGCAGGAGTTTCGCGGTGAAATCGACGAGGCCGCGAACATTGAGATCCAGCATTTCCAGCTGATGCTCGAGATTGGGCTCAGGAAAATGACCATATGCGCCGAAACCACTGTTGTTGATGAGCATCACCCGCCCCGCTGGCATTCGTTGTGCTAGAAACGCGAGCAAGTCGGGCACCACGCGCTCGATCTCCGCGGCCCGCGACATGTCACATGGAAAATGGTTCAAATTTAGGCCGGGAATTATTATCTCCGGGGAACGGCGTGAGAGATTGCAAAACTGCATTCGCGGATTCAATTTCGCTCCAAGCTCAATGAAAGATTTTCCAATACCGGAAGATCCGCCAGACACGATGACGGTCGAGAAGGAATCCAAGGCGTCGATCAGTGATGGCATGAAGGGTGAGCGGGAAAAATTTACCGGCACGGGTTTCCCGCGCTGGCTTGGTCAAACCCAGACAACACGCAGAAACAATGAACAGCCAAAACAACCACGAACTCATCGTCTCCGGCATTCATCTCGAACTCACCGAGTCCCTCAAAACTTTTGTGCGGGAGAAAGCGGAACGATTATTTCGTCACGAGGAGCGCATCGTGCGCATCCGCGTGGAACTGGAATGTGACTCCAAGGAGGCAGTCGGAACCCGGTTCAAGGCCAAGGGCCACATCGCCATCCAAGGCCCTGATATCAATGCCATCGTCGAGGAAGATGAATGCCACAAGGCGGTCTCCCTCCTCATCGACAAACTCGACCGCATGCTCGCCAAGCGCCACCACCTCCAGAAGGTGAAACGCAACCATCCCCACGCGGTGGAATTCAACGGCGTCGAATTACCCAAGGCCGTGTAGTCGTCGCGAACTCCAGCTTCTCCCTTTTCCTGGAAACCCGCCGGTTCGCCGGCGGGTTTTCTTGCTTCCCAAGGGACGCCTTCGTGAACTCGCCGCGTGATTGGCGATGTTACCTGGTCCACCCCTGGCCAAACTTCCGCGGACTCCCTGCCCCTCGGCAACGGCAACATCGCCGCAAATGCCTGGACCGAGCCCGGCGGCGACATCGTTGCCTATCTCGCGAAAAATGACGCGTGGGACAGCCTCGGGCGCCTGATCAAGCTGGGCCGCATCCGCGTTCGAATCACGCCCCCGCTCGTCGCGAAAAACGGCCGCTTCGAGCAACGGCTTTCCCTCGGCGACGCCTCCATGCTCGTGAGCAACGGCGAAACGAGCGTCAAACTCTGGATCGATGCCCATGCGCCGCGCCTCGTCGTGGACGTGACGAGCACCACGGCGGTTTCCGTGGCCGTGTCGGTCGACGACTGGCGAAGTGAGCCCCGCATCATCCCGCCGAAGGAGGCGCACGGCGCGTGCGGCTTGGAGGGCGGCACCGTGCCGCTCGCGACCGCGCCGGACCAGATCGACACCAGCGATCCCGTCGCCGTGATCTGGTACCAGCGGAACGAGTCGTCAATCTGGGGCATGACGCTCGATCAACAGGGGCTCGCGGCGTTCAAATCCACGGCGAGCGATCCCCTGTTCCATCGCACTTTTGGCGGCCGAATCTCGGGAGCCGGCATGGTCCGCGGCGATGGTCGGACTTTGGTTTCAACCTCGCCGCAGAAAACCCAGACCCTCGCCGTTGCGGTGCACACGGCGCAGACGGAATCCGCGGACGAATGGATCGCGCAGATTCGCGCGCAAAGCGTCGCGTCGCATGCATTGCCCGCCGAACTTTGGCGCGACCACGAGCTGTGGTGGTCGGAGTTCTGGTCGCGCAGCTACATCCGCCTCGAGTCACTGGCGCCGGATTGGGGCAACGCGCGAAAAATTTCCGAGCAATCGGCCTGGCAGCGTTACTTGGTCGCCTGCTGCAGCCGCGGCCTTTACCCGCTGAAATTCAACGGCGGGCTTTTCACCGCCGACTGGGGCGTGAAGGACGAGGGCTTCGACGCGGATTACCGGCGCTGGGGCGGCGGCTACTGGTGGCAGAACACGCGTTTGCCCTATTGGGCCACTCTCGCCAGCGGCGACCACGATTTGTTGCGCCCGTTGTTCCGGATGTACCGCGACATGCTCCCGCTCGCGGAACAGCGCACCCGGGCGTGGTTCAACCACGGCGGCGCATTTTTTTCCGAAACCTTTTATTTTTGGGGCACCTACCTGCCTTCCAATTATGGCTGGGATCGCGTCGGGAAGAAAACGAGCGAAGTCGAAAACCGCTACATTGGCCGGCTGTACCTCGGCGGGCTCGAACTGGTCGCGCTGATGCTGGAGACGCACGCGCACACGCAGGACGCGGCGCTTCTCGAGCATGAACTCCTGCCGATTGCGCGCGCGGTGCTCGAGTTCTACGCGACGCATTATCCCGAACGCGACGGCCAGCTGAGGATCGCCCCCGCGCAGGCGCTGGAAACATGGTGGGAGGCCGAAAATCCGCTGCCGGACGTTGCGGGACTCCACGACGTAGTCGGCCGGCTGCTCGCGTTGCCGCGCGACCGCATCGCAGCGAACGACGTCGCGGCGTGGTCCAGGCTGCTGGCGCGTTTGCCGATGCTGCCGACGACGACGAGCGACGGGAAACCCCATTTTTCCCCCGCGGAGAAACACGAGGCGGCCCCGAGCAACATGGAGAACGCCGAATTGTATGCGGTGTTTCCGTTCAAGCTGTACGGTTTGGGCCGTCCGGATCTGGAGACGGCGCGCTGGACATTCGCCAAGCGCATGTTCCCCGACACCGGAGGCTGGCGCCAGGATGCGCTGCACGCAGCCCTGCTTGGGCTGACGGAAACGGCGGCATTTTACGTCACGAAAAATTACACCGAGGGCGGCTACGCGAACGCCCGTTTCAAAGGATTCTGGGGACCCAACTACGACTGGGTTCCCGACTTCGACCACGGGAGCGTCACCCAGCTCGCGCTGCAGGCGATGCTCGTCCAGTCCGTCGGCGATAAGATTTATCTCTTCCCGGCGTGGCCCGCGGAACGGTGGAACGTTTCGTTCAAGCTTCACGTCGTCGGCGGCACGGTGGTCGAAGCCGAGCTCAAGCAGGGTGAACTGACCCGCTTGTCGGTGACGCCGGCCGAACGCGCGGGCGACGTGGTAAACCTGCTGGGCAAGAACAAGGCCAGGTTAGGATGAGTTTTCTGGAGTTGAAAGTGCAGGGTTCAATTTGGAGGCCCGGAAGCGGAAAGAGTGAGCAGCGGGATGAGGTTTTCGTTTTCTCAACTCATTATTCTCGAACTCCCCGACATCAGCGAAGGCTGGCCGACGGATTAGCCGGGGTAATCCATTCCGCGCGCACTTGCGTGGTGCTGCCGGATGGTTACCAAGCACGCCATGGAAAGTGCCGAAGCCGTTGTCCCGGCGAGTCCCAATGTCGCAGAGCAGACCGTTCTCAAGGTCCTGCTCGCGATGAGTTTTTCGCACCTCCTGAACGACACGATTCAGTCGCTGTTGCCGGCGATATTCCCGGTGCTGAAGGAAAATTATCACCTGTCGTTCGCGCAGGTCGGCATGATCACCCTGGCCTTCCAAGTGACGGCTTCGCTGCTCCAGCCGGTCGTAGGTTTCTATACCGACCGCCGGCCGAAGCCTTACTCACTCGCGGTCGGAATGGGGATCACGCTGATGGGACTCGTGTTCCTCTCCCGCGCGACGAATTACCACATGATCCTCGCGGCCGCCGCGCTGGTGGGAATGGGATCGTCGATTTTTCATCCCGAGGCTTCGCGCATCGCGCACATGGCCTCGGGCGGACAGCACGGTTTCGCACAGTCGCTTTTTCAAGTGGGCGGAAACCTGGGTTCGTCGCTCGGGCCGCTCGCCGGGCTTATCATCGTCGCCAATGGCCAGGGCTCGATCCTCTGGTTTACCGCGATCGCGGCCCTGGGAATTCTCGTGCTCTATCGCGTCGGCGGCTGGTACCAGCGCAACCTAGCGCACCACATCGCGCGCAGCCGCGCCCGGAAAGCGGCCGCCGACCGGCAGATTCCGCGCAAGACCGTGATCTATTCCATCGCGATCCTGCTCATCCTGATTTTTTCCAAGTACGTTTATCTGGTCAGCCTCACCAACTACTACACGTTCTACCTGATCCATAAGTTCCACGTTTCCGTGCAGCAGTCGCAGGTATTCCTGTTCATCTTTTTATTCTCGGTGGCATTCGGCACTTTTTTCGGCGGGCCGCTGGGCGATCGGTTCGGCCGCAAGTATGTGATCTGGTTTTCGATCCTCGGCGTCGCGCCGTTCTCGCTCATCCTGCCCCATGTGGGCTTGGCCGCGACGGTCATCCTGAGCGTATTCATCGGTGGAATTCTTTCCTCGGCATTTTCCGCCATCCTGGTTTTCGCGCAGGAGTTGCTGCCGGGGAAAGTCGGCCTGGTCGCCGGCCTGTTTTTCGGTTTCGCCTTCGGCATCAGCGGCGTCGCCGCCGCGGGCCTGGGCAAGCTCGCCGATCTCACGAGCATCGAGCACGTGTTCTTCGTCTGCGGCTTCCTCCCGTTGATCGGGCTCCTCACCGGTTTCCTGCCGAATCTCGGCAGCGAGCGCCGGCGAAAAAAGGCCGCCTGAGCGCCGGGGCAAATTCTCGCTTGCACTCAGGTTCCAATCCCTGCTTTTTCGCACCCTCACGCGGCCATAGCTCAACTGGATAGAGCGCCAGACTACGAATCTGGAGGTTTGGGGTTCGACTCCCTATGGCCGCACCAGTTTTACAGCCCGCTATGCTTCAACGTGTAGCGGGCTTTTATTTGCCAGCAATTACCATGGTCCTTCGCGACTTTGCGTGGCGTTTGCGCCGTTGAAAATCAGGTTACCGTTCCCGATGAAATCGACGCTTCACTCCACGCCCGTTAAAGAAATCCTGGAATCGCTTTACGCGGATGCCGCTCAAACTGGACCGCGCGGACCGCGACTTACCCCGGCGCAGTCCGATGCGCCCATCGACGAGTTAACCCGCCTTAAGGGAATGGGTCATGCGTACATGGCCGTCCCCCGGGAATTCGGGCGCCTCCTTTACTCTCTCGCTCGCGGAGCGCGCGCGCGAAACGTGGTGGAATTTGGGACGTCCTTCGGAGTTTCGACGATCTATCTGGCCGCGGCGGTTCGCGACAATGGCGGCGGCACGGTGACCACCACCGAGTTTCTCCCGGAGAAAGCGGAGCGCGCCCGCCAGAATCTGGCCCAAGCGGGATTGCTCGATTGCGTGGAGTTTCTCGTGGGCGACGCGCGCGAAACGTTGGCCAGTCCGCCGCGGGGCATCGACATGTTGTTTCTCGACGGCGCCAAGGTCCTTTACCTTGATGTCCTGAAGCTGGTCGAGCCGCAGTTGCGCTCGGGTGCGATCGTGGCGAGCGACAATACCGACCATGAGGGGCTCGAAAATTTTCTAGCTTATATTCGCAATCCGGATCGCGGGTACACGTCGGCCGGAATTATGACGGATCCGGCGCAACGCACGACCGGCCGCGAAATCTCCGTCCGGCATTGAACCGCGGCCGCCTGACGGCACGGCCGCACTCAAAAAGCCTTGGGGTTGCCTGGCTTGATCGGAAGCTGGCGAATCGCTTCGGTCAGCGCCCGCAGCGCATCGAAACGAAGATTACTCGGAATCGCCGACCCTAGGCCGCGTGCGTGACGGCGGCTGTCTCACCGACTTTCCGCTCCTGCCAAAGCTGACCGAACTCTACCACTGTCGGGTCGAAAAAGGACTGCGTGGCTCTGCTCGTGAATGTCCGACAAAACCCGACGTGCCTGGGCTTCGGTGATTCGATCGTGCGCCGCACTTTCGAGCTTCATCGCCAGCTTCATCGCTTCCTTGCGGTCGGCGAGCTTGGAGCTTCGCTGCGTTCTGTTGCCGTCAGGCAGCGTGAAGCAGGGTGAAACGCGTTTTTTACCCTCAGCCGGTCGAATGGGTCCCTTACGCGTTGAGCGGAGCCGGCGGTGCTCCCGGAGCCGGTTGGAGACCGGCGCTACGGTCAGCCTTCGGCGATTCGCCAGTCGATCAGCTCGAGCTGGAGCAGTTTCCGGTCGTTGAAATGATTCCAGGTGATCTGCACCGCCAGGTCCAACTTCACCCCGACCGGCGGCAGGCGGTGCGCCATTTTCCACGCCACGCCATGCAGGCGACGACCGCGGCCGTTTTCGAAATGGAAACGAAAGTGCTGGGCCTTGAACACCTCGGGAGGCTGGCGAAAGGTCATGCCGCCCACGCCAAACACCGGCTCCGGGTTGCCCTGTCCGAATGGATGCAGCGCCTCCAGCTCCGTCATCAGCTGCTCGTTCACCTGCCCGGCCTCAAGCCAAGCCGACAAATCGAGCTGGCGCTGCGCAATGTCCCCGCCGGCGTGGGCGCGCACGGTGTCCGAGAAATGAGTACGAAACGCCTCCAGGCGGCTCTTTTCGATCGCGACGCCCACCGCCATCGGATGCCCACCCCAGCTCGACAACGGCCCGCCGCAAACGGAAAGGATCTCCACCAGGTTCAACCCGTCGATGCTCCGGCCGGAGCCTTTCGCGAGTTCCCCTTCGTTGCCGAGCACCACGCACGGACGATTGTATTTGCGCGACACGCGGCCGGCCACGATTCCGACGACCCCGGGATGCCAGTTCTCGCTGAACAGCACGATGCCGGGCGACGCCGCGTACTCGGTTTCGATGATATGCTCGGCCTCCTCCGTGATCTTGCGCTCGATGTCCTGGCGCTCGCGGTTGAAGGCATCCAGCTGCTGCGCGGTTTCTGTGCAGAATTTCGCGTCGTCGCTCAGCAAAAGTTCCACCGACAACGCGGCGTCGGCCAGGCGGCCGGACGCATTGATCCGCGGCCCGAGGCGAAAGGAAATATCCACGGGATTGATCCCGTGCGCCGGTTTTACCCCGGCCACCGTCATCAATGCGCGCAAGCCCGGCCGGGTGGTCTCCTGGAGAATGCGCAGGCCGTGTCGCGCCAGGATCCGATTTTCCCCGAGCAGCGGCACAAGGTCTGCGATGGTGCCGAGCGCAACGAGGTCGAGGTAATCGCGCAGCTTGATCGCGAGCGCCACGGGGTGATTTTCGGCGCGCAACTGCTTCAGCAGGCCGTGCGCGAGTTTGAAGACCAGGCCGACGGTGCAGAGATTTCGCCAGGTCGCATCCGCGCCGCTCTCATCGGCGTCGACGTGCGGATTGACGAGCAGGCCGCGCGAGAAGGGGCGTTCCTTCGAGCGGTGATGGTCGATCACGATGACCTCGATGCCCTGGTCGACGAGATAGGAAACTTCGTCGTGGGAGTTGGTCCCGCAATCCAGCGCGATAAAAAGCGTGGGCTTGCCTGCTTCCAGCGCGCGGTCGATCGCGCTGCGCGAAAGGCCGTAGCCATCCTCGGAACGGCGCGGCACGACGAAATGCGGCTTGAGGCCGAAGCAGCGCAGCACGCTGACGAGCAGCGCGGTGCTGCTGACGCCGTCGACGTCGTAGTCACCGAGCACGACGATGTCCTCATGGTTCGCAATGGCCGTCCGGAGCCGCGTGGCCGCGGCCTCGAGGCTGCGCAGCAGGAATGGATCGCCCAGGCCGGCCAGGACGGGCGCCAGGAATTTCGCCGCTGCATCGGCTTCGCGGTGACCGTTGCGCAGGAGGAGCTCCGCCAGGACGCGGTTAACCCCGGTGCTCGCGCTCAACGCCCCGACCTCGGCGGCCGGGAGCGGCGTATAGGTCCAGCGCATGGGATAACCCGAAGGTTAAATTTCGAAATCCGAAAGAAAAATCAAAGGTCCAATTGAAATCCAAAAATCCCGGCGGGATTTCGAGCTTCGAAATTTGACCTTCGAATTTCTTCTTCCGTTATTCCGAAGCCTTGCTGGAGCCGGTCCACTCGTACTTCGGCGCCACGTCGGCGTGGGCTTCCACATGCTTGCGGTCACCCTTGTGCCACCAGTAGAACACCTGGGCGGCGACGAAGATGGCGGAGAAGGTGGAGGTCACGATGCCAACGAGGAAGGTGAACGAAATGTCGCGGAGTACGCCGCCGCCGAAGAGGAACAACGACAGGGCCGCCAGGAAGGTCGTCGTCGCCGTCATGATCGTGCGGGCGAAAACCTTGTTGATCGCCGAATTGACGACGTCGCGCAGCGAACCGGTGGGATTGAGTTTCAACTCCTCCCGGATGCGGTCGAAGACAACGACGGTTTCGTTGATGGAATAGCCGGCGATACAGAGGATCGCGGCCACCATGGGCGCGGAAAACTGGTGATCGAACAGCACGAAGAGGCCGATCGTCATCAGGATGTCGTGCAGCGACGACACCATCGCGCCGATGCCGAAGCCGAACTCAAAGCGGAAGGCGATGTAGATCAGGATGGTTAGCATCGAGAACGTCACGGCGCGAAGGGCGTTCCATTCGATCTCCTTGCCGATCGAGGCGCCGATGTGGCTCTCGCCGATTTTTTCCAGGCCCGCCTGGGGAAATGCGGAGCGCAACGCCGCCATCAGGGCGTCGGATTTGCCCTCGGCGGTTTCGATCTCGAGGACTTCCTTGCCGCCGCCGAGAGCGTTGACGTAGCGAGGGCTGATTTCCCCGACCTTCGCGCCATTGGCGACCTGCCGGATGCGCGCCGTGTCGAGGCGTTCGTTGAACTGGATCGTGATGAGTTCGCCGCCGGCGAAGTCGATGCCGTAGATCCGGTCGCCTTTGTAGAGGACGACGCTGACGCCGAGCGCGACGATCAGCCAGCCGCCGATGAACGCGGGCTTGCCGTACTTCACGAAGTCGATGTGGAGATCCTTCAACATGCGGCGCATGGTGAACTTTTTCATGAAGCCGGAATCGATCAGCAGCTCCATCAGGAGGTGGGCCGTGATCAGAACCGAGAACAACGTGGAAAGGACACCGATCGCGAGGGTGATGCCGAAGCCCTTGATCGGGCCGGTGCCGAGGAGGATCATGATCGCGCAGATGATGAGCTGCACCAAGTGCGCATCGAGAATGGTCATCAGCGCCTTCACGAAGCCGGTCTGGTTCGCCACCTTGAGCGGCTTGCCCGCGGCGAGCTCTTCGCGCATGCGCTCGAAAATCAGGATGTTCGCGTCGACCGCCATGCCGATGGTCAGCACGATACCCGCGAGGCCCGGCAACGTCATGGTTGCGCCCAGGCTGGCCATGACGCCGAAGATGATGAGGACGTTAATCGCCAGGGTGATGACCGCGACCAGGCCGCCCGTGGTGTAGAAGGTGATCATGAACGCCGCGACCAGCACGGTGCCGATCACGGAGGCGCGGACGCCGCTGGAGATCGCGTCTTCGGCGAGCGACGGTCCGACGATCTTCTGCTCTTTGACGACGAGCGGAAGGTCGAGGGGATTATTGAGGACGTTCGAAAGGTTGAACGCCTCGCGTTCGGTCATGGAGCCGCCGCTGATTTGGGCGGAGGTGCTGTCGATTTCTTCCTTCACCGTGGGCGCCGAATAAAGGCGTCCATCGAGCACGATCGCGAGGCGACCGAGGCGTCCGGATTGCCGGCCCGCATTGGCGATTTCGCGCGTGATGGCGGCGAAATGGGTGCGACCCTCCTTGGTGAAATTGAGGGTGACCTCGGGCTTGCCGTACATGTCGGCAATGACGTGCGAGTCGGAGATCGATTCGCCGCCCATTTCCGGGATGCGCTTCACGAAGAGATCCTCGGTGTACGACTCACCCTTGGGACCATCCTGATCGAGCGTGAGGATTTCGTAGCCGGGGGGAATCTCGCCGGGGGCCGAAGTGGCCGGGCTGAGCGTGGGATGGACGATGCGGAAATCGAGGCGGGCGGGTTTCTTGACGTTGTCGACCACGTCCGGGTTGTCCTTCGGGTTCACGCCCGCGAGCTGGACCTCGATGCGGTTTTCACCGATCGGGCGGATGACCGGTTCGGCGATGCCGAACGAATTGATGCGGGCGCCGATGATCTCGATCGCCTTGGTCAACTTTTCCTTGCGGACATCGTTGGTGTATTTCTCCGCGGCCTTGGGATCGACTTCGAGCGTGAAGGCGACGCCACCCTTGAGATCGAGGCCGAGCTGGAGCTTGCTCTTCCGGCGCGCGCTGAGCTCGGTCAGCAGGATGTTGTTCTTCTTCTCGACGTTGGTGAGCTTGCTCTCGAGCTGGATGTCCGGGAAGTACTGCGTCAGGTCGACCCGGCGATCCTTGGCGATCTGCTTGAGGGCGACATATTCGCTGGGCGCGCGGCCCGAGTTTTTGACGGCGGTGGCTTCGTCGAGGAGCTTGCTGAACTCCGCCTGTTTGGCGCCGGCATGGGCCCGGGCGTAGGTGACGAAGTCTTGGTCTTGGAGCGGCAGGAGGGTCGACAACGCCCAGCCAACGATGAGTAGGCTGAGGACGATCTTCCAGAGGTTGCGTCTGAGCATGGGTGGGATTTTGGTTAAAGCGGATACTGGAAAGCCCGGATGATTCCGGGACACAGCCAGCGGGGGTGTTACTTCTTTTCGGCCGTGGTCTTGGTCACCACGGTGCCGATAAAGGCCTTGCCGACTTCGATCTTCGTGTTGTCGGCAATGCGCACCACAAAACGGTCGTCCTTCACATTCGTGATCGTGCCATAGATGCCGGCCGTCGTGACGACCTCATCCCCGGTGCTCAACGACTCGATCATCTTCTGCAGTTCCTTCTGCTTCTTGCGCTGCGGGGCGATCATCAGGAAGTACATCGCCGCGAAGAGCAGCCCGTAGAACACCAGCATGACTCCTCCACCCATGCCGCCAGGACCAGCAGTTTGGGCAAACAGTGGCAGGGCATCAGACATATGGAGCATTTTCGTCATTGCGTGTTGAGTGAATTGAAAAAAGAAAACATGCATCCTAACGGATTCCCCGCCAGCGATAGCAAGCCATAACTCCCCCACTCTCCCTCCGCGTTGAAAAGCAAGTCCGCATCCGCCTGGTCCGCTGCAAAATCTGAGGAACACTACGGGTTCAAGCGCTGGGGTTCAGGCCACTTCGGGGTCGACCACGACGGGTTTGTCAATGTGCAGCCGCGGGCCGATGGCCGCGGGATCAGGATCATGGACGTGGTCGACGAAGCGCTCGGCATGGGCCTAAAGGCCCCGATGGTCATACGTTTTCAGGACCTCCTGCGCCATCGTGTGATCCAGCTCAACGAATGCTTCATCAAGGCGATCAAGGAAGAGGGCTACAAGGGCGACTACCGCGGCGTTTTCCCGATCAAGGTCAACCAGCTCCGCGAGGTCGTCGACGAAATCGTCCTCGCCGGCAAGGACTTCAGCTACGGCCTCGAGGCCGGGTCGAAACCCGAGCTCATGATCGCGCTCGCGATGCACGAGGGCTCCCAGCGCCTCATCATCTGCAACGGTTATAAGGACCACGATTACATCCGGCTTGCGCTGCTCGGCCGGAAACTCGGGAAAAAGATCATCATCGTCGTCGAGCAACTCGCCGAGCTCGACGACATCATCCGCATTTCCCAGGAAACCGGCGTGAAGCCGATGATCGGTTTCCGCTGCAAGCTCCAGACCCGGGGCGAGGGAAAATGGGCGACGTCCACCGGCGACAACGCCAAGTTCGGCCTCAATACCGCGGAAATCCTCTTCGCCTGCGAAAAGCTGAAGGCGGTTAAATTCGCGGCGTGCCTGCGCCTCGTTCATTTCCACATCGGCTCCCAGGTCCCGAACATCATCACGATCAAGAACGCGGTGATCGAGGCGTCGCGGTTCTACTGCCAGCTCTCAAAGATGGGTTTCCCGATGGGTTACCTCGATGTCGGCGGCGGTCTCGGCATCGATTACGACGGCTCGCGCACGAATTTCGAGAGTTCGATGAATTACTCGCTCGATGAGTATGCGCGCGACGTCGTTTTCAACATCCGGGAAATCTGCGCCGCCTCCGACGTCGCCGTCCCCGACATCGTCAGCGAATCCGGCCGCGCCGTCGTTGCGCCCCACTCGCTCCTGGTCGTCGAGGTGTTCGAACGCATCAACAAGCGCGAGTCGCTCGGCCACCAGCACCAGCCCAAGGTGAAGCACAAGGTCGTGACCGATCTCGAGATCATGCTGAAGAACAAGACGAAGCTCGGCCGCCTCGAGCGCTTCCACGACTCGCTGCAGAAAAAGGAGGAGGCGTTTTCACTGTTCAACCTCGGCTACCTCGACCTCGAGAACCGCGCCGCCGCCGAGTCGATTTTCTGGCAGATCTGCGAGCAGATCGCGAAGGAAGGGCGCAAGACGGGTTACCAGCCCGAGGAGCTCCACGACTTGGACAAGCTTCTCGCCGACCAATACGTCTGCAATTTTTCGGTGTTCCAAAGCCTGCTCGACCATTGGGCGTTGAAGCAGCTTTTCCCGATCGCGCCGCTGCACCGGCTGAACGAGAAGCCGTCGGTCAACGCGATCCTCGTCGACATCACCTGCGACTCCGACGGCAAGATTTCGTCGTTCATCGACCTGCAGGACGTGAAGGATTACATCACCCTGCACCCGCTGAACAACAAGCCGTACTACCTCGGGGTATTTTTGACGGGCGCGTACCAGGACATCATGGGTGACCTGCATAATTTGTTCGGCCGCGTGAACGAGGTGCACGTGTTCCTCGAGGCGGATGAGCCGAATGGTTTCTATATAGAAGAGGCGCTCACCGGCAGCCGCATCGCGGACGTGATCGAGGGCGTGCAGTACCAGCAGGAGGAACTCTGCCGGAAGATGAAGGCGCAGATCGATGCCGCGACGCGGAAAGACATGGTGAAGCCGCGCGAAGGCGTGCGACTCCTCGAACTCTACGAGAGCCAGATGCTCAACAAGACCTACCTGAACATCGAACCGAAGAGCGGGCGGAAGAAGAAATCGTGAGCGTAGGGCGAGGTCTTGGACCCGCCTCCGCAACGCGGCGCTTCGTTGGAATCCAATTCCAAACCTGCGCCGCAGGTGATTGAAACGCGCTAAGAAGCCGGTCGAAGACGTGGCGCTACGTTCTCCACCAGGCACCAAGGCTTCGCAAATCGTCCCTCGTAAATCTTTCGGTCACAGCAGCAGCCACTTTTTCACCGCGACGAGACTACGCGTGTTGAACACATTTTCCTTGGTGAGCCAGCCCTTGCGCGCGGAGTTCACGCCGGCGCGAACATGGTCGAGGCCCGCGGTTTCGTGGGCGTCGGGATTGATCGAAGTCAGCAATCCCTTCTCCGCCGCCTTCCGCCAGAGCCTCCAATCCATGTCGAGGCGCCACGGGCTCGCGTTCAACTCGATGATCACGTTGTTCGCGATCGCCGCATCGATGACTTTTGCCGCGTCGACCTTGTAACCTTCGCGCCGGAGGAGCAGCCGGCCCGTCAAATGGCCCAGCATCGTCGTATGCGGATTTTCCATCGCGCGCACCACCCGCGCCGTCATCACGTGCTCGTCCTGCGTGAAGACATTGTGCACCGACGCCACCACGTAATCCAGTTTTGCCAGCACCGCATCGTCGAAGTCCATCCGCCCGTCCGGCAGGATATCGCACTCCACACCGGTGAACACATGCGTCTTGAAACGCCTCGACGCGTTGAGCGCGTGGATCTCCTCGACCTGACTGAGCAGGCGCTCCTCGCTGAGCCCGTTGGCTTGAAAACTCGATTTCGAGTGGTCCGCGATGCCGAGGTATTCCCAACCCAACGCTTCCGCCGCCGCCGTCATTTCCGCGAGCGTGTTGCGCCCGTCCGAGGCCGTGGTGTGATTGTGAAACGCGCCGCGCAGGTCGACCTGCTCGACGAGTCGCGGGAGTTCGCCCTTTTCCGCGGCTTCGATCTCGCCGATCCCCTCCCGCAATTCCGGCGGCACGAAATGCAGCCCCAGCGCCGCAAACAGGTCGGTTTCGGATTGGATCGCGGATTTCTTGCCCGCCTTTTCTGCCTTTTCCTTTGCGGTTCCCTCGCCTTCCGCCGGGACCAGTCCCCACTCGCTCAGGCTCAATCCCCGCGAAAGCGCACGCTGCCGCATCTGGACGTTGTGGTCCTTCGATCCGGTGAAATGGTGCAGCGCAAAAACGAATTGTTCGTCCGGTACGATCCGTAGATCGGCCTGGAGCCCGCTGGCGAATCGCACGCTGGTCTTCGTTTCGCCCTGGGCGGTGACCTCATTGACTCCCGGCAATTTCGTGAACCATTCGACCACCGGCGCGATCTCCCGGGCTGAGACGATGAAATCAAGATCGCCCACCGTTTCCATCCCGCGCCGCAGGCTTCCCGCCGCCTCCACTCGCATCACCTGCGTCAAACCGCGCAGCCCCGCCACGATCGGCGCGGCCACGGCCTCGGCGTCCCACCACATATGCCGGCGCCCGTAGGCTTCCCGGTTCTTGATGCCCGCGAGGATTTTTTCCTGCGTCTTCGCGCCAAACCCATCCAGCTCCGCGACCCGGCCATCGACGCAGGCCTGGGTGAGTTCGGCGATGTTCGTGACGGAAAGTTTGTCGCGCAGCGCGCGAATTTTCTTCGGCCCCAGCCCGGAAATCTGGAGGAGATCCACCATCCCGGGTTCGATCGAGCCTTTCAGGGTTTCGAAAAAATCCAATTTTCCCGTCGTGTGCAGCTCCGTGATTTTCTGCGCCAGCGCATCGCCAATGCCCTTGACCGTCTTGAGTTCGCCCGCCGCGATCAGCCGCGCGAGTTCCGCTTCCTCGATCGCCTCGAGCGCCCGGGCGCCCGTTTGGTAGGCGCGAATCTTGAACGGGTTTTCGCCCTTCAGTTCCAGCAGCGTCCCAATTTCCGTGAGCACATCGGCGATCTCGTTCTTTGTCATGGAAGGTGAAGTGGACGATAGTTTCAAAGAGCACGCCCAGAGCGCAAGCGCGTCGAGCGACCAGGTCGCCCTGATTTTTTACCGCGAATGGACACGAAGCAGGAACCTCGAAGCCCTTTCACGGAGTCCGTCGAAATTTCCTGGGTGGGAACTCCGGATTCGTGTTCATTCGTGTCCATTCGCGGTTAACGATTGAGATCGTTCTGGAGCTTATGGCCTATCGCCTAAAGCCTACCGCCTTCCGATGCCCTTCACTCACCTCCGAACCGTTCGCCTCGCCGACACTGACGCCGCGGGCGTGGTGTTTTTCGCGCGCACGTTGATGCTCTGCCACGAAGCGTACGAGGAGTCGCTCGCCCACGCCGGCCTCGACCTGAAGCAATTCCTCGGTGGCGCCGACCTGATCGTGCCGATCTCGAAAAGTGAAGCCGACTACCTGCGTCCACTCTACTGCGGCGACAAGCTGAAGATCACGGTCCAGCCCGCCGCACTCACGGATTCATCGTTCGCGATCGCTTTCGAAATCACCAAACTCGGGTCGCCCGACAAGCTCGCCGCCCGCGTCCGCACGGAACACGTCGCAACGTCGCTCACCAAGCGCGCGCGCCTCCCGCTTCCGCCTACGCTCACCGCCTGGATCGCCGGAAAATAATCCCGAACTTCGTCACCCTGCGCGCAATTTGACCGGCGGCGGAGCCCCACAAGGGACAACGCGCTCGACCCTCATCGCGTTGGATTCGATCCTGTCACCATCGCGACCAGCGTCGCGCGCTTCAACTTGCCCTGCGCATTGCGGGGCCAGGCTGACGGCGAGATTGCGACGTAGCGTTTCGGACGTTTGTGGCCGGCAAGTTGGCGGTTGATTTCGTCCTCACTCCCACGGCCCAAACTGGGGCGTCCGTCCGCCAGGTAACACGCGACGACCGCTTCCCCCCACTCGGCATCCGGCACGCCGATCACCGCCACGTCGGCGAAGTGTCCACTGGCGCGCAACACCGCCTCGACCTCTTCGGGTCGGACCTTTTCTCCGCCCGTAATGATCACGGTGTCCCTGCGCCCCAGAATCTGAAGATGGCCGCGCGCATCGATTTCGCCGAGATCCTCGGTTTCGAATTCCCGCGTCTCCCGCTCCTCGGGAAAATAGCCCCGGAAGATCGATTCGCCCGCCACGCCGACCGCGCCCTCCGCGGAAACCGTGATCGTCGCATGCGGCAGCGCCGCGCCGCTCGTGCGGTCGCCCGCGAGAAATTCCTCGGGAGTCGACGCCGCCACCATCGCCGCGGTTTCCGTCATGCCATAACTCAAGGAGAGTGGGAGCCGCGCCGCCGCCGCCTGGTCGGCGAGTTCGCGCCAGAGCGGAGCGCCCCCGATGAAAATAATTCGAAACCCGCGCAGCCACGCCACCGGTTCCGGCGAGGCGATCAGGCGCTGCAACTGCGTCGGCACGAGTGACAGGACCCAATCGTTCCCATCCACGCGCGGCCAATGTCCCCTTTCGAGTTGCTTCCAGTCCCACGCCAAATGTTCGCCGCCCGTTGCCGCGCAACGCATGCGCGCCATCAGGCCACTTACATGGTGCGCCGGCAGCACCCCGACCGCGTTCACGCGTTTCAAACCAAAGTGCTCGCAGAATCCGCGAACGGCCGCGCCCAGGGTTTTCTCGTCGTGGCGCGCGAACTTTATCCCACCGCCGCTGGTGCCGCCCGTCGGCACGCCGAGCCAGCCGGGAGCACTGGCGGATTGCGGATGGCGGATCGCGGATTGCTGCAACGCCTCGACCGCGGCGCGGTCGGCGGCATTCCAGTTGGGATCGCGGAGGAAGGTGAATCCGCCCCGCTCCTCCGCGCATTCCGTGGCGCGCAGGATTTCGATCAGCTGAGCGCGTTCCATACGGCCTCCGGTTTCAGGCGGTCGAGGTCTTCCGCGCGGATGAAAGGCGCGGCGTAGGGGCCATCGAAACGCGAATCAACAAAGAGGGGCCACACGCCGAAACCCAACGCCCGTGCTTTTCCCGGCCACGCGAACGCAATGCGCAGCGCTGCGGCGGCGCCGGCGCCGGTTTCCAAAGCCGACGAAAAAACAACGTCCGCCTTCGCGCGGCCCAGGGTTTCGATCGCGTGCGCCGCGTCGGCCAAGAGCGCCGGCTTGACCACCCAGATCCCGGGCCAGCCGACCCCGAGCCAGCGCTCAATGTCGGCGGCCCCCACCAGCGATTCGTCGAGCGCGATCGGCGTCGGGTAACTCTCCGCCAGCCCCAACAAAAGATCCTCCCCTTTGCGGACGCGGCTCTCTCCCTCGGCAGCTTGGACAAATGAAGGCTGCTCCACGAATTCCACGGGACGATCCGCGCAGCGTTCCAACCAGCGTTCCGCCTGGCGACGATCCCACGCGCCGTTCGCATCCAACCTTAATTTCCCGCCTTCCGGCAGCGCCGCACACACGTCGTCGAGCAACCCGAGTTCGTCCGCGATGTCGTCCACGCCCACCTTCCATTTGAACACGCGAAACCCCGCTTCACCTTTGGGCGGGATCGCCGCCAGCGCGGCGCGCCCCGCCGGGATTAACGCCGCCACACCGAGATGCTTCTGTCGCGGAGGCCACGCGTCGGCGGCGGACTGCGCGGCGGCCAGGGCGTTTTTCAGGCAGGCGAACTTGCTGGGCACCGACGACAGGCGCGCGGCGTCCACTTGCGCGCCGAGTTCGCGGCAGACTGCTTCAATTTCGTCCACCGTCTCGGTTCCGAACCACGGGATCGGCGACGCTTCGCCAAAACTTTCCGTCCCGGCCGCGTCGGTCAGGCGGACCACAATGCCCTCCCGCTCCGTCCACGGCCCATGCGCCGTGCGCAGGGGCGTCCGAAACGGCAGGCGGTAACGGCGAAAGGCGAAGCTGTATTCCACGGCTCACGGTGCAGGCCGCCTCCGGCGCGCGCAAACCAGACTTTCTATTTGCGCTCCCCGCGCGAAGGCATACTTCGTTCATGGCAACCATGACCAAGGTTGCTAAGTCCTCCACCTCCGGCGCGGACGCCGAATTCTACTTAACGGCCGACGCTTTCTTCCGCGCGAGCCTGCCGACTGCGCTCACGTTCGACGACGTTTCGCTTGCGACGCTCTACTCGGAAATCCTGCCCAAGGACGCGGATACCTCGACTGCGCTTTCCGATTCGCTGCGCCTCCACATCCCGGTGATTTCGTCGGATATGGACACCGTCACGGAGTCCCGCATGGCCATCGCCATGGCCCTGAACGGCGGACTCGGGCTCATCCACTACAACATGTCGCCCAAGGACCAGGTGAAGGAAGTCGCGCGCGTGAAACGCCACATCCACGGCCTGATCCAGGATCCGATCACGGTCACGCCCGACCAACTTATTGGCGACGTACTGGACATGATCGACGCGAAGCGCTTCGCCTTTTCCACCTTCCCCGTCGTCGACGGCGCGGGAAAACTCGTGGGCCTCCTTTCCGGCAACGTCGTCAAGGAACGCTACAAATCCAAGAAAGTCACGGAGGTGATGACGCCGCGCGCGCAGCTGATCACCGAGAAGGAAAACGCCGTGGCCAAGGACCCGATCAAGGCGGCCGATCACTTTTTCTCCTCGAACGTGGGCCTGAATAAAATGCTCGTGGTCGACAACGTCGGCCACCTTCGCGGGCTCGTCACGATTTCCGACGTCGAAAAGATCACCGGGGAAGCGAAGTCGCGCCGCAAGCCCGCGCGCGATTCCCAGTTTCGCCTCGTCGTCGGCGCCGCGCTTTCGCCCGTGCGCAAGCCCGATGGTTCGCTTGATCGCGAAAAAATCATCGAGCATGTCGGCCACCTCGTCGCGGAGCACGTCGATGCCGTCGCCGTTTCCACCGCGCACGGACACACCGCCAGCGTCGGCGAAGTCGTCAAGCTGGTGCGCGGCGCATTCCCCGACCTTACTTTGATCGCCGGCAACGTGACCAGCGCATCGGGGGTGGGCTTCCTCGCCGACTGCGGCGCCAGCGCGATCAAGATTGGCCAGGGTCCCGGCTCGATCTGCACGACGCGGATCGTCGCCGGCGTGGGCATTCCCCAGCTTACCGCACTCTACGTCGCGGGCACCGCCGCCAAAAAACACGGCGTCAAACTCATCGCCGACGGCGGCATCACCAAATCCGGCGACATCGTGAAGGCCCTCACGTTGTCCGATGCGGTGATCTGCGGCGGGCTTCTCGCCGGCTGCCGCGAAGCCCCGGGCGAGATCATGGAGATCAGCGGGAAGGTTTATAAACAGTACCGCGGGATGGGCAGCCTCTCGGCCATGAAATCCGGCAGTGCCGCGCGTTATGGTCACGACAAGAATGACAACACGCGCAAAGTGGCCGCCGAAGGAATCGAGGCGCTGAAGGAAGTTTCCGGTTCCGTCGACGAAGTGCTCGGCACCCTGATCGGTGGCGTGCAATCCGGCATGGGTTACCTGGGCGCCGCGAATCTCGCCGAGTTGAAAGCCAAGGCGCGTTACATCCACGTCAGCTCAGCCGGCCAGAAAGAAGCCGCCCCGCACGACGTGATCGAAGTCTCGACGCGGAAGAATTAAGTACACTTTTAAAAACCGCGAATGGACGCGAATAACGCGACTGTTCGGATTAGGAACTTCTCGAAATATGAATCGTTCAAGGCACGAGCGATTCCACTGACTGGGACCTCTTCTCGCAGACCTGAGCTCGTCGAACGGGGTTACCTTTGTGGTCTTCCGTTCAAAGGGATTGGGGCTCGATTCCGCGAGCAGGCGGGCCGCCTGCGCTACTCCCCGAATTTTCACGACCATTCAGCTTGCGCGCGCACGGCGCGGACGCCTTTACTGCCCGAGCATGGCCCGCCTTCCACTCGAGGATAATTTCAACGACGTCATCAACAAGACCCAGCGCGGTTTGAAAATCTCCGACGAGGACCTCGCCAAGCGCGCCGAGGTCACCGTGGAGGATCTCGCGGCGGTCAAAGGTGGCAAACCCCTCTTTGCCGTCATCCGCCGCGTCGCGCGTCACCTTCACCTCGGCCCCGATGCCCTGGAGATCCTCGCCAAGAAAGAGTGGTATCCGGAGCAGCCGAATTTCCCGACCGGCTTCGCCGCGTTCAACACGCCCTTCGAGGACATGACGGTGAACAGCTACCTGGCCTGGGATTCCCGTTCGAAAATCGGCGCGGCGTTCGACACCGGTGCGAACTGCGACGCCATGCTCGACACGATCAACGCCGAGAAGATCAAGATCCAGTACCTGTTCATCACGCACACCCACGACGACCACATCGCCGATCTCAAGAAACTCGCCGAAGGCACCAAGGCCGAGGTTTGGGCGAGCGAGAAGGAGCCGGTGGATTACCCCGGGGCCAGGACCTTCAAGGAAAACGCGCATTTCCACATCGGGCCCATCGCGATCAAGACGCTTTTCACCTGGGGCCATTCGCCGGGCATGACGACGTATTTCATCACCGGGCTCAGCTGGCCGCTCGCGATCGTCGGCGATTCCATTTTCTCCAGTTCGATGGGCGGGAGCCCGACGCACTACGCCGACCAGCTGCGCAACAACAAGGAAAAGATCCTGACCCTGCCGAACGACACCGTGCTCGCCTGCGGCCACGGCCCGCTCACCACCCTCGGCCAGGAGAAACGCCACAATCCGTTTTTCACCCGCTAACCTCCCTCCCCACCACTTATGCCTGAGAAAATTGCCTTCGTCGGAGTCGGTCGCATGGGCGCCAACATGGCGCGCCGACTCAAAGATACCGGATACACCGTCACCGCGGTTTACGATGTTCACGCGCCCAGCGCGGCCGAACTCGCCAAGGAAATCGGAGCCCAGCACGCGACCAAGCTCGCCGACGTCACGGCTGCGGCCGACGTCATCTTCACCGTCGTCACCGACGACGCCGCCCAGCTCGGCGTCTTCGCCGAAAGCGGCGATTCGCTCCTGACGAATTCAAAGGGCAAGGTTTTCGTCAACTGCGCAACCATCACGCCCAAGACCCACGTCGAGGTGGAACGCCGCGCCAAGAAAGTCGGCGCCGTCACCCTTGAAGGCTGCATGGCTTCCTCGATCCCGCAGGCGCGCAACGGCACGCTCTATCTCATGTGCGGCGGCGACCGGGCGACCTTCGACCAGGTCAAGCCCATCCTCGAGAAGCTCAGCACCGCGCTGCGCTACATCGGCACCACCGGCCAGGCCGCGCAGGTGAAGGCGCTCGTGAACATGGTGATGAACATCAACACCGCCGGCCTCGCGGAAGGCCTCGGCCTCGGCGCCGCCCTCGGCCTCGACCTGAACATGCTGCGCGAGGTGTTCCTCCAGACCGGCGCGAACTCCCAGGTCCTCAAGACCGACGGCGAGGACATGCAGAACCGCGACCACTCGTGTTTCTTCTCCGGCGCGCATGCGGCGAAGGACAGCGGCATCGCCGCCCAGCTTGGCGTCGACGTCGGCCTGAACCTCCCGCTCGCGAACGCGACCAAGGCCCAGTTCGACAAGATGGTGAAGCTCGGCCTCGGCAACCTCGACAAATCCGGCGTCGCCGAACTCACGTTCAAGGGCCGTCACGCTTAATTCCGAACCCAATCCCTTTCACCACGAATGGACACGCGTAGACACGAATAAGACTGGGCCTCCGGGCTCGGACTTCGTGTTCATTCGTGGTTAAGAAAACTTCCCCATGTCCCAAATTGCCCACATCGCGAACCTCTGGTCGCTCGTCAATCATCCCTCCGCGGCCAAGCAGTGGTCGCTCGAAAAGAAAATCAAGGCCTGCGCGGACGCCGGCTTTGACGGCATCACCAGCGGCCTGACGCCGGAGCATCGCAGGCTTGCCGAGAAATACGGCCTCAAGCACCTGCTCGGCTTCGTCTCGACGTCCTCCGGCGACCCGAAGGATTTCGCCACCCGCATCCGTGCGCAGAAGGAAGCGGGCGCGGTGCAGATCAACGTCCAGCTCGACGACCACGACACCCTGCCCCCGGTTGCGACCAAGCACTGGATCCAGATGATGCGCGAGGCCGACAAGATCGGCGGCGTGGTCCTTTCGCTCGAGGTTCACCGCGACTGCTGCACGGAAACCCCGGAGAAAACCTACGAGATCGCCGAGCGTTACCAGAAGGCCACGGGCGAGATGATCAAAATCAATTTCGATTTCTCCCATTTCTCCGTGGTGAAGCATCTCGGGCCCGGCAACTACGCCGCCCGCCTGCTCGATCACCCTGCCCTCGTGCAGAACAGCGACCAGTCGCACTGCCGTCCTTTCAACGGCCATCATTGCCAGGTCCCCGTCACTTACAAAGGCAAGCTGAGCGACGAAGCGAAGAGCTACCTCGATTTCTGCGTCGCGCTCTTCAAGTGCTGGAAAGCGGCGCCGAAGAACCGCGACCGCACGCTCTTCGTCTGCCCGGAAATGGGGCCGTACCATGAGGGCGGCGCGGGTTATAATATCTCCGGCCTGCCGCCGGCGTGGACCGACGCGGTCGTGCTCCGGTCCGAACTCGACAAGGCTTGGAAGCGCGCCTGAGCCAGGGAAAATTCATCGCGGGCCATGCCAGACCGAGCTTCAAACCTCCCGGACATGGCCCGCCTTTTTGTTTTTGTCGCGATTGGATTCCTCGCTTCGCCGCTGGTGACGCGGGCACAGATCCGGTCGCAGGAAGGCCGGGTGACGATTTATCCCGAGCCCAATTACCGGGGTGAGCCCTTGGTCCTCGAGGTAGGCGCGTCGGTGGAGAACCTCGCGTACGCGCGCGACAACCGCGGACGTCCCTGGAACGACCAGGCGGCCTCGGTGCGGATTGAGGGGCCGGTGGTTTTGATCGCGTACGAGCAGGCAAATTTCCGCGGGGCCCAGACGACGATCACCCGGAACTCCGCGGACCTCGCGACGCTTTCGCTCGGCGATCGGCGCGGCTTGACCTGGGAGAAGCGCATTTCATCGGTGCGCGCGGAACCGGTCGCGAGCACCGGCCCCGTTTTCCTCCAATGGGAGCGTCGCGACGCCGAACGCGCGGTGCGCTCAGCGTACCGCGACATCCTGGGACGCGATCCCGACGAGGATGGCCTGCGGCAATATCGCACGCGGTTGATGGAGCGCGGGTGGAACGAGGACCAGCTCCGCGACAATCTCCGCAGCAGCCCTGAATTCCGCGCGCGCGACGTCGAGGCGGTGGTCCGCAAAATTTATCGCGACGTGTTGAATCGCGATCCCGATCCCTCCGGCCTCGCGACGTACACGCGCCGTTTGCAGGGTGGAATGTCGGAGGCCGAGTTGCGCGCCGAGCTCAAGCGCAGCGGTGAACATGGCGACGCCGCGGTGCGCGAATCGGTGACGCGCGTTTACCGCGAAGTCCTGCGTCGCGACCCCGACGCCGAGGGCCTGGCCAATTACACGAAGATGATCAAGGAGCGGGGCTGGGATGAGAACCGCGTGCGCGACGCGTTGCGCAAGAGCGACGAGTTCCGCAACCTCCGAAAGTAGCGCAGGCGGCCCGCCTGCTCCGGGGCTGCGGCCGAGTTTCCACTCAGGCGGAGCCGAAGTTTTTACCACGGAATCCGCCGAGGTGCACCGATCCGTACGCGCAGGGCGCGGTCTCCGACCCGCCTCTGAGGCGCATCGCCGCGGCTCTCACATCGCGGTTGCCAGGCCAGCCCTTTCGCGCAGAAGGTTCTGTTCGCATGAATGTCTCGAGTTCATTGTTTTCGTCGGGATACGAGATCGATCTCGCGCCGGAGGCATTCGGGGAAGTCGTTCGCTCCGACGACCTGCTCGGTCAACCTGCAGCCCTGCAGGAACGGCTCGATGCCGATGGCTACCTTTTCATCCCGGGTTTTTTCGACCGCGCGCTGATCGACGGCGCCCGCGCTTCGTTGACGGGCCGCTTGGCGACCGGCGGGCTGCTCGATCCGAGTGTTCCCGCGATGGAAGCCCGCGTTCGCCAAGGAACGCTGCCGCCCGTTCCCGCCGATATCGCGCTGCGCAATCCGGAGCTCGATCGCGTCATCCACGGGCCCGAGTTGGTGAAATTCTACGCCACTCTTTTCGGCGAGAGCGTGCGCCACTACGATTTCACGTGGCTGCGTGCCGTGGCGCCCGGCCCCGGTTCACCCGCTCACTGTGACCTCGTGTACATGGGCCGCGGCACTCACCAAGTCCTGACCTGCTGGATTCCGTATGGAGAGGTGCCACTCGAACTCGGTGGCTTGATCGTCCTGGAAGGATCGCACCGGCAATCGGCGCGCTTGAAAAACTATCTCGAGACTGACGTCGATCGCTATTGCGAGAACCGCCCGGCCGATGTCGAACGCGTCAAGGTTCGGGGCGGATGGAGTCACCGGCAGAATGGCTCACTGAGCACCAATCCGGTTTCCCTGCGGGAAAAACTCGGGGGCCGCTGGCTCACCACGCATTGGCAGCCGGGAGATTTCATTACGTTCAAGATGAACCTGGTGCACGCGAGCCTCGACAATCAGACCGACTCGATCCGCCTCTCGTCCGACACTCGTTACCAGCGCGCCAGCCAGCCGATCGATCCTCGCTGGGTCGGCGAAAACCCGCCCGGCCACGGCCCTCGCGCGAAGGTCGGCATGATCTGCTAACGTTGAGTGACACCGAAGCGACCGACTGATTCGACACCATGCGCACTGTCGCCACCTTCACGAACCAGGGAGATGCGGCGATCGCCCAGTCGGTGCTCGAGGGCGCGGGCATCGGGGTGCGCTGCGAAAATGTCGAGTCGAGTGTGAACCTCTCGGGCGGGCTCCCGGCCATCGGGATCGTAGTCGCCGAGGAGGATTTCGCGGCGGCGGATGAACTCCTACACCCGGAGCCGAGATTAAAGACGCCCGTGGAACCCGGGCCGGCGCAAGGATGGGGACAGCGCGCTCTCCGGCGAATGGCGGCTTGGGTGGCAGGCCGCTGAGGATTTCCCGCCTTGACTCACGAAGGTCGGAAAAGCCTCACCATCCCGCCGCTCGTCCTTCCCCATCCCGCAGAAGTTCGCCCGCAGAACTAATTTAGATCAGGAAAAATTAGCGGAGATGATCAGTTAACGGATCGGCGTCTGGGACTCCGGCCATCTCCCGCTGAATTGCCATCTTCGGCAAGGATGCTTTGGGCCGTCTCGAACGCGCGCCAGAGGATCCACCGATCCATCTTAGGAGACTAGACGCGTTGGGCCGCCTCGCGCTCGCGGTGTTCGAAGGCCTCGGCGAACGAGTTCATTTCCCTCTTCGTCATGCCGAGCTTCGCACCGACCTCGCGCCAAAGGGAGACGGCGGTTTCCACTTCTCCCAGGATCTTACGCGCCTGGGCTTTCGAGATCCCGAAATAGGCAATGACGGAAAAGAGAGCCTCGACGGTGCCGGCCGGGCCGGTTGCGTCGGAAATCCAAGTCTTCAATTCGCGGCCGGGTTCAGGGAAGGGATTGAGGTCGAAGGCGGGAGCGAGCCGCCAGAGGCCTTTGTTGGCATGCAGAAATCCGTGGTTGTGCAGGTGGTCGTCGACGTTGCGGATTAGGACGGTGAAGGCCATGCGCCGCCAGAGTTCCTCAATGTCGGCTTTGACGGACTGGCCGCGTTGGCGGATGGCGTCGACAATTTCGGTGTAGGCGTGATCGCCGGGATCGCCTTTGGGAATGCCCAGGAGGGTGGCGGCAGAGATGTAGAGCAGGCGTTTTTGCTCGGGAGTGCGGTCGAAGCGACGGATCAGGGCGACAGGAGATTGATCGCTCATGACGATGCGGGCGGCGGCGGCGTTGATCTTGGCTTTCTTGGCGAGGATCAAGGCGAGGACCTCGGCTTTGGTGACGGCGCGTTCGTCGTCGACACTGGGGAACTTGCCGATCGCGAGGTGCCCATCGTCATCGATGACGGAGCACTTTGGGCGCATGCCCCCGAGTGAAGTGCCGCGACCGCGGAGGTAGGCGAGGTCGGCGGCGGTCTCGCGGTTTTTCTCGACGGCGCGCGTGGCGGAAAGGAGGCGCTTCAGCTCGAGGAGAGGAGGAGTGGTACGCTCACCGTCTTCGGTGACGCGCTGGAAGAGGCCCTGCTCGTCCTTGAAGCGCAATGCGCCGAGGCGGCTGGCGTCGTCCACGGCGAGGAGATAGTCGATCGCGTGGAGGACGGGGGTGGCGGCGATCCCCTTCTTTTTCGCGGACTCGCGGCGCTTGGCTTGGTCGCGCCGAATCACGCGCTGGCCCCAGCCATCGGGTTCGGTGTCGGCGATTGATCCGTGAAAGATGGAGCCGCCTGCGATTGGACGGTGAAACTGCGGACCACGAACGAGCGGCAGTCCGGGTTCGAGTGAAAAGCCTTCGGCGAGCCACGAGGCGTCATATTCAAAGGACGCTCGCTCGCGGTTGCCCTGCGCCTCGAAACGAAGCACGCCCACCAAGCGGGGATCCATCCCGGCGTAGACTTGGAGGATGCGATTCATTGGGATTGGAGACCGGCTTTGGTCCGAACTCGCTGGGGAAGGCGCTGTTGATCGAGGAGGAGGCCCGTCTCGTCGCCTTTGGCGTCCGCCAGGGTGCCGAGGGCATCGCCGAACCCGAGCACGTAGAGGGCCATCGCGTACGTCGCGAGGGAGACAGTCGGATCACCCTTCTCGACTTTCTGGTAGGTGGCCTTGGCAACGCCCGTGCGTTCGAGCATCATCGAAATCGTGAGAGCGCGCTTCTGGCGGGCGGCACGCAGGTCCGAGCCCAGCTTCACGAGGGATCGGCGAAGAGTGGCCGGAAGAAAAATGTTGGCACGGGAGGCTTTCATAAGGGCATATTAAATATCCCTAAATCGAGATAAGGGATACTTAATGAGCCCTTATCGATCTTCGCGCAAGCCAAAATAACCCCGGACCAACGAACCCAGGAGCCGGCGATGTGGCCGGTGAATTCGGATGAGAGAAAATAGCGGAGATGAGCAGTTAACGGATCGGCGGTTTGGAAATACGCGCGGCCGCCCTATGCGATCAGGATGACGCGGGGTGATCGAGGGATTGCAGCAGCGCGATTCGGCGGTCCTCGGCGGTCCACGTGTAGGCGATCGCTTTCTCAAAGGCCGGCGCCGCCATCACGGGCAGGCGCGAGCCGAGCGGATTTTTCCAGGTCCACGGCGTCTGTTTGACGAACGCGGAGAGCGACTCGAGCTGGCGCGCTTCGGCTCGCTCGGAGACTTCGCGGATAAATTTCTGGTAGATTCGTTCGGTGCGGTGAACGTTGACGAACAGCGGGATGATCCAGGCACTGGGCGGAACTTTCAGTTCGCCGGCGGCCGCCATCATCTGCACGAGGTAAGCGGGATCGTGATCGGCGCGGCCGAATGATTCGCGCGCGAAGACGGATTCACCGAGAAAAGCCTGGTGGAGGATCAGCGCGGGCCCGGGTGCTTCGCGCAGGACGATCGCCAATTCCGCCCTGGCTTGCGCTGACACGAGCCCGGACTTGAGCAATGCCTCAAGATGCTCGTAGGTCAGTTTCACGCAGGCCAGCGCGACCATTTCGTTCACGAGCGTCGAGGCACCGCGCTGGAGATGATACTGTGCGCGCAGAAATGGAACCAAGAGACGCACCGCGGCGTCGGGCTGCATCTCCTGCATGCGAACGTAAGCGTAAGCCCAGCGAAGCTCGGCACTGCGGCGAATGGCGGCGTAATTCAACACCGGGCCTTCGAGACCCGCCCCCGGATACATCCCGCTCGGCGCGTGGGCCGCCATCGCGTCGATCCATTCGCGCCCGAGTTTGTCCTGTTCCCAGCCCTCCCTGACCGCCGCGTGCCGCGCGAGTACAAAGGCGGGCCACGCCTTCGCGTCGGAGGGGAAGGGATCGACCAGGGGCGTGGCTTGCGAAATTTCCTTGAGCCGGCTTTGCGCATCCTCGCGCAGGAACCACCGGTACGCCGCAAAACTTTGGGAGCCTGTCGGTTCAAGCGGCGCGACCACGGGTCCGGGTGGCGGGGACGATTCATCCCGAGCGAGGACGAAGATAATCAATGCCGACAGGGCGATGACAGGGACCGCGACGCGGTAAGGAGCCTTGGTCCAGATTCCCGCGACAAGTGCGACGAGCAAGGCGATAGCGAGGGTGAGGTACGCGATGGCGAGTCCACTGCTTTGAGAAAAATCGAAGCGCAGCGCGACGACACCGATTGCGAAGCAGAGCACGGCACCGAGCAGGGCGACCGCGGTGAGGATTACCAGGGCATGGACAATCCGAGGAAGGGGTCGCATCGAGGAAAATGAGCGGAGATCGCCCGGAATCACGAGGGTGAAAGGTCAGCGGCGGATGAGAAGCCCAGGATTCCTTGGGATAATCAGACCGCGACCATGGCGAGCCCGGCGAGTTCAAGATCCAAGCCCAGCGGTCCGCGTTGATCGTGCTGGCGCGTAACTTTCCTTGTGGCCCGCAGACATCTTCCCTTCGCTTTGCGCTCCCCTTCCGCTTCCAGTGATGAAACCTCTATTGTTTGGTGTGCTTTGCAGCGTCGCGTTTGTCTGCGGACTTCGCGCCCAGGATGTCACGATCACGCCGTTGGCCTGGAAGGATCCGAGCGGAGCCCCGGACGAACTGCCTCGACCCGACAAAATGGAGCCCGTGGAGTTTCCCGCGAGCCTCAGCTCCACGACTGATATTGGCTATGTCGTGGTCAGCCTGACGCTTTCGGAGAAAGGCAAGGTTCTGCACCTCCAGGCGCGGGGCACGCTGCCGCAGTATCGAAGCGCCTACTGGAACACGCTCAATCGGCCTCACACTTTCATAGCCGGCAGGCGAGACGGTAAGGGCGTCAACGCCGAGATCACCTTCGCGATTATTTTCAATCCCTCGACCGCCGCGACAAATCTCCAAGATTCCTCCCCGCGATTGCTCGAGACCGCGATGGCCACTCGGGCCATGCCGACGTCGGATAAAAAAGCGCCGAGCATCCCCGACGAAGTGGTGGAAGCGGATGTAACGGTGGGCGAAAACGGACTGGTGAGCGGCATCGCAAACGCGCCGAAATCCGTGGAAAAGCTGCTGATCATCGCGGCGAAGAACTGGAAATTTGCTCCCGCACGGCGCAACGGAAATCCCGTGATGGCGACGATCAGGATGCCGTTCATCATTGTCACCGATCGCTCCGATGGCTCGGTCAAAAGCAGGATCCCTCCGCGACCTGTCGCCCAAGCCCAACCGGTTTATCCACTGCTGCTGCGGATGACCGGGCAGACGGGCGAAGTGTTGGTGGGCTTCGATGTGACGGTGGAGGGACGCGTGAAAAACGCCCATGTCATCAGGTCGCTGAATCACTCGTTTGACATGCCGGCGTTGGTGGCGGTGCGCCAATGGCGATTCCAGCCCGGCACGGAAGATGGCCGCCCGGTGTCGATGTCAAGCAGCGTCCCCATCGTTTTTATTCTGAATGGAGAAAGCAGCGACGGTCCGATGGAGACGGTCAAGAAAGGAGACTCATCGAAGTTGCCGCCGGAGTTTCGCTACGACACTCCGCCGCGCATGACGGTGAGTGCGCTGCCGGTTTATCCCTACGCCGCGCTGTGGGATCAACGGGACGGCAAGGCCGTGGTTCAATACGTGGTGAGCCAGGAAGGAAATGTGGTTTCGAGTTCGTTGCGCGAGGCCACCACGCCCGAGTTTGGCGCGGCAGTGCTGGCGGCCGTGGATGCCTTTAAGTACGAGCCGGCGGTGCGCGCGGGAAAGCCGACCGCCACTTTGCTGGCATACGAACAGGAGTTTTCCATCACGAAGGATTGGTCCCTGTCTTCACGCCAGGATGCGGAGCTGCTCGCGCTCGAAAGGAAAAAATCGCCGCGGATCGTCAAGCTAAGCGATCTGGATGAACCGCTGGCACCAACCTACCAGCAGCCTGGAATTTTCCCGACTTCGGTCGCGAACTCGATTTCGAGTGGCAAGGCGGTCGTCGAATTTCTGGTGGATGATGAAGGCAACGTCTGTCTTCCGCGCGTAATTTCGGCCTCCGCGCCGGAGTTTGGCTTTGCGGCCGTGCACAGTGTGGCCGGTTGGTATTTCGAGGTTCCGAAACACGGGGGAAAGCCGGTCGTCGTGCGCGTGCGCGTTCCCTTTGAATTCTCCCGTGCTCCCGCCGAAAAGCCTTGATTGAGTTTGAGTCGGTGCCCGACCATGACCCCGCAAGATTTAGCTTTCGGCCTCCTGATTGTTGCAGCGATCGGCGGCGAATAGCGGGTTTCGCGCCTTCGCCTGTCATTTGTTCCCACTTGCAACGACTCTTCCACGTCTGGGATTTTTTCGGAGCGTTGCGCTGGATTTCCGGACGTTGACCGGGGATTTATATATGATCCTGCGGTTTGTCCTCCTTTTCCTAACTTGACCCCTTTTATGCCCTGCTCCGCTTCGCGTCGGTTGGCCACTCGCCACGCTCACTTCGAATCGCTCCGTCTTGTCGGCATCACTGCCGCGCTTTGGATCACAACAGGGCTCTTTGCCGCCAACACTCCCCCGCTGGCTAATGCAGCCGGGCCATATTTCATGACGGCCGGCGGCACCGTTGTCCTGAACGCCGCGCGCTCCAATGATCCCGATGCGGGCGACGTCCCCGCGAGCGCCTCTTGGGATGTCAACGGCGATGGCGTCTACGGCGACCTCACCGGTATGACACCGACCCTGGTATGGGCAGCCTTTCCCGTTTCCGTCGGCATCCATATCATTTCGGTCAAGGTCACCGACACCCATGGGGCGGAGTCCACGGCCACCGCGTCTCTCACCGTGATGCCATCAGCGAGGACTTCCCCGTCTGGCCATATGTCCGTTTTCAACGTTTTCAGCGGCTATCTCGACGTGGCGCTCAATCCCGCGGCTCCTCTCACCACCGCGAGCGATGGCAAGATTTACGGCACCACGCTACCGAGCGGCAACGAACCTGGCACCGTGTTTCGAGTGAACCCCGATGGCACCGGGTTTGTCGTCCTGCACAAATTTCCCCTTAGCCAACTTCCTGGCGCCCTGCTTGAGGGCGGCGACGGAAAGCTTTATGGGCTTACGACCGGCGGCGCCGGCAGCCTTTTTTCAATCACGAGCGTCGGGACTTATCAGTTGATCTACTCCGGTCAGGCCGCGACTGGAACGAACCCTGTGGGCGGAATCATCCTCCGCGCCGCTCGAAAAATCTACGCTGTGAAGAATCCGGGCCGCACAAAATCAGCAGGAATTAACAACTCAATCAGCAGCAACGGAGTCGTCGCAACCGTGTATGATTTTAACGCTGCGACCGATGGGGCGAACCCCACCGGCGGGGTGGCGTTCGGCAGCGACGGCCGGCTCTATGGAACAACTCAGACCGGCGGTCCTTCCAGCTTTGGCACAATCTACGCGGTCGCTGCCAGCGGCACCGGATTCACGGTGCTGCGCGCGATGGCTGCCTCGAGCGATGGTTGGGCCTCGACCGGTCCCATGACGCTGGGGAAGGACACCCTGCTCTATGGGCTCTTCAGTCGCGGCGGATCTTTCGATCAGGGGGTCTTTTATTCGCTGAACACCACCGGAACGTTTACAGTAATCGCGAATTTCGGCGCATTCGGCGATGGTTTGGGTCCTCAGGGCAGCCCCATTCTCGCGGCGAATGGCAAACTCTACGGAGTCACGCGAGGTGGTGGAACTTGGATGCGTGGCCAATTTTTTAATTTTACGACTGCTGGTGTCTATTCCATCTCACACGCTTTCGAACCTCAGGCAGATGGATCCTATCCGGCTGCGGGTTTGGCGACTGGACCCGCGAGCAATTTAATCGGGACGCTTTCGCAGGATGGTCCGTATAATTTGGGTGCCCTTTTCTCTATTTCCACGGAAGGAGCGTTTTCGATTCTTCACGCCTTGACCGGGTTCCGTGCCGGTCAGCGGCCCCTCGCGGGCCTGATCCAGGCCAGCGACGGCTGGCTCTACGGTGCCACCGCGTACGGCGGCCTCTACGGTTTAGGCACCGTCTACCGGCTCAAGCTCGATGGCAGCGGACATACCGTGCTTCACTCATTCGACGGCGCAAACGACGGCAGCGCACCTCGGGCACGGCTCCTGCAGGCGCGGGATGGTCGGCTCTACGGCTCAGCCGAGTATGGCGGTTTGCAGCAGGCGGGAACGCTTTTTCGGCTGAACCTTGATGGCACGGGCTTCACGGTGCTGCGCGCGCTGACTGCGGCGACGGACGGTGCCAACCCGCAAGGCACCCTCATGCAGGCCGCCGACGGCATGATTTATGGCACCACGTCAGAACGGCTGCACTCGTCTGTCTTTCGCCTGAATTCCGACGGCACGGGCTTCACCCGACTCTTCAGCACGAGTGGCGTCGTTTGTCATGCTGGTTTGGTCCAAGCGGACGATGGCCGACTTTTTGGGATGACGGCCAATTCGATTTTTTCCCTCACCTCGACCGGCACCAACTTCACAACGGTGCGTGATTTCAATGGCGGCTACGATGGCGGCGAGCCTTTCGGGGAACTCGTGAAAGGACGGGACGGCAAGCTCTACGGCATCACTTCGGACGGCGGCACGGGGCGAGGAGGCACCGTGTTTTCACTCGCACTATCCAACCTCGCAGTGGAGGTGGTTCATCCGCTGGTGACATCTATCGAGGGCGGATATAGCCAATGCGCACTCAGCCTTGGCGCCGACGGTAATTTGTATGGCGTTACGTCTGTTGGGGGGCCGGCCGAAAACGGGACCCTTTTTTCAGTTACTCCTGCGGGTGTTCTCACGGTTCTAGATACGTTTGCATCTCCAATCCAAGGCAATGGTCCGAGCGGGACCCCCTTACAGGCGACGAACGGGCTCGTCTACGGCACTACGGCCTATCTGGGCCTCGAGGAGAATGTGGGCACGATCTTCGCTTACGCGCCTAACCACCCGCCAGTGGTGGCCATTAGCGCCTCCACGGTTACGCCGATGACCGGTGAATCCGTCCAATTTACGAGCCAGTCGCCCGCCGATCCGGATGGTGACGATGTCTCTTTTGCATGGAATTTCGGTGACGGATCGCCGTTCGCAACGAGCGCAGCGCCAACCCACGCTTTTTCCACACCGGGAAATTATTCGGTCACCCTGCAAGTGACGGATACGTCCGGCGCGACCAGCAACGCCACGAAGATCCTCGTGGTTTCGGCCACGGCGCCTTCTTCGCCGGTCTATTTTGGCACTATCGGGGTGGGCGGCCAGTTTGGCCTTTTTCTCCAGGGCAGTGGCCGCGCTACGATGATTGGATATCTTCCGAATGGTCGCGGGAGCTTCATCGCACCGTGCACCATCGCGAGCGATGGCTCTTTCAGCGCGACTCTCTCGTTGGGCACAGGTGGCGGAAGTTCCCCACTCAACGCCGGCTCTCTGCCGAAACCCGGTGCCACCGCGCTGGTCGTCAATGGCCGAATCGACGGAACGGTGCTGACGGGGATGATCGCTTCGACCGGCGATACTTTCAGCGGAGCTTCACAGCCCGCGACCGGATCCACTGCGGTAATCGCAGGATTGTATGAAGCGCCGATCCTGAACGCCGCAGAAGGCGCAATCACATTGGTCGTCGGTACAAACGGCACTGTCATCGCGGCGAAAACCGATGCCAACGGAACGCAGGCCGCGGTGGGCACCGTCGCTGCGGACGGACAGTTTTTGGTGCAGCTCGGAGGTGGTGTGGTCCTCCAAGGAAAGTTCGCCGCCTCCACTCACAGCTTGAGCGGACAAGTCGCCACGAACGGCACGGCCACAAACTCTTTTGGCGGGATTAATGCGTCGGTCACGCACACGGATCGGCTCGTGAACATTTCGACGCGGGGCCTCGTGGGAGACGGTGAGAAAATGATGCTGGCGGGCTTCGTGATTACCGGTTCGCAGTCCAAGAGCGTGTTGGTCCGCGCGACCGGGCCCACGCTGCGCTCATTTGGCCTCGGCGGCGGGATGGAGAATCCTGTCCTAAAAATCTTTCGTGCGACCGACCAGATCCTGATGAACGACGATTGGGGCACCTCAGCTGATGCGATGCTGTTGACGAGCACCGCCATTCGGGTGGGAGCATTTGCGCAGGAGGCTGCGAGTAAGGACTCGTCGCTCGTCGCGACGCTGCCGCCCGGGGTATATTCCGCCCAGGTTTCGCGCGCGCCGGGCTCCGCGACCGGCCTGGCGTTAGTGGAAGTTTATGACTCCGGGGCGAACCCCGGCACCGAAGAACAGAGGCTCGTGAACATTTCGACGCGCGGGGAAGTTGGCACCGGAGAGGGTATCATGATCGCGGGTTTCGTGATTTCAGGCAACGTACCGAAGCAGGTGCTGATTCGTGGTGTCGGACCGACCCTTGCTAATTACGGCGTCGGCGGGGTGCTCGCAAATCCGCAGGTCAAACTTTACCAAGGCGAAACCACGCTGATCGCGTCGAACGATGATTGGGAAACTGGGGGCAGTGGTTCGTTGATCGCGCTTGCCGCCGCCGAAGTGGGAGGATTTCCGCTCGCTGCCGGGAGCAAGGATTCCGCCCTGCTCATCACCTTGGCTCCAGGGATTTATTCCGCCCAGGTTTCAGGAGTAAATTCCACCACCGGAATCGTGCTCTTGGAAGTTTACGAAGTGCCTTGAACGGTCCGGGGCCGCGCATCATTGCGGCCCGTGCAAGCGGCAGGCGCTGGCGAGGTTTGTCAGCGCTTCGGTGTCAGTCGGAAAAGCGTGGAGCGCTTTGGGAAGCAGTATCAACCCCCGCCACCCTACAGCCCGATCTCAATCCCATCGAGATGGCCCTCGCCAAACTCAAATCGCATCTTCGCCCAGCCGCCGCCCGCACGCTCGAAGAGCTCCTGCGCGCACTCGCTCAAAGCCTCACCTCCATCCGTCGTGCACTCGGCCAAGCCTTCTTTCGCTATGCTCGCTATGCGTCCATCTAAATAGAATATGCTCTGTTACGGATATTTTGCCGCCATTGCCCTACCCTCGCGCGCGCTTTGGACGGCGAGATCGAGGATATGGATCGGGCGCCGCGACCACTCCGGGGTGATGATCAGCGCCTCACCCTTCACGAGATGCGCGGAGATATTCGCGTAATATTTTTCCCACTGCGGCGGGGGATTTTTTCCCTTCGTCACGATGGTCGTCTCACTTTCGCGCACGATCAGTTCATGCGTGTCGTATTCCCAGACGAAGGAGCCCTTGGTGCCAGTGATCTCGACCATGCCTTTCTTCGGGTTCGCATCGATGTTGGTCATGCAGAGCGTAGCCCAGACGCCGCTCTTGAAACGCACGACCGCGAAGCCTTCGTCCTCGACGGAGTCCTTGCCCCACTTCGACTGCGCGGCCCAGAAGCCCTCCTTGGCATAACCGGCGACCTCCGTGATCTCGGAATCGATGAGCTGGAGCGTGTACTCGAGCACGTGAACGCCCCAATCGTAAAGAATGCCGCCGGAGATGGATTTGCTGGAGCGCCACCAGTCGCCGGGCTTGCCCCACGCGCCGATGTGTCCCTCGACCCGGACGAGGTCGCCGATCACGCCGGAGCGCACCACTTCAAGCGCCTTGATGACTGAGCCGTCCCAATGGCGGTTGTGGAAGGTCGAGACCATGACATCCGCTTTTTTCGCCGCCGCGATCATCGCGTCGCATTCCTCGGTAGTGATGGCGAAAGGTTTTTCGCACACGACATGACGCCCGGCGTGGAGGCATTTGAGGGCGAGAGGGGCGTGGGTGTTGTGTGGCGTGATGAGGACGACGAGGTTCACGTCGGATTTCGCGAGCATGTCGTCGACGCTGGCGAAAGTCTGGATGCCGGGGAATTCCTGCGCGGCAATGGCGAGGCGGGCGGCATCGGGTTCGGCGACGGCGTGCGGGGTCATCCCGGCCTTCTGCATGTCCTGCAGGTGCATGCGTCCCATGTTAAAGGCGCCGCCGTAACCGACGACGCCTACTTTGATTTCGCTCGGGAGGATGAAGCGGGGTGTCATTGAAGCCCTTTGGCCTAAGCGGGTGGCGGGAGCCTTCAAAACTATTCGTACCAAAATTCGACCCAGCCCCAATATTTGCCGCGACGGGCACGGGGCCACGAAGCCGATCCGAAACGATCGCCTCCGGTCGACCTTCGCGTGCCTCGTGCGCTTCGGGTGAAAAATCCGCTCGCATGGCTTTGAATCCGGAATCGCCATTCGCATCGGGGGCACCAACTTGTGAAGCCGACGAATCAACCGATGAAGACGATCATCGTTCTCCTGCTTTTTTTCGTGGCGATGCATGGATCCGCCGTGGCCCAACCGGAAGCCATGCGGGTTTCCCAGCTCGAGCTACGCGTTGCCACCTTGGAGAACAAGATCGGCACCTTGGGCGGGGCGAGTGCGATCGCCTTCCTGTTTGGAGCTTTTTGCGCGCTGTGGGCCCAGAACACCGGGCGCAACGCGTGGCTGTGGTTTTTCACGGGATTTATTTTCAGCATCTTTGCCGTGCTGGTAGTGCTCATCAAGAACGGCGGCGATCGCGACCACGGCACGCCTGGCAGCAGAAAACGTTTCGAGCTGCAGGACTACCGCCAGCAGTGACGGAGGCCCGCCGTCCAAGCACGGCGGGCCGCTCCGCCGAAACCGGATATCAGGACTTGCGGCGCAATTTTTTTTCCTGCAACGTGCGCGGCCTTGTTTAAGGCGCGGTTGCCAAGTGGTAAGGCCGAGCTCTGCAAAAGCTCTATGCGCCGGTTCGATTCCGGCCCGCGCCTCCATTTCCATCTATTTAAGTAGCAATGGAATAGGAGTTTAGGAATCCGGAACGGACACCAAACGGACACCAAAAACTAAACCCTGCAGGTTCGGCGCCTACCCGGGACTTACCCTCCCACTACTCGCTCACTCTCAGGAATCCGTTTCGCCTATCCTCGTGGTTGCGCCTCAACCATGAAGACACGATTCCGACTGATTCGCCGCGAAAGCCGCGGCGGAATGTATTACTTAGTGGATACGGCGACGGGCGTCCGCTCGAGCCTCCAGACCTCGGACCCGAACGGCGCGAAACAGATCGTCGACGCGAAGAACCAGGCCGAGGTCCAGCCGTTCCTGAACCTGCAGATCGCGAAGGCGTATCTCTCCGCCGTCGACAGCACGATGAAGTCGCGCACGTGGCGACAGGCGGCGGAAGCGCTGACCGCGACGAAACAGGGTGCCAACCAAAAGCGTTGGCGGACCGTCTTGAAGGACAAGGCCCTCGCCCTCCTCTTCGACAAGGTCATCATCGAGACCCAAGGCGATCTGCTTTTGCAGGTGCTTCGCGTCGGGTGCGTGTCCACGAACATCTATCTGCGGCGGCTGCATAACTTCTGCCTCGATATGAACTGGCTGCCCTGGCCCCTGATCCCGAAGCGCCAGTGGCCCGCCATTCGCTTCAAGGAGAAGCGGGCCATCACGTGGGCCGAGCACGTGCGCATCATCGAGCGAGAGCGAAATCCGGAGCGGAAGGCGTTCTACCAATTGGCGTGGCATTTGGGCGCGTCCCAATCCGATCTCGCGCACCTGCAGGCCGAGGATGTCGACTGGACGGCGCGGATCGTGTGCTTCTTCCGGCAAAAGATTCGGTGGCGCGCCGTGCAGCCACCGCAGATCCGTTTCGGGAAAGAGGTGGAGGCGATTCTAAAAACCCTGCCGAAGACCGGCCCCCTCTTTCCGTACCTCATCAACATCGACTGCACGCACCGCGGAACCGAGTTCCGGCAGCGCTGCCACGGCCTGGGTATTTACGGCGTCACGTTGCACAGCTACCGCTACGCGTGGGCGGAGCGGGCCAAGATCGCGGGCTACCCCGAGCGCTTCGCCCAGCTCGCCTTGGGCCACAACAGCAAGGCCGTGCACCGCGCCTATTCCCGCAACGCGCAGGTCACCCTTCCACCGTTGGAGGAGTACGAAAACAAGCCCCCGTTGGCGCCGGTCATTCCGCTGCCGACGCCGGATCACCCACCGGTGCCGGTAGCGGACGACTCCGCTTCCTCGGGGCCGCCCGAGGCGGTGGCGAACGGGTAACGCGCGCGCTTGCGCTCGTTCTTCGCTCGCCAATACCCGCTGAGCGCATTCGTCATCTTGGCGAGCCATGTGCGATCACGGGCTGATTCCAGCACTTCGGCGGCGGCGAAAAACTTGACGCTGTTGTGCGGAGGATTGCCGAGGGGTTTCAGGAGCCGGGCGGCGACGAGGATGGGAATATCCGGCGCCTGACAGTTGAGCACCCACGCGGTTTGCTCCGCCGTGAGACGCATCGGGACTTGGCCGAGCAGAGTGAGAAAGCGCTGTTGCTCCTCCTTCATGGGCTCAGGCAGCCATCCGCATTTTCTGGGCGGGCAGGACTGCGATGGTCGCCTTCGGATCGAGGATGGCGGGCGCGGCGTCGACCCATTTCTCCGCCGCCGCCTGCGCCTCGTAGAGGCTCCCATACTCCGAGTGGTTTCCCTCTTTTCCTTTGCGGCGCGGCCCCGGCTGGCCATCGGGGACCGCCAGGCAAAAGCGGGTCTTTCCCTGTTTCTCCTCCACAATGACGACGGCCTTGGCGGTCGAGAAATCATAGAGGGCGCAGTCGAGAAAATAACCCGACTGCCGGGGAGTTTCGAGTTCCGACCGCCACCGCCAGCGGGGCTTGCCCCCGTTCGTCTTCGCGACCTCCGCTCTGGGCTTCGCATCGCGCAGGAAAAAGCGGTCGGCGAGTTTCATGTAACCGGCGGGCAGCAGCAGGTGGTACGCGGCGACGGCCTCGGCGTTGACCGGATGGCCGCCGGACATGGCGCGTGCGATCTCGCCCCGGTGCGCGCACGCGATCGCCTTCGGCTTGCTCCGCGAACCCGGCGACAGCCAGCGTCCGGACCCGGAGGGGAATTCGACCCACGCATCGGCGCCCGAGAACGTCACGCGCGCGGTTTTCGCCACCTGCTTCGGGGCCGTGAGCCAGGGGCCGTGGCTCCAATCGGTCGAGGCGGGCGCCGCGGATTCGAGCGTCGCTCCCTCGCCTGCAACTCGCACCGACGCTTCGGGAGAAATTTCCGCGGTGAGTTCAGACTCGCTGGCTTCGGCCGCGAGCTGGCTCGACGCCTGATTCTTGGAAATGTCCAACAGGTCCACGAGCTCGGCCTGCCGCTTCGTTAGCTCGCGGTAGCGCTCCTCGTGTTCGAACACCGAGCCCACGAGGGCCGTCAGATCCCGCAGGCTTTTTTTCGTGTCGGCCAAAAGCGCTTCGGAACGAGCGGCGTGGTCATGCACCGAGCGGGCCGCGTGCTCGAGTGAACTGATGGTCCCGACCGGCGAGGGGGAGATGCTCGCCACATAATCGCTCGCTCCGCGCAAGGTCACCTTGTCGGGGAGAGTCGAGCGGAACTCGATTTGAAATCCGGCGAACGTCCCCAGGTTCACCGGGCCCTCGCGGCCGAGGAGGTGGTCGGTGCGGTGGTCTTCCGCGAGATAAATGAGCGCGGCTCCCGCCTTCGCGCGATCGGTGTGAGTCTTCCCGTCGAGGACAATCCGGAACTTATTTCCCTGCGTGTCCTCCGCCGTCGCGAGGTCGTTCCGCGCTCCGGCGATCTGGCGTTCGAGCCGCTCAACTTCCAGTTCACCGTGCCGGAGCCGGTTGCGAAAGGTGTACTGGGTTTCCGCGTGCTCGGCACGGAGGCGCGCAAGGCGCATGACTTCGGCGTCCACCTTCGCCTTCTCGACTACCGCCGGGTTGCCCGAGGCGATCGCCTTCACCTCGGCGTAGGTGAGGGCCGGCGAGTCGAGGTCCTCGATCCTCCGGGCGGTGGATTCCCCGGTCATGATCTGGGAAATGAACTTGGCCTTGGTTTCGAGCGTCTGCCATGAGTAGCCGTCAAAGGAGCCCTCGGTGACGTAGCGGTGGTTCTTGACCACGGGGTTCAAATTGCCCTGGCGCACCATGCGGCCGTCGCGCTGTTCGATGTCGGCGGGTCGCCACGGCGCGTCGAGGTCATGCTTGGCAATCAGGAGCCGCTGCACGTTCGTCCCCGCGCCCATCTTTTGCGTCGAGCCCATGAGGACGCGGACTTTCCCGGAGCGCACATCCTTGAAGAGCGTGAGTTTGGCCGCGTCGGACTCGTGATCGTGGATGAACTGGATTTCGTCCGCGGGGATGCCGAGCGCGACGAGCTTCGTCTTCACGTCCTGATACACGGAGAGCCCGCGCTCGGCGTGCGGCGTCGACAGGTCGCAGAAGACGAGCTGGGTCAGGCGCTTTTCCGCCGAGGACTGCCAGATGTCGAAGATCTCGCGGACGGCGAGGTTCACCTTGGACTGCGGATGGTCCGGGGCACGAGGACGCATGAGGCGAAGATCGAGGGCCGCCTTTCGGCCCTCGCTCGTGATTTTCAGCATGTTGTCCTTCCGGGGATCCACGCGGTCCGTCTTCAGTTTCTCGGCGCGCTGGGCGAGCGACGCGACGAAGGCTTTCAACTCCGGGGTCGCGGGCGCGCGAATGATCCGGGGCTTGCCGCCCTCTATTTCCGGCACGGGGAGTTTCAGCATGTCGGCGGTCTGGACATCGGCGACCTGCCGGAAGAGGTGCATGAGTTCCGGGACGTTCACGAAGCGCGCGAAGCGGGTGTGCATGCGGTAGCCGGCACCATCGGGCGCAAGTTCCATCGCGGAGACGGTTTCCCCGAAGGTCCCGGCCCAGGCGTCGAAGTGCGAGAGCCGCCGGAATTTCAGGACATCCATCTGCAGGTAGCGTTGCAGCGTGAACATTTCCGCCATCGTGTTCGTGATCGGCGTCCCGGTCGCGAAGACCACGCCGGCGCCGGCATTCTCCTTCTGGAGATAACGGGTTTTAAGAAACATATCCAACGCGCGCTCCGAGGCCGCCTGCGGCAGCCCGGCCACCCGCGTCATTTTCGTCGCGTAGAAGAGATTCTTGAAGGCTTGTGCTTCATCCACGAACAACCGGTCCACGCCGATTTCCTCGAAGGTCAGGAGATCGTCCTTCTTGTCCAGGCCGGACAGGTTCTTGATGCGGAACTCCAGGCGCTTCTTCGCCTTCTCCAGTTCCTTCACCATCCGAGCCCCTTCGTGCTTCGTCATGGAAATGATCGCGTCTTCCAGTTCGGCGATCTGTTCCTCGAGGAATTCCTTCTGCGCGCCGGCCGACATCGGTAGCCTCTCGAAACCGGAATGCGTGACGATGACGGCATCCCAGTTGTTCGTCGCGATGCGGCCCATCAGCTCGCGGCGGCGGGCGCTCGCGAAGTCTTCCTTCCCCGCGACGAGGATGTTCGCGTTGGGATAGAGGGCGAGGAGTTCGGTGCTGAACTGCCCGAGCATGTGGTTCGGGACGACGAACATCGGCTTCCGCGCGAGCCCGAGGCGCTTTAGTTCCATCGCGGCCGCAGCCATCGTGTAGGTCTTCCCCGCCCCGACCACGTGCGCGAGAAGCACGTTCGGCGACTGGAGGATGCGCCACACGCCCGCCTTCTGGTGTGGGCGGAGCGTGATCGTGGGACTCGCGCCGGGGAGCGTCAGGTGCTCGCCCGAGTAGGTGCGAAGCCGGATATTGTTGAATTCGCGGTTGTAGTAGGCGACGAGGCGTTCCCGGCGGGTGTCGTCGGACCAGATCCACTCGGTGAAGCGTTCCTTGATCTTCTGCTGCTTGTCGCGGGCCGCCTCCGTCGCGGTCGCGTTCACCACCGGATTCTTCTTTTCATCGTAGTCGTGGATCGTGGGCGTGCGGAGGTTGAGCGCCTGCTCCACGAGTTCATGCGCGAAGATGCGCTTCGTCCCCCACTCCACTTCGTTCGCCACCGTGCGGCGCGAGAACTTCGGCAGCTCCACGGTCCAGAGGCCCAAATGCGCGACATGGTGCACGGCGACATCACCCGTCCGGGCCCGCTGGAGTTTCAGGAGATCGCGGACAAAGTCGGCGATGTCCTCGGCCGGCAACCAAGCCGCGCCCAGCCGGGCGTCGATCTCCGTCGCCTTGAGTTCGGCGGGTTGGACCGCACGAAGGGCGGCGACGTTGGGAAGGTACTGGGCGTCCTCCTTCGCGATGCGCTCCGCCGCGTGGAGCTTGTCGCGGACGTTCCCGGAAAGATACTCGTCTTCCGTTTCCCACGTGCCCAAAGCGGGATTTTTGAAGATGGCCCCGCGCAGGTCGGGCAGGAATTCGGCCTCGGGTTTTCCGAGGAGCTTGCCGATGTGCGGAAGATCTATCCGGCCGCGCTCGTTCAGGCAGACGAGGAGCGCTTCCTGCGGCGTCGTGGCACTGAGGACGGGAGCGCGGCGCTGGATTGTGCGTTTCCTGAAGATCGCGGTCTTCTGCGCTGAGTTCGACGCCTCGTCGTAATTTTCGAGGGACAAGAGGAGCGCCAGGTCCGGATCGCCAGCAAAGGCGCGCACGTTCACCGGGTCGGACAAGGGACCAAACTGACCGACGAAATAATCGTAGTCCTGGTTCAACTTGAAGCGCGCCGCCACCTGCTCCGGCTCGGGCCGATCCTCCACCTGGACCTTCAGGCAGTCCCGCGCGGAATCGCGGACCCGGATCATCCGGCGAATGCGCCGCGCGGTCGCGATCGGGAGGTCGGTGAGGAGACGCAGTTCGTCGCCGTCCCGCTGCGCAATTCCGCCCCCGTTATGATCCGTGAGGACGTAGGCGTTCGGTTTGACGCCGGGCGGCACGGAAATCGTCTGCCGCTGCGCCGCCTGCTGCTCCTGAGTCAGGGGCGCGTAGACTTTCTCGGGCAGGCTGGTGGCGGCGTTCCAGAACGCATCGACCAGCGGTCGCTGATCCGGGGCCAGGCGGATTTCATCGCGACCGTAGCGGCCAACCTCCACCCGCTCCAGGGTGCCGAGCATCATGTGCGGCTTCGCGTGATAGTATTCGTTCAGGAAGACCGGCGCCTCGCCTGGATTCCCGGGCATCGGCCGCGACTCGGTCCACGAGGGTCCGACCGGCTTTTCCCCCGGGAGGCGCTTGCGTAGGAAAATGACGTCCGTCGTCACCTCGGTGTTCGCGATTTTCTTGAAGGCATTGTCGGGCAGGCGGGCGGCCCCGAGGAGGTCGCAGGATTTGGCGAGCGCCTGGCGCATCGTCGGGTACTGCTTGTCCAGGGTCCCCCGCGACGTGATGAAGGCGATCAGCCCGCCCGGCCGGACCCGCTCGGCCGCCGCGACAAAATAGTAATCATGGATGCGAAACTTGCGCGCGTTGAAGCGGGGATCGAAGGGCGCGTAGTCCCCGAACGGCACGTTCGAGATCGCGAGGTCGAAGGAATTGGTGGGGAGGGTGACATTCTCGAAACCCTCGGCGCGAATGTCCGCCCCCGGATAGAGCAGTCGCGCGAGTCGCGCCGTGAGGGGATCGATTTCGATTCCGGTCAGGTCCGAGCGCGCGCGCATGGCCTCGGGCATGAGGCCGAAGAAATGACCGAGCCCGCAGGCTGGCTCGAGAATGCGCCCGTGCTTGAAACCCATCCGCTCCAAGGCCGCGTACATGACGTTCACGACTTCCGGCGGCGTGTAGTGGGCGTTGAGCACCGTGGCACGGGCGGAGGTGTACTCGGCCTCGGAGAGCAGTCCCTTCAGGGTCGCCTGCTCCTTCCGCCATTGCGGGGATTCCTCCGGGGCCGAGAAGACCTGCGGCAGTCCGCCCCAGCCCACGTATTTGACGAGCACCTTTTTCTCGTCGGGCGTCGCGGTGCGTTCGGCCGTTTCAATTTGCCGCAGGAGTTCGATCGCCGCGACGTTCCGGGCGAAGCGCTTCCGAAACGGCCCGTCGTCGAGCTCGTCGTCGTCCGTGATCCGGTAGTTGTCCGCGTTGCGACCGCGGACTAGGCCGGGGTCTCCGGCGGCAGGAGGACGTGGCGCTCGCGAATCATCTCCCACGCCTCCCGCTCCGCCTGGTCCGGGGTCGCTCCCCGCTGGAGGCAGCTCCGAATCGCCGCGCCCATCTCGGTCGCGGTCAGGTCGCTCGCCTCCTGGAGCGCCGCCTCCAGCACCCCCGTCCGCTCCAGTTCGGCTACCCGGCGCGGGCAGTGCTCCCGCCAGTGTGCTTCGGCCAGGCGGTAGTAAATCGGTCGTTCGCTCATGGGTCAGGTTCTCCAGGAAATCCAGCTGCTCGGTGGATGGTTTCTTTTTGGCCATGCGTCACGGGGTTTCCAAGGTGATCGCGCGAATGATCGGGCCCGGGCGCGGGTGCAGGCGGTCATAGTTCATGCGCACCTCCGCCAGGCGCCCGAGGTCCAGAGCGGCGCGGACGAGGGCGAGGTTCACGCCTTCGATGACGAGGTGGTCGTTGCCGGCGGAGAGCGTGAGGATCTCAGGCTCCCCGGCGAGGTGCTCCCATTTCTTGAGCACGGTGACGGGAAAGGTGACCACGCGATCGGCAAGGCAGAAGCGAATGGCGCGCACCTGCTGGCCGTCCAGGACTACCTCGCCCCACGACGGTGGCGGGGCGGGCGCGACGACCCGTTGCCCGTGGGGATTTTCGATTCCCATGCGCTTAGGCCGCGGCGCGGACGGAACTTTGAGCGGTGACCGCCTCATGAGGGACGAGAATCGGCGGCACGTCGTCGCTCCCCAGTTCGAGCGCCAGTTTGCGGTCCGCCGATCGCATCATGGATTCCTGCGCCGCGAAGGCATCGGTCGTGAAGATCAGCTGAGACTCCTGAAACCGACTGTTGCTGACGTAGGCTTGCTTGAGATTTCCGGCCGCGATGCCCTCGTCCGCCATGAGGAGCAGGCCGCGCTCGACGGTTTTCCCCTGCGCCGCATGGGAGGTCGTCGCATAACCGTGCGAGAATTCCCGGAACGACGCCGGCAAAATGCGGGTGTCGCGACAGACCATCCGGCCGTCCGGTTCGAGGGCGGCCACTTCGACAATGTCCCCATTCTTAAGCCCGGCGGCGGGAAGATTCGCGCGGATCAGCAGGCGTTCGCCGCGAGCGACCGGGATTTCTTTTCCCAGTCCCACGTCGAAGGAGGTGACCTGCCGGGGATCGAAACGAACGAGCGTGCCCTGGGCCGCCTGGACGACGAGATGCCGGGCCTCGCGGTGCAGCACGCTCGCCGTGTCGAATTTCTTGAACCAGCCCCACGCGCGATGGAACGTGAGCACGTCGCCGCGTTGGTAATTCTGGACCCGCGCCCGCTCCTCGGCGGTCCATTTGAGCGAGTGCACGGTGCGAACCGTCGTTTCGCGACGATCCAAAAGACCTGAGAGTTTCAGATGCTCCCGGACACTCGCCGTGAACCGGTGGATTTCCGACCACACCGGCGAAATCGCGAGACACGTCTCGCCGGCGCGGACGGTTCGCACGTAATCCGCCGCGGCGAGGTCCCAGATCTGCGCGCGCGAGACCTCGCGGACGGCCCCCAGTTGCTTGAAGGCGCCGAACGCCTTGAAGGCGTCGCCTTGGGCGAGCAGCGCGACCGCCGCGCGATAGGCCGGATCGCGCTGGCGCCGGATTTCCGTCAGCAGGAACACGGGCACCCGCGCGAATTTCTGGAGGGAGCGCAGCGCGTCGCCCGCCTCGACGGACGAATGCTGCTTGATGTCGCCCACGAGGAGGAGCCGGTGACCGTTGCGCTGGGCGAGGCAGCAAAGGTCGCGCATCTCGCGGACGGAAATGAGACCCGCCTCATCCACGATGAGGACGCTGCCCCGGATCGATCGCTGCAGGGTTTCACTGACGAGCAACTGCTGGAGCGTGTCGGCGCGGCCGAGTTCCCGGCGGAGCGCGTCGGCGGCTCCGGCAGAGGGCGCGCAGCTGAAGGCCATCCCACCCGCCGACTCGATTCCCCGGACCACGGTCGTAAGGCAACGGGTCTTGCCCGTGCCCGCGTCCCCTTGGAACACGATGACGCCGGACGGCGAAGCGAGGAGTTCGCGCACCACCTTGAACTGCGCCGCGTCGAGTTCGGGCGTCCCGGGCATTTGTCCCAGTGCCCTGCCCACGGACAGCCGGGTGTTGGCCCAGCCGGTGAATTCGCGTTCGGCCTCCAGGCCGAGTTTCGACGTGAGGTCCTCAGTCGAGCGGATCAAGTCGCCCTGGGCCTCGCGCGTCTGTGCGGCCCGGCGCAACCCCTCGAGGCTCACTTGGCCCCGCCCGGCGATCAGGGCTTCGCGGAGCAGCGTGCGATCTGGCACCACCGACCGCCGCTCGAAGGCGTGCGCTTCCGCCGACCGGACCGCGTTCGCGTGCGACAGCGCGATCGTCGGCTTGGGTGTTCCGGAGGCGGAACGAATCAACGCCTGCACGGTGGCAAGTTCGCTTCCGCACTCCGTCGCCCAACGCGCCCGCAGTTTGGCCGTGGTCATCGTCCGCTTTGCTGCGCGGGTGCGGACGGTGATGTCCTGAAGCTCGTCCTGCGAGGTCGCGCCTTCGGCCGCGGCCCGCGCGACAATCGCGCGCCGCCGTTTGCTGAAGCGTTCCCGCAACTCGGCCGGCAGACCCTTGATCGTGAACCCGATTTTCCGCGCGGGCTCCACTTCGTAGCCGGCCGCGAGCATTCGGGCGGCGAGCCGGTTGTAGCACACCTCGCGGAAAAACCCCTGGTGACGAAAGAACCCGGACGGCTGGAGACTTTTCCAGCGAGCTTCCACGGGATCGAAGGTCAGGTTCATGAGACTAAGGTGCGTGTGCAGCTGCGGATCCAGGTCGCGGTTCGCGTCGTGGGTGACGATGGCACCCACCATGTTCGCCGTCCGGCGGTCGGCGTTGGCCCCCGCCTTCCGGACCCGAGTCGCCACGACTGCTTCCATTTCGGCCAGGGTTTCCGCCACCGCGTCCTTCCACCATCCGGCGAACCGGGCATCGCCCCCGACCAAATGGAGAATCGAGACGTCCTTGGGCGGCGAGACCTGCGCAAAGTAACACACCCGCCGCGAGGCACCCTTGTCCCGAACCATGAGCTTCGACCCTGTTTCAGGGTGAAGTCCCTTGCAAAGATTCTCAAACGCCCGGAGGCCGCACTGCCCGTGAAGCCCCAACCGTTCCGCTCCCTGCCCCACCCATGTCATTTGGCTCTGACCGTCCTCGCTCAAATAGTCACCTATCGCCATATGCTCGCGAAAATAGCCCACGGCACCTTTCACGACGACGCAGGGTTGATCGAAACGGACCATGCCTAAACCCATACGGTTTTTACATCCCTTGACGAGTCAAAACCCATACGAGGATGCCGAACGTAGTGAGCGAAGCGAAATTATTGCCCGACCACGGATGCGGTCAACGAAGCGAATCAACCAGCGACTGAACGGCAAAAGCCGTCCTTTCTACCTATCCCAGGAGGGACACGCCTCCCCTAACGCCCGTTAGGAAACCCTGAAGCCGCCACTACTCGCCCACTACTTTCTCGCCTTGAACGGAGGAACGAAAGAAAGATTTTTTCGATTTACTAAACCCATACGTTTTGCATGTTACGGGCGTTGCATGGAAACGGATTCGCTTCACGCCCGCCTGCTCGAGGACGCCCGCCGGTACGACCCGGCCGAGCACACGCGTGGGCTCTTGGATCCGTATCGGGACGTGCTGCTGCTCTGGCGGGTGAAGTTCATGAGTTATGAACAGATCGCGGCCACGTTGACTAAGCACGGCCTTAAAGTTTCCCCGGCTGCGGTGGGCATCTTCTGCCGGCGCAAGTTCACCAAGGCCGAGATTCTGCGCGCGCGGGCGGACGAACCCCTCGCGCCCAGGCCCGCCGCCTCCGCTCCAACCCTGCCGGGATTGTCGCCCTCTGCGGCCTCCCAGCTTTCCCCCAAGCGCGGGCCGAAGATTGCCCGCGACCACTACTGATCCCTTATGAATGAACCCGCCCAACGCTTGATTCTTTTTCCGCAGGACAAGGGAGGCATCGGCAAGAGCTTTGTCGCCACCCTGCTCCACGATCACCTCGTGGAGGAAGGCGTGTCGGTGAAGGCCTTCGACCTGGACCATGCGAACTCCACGTTCCAGCGCTTTGTCCCGGAAGCGGAATTTATCGATACGGACGTCGACACGGAGAAGCTCGGCGTCTTGGACCGAGTCGTGCACGCCCTCGCGGAGGCCGACGTGGTCCTGGTCGATAATCGCGCCTCGGGCGGCAGTAAGGTGCTCGCCTATTTGGACGAGACGCGGCTGCCGGAATTGCAGGCGGAGTATGGCTGTCTCCTCGTCTTCTTCGTCGTCGCGACCGACGACAAGGATGCGAATTCGCAGATTGCGGAACTATTGGACTCGCATGGGCCCAAGGTCCGCTGGCTCGTCGCGCGGAACCTGCGCGACGGGCCGGGCCTCTCCCAGTTCGCCGGCAGCCAGGCGCGGAAACGTCTCTTGGAACTGGGCGCCGTCGAGGTGGACATCCCGAGTCTCGCCGACGTGACCCGTAATCAGCTCCAGTCGGCGAACCTGACCGTGGGGAATGGGCGCACCGCGGCGAAGCTCCACCTCCTCGATCGCTCGCGCTGCATCCGGTATCACGCGCTCATGGCCGCGGAATTCGCCAAAGCCCGCGCCCTCTTGATCGCCGCATGAAGCCCGAGGAGTTGTTCGATCCGGCGGCGTTTCCCGAGGATTTGCAATGGATCGTGGCGCGCTACCGGCTGCAACCGGACGATCCCGTGTTTCTTTTGATCGCGTGGCACTGGCACCGGATCAAGGCGTGCGAAGACACGCTGCGGGCCGGAACCCTGGAGCTGCGGACCCTCCTCGACAGCCGGATCCAGTCACTCGGTGAAACGGCCGAGACGGTCACCGGGGTCAGCGATGCACTCTCGAATCTGCAGGCGGCTCTCGAGGAAAAGCCGGCGGAATTCTCGAAACAGCTGGAGGCGTCGCTCAAGACTCCGCTCGGCGAAGCCCTCGGGCAAGTGGCGGCGCTCACGCGAGACCTGACACCGCTCGCCCGGCGTTTTCAGGTCGCGCAGCGCCGCCAGCTGCTGGCGGCGTTGCTGGTCGGCGTCGCCCTTGGGGTCCTCGGCGCCGTGATCTTGTTTTTGCGGTGAAGGGCCGGCCGGCACTCCACGCCTCGGCCTGTCTCGCGGCGGCCTGGCTCTTCCGAACGCAGGCGACGAGTCCCGAGGCGTATTGGGTGACGGTCGCCGCGTTGGGCGCGAGTGTCCGGTATGCGCACGAGGCTGTCGCCGAGTGGGCTTTTTCCGGCAGCGACGTTCTCCTGAAACTCTGGGGTTATACGTGGACGCGGGATCAGGTCTGCTGCCACTTCCTGGTCACGGGTGCCACCGGCACGGGGAAGACGGCGCGCGCGGTTGTCCCGATCGTGCACGGACTGCGACGGGCGTTGCCGGGAACGGGCGTCCTCGCGATCGATTCCAAAGGCGTGTTGTGGAAGCCAATTTCCGCGATGGCGAAGGCGCTGCGACAGGAAGAGAGCCTGCGGCTGATTCGGGTCCGGCCGACGCATGTGTCGCGGGCAGCGTGGACGCCTCCCCTCCGACTGAACGTCCTCGGCGACCCGAGTGTGCCGTGGGGGACCTATGCGAAAATCGTTGTCGATACCGCGACGGCTGCGGGTCAACGAGGCGGGCAATCGTTTTTCAAGGAGACGGCCCGGGATGCGATCACCCATGCCATGCAGGCCCTGGAATGCGCGGGCCTCGCTGTCACGCTGTCCAACGTCCACAACGTCATCTGCATTTCGAGCGACACGGGGACGCTCCTCGAGCACCTCGCGACGGCGAAGGGCGACGGGGCGGCGGCGGAGCGGCAGTTCTTCAAGGACTTCGCGGGCCAGCCGCCCGAGCAGAAAAGCGGCACGGTCTACACGGTCGCGAATTATCTGCGGCCCTACACGCCGCCGGACATTCGCGAGGTGTTCTGCTCGGTCGATCCGAATTTTTCCTTGGCCGAGGTCGATCGGGGACGGTTGATCTGCCTGTCGGTGCCGCAAACCTACCAATTGGAGCGCCGCTATCTGAACCTCCTCTGCAAGCAGCTGTTCTTCCTGCATGCCTTCCGGCGCTTCGATCTCGAACCGGCGGGATTGCGGCGGCGCAACGTCATCACGCTCGTCCTGGACGAGGGCCAGAAGACGACGCTCGTGTCGGAGGACGGCTTCTCGGATCACCTGACGGTGGATGAATTACGAGAGGCGGGCGTGTGCTTGATCTCCGCCACGCAGACGCCGCTCTCGTTCTACGCGTCGTTCGAGACCGAGCGGAAGGCGGATGTCTTCATGGCGAATTTGCGGACGCAGATTCATTTTCGCGCGGCCGATGAGAAGGGAGCCAAGATCCTGTCGGAAAAAATGGGCGGGAGGGAGGTGAGGAAAATCAGCGGGGGAACGAGCGGTGGACGATCCTCCCGCAATTGGCAGATGGCGGACGAACCGTGGTATAAAACGGCGGAGTTGCTCGCCCTGCCCGAAGGGCATGCAGTTGTGCGGCATCCGGCTTCCTTGGGGAAACCGCGGGCCAAGAAGCTGCCCTTCACCGGTTTCACGTTGCAGAACGCGCCCGAAGAGGTGCGCGAGGCGGCCTAACGCAACCCCAGGAAAATTTCTTGGAATTGTGGGCACGGATTTAACCGCCTTGTGCGTTATAGCCATTGCCGCCTTCCGTGGCTGCTTTGCCGCGTCCTCGAATTGAGAACGGCTCGCGATCTCACCAACACCGCATGAACGCTCCTTATGAAAAGACTTGGCCTGATTGGCAGCGTAGACGACGCGATGCCGGACCTGTACTGCCAAGCGATCAACAGCGAGGTCTGGGGCGCATTTGGACCGGGGAATACGGCCAATCTGGTCATTGACTGCGTCGACGTTGCGGAGACGGAGCCCCTCGTCGCCAAGCAGGATTGGGATGCCCTCACGGCCCGGCTGACGGTGTCGGCCCAGAAACTCGCCGCGGCGGGAGCCGAGGCGTTGGTCGTTTGCAACAGCGCGTGGCAACCCGCCGCGCGGGCGGCGGCCACGGCGCTGCATTTGCCGCACATCGATATGGCGGCGGCCATGGCGGCAAAAATCCACTCCTACGGCTACGACAAGGTGGCGGTTCTCGGCCTGCGCACGGAAGCCGAGGAGCGCGGGTGGCGAACGGGCCTCGATCATCTTATGGTCGTGACTCCCGAGCTGCGCTTTCGCGATTGGTTGGCGCATACCCTGTCGCTGCAAGCAGGATCACCTCTCTCCCCGGCGAACAAGGCCTCGATCATGGCGGCGATCACGGCGTGGCGAAAGCAGGAGGACGTGCAGGGGATCGTCATGGCGCGGCCACTTCTCTCCCGATGGGTGAGCATGACCGAGGCCCTCATGCCGGTCTTCGATGCGGCCGTGGTCCACGGGCAGATTGCCGCGCGCTGGGCAATCGCATCCGACCTGCGCCCAGCGCCGCCCTGCATCTATTATGCGGCATAGCGTCCGGTTGAAGCCGGTCTTTGTCCGTTGGGATACTCGCGGCGCTCGTCCGCTTCCCGTAGAGTGAACGGCATCCCGACGGACAGATCACAACCAGCCGAAGGGTCCCTACATGCATGAGCAGTCTACAGGGGAACGTCCTTCCCCACTCTCCCTTCTCCACCAGCACGCTGCCGGTCGGATCCCAGCACATCTGCGCGCTTCGCCTGGTCGAGGGGCGGGGAGCGAGCATCGCCGCCGGCTCCGTGCAGCCCGATGTCTTCCCGTGGCATCGGCATGACGAGTGGCTGATCGCGATCCAGTTTGGCGCGGCGTGGAGCACGGTCGCGTGGAAATGCGGCGACGTGTCCGGAATCCTGGACGATGCGCGGGGTGACTTCGTCTTCCTGTCCCCGCCGGGTTGCTCGTACCAGGTCACGTGGCGCTCGGCCGCGGATCTGATCCTCTTGCTCGCGCAGCGCCGGTTCGTGGAGCATTTCTTTTCCAGTTACGTCCTGACGGCGAGCCCGATCGGGATGCCGCTCGCGGCCATCGCCGTGGCACATCAAGACATGGTGCGCGTCTGCCAGCAGGTGCGCCTGCTCGTGGCGAAGCCGCGCCCCGCGCAGGACTGGCGACTCGCGGGCTTGGGAGACAACCTGTCGGCGATCATGTTCGAGGCCCATACCCGCATCAACGAGGGCGAACCGTTGTCGAAGGTCGCGATCGCGGTCGTGGGCCAGGTCGACGCGTACATTCTGAAGCAGGCGCGGGGCGAGAAGGTGCCGGTCGAAAAAATGGCGCGGGCTTTGAGCATGAGCGGACGAAATTTCCGGCGCGTCTTCAATCGGGCGACCGGGCGCTCGCCGCAAGAGTACGTGATCACGAAGCGGCTGGATGCGGCCCTCCTCCTCCTCAAGTCCGGGAACTGCACCGTCGAGGAAGCCGCGGAGGGCGCGGGGTTCTCGAGCGCCGGGCATCTGCGGCGGCTCGTCCGCAAGGCGCTCGGCGTCACGCCCAGCTCCCTCATCCCCCGTGCCTAGTGTCCGCTTGAATGCGAAAGACGACCGACCCTTCCCTGTTTTCGTCCGGGTATTTTTGTTACGTTTGAATTGCTTTCTTCTCCAGCAACCATGAACGAACCCTACAAACCCAAACGCACCGGAGCAATCCGGCTGAGCATCGAACTCCCGAAACCAGCCCACCGCGCGTATGTCGGCGCGGTCGCGCTTCTTCGCCGCCTGATGGGCCGGCGGGCGCCCACCGTGGAGGGGCTGATCCACTTGAACCTGAGCGGCCGCGATGCGGCCGGGCTCGCCGACGATTACCTCGACTCGATCCACTGGCCGGCGGCGGCCGGACGGGTGGTCAGTCTGCGTGCCAAGGAGAAAATCCCGCGCCGGACGCGGCGCTTGCCACAGCCCTTCGTGCGGGCCGTGGCCAAGCGGGCGCGGCTGCCGCAGGCGCCGAGCGACGTCACCCGGAATTAGCCCGTCCTGTTTTTCGGGCACTTCGTCCCCGCGACTCGGCTGCGAGCGCGGGGATTTTTTGTCGGCGAAACTTGGCGCGGGAGAAATTCCGCGCTACGAGTTCGGCGACGCGAGGTGGAGGCGGCCGTCTCGCGGCGAGAGCGTCCCCTGCGCGGTGCCGCTCGCAAACAGCGCGCGGACGACGGCATCCTGCAGATGATGCTCGACCGCCCGCCGCATCGGCCGCGCGCCCAGTTGCGGATGGAACCCTTCGCGGACCAGAAACTCGAGCGCCTCGCGCGAGACCGACAGGTCGTAGCCGAGCCCCTGGAGCCGCGCGGTCTCGGCTTTGAGGATCAGGGCGCAGATTTCCCGCTGTGCCTCCGCGCCCAGCGGAGCGAAGACGAGAATTTCCGACAGGCGGGCGACGAGCTCGGGCCGCAGGGTCTGCGTCACGCGGCGGAGCACGGCCTGCTCGACGCTGGAGAAACGGGAGTGCGCCATCCGCATGGCGTCGCCCCCGCCAATGTTGGAGGTGAAGCCGAGGTAACAGGGCGTGAGGTCGAGGACGGCGCCCGTCGCGAGCGTCACCCGGCCCTGCCAGAGGATCTGGAGAAAAAGGTCCATGACGAGGGGGTGCGCCTTCTCGATCTCATCAAAGAGGATTCCGCCCGAGGGGGCGGCACCGAGCGCCCGGCCGAGTTGGCCCGGGTCTTCCGGGCTCGCGCCAATCAACTTCGCGGCACCGGCCACGTCCTGGAATTCCGACATGTCGAAAGTGACGAGGCGGCCTGGGCCACAGGCGTAGGCCACGGCGTGGCGGAAGGTCTCGGTTTTCCCGGTGCCCGTCGGACCGGCCAGGAGAAAGGAGGCGCGGGGCCGGTCGGCGGCGGCGACGCCTAGTTCGCCCCGGGCGAACGCCGCGGCCAGTTTTCCCATAACGTGATCCTGCGCGAGGATGCGGCCGCGCAGGTGGGGCTCCATTCCGCGCAGGTGCGCGATCCGCTCGGAGGCCGTCATGGTCGTCGGCGCGCGGCGGCTAACCTTGGGTGCGACCGCGGGCCTTGATCGGGACTTCGGTGAAGAATCGCTTCATCTCCCGGGCAAGGAGCGTGCCGCGCGGAGCCGCGTGGATGAGCGCTGCCATCACCAAGCCGCGCGTCGCGACCATGCGCCTTCGGCCCAGTTCTGCGATCGCGTCGTCGAGTTTCCGGACGTCCGCTTTCGGAAGGTCGGGCGTCGGGCGGGCCGCGATGATTTCGAACGGTTCCGGGGCGAGGCGATCGTCGACGATGTAGCGGGCGGTGGCGGTCACCATGGCCTCGAGGGAGTTCAGGTGCACGAGGGCGCGGAGGATGGTCCCGTCGCGGACCGCAGGCTTGGTGCCCGTCATGTCCTTCACCCGCGCCTTCAGGCCGGCAAAATCCTTTTTGTAGAGGGCAAAGCAGACTTTTTGCGGATCGGCACCGGAGGGGGAACTCATGGAAAACTACAAAACCCATACGATTCTTATTTACAAGGGGAAATAAATCGTATGGGTTTTGGAGAATGGCACTGACCTTTCTCCTTCACGCCGCGGGTCCCTTCTTCCACGACCACCTCCCCCTCGTATGGGCGTTGGTGCTGATGCAGCTCCAGCCCTTGAAGGACGGTTTCGGGACGGCCCTGGTCCTTATCTTCATGGTGGGATTCTTCATGGGCGTCCTGAAGATCTGGGCCGGGGCGCAGGCGATCTCCAAGGGCGATCCGGAAGGCAAGTCGGGCCTGGTCGCGGGGATCATTATCGCCGCCGCGGCGTGGATCATGGGGATTCTCTACACCGTGTTCGGCATGGGCGACGCCGTCATCACGCCGCGCTTCTGACCCATGAGCGACCTGCGCATGACCGGCACCAATTCCGGCGACGACTCCCGGGGACGGGTCTTCGGCCTCGAGGGCGATCTGTACCTGCCGGTCGCGATCGGGGCGATGGTCGGAGTGGCACTTTCGGGCGGGCTCCTGCTCGTGAAAGCGCCGTGGGAACTGGCGGTGGCGATTGGCGCCCTGCCCTTGTTTGGCGTCGTCGTATGGGTTTTGGGATTTCGCCACGGGAAGCCGGCCGGGTATACCCAGGACAAGCTCGATTCGATGCTGGGCGGGGGAAACTTCAGTCGGGACGAGGCGGGCATAACCCATACGAAGGCCCACGAAAAGTGCCCGGATGCCCGCTTCGTGGACGGTCTCCTCCTCTTCGGAACCCCGGAGCGGGGCGGGCTCGCCGCCAAGGGTTTCATTCTCGAACCCTCCGACCGGCGGGGCGCCTCGATCGAGCAGTTGAATGCCTTTCAGGACCAGATCCGCGAACTTTTGGGCCTCATTGGTCCCGGCCGGCGCCTGCAGGTGCAGTGGTGGCCGGATTCGGATTACCGCGCAGGGCTTCTCGCCTATCACCAGGCGACGGAGGGAATCGCCGATCCGCTGCTCCGGTCGGTGCGCAACGAGCGCTTCCGGCGGTACTGGCCGCGCATGCTCCGGGGCGAATTGCGGCGCGAGCATCTGGCGGTCTTCCTGTCGGTCGAAGTCACGGGCTACTCCGGGACGCTCCAGACCCGCGAGGGGCTGCGCGAGCACTACGGGATCGTGCTCCAGGAATTGCAGGGGCAGTTCGAGGAGTTCGAGCAGTCGCTCAGGAGCGTGTTCGGAGCCGAGACCCCGGTGCGGGCGATGGACGATGTCGCGCACTTCGAGTGCCTCCGCACCTTTCTCAATCCGAGCGTCGCGCGGCGGGAAGAAACGGACGCGGGCGCCGCCTTCGATCCCGCGCAGACGATCCAGGAGGCGTGCTTCGGCGGCGAGGGCGTGGGCCACCCCGACGGCGGCTTTGTGCTCGACGGCCAGCATCAGGTCATCCTCGCCCTGAGCCGATGGCCGCAGCGGACGCGGCCGGGGATCGTGACCCATTTGACGGGACTCCCCTTCCTCGACTACCGGCTGACGGTCAACGTCACGCCCGTGCAGAGCCGGTCGGAAATCGACCGCGAGGAGAAGGCGGCGGAACGTCTGCGCGGGGAGTACGCGGACCGGCCACGCGCCTCGCTCTTGGTCGCCCTGCAGAAGAAGGAGCGCAAGGTGGAGGCGCTCGCGGGCGGTTTCGCGCGGCCCTTCCATGTCACCTATCTCGTGCGTGTCTGGGCGCCGGATGCTGAGAGCCTGCGGGAGCGCGTCGCGGCCGTGCAGGCGGCGATCCATGCCATGGACGGAGCGCAGGCGTTCGAATGCGCGCTCCCGGCGACGGCGAAGAAATTGTTTTTCTCCTCGTGGCCCGGTTGGACGCACTCGTCGTACCACCACCGCGAATTGTACGCGGAGGATATCTACCTCGCGGACGTGCTCCCGTTCTCCGCCACCTTCACCGGGAACCTGGATCAGGCGGAGGCGCTGTACGACGGCAGTCACCAGAATCTCGTTGGCGTGAGTGCGCAGGTCGGCGGTTCGCCGCAGCATGCGGTCCTCCTCGGGATGACGGGGGCCGGCAAGTCCGCCTTCGTCGAGGATCTCCTGTATCAGACCGCGGGGTTCTTCTCCCACTCGCTCCTCATCGAGGAGGGTTTTTCCTACAAGAAATTCACGGAGTCGCAGGGCGAGACGCCGATCGTGATTCATCCGGATGCGGCGCTGACGCTCAACTATCTCGACACGCTCGGGCTGCCATTGAGCCAGCTGCACCTGGCGACGGCGGTGGCACTTCTCGCCCGGATGGTCGGCGTTCCCGATCATCCGGAGAAACTCGCGCTCCGGCAGGCACAGCTCGCGCAGTACCTGCACCAACTCTACCGCGACACGTTCACAGACTGGTCGCGGCGCCACGGCGACGAGGCGGCGGATGTGCAGCGTTTCGCCTGCGCGGTGCACGGCTGGCGGACATCGATGGCGGGCGGAGCCACGCCGCTCGAGGCGTTCGTCGACCTGCGGGACCGCATCGCCGCGAACGAGGACCACGCCCTCGCTTTCGTCGCGGGGCAGACGGAGGCCGCCATCACGCGCTTTGCGCAGGACCCCGCGACCGAGCGCCTCGTGCCCCACACGGCGTGCGCGTACTACACGCCGGAAGAATTTCCGACGCACGGCGCCTTGGTCGAACTCCTCGCCTTCGCGCGCTTTCCGGAGCACGCGAAGGAGGAGGTCGACCGGCTGGCGACGCTCCTGCGCGCGTGGACAGCGGACGGCCAGTACGGGAGACTCTTCGACGGCGTCACCAACGTATCGCTTGCGCGGAGAATCGCGCACTTTGAACTGGGCCTCATCCCGGAGCAGGCGGTCGAGATGAAGACGGCGGCCGGCCTTTTGATCAGCGGGCTCGGGCGCCAGCACATCCTCGCCCTGCCGCGGGCCCAGCGGAAGCGGATCCTCTTCGAGGAACTGGCGCGGTTCCTAGACACGCCCGGCGGCGAGCAGATCGTCGCGGAAAGCTACGCCCAGTTGCGGAAGCACAACTGCTGGGCCGTCTCGATCATCCAGCAGTACGCGCGCTTCAAGCAGTCGCGCGTCCGCTCGGCCGTGATTGGCAATGCGAAGCAGTTCTTCCTTATGCGGCAGAACGACCGCGGGGACCTGGCGGACTTGAGCGCGGATCTCCCGCTGCCGGAGGCGGCGATCGAAGCGATCCAGCGCTATCCCCTACCCGAGCAACTGGCGGACGACCGCCGGCACTCGTCCCTCTGTTACTTCACCCCCACCTCGCAGCCGCCCCAGTGCGGGACCCTGCGGCATTTCCAACCGGAGGAGCCATGCGCCGAAGCCGCCTGATCCTTCTCCTCCTTCTCGGCGGCTGTGCTTCGGCGCCCGTCCCCGAGTCCGACGCGGAGCGCAAGGGCTATGAGCGCGGCTACGGCCAGGCCGTGAAGGAGCAGTACTGGATCATCCAGAACCGGCAGCGCGCGACGCCGCCCACCGAATCCAAACCCCATCAGCCATGAAACGACTTTTTCTCTTTCTCATTTTATCCGCGCGGGCTGTCGCCCAATTCATCGTCAACGACCCGATCAATACGACGGTCAGTATTGCGATTCAGTCGAGCCAGGTCGCGAATCACGCGGCGGTCCTCGCCAAGTGGGCGCAGCAATTGGAGCAACTGAACCGGCAGCTGCGGCAACTGGAGGCCCAGCTCGACGTCCAGCAGCGCATCAAGTCCGTCATCGGGGACCCGGTGGCGGCCGGGGCGAACCTCCTCGCCCGGAACCTCGGGCTCGCCGAACTCGTGCGCAGTTACGGGCAGACGCTCGGCGAGGCGCGGCAACTCGCGAGTGCGATCGATTCCCTCAAGCGCACGTCCGAGGGGATCTATCACGAACTCGACGATGTCACTTCGCTCAAGCGCTCCTTTGTCCGGGAAGAGGCGCTGTACCTGCGCTATGCCGCCGTGGAGAAGTTGGCGGACAATTTTGCGGGGGTCGCGGCGGCGACCTCCTCCCGCGCCGAGTCCCTGCAGGCGGAAATCGCGGGCACCCTGGAGGCACTCCGCGGAGCTGGCACGCAAGCCGAGGTCGACAAATTGACGGCGAAACTCTCCGCCCTGAACGGGCAGGTGGCGCACCTGGACCAGCAGCGGCGGGACGAAGCCGACAAACTCCGGTCGCAGCAGATTTTGAACGAGAACCAGGAGGCGAAGGAGCGGCAGGACCTGCTCGAGAAACAATTCACCGAGGAGCGCGAAAGTTTTGGCGTCGCGGGCCAGTGGCAGGAAGCGATCGCGTTGATTCCGACCGACTATTCGAAGAAATGACGACGACCCGCCTCGTAATTTTCAGCGTCTCGGGTGTCGTGACCGCGGGCCTCATCGCGTTGTACCACGCGTACCAGACGGCGATGCCGTTCGAGGAATCGTCGGACTTGCCGCAGCCGGGGGCGCGCGCGGCCGGATCGAACGCGTGCCGTCGCCCTCTCTCCGCGCGTCCGCGCGACCCGCGGGCCCGGCACTGTGCCGGCCGTGTCTGGAAAAAGCTTCGCGTCGAAGAACTCCGCCAGCGGCCCGAGGAGGGGCGGAACTAACCCATGGAAAACTTCGCGCCCGGCCTGCGGGAGTCGATCGTCTCCTTGGCGAACAGCCTGCGGCTGATCGTCTTCTTCCTCTGTGTCGCGGGACTCATCGTGCAGGTGAACCAGGCCCGCGCGGATCTGGAGGGGCTCGTACGGCCGATCCTGAAGGCGACGGTCGTCGTCGGAATGATTGCGACCCTGCCCTTCTGGTTCGCGCTGACGGAGAAGACGTTTCTGTCGATCGCGGACACGGTGCAGGTGGACTACACGCTTCATCCCATGCGGGCGGCGACGAAGCTGCGCGCGACCGTGAGCGGGGGCCCGGGGACGTCCTTCAGCCTGCGGCGCCTGGGCGAGTCCTTCTACACGGCGTTTCTCTACAGCGCGGGGAAGTTGGTGGTGCTCGTGGCGAGCCTCCTGCAGTTCCCGTTTCTCCTCCTGCAGTTTATCCTGAAGCTGCTGTGCTATCTCTTTCTGCCGGTGGCGCTCGGGCTCTTTATGATCCCGTCGCAGGCGGGACTGGCCGCGCGGTATGTGCAGCAGACGCTCGCCGTCCTCGCGTGGCCCATCGGGTTCGCGGTGACGGAGCTGGTCGCGTATCACCTGCTGACGGCGTACGGCTCCAACCTCGCCTCGGCCTACGGCCTCCAGCCCGGCGAAATCGACGCGGCCTCGTTCGGGAGCTTGCTCGGGGGATTGCTCGCAGCCTTGTGGATCATCGTGGGGACGCTGGGCACACCGGTGCTCATGCAGGCCTTGATCTGCAACGGCACGCCGGTGGCGAGCGGCGGCGGTTCGGCGGCGCAACACGTCTCGTCCCTCCGGCAGTTGATCGCGGCGGTGAAGACGTTGAAGACGGGCGGCCTCGCCGCCCCGGCACTTGCGGCGGCGGCGGCGACCAAGGGCGGCGCTCCGGGCGGGGGGCCCGGAGGAATGACCCCCAAGGGTGCGCCGCCGCCGACCGCTCCGGTTTCGGGCGGAGTCAAGTCCGCCTCCCCGGTCTCGGCGCAAAGCGATCCGAGCGGCGACCGGCGCGCGGCCGCGGCCCTCGCGATGAAGCAACTGCCGAAGGCCGGCACGACCCTCTGAACCCATGCCGATCCTGCGCGAAACCCCCGCTCCGCTCGTGCGGCCCGATAAGGCCGCGCGCCCAAAGGGCGTGTGGCGGCCCCTCGACCTTTTTGCCGATCACGGCAAGGCGGCGCGCCTCTGGTGTGCGGTGGCGGTGGGCGCCGTGACGCTCTGCGCGGTCCAGCCTTTCCTCGTCATGCGGGCCTATCGGGAACGGGAGCGCGTCGTCGTCCTCGATCCGAGCGGCACGTTTCACGTGAGTCCCCTCCTGGGCTTCGAGGAGGCGTCGAAACTGCACGAACAGCAGGCCCTCCTCGCCTGCTTGGCGCTCTTCCAGCGCAACCCGACCGGGCCCGATTTTCCGGAGCTCCTCGAGAAGCTCTTCCTTCCCGAGGCCGCGAAGAAGGCGCGCAAGGACGCGGAGCAAACGAGCGAGGAATTCCTGGCGAAGGCGCTGCACCAGAAGCCCGAGATTCTGAAACTCACGGTCCTGGAGACCCGCGAGAACACCGTCCTCGTGCAGGCCGAGGGCCAGCTCGTCCGGACCGGCCTCGTGAACGGGCAGGTCTTTGGCGAGGCGCCGGGTTTCACGGTCCGCTTCCAGTTCGTCCGCAATCCCAACCTGGCCGCCAACGGTCGCTATCCCCTCGCAGTATGGAACTACGACGTCGCGCAATGATTGTCCTGCAAGCGCTGCTCATGACGGGAGTCGCCGAGGCCGACATCCGGACTTATCCCTTGGATGCGCGGAGCGTGTACACTGTGACGGTCGGAGTCGGCCAGCCGACCACCTGCGTCTTTCCCGGGATCATCAAGGGACTCGTTGGGGCGAATGTCTCGATGAAGCCCGAGGACAATCCCGGGATCCTGCTCTCGCACGCGGAAGGGACGGAGTATTTTTCGGTGCGGCCGTTGAAGGAGAACGCGGCCGGCGCCTTGAACGTCATGTTCAAGGGGCAGGTCTATCCCTTCGCCTTTGTGTGCGGGTCGAAGCCGGACCAGGCGGTGATCCTCCTCGAGGAGGCGGTGATCGGGTCGCGGCGGACAACGATCGACGCGGCGGCGCTGCGCGAATTCCTGCAGCGGGCGAAACAGGACGAGCGGCTGCGGGCACTTTATCCGGCGGTCGAGACCGGCGTGCAGCGGACCACGCCGGGAACGGT
>JAQGOP010000019.1 GCA_028293545.1 Verrucomicrobiota bacterium | reverse complement strand
CACCTACGGTAACGTTGCACGACTCCCCGTCCGGTCCGGTCTACTCGCTACCCGCTACTCACTACTCGCTACTTCGGGCAGAAGCAGGCGGGCCGCCTGCGCTACTTGGCCAGCGCGGTCTTCAGGTGCGGCACGAGGCGCTTGGTGAATTCCACCGAGTCGGGGTAGGACAAATGCGACCACTCGGGACACTCAAACGCCGCAAGCTCGGGGTAATCCTCAAAATAAATCCCGGGCGCGCCGCTTTCCTTGATCAGGCGGGCCCACGGTCCCACGCGGGGCGTCATGCGATCCTCGTGTTTCCTCAATTCGCCCGAATTCGGAAAACGCACGAACACCACCTTGCCGCCGCGCGCGCGGATTTTTTCCACTGCGACGGTGGTGTCGCGGAAGCGCGCCTCAACGGCCTGGCCCATGCCTTTCATGAAGGCCTCGCGCGGCAGGTAGCTCGGCGGCGGCGGCGGCGTGAAGAGCGGCAGCCAGCCATTTTTCACGCGGTCCTGCAACGGGCCCGGCTGCGCGCAGCCGTCGACCATGCGCGCGCGGCGCTCGCGATCGAGCGCGCAGAAATACGGCGGGAGCCGCGGGCCCACCTGCGCGTTCGGCCGGTTCGGGATCGGCAGGACCTCAAGGAGCGATCCAAGGGTCAGGTCGTCCTGTTTCAGGAAAGCGATGTGCTCCTCCGCCCACATTCCCAGGTAGTGGCTCGCGCGCTGCGCCGGCGTCCATGTGTGGTAGCGCTTCAACGCCTTCCGCGAATTCTCGAGCAAGGGGCCGCCCGGCGCGAAAAACATCCCCGGCACGACGCTGCAGATCACGATGCCGTGGAAACGCTCGTCCCTCGCGAGGTCGTCGAGGATCGGGAAGGCGCAGCTGCCGTCGAGCGCGAGCTGGATGGGACGCTTCCCCAGGCCTTTTTCCAGCTCGTCGAGGTCCATGTCGAAATGCGGCCGCGAGTCTCCCACGATCACCAGCGAATCCGGCTCGACCGATTCGCGCTGCTGCGCCCACAGGTCGGAGGTGTCGTTGAGCGTCGGCGCATAGCCCCAGCTCCGCACCCGGATTTCCCAGGCGACGGCCCCGACCAGGGTCAACGCCGCCGCGACCAGCGCGAGGCGGGTCCACGGCAGGTCCGGGACGGTGCGTTCAAAACTGGAAATAGATGAAGGCATTGCCGCTTCCTTGGGTGAGAACGATGGCGCAAAGCATGAGGGTCCACGCGGCGCCGACCAGCCAGCGCGGCTGGCGCGACACAGCGGTTTCCACGCTGATGTCCCGGAGGCGCCAGTGGGCGAAGAGCAGCGCGGCCGTGACCACGCCGACCTGGAGAATTTCCCGCGTGCTCAGCAGCGCGGCGCCGTTGGGCAAACCGCCGACCATCGCGTGCACCAGGCGGCCCGCGGTCGTGAAATCCGCCGCGCGAAAAAACACCCACGCGAAACACACGATGACAAACGTGCCGAGTCCCAGCAGGAGCTTGAGCGCCAGCGCCTGCGTCCAAGGCGCTTCGCCCGTGGCCGCGCGCAGGATGCGTTCGATGACCAGGAAGGTCCCGTGGATCAGGCCCCACACGACAAACGTCCAGGCCGCCCCGTGCCAGAGCCCGCCGATCAGCATCACGATCATCAGGTTGATCGCCGCCCGCGCCGGGCCGGACCGATTTCCCCCGAGGGGAATGTAAAGAAAATCGCGGAGGAAGGTGGACAGCGAGATATGCCAGCGCCGCCAGAAATCGGAGAAGCCCACCGCGGCGTACGGGAAACGGAAATTGTCCTTGAGATGGAAGCCCAGGCAGAGCGCGGCGCCGATGGCACACGTGGAATAGCCGGCAAAGTCGAAGAAGATCTGGCCCGAGAACGCCAGCACGCCGGTCCATGCATCGAGCGCCGCGAGCGGTCCGCCGTAGCTGAAGACCGAGTCGGCGGAACTCGCGAGCAGCGTGTCCGCCAGCACCGTCTTCTGGAACAGGCCGAGCGTCATCAGCATCAGGCCCCAGCCGAATTGCTCGCGGCGCAGCGTCGGCGGCGACACCAGCTGCGGCAGGAAATCCGCCGCGCGCACGATCGGGCCGGCCACGAGCTGCGGGAAAAAAGATACGGCCAGCGTGAAGTCGCGCAGGGACTTTGTCGGCGCGCACACGCCGCGGTAGACGTCCAGAGTGTACGAAAGCGAGTGGAACGTATAGAACGAGATCCCGATCGGGAGAAACAGGTCGAGATGCGGCGGCTGGTAGACGACCCCGGCGCGGGCCAGCAGCCATTGGAAATTCTCCAGCAGGAAATTTCCGTATTTGAAGAATCCGAGCGTGCTGAGGTTCACCGTCACGCTGGTGATCATCCACGCTTTCCGCGTCCCGGGCTTCTGCGCGGCGGCGATGCGGGCGCCGAGGTAAAAATCGAGCGCAGTGGTCGCGAACAGCAGGAGCGCGAACGGCGGATTCCACGCGCCGTAGAAGATATAGCTCGCGACCAGCAGCAGGTTCTTCCGCGCCGGCCAGCTTTTCAGCGACCAGTACGCTCCGACGACGATCACGAAGAATACGACGAACGTGAGTGAGTTAAACAGCACGGGCAGAAGGCTGGAAGGCCTGCGTCAGAAAAGCGGCTTGCCCGTCGGTGACAAGTTTCTAAATGCGCGCGCGGCCGAAAAACTCCCGGCAAAGATTCCTTTACCGGCCATCCCACGCCTGCGCTAATGCCCCTCGAGCCGGCCCGGCGCGCCCGGGGTTGGACTCTCCCCATGAAAAAAAACCACGCGGCTTCACTTCAAACCGGCGGGCCCAAACTGGGCCTCGGCGTCATGTATCCTTCTCCCGGCGCGGTGGAGCGGATCGGGTCGGATTGGGATTGGATCTGGGTCGACGGCCAGCATGGCCAGTTGGGTTACCAGGAAATGCTCGCGCTGGTGCGCGCCTGCGACCTGGTCGAACGCCCGGCAGTGGTGCGCGTCGCGTCCCATGAAGGCGGCGTCATCGGGCAGGTCCTCGATATGGGCGCGGCCGGGGTGATCGTGCCTTTGGTGAACACCGTGGAACAAGCCCGGGCGCTGGTGAAGGCGGCGAAATTTCCCCCGCTCGGCGAACGCTCCTACGGGGGACGCCGGCCCGTCGACCTGCATGGCCGGCTCTATTCGGAAACGGCGAACGTGGACACCTTGCTGGTCGCGCAGATTGAAACGCCCGAGGCCTTGGGAAACGCCGAGGCGATCGCTGCGGTGCCGGGGATCGATGCGCTCTTTTTCGGCCCGGACGACGTCATGCTGCGGCGCGGCCTGAAGATGGACCAAGCCCGGCCCATCGAGGATCTTCGCGCGGATCTCGCCACGGTGGCCACGGCCTGCGGCAATCACGGGAAGATCGCGGTGACCGTCGGCGCGAATCCCGAGCTCATGGCGCTGTGCCTTGCGCTGGGTTATCGCATGGTCGTCGGCGGCTCCGACGCCGGCTTGCTCTCCAATGGTTCGAAACAGGCCTCGGCGTGGGCGCGCGAGGCAGTGAAGGGCAATGCCACAGGGAAGGGCGTCGCAGCCGGGATCTATTAGGGACGCGCGTTCCCGAAGTAGCGCAGGCGGCCCGCCTGCTTTTCGAAGTAGCGAGTAGTGCGTAGCGCGTAGCGAGTAGACCTAGTCGGATTACCCTACGGTAACGGTGCACGACTCCCCGGGGGTCCGGATCCGTCTACCCGCTACGCGCTACTCGCTACTTCCTGAGCAGGCGGGCCGCCTGCGCTACGCGGAAACGCGCCGCACCGAATCGCGGATTACCAAGCGCGTGGGAGCGGTCACCTGTTGCGGGGGCAGGTCGGGTTGGGCGATGCGATTGAGGAGAAACTCCGCGAGGTGGCGCCCGAGCTCCTCGGGAAATTCCCGCACGCTTGTGAGGGGCGGCTGGTAATACGCGGACTGCGTGTCGTTGAACCCGATCACACTGACCTCGCCCGGGATCGACACCTTCATTTCCCGCAAAGCGTCGTAGACGCCCGCCGCGACCTGGTCGTTCCCGGCGAGGATCGCGGAAACTTTTTCACCTTTCGAAAAAAGTTTCTTCGTGCCGATGTAACCGAGCTCGGCGTCGTCGAAGCGCAGGTCGATGCAGCGCGGCTCGAGGCGCGATTCCTTCATCGCCTGGAGATATCCCTGGGCGCAGCGCGCAAACCACGGGAAGGAAAGGTTGCCGATGTAGGCGATCGTCTTGAGTCCCTTGGAAATCAAATGCCGCGTCGCCTCCCGCGCGCCGTGGATGTCGTCCGAATAAACGACATCGCACCGCGCGGGCTCCCATTCGCCGAAGACATTGTTGCCGAGCACCGCGAACGGCAGCCCGCGCGCCTGAAGCGCCTCGACGAGGTTCGGGTGATTCGATCCGGCGAGGATGACGCCGCGGGCGTGGGCCTGCGCGTTGAGGATCTGGGGCAGGTGCAGCGCGGCGGCAGGGAGACCCGCCGAATAGTTGAACGACATGAACAGGACCTCCCAATTCCTCTCGGCGAAATGCCTTTCCGCGCCCAGCAGCACCCGCGCTTGGAAACTGTGGGAGACGTCGCGGTTCGCCAGGAGGAAGGCGATGAGGCGCGACTTGTCCTTGCGGCGCTCCTCCAGGTCGATCTTTAGCTTCCTCGCGGCGGCGTGGACGCGATCCCGATAAACCGGGTCGACCGCGGAATTTCCCTTGAGCACCCGGGAAACCGTGGCGGGGCTGACTTTCGCGGCCCGGGCGAGGGCGCCGAGCGTGATCTTCTTGCTCATGATGGTCGGCGGAAATTGGAGCGGCAGTTAATCCGGTCGATGCAGTTGAAAGTTGAAAGACGAAAGTTGAACGACCCGGCTCAGCAGGAGAGAGCGGACAGTAAAATGCCGCGGCGGATCAGCATCAAAAAGTAAACCGACGGATGCGCTCGGCGAATGCTTCGGGTGCTGTCGGTGCCGTGGCTTTCAATCTGCAACGATCATCGTTCAACCACCTGCCGACGCACGGGAAATATTTGCGCGCGCAAGGTCACGCCTGGTTCAGGCGATCGCGGTCGCGGGGGTTTCCGGCGGCCTCGTAGGCCTCCGCGCGGGCGATATCGGCCGGGAGAAAAAAGCGGTAGCCGAAGAACAGCATGATCGCCGCGCCGAAGAAGATCAGGGAGGAGCTGGCGAACACGGCATTGAGGCCCAGGTCGCGCTTCATGAATCCCGCGCCGAGCACGCCGATCCCGCCGGCGGCAGTGGCCCACATGTTCATGAGGCCGAGCGCGGTGGAGCGGAACGGGGCGGGGATCACTTCGCACAGCAGCGGTTTCTCGCTGCCTTCGCCCAGCCCGCGCACGAACGAGAACGCCGAGATGCTGGCGATCACCCACGAGAGATCGGGATGCCCGAGAAAAACCAGCAGGATCGGGCTCGCGGCAAGATAGCAGCAGGCGATCACCAGCATGCGCTGCCGTTTGCCGCGCCGCGCGGCGGCGTCCGAAATCCATCCGCCGACCCCGGTCCCGAGCGTCGCCGCAACCTGCAGCATGAAGGTCCCGGCGAAACCCGCGGCGCCGAGGTTCAGGTGGAAATTTTCCCGAAAATAAAGCGGCAGCCAGCCCAGGAAGATCCAGATCGTGAAACCGGCGAGCATGGTCTTCGCGAGCAGGATATAAAACGACGGCACGCGAACCAGGTAGGCGAGCGCTTCGGCGACCCGGGGTTTCCCGGGCGCCGACAAAGGCGCGACGGGCCCGTCACGCAGGAAAAATTTCCCCGCGAAGGCCAGGACCAGGCCAACCCCGCCCAAGACCAGGAATCCCGAGCGCCAGCCGTAGTGTTCCGCCAATATCCCGGCGAAGGAGGCGCCCGCCACCACGCCGAGGTTCAAACCCACCGAATGGAAGCCGAGCGCGCGCCCGCGGGTGGACGTGCCATGATGGTCCGCGATCAGCGCGATCGCCGCGGGGAAGTACAGGCTCTCGGCGAGGCCAAGGCTGATGCGGAGGATGCACAGGGCCACCAGCCCGGTTGTCATCCCGGTCAGCAGCGTCACCGCGCTCCACAGTAAAAGGCTCAGCCGCACGAGCCGGCTCCGGGAGCAACGGTCGGCCAGTAACCCGGCGAAGGGCGAGGCGAGGGCGTAGCTCCAGAGAAAGACAGAACCGAGCAGGCCCAGCGCGACATCGGACAGGCCGAGTTCCTGGCGCAGCGGTGCAAGCACCGACGAGAATGCCGCGCGGTCCGCATAGTTGAGCCCCGCCGCAAAGCACAGAAAAACGGTCAGCTGCCAGCGGGCATCGAGCCACGGGCCAGTCCGCTTCAGCGTTGTTTTCAATTTTTCCCCCGCGGAGTTTCGCCCGGGAAGACCGGCCGTCCGCGCAGCCACACGGCCTCGACGGCGAGGCGCGTGGCTTGGGCGTGGAAAATAACCAGGTTGGCGGTTTGGCCGGGTTCGATTTTCGCGCAGACCGACGGTCGATTGAGCAGGCTCGCCGGCGTGAGCGTTGCGGCGCGCAAGGCCTCCGCGAGCGTCGCGCCCGCCAGGCTCATGAACCCGGCAACGGCCTGTGCCATGGTCAAGGCCGAGCCGGCCATCGACTGGCCGGGCGAGGCGATCACTTTCCCGGACGCGAGTAGCTCGATGCCTCGTCCCACCAGCGTGTATTTCCCGGGGGGCATCAGCGCAACGTGCACCGCGTCGGTCACGAGGATGGTCCGCGCGGCGCCTTTCGCGCGAAAAATCACCTTCACCACATCCGTCGGCAGGTGAAACCCGTCGCAGATGATGCTGGCATGGAGGCGATCGTCGGCCATCTGGGCCCACAAGGGCGTCAGGTGGCGGTCGATCATCGCCGCGCATCCGTTGCCCAGGTGGGTGCTGAGCGTCGCGCCGGCGGCGACCGCGGCGTGAATGTCCTCGGGCCGCCCGTCGGTGTGGCCGAGGGCGACGATGACGCCGCGGGCGGCGGCCTGCCGGATGAATTCCCCGGCGCCGGGGAGTTCGGGGGCGATCGTCACGATCCCGATGTGGCCGCCCGCAGCCCGCTGCAAGGTTTCGAACTCGGCCCAGTCCGGCGATCGCATCAAGGCCGGGTCATGCGCGCCATGCGCGGGGCCGGGGGAAAGATAAGGACCTTCCAAGTGATAGCACGGCACGCTCGCGTCGAAACCGGGCACGGTGCGCCGGGCCTGCTCGAGCGTCGCAAAATTTTGCCGCAGCTGCGCGACTGTGTTCGTGATCAGCGTCGGGCAAAACGAGGTGCAGCCGGTGGCCCACAGCCTGGGCAGCATCGCCGCAAGCGCGGCGACCTCCAGGTTGGGGGCGGAAAAATCCACGCCGGCGAATCCGTTGATCTGGAGGTCGACAAATCCCGGGGAGCAATGCGGCGCATCCGGGCGTTCTGCTTCCAGCCGCGTCACATCGTCGATGGCTTCACCTTGAACGGTGATGCGGCAGAAACCGACGCCAGCCACGTTGGCCTCCAGGATTTCCTTCATCCGGAGGATCACGTTCACTTTCCGCCGCCGGGGCGAGCGCCCTTCACGGTGGCGGGATCCAGCCCGCCGGCCGATTCGGTATCCAGGTAGACGTGGGCGTGCGCATGCCGGCGCACCAGCGAAGCCGGACACTCGGTCGTGATCGGGCCTTCCAACGCGTCGCGCACCGCGGTCGCCTTGCGCCCTTCGGGCACGCAGCAAATCCAAGCTTCGGCACGAAACAGTCCCGGGCAGGTGAGGGTGACGGCCTGCGTCGGCACCGTGGCGATGGTTTTGAAGTGGCCTTCCCCGACCTGCTGGCGGCGGCACGCTTCGTCGAGCGTCACGACCTTCAAGGTGGCGGGGTCGGCGAAATCGGCCACCGGCGGATCGTTGAAGGCGATGTGGCCGTTTTCGCCGAAACCGACGAACGCGAGATCGACGGGCGCGGCGTTGAGCAGGTTCGTATAACGCCCGATCTCGGCCCCGAGGTCTCCCGCATCGCCGGCGATATAGTGCACGGACTTGGGCCGGCATCTGTCCGCGAACCTCGTTTTGATCCAGTGCCGAAAGCTGGCGGGATGGTCGGGCGCGATCCCCACATATTCGTCCATGTGAAAAGCCTCGACGCGGCTCCAGTCGACTCCGCCCTGCGACACCAGCGCCTCGATGAAAGCGATCTGAGAGTTGCCCGTCGCAACAATGATCCGGGCGACGCCGCGGCGATCGATGGCGGCCCGGATAAGTTGCGCCGCCTGCCGCGCGGCGGCCTGCCCGCCGGTTTCCCGGCGGCCGAAGATTGCGACCTGGGCAGAACCAACGCGAAAGGGGCGGGCCGCGGGCGACGAGATCATCCCGCTAGGGCTCTGAGAAAGATTTCTCAAACGCGAGAAAGAAAATCTCAGGCGGGTGTTTCCAGCAGGCGGCGGAACGCCAGCGCGGCTTTGGGGGCGAAGTCGTGGGCGTGATTGTTGAACGTCACGTGGACGTCCTTGGCCTGCGTCGCGAGTTTCCGGGCGCGCTTCGCGATTTCGCCCAGTTCGCGCGGCGTGTAGTCGTGTTCGTGCCGCTCCGCGGCGGTCGTCGCCTCGAGGTAGCGGGGATTTCGGCCGTGCAGGCGCATATAGGCGACCTGCGGATTGGTGACCTCATCGATCGCCGGGAGCACGGCCGCCGCTTCCAGGCGCGGCAGGTCGAGCGCGACCCAGGCCAGCTTGCGGCGGCGAAAATAATCCAGCGTCGCATCGAGGGCGCCGCCATCCACCCACGCGCGGTGGCGCAGCTCGACCGCCAGCCGATGCGGCTGCAGTTTTTCAATGACTCCGTCCAGTTCCTCGAGCGAGTGGCGGTCGGGCCCGAAGAACGGCGCGAGCGTCAGCAGGAACACGCCCAGTTTCTTCGCCTCGACCAAGGGTTGCATCGCCTCGAGCAGCTGGGCCGGCAGGTCGCCCTCCGCGGACTTCCTTGGGCTCTGGGAAAACGCCCGGTGCAGTTTCACATCGAACGTAAACTTCGGCGGCGTCTGCTCAATCCACGTCCCGACGGTTTTCCCCGTGGGTGTCGCGTAATAGCTCGAGTTGACCTCCACCCGGTCAAAATGCTGCGCGTAGCCGCGCAAGCGCTCCTTCGACGGCAGGTCGGTTGGGTACAGCACGCCCACGTACTCCGCATCGGCCCAGCTTCCACATCCAATATGAATCGACATCGTATTTGGGGAATAGTCCCAGACCAATAGGCGTCGCGCCGCCAACGGCAAGGCCGTGACGCCGAAACGACCGCGGCTGATTCGGGTCAATTCGGTTCCAACCCTGGTCAAACCGACTTTCGACCTCGATGGGTAAACGTCATGGCCATGGCCGCGGCGCCCATCGCCAGGGAAATCACGGTCAGGGGCGGCAGGCCACCCGGCCACTGCTCAGGATGTGCCCAGCTTTCGTATCCGAGGAGGCCGGCGTGGATCCCGAACGCCAGGGCGAACAGCGCGAGCCCGCGGACGCGGCGCGCCGGCGCCTTCGTCCCTGCGTTCTTTCCGCCCAAGGCGAAAGTGACGATCCCGATCGTTCCGACCAGCATCGAGAGCCCGGCGGATACCGTCAGCTTCCCGCCGAGGTGGAGGCTGGGATAGTAAGCGGGCCCGAGCAGGAAGAGCGAAAGGACGGAATGGATGATTCCGCAGAGGCCGGCGAGATAGACCAGCCTGGGGTTGAAGACCCGGTTTCCAAATCGATAGAGCGCCGCCGCGACCACCAGCAACGCCAGGCAGGACAGCCCGAAGACCTTGTTCAAGGTATAGATCGGCCAATCGGCCCAGGGCACGCCCTTGAAGACATTATAACGGGCCGTCGCGTAGACGGTGAACCCAAGGAAGCACGCCGACGCCCATTGCAGGGCGACTCGATTGTCGGCGGCAAGATTCCCTTGGTTTACCTCGGGGTTGAGGGTGCGTGGAGAAATATTTTCACTCATTATATATAAATTGATATAGGTCACATTAAGTTGACGTATCGGTGACCAATCGCCGGAACGTCGGTCAACCTTGCGGTGACAGGGTGGCGCAATCATCCCGCGGATTACGGCAATTTTTCGGGTTGTTGCGCAAACGTAACGCAGGGCATTCGCCGGGGTAAAACCCCGGTGTGCGCGGGACTCATGGCGGCCGACGCGGACTGCCATGTAACGATTGTGATACAGGAAGGTGACACCCTTGACAGGTGATATAGCGAAACGTGTAAACGTTCACATGGGCCATAAATCTTCTCTCATTCCTCGGGAGTAGGCCGCATGACCCGCTTTATATTAAAAATGAAATCGAACTTCGCCCTTCTCCCAATTTTCATCTTCGGTGCCGCCCTCAGCCTGGTGGGCCGCGCGTCTGACGCCTCGGCCGCCGCCAAGCCGGCGCACAGTTACGCACCGCTGCCCTTCAAGCCCCTCGGCAATCATGGCCAGGCGCTGGTCGACATGGAAATGGAGAAGCACCCCGAATTGAAGCTGATCGCGGTCCACGTGACGCTTCCCGGCGTGCCGGCTGACGCAGCCACGGGACGTTATATGATGTTCTCAAGCATCGGGCTGGTCGGAAAACCGGACGGCGCCAACGACCTGGCGTTGTTCCAGACGAAGAAGGAAAAGACCCGGCTCTCGAAGGATGTCCCGCCCGGGACGCTGCTCTATCGCCCGACGTCGCAACCGAAGTACGCGGTCCTGACGCCGCTCCTGAATTCCGCCGGCGAGGCGATTGGCCTCATGGGCATCGTTTTTCCGTACGCCGAGGGCGATGACACGAAGAAATACGACGAAATCGCCCACGCCGTGCGCGACGACTTCATGCATCGCATCGCCGCCAAAGACGACCTCTTCAAAGCCGCGGAGTAAGCCCGCGATCAGCCTTACCTTCCTGATTTCTCTCGATGAAAAATTACTTCCGCCTGTTTTTGATCCCGCTGGTCGCGCTGACGACCGCCCTTTCCGGTCCGTCGGCTGCGGCATCATCCGCGACGACGACCCCGATCTATGCCCAGCAGCTGGTGAGCGACCTGATGGCCGCGAACCAGGATGTGCTCGCGATTGAGATCCACGCCAAGCCCCCGGGCAGCGAAACCCAAGTGGTCGTCGCCGGGGTCGGCAGCACCGTGGGGCGGAAGGACACGGAATTCGAACTGAGGATGACGACCAAGGACGTCACCTCGATCGCGACCGAAAAAATCGCCGACGTTCCCACGGTCCTTGTCCGCGTGCCCCTGCACGACCAGGCCGGCAAGGTGATCGGTCTGTGTGTCGTCACCTTTCGGCCCATGCCGGGGATCGATCGCGCGATGCTTCACGTGCGCGCCTTGGAAATCGTCAATGAAGTTTCCCACGCCATCCCGGACGCCGCGGTGCTCTTCCGGTCCAACTCCTAATCCCTCCAAGCGAACCCTTTCCCGGTCATGAAATTTTTTCTCCCACGTATTTGCCTCACGGGCGCTCTCGTCGCCTGTGCGGTTCTCATCTCTTCAGTTCGCGCGCAGGCGCCCGCCGCCCCGGCCGCTTATGGCAAGGCGGCGGATAACAAGAATTACGCCCAGCAATTGGTGAACGACCTCATGGTCGAAAACCCCGAGCTCTATTCGGCCGGCATCCACGCGACTCCTCCGGGATCCAGCGAAATGGTGATCGTCGCACAGACGAAGGATCTCATCGGGAAGAAGAGCTCGGCGTCCGACCTGAAAATTTTCAACGACGACCAGGTCCAGTTTCAGCCCGAGGACAAAGGCGGCGGGAATCGTTTCATCGCCGTGGTTTCACGGCTGAAGGCGAGCAGCGGCGAAGTCATCGGGTTGGCCGTGCTCTCGTTTCGCTCGGATCCGGGCGTCACCAACCTCTCAGTCCACCTGCGCGACGTGGCCCTGCTGAATGAGTTGGCCAGGAAGCTGCCCAACCACGCGGCTCTCTTCGGCCCGATGCGTTGATTTGTCGGGGCCGTTTTCCACCGGCGTTTTTCCGCTCCTGGAATCCACCGTCGGCGGCCGCCCGCGTTCCGCGAGTTTCTTCGATCGAGCTGCTGCTTTGCACGTTTGTCACGCCAGCGCCGCGAAAACGACATCCATCCCCGCTAACCTGGCCCCAGTCCGCGTCGCGACATCCCGCGACCGCGATTTTCCACCCGTCACTTTTCACCTTCTTGGCCCCCAATCCGCCAGCCCTTCATCCCCGTCCTTCACCCGACGATCCGCGCGGCCTGCCCCAGTCGCCCTCCGCAGGAACCATTAAAATGAAACTCAAGTTTTGTGTTACCGCACTCGCACTCGCCGCCGTTCTTGGCCTCAACGCCCGCGCGCAATCCGCCCGCGGCAGCGGGGACAAGCCCGCCGACGAGCCACTGATGCTCACGCCCTTTGAAGTCTCCAGTTCCAACGACCGGGGTTATCTCGCGGGCAGCTCCATCTCGGCCACGCGCATCAACACCGAGATTGGCAACCTGCCGTTCTCCATCACGGCGATCACGCCGCAGTTCATCGCCGACACCGGCGCGCAGAACCTGATGGACATCGCGACCCAGGCCGCCGGCGTAAAGAACGGCACGGGCTCGGGAAACTCCGGCACTTCCGTCTTAAGCATCCGCGGTTTCCTCCAAAGTCCCCAGCGAAACGGCTTTGCCAGCAATCCGCTCACCTCGATGTATGTTGATGCCAGCATCATTGATCGCGTGGAGATAGTAAAAGGTCCGGCGTCCCTCCTTTACGGCGCAATTTCGCCGGGTGGAACGGTCAATTATATTACGCGCACCGCTGAATCACGGCCCTTTACCGAGCTCCGCCTGGGACTTGGCAGTTACAACAGCGAGAGCGCGACCGTGGACGTCAACCAGCCTTTGGTTCCGGGTAAATTACTGTTCAGAACGATCGCGACGTACAAGACGTCTGAAGAATACTCCCAATACACCAAGGGGAGCACGACGGTGATTGCGCCGACGGTAAAATGGCTGATCACGCCGCGAATTTCGCTGACCTTGGATTATCAATGGCTCTATCGCAAAGATGCGCCGCCCGCGACGTACGTGCCCAACTCCGACGTCGCCACTCCGGCCAGCATTGTCGCCGCATTCTACAATGTCGGTTATCCTGGAGGCAACGCGCTCCTCGCTGGCAAGACCGGCGCCTCGGCGTCCCTGGGATTCAATGACGCTTCGGATCCAGGCTTTCTTCAATCGTACCCCGGCGTACCGGATAATTTTAACACCTCCGATATCAACGACCAGATGATCAACGACCTGAATTCCATCAACCTGACGCTTGATGCGAAACTCAACGACCACTGGTCGGCGCGAGTGCACTATGGTGCGGACGCCGATCGCTTTACCTTCATCCATACCGGTCACACGCTCTTCACTATCCCGCCGCCGGACTCCCTGGTCTATACCGGCGGTCGCTGGAGCGTGGCGCCGAGCTGGACCGCGATGACGACCGCCCAGCAGCTAGCCAAGGGCCTGGCCTTTGCGCAGGCGGCCACGAACGACCCGAGCATTCTGCTAGGCACAATGCAGAATGGCACACCGACACCTGTCACGATGGTGCGTGATCAGCGGTTCGAAGAATTGTGGCTCTATGCCACGACCCTCCAGGCAGAGGCCGTGGGACAGTATGATTTCCGCTCGTTCAAGCTCCAGGTCCTCGGCGGCGTCTTTTACGACTCCGTGAGCTACAACGCCCGCACGGAACAGAACGCCGGCAACGCAGCCACCCCCTTTTTTCGCACGTGGGATGTCAATCCCGCGAGTCCGACCTACTACGTCAATGCGAACGAAGGCAGCTTCAACCGCAGTAACCTGCCGCCCGCGGCATCGAACACCACGACCTATAACTCCGACAAGGCAGCCTACCTATTGCTGAATGGGACCTTTTTTGATAATCGTCTCTACGTGGTCGCCGGCGCCCGCTACAATGTGTCGGACTCGCATCTCACCAATCATGTCACGGGAACTAATTCGACCCCGGTGAAGTCAAGCTACACCACCCCCCAAGTTGGCGTGGGGTATAAAATCCTGCGGGATGTCCTGCTGTATGCTTCCTATAGCGAATCTTACTCCCTGCCGAGCTCACCGACGCTTTCCGTCGCCGGGGTCGTCAATGGCGTTCCGACCAGTATTCCCACGGGAACGAGTGTCCCGACCATCGGCAAGGGCATCGAGGTTGGGGTTAAGGCCGATTTGATCGCAAACACGCTCAATGCGACCGTCTCGGCTTATCAGATCGACCAGGAAAATGTGCTTCAGACGCTGAATCAGAACTTCAACGGCGTCGGTGTTGGCACGGTTACCCAAGGCGCGGCCGTACGTGGGAAAGGCATTGAAGCCGCCATGAATTGGTCCCCGGTGAGCAATCTCTTCATCGTTGCCAATATATCCGAGGAAGACGTTCGGAACACGAAGGAGCCGGTGGGCCTGGAATACTACCTGGACCAAACGCCCGCCTTTGCGGCCAAGACCATGGGAAATCTCTGGGCGCGGTACAATTTCCAGAATGCTTCGATGAAAGGCATGTGGATTGGCGGGGGAGCCAATTACGTGGGCGAGAGTGCGGGCGACAAGCGAAACAAGGACTACTTTGTTCCCGCCTACACCATCTATAACGCCGCCTTCGGCTATGACTGGAAATGGAACAAGGCGAACTTCAGTGCCGTGCTGAATTTCAAGAACCTCGATGACACGTTCTACAAGGCGACCCCCAATGCCCTCAATCAACCGCGGCGGATTCTGCTTACGCTGACGACCCGTTTCTAACGATACCCTGCCTCTTAATTTATCGAATTATAATGAAATTGTTTTCTCCGTCACTCTTCGCGGTCTCACTTGCGGCGTTTTCGGTCGCAGCCCTGCTTCCGGCCGAAACCTTGGCCGCGACGCCCAAAGCCTATACGCTTTCCACGACATTTCATGTCGGGGGCGAGGGCCGTGGCTGGGACTACGTCACGGTCGATCCGGAGCACCATCTGCTCTTCGCCTCGCGTGACAGCCACGTAATGGTGATCGACAGCATCACCGGCGGCGGCGTCGCGAATATTGCGGGTCTAAAGCGCTGCCACGGGGTGGCGCTTGTTCCCGGGGTGGGGCGAGGCTTCATTTCCGATGGCGACGGCTCGATCGTAATTTTCGACCTGAAGACCTACTCGGTTCTCGGGAAGATAAAGACCCTGCCGGATGTCGACGGAATCAGCTACGACCCTCTGAGCAACAAAGTCTGGGTCGTCTCGGGCGACGGCGGTTCGATTCTTTCGATTTCACCGGATGTCGACCCGATAACCGGCACGACGGAGAAGCCCGTGAGCTTGGGTGGGAAACCTGAATTCTTTGTCGTGATGGAGGGCAAGGCCTACATCAACCTCGTTGACCGCGATATTGTGGCGGTGGTGGACACGCGGAGCAGAAAAGTGATCGGTCGCTGGTCGACGTCGCCCGGAAGTGGCCCGGTTTCCATGGCGATGGATCGAAAGAATCACCGTCTCTTCATCGGCTGCCGGAAAACGGCGAAGCTGATCGTCATGAACAGTGACAACGGCAAAGTCCTCTCCGAAGTACCAATCGGTGCCGGCGTCGACGCGACCCAGTTTGACGGGGACGTTTTCTGCAGCAGCCGGGACGGCACCCTGACGATCGCCCGCGAGACCGCTCCGGGACATTTCGAACGGATCCAGACTCTCGCCACGCGGCGCTGGTCTGGAACCATGGGCATCGATCCCTCGACCCATACCCTCTATGTTCCGGGCGCGGAATTCGAGGATGAGCCGGAGAGTGTGACCAGCCGCCCAACTGCGATCGTGCCCGACTCCTTCGCGATCTTGGTGATCAATCCAACGGGAGTAAGTCCGCCCTATGGAAAAGCCGCGGACAATAAAATCTATGCCCAGCAGCTGGCCATCGAAACCGTGGCGGCAAACCCGGATTTGGGCGGCATAGGTTTCCACGCTGTCGCCCCGGGTTCGCGGGACTACACCATTATCGCCCAGCTGCGGGACCTCATTGGCAAGCGGTCGTCCCCGGCCGACATGGAAGTGATCAAGCGGGATCAGACATTGATCTATCCGGGCCCGATCGAGGGTTCGCCGCGAATTGCTTCGCTCAATCCGCTCCGGGACAGCTCGGGGCGCATCATCGGCATGGTCGTCTTCTCGTTCAAACAGGGACCCGGCGTCGACAAGCTCTCCGTTCACGTCCGCTCGGTCGCACTGGTCAACCAGCTCGCGGAAAAAATTCCCGATGCCGCCGCCTTGTTCAACCCCACCGCGATTTCCGCTTCGTCCCACTAACCGCTCCCATTTTCCCAGTAATCCACTGACTCATCCTTTTTCCATCATGAAACGTTTCCTGCCTCCCTTCTTTTTTCGCGCAGCGCTCCAAGCCTGCTGTTTCCTCGCTTGCGGCCTGATGGCCCGGGCTGCGTCCGAATCCGCCTCCTCCGACCTTGAGTTCACGTTGGCGGGCGACATGCGTTATTTCATCGAGAACCCGGGCGAGGTCGCGCCGGTCCTTTGGGTCGGCAAGTCGGCTCATCCCAAGCCGGGAGCGCGCTACTTCGACGGCGCCTGCGAGGCGATGAAACGCGTGGGGCCCGGCGCCTTCCTGATTTCCCCCGGTGATTTCGATCCGCCGGCGGCAAACCGCGCGATGATCGATCGCTACCTCGGGCCCAAGTTCCCGTGGTACACCGTGGTCGGGAACCATGAGGTCGAAAATGCCGCGGTGATGACGTGGGTGCGGAAATGGATGGCGTCCGACATCCCGAACGTCGTGCGCCGCGGCCTGCCGGGGACGAATTTCACGATCTACTCCTGGGAAGTCGGCAACTCGCACTTCATCGCCATCGACAGCTACCCGTGGGCGAAGCCGGGCAACCCGGGTTACCAGGGCCGGGTCGACCTGTCCGACGAAATGTTCAAGTGGATCGACGAGGACCTGGCGGCGACCAAGAAGCCCTTCATCTGGGTGACGGGTCATCAGCCGCTGGAGTCGCTGCCTGACATGGACAGTGGCCGCGTGCGCCACGACGGCGAGTCCGTGAGCTACGATGCGGAACGGGCGCAGCGCTTCGTGTCGCTGCTCCAGAAATACCATGTGCGCGCCTACCTCTGCGGTCACACGCACAACGCGTCCGTCACCAAGCTGAAAAGCGGAATCTGGCAGGTTGACTCCGGCCACGCCCGCGGCGCCGGCGATCCCGGTTCGCCGAGCACATTCGTCAAGGTCCGCACCGTCGCCGACCAGGCCTGGGTCGACGTGTACCGCGCGAATCCGGAAGGCCAGGATTACAAGATTCGCACGACGGTGAAGCTCGAGTGATCGAACGCCAGCTCCTCCCCCAAATTCCCATGTGCACAAATTTTTCCTCCACCTTCGGCGCGTTCGTTCTCGCCGCCCTGCTCGTCGTATCGGCGCGGGCCGCGACGCCCAACGCCTATGCACCGCTCGGGTTCCAGCCGCTCGGGAACCACGGGCAGGCCCTCGTCGACATGGAAATGACGAAGCATCCCGAGCTGAAGCTGGTCGCGATCCACGTGACGTTGCCGGGAGTCCCGGCGGCGGCCGTCAAGGGTCCGCGCTATATGATGTTCTCGAGCTTCGGCCGGATCGGGCAGCCCGACGGCGCCGAGCTCCTCGAGTTCGTCCAATCGAAGACGGAGCGGTCCCGCGTGGCGACCGACCTCCCCGCCGCGATGCCGAGCTACCGGGTGATGTCCCATCCGAACTATAAAGTTCAGACGCCCCTGCTCAATCGCGCCGGCGAGGTGATCGGCTTCACGGTCACCGTTTTCCCCTACCAGGAAGGCGCCGACTTGAAGGCTTACGATGCGATCGCCCACGCCGTCCGCGACGATTTCCAGCAGCAGATTTCCGACAAGGACGACCTCTACCAACCGGCCAAGTAACCGAATCCATCCTCACACTTTCCATCTATTCCCACGCGTTCGCGCGTCCCACTCCCTATGAAGATCAATTCAACCCGCCTCCTCCTCGCGCTCTTCGCGAGTTCCATCGTCGCCACCCTGCACGGCGAAACGCCGAATCCCTATGCCCCGCTCAATTATATACCGCGCGGCACCAAGGGACAGGCGATCGTCGACATGGAAATGGAAAAACATCCCGAGCTTAAACTGATCGCCATCCACGTGACCTATCCGGGCATCCCGATCTCCCTCGCCACCGACACGAAAGGGAAGGGCTCCTGGTTCCACCGCGGGGGCCTCTTCATGATGTTCTCGAGCTTCGGAAAGATCGGGAAGCCCGACAACAAGGGCGACATGGCGTGGTTTGCCTCCGAGAAAGTCAAAATCCTGCTGCTGAAGGAAGAGCCCCCGGGCAACCTGTGGTACCGCGTCACTGCGCACCCGAAATATAATGTGCAGGAACCGATCTACACGAAGTCCGGCCAGCTCGCCGGCTGGGTCGGCGTGGCTTTCCCCTATGCGGAAGGCGACGACCTCACGAAATACGACGCGATCACCCATTCCATCTGCGAGGACATCAAGGCACGCATCGCCGACAAGGATGAGCTCTACGATCCCGCCGCCTAAGGCCCCACGATTTCACCCGAAAAACTTTTCTCCCTACGTCATGAAACGAAATCTTACCGCCCTCGCCACTTCCCTCCTGCTCGCGCTGCTCGCCAGCTCCTCCGCCCGCGCCGAAGGCCGCTACCTTCCGCTGCCCTTCGAACCTCTCGGCGCCCGCGGCCAGGGGATCGTCGACATGGAAATGGAAAAATATCCCGAGCTGAAGCTGATCGCGGTGCACGTCACGCTGCGCGGCGAGCCCGCTGAAGCTGCGAAGGACCGCTATATCATGTTCTCGAGCTTTGGGAACATCGGCAAACCCGACAGCGATAACGACCTCGCTTGGTTCCAATCCATCCGGAAGACGAAGGAATCGAAAAGCCGCGTCGCGAAGGATGTTCCCCCCGGGACGCTGCTCTACCGGGTCACCTCCCACCCGAAGTACGCTGTGCAGGCGCCGCTCCTGACGAAGACGGGCGAAGTCATCGGGTTCCTCGGGATTGTTTTCCCCTTCGCCGAAGGCGACGACCTGAAGAAATACGACGGGATCGCTAAATCCGTCGCTGATGAATTCCAAAAACGCCTCGATAAGAAGGACGACCTGTACGATTTCGCCGACTGAGATCCGAAGCACCGCAGGCGGCCCGCCTGTTTTTCGAAGTAGCGAGTAGCGGGTAGCGGGTAGGTAATGCGCCGGACCACGCGCGGCGCCAGTTGCGCGTGGAGCAACTCCGTCCCATCTGCCCACCTCCGATCACGAATAGGTACGAGTCGGACGACGTTTCCGGGCCCTTGGCCGCTCTGCTTGATTCGCGGGTCATCGGGCGCGGCTGATTGGGATCGCACTGCTGGGGAGGAACGCTGGAATCAGCGCGATGACCCAGCTCAAGCTGCGATGGGGAAGGAGTGTGCTCAGGATTGCGCTGGGAGTTTTCGTGGTGATCGGCGTGGCGGCTTTTGTGATTCGACAGCCGGCATGGGGACGCCAGCCGCGCTCCGTGGCCGAGGTTGAACCGCAGCGGCTCGAGGCCCATGTCCGCTACCTGGCCGAAACGTGTTTCCCGCGGGATTCCGCCCATCGCGAAAATTTGGCCAAGGCGATTGCCTACATCGCGGAAGAATTCAGGAGCGCAGGCGGGCGGGTGGAATTGCAGGAATTCTCCACCCCGTCGGGGCCGTTTCAAAATGTGATTGCGCGCTTCGGACCGGAGACCGGCCGCCGCATCGTCGTGGGCGCGCATTTCGACGCCTGCGGGGCGCGGCCGGGAGCGGACGACAATGCGAGCGGGGTCGCGGGATTGCTGGAACTGGCGCATCTCCTCGGGAAGGAAAAGGCGTTGCCGGCGCCCGTCGAACTCGTCGCGTATAACCTGGAGGAGCCGCCGTTCTTTGCGGGGCCGTATATGGGCAGCGCAGTGCACGCGCGGCGCTTGAAGGCAGCGAATGTGCCGGTGTCGCTGATGCTCTCCCTGGAAATGATCGGGTGTTTTCGCGACGAGCGCGGGAGCCAATCCTATCCCCTGCCGATCCTGCGCCTGTTTTATCCATCGCGCGGGAACTTCATCGCGATCGTCGGTCGCTGGCCGCAGCGCGGCGTGGTCGCGGGCTTCAAGGCCGATTGCGTGGGCTCGGTTGACCTGCCCGTGGTGTCGATTGCCGCGCCGGCTTTCATGCAGGGAATCGATTTCTCGGACCACCGGAATTATTGGGCCGAGGGTTATTCCGCGCTGATGATCACGGACACGGCCTTCCTGCGCAACCCGCGGTACCACGAGGCCACCGATACTCCCGACACGCTCGACTATCGTCGCATGGCCGAGGTCGTGCGGCTGGTTCACGCGGGCGTCGTCCGCCATGCGACGCGGACCGCGATGGAAAACCGGAATTAACGCCGACGGAGTTCTTAACCACGGCACGAACCCGAACCTCGCTCCCCGGATTTTTTATCGGAGTCGATCCGGGGAATTTGGGAGCCGTCTTCGATCTGGTCTTCGCGCCCAAAATCTCCTGACTCCGCGTTCCCATGGCTACCGACCCCGTTCCCGCGGAATGACCGTTGCTTCCCCAACCTCGGGTGGAGCGGGGTGGCGGCTGTTCGCCCTTTCGTTCACCGCGCTGTTCCTGGAGCTCATGGTCATCCGCTGGGTGCCTTCCGAGGTGCGGATGGTCGCGTACTACGCGAATCTCCTGCTGATCAGCTCGTTCCTCGGGCTCGGCGTCGGGGCGCTCGTCAGCAGCCGCGGCTGGAATCTGTTTCGCCTGTTCCCGCTCCTGTTCGCCGCCGACATCGTGCTTCTCCTCTGGCTGGGTAACGACCTGCTGCCGTCCGGCGCGGGCGAGTTCCGGTTTGGCGCGACGCAGGGCAGCTTCCGCGGACACCTTTGCCTGCTGCTCGTTTTCTTCGCCAACGCCGCCATGTTCGCGCCGCTGGGTGAAGCCGTGGGGCGGCAGTTCGCCCGGCTGCCCGCGCTGCGCGCCTATTCCTGGGATTTGGCGGGCAGCCTCGCCGGGACACTCGCGTTCGGATTATTTTCCCTGCTGTCCTTTTCGCCGCTGATCGGGCTCACGGCGGTAATGCTCGTGGTCCTGTTGCTCGGCGAGCGACGCCCGAGCGGCTGGAGCGTCGCGGCCGGCGTGGCGGCGATCGGCGCGGTTTGGCTGGCGTCCGGCCACCGGGAGATTTTCTGGTCGCCCTATTACTATATCACCGTCGACGAAAGTTATCTGGTGACGGAAAATCCGCCCGGCGGCACCTTCCGGCAATATGTGGCCGACCGGCCCGCGAGCGCGCCGCCCGCCGCGCTGAAGACGATGCGCGATCCGCCCATCTATACTCTCCGCGTCAACCAGGACTTTTATCAAATGCACGGCACGGTCGACCTGAGCCGTTACACCGTGGCCGGCTGGCGGTACGACATGATTGCCGCGATGTATGAGCAATATCGGCTGCCCTATAGGCTCATCGGCCGGCCGGAGCGCGTGCTCGTGCTCGGAGCGGGCGGGGGGATGGATGTCGAAACCGCGCTGCTCAACGGCGCCGGCCATGTGGATGCCGTGGAGATCGACCCGACGATCCCGCGCATCAGCAACCGCCTCAGCGCCTCCGCGCCTTACCTTGACCCGCGTGTCACCCTCCACGTCGGTGACGGCCGCGCATTTCTCCAGCGGACCACCGGGCAGTTCGACCTGGTCGCGTTTGGCTACCTGGATAGCCAGGCCCTGTTCAGCTACGGCGCGAACGTGAGGCTCGACGGCTACATCTACACCGTGGAGAGCTTTCGCCAGGCTTACCGCCACGTGCGCGAGGGCGGGGTCATGGCCGTCTGGTTCTTCGGCGGCCGCGAGTGGCTGATGCGAAAACTGGCGCACATGGTCACGGAGGCTACAGGTTCCGAGCCACTGGTTTATATGAATCACGGTGCCTTGGCGATCATCGCCCCGAAAGGCGCGACGGCGCATCCAGCATCACGGACCGTGGACAAATGGACCTTGGTCGCGGCGGGCAAAGGCAGCATCGCCCTCGCGACCGACGACTGGCCGTACCTTTACCTCGAGCGACGCGGAATTCCGACCGACTATGCCATCGTGATCGGCCTGCTGGCCGCGCTCTCGGTGATCGCGGTTGGCACCCTTCGCGGACGGGGATTCGGGTCCGCCGATGGGCATTTCCTTTTTCTGGGCTGGGGTTTCCTGCTGCTGCAGGCGAAGGGAATCGGCGATTGTTCGCTTTATTTTGGTGGCACTTGGCTGGTCACCACGATGGTGATCACAGGCGTGCTGCTGATGGTGCTGCTGGCCAACTGGACTGCGCTGCGCTTTCTCCGGGGATTCAACCCCTGGCTGTATGCGCCCCTGTTCCTCACGCTGCTGGCGCTGCTCCTGGTGCCGCGCGAAACGATCCTGGCGCAGTCGTTCGGTTTCCGCCTGGGGTGGACCCTGCTGGCCGTGCCGCTGCCGATTTTTTTCGCGGGGCTGATCTTTTCGACGACGTTCCGCACGGCGCGCAATCCGTCCGCGCTGTTCGGGGCGAACCTGATCGGCGCTACGCTCGGCGGTTTCTCCGAATACCTCGGGATGTGGACGGGCAGCCAGGCGCTCGGCTACCTGGTGCTCACCGCCTACGCCGCGAGCCTGCTCTGCATGCGGCGCGGCTTTCAAGGGCCCCCGAAGTAGCGCAGGCGGCCCGCCTGCTCGGACGGTTGTGATTGGGAGTTTGAAATTCGGAAGGCGTTCCCCCGAGCAGGCGGGCCGCCTGCGCTACTTAGACTTTGCGCCTAGTGGTTTTACCGGGTCTCGAATCAATACGTCGCGCGCCCGCCGGAGAGGTCGAAGGTGAAGCCGGTGGTGAAACTGCAGGCCGGCGATACGATGAACGTCGCCATCTCGGCGAATTCCTGCCGCGTGCCACAGCGGCCCATCGGGATCTTGCTCGTCATGTAGTCGATCTGGGACTGCGGCATCGTGTCGTGCATCTCCGTGAGGATCACCGCCGGCGCGATTGCATTCACCGTGATGCCGGTGTCCGCGTACTCCTTGCCCTGCGCCTTGGTCAGGCCGATCACCGCGGCCTTCGACGTGGAATATGCGACCATCCCGGCGTTGCCTTCCTTGCCGGCGATCGAGGCCACGTGGAGGACGCGACCGTAGTTTTGTTTCAACATCACGGGCAAAACCAGGCGCGTCGTGACCAGGCACGAGCGGACATTGATCGCCATCACCCGATCAAAATCGGCGAGGTCGACCTCGTGGCTCTTGAGCGCGGTTTTGCCGGTGATGCCGGCGGCGTTGACCCAGATGTCGATGCGGCCGCAGCGAGTCGTGATTTCGGCCACGGCCCGCGCGCAGGCGTCGTGATCGGTCACATCGGCGCCGACACCGAGGGCGTTGCTTGGAAGCGTCGCCGCCTTGGCCACAGCCTTCCCCGCATCGATGTCGAGCAATGCGACGCGCACGCCCAGCCGCGCGAGATGCACACCGAGGGCGTAACCTAATCCGCCGGCGCCGCCGGTGATGACTGCAACTTGATCGGGGAATGAAGGCATAAAATTGGTGGGCTGGTAGGTGAAGTGTTGCAGGAGGCAAGCCGAGGCGAATCGAAAATATGGCTTAGGTTTCCTGTTCCCTCATTCCGGGGATCGGTATCCGCGTTGATCCGCGGATTCCGCGGGAAAATTCGGCTCGATCAAACCTTCGAGTCGCGGCGCTACGCCAGGAATTCGTGGTCGACGGCGCAGCGCACCTTTTTCCCTCGCGTGGAAACGAGCGTGATCGAGCCGGCGCCGGGGAGGATGCGCGCGACTTTTCCAAAAGTTTTCGGCACGGCGACAACCCCGGTGATGGTGCGGACATCGAGGACGTCATTCGTTGACAAGGTCGTCGACGTGACAACTCCGCGCGCGCTGAACGCGTTGCGCGCCACCGAACCGGCCACGCCGCCGGCGAAATAGCCGCAGAAGTCCTCGACGCCGAGCACCCCGCGGACGCGTCCATTCAGCGGGGGATCGTCAACCCCGCCGTTCGAAATCCAGAAGAGCGTGGAGGGAAGCACGCTGGGATCCTTCAGGGTGAACCACACGTAGCCCTCGGATGGCACGGTCACCGCGGTCCACGCAAACGGACCCGACGGTCGATTCGCGACCTGGACCATGTCGTCGCAGCGCGTACCCAAGGGATAACGGCTGAGGTCTGTCCGCCCGCCCGTGCGCAGCGGCACGCGGCTGAGGGTGGAAAAAAACGCGCCGGACTTAAGTTTCGATTGGTCGAGCGTTTGCCGCGGGAAAACCTGGCCGAACTGGATTTCACTGGTCGCAATCAGCGCCGGTTCCGCTGAGGCCGGGAACTGGAGGTTGGGGTGATGCGCGAACGTGATCGGGCCCTTCAGCCCGGAAATAAGGTGGCGGTTGTAAACGACCGAATGGCCGTCGCGCACAGTCAGTTCCTTGTCGACCCGGCCCGCGCGGAATTTCAGTGCGACGCGCGCACGGAGCGTGACGCGGTCGCCCACGCGCTTGCACGACGGATGGGTCCAAAGGGCATTGGCCGTCTCGCCATGCATCGCGTGCGTCTCGCCGCGAAAGCGGGGCGTACCCTCGCGCCCGAATGGCAGGCAGAAAAAATCCCCGCGCAGGACGCGGATGACGGCCGAGGTGTTTGCCGGGACTTTTTCCTCCGCCCACGGGGGGAGGAAGTAGGGCTGCACGTTTTTTCCTTTCACCCGGAAAACCACGGGCGCCAGGTGGCCGCCCCGGCGCGTGAGCCACGCCTCGACGGTGGAAGAGCGCAGCTGCCACGAGGGCTGCCCGGCGACCCGAACGGTTTTCATGCGAAAAGCGAAATGGATTTCATGGCCGTGCCTGAGCCGGAGCGTTCACCACGTTGATCGGCTGGCCCGCGAGGAAAGCGGCGATGTTGTCCCCGGATACTTTCATCAGCCGCTGTCGCGCGGCGAGGGTGGCCCACGCGAGGTGCGGGGTGATGGTGATGTCGGGCGCCTTGAGCAGCGGGTTGTCCGGCGCGATCGGTTCCTTCGAAACGACATCGATCGCCGCACCGGCAATCTGCTTTTCCGCGAGGGCCTCGGCCAGGTCGGCCTCGTTCACGAGGGGCCCCCGCGAGGTATTGATCAGGAGAGCGGTCGGCTTCATGCGCGCCAGCAGCGCCCGGTTGACCATGCCGGTGTTCTCGGGTGTGAGCGGGCAGTGCAGGGTGACGACATCGGACCGCGTGAAAATCTCGTCCTTGTTCGCCCATTGGAACGGATAGGCGGGCGGATTCGATTCGTGCGTGGCGTTGGCGAGGACGTTCATCCTGAACGCCGCGGCGATTTCGCCGACGCGCCGGCCGATGCGACCGAACCCGACGATACCGATGGTCTGGCCCGCGAGTTCCACCAGCGGCGTTTTCCAAAACGTCCAATCCGGGCCGCGGGACCATTCCCCGCTTTTCACCAGGTCACTGTGCAGCCGCACTTGCCGCGTATGATTGAGCAGCAGCGCGAAAACGTGCTCCGCCACCGCGTCGGTGCCATAGGCGGGCACGTTGGCGACGGGGATTCCGCGAGCGGCGGCTGCGGCGGTGTCGACGACATTGTAGCCGGTGGCGAGCACCCCGATGTATTTCAAGGCCGGGAGCTGCGCGAGGGTTTCGGCGGAGAGCGGGGTCTTGTTGGTGAGGACTATTTCGGCGTCACGCGCCCGTTCGACGATCAGCGCCGCGGGCGTGCGGTCGTGGCAGGTGAAGCTGCCGAGGCGCGCGACCGCGTCCCACGCATTGTCGCCGGGATTGAGAGTGTAGCCGTCCAATACGGTGATCTTCATGAAGTCGAGGGGAGGGAGTCGTCCAAGGTAAGCTGGGACCAAGCTTCCATTAATTTTCGCTTCGCGGCTGCCAGCATCACCACGGGGTCCTCGCCGGGCAACGGCTTGATTTCAAAGGAAACCGCGCCACGGGTGGTGCCATCGAGGCGGAGGTAATTGACCGCGAAAAGCTCGCGCAGGAACTCGACGATCTGCGGCACGTCGTTCGCGCCGCCGGGATATCCGAAGCGGGGATGATTGTCGCCCCAGACGGGATCGGTCCGATCGGCGAAGTACGCGTTCCCGATGTGGGCATGCACGAGGTGCGGCGCCACGGGCCAGAGCGCCTGGACCGGGGTTTCGCCGAGCAGCACGATGTGACTCAGGTCGACGAGCAGGCCGAAATTGGGCGAGGAGCGCTTGACGCGGTCGGCCACATCGCGCGCGACCTCGGCAGGGCCGACGAGGCATTTCTTGTCGATATCCCGGTCGAAAATTTCCAGCACGAGGTTTCGCCCGAGCGGGGCCGCATGCCGGCAGAGTTCGACCAGCGACGCCACCAGGCGATCGACCGCCGCCGGTCGCTCTGCTGCGGCGACGTCCCGGCCGCTGAGCAAGGCCACGTCGCGGATGCCCATCTCCGCCGCGATCGCGATCGCGGCCTTGACCTCGGCGAGGGCGCGCTGGCGGACGTCTTCGTCCGCGCTGTTCAAATCCAGTTTCTGGGAAAGGATCTGTGGATGGACGCAGTACTTCGCCTCGACCGCCGAGCTGGCGAGCATCGCCGTGACCTGGGCGCGGACGGCGGGGTCGTTGATCGCAGCGATCTCGATGACTTCGAAGAAACTGTCCGAAAGGATTTGCCGGCACGTTTCGAGGATCGGGCCTTCGCCTTTGGCGGTGCTGGGGAAGGCCATGAAATGCACCACGCCGGGGCGGATGACATGATGAAGCGGGACGTTCATGAAGAGGGAGGTAAAGACGCCCCGGCTTGGTGGGGCGAGATCGAATGCAGCGCAACACCGGGGCCCGGGAAATGGAGCGAGGCTCCGTTTTGTGCGCATCTTGACATTTTCAAACCGCGCGCGCCGTCTTGCCCCGGCGACACTGCGGATCAACCCGGTGAGGAGAACCACCCCATGAATGCGACGCGGCCGAAAATCTTAGCCAAGGGTTACGAACTCGATCAGGGCGAAACTTCATTCGGTCCATTGCGGCCCTCCGCCGATGTCGAGCACGACCCCGCGGCCCTTCGTCAACGCTTCGCCGAGGACGGTTATCTTTTTATCCCCGGTTTTTTCCCGCGTGCCGTTGTCGCCGAAGCGCGGGCCCACCTTTCGACCGCGCTCGCGGAAAAAGGCCTGGTCGACCTTGGCCATCCGGTGGCGGAGGCGGTGCAGAAGGTCGGCGGCGACCTGTCGTTCCTGGCCGACCCGCGACTGGCGGTGGAGTTCATGAATCACCTTTCCCGCCCCAATGCCCCGCTCCAGGAGCTGCTTTATTCCGGGAAACTTATCGCGTTTTTCGAAGCCTACTTCGGCGAGGAGGTTCGTCATTTCGATTTCACCTGGGTGCGCACCATGGGCAAGGGCTTCGGCACGGATCCGCATTGCGACCGGGTTTACATGGGGCGCGGGAGTTCGCGCCTTTGCTCGGTGTGGGTCCCGTATGGGGACCTCACGCACGAAATCGGCGGGCTCATGATCCTCGAGGGTTCGCATCGCCAAGGGGAACGCTTGAAGAATTACCTCAGCCGCGACGTCGATGTTTACTGCGAAAACCGCGCGGAGGCGGCGCGGATCAAGTCCGGCGAGATCCCGTGGAAATGGGGCGGCGTCCTGTCCAACAACCCGAAGAGCCTGCGGGAACACCTGGGCGGGCGCTGGTTGACGGCGGAATACCGCATGGGGGACCTGCTGATGTTCGGGATGACAACGGTGCACGCCAGTCTCGACAACCAGACGCACTTTTTCCGTTTCTCGACCGACACGCGTTACCAGCCCGCTTCCGAACCGATTGACGAACGGTGGATCGGCGCCGACCCGATCGGCCACGGTCCCCAAGCGAAACGCGGCATGATCTGCTGAGCGCCGAGGGCGGATGCGGGTCGGTCGGATCGCGAAACCGCCCTGGCGCGTGGCTCCCGGGCCCGGAGACCCGGGACGTGTCTTAAACGATTACAGGTAAAATAGGCTAGTGCGCGGAAGAGTTGCGGGCTCAGCTCGTCCGCCGCACAACCTTGCGCGGCCCCAGATTCATCCTTTCGAAAAACCCAAAAATTTCATGTCCCTGTTATCCTCGCTCCAGCAACTCGCGGAATACGACACCGCCCTCATCGCGAACACCATCGGATATCTCGATCCCACCCCGGCGCATGAATTCTACATGGGCGGGTCAATTGCCTCGGTCACGCCGACTCTCGGGCCGACCGTCGGCGTGGCGTTCACGTGCGAGGTCGATACGAGCAGCCCGCAGGGGCCGTCCGAGATGGAGCCGTATTTCCAGATGTTGAAGGAAATGGAGAAGGTGAAGCTCCCGATCGTCCTCGTGGCGAAGACGGTTGGCTCGCGCCCGGACCATGAATGCGTGCTCGGGGACGGCATGGCCAAGATGCTTCACGCCGCGGGTTGCATCGGAGTCGTGACGGATGGCGGCGTGCGCGACGTCGAAGGCATGCTCGGTGTGCCGTTCGCCGCATACTGTCGCGGGCGGACAATCCACCACACGGCCATTCGTTTCAAGAGCGTCAACCAGCCGATCGAGATCGGCGGGATCACGGTCCGCCACCACGACGTGATCCACGCGAATTTTGCCGGCGTGATCAAGGTTCCGTCCGGCTGCGTCGACCGGCTGCCTGAGCGCGCGACGGCGATGCGCGCGTTCGAGCACGATGTTCACTGCGTCTGGCGGCAGAGCGGGATTTCGATCGACGACAAGCGGGCGTGTGTCCCGGTGTTCCTGAAGAAACACGGCTTCCCGTCGAAGTAGGGCGCAATCCTCGGACCCGCCTTGGAGGGCCGGGGTTGAACTTCCGAAGCGCGGACGCTCGAGATTTCACCGGAGCTTATCACTTTATCGATGTCCGAAAATAATCCCGCCGCGGACCTGCGGCCCCTGGTCCCGCCCATGTCGAATCCCGCTGAGCCGGCGTATGTCCCGCCGGTTGAAGTCGCTGGCTTGCCTCGAGTCCTGCTCCTCGGGGATTCGATTTCGATCGGCTATACCATGCCGGTGCGGGCGCGACTTCTCGACGTGGCGAACGTCCGGCGTCCCGCCGACAACTGCGGCCAGACCGCTTACGCGCTCCTTCACCTGCGCGAGTGGCTCGGTGAGACGAAATGGGATGTGATCCATTTCAATTTCGGGCTGCACGATATCAAATACCTCGACGCCGCCGGCAACTACGTGTCGCCGGACCAAGGCCGCCAGGTCGCGCCGCCGCCGCTCTACCGCGCGAATCTGGAACGACTGGTTGCGCTGCTCGAAGCGACCGGCGCCCGCCTGGTTTTTGCGACGACGACACCGGTGCCCGAGGGCGCAGCGGGACGCGTGGCAGGTGCGGAACTGCGATACAATCAAGTCGCCGCGGATCTCATGGCTTCGCGCGGCGTGAAGGTGAACGACCTCTGGGCCTGCGCCACGAAATGCCGCGAGGAGTTCATGATGCCGTGCGACGTGCATTTCACGCCGGCCGGCTACCAAGAACTGGCCGAGTGGGTGGCGGCGAGCATTCGAGCCGAATTGTAAGCTGGCGAACGGCCCGCGCTACTTCCACGTGCCGTGCAAACCGATGCGGGCCAAACGGGGACTGCCCAGCGTGGTGAGATTCTCGGCGCTGCGACCGGTTTCAACCTTCGCATCGAAGGCGTTTTCCACGGCGAGGAAAATTTCCCACCGGGAGGTCAGCACCCGACTGAGGCGAAAATCCGTGATCGTAGCGGCCGCCAGCGGCAGGAGATTTTCGTCGTCCTCGAATTGGTCGCTGATGTGTCGCACGCGCGCAGTCACGCGCCAGTCGCGCGCCGGCGTCCAATCGATGCCGCCGGTGAATGCCTGCCTCGGCACCTGTGCGAGGCGCAATCCCTCAAGATTCGGCTGTAGCGTCGCGCGCTCCACCGTGGCATCGGTGCCGAGCCAGCTGAGGCGAAACCTGAGCTGATCGGACACCCGCCATTCGCCGTTCAACTCGATGCCGCGCGCCCGGACGCGATCGAGATTCTGGCGCTGCCGTGAAATCAACGTCGCAGTTCGACCGAGGGTGACATTGCCCACGGCGTGATCCAGGTCGCTGTCGAACGCGGTGGCGCCGAAGTGGAAAGCGCCGCCCGAAAATTCGAGCCCCGCTTCACCGCCGCGCAACATTTCCCGCTGCAACGCGGGGTTGGCCTCCGTGTTGACGATACCCACGCGGAAGGGCCGGTAGTATTCGTTGAGAGTCGGGAGGCGAAACGCGCGGTAAACGGCGCCGCGCATCCGCCAGTGCGCACGCGGCGACCATGCCAGTCCCAGCTCGGGACTGAGCTCATGGCCGCTTTGCGCGGGATACGCATCGTCCCGGGCCGGTGCGCCGGTGGCGCGATCCGTTTCCACGCGGTGCCCGTCGCGATTTTCCCACGCATCCGCGCGCAGTTGCGCCGTCACATGCAGGGATTCGGCCAGGGCCCGGTCGTGATTCAGGAACACCCCGAGGAAATTCTGCTCGCCGCCCGCGATGCGGCGCCGGGTGAAGGTGTCGGCCGCGAACAAATAATCCTCCCGTGTCTCGCCTTCGACCTCGCGAAAATCCGCGCCCAGCGTGGTCGCACCGGTCTCACGCTGCCAGGTGACCGAGCCGGCGACGCCTGTGGCCGTGGCCGGGACGGCATATTGGTCGTTCGCGGGGGTTTCTGCCGTGCGCGCGGTGTTGACGGAGGAAAAGAACGAGCGAAACGAAGCGTCCTGGACATAGGCCGTGGCGGAATAATTCAATTCGGGCTGGGGCGTGCCTGAAAGTGTGATCGAACCGACCGCCGCGCGCGAATGGTTGCGCTGCAGGGGCGTGCCGTTGCCGCGGTCCTCTTCGACCCAACGGCCGTCGACCACGAGGTTGAGCGTAGGCGTCAGCGCGCCGGCCCAGGTGGCTTGCAGCGCCTGGTGTTGTGAATCGAGCGGGAGGTCGACGGGTCCGCGCTGGGCCGGCCTGACGACGCCGAAGCCATCAGTCGCGAAACTGCGCGCATCTAGGCTGATCGTGCCCGGGCCGGCGCCTTCGCGAAGAAAGATTTCGGCGCTGCGCGTGCCATATTCGCCGCCCTGCAGGAGGATTTGTCCCGCGGGAGGATTTTGCGTGCCGGCCGGCCTCAGCGTGAAGAGCTGCACGACTCCACCAAGCGCGGCGTTGCCCCAACTGCCCGAGCCGCCACCGCGGACGATTTCCGCCCGTTCGAGCGAGAGCAGGGGGAGCTGGTTCCACGCGACCCAGCCGCCGAACGGATCGTTCAGCGGCACGCCGTCGAGCAAGACCAGCGATCGACTCGCCCCGCTCGGGCCGATCCCGCGGAGCGAAACGCCTTGCGCGGTGGGATTGGCAATCAGGGAACTGCTGCGTCGAAAAAGACTGAAGGCGGGATCGTCGCGCAAGGTCTCGTCGATCGTGAGGGCGGGGGACGACTGCAGCCGATCCGAGGTGAAAACGTCGACGGCGACGGGGACGTTCCGAATGTCCTGCTGCGCGTGCGAGGCGGTGACCACGACCGTCGCCAACGACATCACCGGATCCGGCGTTGCGGCGCGCAACCACGACGATCCCAACAGCAACCACGCGGCCACGCCAGCGCGAGTGAGGCTGCAGCTCGAGTCCCGGCCTGAGCGGCTCCTCGTTTTCCGAGGCCTTGGTCCTGATTCGGGTTCATCCGGGTGCATTCGCGGTCAACAAATCCCTCTGTCTCACGACTTCAACTGGGTCGCGGTGGTTGTGCGGGAATTAATGCCGGTTGCTTAACCGGCTTCATCCCGCGCATAAGGAACGACGCTCTCGGGGAAACGAACATTCCGAAGGCGAGGCAACTCCACGAAAGAAAATACCATGGGTGATAGATCTCCGAAATCGGTGCAGAAACAGGCGTCGCAGAAACAGTCGAAGAACAACGACTCCAGCCAGAAAAAGCAGGCGCTCGTCACGTCGCAGCAGGCCACCAAGGCGAAAGCCGCGGCCAACAAGAAGAAGTAAGGCCCGCCGGCCCTCGCCGGCGCATAGCGCAGGCGAGCCGCGGCCGCGGCTTTATGGGCCGTTTCCCCGCGCCAAAGGCGCGTCCGGGAAAGCAGCCACAGTTGCCCGTGATTGCGGGCGCTGGCCCGCGGCGGCTGGCGTCGGGTGATTTTCCCTCACCACGCCGTCCACCCGCCATCGACGACCAAGCTGTGCCCGGTGACGTAACTCGCCGCATCCGACAGCAGGAAGAGCGTCGGTCCGACAATTTCCGAATTCTGGCCGATCCGGTTCAATGCGGTCTTCCGCGAGAGGTCCGCGATGAAGCTGGGCGGCGCGGGCCGCACCCCTTGATTCGGAAAAGGCCCGGGAGTGACGCAATTGAACCTGAGGCCCGACGGCCCGTAGTGCACTGCCAGGTAGCGCGCCATCTGCAGGATCGCAGCCTTGCTCGCGCCATAGTCGATCGGGTTCGTGGTCATCGGAGCGTGATAGATCCGCGGATCCGGCGAAACCATGCCATACATGCTGGAGAACAGCACGATGCTCCCGCTGCCGCGCGGTTGCATGCGCTGCGCCAGTTCGCGGCAGAGCACAAAGGTGGGCGTGATCGCGCGGTCAAAGGTGAGTTGGAATTCCGCGGCCGTGAGATTCTCGAAGGTCTTTCCGACGGACGACACGAAGGCGAGGTGAACGACGCCGTCCGGAACGCCGTATTGGTTCACGCATTTTTCCACCAAGGCCGGGAGTCCCGCCGCGTCGTTCACGTCGGCGGAGATCGCTTGCGTGCGTGCGAGCTTCCGCTCGGCCACGAGCGCCTCGGCGCGACCCGCCAGGTCGAAGCAGATCACCTGTTCCGCCTGCGCATCGAGCGCGCAGGTGATCGGTGTGCCGAGGTATCCGGCGCCGCCGGTCACCCAGATTTTTTTCCCGCGAAAGACATCAGGAGCGTTCATGGTTGGTGAATGGTTGTCAGTCGATTCAGCGTCGCGATCATAAAAATCCCTGAGAGGGGAGGTTCGTGTCCACCTCAATCACAGCGCAGCGCCGCCACTGGACTCACTTGCGCGGCGCGGCGGGCGGGGATCGCGCAGGCGACAAAGGCCACGGCGGCGAGGACGGCCGGCACCGCGAGGAATGTCATGGGATCGTGCGGGCTGACTTCGTAGAGCAACTTTGCGATGAGCGCAGTTGACGCGAACGCGCCCACGAGCCCGATCACCAAGCCCAGGCCGACCATCCGTCCGGTCTGCGTGAAGACGAGCATCAGGACGTCCCTGACCTGCGCGCCCAGCGCCATGCGGATGCCAATCTCTTGGGTCCGCTGCGTCACCGAATAACTCACGACGCCATAAATCCCCATCGAACAAAGTAGCAGTGCGATGCCGGAAAAGACCGAGAAGAGGAAAAGCGCGAAACGCTCGTTGCCGATCGTGCTGTTCCAGAAGAAATCCATCGACTCCTTCATGTCCGAGAACGGCAGGTCGGGATCCACTGCGTCCAACGCCGCCCGCAACGTCGAGCGCAGGCCGGCGATCGGGTGGTCTAGGCGGAAAATCAAGTTGGCGCGGTTCGTCGGCCGCTGCGCAAACGGCTCGTACACCTGTTCCATCGACGCCACCGCGGGGCCTTCCTCCCTCACGTCGTTGACGACGCCCACGACCTCGCGCCACTGGGTTTCGCCGCGCCCGAGCAACTGGATGCGCTGGCCGGCCGCATTGCCGTCCGGGAAATATTTCCGCGCGAAACCCTGGCTGACGATCGCGACCGCGTTTGAATCCGCCCGGTCATGTTCGTCGAACAGCCGCCCGCGCTGCAGCCGGATGCGGAAAATTTCAAAATAGGCTGGCGTGACGACGTAATGATTCGCCGGCAGCGCATCAGTCGGCTGCAAGTGCGGTCGTCCCTCGATGAATATCCCGCGGCGCGAGCGGAAGAACATCGGATGCGCGGAGGCCAGCGTGACGGCCTTGATCCCGGGGATTCTGGAGAATTGCGCGATGATGCGATCGGAAAACGTGACGAGCTTCTCCGGCGTCGCATAGTCGCCGCTCGTGAGGATGAAACTCGTCGAGTAGGTCACCTTGCGGCCGACTTCAAAACCCATCTCGACCTGGCGCAGGCGATTGAAGCTGCGGATCAACAGGCTGGCGTTGAAGAGCAGCACCAGCGCGAGGGCGACTTCCGCCACGATCAGGACGCTGCGCAGACGCATCCGGGCGCGTCCGTCGCTCGCGCCACGTCCGCCATCCTTCATCGCCGCCGGCAAATTCACGCGGCTGGCCTGCAGCGCGGGCACGAACCCGAAGCCCAGTCCCGTCACTGCGCTCAGGACGCAGGTGAAGAGCAGCGCCCAGCCATCGATGGCCACTTCCGCCGCCCGCGGCAGCCCGATGGGGGCGAAGCCCAGCAGGAAATCCTTGCTCACGAAGGCGAGCGCGATGCCCAACGCGCTGCCGGCGAGCGAGATCAACAGGCTCTCGCACAAGAGCTGGCGGATGATGCGCCCGCGGCTGGCGCCCAACGCCGAGCGCACCGCGATTTCGCGGGCGCGCGAACCCGCGCGCGCGAGGAGGAGGTTCGCGACGTTGACGCATGCGATCATGAGCAGCACGCCGACCGCGCCGAGGAGCGTGAGCAGGAGCGGGCGCACATTCCCGACCTGGTTTTCCAACATGGGCACGAGGCTGACGCCCAATCCCTTGTTCGTTTCGGGCGAGAGTTCGCCGAGCCGCTGCGCGATCAGGTTCAGCTCACTCGAAGCCTGTTCCAGGGTGACCCCGGGCTTGATGCGCCCGATCCCCCGGAACCAGTGCGCTTGGTAATCCTCCGCGAGACGCGGACCGATCGCCATCGGGACGAAAAGCCAGGGGTCCGTCATTATCTCCGGCAGGAACGATTGCGGCATCACGCCGATGACGGTGAAGAGCTGGTTGTTGAGCCGGATCTTTCGCCCGATAACCGCGGGGTCCGAGTTGAACAGGCTGACCCAGGATTTGTAATTGAGGACGGCCAGGTCGTTCCGTCCCGCCGAGGCGTCGTTTTCGTCGAAGGTGCGCCCGAGGATCGGCTGCACGCCCATCACGGCAAAATATTCAGCCGTCACCATGAACCCGAAGCGCCGCACCGCCTCCCCTGCGCCGGTCATGACGAACGGCATATTTTGATTGAGCGCGGAGTACTGGAGCGTCGTTCCCTGCCGCTTCCATTCGAGGAATGACTTCGGCGCGACCTGCAGCTGCGGCACCTTCGGCAGTTGGGTTTCGTAGATCGCAACGAGCCGGCCTGAGTCCGGATAGGGCAGGGGCCGGAGCACCACGCCGTTAACGATGCTGAAAATCGCGGTGGTGGCCCCAATGCCGACGGCGACGGTGGCGACGGTGATCGCGGTGAAACCTGGGTGCTTGCGCAGCATGCGCGCGCCAAAGCGAAAATCCTGGAGGAGATCCTCGAGCCAAGGAAGCCCGCGTCGGTCGCGGCGCTTCGTCCCCACAGCCGCGAGATATCCGAGCGATTCGGGGGTCGGGTCAGCCATAGCCTAGACGATCTAGGATAAACGGCGGCGGGATAGTCAAGCTCCGGGAAACTCCGAAGGTGGAACGCGTTCTCCGCCGCGCGTTGTCATGGACCCTTAGCCTCTCGAACGCCAATAAACCCGAACCCCAATCTGGCGAACCCCCCCGTGAAATCCGGGGAGAGTTCGGAGGGCTGGAAGCTAGCGCCGTCCCCGGAAATGCCCCCGCGGAGGGTGAATATAAGGCCCGTGGAAACCTCCGCGCCCTTCGCCGTAACCGCGGTGGCCGTTGAGCCACGGCCCGTCGTTGAACCAAGGATCGTTATAATGCGGGCCGTAATAGACGCCCGTGCTGACATACCCATCGGTGACGCAGCTGCATAATCCGAACTGCAGGCCCGCCAGGATTAGCGCAGCAAGTAAAAATCGGGGTGTGGTTTTCATGGGCGGGTGGCGGGGTTGGCGTTGTCAGCGTATTCGACGAGGCCGACGGTGCCGCCCGTGGGATCGGCGATGATCGCAAAGCGGCTTCCGTAGGCCGTCGCCCGCGGCGGCACCAGGACTTCGCCGCCGAGGGCCTTCACCTTCGCGAGCTTGGCATCGAGATCGCTCACGCGAATCACGCCCAGCCAGCCGGGTTGGGCATCGTCCCGCTCCGGGAGCGGAGCCACGCCCGCGCGGGGATCCTCGCCGGTCGAGAGCAGGAAATCGCCCTTCCGTTCCGTGCGCGTATCGAGCGCAGCGGTATAGCCAAAAACCTGGTGGTAGAATCCCGCGGTGGATTCAGGTTGCCGGGCGTAAAGCTCGAACCAGTTCCATTCGCCGGGATCGGGCTCATCGTCCGGCGGATCACCGGAAGTGGATTGGAGCAACCCGACGGTGGACTCCTCGTTGTCCGCGATGATCGCCTGGATGCCACGGTCAGGAAACGCCCGCGCGGGCGCGCGCACCTTGCCGCCGGCCGATTTGACCTGGGCGAGGGTGGCAGCGATGTCGCTGACGGAAATATAGCCGATCCAACGCGAGGCCTGGCCGGACTTCGCGCGGGGACGCGGCGCCAAGCCCGCGACGGGATGTCCTTGGTTGCTGAAAACCGTGTAAGCCTTGCCCTTCTGGTCCAGCGTCACGGAGGTCCACCCAAAGACGCCGCAATAAAACCGGGTGGCGGCCGCGGGATCGGTGGTGAACAGATCGGCCCAGATAAATTTCCCGGCGAAATGGTCCTGGGTCGCGGTTTGATTCAACGGCTGAAACGTTCCGGGTTCGGCGGCGGAAACCTCCAAGCCCAAACTGGCGATAGCAACGAGGAGGGCGGCGAGGCGGGTAGCAGGGTTCGAGTGCATGGTGGGTAAATGGGACGACACACGGTGCCACCCGGATCAGCCCATGGACCGCGATTTCCGGCGACGGTTCACCCCGCAGCGCGCCAGCACTTGGGAGTCGCGCAGTAAGGTGGCGCGTGTTGTCCCCCACGCGGTGAGCGACTCGGCCTGTGTTCAAACGCCGACGGAGCCGAACAACGCGTTGGGGACAACGCGTTCCACCCGCGGCCTGCGCCGCGTTTTTCCGATTGGGTGCACCGGACGAGTGAGCGATTCCGGTGTCCAAGCTGGCCGGTCCCATGCCCCCAACCATCACTGTCATCGCGAACAGCCGTTCCGGAAAAGGCGCGGATGATTCGCTCCGATCCAAGCTTGAGGAGTTGTTTCGCGCCAACGGCCGCGACGCCGAGATCAGGCTCGCTGGGGAAAATGACCTCAAGTCGCTCGCGGAAAAAGCCGCTCAGGGGCCGGCCGACCTCGTGGTCGCGGCGGGCGGCGACGGCACCGTGGCCTGCGTGGCGGCGGCGCTGGTGGGGACCGACAAGACCCTCGGCGTGCTGCCGCTGGGCACGCTGAATCATTTCTCGAAAGACCTCCACCTGCCGCAAGAGCTCGAGGAAGCCGTGCGGGTGGTTATCGTCGGCCAGACCATCCACGTCGACGTCGCCGAGGTAAACGACCGCGTGTTCCTCAACACCTCGAGCCTGGGACTCTACCCGCTGGTGATTTCGGAACGCGACGCCGAGCAGCGCCGTTTCGGGCGGGGGAAATGGTCGGCGTTCGCCCGCGCGTTTTTCCATGTGCTGCGGCGTCATCCCTTGATGCAGGTCAGCATTGTCGCGGACGGGCGAAAGATTTCGCGCCGCACCCCCTCGGTGTTTGTCGGGAACAACGAATACGAATTGAAGGGGTTCGACCTCGGCACGCGAAATTCCCTGCAAGACGGGAAACTCGGGCTCTACGTCACGCGCGACACCAGCCGGTGGGGAGTCTTCCGGCTCCTGGCCCGCGCCCTCTTCGGGCGGCTCGACCCGAGTGTCGACTACGACGGCCTGGCGCTGGAGGAAGCGTGGGTGGAAACGCGGCATGGATCCGCGCTCGTGGCCACCGATGGCGAGGTCACGACGATGACAAGCCCGCTCCACTACCGCATTCGCCCCGCTGCGCTCCGCGTGCGCGTGCCTCGGGAGGAAGAACCGGACTGACCATGCGCACGCTCATTCATCTTTCGGACCTCCATTTCGGACGCGTGGACCGGTCGATCCTCGACCCGCTGCGCGAGTTCGTCATCGGTGCGAAACCCCACCTCGTCGTCGTATCCGGTGACCTCACGCAGCGGGCGCGACCCAAACAATTTGCCGCGGCGCGCGCATTTCTCGATTCGCTCGGCTGCCCGCTGCTCGTCGTGCCGGGCAACCACGACATCCCGTTCTACAATGTGCTCGCGCGGTTCGCGCGGCCGCTGACCCACTATCGGCGATACATCGGCGCCGACCTCTCGCCGTTTTTTCGCGACGACGAGATCGCGGTCGCAGGCTTGAACACCGCGCGGTCGCTCACGACGAAGTATGGCCGGCTCAACCCGCGGCAGATCGCGCAACTCCACGCGCGCTTCGACGGGATCGGCGATGGCGTGACGAAGGTCGTCGTGACGCATCATCCCTTCGACCTTCCCGACGATTACAAGGATCGCCAGCAACTGGTCGGCGGCGCCGAGGGCGCGATGGCGGCGATGGCCAAGTGCGGGGTCGACCTGGTCCTCTCCGGTCATCTCCACCTTTCACATCATGCGTTGTCGGCCGTGCGGTACAAGGTGCCGGGTCATTCCGCGCTGGTGGTGCAGGCGGGCACTGCGACCTCGACGCGGGGTCGCGGGGAGGAGAATTCGTTCAACCGCCTTGCCATCGAGCCCGGCCGGATCCGCTTGGAGCGCGTCCGATGGATTGTGGAGGAGAAAAGCCTGAAGCTGGATACGGCGGCGGATTATCGACGCGTGGCGAAGCGGGGGTGGGAGAAAGTTGGGAAGGGGAAACCCCAGGCTCCCGCGTCCAAGTTCCCGTGAAACTTCGAAGGTGCCTTCCGGAATGTTGTCCGCGAAGCAGCGCAAGTTTCCGAAGCTCCGAATCGAAATTCCCGCGCGCTCAAAAGCGCGCCCCAATTCCTTTCGTAGCCGCTGAAAAACTTGCGCTGCTTTGCGGCCAATAGTCTGCCGAATGGCAGAGGACGGACGTTTCCCAGCGACGGGTCGGAGACCGCGCCCGACCTCAGGTCGGCACCAGGCGGATGCCGTCGGCGGCGTTCGGGCGGCCGGACTGGCTCGCGGCCCAGGCCATCGTCAGCTCGCCCAGGAAACGCTCGCGCTCGAACGGTTTCGGGAAAAGGTCGATCGCTCCGGCCTTGATCGCCGCGGCCCAGCGATCGGCGGAAAAACCGCCGGTCATGATCCAAATCGGGAAAGGTTTCGACTTCGGCTTCCGGCTGATCAGCTGGCGGCACAACTCGATGCCGTCCATCGGAGCCATTTCGAAATCGATCAGCGCGGCATCGATCGTCTCATCGTTCGCCATCGCCAGTGCTTCCTTGCCGCAGGTTGCCACGACGACGTTGTAGCCGGCGGCGCCGATCGAGTGGCGCAATGCCGCGCCCATCGCCGGATCGTCGTCGACGATCAGAATCGAACGGGGAGCGGCGGGCGGGGTGGAAGGTGAGGTGGGCGAGGTCACGGAAAAACGGCGGCTGATCATCATAACCCAACTACGTTCGAACCAAAGCCGCGGATGCGTGGACTAACAACGACTTTATCCCGCCGGACTCAAGCCTGAGTGCGCGTGCGCGCAGGTGATTGTCCGGCGGACAGCTGCAAGGGGGACGGATGAAAGTTGAAAGCCCTGCCCTGGCCTCGTGCCGGATACCCTCTTTCACCTTCGCCCCCGTCCGGCAGTTGAGGGAGTGGGTTTGAGAGCTGAAAGACCGGCCTTTCCCGGCTCGAGCTCGATCCCGTTCAACTTCCCGCTCTCTCAACCTTCAACTTTCTCAGGCTCTCTAGTCATACTGGAGCGCCTCGATCGGATCGAGGAACGCGGCCGTAAAAGCCGGGTAAATCCCCGCGATGATCCCGGTGATGAGGCTCGCGGAAAATCCCAGGACCATCGCCGAGGGGATCAACACCGGCGGCGGCTGCCCGGGAAGGAGCCAAGTCAGCAGGCTGATCAGCCCGGCGCCCGCGACCACACCCACCACGCCGCCGACCGCGCTAATGGTGAGCGCCTCGGCCATCACCTGGAGAAATATGTCCCGCCGCCGCGCGCCGAGCGCCTTGCGCACCCCGATCTCCCGAATGCGCTCCTTGATCGACGCCAGCATGATGTTCATCACGACGATGCCGCCGACGAAGAGGGAAATGGCGGAGACGCCGCCCATCGAGGTCTTCAGGCTGCGCTCGGCCCGATGAAACGCGATCGCACGCTCTTCTTCGGTCTCGAGCGTGAAATCCAGCACGCCCCGGTGCATGATCACGAGGGTGTTCTGGATGGCGTCGACGATTGCATCGAGGCGGTCGATGTCGCCCGCGCGAAAATTCAACCAGGTCAGCCGCGGCGAGGAACCGTTGAAACGCAGCAGCGCCGTTGCGAGCGGCAGGCACACGACGCGGTTTTTGGAGGCGACCACGTTGCGCCCGCCCTGCATGAACACGCACTCCTTGAAAATGCCGATGACCTTGAACGGTTTTCCCTTCACCTCGATCGTCTGCCCGAGCGGGTTTTCCGTTGGGCTGAAAAGATCCTGGACGACCTGGGTGCCGATCACGGCCACGCAGCGGCCGCGGTCGCTGTCGAGCGCGGTGATAAAGCGGCCGTGCTCGATGTCGTATCGGTTGATCGCCAGCACATCGGGCACCACGCCGTAGACCAGGTTGTCGGGCGAGCTGCGGCCCTTGCGCCGCGCTTCCGTGCCGCCGTACTCGTCGATCGCGAACTCGGGCGAGATGTGCGTCACGCCCGGGACATTGCGAAACACCGCGCGCACGTCGCGCACCGTGCGGCCGGGGGAGATCCCGGCGAGATGCTTTTGGTATTCCGGCGGGCGGGCCCATTCGCTGCCGATTTTTTCCAGCCCGCCCATCTCGTAGAGCGAGGCGCGCCAGCCCGCGAGCATCCCGTGCACCATGCCGATCATCGCGATCAGCGAAGCGACGCCGCAGATCAGCCCGAACATCGTGAGCAGCGATCGGATCGGGTGGGCCACGATCTCGCGCCAACCGTCGCGCATGCCGTTCAGGAGGAGCATGGCGATTTATTCGGCGCGCAGCGCGTCGATCGGTTCGAGCGCGGCGGCGCGCAAGGCGGGATAAATTCCTGCGAGCAGCCCGGTGACGATGCTCGCCGCCGCTCCCAGGTAGAGCGCGCTGGCCATCAGCACCGGCGGCTGCTCGACCATGATTCGGCCCAGGATCCGAACCAGCCCGATGCCGCCGACGACGCCGAAGAGGCCGCCGAGCAGGCTCACACCGACGGATTCGAAAAGGAACTGGAGAAAAATATCCGCGTGCTGCGCGCCCAGCGCCTTGCGCACGCCGATTTCGCGGATCCGGTCGTTCACCCCTGCGAGCATGACGCTCATCACGCCGATGCCGCCGATCACGAGCGACAACGCCGCCACGCCGCCGAGGGAGGCGCGCAGGCGTTCCTGCTGCCGGCCGACGTCCTGCAGGCTCGCGAGCTGGTTATCCACCTTGAAATCGCGGACCCAGCGATGCATCGGGCGCACGATGCTCTCGACCTGGTCCATCGCGGGGATCAGTTGCGCGAGGTCCTCGACCTGCATCTCGAGGCTGTCGATGCGCCGCTTGCCCGTGAACCGCTTCTGGGCGGTCGTGATGGGAATCCAAATCGACCAGTTGCGCCGCCACAACGCGTTGCGCCCGGCCTGGCGCGACTCGTAGCGCTGAAGGAGGCCGACCACGGTGAAGGCGTGGGCGCCGATCCTTACCTTCTGGCCGACGACCGGCTCGCCCGGGGGAAAAATCTGCAGCGCGGATTCGGCCCCGATCACGCAGACGGGCGCGAATTGCTCGACGTCGAGTTCGCTGAGGAAACGCCCCCGCGCCACCTCAAGTTCGTAGAGCGCGGCGATGGCCGGGGTCGAGCCGTGGATCATCGCCCAATCCGAGCGATCCGTGTGCGCGATCGGCTGCCAGCTGAGATTCACTTCCGGGGAAACGTTGCGCACCAACGAAGCATGCCGGCGCAGGGCCTCGACGTCGCGGAGGGAGCGGCCGCCCGAGAGGTATTTCAAATGCGCCTGCTCGACGGGGACGGCCTGGTCGATCACGGAGATTTTCGTCAGCCCGCCGCGCGTCGTGTTGTAGGTCTTCATGGTGCCCAGCATCGATTCCAGCACCCCGAGCATCGCCACGAGCGCCGCGACGCCGAGGGCCACGGCGAGCATCGTGAGGCCGGCGCGGAACGGGTTCGCGCGGATTTCGCGGAAGCCCTGAACCATGCCCTCGCTGAACGCGTTCATCGCGCTAGGCCGGCGGGACAACCCGGCCGTTTTGCATCCGGATCTGGCGGCTCGCGGTCGCCGCGACATTCACATCGTGCGTCACGAGCACGATCGTCTGGCCTTCGGCGTGCAGCTCGCGAAAAAGCTCGAGCACGCGTTCGACGTTTTGGTCGTCGAGGTTGCCGGTGGGTTCATCGGCGAGGATCAGCTGCGGGGAATTGACGAGCGCCCGCGCGATCGCGGCGCGCTGGCGTTCGCCGCCGGAAAGCTGGTTGGGCCGGTGGCGCGCGCGATGGGACAGGCCCACGCGGTCGAGCACCTCGGCGGCGCGGCGGGCGCCGTTTTTCCGGCCGTCGCGGGCATAGCTCAAGGGCAGCAGAATATTGTCCGTGACGGACAGGCGCGGCAGGAGGTTGAACGACTGGAAAACGAAACCCAACTTGCGCGCGCGGTGCGTGGCCTGGGCGGAGGAGCTGAGCTGCGAAACGTCTTCCTGGTCAAAGATCAGCCGGCCGGACGTCGGGCGATCCATGAACCCGAGGAGGTGCATCAGCGTGCTCTTCCCGGAACCGGAGGGGCCGACGACGGCGACGAACTCGCCTTTCGCGATCGACAGCGTGACGCCCGCGAGCGCATGGACGTCCTCGTCGCCCATGCGGTAGGTTTTCCGCACGTCCACCAGTTCGATGAGCGGGGTCGGCGGCGTCGTCATGCGCGGGAAAACCTTACTGGTCGCGGGAAGCCGTCGGGCGCATCAGGGCGATTTCGTCGTTGGCCTTCAGGCCGGAGCGGACCTCGACCCAGTCGAGGTCGTTGACGCCGATGGCGACGGGCACGCGCACGAAGTCGGTGCCCTCCTTGCGGTAAACAAAGCGGCGGGGCCCGTCCATGAAGATGGCGGCGAGCGGCACGGCGGGGACCCCGTGCACTTCCTCGACGGGAAGGGAAACGTTGGCGCTGATGCCGGGCTTGATGCGGGCATCGGCGCCGTCGAAGCGGATGCGCACAAGGAAAACGCGGACCTGGTCGACGACGGTCGCGGAAGGCGCGACGGTTTCGATGATGCCGGCGTAGGTGACGTCACGGATCGTATCGAAGGTGATCTTGGCCTTCATGTCCGGCAGGACCCGGGGGGAGTCGATTTCGTTGATCTTGGTTTCAACGAGCAGGTGCGTGAGGTCGGCGACCTGCATCAGCACGGTGCCTTGGGAAAACGAGGTGGCGCCGACGATGACCTGGCCGGCGCGCAGGGTGTGCTGGAGGATCACGCCGTCGTGCGGCGCGCGGATCACGGCCTTGGCGAGGCGTTCCTTGGCGGCGTCGAGGCGCGCGCGGAGGACCTCGAGGTTGTTGACGGCGAGGTCGCGGTTCACCTGGGCGTCGAGGAGTTCCTTTTCGGTTGCGACCGACGAGGTGTGCAGGCGCTCGAGGCGTTTAAGTTCGCGGATCATGTGCTCGCCGGAAATCCCGGCGGCTTCGACGAGGCGTTCCGCTTCGTGCAACTCGCTCTCGAGCTGGGTCTGGTCGAGTTCGACGAGGATTGCGGCGGACTTCACGCGGTCGCCCGGCTGGGCATGGACACGGACGACGCGGCCGCTGATCTCGGATTTGATCTCGGTGAGCACGACGGGCACGACTTCGCCGGTGATTTCCACGGTGTCGGTGATGTCGTGGGTGGCCACGCGCGCGGTGCGGATGGCCGCGCTCGCGGCCGTCGCGGGATCGGGGCGCCCGCAAGCTGCGAGCAAGGCCAGGGCGAGCACGCCGAGGGTGCGCACGAGAACGGGTGGGGTGGGCATCTCGGGGTTGGGTCGCTCCCCATCTAGAGCGTCTAGAGGGGCCAGCACCGTGCGGAAGCGGCTGCGCCAGTTCAATGGATAATTTGTATAACGTGCGGAGCCCTTGATTTCAGGGGCGGGGTGTCCGTTAGGGGAGTAACGCTGGCGGCGCGCCTGCTTCGCGAAGTGAGAATCCCAATCCATTTGAACAGAAGGCAACGAAGGTAACGAAGAGTTGCGGGTCCGCGTAATCGATCGTGCCTTTGGCGTGTGGGTTTCGAACCCTCCAGACATAATCGTAAAGGGGACGAACGATCACGCCGACCACCCGGAACATAGATCGTTTAGGGCACGAGCGATTCCGCACACTGGGACCTCACTTCGTTACCTTCGTTGCCTTCTGTTCAAACGGATTGGGATTCGATCGGACCTACTCGCTACGCGCTACCCGCTACTCGCTACGCGCTACTTCGAAAGCAGGCGGGCCGCCCGCGCTACGTTCGGACGGATTTGCCGCGCATTTTCATCCAAACGTGATTTCTCGCGCCTCTCGTTTTCAATTCCGCGGTGTTTCGGCGCTGTGTCCAAATGCGGCCTTGCACGCGGGAAAGGTGGATACTCATTTTTTGTGATGTCTACAAAACGTTTTGCATTTGGGGAATAAGCGGTCGCGACAATGGCTACGCCGCGGATTGCAATCGTTGAGGACGAGGTGATCACCAGCGATTTGCTGGCGACGGTTTGCGAACGGGAGTTTTTTGCGACGGTGGTTGTTCGGGAGTCGACCGGACGCAGCGGGCTGGCGGCAATCCTGGCAGCGGAACCGGATTTGGTTTTACTCGATATTTCGCTCCCCGATGTTGATGGCCTGGCCGTGGCCGCGGAGATATTGCGCCGGCAGCCGCGAGCGCGGGTGATCGCGATCTCGGCGTTGCGGGACCCGTTGACGATGTTTCGGGTGCGCGACCTGAGGCTGCACGGCTTCGTGGACAAGCGGGAGCAGTCGGTCGAAATGCTGAAGCGGGCGATTTCGGCCGTGCTCGGCGGCGAAGGTTATTTTGCGTCCGTCATGACGACGGTGCTGGAGGATCTGCGATGCGATCCGCGGGCATTTTACCTCGTACTGTCGGAGTACGAGCAACAGATTTTGAGCCTGATCGGCAATGCGTACACGGATGAGGAAGTCGCCGAAGCGGTTGGTTTGAAGCCGGCGACGGCGCAGTCGCGGCGTCGCGATATCATGAACAAGCTAAACATCCACAGCACCCCGAAGTTGATCCGGTATGCGAGCGAGATGGGCTTTTCGCGCTTGGGAAAATACCTGCAGAAGTAGCGCAGGCGGCCCGCCTGCTCAGGAAATGCGGGTTTTTCGTAACCGGTAAGCCGCCCGCGGCTGCGAGGCGCTATACACTAACAGTATATCACCTAAATTTAGGCTGTTTCATTCATTGTTTTCTCGCGTGCGTCCGCTCATTCACGGCGGGTCCGGTATTTTTGGCTTCTCCGGATGAGTTAAAAATCGTTGGCCCCACCGAAAATGAAATCTCCTTTTTGCAGCAATCGTATCGTCCTGCTTTTGATCGCGGCCGCCTCCGCGGCTCTCTGTGCGGCGGCGGCTTCGCCGGAAGGTGAAACCCATGCGCAAGCGTTGCCGGCGGCAAAGGCCGCGCCTGAGTTGGCGGACTTCAAAGTGCAGGGGATCATGACGGTTTCCGGCGTGCGGTATGCTTCGATTGGTAGCGGTGCGAGGCCGGGTGCGCCGTGGATGCAGGTGGGCGAGACGTTCTCGCATTTTGTCATCGAAAAAATCGATGACGACGCCGTGACACTCGCCAGGCGGGACAAGGACGAACGAGTCACGTTGCCCTGGAAGGATGCGGTGGTGAAAGACGCGGCGCAGGATGCGGCCGAACAGCCTTACACCAAGCGGTGGATCAATTCGCACGCCAATCCCATGCTCTACAATCCCACGCTGCTACCGCACGAAGTGGCGCGGGATTGGGCCAATCTTTCCAAGGAGGAACGGGATGCGATCATCGACTATTACCTGAAGCACGGCTGGAAGATCCTTTATTCCCAGACGGTGGGTGGATCGACCAACTTCGCGCTGGATAACATCTATGAGAAGGAGCGCGTCGCGGCGCAGGATGCGAATCGCGAGGCGTTTTCCAAGATGCTCACGCCGGAGCAGCTCGACGCGTACAACCAGGTGAGGTCGACGAAATCGGTGAACGTGGAGAAGTCCTCGCACGAGGAAGTGAAGACCCTGGTGCAGGAGCGGAAAACCGCCCTCAACGCCTTCACGTCCACCCTCACGCCCGCGCAATCGAGCGCGTACCAGTCGATCCGGGATTTTACGAAAGCTGATTGGTCAAAATAAACATCCTCACGGAGATTCCATATGAAGATACAAAAATGGTTGTCGGCGCTATTCATCGCAGTGCTTGCGTGCGCGCCTTGGGTTGCACGAGGTGAATTCTACAAGGTCATCACCTACGAGCGAAACATGCGGTACGTGATGCTCGTCGACGGCTACGGCGATGCTTACTGTAACGCCATCGGAGTGATCCAAGTCTACACGGTCATGGCCGATCCCTTCCAGGCCGTGAATGTGACCAGCGATTCCGGGACGAAGTTCTGGTCGTACCTGGAGTGGAACGATGCGTACTACGACATGAGCCTGTACTTCTACCAGTGCTGCGATGTGTACGACGCGTACAACTGGGGAGCGATGCAGGGGGCGCAATGGATCGATCCGACCGCCGACGACAGCATGGATAACGTCTTCCCCACCTACATCAAATACTCGGGGCTCGGGTCAACCTTGTACGAAACGCACTCGGCCGGGTTCGACCACTACGAGTACTTTTGGTAATCCCACGACGATCGGTCCCACCCCCCTCAAAAAGGGCGCCGCGAGGCGCCCTTTTTTTGTGGACGTCACGTCGCCCCAAGGTCGCCGACTGGCACCTTGGCGCGTTTCGGTCGCTGCGTTTTTTCGGAGGCGGGTCGGAGACCGCGCCCTACCGCAGAAAGACGCAACCTTTCCTGATTTCGGGCGTCTCGACATCCGCGCTTCACGCGCCTTCTAATCCCTCCATGCGCCTCTCACCCCGTTCCTCGAAAAATTTTGGCCTTTCGTCGCGTCGTGCGTTTACGTTGCTGGAAATCATGATCGCGCTGGCGATCCTGAGCCTTCTCGTCGGTCTGGCCGTCGCGAATCTCGATAGCATTTTTGGCGATGCCCAAGGTTCGACCGCCAAGCTCTTCGTCCGCGAATCCATCAAGCTTCCGCTCACCAGTTACCGCATCAAGATGAGCGATTATCCTTCGACCGCGGAGGGCCTCCAGGCCCTCATCACCGCGCCCAACGGCAAGGCGGAGCAGTGGACCGGCCCGTATTTCAGCGATAGCAAGATCCCGGTCGACCCGTGGGGTGAGCCTTATGTTTACCGTTACCCAGGCGTCAAAAACAAGACCGGCTACGACGTCTTCTCGAAGGGTCCCGACAAGACGGAGGGCACGGGAGACGATATCGGCAATTGGTAAGGGCTGGGTCGCGACGCGTGAGCCACGGGACAGCACCCCGTCCATTTCCCCTTCGCCATCCCCGTGCCCGATCCATCGCGAAGAGCGGAGTTATGAAACGTCCGGGAAGGTTAAAATCGAGGTTTCGTCGTCGTGGCGCATCCCCTGCCGGCGCGGGATTCACCCTCCTGGAGATCCTGCTGGCGCTGGCCTTGATGGCTCTGCTCGCCGGCGTGCTGGTTTCCGGCTCCGCCCATCTGATCGGCGACAAGCCGTCCACGGCGGAAGACGTTTTCTGGAAGGCGATGCAGCAGGGCCGGAAGGGTGCGCTCACCTCGGAGCGTGACGTGCGGTTGAACTTCGATCCCAAGGAAAAAAACTTCGTGCTGGATGATGGCGTCTCGACGCAGTTGCTCGCGGTTCCGCCAGCCAAGGATTTGACCGTCGACTTTTTGTCCGCCCAAGCGGGCCGGGGCTTGGTCCTGATTGGCGGCGAGGCCGTCGACGCCCAGACTGTGCCGTTCGTCACGCTCTATGCCGACGGGACCTGCACGCCGTTTCGCGTCCAGTTCCGGAAAGGCGGCCCGGCGCATATCCTCGCGATCGATCCCTGGACCTGTGCGCAGGTCCTCCCGAAAGTGGAAGGCACGCCCTGACATGCGCCGCGGGTTCACATTGATCGAGGTGTTGGTGGCGCTCGCGATTTTCGCCCTCGGCGCGATCGTGCTCGGCGCGGCGTATGTGAATGTGCTCAACGCCTACGAGATCGCGCAGCAAAGCAACCAAGCCGACCAGGACCTTCGCTTCGCCCGCGCCCAACTGCTGGCGGAGCCCGATCGCGCGACGGTGGAGAAGGGCGACGATTTTGAATCCGGCAATGGCCGCCGGGTGAAATGGCACGCCACGATTGAATCCACCGGCGTCGCGGACCTCCACCGGGTCACCTTCGTGTGCGAGCTGACGAATGCGTCCGGCGGTGCGCTTCCGGCGGTGACCGAGACCTTCACCGTGCTTCGACCCACCTGGTCCGATCCGGTGGAAACCGCGAAACTTCGGCAGGATGCGTCCGATCGCATCAAGGAACTCCAAGGAGTAAAACCGTGAAGCCCGGAACCACACACGTTTGCGGCCGCGGCTCGTTCGAATCTCGAGCCCCCAGGCCTCGCTCCGGTGTTTTCCCCGAATCGGTCCGGGTGAAGAAAAATCGTCGGGTTCGCCCCGCGGGTTTCACCCTGCTCGAAATCCTGCTCGCGCTCGCTTTGACGGCGTTGGTTTTGGTTTCGCTCAACGTGTTCGTCTTTTCGATGGGCGAGCTTTGGGGGCGCAACACCGATGTGCGCCTGTTCGATCGCCACGTGCGCGCCGTGACGCGTTTCCTCGATGACCAATTGCGCACCGCCTCGCTCCCGCCCGCCACCACGGCGACGGCGGTGCCGATCGCGCCGCAGGAAATTCGGCCCCAAACCGGATCCACGGAAAATCTCCTCACTTTCGAACTGCTCGCCGGTTCGCGCATCCTCGCCTGGCCCGACCGTCCGCTGCCCGAAGTCGTCTGCTCGCTCCAGCTGCGCGAACGCGAAGGCCTCATGCTGCTGTGGCACTCGCGGCTCGAGGAAAAGTTCGCCGACGATCCGCCGCGCGAAACGCTGATCACACCGCTCGTGACGGCGATGTCCTACGATTATTACGACACGGATTTCAAGGCGTGGAAAACGGAGACGACGTTCCGGAAGGACAACAACGGCCAGCTCCAGACGCCGCAGCGGCTCCGCCTGAAATTCACCTATGGGAAACTCGTGCGCGAAACCGTGATCGTACTCACCCCGCCGACGGCGGCGCTGCCGAATTTCTGAACCCGCGTCGCCCTTCAAACGCTCATTTTCGGGTCCAACCTCTGCTCCTCCCTTGAAACAACCCTCAACCCTTCCTCGGCGCGGTTCCGTGCTGGTGATCGTTTTGGTCACGCTGTTGTTCACGGCCTTCGCGGTGACGATGTTCATCGAGCAGGCGAGCACCGACCTGCTCGTTGAGGCGCGGGTGATCGCAGCGCAACGCCTGCGGCGCGACGCGTATTCGACGCTGGAGTGCACGCTGGCGACGCTCGAAGACTTTCGCCGCGTGGGCGGCGGCCTGCACAGTCCCGCCGAAGGGTGGGGCAATCCCCTCGCTTTCTCCGGCTGGCAACCACGCGAGGGCGTCACCGCCGAAGTCACGCTGGCGGACGAAAGCGGCAAAATTTCGCTGTCCCATGTCGACGCCGCCACGCTCACGAATCTTTTCAAGGCGTGGGATTTCAAGCAGGCCGACGCCGAAAAACTGACGGACGCGCTGCTCGGCTGGATGCGGCGCGACTACGTTTCAACCTCGGCGCTGTCGCCGACCTACGATGTCGGCGCGCTGCCCTTCCAATCCCCGGCGCGCGCGATGCGCACGTTTACCGAACTCGCCGCGATCGATTATGCGCGCGAAGTTTTCTACGACGAAAAGGGCCGGCCCAATGACCAGTGGCGGCGCTTCGTCGCGACGTTCTCGTTGTTCAACTACCAGCAGATCAACCTGAATGCCGCCTCGGCCGATGTCCTCGCCGCCCTTGGTTTTTCCGACGTCTCGCAGCACCAGCGCCTCGCGGAATATCTCAACGGCACCGGCCAGTACACGACCCAGGGCCCCGCGTGGCTGACGTCGACCAGCCAGGCGGCCAACCTGATGGGCACCCCGGCCATGCCCCAGGGCGTGGGCGTGCAGGTGCGCGCGCTGCGGATCAATGTGCTGATTCGCGAGGGGCGCACGGAGTTTCGCCTGACGGCGGTGGTTGCGCCGGCGGGCGGTGCGACCACGGTACAGGCGAACGCAACCTCGACGCGCCCGGCGGCGTCTGGGACGACTACATCGACCACCAGTTCGACGCCGGCCGCGACCGCCGCGGCCAAGGCACCGGCGCCGCAGCTCAACTATCCATTTACTCTCTTGGAAATTACGGAAAATGCTGAGATGTCAGCCACCCCGCCTGTAGCCGTTCCGCCCGCATGACCACGCCTTCTTCCAATCCGCCGACTCCCGGCGCGCACGCCCCCAAGGTGGCGCTGTTGCCCGACGCGATGTTTTTTGTGCGCGCGGTGCCCATCCCGCCCACGGTAAACGCCGCCGAGGCGGCGCTGCAGGCCGAGCTGGCTTTGGAAGCCGTTTCGCCATTTCCGCCGGCCCAGTTGTACCACGGATTTTTTCGGCCGCCCGCTTCGACGTCGGCCTTGGTCTTCGCCGCGTACCGCCGCCGCTTCCCCCGCGAGCAGGCCGATGCCTGGGGCGACGCTGAACTGGTCATGCCGGCCTTTGCGGCGCTCCTCGGCGGGAAATTCGAACCGGCGACCACGATCCTCGTCAATTTGCCCGAAGGCATCACGGCGATCCATTGGGCGCAGGATGCGGTGCCGTCCGCGGTGAGTTTCCATCCGCTCGCTGCCGAAGCCAACGAGGCCGACCGGGCGAAGGCTCGCGACGAACTGCTGCGCGGCGTCGCAGGCAGTCGGCGCGTCATCGAGCTCACCGAGCCGCCCGCCATCGAAGCCGCGACCGGGGAGGACGAGTTTGTGTTTCGTTCGGGCGAACACGTTTTCCGGCTCTCCGCCGCGGAGGCGTCCACGCTCGACGTGCGGGACAAGGAGGAACTCGTCGCCTATCGCCGGAGTCGCGCGCGGGACGTCCTGCTTTGGCGCACGTTCATCGGCTGCGCCGCGGCGATCGTGGCGATCGCCGTGGGCTGGGCCGGCTTGTACGGTGCGGGTTTCTGGCAGAAGACCCGGCAGCTGAAGGTATCCGCGCAGCAACCGGTCGTTGACCAGATCATGACGGCGCAAACCCTCACGACGCGCATCAACGAGCTTTCCACGAAACGCCTGCTGCCGCTGGAAATGATTTCCGAGGCTAACGGCGGCAAGCCGGCCTCGATCCAGTTTATCAAGGCGACGACCGACGGGCTCTACACCTTGCGCGTCGATGCGCAGACGACGTCACCGGGGGAAGTTTCGACGTATCGCTCCGCCATCGCCGACCTGCCGTCGGTCGAGAGGGTCGAAGTCCGCGACCAACGCACGCGCGACAACGTGATGTCGTTCATGCTGGTGATCACTTTCCGCCCCGACGCGCTCAAGCCCGCTGCATCGTCATGAGAGCCCTCAAAGCCTATTTCCTCCGGCGGCTGCTCCGCGAAAAAATCCTGCTCGTCACGATCACCGCCCTGGTGGCCGCGACGCTGCTTTCCACCTTCGGCAAACGCGCCACCGCCTTCTGGCGGACGCAGCGCTCGACCGGCGTGGCGCTGCAGGACCAGCAGAAATGGCTGGCGGATCGCGCGGGCATCGAGGCGGCGGCGACGAAGGCCGTGCAGAATCTTGACCCGGCCCGGACGCTCGACGATACCCGCCTGGTCGGGGAATTGAATGCCCTGGCGCGAAGCCAGGGGCTGAAGTTTACGAACGATACCCCGCAGACGGTGCGCAGCGGCGAGTTCGCGGTGCACACGGTGCAGTTCAACCTCCAGAAATCGGACTGGGATTCGTTGAAGCGATTCTACCTGGAGCTGACGAAACGCTCTCCGTACGTGGGCATCGAACAATTCAGCCTCCAGGCCGAGCGGGCGAGCCCCGCGCAATTGAACGCCTCGCTGCGGGTTTCGTCGGTCGAGATCGTGAAGTAAGCGAGACCGCACCCTGCTTCGGCAGCTCGGATTTTCTAACCATCCTGTTACGAACCCGTCGCCGATTACCACTCGCCTTGACCGGCTGATTGTATGGATTCGGCGACGAGATGAGGTTCACAACGGGACAAGGACGCGGGGTACTCGTGGCCGGTTTGCTTGCTTGGCTTTCGCCGCGCGCAGCCCGGGCGGAGGATTCGGTTTCATACAAATACCAGGACTATCGCGAGCCGGGTGATCGCATTACCGTCCAAGCCCAGTATGGCCTGGTCGAAAAAGACCTCGGACCGGACATGCACGTGAAACTCCAGGGCGTGATCGACGCGATCGCGGGTGCCACCCCGAACGGAGAGCCGCCGGCGACGCCCGGCGGGCAAGTCCCGCTCACGAACCTGACCGATCGCCGCAAGGCTTGGAGCGCGGAGATCTCGCGGCAGTTTCCGCGCGTCAACGTCGCGGTCGGGTACGCGAACAGCCGCGAGAGCGATTACGTTTCGAACGGCTGGTCGTTGAACACGCTGACCGATTTCAACCAGAAGAACACCACGCTCCTGCTCGGGGTTGCGGGCGTCGACGACGTCGTGCGCGTGCCGTACCTGCGGGCGGACGACAAGAAACGCGGCTGGGACCTCATTGCGGGCGTGACCCAGCTGCTCGACCCCAACACTTCGGTCACCGCCAATCTCGGCTACGGCAGCAGCACGGGTTTCCTCGGCGATCCCTACCGCATCATCCAACAGCGCACGGAAGTTTTTCCCGGCGTGTTCCTGCCGGTGGATTACCCGGAAAGCCGTCCGCACGAGCGCGACAAATGGACCATCTTCCTCGGCGTGAACCGCGCTTTTCCCGCCACGAACGGCACCTTGGAAGCGGGCTACCGTTATTACCACGATACCTTCGGCACCGGCGCCAATACATTTGAGTTGGCGTGGTTCCAGAAGATCGGCGAGCACTTCATCCTCCGCCCCGAGGTGCGTTTCTACGACCAGGAGGCCGCGGATTTTTACCGGCTGACGGCAAACGGCATCGGTTTCACGCCGTCATTCCGTCCTGCCTCGACCGGGCCGTTTTATTCGTCGGACTACCGGCTGTCGGCTTTTCGGAGCTACAACTATGGCCTGAAGGCGATCTGGATTTTCAATGCCTCGTGGCAAGTTGACGCCGCGATCGAAAAATACGAGATGAAGGGCACCGACGGAGTGACTTCGGCCAGCGCGTACCCGAGCGCGACGATTGTCACCGGCGGAATAAAATTTACCTGGTGAACTTCGAGCCATGGCCATGATCGCCCAGTCTCATCGTCAGCCGCCGCCCGCTCCGGGCTCCGACACCGGGTCGGGGCCGCTGCGCCGGCTGGCATTTCCCGCGCTCGGGACGACGTGCGAAATCCAATACGCGACGAACGACGCGGCGCAGGCCGACCGGTTCGAGGCGGCGGCGGTGGGCTGGGTCAACGGCTTCGAGGCGAAATACTCGCGCTTTCGCGTCGACAGCCTGGTGAGCCGCATCAACGCCGCGTCGGGTCGCGACTGGGTCGAGGTCGACCCGGAGATGGAGCAGATGCTGAAGCTGTGTGAGACGCTGCATTTCATGAGCCAGGGTGTGCTCGACGCGACCTCCCTGCCGCTGATCCGGCTGTGGAACTACAAGGCCGAGAATCCCGTGGTGCCGACGGTCCAGCAGATCCAGGACGCGCGCAAACTCGTGGGTTGGGGAAAAGTGCAGCTGGCGCCGGGGAAAGTGTTTTTGCCGCAGGCGGGCATGGCGCTGGATTTCGGCGGCTTCGGCAAGGAATACGCCGTCGATGTCGTCGCGCAGATCGCGGTCGACCACGGCATCGCGAATGTGCTGGTCGACTTCGGCCACGACCTGCGCGCACTCGGCGCGCCGCCGGGCCGTCCGGCCTGGCACATCGGGCTGGAGGATCCCACGAAACCTGGCACCGCTTCCGCGAGCGTCGCATTGCGCGGAAAGGGAATCGCGTCGTCCGGCGACTACATCCGCTGTTTCACCATCGCGGGAAAACGCTACGGCCATATCGTCGACCCCCGCACGGGCTGGCCCGTCGCGAACGGATGCCTCCAAGCCACGGTCGTCGCCGGAACCTGCCTGCAGGCCGGGGTGCTCTCGACGACCGCCTTCGTGATGGGTGTGCCGCGCGGCATCGAATTCATCCAGGCGATCCCCGGGGCCGAGGGAATTTTGATCACGGCCACCGCGCGGGCGCAGACCCGCGGCTTCTATAATTATGTCGCCGCAAAATAAGAAATCCTCGCGGATCACCCTGCGGGTGGCGCTGGCCCTCATGCTGGGAATTTTTACGGCGTCGAGGGCTTGCGCCGAAATCAAGGTCGGCGATGTCTTCCCCTCCTTGGCCGATGCGAAACTGACGGGCGGACCAGTCCCGGAAACCGCCGGCAAGATCGTGCTCGTGGATTTCTGGGCCTCGTGGTGCGCGCCATGCAAAGCGTCCTTTCCGATTTACGGGAAAATCTTCGCGGACTATTCACCGCGCGGGCTGGTGCTCGTCGCGGTGAGCGTCGATGAAAAAGCGGGCGAGTTTAATTCCTTCGTGAATAAGTGGAAACCGCCGTTTCCGGCCCTGCTCGATTCCGGGAAGCAACTCGTGTCGACGGTGAGGGTTCCGGCGATGCCGACTTCATACCTGCTTGGCCGCGATGGGCGCGTCCGCTTCATTCATATGGGCTTCCACGGCAACGGCACCGAAAGAGTCCTCCGGACGGAACTCGAAACCTTGTTCAAAGAGACGCCATGATCGGTGAACGCCGCACCCTTGTCCCCGCCATGAAAACCTCCCGCCTTTTTCTCTTTGCCGCCATAGTCGTTGCCGCGGCCTTTTTCTCGGGCTGCGCGGCCGTGAAAGTGCAGCCTTGGGAGCGCGCGACGCTCGCAAGTTATTCCATGCGGCCGGATCGCGACCCGATCGCCGTGGCCATGGGTGAGCACACTTATTTTTCGCGCGAAGCTGCCAACGGCGGACGCGGCGTCGGCGGGAGCGGCTGCGGCTGCAACTGAGGCCGCGTTTTTTCAGCATGCGCATCCTGGTGATTGAAGATGAGCCCCAGCTGGCGCGCCATGTCACGAGCGCGCTCACCCGCCATGGCCATGTCGCGAGCGCCCGATTCGACGGGTTGACGGGATTGCAGGCCGCGCTCGACGAGCGTCCTGATCTCGTCGTGCTCGACCTGAATCTCCCGAGCCTGGATGGACTGTCCCTGCTTTCCCGCTTGCGGGCCTCGGCGTCGACGGCCCGGGTCCTCATCCTGACGGCGCGGGGCGACGTCGAGCATCGCGTCAAGGGCCTCAATGCTGGCGCGGACGACTATCTCGCCAAGCCCTTCTCGCTCGACGAATTGGTGGCGCGCGTCGAAGCGCTGGGCCGGCGCGGGTCGACGCCGACCGCGGCGGACCTGCTGAAGGTCGCCGACCTCCAGATGGACGTGCAGACGAGGAAGGTGAGCCGGGCCGGGAAACTGGTGGCGCTGTCGCCGCGGGAATTTGACGTGCTCCAGGTGCTGATGCAGGAGCCGGGGCGCGTGTTTTCCCGCACGGAATTGTGCGAGCGCGTCTGGCAGCGCGACCACGAGTACGACACGCGCACGGTGGAAATCTTCATCACGCGGCTGCGCAAGAAGGTGGACTCGACCTTTTCGGTCCCGCTTATCCATACCCTGCGTTCGGTGGGATATACTGTCCGCGCCACGGCATGAAAAAAATCCGCCTCCTGATTGTCTTCATCGGCGCGGTGCTCGCGCCGGGCCTCGGGAGGGCGGAGTCGGTCGTGGAGGGACGCGTGCCCTTGCCGAAGGCGCGCACGGCGCCGGTCATGAACAAGCGCTATGAAATCGTGAGCAAGGGCGGGGTGGTGGCGATGAACCCGCCGCTGGCGGTGGTTTACCTCGAGGGTGATTTTCCCGCGGCCGCGGTCCAACCGGTGACGCAGATGTCGCAGAAGGACCTGGCGTTTGTCCCGCTGCTGCTGCCGATCCGCGTGGGGACGAAGGTTGAGTTTCCCAACCTCGACGACACCTACCACGATGTTTTTTCGTACTCGGCGCCGAAGCGTTTTGACCTGGGGCGTTATCTGCCCGGCGAGAAACCCGTGCCGTCGCAAGTCTTCGAAGTCCCGGGGCTGGTCACGTTGCGCTGCGATATCCATGAGCACATGCGCGGGTTGATCCTGGTGCTCGCGACGCCGCATTTCGTGATCACCGACACCGAGGGCCACTTCAGGCTGGGCGGCCTGCCGGTGGGCCGTTACGTGCTCAAGGCGTGGGTGGACAGCAAGACAACGCTCGAACGGACGGTGGAGCTGAAGGAAAACTCGGTGCTTCAGGCCGATTTCCCGTGATTGCCCGCTCCGCGCTGGCACCCACGCCCGTGAGGAGCTTCCGCACGAAGCTGCTGGTCGCGATGATGCTGGTCGTGTCGGCGATCACCGGGCTGACGCTTTATTTCGCGCAGCACCAGCTCGCGGCCAACGTCGAGCGCGACCTCGAGCGCGGTTTCCAGGACCAGCTCGACGGCCTGAACATGCTCCAGGAAATCCGGCACGCCGCCCTCGTCGAACGCTGTCGCGATCTTGTGCGGAAATCCCGGATCCACGCGGCGCTGGAGGACGGCGCGCCCGACCTGCTGTACCCGAGCGCGAAGGACGAGTTGCGCGACGTGATGGAATCCGACGCGGGGCTGTCACCGGAGCAGGCGGCGTACGCGTTGCACGCGGAGTTCTATCGTTTCCTCGACCACGCCGGCCGGCCGATTCTGCCCGCGGCTCGGCAAGCGGTGGGAATGCTTTCGCCCGCCGAGGAGCTGAAGCTGGCATTGCCGACGCTGCCGAACCGCCAGCAGATCGGCTATCTCCCGAGAAAAACCGCCGACCAGCGGGAAGTGATTTCGGAGGTGATCGCGATGCCGATCGTTTCAAGCGAAACCGGCGAGGCCATTGCCGCGATCGTGCTGGGTTTCAAACCCGTGGAACAGCGGTCATCGCCTTCGAACCTCGGCATGCGGAACGGGATCTGGCTCGATGGCCGGCTTTATCTTCCGGCCCTTCCGCCGGAGGATGAGATCGCGATCGGGACCGAGATCGGGACGAGGCTCGCGAGCCGGCAGGGCGCCGCAACGCGCTTCACCCGCACCATCGCTGGCGGGCCGCATCTCCTCTTCTACAAGCGGCTCAATCCGGGTTCGCTCTATCCGCCCGCGTACGAAGTTTCGATTCATCCGTTGGCCGAATTGCGCGCGCGCCAGCGCCAGTTGCGCTGGCAGGTCGTCGGCGCGGGCGGGCTGCTCCTCTTGATCGGGCTCGCGGCGAGCCAGTTTCTTTCCCGCCGCCTCGCCGTCCCGGTGGAAAAGCTGGAAGTGGATTCCGCCGAGCACCTCGCGCAACGCGTGCGGGCGGAGGCGAAGCTGGAGTCGACGAACGAGGAACTGCAGCGCGCGGCGCGTTTCTCGGCGGATGCTTCGCACCAGTTGAAGACCCCGGTGACGGTGCTGCGCGCGGGGCTGGAGGAAATGCTGGCCCACGAAAAACTTTCCCCGGAGGAATGCCGGGAAATCTCCGCCTTGGTCCACCAGACCTACCGGCTCTCGAGCGTGATCGAGGATCTGCTGCTGTTGTCGCGAATGGACGCGGGCCGGTTGAAGATCGATTTCACGCCGGTGAACCTCAGCCAGTTGATCGAAGGTTCGCTCGACGACCTGGGCGCGCTGCCCGACGCATTGGAACTGGCGGTGGAAACCGATTTCCCGGCGGACCTCCACATCGCGGGCGAGAAGCGCTACGCCGCGCTGATCCTCCAGAATCTGCTGGAGAACGCGCGGAAATATAACCGGCCCGGCGGGCGCATCCGCATCGCCGCGCGGACCGAGGGCGACTGGGTATACCTGACGATCGGCAACACGGGCCAGCGGATCCTGCCGGGAATGCAGGATCACATTTTCGAGCGCTTCCATCGCGGCGCGGTGGGCGAAAACGTGCCGGGCTACGGCCTGGGCCTCAACCTGGCGCGGCAACTGGCGGGACTTCATCAGGGCGACTTGAGGCTGGTGCGATCCGACGAGACGTGGACGGAGTTTGAGGTGCGATTCCAGCGCGCCGAACCTGTGGCGGGCGCAACGGGAGGCACGGCTTGAAAACCACCGGCCGCATCGTGGTGGGCTGCCTCCTGGGCGCGCTGGCGATGCCCGCGCGGAGCAGCGAGGATTTCATCGACCGGCTGGATGAATCGCTTTCCGTGAGTGCGCTGGGCGGTGCGTTTCGCGGGCGGTTGAGCGGGTCGCTCGACCTCGAAGGATATTTCTTCTCGCAGCCACCGCCCGGTTTGATGGTCGCGTCGGGGCCGGAGCTGTTCGCGCCGCGTCTCTCGATGTTTCTCGACGTCCAGCTTGGGGAAAAGATCTATGCGTTTGTGCAGGCGCGCGTCGACCGGGGTTTCGATCCGACCGACGGCGGCATGGAAGGGCGCTTCGACGAATATGCGTTGCGGCTCACGCCGTGGCAGGATGGGCGTTTTAATTTCCAAGTCGGAAAATTCGCGACCGTGGTCGGCAGCTGGGTCCATCGGCATGGCTCATGGGACAATCCGTTTGTCACCGCTCCGCTGCCGTACGAAAACCTCACGGGTATGTGGGATGTGGCGGCGGTGCGGAACGGATCGACCCTGCTGCGCTGGGCGCATGTCCAGCCGAAGCATTTCCCGGGCGATGCATTTGCCGACAGCCGATTTCGCCTGCCGATCATCTGGGGGCCGAGCTACGCGACCGGCGCCGCGATCTCGGGCGAGGTCGGCAAGTTCACCTACGCGGGCGAAATCAAGAACGGGGCGCTGGCCTCGCGCCCGGAATACTGGGGCAGCGATGAAGTGCGGTGGGATCATCCGACCTACAGCGCGCGCGTGGGCTTTCGTCCGGACGAACGGTGGACGATGGGATTTTCGGCGAGCGCAGGTTCCTACCTGTTGCCCAGTGCGGCGCCCACGATCGCACCGGGCACGTCGCTCGACGATTATCGCGAAGTGGTCCTGGCGCAGGATGTCGGTTTCGCGTGGCATCACTGGCAGCTGTGGGCCGAGGCTTTTGAAACGCGTTTTGAAATTCCCACGGTCGGGGATGTGCGGACCACGGCCTATTACGTCGAGGCGAAGTATAAATTCACGCCGCAGTTTTCCGGGGCAGTGCGGTGGAACGAACAGGTCTTCGGCACGGTGAGCGACTCGGTCGGAGGCCGCTTGCCCTGGGGTTACGATCGGTGGCGCATCGACGTGGCGCCGAGCTTTCGGTTCACGCCGCATGTCCAGGTGAAGCTCCAGTACAGCGTCCAGCCGGACGATCTCGGCGCGCACGATTACCAGCACACCCTGGCGGTGCAGTTCACCGTGAGGTTTTGAAAAAATCCCGCAGCGAAACTCGCGCAAAAAGCACGAGGCGCGGGGGGAAATTTTTTTCACCGGAAATTCGCAGGTTCCAGGGTGGACGGGACGGAAGCATTGGCGAACCTCCGTGTCCTCATCGGGTAACAGCCCTGTTACCATCGCCGTCTTTTCTCGGTGCGACCTCCGGTTGACGTTCGGGCCCGACGCACCGCCCACCGATCCTCCGGAATCAATTACCCGCCTGCCCATGAAATTCTCCGCCTCCCTCCAACGTCGCCTCGCTTGGTTCAACCTCCCGACCGCGGTGCTCATCACTCTCCTCCAACGCAGCCCGGTCGTGCGCATCGCGACGGCCGTGGAGGAAATGGTGATTTCGTCGCCCGTGGGTGCGGTGCTCAAATCGCTCGCGGCCGCCGCGGCCTCGCTCGGCGCGATGAATTCGATGGCCGGCGCGACCCCGCTGGTGCCTTCCGCGGGTTCCCAAAACGGAATCACTTTGACGGCGGGAGTGGCGGTTTCCATCGGCTACACCTCCAACAGCCCGCTGGGGCCGGCTTCGAACTGGTCGGTCGACGGGACGTTGCCGCAGGGATTGTCTTTCAGCGGCCTGGCCGGTGCCAACATTCTCCTGAGCGGCACGCCGACGAGCGTCGGCAACTTCCCGATCACGATCTCGGCCTTTGGTCCGGGTGGGGAGCGCGTCGACTTCGGCTATACGATCACCGTCCTGGCGGGCAGCGGGAATACCGCACCCGCTTTCAGCACGCAGCCCGCCAGCCAGTCGGTATCGGCCGGCACAAATGTGACCTTCACCGTGGCCGTGTCGGGGACTCCGACGCCGACGATCCAATGGAAGAAAGGCGCGGCCGATGTTGCCGGCGCCACCAGCACCACCCTGACCTTGAATAGTGTGCAGGCGGGAGACGCCGCGACTTACACCGCGGTCGCGACCAATTCCGTCGGTTCGGTCACGAGTAACGGCGCGGTCCTGACGGTTTCAGCGGCTCCGGCTGCTCCGGTCTTCACGACCCAACCTGCCAGCCAGTCGGTTACCACCGGCGCGAATGTCACCTTTACCGTGGCCGTGACGGGGAATCCCGCGCCGACTATCCAGTGGAAAAAGGGCGCGGCCGATGTCACCGGGGCCACGAACACAACGCTGACGTTGAACAACGTGCAGGCTGCCGACGCCGCGACGTACACCGCGGTCGCATCGAATTTGTCCGGCTCGGTGACGAGCTCGGGCGCGGTCCTCACGGTCGGCAGTTCTTCAGCGCCCGCTGTCACGACCCAGCCGGTGGGGCATACGGTTGCAGTGGGCGGCTCCGTCGTGCTGAGCGCGGAAATTTCCGGCGGCAGCCTGGCTTACCAATGGAAGAAGGGCGGCGCGGCCATCAGCGGCGCCACCTCGAGCCAGCTCCTGATCTCGAACCTGCAGGGCGGCGACGCCGGCAGCTACACCGTGACGGCGACCAACAGTTCCGGTGCGGTGACCAGCACTGCGGCCACGCTCGGGGTCGTCGCGACCGGGGATCCGGGCCGTCTCATCAACGTCTCGGTGCGCATCGTTTCCGGTGCGGATTCGAATGTCCTCATCATGGGATTTGTCGCCGGTGGCGCCGGCACCAGTGGGAACAAGCAATTACTCATCCGCGGCATCGGCC
>JAQGOP010000009.1 GCA_028293545.1 Verrucomicrobiota bacterium | reverse complement strand
CAGACCACGGTGTTCGCGCCGACCGACGACTCGGTGTCAATGCTGTTGGTCTGCTTGAGAAACCACACGCGCATCTTGAAACGGAAATCCGTCGAGGTAAGCGCGCCGACGGGGCAAAGATCCACCGTGTTCAGCGAGTAATTATTCGTGAGCTGCTTTCCAGGGAAACAGGTCAGGGTCGAATAGCTGCCGCGATCGATGAACCCGAGCACATCGTCCTTCACGACTTCCTTGCAGAAACGGATGCAGCGCGAACAGAGGATACAGCGCTCGTCATCGAGCGTGACGCGAGGCCCAAGCTGCGTGCGCTTCGGCTTCACGTTCTTCGGCTCGATGTAGCGCGAGTAACCGCGGCCGTAGCCTGTCGCCTGCTCTTGAAGTTTGCATTCACCGGCCTGGTCGCAAATCGGGCAGTCGAGCGGATGGTTGATCAGGAGAAACTCCATCACGCCTTCGCGACAGTCTTTCACCAGCGGAGTATTCGTTCGAACGTGCAGCCCTGGGCTCGCATTCGTGCCGCAGCCGATCTGGGGACGTGGGATCCAATTGATCTTCTGCTTGCCCGTTGCCGGATCGATGATCGGCGCCTTCGTAGCTGGGTCGACGGCCGGCATGCCCATTTCGATGAGACACATGCGGCAGTTACCCACCACCGAGAGCTTCGGATGATAGCAATAGTGCGGCACGTCGACGCCGGCCAGGCGGGCGGCTTCGATCACATTCGTGCCCTTCGGCACAGCGATCTCCTTGCCGTCGATATTGACGGTGACGAGGTCGGGTTTGGGCGGAGCAATCATCGGAAATTCTGATTAACCACAAAGGCACTGAGACACGGAGAAATCCCCGTGTTCGAACTCTGCGCCTCTGTGTCTCTGTGGTTCATCTTCAGACTAGTTCGAGCGCGTCGGGAGACTTCGGCGCTTTTTTGGCTTCGTGGTAGGTTTTGAATTCCTCGCCGAACTTCGCGATGAAGCTCTGGGTCGGCCAGGAGCACGCTTCACCGAACGCGCAGATGGTGCGGCCTGGAATCTGATCGGCCACGCTCTTCAGCAAACCGGTGTCCTCGGGACGAGCGGTGCCATGAACCATACGCGTCGTGATGCGTTTCATCCACAACGAGCCTTCGCGACACGGCGTGCACTGACCGCAGCTCTCGTGGGAGTAGAACGCGTTGATGTTCGCGAGCGCCTCGACCATGTTGACGGTATCGTCCATCACGATGACGCCGCCGGAGCCGCCCATCGTGCCGATCATGCCGAGCGAATCGAAATCCATCGGGACGTCCTCGACGCCCCAGTCGTAGTCGACCATCTCCGCACCGACCTTGCGCTTGCCCTTGAAGCGTTCGCCGAAGCGGAGGATTTTCGCCGAAGAACCGCCGGGAATCACGGCCTTGAGCTTGCGGCCCGGCAGCGGACCGCCGCAGACCTCGTTCAACAGCTGGCCCATCGTGATGGTGCCGGCGGGAAATTCATAATAACCCGGGCGCTGGACGTGTCCCGAAACGCAAAACACGCGCGTGCCGGTGTTGCCCGGCGTGCCGATCTTGCTGAAGGCCTCGCCGCCGTGCTCCACGATGTATTTCACGTGGCAGAGGGTCTCGACGTTGTTGACGATCGTCGGGCACTGGTAGAGCCCGAGCACCGCCGGAAAATACGGCGGCTTGATGCGCGGGTTCGCCCGCTTGCCTTCGAGCGATTCGATCAGCCCGGTTTCCTCGCCACAAATGTAGGCGCCGGCGCCGCGGTGGACGTAGATTTCGCAGCTGTAATTCGTGCCGAGGATGTTCGGGCCGACAAAATTCGCCGCCCGCGCTTCCGCGATGGCTTTCTCCAGGATGCGCGCGCCGTGCGGGAATTCGCCGCGGATGTAGATGTATGCCTGCTTCACGTTGTTCGCGAAGCACGAGATCATCGTGCCCTCGATCAACTGGTGCGGGTCCTGGTGGATGATGTAGCGGTCCTTGAAGGTGCCCGGCTCGGATTCGTCGGCATTGACGATGAGGTAGATCGGCTTGCCGCTCTTGCGGTCGACCAGGCCCCATTTGACGCCGCAGGGAAAACCCGCGCCGCCCCGCCCGCGCAGGCCGGATTTTTTGACTTCGTCGATGAGTTCCGCCGGCGGGCGCGCCACGGCCTTTTTCAACACCTCATAGCCGCCATTGCGCACGTAGCACGCGAGGTCGTTGGAGTACCCCGGCTCGTCGATGTGCTTGAAGATGATGCGGGTCTGGTCGGGCATTCGATTTCGGATTGGCGATGGCGGATTGGGGATTGTCGATCAGCGCCGCTGCGCGGAGGCCTGCTTGATCTCGTCGCTCAACTGCTTCGCTTTCACTGCGTCCACTTTCTCGTGGAGGTCGTCGTCGATCAGCACCACGGGAGCCGTGCCGCAGCTGGCGAGGCACTCCACGAAATCGACGGTGACCTCACCATCGGGCGACACCTCGCCGAGGTGGGTGTTGAATTCCTTCTCGAAGGCGGCGCAGGTCTTGTAGCCGCCCATCAGCGCGCACGACAAGGTGCGGCAGACCTTGATGTGGCGGCGCCCGATCGGCTTCCGCCGAAACATCGGGTAAAACGTGATCACCTCGTAAACATTGATCGGTTCGAGCCCCAGTTTTTCCGCGATCCACGTGATGCCATCGTCCGGGATGAAGCCGAGATCCTCCTGGATCAGGTGCAGCAGCGGCAGCGTCGCACTCCGCTTCTCGGGGTAATGCGTGATGACTTCGTCAATCTGCGCGAGAGTGGCTGGCTGGAGGTTCATTGCGCGGCGAGAAAAGTAGCGAGAAGCGGGTCGCGACTGGCGAGTAGTAATTCCAGATCGCTGCGCGAAGAAGAAATGATTGGGTGGTTTGTCATGCTCGCTACTCGCGACTCGCCATGGCTTTCATCGGTCGCACTCGCCCATGACGAAGTCGAGGGAGCCGAGGATCGAGACGACGTCGGACACCATGTTGCCGACGCAGACCTTGGGCAGGATAGAGAGATTGCAGAACGAGGGGGCGCGAATTTTCAGGCGCCACGGCACGCCGCCGCCTTTGCTCACGACGAAGAAACCGAGCGCACCCTTGGGGTTTTCCGCCTCGAAATAGACTTCGCCGGCCGGCATCTGCGGGCCTTCGGTCACGAGCATGAAATTCTGGATCAGCTCCTCCATCGACGTGAGGATCTTCGCCTTCGGCGGCGCGAAAATCTTCTTCGCATCCGTCGCGTACCAGGGGCCGCAGGGGAATTTCGCGATGACCTGCCGGATGATGCGGACCGACTGGCGCATTTCCTCGCCGCGCACGAGGTAGCGGTCGTAGCTGTCGCCCTTGGTGCCGATCGGCACGTCGAACTCATACTGGTCGTAGCCCGAGTACGGCTTGTCCTTGCGGAGATCGAGCGGCACGCCGGAGCCGCGCAGGTTCGGGCCGGTGAGCCCGTAGGCAATCGCGTCCGCCTTCGAAATCGCGCCCACCCCGACCGTGCGATCCATGAAGATCTTGTTCCGCGTCAGCATCCCGAGGATTTCCTCGAGGATCGGAAGGAACTGGTCGCAGAACGCGTTGACGCGCCCCGTCCATCCCTCCGGCACGTCGCGCTGCAATCCACCGATGCGGCTGTAGCTCGTGGTGAAACGCGCGCCGGTCAGCTCCTCGAAGAGCTTGTAGAGTTTTTCGCGCTCGGTGAACGAGTACATGAACACCGTCCACGCCCCCGTATCGATGCCGAACGCCCCGAGCCCGAGCAGGTGCGCCGAGATGCGCGCCATTTCCGCGGTCAGCACGCGGATTGCCTGGCAGCGCGCGGGCACTTCGAGCTTGGCAAGTTTCTCGACCGCGATGGCGTAGGCCATGTTGTTCGCGAGCGGCGCCAGGTAATCCAACCGGTCCGTGTAAGGCACGAACTGGTTATAGGTCATGTTCTCGGCAATCTTCTCGTCGCCGCGGTGGAGATAACCGAGCACCGGGTCGCACTTCGTCACGACCTCGCCGTCGAGCTCCATCTGCAGCCGCAGCACGCCGTGGGTCGACGGATGGGACGGTCCCATCGAGAGCGACATTTTCTCGGTTTCAAATTCAGCCGTCGCGGATTTGGCGGCGGCATCGGGAAAGGAAAATTCGGTGGCCATCAGGAGAAACGGCTGAAGGACTGAAAAGCTGAAGGACTGAACCCAGCCCGCGGCGTCGTTGAAAAATGGTTCGAATGCATTGGTTTCAGCTTTTTAGTCCTTCCGCCCGTCAGGCCTTCGGCTTCTCGCGGACTTCGCTCCAGCTCTCATCCTTCGCGCGCGGCTCGGCCTCGGTGAGGTTGATTTCGCCCGTGGCGGCGACAAACGGCCCGCCCATCATCGGCGCGGCGATCGCCTTGGCGCCGGTTTCCGCCACGACATCGGGATCGGGCAGCGGCGTCTCGATGCCGGCGAGCGGGAACTCCTTGCGCAGGGGAAAATGCGGGTACTCGTCCCACATCAGGATGCGGCGGAGATCGGGGTGCCCGTCGAACTTGATCCCGAACATGTCGTACGCCTCGCGCTCGTGCCAGTTCGCGCCGGCCCAGAGTCCCACGGCGGTGGGCATGGCGGGCAGTTCGTCGTTCGCGCAATTCGCGGCGACACGGATGTAGCCGTGGTGCGTGGTAGAGAAAACGTGGTAGACGACGGTGAAGCGCGGGGAAACGCCCTCGGCCCAGTCGATCGCGGTCAGGTCGACAAGCATGTCGAAGCCGTGGTCGTCGCGCAGGGCCTTGAGCACCGCGATGACGTCGGCCGGCGGCACGTTGACAGCCTCGAGGTCGAGGCTCGCGCGCGGCGTGACCTGCGGGAATTTTTCCTGGAGAAGAGTCGTGACAGCGACGGTGGCGGGCATGCGCGGGCGGTTCTCTCGATTAAGCGCTGAAAAGCTGGGTGGCCGAGCGTTCGCGCCGGACCTTGCCTTGCAGCTTCATGAGGGCATCGAGGAGGGCTTCCGGCCGTGGGGGGCAGCCGCTGACGTAGACGTCGACTGGGATAATGCGATCGACGCCCTGGAGAGTGGCATAGCTGCGGTACATCCCGCCGGAACTGGCGCAGGCGCCCATGGCGATCACCCATTTGGGTTCGGCCATCTGGTCATAGATGCGGCGAACAGCGGAGGCCATTTTGTAGGTGACGGTGCCGGCGACGATCATGCAATCGGACTGGCGGGGCGAAAAGCGCATGACCTCGGCGCCGAAGCGGGCGATATCGAAGCGGGCGGAGGCGGTGCCCATGAGTTCGATGGCGCAGCACGCGAGGCCCATGGGCATGGGCCACATGGAATTGGTGCGGACCCAGTTCACCACGGAATCGAGGCGGGAAACCACGACTTCCCCCTCGATTTTGCTGTTATAAGCCAGTTCGGCGTTGGGCGTGACCATGATGGGAGACAGGTGCGATGAGACGAAAAACCTGCGCAGAGTTAAGTCCGGTTCCCCGTCGCGCAAGTCGCTTTTGGAAAATCTTTGTTTTGCATATTCATCGTGTGCCGCCATCCGAGCGCAGCATGCGGCCTCCGACCCGGCCTGTGGGATATTGCAAGGGTTGAGGCCCCAAAGCTGCACGCCTCCGCATAACGTCCACGTCGCATTGGGTGCAAAAGCATGGTGCAGGCGAGTTGGCGAACCCGCGCAGCGCCCGGCCACATAGCTCGCTGACCACCACTTCCCTGCCCTTTTGCCGCGCAGTTCGCCCCCTCAATCCTCCCTCGCGGGGATTGCCAAACTGACGCTTTCCGGGTCATACCCAGCCATCCCTTGGACTAACACCGAGGGGTCTGTGCCCACCCCTGCTTTAGTTTCGGCCCAGCGCATCCAACCCCAGAACCCCTGCCCCGCATGTCGCAAAAAATCCTCGTCACGAACTTCTCCTACAATGTGCCCCGCGCAGAATTTGAACAGATGGCTGCCCAGCTCGCCCCGGCCTTTGCGAGTGTATCTGGATGCCTTTGGAAGATCTGGCTGATCGATGAGGACAAGAAGGAAGCCGGCGCGGTCTACCTGTTCCAGGACGACGCGGCCTTGCAGGCTTTCAAGGCGAGCCCGTTGGTCGCCTCCGTGCTGTCGCACCCCGCCCTGGCCAATTTTGATTTGAAGGAGAGGGACATCGTCCGGGGCATCAGCCTGCTGACCCGGGCCCCCTTGGGCTGACTCGGGCGAAAATGTCCGACAACGACTCTGCATTGTACATCGGGGCATATACAAAGTTCGCACAGTCGCGCGCTGCGGAGAAATCATGCACACTCCGGATACTGAACTACGATGACTACAAGTTCCGTTCATCCCGACCACTTGGCGTCAGGAGGTTTTATTGCGATGCTGCCGAAGACAGCACAAGAGAGATCGCCAATGCCATCCATGACCTACGGCGGTTCACTCAAGAGGCACCCCTCTGGCTCGAAGTGATCCGGAATTATTCCGAGCATGAACGTTTCCTTCTTACGCTGGAGTTCATCGAGATTCCATTTGCCCACGCGCTTTCGCGGCCGTACGCGCTGAAGAATCGCTTTACGTACTCCTTAGCGATGCTTGGCACCATGTATAAGGCGCGGCGAGGTCGAGAAGCTGACTTAAAGCCATTTGAGGAATCCGGCTATAAAGCCGCTGAAAAGCTTGTTGGAGATTGGCCCGGGTACACTGCTCTCGCGGGCGGACTCCTGAAGCTCAATTCACCAGTTTTCGTCACCGCCTCTTCTAATTTCAGAAACTGCGATCATCATCGATTGCCCGCAAATATCGAAGTGGGACTCGCGCCTGGACCCCGAGTATCCGTTCGAGACGGTGTGGCGACCTTTTCAGCTTCGAGGCTGCAACCGATTAAAGTTATCGAGCTCCTCCCAGCACTTACGGAGCAGTTTGAGCATGCCTGCGCGTGCACCGACCTGTTTTGGACCGTGGTTAGTCGAAGGGAAGACGCGTGGTGAAAAACCGTTAAGCAAGGAACCAAATTTCACGCAAGATTCAGCCCAGGTCGGGAGAAATTCGCTGACGCTGGACTTGCGCAAAAACGGCGGCGGACGCCGTTCTGCATCCCCAGTTTCTCGGCTTCGCTCTTCGCAACGTTAATGAATACTCGCTCCCACTTTTCAGCCGGTAGGTTGCGAATGCGCCCCTCGACTCTGGCTCTAATCTCGGGGTCGCCTCGGGTCGTCATGGAGCTGATGCGACATAGCGACATGCAGCTGACGGGCAAGACACGCGGACTCAAGCTGCCTGCCGCTCCTCGCCGAGATGGGAAAACTGCCAGTGTTCAAACCTTCCCCAATATCTTCCCCAAAATCTGACAAAACGAGGCCAAGGGAAGGAAAACCTATCCAAACCGACCTTGCTGCGGAGCCCGCGCAAATGGTTGTTTCTCCTCTGAAACAAACGATTTGGCCAATCTTGTCCCGAGTTGGTCAAACGGGAAACTGGCGGAGAGGGAGGGATTCGAACCCCCGGTAACCTTTCGGCTACACGCGCTTTCCAAGCGCGCGCATTCGACCACTCTGCCACCTCTCCGGTGTGCTCAACCAAAGCCTCCCAGGAAGGGTTGCCTGTCGAGCGGAGGGAGAACAAAGGGAGAAGCCCATAGAGGGGTCAACGGAAAATCTGTGCCCGGGCTTGCCGATCCCACCATGGAACGCGCTCCCACGGATATCGATCAAGGCGTCCTCGGTTTCCGCCTGCGCCAGGGACCCGCCATCGCGGCGCGCGATTGTCGGTTATGACAGATCCGCTGTCCGGCCCAGGCATGGCGCAAAGCGTGCAGACCCGAATTCCGCCCCCCGGAATTCGCGGGTTAACGTGGATTCCCAACCTCCACGCCGGATTTTAGAGCAGGCAATCCAAGAACAATCTGAGGAGGAACCAATCTTAGTCTTCCTCGGTTCGACTCCGGTTAAAAGGGCGGGAACTCCGAATCTGCGTTGATCCGCGCGATCCGCGGGAAAACTTGGCTCCGCCTTCCTGGGACTCAAAGGCAGATTTGAAGGGATTCAGGTTCGCGCGACCGAGCGTGGCCTTGACGGTGGGATTGGAAGCCCTCCAAACGTGGATCGTTTAAGGCACGAGCGATTCCTGCTGACCAGAACCTCTTCGTTACCTTGGTTGCCTTCTGTTCAAAAAGGATTGGATGGCTCGAATCTCTGCAGCAGGCCGGATGCCTGCGCTGCGTCAAAACCGGTGGGCCCGGCGGATCAGCGGCGCTTCCACGAACCGATACGACAGTTCCGCCAACAACCAAAGCACTCCGATCACCAGCCCCATCACGGCCAGCGCGCGCGGGGTTTCGAGGTTCGGCTCCAGCTTGAAAACCCCGGCGTAAATCGTCCACACCACGGGAAAATGGAACAGGTATAAAAAATAACTGAGGCGTCCCGCGCGGACCATGGCCCGACTCTCCATCAACCATCGGACCAGCGGCGACGACATCGCGCTCAACTCGATCAGCGCCGCGCTGCCCGTGGCGAGCATCAGGTAATAAGTCGGCAGCACAAAACGATAGGCCGCGCCAAATCCCCCGGAGACAAAAAATCCAAACGCCGCCGCACTCGCCGCCAGCACGGCGACGGCTGCGAACTGCCGTGGCCGACGACGCTGCTCGGTCACCGCTGGAAGCATCGCCGCGAGCGCCCCCAGCAGGAAGGCATCGAGCCGGCACGGCAGCAGCACCACCAGCGGGGCATTCGCGCCCGGGTTCACAAACACCACCGCGAACCGCACCAGCACCGCGCCGAGCGCCAGCGCGACCAGCCACCGCACCAGTTGCGCGCGCGGCAGGAAATAAACGAGCACGCAGATCAGCGCGTAGAATTGGACCTCCACCGCCAGCGACCACGTCACGCGCAGCCATTCCGTGCCTAGGAAGGCATGCGACGCCATCAGCACGTTCTGCACGAGCGCCGCATAGCTCCACAGCGGGATGCCCGGGCCAAACAACCGCTCCCGACCCGGGGCACCCTCCGGCCAGCATGCACCCGCGATCACAAACGAAAGCAGCACCAGGATATAAACCGGGAGAAGCCGAAACGCGCGGCGACCCCAAAAACGCCCGAAAAAATGCGGCGCCCCTTTCTGCGCCACCAGCATCGGGACGATCAGGTAACCCGAGAGTGAAAAAAACAGGCTGACACCGATCCAGCCCAGCGCCGAAAACCCCTGCAGCCCCGGGATCGCCGCCCATCCGGCCTTCGGGAGCAAGGCGTACAGATGGTAGGCCAGGACCCAGAGGATCGCGAAACCGCGCACGCCATCGAGGCCTTGGACTCGTTTCATCGTTGAAGCCATTACCGGTTTTCCCGGCGTCGCCAAGCATCCGGGCTTGCCCCCTCGGCCGCGCGAAACGCCCGGTAGAAATTGGAGAGATCCTCAAACCCGCACTCGAAACAGATCGACGCCACCGACCGACCCGTGTCGCGCAGCAGCCGCCGGGCATGCGCCAGCCGATGCGCCCGCAACGTGTTCAGCCAGGAATCCCCCGCCTCCTCCCGAAACAGCTGCGTGAACCGCCGCCGGCCCAGCCCCAGCCTCCCGGCTTCGGCGTCGATCGCCAGCGGTTCAAAGAATCTCCGTTCCAGCTCCCGCACATACGCCGCCACGCGGACGCGGGCGACCTGGGCCCGCGGCGCCGCGGATTTCGCCGGGGATCGCGCCACCCCGCCCGCCCGCCCACGCTCACCCGCCGCGCGTAAAAGCCGGCCCAGCAACTGCCACGTCAGCCCCAGCACCAGGGCGTCTCCGCCCGGACGCTCCAAGGTCTGCTCGTGCAATAACTCCCGGATCAGTTCCCGCACCTCCCCATTCCCCAGCGAGAGGTGAAAGAGCCGATACTTGCCCAATCCGCCTGCGCTGCTCGGCGACGCCGCCAGGATGTCCGGACGAATACAAACCGCGTACAGTGACAGCGGCCGCACATCTTCAATGCGGTGCCGGCAGCCCGACGGCACCAACGCCACGTCGCCCGCCTGCAATGGGTCGCGAGAACCGCCGCGCACCAACCTGCCCTCACCGGAAACCACACAGATCACTTTCAGGAAGTCGTGCGCCGTGTCCGGCATGCGGAACGGCTTTCCATGCCGGCTCTCCAGCACGAAGACCCCGGTGTGGGAAAAAACGACTTCGATCGGACGATTGGCCCGCGGTTCGAACATCCCGGAAGCGTCACGGCGATTGCCCGATTTGCCAAGACCCTTTGCCTGCTTCGCCACGACAACCCCCACGCCTCGCGATAGATTGGCCCCGCCCTATGCAACTGACGGAAGATCTCCCTTTTCAGGTCCTGCGCCGCACCTGGCAACCCGTCGCGAATTCCGCCGAGCTGCGCACCGGCGGAATCCTGGGCTACATGCTCCTCGATACGCCGCTGTTGCTGGCCCGGTTTCCCGATGGTCGCCTCCTCGCCGCCGATCCCGCCTGCCCGCACAAGGGTGCGAAGCTCACCGCCGGCTGCATCCGCGACGGCGAACTGGTCTGTCCCTACCACGGCTGGCGCTTCGACGCCGCCGGCGCGTGCCAGTCGATTCCTTCGCTGGTCGATGCCAATCCCGACAAGCTCGCGCTTTCCCATTTGCGCACCTACGCCGTGCAGGAGCGCTATGGTTTCGTGTGGGTGAAACTGGAATCCGTGCCGATGGCCGAGGGCCAGCCGCATGAGTTGCCGAATGTGCCGGAATTTGAAAACCCGCAGTGGACCTACGTGATGGGGCCGCCGACCCCGTTCGCCGCGGGCTGGCGTCGCGAAGTGGAAAACTACCTCGACATGACGCATTTCGCCTTCGCCCACGCCGACACCTTGGGCAAAGCCGCCGACTACCGTGTTCCTCCCATGGACATCAAGGCCCAGCCCGACGGCGGATTCCAGATGGACGCCCCGTTTCCCGCGCTCGACACACCGCACGAACCGCCGGGCAAGCTCCAAAGCTCCCATCATCGCCAGCAGCGCTGCTATCTCCCCAATTTCACCACCATCCGGCAGAGTTTCGCGGACGGCGACGAACGTGTCCTCGTCCATATCCCGTCTCCCAACAGCCGCGACCGATGCACGGTCTTCTGGTCGCTCGCTATCTCGCCTGCATTCAAGGGCCCGCCGCCCGAAGCCCAGATCGACTTTGCGATCAAGGTTCTCGATGAGGACCGGCGCATGTGTGAAAATCAGGTGCCGGCGGAAGTCCCGATCAATCCTTCCCGGGGCGGCTGGGGCGTGCTCGTGATGCCCGGGGACAACCTCGCGAACATGTTCCAGAAGCAGCTCCGCCGCTGGCTCCAAGCCGAGTCCGCCCCACGAAATCCACCAGGCCAATCCGTTTGAACGGCGAATGGACGCGAATCCAGATTCCCGGAGAGGGGCACCACGAAATACACGAAACACACGAAAAGAATACCCAACCAAGGCACCGGAATTTTTGGCCGCAAAGAAGCGCAAATTTTTCTGGGGCTGCGGAGGAGATTTGGGAGCGCTTATAAGCGCGCGG
>JAQGOP010000045.1 GCA_028293545.1 Verrucomicrobiota bacterium | reverse complement strand
GTTCGGTTCCGGCGCGCAATCGAAGCGTGAGGCCCTGCTCGAGCTGGCCGGGCTGGTCATGTTGTTGAGCGCGGTGAATCGCGATCGCGTGGGCTTCGTCCACGCCTCGCCCACCGGTTATTCCTTTCGCGAGCCCGTGCGCGGCCGCGGCGCGATCCTGCACGCGGCGGCCACGCTCCTCGGGCGTCCCGCGCCCTCGCCCGCGGACGGCGCCCCGCAAATTCCCTGGCGCTTCCTCGCCCGCGCCGCGCCCAAGCACAGCGTGTTTCTCTGGCTCGGGGATTTTCCGCCGCGCGTCGAACCCGAGGGCTGGGCCGTCCTGCAGCGCCGCTACCAGACGATGGGCTTTCGCGTCGACGATCCGTGGGAACGCGCGCTCCCGTCGGGTGAAACGTTCGCTGCCTATGATCCGGTCGCCGGCCGCCTGGTCACGCTCGAAGGCAGCGCCCCGGAACGCGCCGCCCACGCCCAGTGGAGCGCCGAGCGCGAGGCGACGTGGCAGGCGCTTTTTCCCGACCGCCTTAGCCGCCTCGTGGTCGGCACCGAGGAAAACCGCCTCGATGCCCTGGTGAAATTTTTCCACGCCCGCATGCGCCCTGGCGCCCGCTGCTGATGACATCTGCCTTGAACATCGCCGGCCGGGCGGCCTTCCGCGTTCGCCTCTTCCCTGCTTCGCCTTCCCCATGGGCAACCTGATCCTCAAGGACCCGATCTGGTTTGCGGCGCTGCTCGCACTGCCGCTCCTGGCTTGGCTGCGCGGACGCCGGCGCGTGCCGGTGCTGCTCGTCCCGTTTGCGGCCGCCTGGCATCGTCCTTCGCTCGCGTCCAGCGCGCGCTGGCCGGTCGGCCTTGCGGCTTTGGGATTGGCCTTGCTCATCGCGGCCCTCGCCCGCCCCCAGCGCGTCGAGGACAAGCGCGAGGTCCATTCCCAAGGCTACGACATCATGCTCGCGATCGATTTGTCGGGTTCGATGCTCGCCGAGGATTACGAGCGCAACGGCGAACGCATCAATCGTCTCCAGGCGATCAAGCCCGTGATCCAGGCGTTCATCGAGGATCGCCCGAGCGATCGGATCGGCATCGTGGTATTCTCGGGGCGCGCCTACACCCTCGCCCCGCTGACGTTTGACCATGAGTGGCTCGCGAAACAAACCGAGCGCCTGAGGCCGGGCATGATCGAGGACGGAACCGCGATCGGCGACGGCATGGGGGTGTCGCTGACGCGACTCGAGCAGGCCAAGCGCGAAATCGGCGGCAAACGCTCCGGGGCTTTCATCGTGCTGCTCACCGACGGCGTGAACAACCGCGGCGCGCTCACGCCAGAACAGGCCACCGATCTCGCGAAGAGCCGAAACGTCCCCGTCTACACCATCGGCGCGGGCAAGGACGGTTTGGTGCCGTTCCCCGTGATGGACGACCGCGGGAACAAGGTGGGATACCAGCGGCGGATGTCGGACCTCGACGAAAACGCCCTGCGGGAAATTTCGGAAGCCACGGGCGGGCATTTTTTTCGCGCCGATGACATCGGCACGGTCGAGGGCGCGTTCAAGGCGATCGATCGGGCGCAAAAGATCGAGTTTCAGTCGAAGAGCTACCTGGTGACCACGGAGCTCTTCTACTGGTTCGCCCTTCCGGGCATCGGCGCGCTCGCGCTCGGCGCGTTGTTCGCCCGTCCGCTTTGGCGACAGGAGGCCGCCGCATGAGCTTCGCCTCGCCCCAGATTTTTTGGCTGCTTCTTGTTCCCCTCGCCTTGTTGGTCGCGGAGTTCCTGCGCCGCCGCGGAGCCGCCGCCGCCAGCCATCCGAAAATCCTCCACGCCGAAGCGGGCGCCAACGGGCTTGCCCTGGCCGAACGCCGCCGCGCGCCGCGCCGCGCCCGGCCGTGGTTGTGCGTCGGGCTCATGCTCGTGATCGCGGCCCTGGCCCGTCCGCAGTGGGGACGGATCGAGGAACCGGTCTTCGACCAGGCGCGCGAAATCCTCATCGCAATCGACCTTTCGCGCTCGATGCTCGCCGAGGATATCAAACCCAGCCGCCTCGACCGCGCGAAGCTCCTCACGCAATCGCTCCTGGAAAAACTGGCCGGTGAGCGCGTGGGCCTCGTGACCTTCTCCGGCACGGCCTTCCTGCAAAGCCCGTTGAGTTCCGACTACGAAATCCTGCGCGAATTCCTGCCGGCGTTAAACCCGGGATTTCTCCCGGAAGGCGGCACGAACTACCGCGCCTTGCTCGAAACCGCAATGTCCGCGTTCGGCAGCACCGCCGCGGCGGACCGGTTCCTGATCATCCTCAGCGACGGCGAGGCCACCGACGACAATTGGAAGGCGCTCATTCCGGACCTGAAGAAAAAAGGCATCCGCGTGATCGGGCTCGGCGTCGGGACCACCCGTGGCGCGATGATCCCGGACGGCGCCGGGGCCTTCGTGAAGGACGAGCGCGGCGCGGTCGTCATGTCCCGGCTGGAGAGCAACACGCTGCAAGACCTGTCGCAGGAAACCAATGGGGTGTATCGCGACGCCAGCACTTGGATCGACCTCGCCAGCATCCTCAGCTCCACCGTCGAAACCGGGCAGAAGGGAAAATTCGTGGAGAAAAACACCGTGCGGTTGGTGGAGCGTTTCCAGTGGCCCCTCGCCTTCGGCCTGTGGTGCCTGCTGGTGAGTTTCTACTTCGAGTTCCCCGTCCGCCCGCGTCCGCGCGAACTCAAGCTGCGGGACAAACCTGAGGAAGCAAAGTTGCCGCCCCCGCTGCCAAAATCCGTCACCACTGCCGCGCTCGCCGCGCTGCTCCTCCTCTCAGCAATCCGCAACCCGCAATCCGCAACGGCCGCGACGGCTGCTCCCGCCCCGTCGCCGCTTGGTAAGATCGTTTCACGTTTATCCGCGCAGGACATCCGCACCGCGCGCGACTGGGCCGAGATGGCGCGTGAAACCATTACCTGGGGGCACAACCTCCAATCCGAATCGCGGCCCGTGCCCGCCGGACCGGTGCGCGATGCGCTCGCCGCCTCGGAACTTGGAGCGGCGCTCGATCCCAAAACCGCGGACTGGCCCAAACTGACGCAGGAGCTGGAGGCTTTGCTCAAAACCCCGGAAGACCAAAAACAGGATCAGAAGCCGCCGGACAAGCAGGACGACCAGCAAAAGAATCAGGACCAGAAGGATCAAAAACAGGACCAGAAGCAGGAGCAAAAGCAGGACCAGCAGAAACAGGATCAGTCCCAGCAAAACCAGCAGTCGCAGCCGAAAGACCAGGACAAATCGCAGCAGGACCAGCAACAGCAGCAGCAGAATTCGTCGGAGCAGAACCGGCCGAAACCCTCCCAAGGCAAGGAAGGCGAGTCCGCCTTCGGCAACATGCAGGAACGCGAGAAGCTGCCTCCACCGGCGCGCGATACGCAGAAAGTCGGCGGCGCGCCGGAGAAGAAGGATGACGAAAAGAAGAACACCGATCCGACGCTCGCCCTGCCGCTGCAGAAACTCGAACAGCTCCGCAACCAGGACTCGCCCGCCCAACTTTTTCAACTGATGGAGACCGACAAAAAGACCCCGAACCAGCCCAAGCCCAAGGGCAAAGATTGGTGACCGCCATGCGCCGTTTTCTCGCCTGTATTTTTCTCTGTTCGCTGGCGCTCGTCGCCCGCGCGCAGTCCGTCCATTGGGAAGGTTCTCCCGACGATCCTTCGGAGGTCCAGCTGGTCTTCGAGGACTGCGCTCCCGACGGTGACCCGCGCCTGCCGCCGATCGCCGACGTCACCATGACGCTGATTGGAAATTCCTCCCAGACTTCGATCATCAACGGATCCTTTTCGCGTTCGACCGTGCTGAACTACAGCGTGCGCTCGCGCCGCCCCGGCACCAACCTCCAGATCCCCGCCTTCACCGTCCAGACCAACAAGGGCTCCAAGATGGTTTCCGGTTTCACCGGCGGCGCGGCCCGCGTGGTGTCGGATTCAACGGTCAACTCCCGGCTTACCCCCAGCTCAACGGAGGTGTGGGCCGGCGAAGTTTTTTCGATCACCTACGTCCTCGACGCGGCCCGCCGCAGCTTTAGCCAGCTCGCGAGCGTGGTCGATTGGAACGCCGCGCCCCTGGTGGTCGAGGACTGGAACAAGCCGGAGCCCACCGAGGCGACGATCAACGGCGAGGCGCGCCTCAACATCACCTATCGCGCCCGCGGTTACGCCAAGTCTTCCGGCACGATCACCCTGAATTCCGCCAATCAGCTCGTGAACATTGCGACGGGCAGCGTCGGCTTCGGGCTCTTCCAGCAACAACGACTCGAGCAGCTTTCAGTCAGTTCCAAGCGCTCCGACATCATCGTCAAACCCCTGCCCTCACCTGCGCCCGCCGGCTTCAGCGGCGCCGTGGGACAGTTCAAGCTCATCTCCAAGGTCATCCCCAACAATGCCGCCGTGGGTGAACCCGTCACGTGGACGCTCGAGCTCACGGGCACCGGGAACTGGCCGGACCTTGCCGGGCTTCCGCAACGGGAAGTTTCCAAGGATTTCCAAGTCGTGCAGCCGCAGGCGAAGCGTCAGCCCGTCGATGGAAAACTCTTCGATGCCGTGCTGAGCGAAGACGTCGTGCTCGTGCCGACGCGTCCCGGAACCTACACGCTGAACCCCGTCAGCTTTGTTTATTTCGACCCCGCTGCCGGGGAATACAAGACGCTCGGCACCTCGCGCGCCGAAGTCACGATCACCGCGGCGCCCGCTCCCACGCCCGGAGGAGCCACGCGTTTCCAGATTGGAAATCCCGACACCGCACCGATCCCGTCGACGGAAATAGCCGCGCCAAAAGCCGACGTGAAACCGCCCGCGCCGCCCGCGACCATCCCGCGCGAGCCGCTGGCCGGATCGGCTTCAGCCCCGGTGCCCATGCCGCTGATCCGCCTGCTCACCCTGCTGGGCGTCCCGGTCGTGCTCGGAATTTTCTTCTGGGCCTGGCTCGCCCTCGCCCGCGCGAAGCAGACCGACCCCGTGCGTCGCCGCCGTGAAGCCCGCCAGCGCCTGGTCTCGACCCTAGCCCGCTTGAAAACCGCGAGCCCGGCCGAACGGTCCGCGCTGTTGCTCGCCTGGCAGCATGATGCCGCGATCCTCTGGGAAATCGATCACGCCGCTCCGCCTTCGGAGGCTTTTCCGGAGGAAACGTGGAGCCTCCTCTGGAAGGAGTCGGATCGCGCGCTGTATCGCGCCGACACCGAATTGCCCGGTGACTGGATCGAGCGCGCCGAAACTGCGATCGCCGGTAAACGCGTTCCCGGGTTTTCGCCCGCCTCCGCGTTTCGGCCGAGAAACCTGGCGCCATTCCTCATGCTCGCGGTCGCAATTTGGAATGCGCCGACGCTGCGTGGAGAAGACCCGATCGTTGCCTATCGCCGCGGGGATTTCGCCGGCGCCGAAAAAACGTGGGCGGCCGAAGTCGCGAAGACTCCGACGAATCCGATCGCGCGGCACAACCTGTCGCTCGCGCTCGCGCAGCAGGACCATTGGGATCTCGCCCTCGCCCAAGCGACGGCTGCACTCGTGCAGGACCCATCGAATCACCTCGTCCGGTGGCAATTTGCGCTCTCCGCCGAGAAAGCCGGGTTCATCCCCGCCCCTTTGGCCGCGTTTCCGCGTCCGGGCCCGCTGCAATCCCTCGCCCGGCTCGCCTCGCCCGGCGCGTGGCAGCAGTGGCTGCTCGGCGCCGTAGCCGGCATCGTCGTGGCATTCGGAATTTTTCTCTTCAGCGCTTATCGCGGATCATCGAAGCTGCGTTGGTGGCTCGGCGTCACATTGTTGGTTCTCGGGGTTCTGGGAGCGGGATCGGCCTGCGTCGCGATCCATACTTACGGCGAAACCGCCAACGCTGACGCGGTCGTCGTCTGGCGCGGCAGTGTGCTGCGCTCGATTCCGACCGAAGCCGACACGACCCAGAAGAGCACCACGCTCGCCGCGGGCAGCGTCGCCATCGTCGATCGCTCTTTCTTCGGCTGGGTGCGACTGAACTTCGAAAACGGCCAGACCGGCTGGGTGAGAAAAGACGATGTCGTCGGGCTCTGGAAATAGCGCCGGGCTGCGCTACGTCTGACGAATCGCGGATTCCGTCTTCCGCACCATCCGCGCCATCGATTCCTCGGGATTCAATCCGGCGACATCCGCGATCCTCACCCAAGCGAGGTCTTTCGACTCCGACGTCACGATCAGTTTTTCCTCCGGATCGGCTTCGATCATGAACCGGAGATCGTGGTGCCAATGCGCCGGCTCGGTTTTCCGCTCGGGGATCCAATGCCGGTCGACGTCGAAAATTTCCAATCCCACCACCCTTAATTTCACCAGCCCGCTTTCCTCCGCCGCCTCCCGCAGCGCGACGGCCCGCACATCCGGATCGCCGTCCGCGTGGCCGCCCAACTGGAGCCACTTGTCGAGCTTCCGATGATGCGTCAGCAGGGTCTGCTCGCGTTTCGCGTCCACGATCCAAGCCGACCCGGTCACGTGACCTTTCAGCTCCGAACGCAACAGGCAGTGCGGATGCGACTCGACGAACTCGATCGTCGCTCGCGTCATCGCCGCCTCGTGCGCGTCGAGCGCGCGCGCGGCATGGGCCTTCAGCAAGATCAGGAGCGGAGTGCGGTGCATGGATTCAGAAAGAAAGAGCCGAAGTTCTTAGGCAGGACGAACGCGAATGAACACGAATTCGGACGACAACTCCCGTTGAAAAAACCGAAGCACGTTCTCACCGAGTCTCGAACCATTTCGACTCGGCCTTCGTGCCGGCGGCCAGTTCGATCTCGGAAAAGATCGCCGGCACCGTCGTCGCCACGCGGAACAGGTCCATGTTCGACGGTTTGAAAAATTTCTCGCGCAGCATCCGGTCAAATAACTTCAGGAGGTCGTCGTAGAAGCCGTCCTGGTTGAGAAAAACGCACGGCTTCTTCACCACGTCGAGCTGGCGGAGCGTGAGGATTTCCATGATCTCCTCCAGCGTCCCGAACCCGCCCGGCAATGTCACGAACGCGTCCGCCCGCGTCTCCATCAGCAGCTTGCGCTCCCGCATCGTCACCACCGTCACAAGCTCATCGGCCTCGTCGTAGGCGAGTTCGCGCGCTTTCATGAATTCCGGGATCACGCCGACCACGCGGCCACCTCTCTCCTTCACCGCCCGCGCCACCGCGCCCATCAGCCCGGTCTTGCCGCCGCCGTAAACCAGGCCCCACCCGCGCGCGACGAGTTCGCGTCCCAGTTCGGCTGCGGCGATGCCGTACTTTGGATCGAGGCGGTCGCTCGAAGAACAATAGACACACAGAAGTTTCTCCATGAGGTGGTGAACCACGAATGAATGGGAATGAACACGAATTAAAGCTGAGAAAGCGCTGTATCGGCCGGATGATTCGTGTTCATTCGTGGCCATTCGTGGTTGCCTCTCCTTCGATTTATCGCGGTCGCCTCGCCCCGTCGCCGACGGGATATCTCCATCTCGGCCACGCGCGCACCTTCTGGGTTGCGGCCGAACGCGCGCGCACCGCCGGCGGCGTTTTGATTCTGCGCAATGAGGATTTGGATGCCGTGCGTTTCCGCCTGGATTTTGCCGACGCGATGATCGAGGACCTCCGCTGGCTCGGCCTGGCCTGGCAGGAGGGTCCCGACGTCGGGGGTCCGTACGCACCTTACAACCAAAGCGAGCGCCGGCCGCTTTATCGGCAGGCTCTCGCGCAACTTCACGCCGCCGGCTTGATCTTCCCGTGCACGCGCTCCCGGCGCGATGTCCTTGAAGCCATCGGCGCGCCGCACGAAGGCGGCGGGCCGGACGACGAGCCCGTTTATCCCAAGGAATTTCGACCTCCGCCCGGGACGCTGCTCCTGCCTCTGGAGGAAAACATCGGCGTCAACTGGCGGCTGCGCGTTCCCGACGGCGAAACGATCGCGTTCACCGACGGAAAATTCGGCGCCCAGAGCGCGGCCGTCGGGCGCGACTTCGGGGATTTCCTCGTGTGGCGCAAGGATGATGTCCCGAGTTACCAGCTGGCCTGCGCAGTCGACGATGCCGCGATGGGCATCACGGAAGTGGTGCGCGGCGCCGACCTGATCAAGAGCACGTTCCGCCAGCTCCTGGTGTACCGCGCGCTCGGGAAAACTGCGCCGGCGTTTTTCCACTGCCCCTTGATGAACGACGACCGCGGCCAGCGCCTGGCCAAGCGCCACGACGCCCTCAGCCTGCGCGCGCTGCGCGAGCGCGGCATGAAACCAGGGGAGATCATCGCGCAATTGCGGTCTTCGCTCGACGAAGGAGGAACACGTCCCGTTGCTGACGCGTAGAGACGCTTCCGCGCGCGCTGCGCGAAGCCACCGCTCGTCGTGTCACTTATCAAGTTGGGGTTTTCCTCTCGCGGGATTGCAGTCCAAAATTCGCGTGTCAATTTCTCAGCCAACCCCTGCGACCATGCCCTACCTCAAAATCCAGACCAATCTTCCGATCGGGAAAAAATCCCAGCAGACGATCCTTCGCAACGCCTCGACCCTCGTCGCGCTGGAGCTGGAGAAAGCGGAGGAACTGGTGATGGTCGCGCTCCAGGACGACACCACGATGCTCTTCGCCGGCAGCGACGACCCGGTGGCCTTCCTCGAGCTGAAGAGCGTGGGCCTGCCGGGTCGGAAAACCAAGCAGCTGAGCCGTTCGCTGTGCCGCCTGATCGAGGAGCACCTCGGGATTTCCAAGGAACGCGTCTACGTGAAGTTCATCGACGTGAACCGCGGCATGTGGGGCTGGAAGGGCGACACCCTTTAGGTTTTTGCCCGGCGCGAAAACCTCAGAGTTCGGTGTATTTTTCCGAACGGCCCTTCGATTTCTCCACCGGGTATTTTTTGGCGTTCGCGGCCATCTTGGATTCGATCGCGGCGGCCACATCGAGATTGGTGGCATTGGCGAACTCGAGCGCGTAAATCACAACGTCAGCCACCTCCTCCGCGATCTTGGCGCGCTTGATCGGGTCGTTGACCACCGCGCGCGATTCTTCCGGCGTGGCCCAGAGAAAATGCTCCATCAACTCCCCGGCCTCGGCGGCGAGCGCCATGCTGAGGTTCTTCGGGGCGTGAAACTGTTCCCAGTCCCGCTCGCGCACAAAGGCCAGCACTCGCGCCCTTAATTCCCCGGTCGTGGTCGTTGCATCGTTCATGAACCGACGCTGCGGCCGTGGTTGCCCGCAGGCAATCTCCCGTGTCATCGAAAAATAATTTCTTGGCACGCCACCTGCACTCTGCATGGTCACTCACCGTTGTCTCAATGACCGTTCAGCAAAAACATCTCCGCGGCTCCGCCGGCACTTCGATTACGAAGGCCGTTGTTGCTATTTGCCGCGCCCAGATGCGACCGGTCGTCGTCCTTAATTGGGGCAAACACCAGGCCAGCTCGGGCTTTCAGGCCTAAACCTCCGTTTAACGGAAAACGTTTAGAAAATCCTGAAGCCCGGAGGCCACAAGCCCCGAGGTTCATCCTCCATTTTTACCCATGCACACCATCATCCACCCCCTCCGTTCGGCGCCTCGCCCACGCAGCGCAGATTCCTCGTCCACCACGGCTGAGCTGCGCAAGCCGTGCTACGATTGCCGCGAACAGGCCGGCGCGGTGAAGCTTACGGTCTACGTTCCGGGCGTCGAAGCCGCCGGCGTGGAAATTGAAGCTCGCGGCCCCGACCTCATCGTCACCGCGCGCAAAGTTCATTTCGTCCGGGTCAATTGGCAGGCCCTTCACCTCGAAGGCGCCCAGCGCGATTACCAGCTGCGCCTCCGCCTCGGGCACAGCGTGAAATTCGATGCGCTCACGGCGGAGATCCACCAGGGCGTATTGACGATCGTCGTGCCGAAGCGAAACACCGCGAGCGAAGGCGTCGCCGTGCGCCGCGTCGCTTAGACGTACACTCTGCCGCGGGCCGAAAATTTTTCGGTTCGCGGCGAAACATTTTCCGAAATATTCGGCACCTTGTGTCGTAGTAAGGGTCAAGATCGACCCTGCAATGTATCTTCCGACCCCACATTTCCGTACGCCGCCAGAGCCTGAAACCCCGGCCATCGTCCGCGTGGTTTCACGCGACGACGTCCTGTGGAATCGTCCGGTCTTCAAGGCCCCGGCCTTGGTCGTTTCGGTCCCGACGCCCGAGCAACTTTTTGCCGGCGTCGCCCCGATTGCAGCGCCGTTTGTGCGCTGACTCGGGCGTAGCGCGCGGTTTCCGACCCGCCTCCGGGAAACGCAGCAGGCGATAAGCGAAGTTTTAAGATTCAGGAATCGATCAAAGATCTGGTTTCTGCGGCTGATCTCAATTCACGGGCGATCGCAGGCTTACTACCTAGCACTTTATCGCCCGCAGCGTTTCCCCGAGGCGGGTCGAAGACCGCGCCCTACTCTGGCACCAGCCAGCGACACCGCGCGCCCGCGCCCGCCTCCTGGCCCAGCGCCTGGCCCAGGAAATCGAGGATCCGCTTTGCCTCGGCATCGAACTGCCAGGGCGGGTTGATGATCACCAAGCCGCAGCCCTTCATCTTCCGCAGCGAACGCTCGCCCGCGATCGCGAGTTCCAACTCGAGCGCGGGCGGCAGCTGGAGCGCGAGCAGCTCCGCAAAGAAGGCGTCGATCCGCGCGCGTTCGGTGAGTGGATACCAGATCGCGAACACCGCGCTGGGCAGCCGACGCAGCCCCTCCCCCACCGCCTTCGCCACGCGCGCAAATTCGTCCTGCGCTTCAAACGGCGGATCGATCAACACCAACGCCCTCCGCTCCATCGGCGGGAGCAACGCGCGCGGCGCGGCATAGCCATCCATCGCCCTGACCTGCACGTTGCCCTGACGACCGAATTCGATGTCCAGCAATTCGTGCTCCTCCGCGTGTTTCTCGCAGAGCACGAGCCGATCCTGCGGACGCGTCAAAAGCTGCGCGATCCAGGGCGAACCCGGGTAATACCGGGGGCTCGCCGAGTCGTTGCCGCGGTCGCGGTCGAATTTTTTCACCAGCTCGACATACTCCGCCACCGCCGCCGGCAGATCCAGCCGCGCCCACAGCCGCCCGATGCCCTGCGGATATTCGGGTTCGCGTTCCAGCGAATCGCCCTTCGCCGCCACCTGCAGGTCATAGCTGCCGCGACCCGCGTGGGTATCGAGGTAGAGAAATCCCTTTTCCTTTTTCTGCAGCGCCTTCACCAGCTGGACCAGCAAGGCATGTTTCATCACATCGGCGAAATTCCCCGCGTGGAAATGATGGCGGTAGTTCATTCCTTGGCGGGCATCGCATCCGCGGATCGCGGGGAGCTTGGCCAGAATCGTGAGCAGGAGGGAACCACGCCGCGAATCCACGCGGCGGTCCCCGAACTGGCAAGCGCCGAAACCGCGACGCTCCGCAAACCACGGTTCCGCGTTGCGCGGCCCCCGCGCCATGCATTGGTTGGGCGGTCGCCGCTCGCCCCGGCTCAACCGAACCATAACCTCGCTCGCTTTTCCCGGTGTCCGTCACGCGCATCTTTTCCGACCTTCACTACGGCGATCGCGCCAGCCGCATTCGCGCGCTGGCCGCGATCCGGCCCTTGCTCGAGGGCGTGACCGCGCTGGTCCTCAACGGCGACACGATCGATACCCGCCCGGGTCCATCGCTTGAGCTGACGCGGGAGCTGCAGGAGGAAACCAGGAAGTTTTTCGCTTCCACCGGCGTGCCGACCACGTTCATCACGGGAAACCACGATCCCGATATCTCCACGCATCACACCCTGGACCTGGCTGACGGGCAGGTCTTCGTGACCCACGGCGACATCATCTTCGAGGAACTCGTCCCCTGGGGCCAGGACGCGCCGTTTGTCCGGCGCCGGATTGCGGAGGAGATCGCGCTGCTTGAACCTTCGGCGCGCGACGCTCTCGATCCCCGTCTCGGGGCCTACCGTCGCGTCGCCGCCTCGATCCCCCAGCGTCACCAATCCGAGCGCAACGCATTGAAATACGCCGTGGGGTTCTTGAAGGACACGGTCTGGCCTCCGTTGCGCATTCTCCATGTCCTCCGCGCTTGGAAGCGTGCGCCCGGCTTGGCCGCCGCCCTCGCGCGTCGCCATCGGCCGAGCGCCGACTTCATCGTCATCGGCCACATCCACCGCCCTGGATTCTGGCTCACGCCGAATGGCGTGGTCGTCATTAACACGGGCTCTTTCACGCCTCCGCTGGGCGGCTGGCTCGTTGACGTCCTCACGGACCGGCTTCAGGTCCGCTCGATTGTTTCCCGCCGCGGGAAATTCCACGCCGGGCCGGTCGTGAAGGAATTTCCCCTGCGAAGAGCGTAGAATTTCCAACGCGCAATCCTTCGGCCCCGCCGCCGGGAGTCGGTGGGAGGCCGGCGCTACCTAACGCTTGCGGCTTCGCGGGGTTGCGCGTCACATGGGGCATGAGCATCGAGTTTGGCTGGTGGAACAAGGGCGAGGACGGGAAGAAATTCCAAGTCAGCGCGATCGTGCACGGTGGGAACATCGAATGGACCATGCACCAGGGACACCACACCTCGTGGCTTCCTTACACGCCGAACGACGACGATCGCGAGCGGCTGATCTATGAGGCGGACAAACGCGTGCCGCGCCGGCTGATCACCAACAAGCAGTTCGACGAGATCAAACGCCTGAGCGAAAACTTCGGCCCGGGGAAAATTTCAGGCCGGCGTGTGACCGGCAACGGCCCGTCCTTCTACGTGCCGGGCGAGCAGTGACCAGATCCACCGGAACCCCGGGCAGAACTCGCCGGGTCGCTCGCGCAACCGGCGGTTGATTTCCTCCGGCGTCGCCCACTCGCCGGATTCGATTTCCTCCGGATGGAGCACGAACGGCCCCTCGGAGCGCGTCCGGTAAATCCAGGAAAATTCCCAATCCGTCTCCGCGCAGGCTTCGACGCGAAACCAGCGCGACGGCGGCTCGGCCCGATGGAGGCCGAGCTCTTCGCCCAGTTCGCGTTTCGCCGCCGCGTCGTAGTCCTCCCCGGCATCGACATGTCCCGAGCACGAAACCGTCCATAAACCCGGCGAAACGTCCTTGCGCATCGAACGCTTCTGGAGAAACACCTGCCCGGCGGCGTTGAACACGAAGATCAGCACCGCCCGGTGACGCAGTCCCCGCGCGTGCACCTCGGACCGCCGCTCCCGCCCAACCGGCTCATCGCGGTCATTAACGACGTCGAAATATTCGTCGCTCATGGGAAACGAGCCGCGCCCGGCGTGAAGGCCCGCACCGGCACGAAAAGTCGCCGGAAACCCCGAACTTTACGGGATCCGGTTCCGGCAATCTGAAATCCCAAACCCGCAATCCGAAATCCAAATTCGCCTGCCTTTACATTCCCTTTCATTCGTGTCCATTCGTGGTTCCTTAAACGGAAAACACCATGCCGAAAATCGACGTCAGCAAAGTCGCAGAGATCCTCAAGAAGAACCAAATCGACCCCACCACCCTTCGCCGTGTGATCGAGGAGATGAACCTCGCGGTCCAGCCCGACAACGAGGAGGAAAAGCCGCCGGCGGTGAAGAAACAGTTCGCCATCGTGGTGTCCGATCCCGAGGGAAAACTCCCGAAGCACGACTTTGTGGGCTGGGTGATCCAGCTGCCGGAAAACGAAAGCGTCGTCACCACGCCCGACCGGGTCTTTCGCGCGGCCTACGATTTCAACGCCTCGAAAAAAGGCCGGCTCCTGCCGGTCAAGACCGTCGGCGAAGCATTCGAGAATCTCCCGGCCAAGCATTTCAAGGACCATGAAATCTGGGTGAAAACCAAGACCCCGGTCCTGATGCTCCGGACCGACAACGAGATTCCGAAAGAGTAGCGCAGGCGGCCCGCCTGCTCCGTAGATCGAAGGTCGCGTGGACTCAGCCTGGCCAAGCACACCGTGATTTTGCCCGCTCCGGTCTCCCCGCCTATGGCTTCGGTTGAACGACGGTGGGTTCCCCGATTTTGACCGTGCCTTCAGGAATGCCGGTATCGAGAATTAACTCGTGGCCGCGTTCGATGTGCTGGTCGAAGTAAGGCGAGCCTTTCGCCAACAGCTCCTTGTAGATCTGATTGAGGTTCCGGTGCTCGGGATCGTCGACATGCATGGTCGTCATCCAAAGCATCGTGGGCTTTTTCTTGGGATTGGCCGGCGGAGGATATTTCCACGCCCTGACCTGGATGATGAGCTCGGGCGCGTCTGCCCTGACGGCCTTCGTGCGGTTAGGGTCGAGGCTGAGGTCCCGCCATTCGGTGAGAATGTCGCTGTCCGACAGGTTATTGTAGGCCTTGTCGTCGAGGTGCATGCGTTCGGGCCTCGTGCCGCCCAAGGGAATGGTGCCGGCGTTTTCGTCGCTGTAGGGATTGGGCAGACGGCCCATCCCGTATTCCGCCGTGATCACCGTCTCCGGGGTCTCGCCGGGACGGATGGGCCTGAACCCTTGGGAAATCAGCTTTCGCTTGAGCTCTGCTGCGATCGCCGCGGCATCGACCAGGTAGGGCAGCTTGATTCCATCCTTGGATTCCCGGACGCTGCCGAGAAGAAAAACCCGGGGCCGCCTTTGGCCATCCCTGGCATAGGCTGGGTCTTTGTCCCGCTTGCGCTTGTCCGCCATGTCGATCCCGGACCGCACTGCGACTTCCATGCTCCGTTCGGCCGCAACGGATCCCGCTAGCGAATGCACGACCACCATAAGCAGTATGGCCACTGGAAAACTCCTCAAGCGCATCTCCGATGATCTCTCTATGTCTGTCTAGGTTTGCAACGAAAAATCTCCGCGCAGTGAACCCCAATATTCCAGTACAGGACACTAGCGCTTCGCGCTGACTTTCAGCCTGACTTCGAAAATTTTCGGCCAGTTCTTGCCTGTCACGAAAAGCCGGTCCGTCGCCGGATCGTAGGCGATGCCGTTGAGCACGTCCGTCGTGCGGTCGCGCTCCGACTGGGGTAGCAACCCGGAAAAATCGATGATGCCGCGCACCCGGCCCGTCGCCGGATCGATGCGCACGATCTGATCCGTCTGCCACACGTTCGCCAAGACTTCCCCGTTGATCCATTCCAGCTCGTTCAACCGGTCCACCGCCTTTCCGTCCAACGTCACGTCGATGCTGCGGAGCACCTTGAAATTCGCGGGATCGATGAAACGGATCCGCGAGGTGCCATCGCTCAGGACCAGCGCGTGCCCATCCGTCGTCAGGCCCCAGCCTTCCCCGGAATATTCGAACGTCCCTTCCCGGCGGAACGTGTCGACGTCGTAAATGAACCCGCGGTGATTTTGCCAGGTAAGTTGGTACGCGCGATCGCCGAGCACCGCCAGGCCCTCGGCAAAATACTCGGCTGCAACGGGCACCTGCTTGAGCACGCGACCCGACGTCACTTCGGCCTCGCGCAGGCTGGATCGCCCATTCAACCCCGTGCTTTCGATAAAACTCCCTCCGCGAAAAACCAAGCCCTGCGTAAACGCCGAGCGGTCGTGCGGCCACGCCGCGACCACGTCATATGAATACCGCTCCACCGTCGGCCCCGCGGGCGCCGCGCCGGGCAGCGGCGGGATGCTGGGTGATTTCGCCGCGGACGGTTTCCCGCACGCGACCAGCATCGCCGCGGAAACCACCGCGAACATCGTGTGCCACGAAACCGGATTTGCGTTTTTCACAGGGACGTTGGCTAATCACGGCAGCCGTTCACTTCAACCTCACTATCTCGTGGCTCGCTCTTCTCCTCCGCCTCTCCTTTTTGCCGACACGGGCACCAGTTCCGACCAGCTCTACTTCAGCGGCGTCGAGGTCCATGATCCCTTCATCGCCTTTGGCGTCGGGAAGAGGCGCCTGACCCTCCAAAGCGCCCTCGAATTTGGCCGCGTCAAAAAAGCGCGCACGTTCGACACGGTCCTCCCGCTCGAGGACTGGCGCGCCCGCGCCGATGCGCGCCATCCGCGCCGCAAGGCCGGCGTCGCCGAGATCATTGCCGAAGTCTCGGGCCACTACCGCGTCCGCCGCTTTCGCGTGGCCGATGATTTTCCCGCCGCGCTCTTCATCCGGCTCCGGGAGCTGGGGTTGCGGCTCGAGCTCGCGGACGGCCCGCTTTTTCCGGAGCGCGAAATAAAATCCGCCGACGAGGCGAAAGCCATCCGCGAAGGCAACCGGCTCAGCGCGATCGGCCTCGCCGCGGCCGAGGCGGCCTTGCGGGGCGCGCGGCGCCAAGGAAATCGGCTGATGAGCGGCGGGCGCTTGCTGACCTCCGAGGATGTGAAATTCGCGATCGAGAGCGCCATCCTGCGCGGGGGCGGCCTGTCGCTGAGCACCATCGTCGCCGGGGGCGACCAGGCCTGCGATCCCCATGAGCGCGGCACCGGGCCGCTGCGGCCGAATGAATTGATCGTGGTCGATATTTTCCCGCGCGTCGTTGCGACCGGCTATTTCGGCGACATGACGCGCACTTTCCTCCGCGGCCGCGCGAGCGACGCCCAGCGCCGGCTCGTCGCCACGGTCCGCGAAGCCCAGCGCGCCGCGCTGAAAACAGTGCGCGCCGGAGTCGAGGGCCGCGCGGTGCACCAGCAGGTCCTCGATACTTTCGCCGCCGCCGGCTACAAGACGCGGCGCACCAAATCGGGCTCGGTTGGATTCATCCACGGCACCGGCCACGGACTTGGCCTCGCCATCCATGAAGCTCCGCGCTTGAACAGCACCGCAGCGGTGGCCTTGAAGCTGGGCACCGCGGTGACGGTTGAACCGGGACTTTATTATCCGGGCTTGGGCGGCTGCCGCATCGAGGATGTGGTGCAGGTGACCGCGCGCGCGCCGAAAATGCTCTCCAACTACCACTACGAATGGGAACTGCGATAAAAGGCCTGCCCACCCTGCTCCGGAAGATCGCTAAGCTGCGCATCCTCGTCGTCGGCGACGTGATGCTCGACCGCTATATCTGGGGCGACGCCACGCGGATTTCGCCGGAGGCGCCGGTGCCGGTGATCGATATCGAGCGCGAAACTTGGACCGCCGGCGGCGGGGGGAATGTCGCGCTCAACATCGCCGCCCTCGGCGCGAAGTGCACGGTCGCCGGATTCTTCGGCGACGACGACGCCGGCCGAAAACTTCGCCAGACCCTGGCCGAAAAAAATATCACGACCATCAGCACGCCCGGGACCGGGCAGACGATCGTTAAGACCCGCGTGATGGTCCAGCGGCAGCAGCTTTGCCGGATCGACCGCGAGTCGCCGCCCGCGGCCTACCGCTTCACCGCCACGCAGGCGGAGGATTTGCTCTCGAAGGAAATCGCCGCCTGCGACGCGGTTATCCTGTCCGACTACGCCAAGGGCGTCCTCAACGATGACCTGGTGAATCGCGTCGCCGACCTCGCGCGCGTCGCGGGAAAATTCATCGCGCTCGACCCCAAGCCGCGCCGCGCGCTCGCTTTCCGCGACCTCGACCTGATCACGCCGAACAAGCGCGAATCGCTCCAGCTGGCCGGCATCGAGCTGCCGCCGCACACGCCTTATCCCGCGGCGGAAGTCTGCGCCAAGCTGCACCAGATGTATCGGACCAGGAATCTCGTCATCACGCTCGGCGAAGACGGCATGCTGCTGAGCGAAGGCGGCCGAATCCTGAAGACCATCCCCACGGCTGCGCGGGAAGTCTTTGATGTCTCCGGCGCGGGCGATACGTCGCTGGCCGCGCTCGTGCTCGCGCTCACGGCGAAAGCGAAACTCGACCAGGCCGCGCATTTCTCCAACGCCGCCGCGGGCGTGGTCGTGGGCAAGATCGGCACCGCCACGGTGACCCCCGCGGAGCTCACGGAGTATGTCACCCACGCTTCGTAGACGGAATTATTGGCCGCAAATTTCCGGGACATCGTTGCGAGGATCGCGCAGTCCCGTGAATCTTTGATCTTGGAATCACTGACCGCATGAAGGCCCTCTTCCTTGATCGCGACGGCACGCTTATCCTCGACAAGGTTTACCTGTCGGATCCCGCCGGGGTCGAGGTCGTCGCCGGCGTGCCCGCCGGCCTGCAACGCGCGCGGTTGCTCGGCTACAAATTATTCCTCTTTACCAACCAGTCGGGCATCGGTCGCGGCTATCACACGCTCGACGACACGCTGCGCGTCAACGCACGCATGGAGGAATTGCTCGGCTTGGGCTCTCCACTGTTCGCCGGGGTCTGCATTGCACCCGAGGCGCCGGGCCAGCCGGTAGTCTACCGCAAGCCCTCGCCGCGTTTTATCCTGGAGAAAATCGAGCAGCACCGGCTGGACCCGGCACAGTGCTGGATGGTCGGCGATTCCGCCGCGGACCTCGGCGCAGGCTTGGCGGCGAAGGTGAACGTCGCCGCGGTTGCCACCGGCAAAGTCGACCCGCGAACCCTCGCCGAGATCGAACTCCACCGCATCCCCGTCTTCGCCACCTTTGCCGACTTCGCCGCCACGCTCACATAAGGCGGTTTTTTGTAACCACGAATGGACACGAATGCGGAGTCCGAACCTAGGTCAGTTGGATTTCTTTAATCATGCCTGAACTTGCCGAGGTTGAATTTTTCCGGAAGCGCTGGGATCTCGCCGGTGCCGGCCAGCGCGTGCTGAAAGTCGAATTGCATCCCGGGGCGAAAATTTTTCGTGGCGCCGACCCGGCGGCGATCAGGCATGCGCTCACGGGCGCCAAATTGGTTTCCTCGGAGGCGAGGGCGAAACAAATGCTCTTCCATTTCAGCGGTGACGCCTGGCTCGGCGTGCACCTCGGGATGAGCGGGGAGCTCCGCGTCGAGCCTTCGAACTACGCGCCGCGCAAACACGATCACCTCGCGCTGGAGATGAAGCGGCAGGTCCTCGTGTTCAACGATCCCCGCATGTTTGGACGCGTGCAGTTTCACCACGGCAAACAACCGCCGCGCTGGTGGACGCACATCGCACCGGCGATTCTCTCGAAGGATTTCACCGCGGCCGTCGTTGCTGCCTTCCTCCAGCGTCGTGGCCGCGCGCCCATCAAAGCCGTGCTCCTGATGCAGGAGCGTTTTCCCGGGGTCGGCAACTGGATGGCCGACGAAATCCTGTGGCGCGCCGCGATTCATCCGCGCCGGGCGGCTGGCTCCCTCGATCCCGCGGAAATCCGCTCGCTCTGGCGCGAATGTCGCAAGGTCTGCCGCCTGGCGCTCAACGCCATTGCTGGACGCGGCCGGCAGCTGCCGAAGGATTTGAATGTGAACATTCCCACGACCTGGCTGTTCCGTCACCGCTGGGAGGCCGGCGGCCGCGATCCGCTCAGCGGCGCCCTCCTCATGCGCGCGGAAATCGGCGGACGCACCACGTGCTGGTCACCGGCGCGGCAGCGCCTGCCGGGCAACGATGGTTGAAGAGGGAAAGTGGAAGGGCGGCCGCGAAACCGGAGAGCTTCCTTTCAACCTTCATCCCTCAGCCTTCAGCTGTCCGCGGCATACTTCTGCCGATATGACCGCGGCGTGAGGCCGGCATATTTTCGAAACAGCCGGCTGAAGTGCGCCGCGTCGGCGAAGCCGAGGTCCATCGCGACCTGCGTGACGGTCCGCTCTCCATCCAACAGCCGCGCGCACGCGTGATGCACGCGGCGACGCTGGTAATATTCCAATGGCGCGAAACCCGTCGCGCGCCGGAAAAGCCGGCTCCCATGGTCCGCGGTGACCGGCCAGGCGCGCAGCTGCGCCGACCGATCGAAGGGCCGTCCGTTCTCGATCGCCGTCTCGATCCCGTGCATCACCGCCCAGACCGGCGGCGAAAATTCCTCGCTCGTCGCGCCGCCGGCGCGCGACAACCGCACCAGCAGCTTGAGCAGCGACGCTTTCACGAACAGCGGCGACGGCTGGGCCGCGCCGAGCTCGCGCTGGATCTCGTCGAGTTCATTCGCCACCGCCGCCGCCGTGGGCGGCTCAAGTTGAAACACCGCGACCCGCGGACGCTCCGCCCGGCGAAACAAAAGCTGCGCCAAAAACAGCGGCACCAAGCCCCGCTCCGCCCATTGCTCGCGCCATCCCGCCGCCAACCACTCCGCCAGGTAATAGAGATTGATGAACTCGACACCGCGCGGCCGCGAGAATGCGTGGACGCCACCGGGCGCCACCACGATCACCGAACCGCGCTCCAGCTCCTGCACGCCTTCGACCGTGTGGTGCCGACAGCGACCGCGCAGCACCACGCTGACCTCGTAGTAATCGTGGTCGTGCGGCGCGATGTCCGCGACCACCGCGACCTGCTCGACGTTGACGGGATGAGTCGCACTCAGGCGCACCACAGCTTGGTTGATCGTGAAAGTCGGTTTGATGACGGAAACGTTCAAGTTTAAGGCCAAGCCGTTCAAGCGCCAAAAGCCAGGATGGGCTATGATCGGCGCCACCATGAACGACGAATACCCCCTCTCGATCCAGCAGGTCACCGCTTACCAACGCGACGGTTACATTCAACTGGACAATGTCATCACTGGTGACGAGCTCACCGCCTTCCGCACGGCCGTGAACGACGCCGTGAAAAAAGACACGGCAAACGTCGACCCCAACCGGCAGAAAAACAGCTACGAGCAAATTTTCATCCAGTGCGTCAACCTCTGGCACCGTTATCCCGACGTGAAGCCGTTTGTGCTGAGCCACAAGCTCGGCCGGATCGCAGCCCAGCTGAGCGGCCTGAGCGTGCGTCTCTGGCACGACCACGCGCTCTTCAAGGAACCGCACACCGGCGCGAAGACCCCGTGGCACCAGGATACCCCGTACTGGCCGCATCAGCAGAAGATGCACCAGCTGACCATCTGGATCGCGCTGCAGGACACGACGATTCACAACGGCTGCATGTCGTTCATCCCCGGCACGCAGAAGATGCTGGATATCGAGCCGGTGAACCTGGCCAATCCGCAGGATTTGCATGCGGTCGCGCCCCAGACCAAAGGCATCAAGCCGGTGACGTGCCCGTTGACGGCCGGCTCCTGCACGGTGCACAACGGCATGACGTTTCACTATGCCGGCCCCAACCGTTCCGACGGCATGCGCGAGGCGATCGCCATCATCTACATGCCCGACGGCACGACCTATCACAAAGTCTCGCATCCCGTAACCGATCCTTTGGCGCTGCCCGAAGGGCACAAGCTCGACACCGAGATGTTTCCGCTGGTGGCGAATTGAGAGCGGGAGGAAAGAGCTCCAAGCTCCGGTGAAGCTTTGAATTTCCGAAAGGTGGAACGCGTTCTCCGCACCGCGTTGTTCGACTTCGTCGGCGTTTAAACGCGGGTCGGGTCGCTCAGCGCTGGGAGTTTCTCACCGGCTTCGCATCGTTTTCGTCCACGATCGCACCCGATCTTGGAACCGACGACCGAAACAGGCTACCAAGCCCGCATGAATCCACTTCTCCTTATCATCATCCTGCTCCTTCTCTTCGGCGGCGGCGGATTTTATGTCGGCGGCCCGGTTTACGGTGGCAGCGGCATCGGCCTCATCCTGATCGTCTGCCTGATTATTTACCTGATGGGCGGATTTCGCTCGAAGTCGTAATCGGTGCTTTCCCACGCAGGGCTTCACGCCCTGCGTTTTTTTGTGCCCAGAACCTGGCGCTCTCGGCTCGCATGCGTTTTTCCTGCCTTGTTCCGTGACCTCACCCCACCTCTCTGTGTCTTGGTAACAAAGATTGGGGCTCGACCGGAGAAGTAGGCCAAACGGCAAGCGAGAAACCTTGGAAATGTTCTCAGTTCGCCGCCGGGTGCGTCGATTAAAGGACCGCGGACTTTCCTCCGTTTCCTCATGGCCAAATCCTTTTTCGGACGTCTCTTCAGCGACAATCATGCGACCGTCGTGGACGCATCTGCCCCCCACAATGTCACCGTCCTGAAACGCGTGCCCAATCGGGCCGTGCCGCGCCCGGCGGCCACCGACACCAAGATTGACGAGCCCGAGGCCGCGCTGCGCCAGATCCTGAAAATGCACCTGCTCGCAGCGGTCGCCCCGCAGCAACCCGTCGCCCTGATCCGCGCGCGCATCCTGAACAATCTCAAGGAGCTTCACCAGATCCCCGCGCTCTCAATGCTGGCGCAGGGATTTTCGCGGACAATGAGCCGCCCCGATGTCACCGTTGAAGAAGTGGTCGCATCGGTCGCCAAGGACCAGGCGCTTTCCGTCCGCATCCTCCGCATGGCGAATTCGGTCGAGGTCAGTTCCGAGCAGCGGATCGATAACCTCGGCGTCGCCGTGCAGATGCTCGGGGTCGAACGCGTTCGCAAAGCCGCCGACGCCGTCTTCATCCTCAACAACGCAAGCTCCACCAGCTCCGGCTTGGATTGGCGCCATCTTTGGGTTCACGCCTTGGGTACCGCCGCCATCGCCGAAAAACTCGAGAAACTGGTGCGCAACCAGGACGGCTCGGTGGTCTACCTGACCGGCCTGCTTCACGACGTCGGCAAGATCGTGCTCTCGACCCTCGTGCCCGACGATTACAAGGCGGTCCTGGTGGAATCGTGGAAGGAAAATAATTTATTGGAGAACGTCGAACGCCTCCGGCTTGGGGTTGACCACAGCGAGGCGGGGGTCGCTTTCGGGGAGCAGAACAAACTCGGCGACTCGATCATCCAGGTGATCAAGCACCACGCCGACCCCCAGCTCGCGGTGAACCACCGCTTTGAAGTCGCCGTGGTTTCGATCGCGAACTACCTCGCCAAGGCGTACGGCTTTGGCTTCAGCGGATCCCTGATCCAGGAAGGTGGAACCTCGTTCGAGGAACTTCCCGGCTGGGACATCATCGCGGAGGAAACGGGGACTCGCCCCTACTTCGTCGACATCGAGGAACCGATGCAGGCCTTCGCGCAGAAACTGCGCGGCGAACTCGCCGCGCTCCGCGAAGGATAAATCCCAGGCGCCGAATTCCGGGTCTGCCTCCCAGGAATTATTTTTGTTAGCCGCGAATGGACGCGGATGTTCGGAGGTTGGGATATCGCGCGAGATTCAAAGATGGGGTGACTTGAGGGAAATCTTTCCTCACCGCCCGTGAAAACTCCTCCGCCTCTTTCGTGGTCGTGCCGATACAACGGGCATGTCCGCAGGCTCAGAAAACTACCACTCGATCGAGCCCGGCTCCAATCTCCTGGAGCGGACCGGATCGACGCCATCGGTTTTTGGCGCGACGGCGCGGGCCGCCAGTCCCCTGGTGATCATGGTCGACGACAACCCGTGGATCCGGGAATCGATTCCCCTGATGCTTGGCGCGCATGGTTACAACTGCCGCTGCTACGCCACTCCCGAGGCTTATTTGGATTCGTCCGATTTCACCGACTGCCTCGTCCTCGATGTCAATTTCGGCGGCATGAGCGGACTCGAGCTGCAGGCTTACCTGCGTGAGGGCGGCGCGAATTTCCCGATCCTCTTTTTCACCGGCGACCTGAATCCGGAAACTGAGTCCAAGGCCCGCGCCGGCGGAGCCAATGCCTTCATCGGAAAAGGTTCACCGGCGATGGATTTGATCGGCGCAATCGAACGCTCACTCGCATCCAAGGCTTTGGCCCGGAGCGCTTGAAGCGCCACATCTTCCGTCGTCAATCTCACTCCGCGGGCGCCCGCATCAGCGCCAGAATAGCAGGATCGCCGAGATTCTCCTTCGTCGCCAGGCGGACACCCGTGTCGATTTCCGCCGGCACCTTTTTTCCCTGGAGCACTTCGACGACGCTCTTCACGCCGAGGTAACCCATCTTCACGGGATCCTGCAGCACGAGTCCTTGAAGATCGTTGCGCGTCAAGGCATCGGCGAATTTTTCACTGTTCGCGAAGCCCACCAATTTCACTTTGCCGCCACCGAGCCCGGCGTTGTTCAAGGCGAGCAGCATGCCCGCCATGGTGGATTCGTTGGGGGTGAAAATGCCGTTCACCTGTCCTCCGAAACGGTTCAGCAGGTTCTGCGATGCAGCCATCGCCGTCTCGCGCGTGGCGCCGCCGTGCTGGTTCGAGGAAATGATTTTGATCGCCGGGTATGAAGCCTGGATTTCCTCGAGGAACCCCGCCTCGCGCGCCTCGCAGCTCGCCGATCCCACCACGACCCGCAGGAGGATCACGTTCCCGCGACCCTGCATCACTTCGCCCAATCGCCGCGCCGCGAGGCGGCCACCGGCGCGATTGTCCGTCGCGATCGTGCTCACCGCGGCCGTCGACTTCAGGCCGGAATCGACCACGACGACGGGAATCCCCGCCCTCGTCGCCTGCTCCACCGGTGCGGCCAGTGCGCGCTGGTCGAGGGGTGCGAGCACGATGCCGTTCACGCGGCGGCCAATGAAATTTTCCACGACCTGCACTTGCTGGTCGCGATCATCCTCCCGCAGCGGTCCCTTCCAGATCACTTCGACCTGCACGCCCTGGGCCTTCAACTCGGCCTGCGCTTTCAAGGCGCCGGCGTGGATCAATTTCCAATACTCATGCGTGTTCCCCATCGGGATCACGGCGATCGTGTAGCTCGGCCCGGCGGCCCAGGTGCGCGCGATCACGAACGAGAACGCGAAGACGAGGAGGGAAAATCGAAGGAGTGAGCGCATGGGGTTGGGGTGGAAAAAACAGAGCCGAAACGTCGCGCGCGAGGCAAGCGCGGCGAACGCGTTCGCCCGCGACGATTGGCTGGTCAGGCCCGGCGCCATCGCTACGCTGCGCGCGGATGAAAATCGCGCCTCACAGCAAACTCCTCTTCATTGGTGACTCGATCACCGACTGCGAACGCGCCCGCCCGATCGGCGAGGGCCTTTTCGGCGCGGTGGGAAAAGGTTACGTCGCCCTGGTCGAAGGACTCCTCGGCGCGATCAAACCCGCGCACGCCATCCGCGTCGTCAACATGGGCTCCTCGGGCAACACCGTGCTCGATCTCAAGGCGCGCTGGTCAACCGACGTCCTTGCGCTGAAGCCGGACTGGCTGGTGGTGATGATCGGCGTGAACGACGTCTGGCGCCAATTCGACCTGCCTCGCCAAAAGGAAATCCACGTGCTCGCGGAAGTCTACGCGCAGACCCTCGACGAACTGGTGGCGGAAACCCGTCCTAGCGTGAAGGGCATGGTCCTGATGTCGCCGTTTTATATCGAGCCGAACCGCGCCGACCGCATGCGCAGCCGCATGGATGAATATGGCGCGATCATGCGGGAAACCGCCGCGCGCCACGGCGCGATGTTCGTCGACACCCAGGCGGCGTTCGATGGCGTGCTCGAACACGTGCACGCGAACGCCCTCGCCTGGGATCGCGTGCACCCGAACATCACCGGCCATGCGATCATCGCCCGCGCCTTCCTGGACGCGGTCGGCGTGCCCATGTGAACGCCCATGCCGGTCGAAAAATTCCGTCTCGATGAGCTGCTGGTCACACGAGGCCTCGCTGTCACGCGCGCACAGGCCAAGGCCCTCGTCATGGCTGGGCGGGTGCGACACGGCACGGAACGACTCGACAAGCCGGGCAAGGATTTCCCCGCGGATTTCGAGCTGAACGTCGAACAACCGCCGCGCTTTGTGAGCCGGGGCGGCGAGAAATTGCTCGGCGCCCTCACGCATTTTTCGATCGACCTCAAGGGGGCGCACGTGCTCGACGTCGGCGCGTCGACCGGCGGGTTCACCGACTGCGCGCTGCAGGCGGGCGCCGCCGACGTCGTCTGCGTCGATGTCGGACGGGCCCAGCTGCACGCCAAGCTCCGGGCCGATCCACGCGTGACAAACCTGGAGAAGGTGAACGCGCGCCATCTCAAACCCACCGACCTTCCGCGCACGGAATTCGACGTCGTTGTGATGGACCTCTCCTTCATTTCGCTGAAGTCCGTGCTGCCCGCCGTGTGGCCCTGCCTTCGCGCGGACGGGACGCTCATCGCGCTCGTGAAGCCGCAGTTCGAGGCGGGCAAGACCGAGGTCGACAAAGGTCGCGGCGTGATTCGCGACACCGCCGTCCAGGAGGCGACGCTCGCCGCCGTGCGGGCTTTCGCCCTCGCGGAGCTGCCCGATTCGTCGCTCGTCGGTTCGATCGACTCCCCGCTCACCGGCGCCGACGGCAACCGCGAGTTTCTCCTGGTGCTGCGCCGCAAGGTGAAGTGACGGTGGAACGACTTCTCAGGTGGAGCGACTTCTCGCAAGGCGCTTATTTAACTCCGTCGACGACTAAACGCGGTCTGATCCGCTCAACGCGTTAGGGACAACGCGTTCCACCCGCGGCTGGCGCCGCGCTCTTCTGAATCGGCGACGAAGTCGCAAGGTGGCGCGGCTTGCCCCCAAGACGCAGTTTGACTCCGTCGGCGATTAAACGCGGTCTGATCCGCTCAACACATTCCACCGGGCGAATTTAGGTTTTCTCCCAGCGGCGGTTCTGCGTAGCGTCAGGGCGCATGAAGCCCATCCGCAAACTCGCCTTTGTCATCAACGAGGACAAAACCGGCGCCGTCGAACTCGCCCGCACGCTCATGGCCATCGCAAAGGAGAGCGGGGCGAAGCTGAAGTTGACGACGCGTTTTCCCGTCACCCCGGGGTTTCTGAAGGGATTCGACGCCTGCTGCGTGATCGGCGGCGACGGCACGCTGCTCGGTGTCGCGCGCGAGGCGGTGCGCGAGCAGGTGCCAATCATCGGGGTGAATCGCGGGAGTCTTGGTTTCCTCACCACATTTTCCGCCGACGAGGCGCGCGCCCATTTTGCGGACGTGCTCGCGGGCGGGTTCAAGGTCGAGAAGCGTTCGATGCTCGAATGCTCGACGGGCCGCGGCGCGCACGACCTCGCGCTCAACGACGTGCTGATCAAGGACGAGGTCAATTCACGCCTCGTGCGGCTCGAAGTGGTCGCCGACAACGAGCTCGTCACGGATTACTACTGCGACGGCCTCATCTTTTCCACGCCGACGGGTTCGACCGCGTACAATCTATCGGCCGGCGGCCCGCTCGTCCATCCGGCGGCGGAAGTCATCGCGATGACCCCGATCTGCCCGCACACGCTGAGCAACCGCTCCATCATTTTCCGCGAAAATGTGAAGCTGCGCGTGTTCAACCGCACGATCACGTCGCGGTTACTCGTGGCGTTGGATGGCCAGCGCAACCTGAAGGTCGGCATCGGGTCGCCGGTGGAGATCTCGATTTCGAAGCTGAAGCTGCCGCTCGCGCAGCGGCTGGATTACTCCCATTTCTCGGTCGTGCGCGCGAAACTGAAATGGAACGGCGGCGCCGCCGAAGCCCCGAAATCAGGAGTTTGAAGTAGCGCAGGCGGCCCGCCTGCTCCGGGAAAGAGCCCCGCGAACCGGAAGATTTTGAACAGAAGGCAACCAAGGTAACGAAGAGGTTCCGGCTCGCGAAACCGATCGTGCCATTGACGACTTGGGATCGAGAGTTCCCAAACCCTATTTCGTGAAGGGCCACGAACGACTTCGCGAACCAGAACCTCTTCGTTACCTTGGTTGCCTTCTGTTCAAACGGATCGGGGGGTTCGATACCCTGAGCAGGCGGGCCGCCTGCGCTACTTCCAAAAAAAGCCCCGGCGTTTCCGCCGGGGCCGCATGGTTCGGTGCAGGGTCGAAAGAATTTACTTCTCGTCGCTGTCGGGCTTTCGCTCCGCGCGGTCCCGCTTCTTCGCGTCGCGTTCGGCTTTCGCCTTTTCACGATCGAGCTTCCTCGCGGCCCGCTCGACGTCGTCCAGTTTGCCGTCCTGGTTCGCGTCGTACTTCTTCACCATCTCGGCTTCGCGCTGGGCTTTCCGCGCCGCCGCATCCGTCTTCTCTTCGGCGGCGTTGACCGCCGGTACTGCCACGATCGCGGCAATCGTCACGAGGCTCGAGACCACTATCAGTTTGGGGATTGAGGTTTTCATTCGGCGCGGAAGCTGGGCCGCGCCAAAATCAAAATCCAGCCCTGTTCGAGACACATTCGATTAATTTTTCACGAATGCCATCGAGTCGCTTATAGACGGCCATTTCAGGCGGCATCGTCGCGAGTGCGTGGCGAAAACCTGCGGCTACAGTCGGATCGCGGACGACTTCGTCGAGGCGATGAAGCGCGATGCGAATCCCGAACAGCACACCTTTCGTGTGCGGCAGGGCGAGCAACGCCTGGTGTTCGACGCGCAGCCAGAGGTGTTCGAGATCGAGGGGCAGGCTTGGGGCCGCAATCTGCCGCGCCGGGTGCAGGTTCAATTCGTCGCTGGCGACGACGCCCCAGTTGTCGCGAAAAAATGCGACGCCCGGTTTGAGCCGCGAAAGAAATTGATGGATCGGCGAAGCCAGCGCGGCGTTCAGGCCGGGCACCGCTCCGTGGATAAAATCCATCGACTGCCCGAGTTTGTCTTCCAAGGCCCAACCCGTCGGGAAACATAGGGCCCCACCCTGCAACCGAAACGCCCCGGTCGCGTCCGGTGACAGCAGCAACATGTCCGGTTCGAGTCGCTCGCCCAATTCCGCCGCAGTGGAAAAACGCCCGTACCCCCACTCCGCTGCGGCGATGTCCGCCACTTCCGCCAAGAGCGCCTCGCCGGCGGGGAGCAGCGCGACATGGCGCGCCGGATTCTCGGCGATCCAGCGGGCGCGCTCCGCGAGGATACGGCCGCTGGGATCCTGGGCGCCGAAAAAATCACGAGGAGCTCCGCGACGGAGCGTGAGATGGAAGCGGTAGTCGCCCGCCGGGAAAAGATCCGCCAGCGTGGTCATGGCGAACCAAGCCAAGTCACTGCCGGCCCGGGCCGGAGGGGAAGCGCGACGCGGAATTTCACCATCAGGCTGCCCTCAGGGTTTCACCACGAGTTGGGTCCGCGCCTGGTGCTGGAAATGCGCCTGCGCGAACGCGGCGAGATCGGCGATCGTCACGGCGTCGACGCGCGCGTCGTAATTCCGCCAGTCGTTGATCGGCTGGCCCTGCAGGGCGTTGAGCGCCGCCTGCTGGGCGCGGGCCGAATTCGTCTGCATGCCCTGGCGGCGCGCCGCCTTCAGCCGCGTCTGGCAGCGGAGCAACTCCGAGGGTTCGACCCCACCGAGTTGGACCCGCGCAATTTCCGCATCGATCTCGGCCAGCACATCCGCCTCGCGGCCCGGCTGGGTCCCGGCAAAGAAATAAAACATGCCGCAGTCCAGCCCGGTCACGCGGCCCGAACGCACGAAATAGGCCAGGCCTTTTTCCTCACGGACGCGTTCGAACAGGCGCGAGGCCATGCCGCTGAACAATTCGTCCGCGACTTCGCTGATATAGAAATCCGACGCATTGGCGCGGGTGCCGGGAAACGCCTGCAGCACGACCGCCTGCTCGCGCGGTTGTTGTTCGACGAAATTCCCGATCTCCGCGGGCCCGGTGAATTTCGCGGTATAGGTCGGCGCCGTGCCGCGCGGCACCTTGGCGAGAAAGGCCTTGAGCTTGGGGCCGAGCTTGCGGGGGTCAAAATCGCCGGCGACGGCCATCACGACATTGGGGCCCACACACAGGCGACGGTGCAGCGCCTCGAGGTCCGTCGGCTTGAGCGCCTTCACGCCCGCCTCGTTGCCACCGGCGTCGAGCGCGAGCGGATGAGACCCAAAGAACTTTTCCCGCACGCGTTTGCGCGCCAGGGTCACGACGTCGTCGGCGTCCTGCTGCAGCGCCGCGACCTGCGACTCGCGCTCGAGTTCGAACGTCGACGCCTTGAACAGAGGCGACAGGAGCGCCTCCTCCAGCACATTGAGCCCGCGCAAGGCATCCGGCGGAAGGACTTCGACCGCCAACCCGATGGAATTGTTGCCCGAGGAGGGGTAAAACGCCCCGCCCACTTCCTCGATGTACTGCGCCACTTCGGCCGAGCTGTGGGCGCGCGTGTCCTTCGTGAGCATCGTCGCGAGAAGCGCGGTCGAACCGCGCTTGGCCGCGTCTTCAAACAGCGGGCCGCCTTCCATCATCAGGCGGAAGTGCAGGTTGGGCAGGCGGCGATCCGGCTGGAGCAGGAGGCGGGCGCCGTTGGCCAGCGTGACCTGCTGGAAATCCGGCACGCTTTCGGCGCGGTGCAGTCGCGCATCCGCGGCCGGCGCCGTGGCCGCGGGATTGAGCGAGATCGATGTCAGCCGTTCCGGCAGCAGGTAAAGTTTGAGCACGCGGCGCAGCTCCGCGGGCGTGATGCTGCGAAGCCGTTCGAAATACGACCGGGCGTAATCGAGGTCGCCGACCACCACTTCCGCCGCGCCCAGGCGCGAGGCCTGGCCGCTCATGGTCTTGCGCGTGTTGATTTCCCCGACCACGAGCTGGCGCAGTGCTTTCTTCAGCTGGGCCGCGGTAAATCCCTTCGCCGCGTAACGCGCCAGGGCCTTTTCGATCGCCGCCGTCGCGGCCTCGCGCTTTCCGCCGTCGGAGGTGAAGGACACGCAGAACAAACCCGTGCTGCCTGGATTCCACGCCGAGGCATCGATCGTGTGGACCAGGCCGGTTTTTTCGCGGACTTCCTGCCAGAGCACGGAGCTGTCCCCGCTGCCCAGCACCATCGCGAGCAGATCGAGCACCGGGGCATCGTCGTGGGTGAGGCCCGGGATCGGCCAAGCCAGGGCGGCGCGCGTGACCTCCACGTCTTCAAAGCGATGTTCGGAGCGCGGCGCGAGCTGGAGCATCTCAGTCGGTACCAGCACCGGTGCAAGGGACGCGCGGGCGACCACGCCGAAATGCTGGACAACCAGCGCGCGGGTAGCGGCGACGTCGATGTCGCCGACGATCACCACGACCAGGTTGTTCGGGATGTAACGGGCGCGGTAATAGCTGACTAGGTCGTCGTGAAGCACGCCCGAAAAAACATCGCGGTGCCCGATGATCGGCTGGCGGTACGGATGATCGCGAAAGGCCGTGGAGAACAGGGTATCCCAAAGCCGGTTATCCGGATCGTCCTTCGTCATGGCGATCTCGCGGAGGATGACTTCCTTTTCCTTCGCCGCTTCATCGGCGGGGAGCGTGGAGTGCAGCACGGCATCCGCGAGCAGGTCGATCGCCACGCCGGTGTGTTCGCTCGGCAGGTCGATATAATACACTGTGCGGTCGAAGGTGGTGTAGGCGTTGATATAGCCGCCATGCGCCTGGACCGTGGCCGAGATCTCGCGGCCCGCGCGCCGTTCCGTGCCCTTGAAGAGCATGTGCTCGAGATAGTGCGACAACCCGGCTCCGAGTTTTTCGCCTTCGTGGATGCTGCCCGTTTTCACCCAGACCTGCACCGACGCGAGGGCGGCGGAGCGGTCCGGCTTGAGGATGACGGTCAGGCCGTTCGGGAGAACGGTGCGGTCGACAGGTTCGTGCCAGAAAGGGTCAAGAAGGCGAAGATCCGCCGCAGCGGAAGGAGAAGGAGCCATGGAAGTGCGCGCGAACTAGGGTTAGGCGGAGCCGACGGTTTCCGTGCTGGACGCCCCGCGGCGGCCCTTGGTGGGTAAAAACGGCTTAACGAAGGCGTCGTCGAACGAGTAGATATCCGAGAAGTCCTCCCGGCGGTCGTTGTCCGTTTTACTAAAGACGTTATATTCAATCAGGTTGAACACGATGTCACCGAAGTCGGTGCAGCGTTTGACCCCCCAGGAATTCAGGACCGTCTTCGCCAGCGGGCCGAATTGCTCGAGCGCATAGATGCGCAATCCCTCAAGTAACTCCGGTCCAGACACATGACGCGACTTCCCGGCCCGGGCGGAATCCTTCTTCTTGAGTTCCTTGACCGCATGGTCGAGCCCGAGACGGATAAAGTCGTAGGCTTTGCGATCAAAACGGGGGTCTTCTTTACAAATGAGTCCGACGATCTCGGCGAAATCCGGGTCTTGCATGGTTCGAATGAAAAGGAGTTAGCACAGGGCGGCAGGGCGCGCAACCCGCATCCCATGGAGTCTTGCCCTCCGACGCAACCTGTACCAAAGGATAGGGTAAATTCCCTCGCCAGCATAGGGGTGCTGTAACATTTTCCCGATACATGATCGCTTCAACACAGACCAATCACCCCTTGGTCGGCGCTAAATCAGCAGGTTCCCCGCAGTCGCCGATCTCAATCGCGTGCACGCAACTCAAACGTGCCGGTCTCCGTATTACCCAACCCCGAATCGCCATCGTCACGACGCTCGTCAAACGCGGGCAACCGACAAGCATCGAACAAATCCACGCCGACCTCGCTCCCGGTTCCTGCGACTTGGTGACCGTCTACCGCTGCCTCGCGGCGTTCGAAGAGATCGGGCTCGTGCGCCGATCGTTTTATCACAACGGCACGAGCTTATATACGATCAACCTTGGCGACTCGAACAACTATCATTTCGTGTGCAAGGACACGAACCAAGTGGAGGAAATTGATTCCAGCACGTCCGCGGAAGTCCGCCGCTGCGTCCAGCAGATCGAGGAAACCCTGAAATCCCGAGGTTACACGGATGTTACGCACATGGTGGAGTTTTTCGGGCGCTCGCCCCAGGCGAACGCGGCCCGCGCTTCGACCGAAATGGCCCCGCCACCGCGCACCCTCTGACGCGTTGGATACCTTTCCATTTAAAAACCGCGGGCCAGCGATGGTCCGCGGTTTTTTTATCGCCCTTGCACCCGACCTTCAGGACCGGCGGGCGCCTGCTCTACTTGGTCGCGGCGACATAGGTGGCGTCGACCTGGCTCCAGTTCACGACGTTCCAGAACGCGGCGACGTAATCGGAGCGGCGATTCTGGTAATTGAGGTAGTACGCGTGTTCCCACACGTCCAGGCCCAGCAGGGGCGTGGATCCGTCCGCCAGGGGGGAGTCCTGGTTCGCGGTCGAAGTGACGGCGAGCACCCCGCCCTTCATCGACAACCACGCCCAGCCGCTGCCGAAACGGGTCATCGCCGTGTCATTGAACTTCGACTTGAAGAGTTCGAAGGAACCGAACGTCTTGACGATTGCATTGAAGAGGTCGGGTCCCGGCGCCTTGTTCCCCTGCGGCCCGATCGTTTTCCAGAATAAAGTGTGGTTCGCGTGGCCGCCGACGTTGTTGCGGATCGCGTTCCGGATTTTCTTCGGCACCAGGTCGAGCCGGCCCAGCAGCTGTTCGGCGGTGAGGCTTTGGAGCTCGGGCGCGTCGGTCAGCGCCTTGTTGGCGTTCGTGATATAGCTCTGGTGATGCTTCGTATAGTGAATCTCCATCGTGCGCGCATCGATGTGCGGCTCGAGGGCGTTGAACGCATAGCCCAGCTTCGGCAGGGTGAACGGTTGGCTGAGCGGGGAGGCTTCGCCGGATGCGACCGGAGGAGTCGCCGCAGGCGCGGGCGTCGCGGCGGGTGCATCCGCGCCCATGGCTTTCGATGAAATCATGCCCAAGCCCAGCAAAGCCGCGCCGGTGCCGAGCGTGCGAAGAGCGTCGCGTCGCGAAAGGGAGGAAGAGGCAGCAGGGCCAGGATTTGGGTTCATCATAGGAACGCCACGCTGGTCGCGCGCAGCGACTGACGCAATCCTCCACTCCGGCGCGCAGCCGTGAGCTAGCTGGCCAGCAACCGGCGCAGCGTCGCATCGACCAGCTTCGGGTCCGCTTTGCCCTTCGACGCCTTCATCACCGGGCCCTTCAGCGCGTTGATCGCGCTGTCCTTGCCCGCCTTGAATTCCGCGACGGCCTTCGCGTTGGCCGCGATCGCGTCGCGGCACCATTGCTCCAACTCGCCGCTGTCAGTCGCCGCGGCGCGCAATCCCTTGCGGTCCGCGATGGCCGACGGAGCGTCACTCGTCGCAAACATCTCGATAAAAATCTCCTTCGCGCCGCTGCTGAGAATCGCGCCGGCGTCGATGAGTTCCACCAACTCCGCCAAATGCGCCGGCGAGACCTTGGTTTCGGTCACTCCAACATGGGCCTGGCCGAGTTCACGGAGGAGATCGTTGACGATCCAATTTCCCACCGCCTGTGCCTTCCCGGTGCCGACAATCTTTACCGCGCTCTCAAAATAATCGGCGAGCTCGCGATCCCACACCAAAACCGAAGTCAGCGTGTACGGGAGCTGGTAGGTTTCAAAAAACCGACGCTGTTTCGCGAACGGCAATTCCGGGCACTCGCCTTTGATCCGGCTTTTCCATGCGTCGTCGACTTTGACGGGCATGAGGTCCGGGTCGGGAAAATAACGGTAGTCATGCGCCATCTCCTTCGAGCGCAGCGACTGCGACGTTCCGGCCTGGCCGTCGTAGTCACGCGTTTCCTGCACCAAGGCGCCGCCGCGTTCCAGGACGGCGACCTGGCGCTTGATCTCGTGCGCGATGCCGTCGCGCACAAACGAGATCGAATTCAAGTTCTTCAGCTCGACCTTGGTCCCCAGCTTCGTTTCCCCGACGGGTCGGATCGAGATGTTGGCGTCGCAGCGCAGCTGGCCTTTCTCCATGTCACAGTCCGAAATTCCGCCGTAAATCATCGTCGCACGCAGCGAGGTCAGGTACGCGTAGGCCTCCTCCGCCGAGTGCATCGCCGGGTCCGAGACAATCTCCATGAGCGGCGTGCCGGCGCGGTTGTAGTCGACCAGGGACTCCGTCGCGAAGTGATTCAGCTTCCCGACGTCCTCCTCCAGGTGAATGCGCGCCAGCGGGACCCGCCGGTGTTCGCCCATGACGTTTCGCGCCGCGCCGGGCAGCTCGATCTCCACGCTGCCGCCGACGCAGATCGGCTGGTCATATTGGGAGATCTGGTAATTTTTCGGCGAGTCGGGATAAAAATAATTCTTCCGGTCCCATTTGCAGACGGGCGCGATCTCGCACCCCAGCATCAGGCCCGCCTTGATGATCGCGTCGAGCGCCGCCTTGTTCATCACCGGCAGCGTTCCGGGCAGCGCCAGCACCACGGGATCCGTGAGCGTGTTCGGCGGCTGTCCGTAGCCGGCGGCAACCCGGGTAAAGACCTTTGAGTTTGTCTTCACCTGCACGTGAACTTCCAGGCCAATGACCGCTTCGTAGTTCATGGTAAGGGCCAGATCACAGCACGGGACAACGGCGCGACCAGCCATGCGCCTGCTCGTACGTGTGCGCCATCGCGAGCAAGTTGGCCTCGTCAAACGGCCGGCCGATCAACTGGAGACCGATCGGCAAGCCGCCGCCCGTGAAACCGCAGGGCACGCTTAGCGCCGGCAGGCCGGCGAGGTTCACGCCGATCGTATAAATATCGCACAGGTAGAGCGCGAGCGGGTCGGACTTCTCGCCGATCTTGAACGCGGGCATCGGCGAAGTCGGCGTAAGCAGGGCGTCGACTTCCTTGTAAGCGTTGAGGAAATCCTGGCGGATCAGCGTGCGGACTTTCTGCGCCCTCAGGTAGAACGCGTCGTAGTAGCCGCTCGAAAGCACATAGGTGCCGAGGATGATGCGGCGCTTCACCTCCGCCCCGAATCCCTCGGCGCGAGATTTGAAATAGATGTCGAGCGCATCGGTCGCGTCCTTCGAGCGGTGGCCGTAGCGAATGCCGTCGTAGCGCGCCAGGTTGGAGGACGCCTCGGCTGTCGCGATGATGTAGTACGTGTCGAGGCAGTACTGCGTGTGCGGGAGCGAAACCTCCTTGATCTCGCAACCGTGGCCCCGATAAAACGCGATTGCCTGCTCCACGGCGGCATTTACCTCCGGGTCGAGCCCGGCTCCGAAATATTCCTTCGGAATCCCAAGGCGCCACGGGCCCCGGCGCGTGGTGGCTTCCGCCCGGTAGTCTGGCAGGTCCGTTTTGAACGACGTCGAGTCCAGCGGATCGTGCCCCGCAATCGCGCCAAGCATGATCGCTGCGTCCTCGGCCGTGCGCGTGAGCGGGCCGATCTGGTCGAGCGAGGAAGCGAACGCGATCAGGCCGTAGCGCGACACCAGCCCGTAGGTGGGCTTGAGTCCCAGCACGCCGCACAACGCCGCCGGTTGCCGAATCGATCCGCCGGTATCCGAGCCCAAGGTCGCGATCGCTTCACCCGCGGCGAGCGCCGCCGAACTTCCGCCGGAGGAACCTCCAGGCACGCGCGAAAAATCCCAAGGATTCGCCGTCGGGCCAAAGGCGGAATTTTCCGTCGAGGAACCCATGGCGAATTCGTCGCAGTTCAAGCGCCCCCAGATCACAGCGCCGGCACCTTTCAACCTGGCCGTGACCGTCGCATCATAGGGTGAAACGAAGTTCGCGAGCATCCGGCTCGATGCCGTCAACGGCTGGCCCGCCGCTGAAATCACGTCCTTCAATCCAATCGGGATCCCGTCGAGGATCCCGCGCGCGTCGCCGGCGGCGCGTCGCCGATCGGAAGCGCCGGCCTGCGCGAGCGCGTCCGCTTCGTCGAAAGAGTTGAAGGCCTTAATTTTTCCGTCGACCGCTTTCGTCCGCGCGATGACGGCCTGCGTCAATTCCGCCGACGAAATCGCCTTCGTTTCGAGCAGGCATCCGAGCTCCGCGATGGTTTTGTAAAAAAGATCAGTGGCCATTTCGGGAAACGAAACTCACTCCACGACCTTCGGAACCACGACCATGTGGTCGCGCTGCACCGGGGCGTTTCGCAGCGCCGCCTCGGCCGACAATCCCGAGCGGGCCACGTCTTCGGCCCAGACATTCACGAGCGGGAACGCATGCGCCGTGGGCTCGACCCCCGTCACGTCGACCTTGGCGAGCTGCTCAATGTGATGCAGCACGTCGCCAAGTTGCGCGGAGAAGGTCGCTTTTTCCTCCGCCGTCAAAGCCAGCCGCGCGAGCTTCGCCACGTGCTCGATATCGAGGTCGGGTGCGGTCGACATGGTTATTTCCGGATCTGCCAGGCGGTGGTCTGGCCGACCTCGTCCTGAATTTTCTGGAAGGCCGCGTTGACCTCGTCGTCAGTCAGCGTCCGCTCGGACGAACGGAAGACGAGCGAGAAGGCCAGGCTCTTTTTTCCCTCGGGCAATCCCTTGCCCTGGTAGACGTCGAAGGCTTCGATTTTTTCCAGCGCGAATGCATTCCCGATCGCCGCGCGGGTGAGCTTCGCCAGCGTCTTCCGGACTTCGTCCGACGGGACCGACGCGTCGACCACGAGGGCCAGGTCGCGCAGTGCCGCCGGCAGCAGGCTGAAGTCGGCGTAGCGCCGGCGGGAGTTTTCCGCGGACAGTTTTTCGGGGAGGATCGCAAAGATCCCCGCATAGACTTTTCCGTCGACGCCCATCGCGCGCGCCATCGGCAAGCTCAGCAAGCCGAACCGCGTCGTCCAGCCCTGCGCCATCTCGCCGGCTGCCGCGGACTGACCTTCCTGCCAGCCGTAATAAGGCCCGGAAATTGGGACGAGCGGCTGGCGCGCGAGGTCGATACCCGCGCCCGCAGCCAGCGCGGAAACAAATTTCTTCGCGAGGTAAAAGTCCGCCGGCTCCCGCTTCAACCAGCTTCGTTCGCCCAGCGGTTCCGCCATGACGAAGCTGACTGCGGCGCACTCGAAATTCTGGCCGTTGCGCTCGATAAATACGCGACCCGTTTCAAACAGCCGCGACACCGCGACGCCGCGCGACTGGTTCAGCTTCAGCGTGCCGAGCAGGCCCATCACGAGCGTGGGCCGGAGGTGCGATTGGTCGTCCACGAACGGATTCGCCAAGCCCAGTTCCACCGCTGCGGCCTGCGAAACCCATGTGGCAATTTCCTTCTCGCCGCGGAGCGTGTAGTTCACGCACTCGTGGAAATCGTGGCCCACGAGGTAGTCGGTGACGCGGCGATTGAACAGGACCAGCGGGTCGTCGTCCCCAATCAAGCCAGGGGACAACACGACTGCGGGGGGAATTTTCTCGGTGCCGTAAAGCCGCAGGACTTCCTCGACCAAATCGATGGGGCGATCCAAGTCGTCGCGCCAGCTCGGGATCGTCACCGTCCAAACCGGGCCGCCGGCCTCGTCGATTTCGTCGCGGGCGATATTGAGCTCGAGCGATTCAAGCGCCGCGCGCACGTCGTCCGCCGGGATCACGAAACCAAGGCGCGCACAGATGAAGGCATGGGTGACAACGATTTCACGTTTCCACGGGACGTCACCGCCCACCTGAAAAACCGGGGCGACCACCCTACCGCCAGCCGTTTCGACGATGAGGTCAATTGCCCGATAAGCGGCTTCCAAGGCCGAATGCGGGTCGACTCCGCGTTCGTAGCGATAGCACGAGTCCGAGGTCAGCCCGAGGCGCCGCGAGGTCCAGCGGATCGCCTGGCGCTTGAAGATCGCGCATTCGAGGACGAGGTCGGTCGTGTCGTCCACCACCCCGGAATTCTGTCCACCCATGATGCCGGCGATCACGACCGGTTTTTCGGCGTCGGCGATGACGAGCATCCGGCCGGTGAGGATGCGCTCCTTGCCGTCAAGGGTGATGATCTTTTCCCCGTCGGTCGCGCGGCGCACGATGATCTGGTTGCCGCTGAGCTTCCGCGCGTCGAATGCGTGCATGGGCTGGCCGGTTTCGAGCATCACGTAGTTGCCGACGTCGACGACGTTGTTGATCGGGCGCAGCCCGACCGCGGACAAGCGCTGCTGGAGCCAGGCCGGGCTCGGGCCGATTTTGACGCCCTTGATAATGTGCGCGGTGTAGAGCGGGCAGTCTTCCGGCGAGAGCACGGAGACGTTGCGCAGCAGTTCGGGGTGCGGGACGCCGTCGGTGCTGCCGCGGAATTTCTCCTGCGGGTACACCAGCGGCAGCTTGAACCACGCGGCAAGTTCGCGCGCGATCCCGAGATGGGAAAGGCAGTCGGGACGGTTTGGCGTGATCTCGATGTCGAACACCACGTCGCCGGGCGGGAGGACTTCGTTGATCGGCGTGCCGAGCGCAGGGCGTCCTTCGAGGAGGAGGAGCCCCGACGCGTCCTCGGCCACGCCAAGTTCCTTGGCCGAGCACATCATGCCGTCGGAGGACTGCCCGCGAATCTTGGACTGCTTGATCTCGAAATTCCCCGGCAGGATCGCGCCGGGCAGGGCGACGGGCACGCGGTCGCCGACTTTGTAATTCTGGGCGCCGCAGACGATGGTTTTGAGGCCGCCCGCCGGGCCGACGTCGACCTGGCAAACGGAAAGCTTGTCGGCATTGGGATGTTTGTCGCGCACGAGCACCTCGCCGACGACGACGTCGCGCAGCACCGGGGCGCCGGTCCGAATCACCTGTTCGACCTCAAAGCCGAGAAACGTGATCGCCCGCGAGATCTCGTCGACCCCCGCATCAAGCTGCACGTAGTCCTTGATCCAATTAAGAGAAATTTTCATACCGAAGTAGCGAGTAGCGGGTAGCGCGTAGCGAGTAGGTCAGAGACTCCGTTGAATGCCATTGATGTAGCCTTGAAGCAGCCGAGAGACGTCCTCGAGTTCTGACTGAAGCGAAGCGGTATCAGTGTATTTGAGGTCATGCGCAAGAATGAGGTGATACAAACACTCGTCGGCTGAGCCTTGCGCAATGTTGTAGAATCGAAGTTTGTCAGGTTTTGTGCGCTTGCGAAATCCTTCGACAAAGTTTGAAGGAATGCTCGAAGCGGCCCGACGCAGTTGCGAGGTAAGAGCGAAGAGCTCGTGTTTGGGAAATGTCTCCGTGCAGCGGTATACGCCGAGCGTAAAGGCATGCGCTCGTTGCCACACTATCACGTCCCGGAAAGATTGAGATTTGTCCGACATGCTCGCTACTCGCTACGCACTACTCGCTACCTCCCGGTCATCCGAACTGCTTAAGGAAGCGCAGGTCGTTTTGGTAGAAATAGCGGATGTCATCGATGCCGTAGAGGAGCATGGCGAGGCGCTCCAGGCCCATGCCGAAGGCGTAGCCGGTCCAGACTTCGGGATCGTAACCCACCCCTGCGAAAACCGCCGGGTCAACCATGCCGCAGCCGCCGATCTCGATCCATTCCTTCTTCACCTTCGGCAGGTGCTTCGCGCTCAGGTCCACCTCGAAACTCGGCTCGGTGTAGCTGAAATAGTGCGGGCGGAAACGCGTCTTCGTCTCCTTGCCGAGCAAGGACGCGAAAATGTAGTCGAGCAGCGCCTTCAGGTCGCGAACCGTGACGTTCCGGTCGACGTAAAGGCACTCGAGCTGGTGGAAATTCGCCGAGTGAGTCGCGTCCGTCGTGTCGCGACGATACGTGCGGCCCGGTGAGACGATCCGGATCGGCGGCGGGCCCTTCAACATCGTGCGGATCTGGACCGACGACGTGTGCGTGCGCAGCAGGTATTTTTCGTCGGGGGTTTTCTTCGAGACGTTGCCGAACCGGACAGTCTCGGGAAAATAGAAGGTGTCCTGGGCGTCCCGCGCGGGATGATCCGCCGGGGTGTTCAAGGCGTCGAAACAGTAGTACTCCGTTTCAACCTCCGGGCCATCGGCGACGACGAAGCCGACCTTGCGCAGGATGCGGCACATCTCCTCGCGGACCAACGTGAGCGGATGATAGGTGCCGGGACCGATGTCGGGGGAAGGCAGCGTCGCGTCGACACTCGGCCCGAGCTGGGCCTGGAGCTCACCGGCCTCGATCGAACGGAGGGCGGCATCGAGCATTTCCTGGAGGCGGCCCTTGGTCTCGTTGATGAGCTTGCCCATCGCCGGGCGCTGCTCCTTGGGCACGGCGCCCATCTGTTTCATGAGCGCGGTGAGTTCGCCGTTTGGTCCGACGAGGCGGGCCTTGGCGGACTCGAAATCCGGGCGCGCCTTGAGGGCGGCGAGTTCGATCTGCGCCTTGGCAACGAGGGCGTTCAGGGTGTCTTGCATGGCAAAAAGGCTTTTATGAAGAGGTTTTCGCGCAACGCGAAAACCTAATTGACGGAGCCGAGGCTGATCCGGCAAGTCCGCGCGGAAGGCGAAACCTGGCTTGCGCCCGAAAACGGAGCGCGCGGCGCAGGTTGGTCCGCCCAAAAACTAAAAAATTAGGTTCCCGCCATGGGCGAAAACCTAATTCGAGAAACCGGTCGGCGCCTCCAACCCAGCGGAGGAGCTGACGATCAGGTTTTCGCGCGGTGCGAAAACCTTAAGCCGGCTTGGGGGCCGAGGCCTTGGTCTTCAAGGCGTCCTGGGCTTGTTTGACCAGGGCGTTAAAGGCCACCTCGTCGCGAATCGCGATGTCCGACAGGATTTTCCGGTCGAGCTCGATGTTCGCAGCCTTGAGGCCTTCGATGAAGCGGCTGTAGCTGATGCCCGCGCTGCGGCAGGCAGCGTTAAGGCGCACGATCCAGAGACCGCGGCGATCAGACTTCTTTTTCTTGCGCGCGATATAGGCGTATTGCCACGCGTGTTGGACGGCTTCTTTCGCGTAGCGGAAGAGCTTGGATTTGTTGCCGAAATAGCCTTTGGCGTATTTCAGCACTTTCTTGCGGCGCTTTCGCGACGCGGGGGAGTTAGTTGCACGAGCCATGTTAGGAGGTTCCTTTGTAGGTTAGTCGCCGGCGGGTCGGCTTAAGAATTCACCCGCCAGACGAAGTTATGATTATGCGCTAAGACGTTTAGAGACCGTGAGGCAGACAGCGAAGGAGCGGAGGCGTATGGGTCTGTGAGAGAACCTTGGCCTTGCCCAGACGGCGTTTCTGCTTCGAGGACTTGGTGCTGGCCATATGCCGGGTACCCGGCGAACGGTGAAGCAACTTGCCCGTGGCGGTGATCTTGAAGCGCTTGGCAACGGACTTTTTGGTCTTTTGCATGGAGGAAGCGGTCGAAAACAGAGAACCCAGCCCATCCTGTAAAGGGTAATCTTCTGCCAAAACGCTCCGTTTACCACGGAGTTGCCTTTCACCCGCTAATATCCGGCCGCCGTGTTGCTCCGCCTCGGGTCGGCGAAACCGCTCAACGTGCCATCGGCGTTGAACTCCACGGCATTCAGCCCGCTGAATTTTTTCCCCTGCCCAGCCGCCTCCGACAGCAGGACTTTCCAGCCCAAGGCACGCAAAGCGTTGGCCTGTGTTGCCGGAAACGACTGCTCCGCCTCAAACGTCTCCTCCTCGCCCGGTTTCCAAGGAATGATGTAATGGAAGCGCGTGTCCCCAATCGCTTCAGCCAAGGGCCGGTTCCACACCAAACGGTCGAGCAGGACTTCCAACAGCGACGTCGGAATCCGGGTCGATCCCGGCACACCCAGCGCCAAGACCGGGCGTCCCCCGCGCAGAACCAGCGTCGGCGAGATCGTGCTGCGCGGCCGACGCCCCGCCGCCACGTAATTCAGGTGCTTCGGATCATCGAAATCGAAATTGCTCATCGAATTGTTCAACACGACACCCGTCCCCGGCGGCACGACCCCGGCGCCAAAATGGACGCTCAGCGACTGGGTCGCGCAGACGATGTTGCCGTGCGAATCCACGATGATGAAATGGGTCGTGGCACCGACCGCCCGTTCGATGGCCGGAAATCCGATCGACGCCGCCTCGGTGCGCGGGGGCAAGCTGAGCGCCGCTTTCGCGCGAAGCTCACGGATCGCATCGGGCGCGATCAGCTTCTCGAAATAAAAACGGGATTCAGGCGCGTCACCGATCACGCGATATCCCGCCGGCTCCGCACTTCGCCAGACCCGCCCGATCAGGTCGAGCGTCGCCGCCGAACGCAGCGGCCCCGCGCCGAACGATTCATCCTCAAGCGCTTTGAGCGCGGGTAAAAACATCGCCGATCCATTCGACGGCGGCGGCGTGCTTTGGATTTCGAAACCGTGAAACGTGATGCCCACCGGATCGACCAGGCGCGCCTCGTAATTCGCCAGGTCGGTCGCGGTCACGAGGCCGCCATTTTTTCCCATCGCCGCCACGATCGCGGCCCCGACCGGGCCGCGATAAAATCCATCGCGGCCGTGCGTCGCGAGCAGTGCCATGGTTGTCGCCAAATCAGGATTCCGGAGGATTGTCCCTGCGGCCGGGAGTTCGCCGTTGGGCAGATACCAGCGCGCAATTTCCGGATCGCCGCGGCGGAGCTTTTTCAGCTGCTCGTCAAAGAACTCCCGCGATTTCGGCAGCACTGCAAAACCGGTTTCCGCCAGTGCGACCGCCGGCTCGACATCGCTCGCCCAAGGATGCGCGCCCCATTTTCGATGCGCCAGCCACAGCCCCGCCGCCAAGCCCGGGACGCAGGCGGAACCATAGCCGTAACTTCGGTCAGCGGCGGGCCGCTTCAAATAATCCACGACGTTGAGGGATCCGCAGGCGTCCATCGCGTCGACGACGTAAGTCTTTCGTGTCGCTGCCTCAAAATAGAGCAGCATTAATTTCCCGCCCAAACCCGAGGCGTAGGGTTCCGCCACGCCGAGCGCGAGCGACGTCGCGACCGCCGCATCGATCGCGTTCCCGCCGGATTTCAACACCGCCAATCCCGCCGCCGTGGCCTGCGGATGTCCGGCGACCACGATCCCGTGGGTCGCCGCAACCGACACGATGGTGACCGGGGTCGCCTCGCCGCGAATCGCGACGGCGATCGCCACGACGAATCCAACCAAGCAGCTGCGGATGGGTGCCATGGCTTCAGACAGGACGAAAGTAGCGCAGGCTTCCAGCCTGCTCCGAAATTGGCCTCATGATTTTCGCGGCGAACGGCGAATCTCCCAATCTCCCGGCGTTACTTGATACCAAAGCTTGAGTTCAAAAACAGGTCGGCGCACTTTGCCGCCCATGGTTTCGTCCAATCCGTTTGGCGCCGCGGCCAAGACACCGGTGCTCTTGGTCGAAGACCACGTGGAAATCCGGAAGGGCATGCGCGTCCTGATTGAACGTCACCCGGAGTACACCGTCTGCGGCGAAGCCAGCCACGCTCGGCAGGCGGAAGAATTGCTCGCAACGTGCCAGCCGCGGATCGCAGTCGTCGATCTTTCGCTGACGCAGGGAAACGGACTGGAGTTGACCAAATCCCTCCGCGCTCTGCGCCCGGCACTTTCGGTTTTGATCGTCTCGGTTCACCACGAGGAAATTTACGGCAAGAGCGCGCTCCAGGCGGGCGCGAGCGGATACCTCATGAAATCCGATATGCTCGAAAATCTCCTCCCCGCCCTCGATCGCATTCGGCGCGGTGAAACTTATCTCAGCCCCCGCTTGGAAGCCTACCTCAGGAATATCCCAGCCTGAGGTTGGTCGCGCCAGTCGATCAACCCACATCCTTCCCGAGCGGCAGTGCGGCCGCGATTTCCTCAAAACCCTGGGCGAGCCAAAAGGCGCGTCCCCGCTCGTTGTCTTTCCCCACGAGCAAGAGCACGCGCTTGATGCCTTGGCCACGGAGGCCATCGATGCACTCGGCGAGAAGCGCGCGGCCGATCCCGCGGCCTCGCCGCGCTTGGGCCACGGCAAGGTGGTAAACCAGCCCGCGCCGCCCGTCATGGCCGCACAGCACTGCCGCCACCACGAGCCCGTCGACTTCCGCGACGCAGCTCAGTCCAGGATTCCGCCGCAGGTAGGCCGCGATGTCCGCGCGGGTGTCGCCCTCGGCGACTTCGACGCCGTCGGTGTCCCGCCAGAGCTTCACGACCGGATCGTAGTCCGCTTCGACGAAAGCGCGCGTGATGAAGTTTTCGCTCATGGGACGATTCCCGCGATTAAAACGAAAATGTCGAACGCCCTCGTAATTCTCATATCGCGGGCGCGTCGGGCGGCATCCCGCCTGGAAAACGGAGCAATCCCGTGACGAAGACCGCGCCCTGCCGGGGAATAACAGTTGCCCGCGGTTCTCCCACGAGTATCTGTGTCCCCGTTCCGATGAAACGATTGTCCTGGCTGCTGCTCGCGGTTTTCTGCTCCGCCCTCGTGCGGGTGCAGCCCGTGGATTTGTCGCTGGCCGGGAATGAGGCACCCTGCGGTTGCGCCATGCCGGACTGCTGCCCGCCCCCGGCACGGGCTCCCTTGGCCAGCACGTCGGTGCAACCAATCCAGGCGACGGAACTCACCGCGCCCCGGGAAATGCCGGCGGCGCGCCGCCCAGCGGTGCGTTTTTATGCGCAGTTCGTGGAGCGGGCGATCTCGACGATCACGCTCCCGGCGTCCGCCTCGGCGACGCCTCCTGTCGGTACGCCGCTTTTCAAGGCGCACCACAGTTTCCGGATCTAATACATAGGTGCAGTGTGCCCGCGCATCGCTGCGGGCCCATATCCGCGGAATCGCTGTGCTGCAGCGCGTCCGCTTGGAGCGTCTCTTCACCTTAGTTTTTGATCCGTCATGAAATTCCTTTTTTTCCTCCTCCTCATTTCGTTCGCCAGCGCGCAGGCCGCGGCGCCGACCCTCTACCAGTGCCCGATGCACCCGTGGATCAAATCGGACAAACCCGGCGGCAAATGCACGATCTGCGGCATGGCCCTGGTCGCCGCGCCGGCCACAGACGGTGCCGCAGCCGCTGATCCCAACCTGGTCACCCTGACCCCTAGCGGCGCGAGCGTCATCGGGGTGCAGACGACCGCCGTCCGCCGCGCGACACTCGTGCGCACGCTGCGCGTGACCGGCATCGTCGACGACGACGAAACGCGTCACCGCATCATCGCCGCCCGCATCCCGGGTCGCGTCGAACGCCTCTTCGTCAACTTTGTCGGCGCCGAAGTGCGGGCCGGGGCGCCGCTCGCGACGATCTACAGTCCCGCGATGCTGACCGCCCAGCGGCAGTACGTGGAGCGCCTCCGCGCGGGCAATATCGCCTTCAGTGTCTCCGAGCGTTCCGCCGCCCGCGAACGCCTGCTTGAACTCGGGCTGACCGAAGCCGAGGTTGACATCCTGGAGCACACGCTGGAGCCCACCGCGATGGTCACGCTCCGCTCGCCCATGTCCGGGACCATCGTGGCGCGCGACGTTTACGAGGGCCAGGAATTGAACAAGGACCAGTCGGAAAAGGAAACCCGGCTCTTCGAAATCGCGGACTTTTCCTCGATGTGGTTTGTCTTCGACGCCTACGAGCCGGACCTGGCGTGGCTCCGCGTCGGGCAGGCGGTGAAGATTTCCTCCTCCACGCTGGCGGGCCGCACGCTCATAGCCCCGATCGCGTTCATCGATCCCACGCTCAACGAAATGACCCGCACCGCCCGCGTGCGGGTCGTGCTGGAAAACCACGACCAAGCGCTCTTCCACAAGCAGACCGCGCTGGGCGAAGTCCGGTTGGAGCTGCCGGAGGTCCTGATCGCCCCGCGACGGGCCGTGTTGCAGCATGGCGCCGAGCCGATCGTTTTCCTCGAACAGCAGAACCATTCGTACCTCGCGCGCCGCGTTCGACTTGGACGCGTGGGCGACAACGATGTCGAAATTATTTCCGGCCTCCACGACGGCGACAAGGTGGTGACCGAAGGCGGCCTGCTCCTGGACGGCCAGGCCCAGCTCGCGCGCGCCGCGATCACCGACGACAGCCATGCGAAGGAGGACTCGACCACCGGTGCCGTCGCATCCGGGAAAGATTCGGCCTCGTCGGGAGAAACGGAGTTGGCCGCGCTGGCGTTGGCCGCGGCGGATTCCGCGAGCGCGCTCGCGGCCGATGACTTGGAAACGTATCGGAAACAGCTGCCCGCCTTGCGCGCTTCGCTCCAAGCCTACATGGAGGCCGACGACGTCGTCACCCGAAACCCACTCGAGGTTTTTCTCGAGGGATTGCGCGATCGACCTGACCTGCGCAGCGCGCGCCGGGACTTCGAGCCGTTCAGCACCGCCTTGGCCGACTTGGCGCGCGCGCGGCACCTGATCGCGAAAAAAGGCCTGCACGTCTTCCAGTGCCCGATGGCGCCGGTGCTCGGCATCGGCCGTTGGATCAGCCGGACGAGCCAGATCCGGAACCCGTTCTTCGGGTCCGCCATGCTCGAGTGCGGCGAAGAACTCAGATCCGAGGTGGGCCCATGATCAACCGGATCATCACGTGGTCGCTGCACCACCGCTTCCTCGTGCTCAGCGGCTTCATCGCGATCTGCGCCTGGGGAGTCGTCGCACTCCATCGCGTGCCGATCGACGCCTTGCCGGACCTTTCGGAAAACCAGGTGATCGTCTATGCCGATTGGGCCGGCCGAAGCCCGCAGGAGGTCGAGGACCAGATCACGTATCCCCTGAGTTCCGCGATGCGGGGATTGGCGGGAGTGAAAACCGTGCGGGCCAGCTCGATGTTCGGTTTCTCGTTCCTCACCGTCATTTTCGAAGACAAGATCGACCCGTACTTTGCGCGGACGCGGGTGCTCGAGCGCCTCAATTCACTCGGCAATCTCCTGCCGCCGGAAGTAACGGCCAAGCTCGGCCCGGACGCGACCGGGCTGGGCTGGGTTTTCCAGTATTATCTGAAGGATGAATCGGGCACGCAGGATCTCGGCGCGCTGCGCGCGCTGCAGGATACGTTCATTCATCCCCAGCTTGCCGCCGTGCCCGGCGTGGCCGAGGTGGCCAGCGTCGGCGGGTTCGTGCGGCAGTGGCAGGTTGAAGTTTCCGCGCTGAAGCTGCGCCAGCTCGGGGTGACGCTCGGCGAGGTCATGGACGCGGTGAGCCAGAGCAACCGGAACATCGGCGGCAAAACCATCGAGGAAAACGGCGCGGAATTCATTGTGCGCGGCCTCGGCCTCGTGCAGGGCACCGCGGACCTGGAGTCCATCGTCGTACAGGCCCGGCAGGGCACGCCGCTCTACGTGCGCGACATCGCGAGCGTTCGGATCGGCGGTGATTTCCGCCGCGGTGCGCTGGACGTCAATGGGCGCGAAGTCGTCGGCGGCATTGTCGTCATGCGCTACGGCGAGAATGCCTGGGAGGTAATCCAGGCTGTGAAGGCCCGCATCGCCAGCCTGGCTCCGGGCCTGCCGAAGGGCGTCACCGTGGAAGCGTTCTACGATCGCAGCGATTTGATCGGCCGCGCGATCGACACGCTGAAGGGGGCGCTGACGGAGGAAATCATCCTGGTCGTGCTTGCCCACGTCCTCTTCCTTTTCCATTTCCGGAGCATCCTGATCGTGACGTTGCCGCTGCCGGCTTCGATCCTGATCTCGTTCATCCTGATGGATCGCTTCGGCATTCCGTCGCATATCATGTCGCTGACGGGGATCGCGATCTCGATCGGCGTGCTGGTCGATGCCGGGATCGTGATGACGGAAAACGTCATCCGCCATTGCGAGCGTGCCGAGGAGCAGCTGCGGCGGCGCCTGACGCCACCGGAGGTTTTCACGCATACGCTGCAAGCGGCGACGCAGGTGGGGCGCCCAATGTTTTTCTCGATGCTGATCATCATCCTCGCCTTCGTCCCGGTGTTCCTGCTCACCGGGCAGGAGGGGAAACTCTTCCATCCCCTCGCCTACACGAAGAGTTTTGCCCTGATCGGAGCCGTCCTGCTCGCAGTCACGGCGGTGCCGGTTTTTTGTACGATCCTGGTCCGCGGCCCATTCCAGCCGGAAAGTGAAAACTGGCTGATGAAGGGCCTGCTGCACGTGTACGACCCGGTGCTCGACTGGGCGCTCCGCCATCGCCGAATCGTCCTCGGGCTTGCAGCCGCACTGCTCACCTTCTCCGTCGTCGTCGCGTTCGGGTTGCCGCGCGCCGTGAACGCCCACCTGCCGCCTTCCGTGACGCGGCACACCTCCGGTTTCGGCAGCGAGTTCATGCCGACCTTGGAGGAAGGTTCACTGCTCTTCATGCCGGTGCTATTGCCGGCCACCTCCCTCACGGAAGTGCAGCGAATCATGAGCTGGCAGGACAAGACGATCGCGGCCTTGCCGGAAGTCGCCTCGGTGGCCGGCAAGCTGGGCCGCTCCGACTCGGCGACCGATCCCGCTCCGGTCGAAATGATCGAAACCACGATCGTCCTCAAGCCGACCAGCCAATGGCGCGCCGGCCTGACCAAGGAAAAAATCATCGCGGAGCTTTCCGCGAAGTTGATGAACGTCCCGGGCTACGTGCCCGGTTTCCTCCAGCCGATCGAGAACCGCGTGCTGATGACGAGCACCGGGATTCGCGCGCAGGTCGGAGTAAAGATTTTTGGCGACAACCTCGATGCCCTCCAGCGCAAGGCCTTTGAGGTCCAGCGCATCATCGAGCAGGTGCAGGGCGCGACCGGCGTCGCACCGTCGCGCGTCCTCGGCAAACCCTACCTCGAAATCGCGGTGCGCCGTCCGGACTTGGGGCGCTACGGCCTGCGCGTCGACGATGTGTTTCGCTATGTGGAGGCGGGCTTGGGCGGTGCGACCGTCGGAGTCACCCTAAAGGGCCGTGAGCGCTGGCCGTTGCAGGTGCGCTTGGAGGACGCCGACCGCTCCGACATTGAGAAGCTGGGCGAACTGCCGCTCCTCAGCCCCTCCGGCGCCGCGCTGCAGCTGCGGCAGGTGGCCGACATCAAGCGCGTCGTCGGCCCCAGCGAAATCCAGAGCGAAAACGGACGCCTGCGTGTCTTCGTGCAGGCCAACGTGGGTGATCGCGACCTCGGGAGCTTTGTGGGCGAAATCAAAACGCGCATCGGCCGCGACCTCGTCTTGGAGCCGGGGATGTCGATCGAATATGCCGGCCAGTATGAGCAGCAGCTCAGTGCGCGCCGGACCCTGCTCCTCGTCTTCCCCGCTGTGATCCTGATCATCTTCGCGCTGCTCGTCGTGACCTTCCGGTCGATTCCCGAAGCGGCCCATGTCCTCCTCGCGGTGCCGTTCGCGCTCACGGGCGGCGTGCTGCTCCAGGCGTTGCTGGGATTTAATTTCAGCGTCGCGGTGTGGGTCGGCTATATCGCGCTCTTCGGGACGGCGATCCAGACCGGCGTGGTGATGGTGATCTACCTGGAAGAGGCCGTGGCCAAAAAACGCGCCGAGCTGGGCGGCCGCCTCACCCATTCCGCCTTGGTTGCCGCCGTCAAGGAAGGCGCGCGGCTGCGGCTGCGGCCGAAGGTCATGACCGTGGCCACGACGGTGGCGTCGCTGCTGCCGATTTTCTGGAGCCATCGCACGGGGATTGAAATCATGCAGCCGCTCGCCACGCCCGTCGTCGGCGGGATGCTCTCCAGCCTGGTCCACATCCTCGTCGTCACCCCGGTCATCTTCGTCTGGCTGCGGGAGCGAAGCAGCGCAGGCGACCCGCCTGCTCCGGGGTCTGGGGATTTGGGAACTTGAACAGAAGGCAACGAAGGTAACGAAGAACTTCCAGTCGGCGCTATCGTTCGTGCCCTTTACGATTATGCTTGGAGGGTTCGGAACCCAGACACCAAGGGCACGATCGATTAAGCGAACCTGCGTCTCTTCATTACCTTCGTTACCTTCTGTTCAAATCGATTGGAAATTCGATCTCGGAGCAGGCGGGCCGCCTGCGCTACTTGCCCAGCAGGCTGTCGAGCAGGCCGCTGCGCTCGAGCGCGGAGTTCAGCAGCGCGGTCCGGATGTCGTTCGTATCCGGATTGGCCAGCGTGCCGCCGATCCGCAGGGGAACCGAAAATGCGGCGTAACCGAGATTGTCCTGCCTCGATTCCAGCAAGCCCGCACGCTTGATCAGGTCGCCCAGCTTGCCGCGCGCCCCCATTTTAAGCGTCAACTCCAACGGCTGCGCCAGGACCGGCACGCCTTCGACATTCCGGACCGTTCCTTCCCCACTCACGCGGACCTCCGGGGAAATGAGCGAGAGCTCCTTGATCTGAAGGTTCAGCGAAGCATCGCGCGCAGCCGAGACGCTCAGCTGGTCAAAAGGAATTTCCGAAAGCGATTTCGCGATGTCCGAGAGGATCTTTGCCTTGTTCACGTAGTCGTCGGCCACCACGCCGAGAAAACTCGCCACGGCCGTGAGCCGCGATTGCGCCTTTTGGATTCGATCCGTCAGGTCCGCCGAGAGGCCCCGGAAAATTCCGCCCTTGCTGGTCACCAGCAGGTCGCCATGCGCGTGCTCCGCCATCTCGGCGAGCGTGAGGCCTGAGCCGTTGACCTGGCTCGTCAAATTGATCCGCGCCTCCACGGTCGGCGGCTTCGTCGGGTCGATCGCCCGGAAGGCCGCTGCAGTATCAAAATTATTCAACGCGAAATTCGCGGACAACGCGTAGGGCTCGGGCCGTGCGGGCGCAAAGGTCACGCCGCCGGAAAGCTTGACGTCGCTGTTCGCGTCGAACCCGCCCCGCGCGTCCACGAGCTTCAAGGCACCCGCTTCGATCCGCAGCGACCCGGTCAGATCCGTCACTTGGAATTGCCCGTTGTAGACGACCTTCTTCAAGGAAAGCGCGACCTGCCCGCTCAGGCCGGCCCAGAATGGCTGGACGGCAGCAACGCCCGGGGACGGCGACGCCGCGGCCGAACCCGCAGGACCGCCGCTGAAAGGTGCGGCGAGAATTTGGGCGTCCTCGATCGCGAGGAAATCGCTGGTGACGCGCGCATCGAGCACGACACCCGTCGCGTTGAAGCTAGCGGTGCCGACAAGATTGAGGTCCGATTTCCGGTCCGATTTTTCAAACCGGATCGGAAGGCTGAAAGTCATCTTGCCGTCGTGTTCGCGGTCGAGTCGGAGATCGGCGGAAATCGAGGGCAGATCGGGCGCGTGCGGCGCCGCCAGTTTTGTCAGGACAAACTTCAGCTGCACCTCGTGCTTGTCGCCAAGGTTCGCGGCAAACTCGCCTTGCAGGTCCCCGCCCGACAAAATCGTTGAGCCCATCACCGCCGGCTGGGCCAGCAGGCCGGGCAACTGACCGGACCATTTGCCCGCCGCCTTGATTGGCATGTGGTCGCCGGCGAGTTGGCCGATGCGACCGTCGATCGTGAGGACCGAGATGCCGTTCGAGCGCGCCGCGAACGGCGCCAGTTCCACCTGCCAGCCTTGCGGGGTATAATCCGCCGAGGCCGTCACTGAAATATCGAGGGCGCTGATGTAGGCTTTGCCCGCGGTCGTCCCCAGCGAGAGGTTCGTCACCGCGAGGGGCGCTTTGGACCGGATCGCGAAACCACCGTTGCGCGCACTCGCGGCGAACTCCCCTTGGATGTCCCCGCCCTTGGCCGCCAATCCTGAGTTTTCGAGCAGTGGGTTAATCCACGCGATCGGGAGGCCCTGGAGCACCACGCCGAGCAATTCCTTCGAAGGGTCGGCGACATTGAGTTCGCCGGTCTTGAGATTGAACTCGAAAGCCTGCAGCGCGCGCACCGCGGCCACGGGTTTGGCGCCTTCGATCGTCACGTCCAAGCGATCCACGCGCGTGCCCGCGGCGCGCTGTGCGAAATCAAAATCCGCGGTCAAATGCACCGCCCCCAGTCCCACCAATTGGGCGTCGATCACGCCGATGTGGTCGACCGTCGTATTGAGCCGTCCGCTCGCGTGCAGTTCCGCAAAGGCCGTATCGACGTCGAAACGACCTTCCCCCGCGCCCTCGAACGTCGGCAGCGAATGGCCGAAGGAGAACGGCGCGACATCCGTATCACGCATGTCGAGACGCCAGTTTCCCGCCAGGTGCGTCGCGCCCGCCGGGTAGCTGGTTTCCACCGCCGCGAGTTGTTTCGCACCGGAGGAAATGCTCACGGCGTAATTTTCGCCATAGCTCGAACGCGCGGCCGAGAGGTCGAGGGAAAGTTTCACGGGCGCGGCGAACTGCGGACCCGCGGCCTCGCCCTCGGTCGTGGCCACGAGGCGGCTGATGGTGCGCGGAGTGTCCATGACGGCGCCGAGCGTGCCCCTGATCGTCAGCTCGCGCACCGCAAGCGCATCGCCCGCGAACGTCACGTGCGCGGTGTATTCAAATTTCCCGGGCCGGCCCGCGGCGAGACCGCCGCCGGTGATGGTGACTATCACGCGCGCCGCGGGGCGATTGGGCATCGCGGCCAGGATGATTTCGCCCGCCAGGTCCACGCCATCGAGCGAGAGGTCCACCGGCAGTTTCAGGTAATCGAAAATTCCGGTGAACAAAACCGGCGCCATCGGCCCGGTCAGCGCGGGCGGCGGCGGCGCCTCGGCGTAGGCGGTGGAAATGAGCGAAAAGCCCGGGGCGCGCACCGTCTTCGACGGCACTGGAGGCGGGGTCGACTGCGCGCGGGTCAGGTCCAGAGTCCAGCCATGCGCGACGAGACGCCGGACAAAAATCCGGTTGGAGACCGCGGCGGAATAAACCGGGAGCTCGATTTCAGCGGACGGCAGGGTGAGCACGGCGCCCGCGCGCACGATTCTCACTTGTTGAAGGTCCACGCGGCGCAACCCGGCGGAGACGTGGCCCACGGAAATTTCCGCCGACGATTGGTTCGCCAGCGCCTTCTGCGCCGCCCACGTTTGCACGCTCGGGTTGAAAACGGCGACCGCCGCAAGCAGCAGCAGCGCCACCACAACGACGCCAAATACGAGGAGCACGCGACCGGATTTCATGCGCGGAAACAGGACACCGCAGTATTCGCCAAGTTGCGAGCCCGTGATGAGATTCCAAGACAATCGGCGTGGCGGTGCGGCGGCAATGCTCCGCCGCGCTTCGCGCGATTGAAGCCGGCGTAACCATGTCACTCATCAAGTGACTGAAGGTGGAACGCGTTGTCCTCGACGCGTGGACAATACGCGCCACCGCCGACTTCGCCGCCTGGGCGGAGAACGCGGCGGCGGCGGCGAGGTCGCCGATTAATTCGTCACAAACTCGTCCGACTGGCCCATCGCCCGGCGAAGGGCGGCGACCGATACGTTGTACGAGTAGTAGGCTTGGAGCTGGTTGATGCGCGCGGTCGTCAGGTCGACCTGGGCCTGGAGCACATCGAGCTGGGTGGCCGTACCCGCGTCGTAACGCGCGGTCGCAAGGCGAACGGCCTCTTCGGCCTGCTCGACGACTTTCTTGGACGCGTCCGCCAATTCAGTCGACTGCTGCAGGGTCGAATACGCGCGGCGCACCTCGACCTCCACGTTCAATTCGGCCTCGGTGAGCGAGAGTTTGGTCTGCTCGAGCAGCGAGCGCGCCTGCGCCACGCGGCCCGCGGTGGCGCGGCCGTCGAAGATGGCCCAGTTGGATTGGAGGCCGATGAGCCAGCCGTCGCGTGAGTCGCCGAAATCGTTGGTGACGCCCTTGCGGAGTTCATAACCGCCGAAAGCCTGGACGTTCGGATAACGCGTCGAACGCGCCGTGGTGACGAGTTCCTCGCGCGAATTGGTCAACTTGGCGAGGCGCTGGAGGTCGGGGCGGTTGGCCTGCGCTGCGTCGAAGGACGACTGGAGGTCAAAGGTCGCGGGCGTGTAGTCGAGCGTGCCGGTGAAGGTGGGGACCTTGCGGAAATCCTCCTGCTTGTTCGTCGTGAAGCCGAGGGCCTGGCGCAGCGACTCGATTGAGAGGCGGTAATCGTTGCGCGCGGTAATCAGCGGCACCTGGGCGTTGGCGACCGCGACTTCCGAGCGGAGGCGCTCGAACGAGGAAACCGTGCCGGCCTCGAAGCGATTGGTGACGTTCTTCAGCTGCTGCTGGAGGAGCTCGAGATTCTTTTCCTGCACGGAGATCTTCTCGCGGTTGAGCAGCACCGTGAAAAACGAGGTGCGGACATCGAGGAGCGCGTCGTTGATCACGGCCTTCAGGTCGAGGATCGCGGCTTCGCGCGTGAGTTCGGAGCTCCGGATGGCCGAGCGTACGCCGCCGCCGGCGAACAGGGTCTGCGTGGCGGTCAAGCTGATCGCCCAATAGCGATCGCTCGCCGGCTGGGTCTGCGTGATTTCGGTGTCGTTGTGCTGGTAGGAACCGGAGGCCCCCACATTGGGAATGGCCTGGGCCCTGACCTCGATCACGACGCCTTCCTGCTGGCGGATGCGTTCGCGCGCCTGCCGGATCGCGAAGTTATTCTGGAGGGCAAAACCGATCGCGGTCTTGAGATCAAGGACGTCGGGCACGTAGGCCGCGGGAGTCGACTGCGCAGGCAGGGTGGACAAGCCGAGCGCGAGGTACGCGAGCGAAGCGGCTGCAATGAGGGAGAAACGGACGGGCTTCATAAGGAATGAGGTTTATTTGGCGACGGGCGCCGGAACGAGATGCGAGACATCAGCCTGGGCCTTTCGCTCCTTGGAATGATCCTTGGCCATGAGGACGTACAGCGAAGGAACCACGAACAGCGTGAAAAGCGTGCCGACGGTCATGCCGCCGACGAGGACCAAGCCGATGGAATTACGAGCGGCGGCGCCGGCGCCGGTGACGAGGGTCAGCGGGAAGTGACCGGCGATGGTTGCCGCGGAAGTCATAAGGATCGGGCGAAGACGCGTTTGCGCCGCCTCATGCACCGCCTCGAGTTTCCCCTTGCCGGACTCCTGGAGTTTGTTGGCGAACTCGACGATGAGGATGCCGTTCTTGGCCACGAGGCCCACCAATGTCACGAGGCCGACTTGGGCATAAATGTTCATCGTGGTCGTCCAGCCATGCGTCCAGTACGGCATGTTCGGGTTGGGCATCTTCAGCGAGGTGAAGATGAGCGCGCCAAACATCGCGAGCGGCACGGAGCCGAGGAGGATCACGAGCGGATCGCGGAACGAGTTAAACTGCACGGCGAGCGCAAGGAAGATGAGCACGACCGCCAGGATGAAGGCCGGGAGGAACTTGTTGCCCTCCGTGCGGAGCTGGCGGGATTCGCCCGTGTAATCGATCGTGTAACCCGGGGGCAGGATTTCATGCGCGGCGTCTTCCAGGACCTTGAGAGCTTGGTCGAGCGTGCGGTTGGTCATGCCGGAGAGTTTGACGGCGTTAAGCTGCTGGAAGCGGTTGAGCGAACGGGGAACGGTGTGATTGCGGATCGTGGCGACGGTACTCAACGGCACGAGCTGGCCGTTGGGTCCCGTGACATAGACGTCCTGCAGCTGATCCGGATTCAAACGTTCTTCGCGCACGAGCTGCGGGATCACCTTGTAGCTGCGGCCCGCGATATTGAAGCGGTTGACGAAATTGCCGCCCATCGCGGACGCGAGGTCGGCACCGACCTGCGAGAGGTTCAGCCCGAGCGTGGCCGCTTTTTCGCGGTCGATCACGACTTCGGCCTGGGGCTGGTCGATCTTCAAGTCGATCTGCGGCGGGAAAAAGAACATGCCGCTCGCCGCCGCCTTGGCCTGGATTTTCTGGGCAAATTCGAGGAGCTGGTCCGCGTCCGCCGTGGAAGCGATGACGAATTCGATCGGGAAATTACTGCCGCCCGGAAGGGCCGACGGCGTCGCCGCGAAAACCTGCAGGCCGGGGATTTTCGACATCTTTGCCTGAACCTCCGGGACGATTTCGCTGACGGTGCGCTTCCGTTGATTCCACGGTTTCACCACCATGCCGCTGAAACCGTCCGCGCCGAGGGCGGCGCCGGCGGAAGGCGGCAGGAGGATTTGAAAGGTGAGGTCGACCTCGGGCGTGGTCAGGAAGGCCTGCTCCGCGGCGTGGCCGTAGATGCTTTTCTCGTCACTCGAAATATTCGACGCGGCATTGATGATGCCGAAAATGACGCCTTGGTCCTCCGGGGGCGCGAGCTCCTTGGGGGAGAACATGTACATCGGGACGGCGAGGAAGCTGAAGATGATCCAAACCGCGTAAACGAGCGGACGGGCATTGAGCGTGCCACCCAGCACGCGGCCGTATGCGGCGCGGAGGTGGTCGAACTTGTGGTTCACCCAGCCCGAGAATCCTTTTTCCTCCTCCGCGGCGCTGCGCAGGAGGTAGGCGGACATCATCGGCGAGAGCGTCAGCGCCACGACGCCTGAAATCGTCACCGCGCCGGCGAGGGTCAGCGCAAACTCGCGGAACAGCGAACCGGTCAAACCGCCTTGCAGGCCGATCGGCGCGTAGACCGCGACGAGCGTGACGGTCATGGCGATGACGGGCCCGATCAGTTCGCGCGCGCCAAGCATGGCGGCGTCGTAGGGCGTTCGTCCCTCGCGAAGATGTCGCTCCACGTTTTCCACCACGACAATGGCGTCGTCGACCACCAGGCCGACCGAGAGCACGATCGCGAGCAGCGTGAGCAGGTTGATCGTGAACCCGAAGATCTGCATCAAAAAGATGCCGCCGATCAGCGAGACGGGAATCGCCACCACCGGCACGAGGACGGACCGGAAGGAACCGAGGAAAAGGTAAATGATGACGACGACGATCAGGAGCGTGTCCAGGAGCGTGTGCGTGACCTCATGGATGGCGTTGCTGATGTATTCCGAGGCATCGTAGCCGATGCGCGCGTCGAGGCCGTTCGGCAGGCCTTTCTTGAGGGAATCGAGTTCAACGCGCACGCGCTTGACGACGTCGATCGTGTTCGCATTCGGCAGCGGGAAGATGCCCATGAACACCGCGGTCTGCCCGGAGAAGTGAACCTCGGTGTCGTAATCCTCGGAGCCGAGCGCGATGTCGGCGATGTCCTCGAGGCGGACCGTGGTGTCATTCTGCTGGCGCACCACGAGGTGCTTGAATTCGTCGACCGAGTGGAGGTCGGTGTTGGCGGTGAGATTGACCTGGACGAGGGAGCCCTTCGTCGAGCCGACAGCGGCGAGGTAATTGTTGGCAGCCAGCGCGGCGCGCACCTGCACGGGGCTGATGTTCAACGCGGCCATCCGGTCGGGCTTGAGCCAAATGCGCATCGCGAACGTACGGGCGCCGAGGATTTCGGCGCGCTGCACGCCGGCGACGGCGGCGAGGCGAGGCTGCACGACGCGGACGAGGTAGTCCGTGATTTCGCTCTGCGAGAGGATATTGGACGCGAAGCTCAGGTAGGCGGAAGCGAACTGGCTGTCGGCGGATTGGACGCTGATCGCCGGCACCTCGGCCTCGGGCGGCAGGTCGTTGCGGACCTGGTTCACCTTGGCGCTGATTTCGGCGAGCGCCTTGATCGGCTCGTAGTTGAGCTTCAGGCGGACGTTGATGAGCGAGAAACCCTGGAGGCTCTTCGACTCGATGTAGTCGATGCCGTCAGCCGCCGCGATCGCCTGCTCAAGCGGCGTCGTCACGAAACCGCGCACAAGTTCCGCGCTGGCGCCGACGTAGACCGTCGAAATCGTGACCGAGGCGTTGTCGCTGCGCGGGTACTGCCGGATGTTGAGGGACCGGTAGGCCTGCAAGCCGGCGATGATGATCACCAGGCTCACGACGATCGCCAGGACCGGGCGGATGATAAATAGATCGGTGAAAGATTTCATGAGTCGACAGAGACGCCGTTACAGAAGTGGAAGAAGGTGATGTCGGTCGCTCAGCCGTCCTTCGGCGTGGGCGCGAGCTTGGCGTCGGGGGCCAAGGTGTTGTCGATGACGACCGCGATCCCGGGACGGAGCTTGAAGACGCCGGAGGTCACGATCGCTTCGCCATCCTGGAGGCCGTTCACCACGGCGACGAAATCGCCGCGCGTGGTGCCGAGGCGGACGAACTGCTGGCGGAGAATTTTCTCCGTCTGCCCGGTCTTCTCGTTTTTCTTTTCATCGATGACGAAAACCGAGTCGCCGTAAGGCGCGTAGAGGATCGCCGACACGGGGATGGCGCGGACCTTTTCGGGCTCGGCCATGACGATCGTGACATTGGCAAACATGCCGGGACGGAGTTTCTCGCCGGAATTGTCGAGTGTGGCTTGGAGACGAACATTGCGGGTCGTGACATCAACATCCGGGCTGATCGCGGTGATCTTGCCGGCGAACACGTCGCCGGGAGCGGCATCGCTCACGACGCGCACAGGACCGCCGACCTTCAGGACGGGGATGCGCTGCTGCGGAACGGAAAAATTAACGTAGATCGGGTCGAGGGTCTGAAGGGACACGATCGCGTCGCCCTCCTTCAGGTTTTGGCCGAGGTTGACGAGTCGGAGGCCAAGACGGCCGGCGAAGGGAGCGCGGATGGTTTTCTTCGCGATGATGGAGCGGATATTGTCCGCCTGCGCCGCAGCCTGCTTGGCCTGGGCGTCGACCGCATCGAGGTCGGCTTGTGAATTGGTGTTCTTTGCGCGGAGCTCGTTGGCGCGATCGAGATTGGTTTTTCCCAACATGGAGGCGGCGTCGGCGGATCGCAGCTGCGCTTCCTCGGTCGAGGTATCGAGCTGGACCAACAGGTCGCCCGCGGCGACGGTCGCGCCGGCTTCGAAGGCAATTTTGGTGATCTTGCCCGCCATTTCGGCGGAAACCGTCACGCCTTGCACGGCGACCACGGAGCCCGTCGCGCTGATGCTGCGTTCCCACTCGGCATCGTGGACCGTCGTGGAGGTGACGGTTTCAGCCGGCATGACCATGGCGGCGCCGGCCGCGGCCATGGCTTTGAATTGAAGGATCTTCGTGCCGACGATGGCGAGGACCACGGCCATGACGCCCAGCGTGGTAAGGGAATATTTTTTGAACATGTTGGTCAGGTAGAAGTGTTGTAGTCGGAAGGAAAATGGGGGCGTTCAGACCGTGGCCGGAGCCAGAATCGATCCGGTGGGCGAAATGGCCGAAGCCTGTTCGCGTACTTTATTGAGAAGCTGCACCAGCAATTTGCGTTCCCCTTCATCAAGGGACTGCATCAGCGAACTCATCCGACGGAAATGCTCCGGGAGAATTTCGTGGAGGGCGGCCCGCCCTTTTTCGGTGAGGCTCACTTCCATCATGCGGCGGTCGACGGCATCGGGGGAACGGGTGACAAGGCCATCTCGCTCCAAGGTATCGATCAGGCCCGTGATGGTGGCTCGGGTCACGCCCGTGCGTTCCGCAAGCTCTGCCGGACTGAGGGCCGAAGGTTGGCCATCGTTGCGGCAGTTGTTCAGGAGGATCATCAGAACCCCGAAGCGGCCTTGCGAAATATTGTGGCGGTTCAGGTTCGTTTCCGTGACGCGGAAACATTCGTCACCAACATGCAAAATATGCAGAAACGCCTCGCAGGCTGAGGGATCCAAGTCTGGAAATTCCTTCGCCGCCTCGAGCAAGCACTCGTAGCGTGGGACGTTTTTTAGCATCAACAATGGCATGGTAGACAGCAGAACTGAAATATCAGGGGGCAGATAGTTAGGCGGCTAACCACAAATGCAAGCGAAAGCCTGCGAGAAACTTAGTTTTTAAAACCCAGCCTCGTCGAATAGGCCCGAGTGCGGGTAAGAAAATATTTCTTCTTCGGTCAGAGAGTCCCGGAAAGTTTTGACGACGGAGCTACCGGATCAGACGGGACCAATGCTTCTCCGCGGAACTCCGTGATTAAAAAATTCCGGCCGGCCCACCCACGTTTAATGGCTGATTCCGCTAGGTGAGGCTGCGGGCGGCGGCGACGAGACCCTCGGTGGTGATGCCGAGTTCCTTGAACACGATGGGCGCGGGGGCGCTCATGCCGAAGCGGTCGATGCCGACGACTTTGCCGTCGAGACCGACATACTTCGCCCAGAAGCTCGAAACCCCGGCCTCGATCGCAACGCGTTTCCGGCAGGAATCCGGGAGAATGCTATCGCGGTATTCAGCCGATTGGCGGTCGAAGCGCGAGGTGCATGGCATGGAAACCACGCGGGTGCCCGCGCCGAGTTCCTTCGCCGCAGCCACGGCCAGCTGCAATTCGCTGCCCGTCGCGATGAGGATACAAGTGAGGGGCGCGGTTTCCTGGATGGCCACGTAGCCGCCCTTCAACACGCCGGCGCGACGAATGTGCGGGGGAATTTCGTTGAGGTTCGGAACGGCCTGACGCGTGAGCGCGAGCAGAGTCGGGCCATCGTTCCGTTCGAGGGCGGCCGCGAAGGCGCCGGCGGTTTCCTCGCAGTCGGCGGGGCGAATCAGGTCGAAGTTCGGGATCAGGCGCAGCGCCGAAACCGTTTCGATGGGCTGATGGGTCGGTCCATCTTCGCCCACGCCGATGGAATCATGCGTGTAGATATAGATGACCGGCAGCTTGGACAGCGCGGCGAGGCGCATCGGCGGACGCGAGTAATCGGCGAACACGAGGAAGGTCGCGCACGACGGACGGAAAAGCCCGTCGTAGGCGATGCCATTGGAAATCGCGGCCATCGCGTGCTCGCGAATGCCGAAGCGGATGTTGCGACCCGCGCGATTCGTGGGGTCGAAATCCTTGTCGGCGTTGATGTAATTGTAAGTGGAGCCGTGAAGATCCGCGGAGCCGCTGACCAGCAGCGGCAATTCCGCGGCGAGCGACTGGAGGACTTCGCGACCGGAGCCACGCGTGCCCGGGTGCTTCACGTCAGCGGGGAAAACCGGGATTTTCTCGAGCAGGAGCGCTGCGCTGGGATGAGCCTGCGCAGAATCGAGCAGCGTCGCTTTTTCGGCGTTCGCTTCGCGCCACGCCTTGTAGGTCTTGTGCCATTTGTTGCAGGCCCGAACGAGGCGCTTCTTGTGGGCGTCGAAATAAGCGCGGACTTCCGGGCTGACGTAGAAATGTTCGGCGGGAAGCCCGAGGCCGGCGCGAGCGGCGTCGGCAAATTTCGCCCCACCCTCGCCGTGGCCTTTCGCCGTGCCGGCGACTTCCGGGATGCCTTTGGCGATCAGCGTGCGCGCGATGATCAGTTGCGGCTTGCCCGTCTTGGTCCGTTTCGCCCGGTTGAAAGCCTTGAGGAACACCTCCATGTCCTGGCCATCGATCGTCTGCACGTCCCAGCCGATCGCCTTGAAGCGCGCGGCGGTATTTTCGCTCTGCGTCTTGGCGGCCATGGCGTCGAGCGTGACGTCGTTGGAATCGTAAATCAGAATGAGATTATCAAGGTGCTGGTGCCCGGCGAATTCCACGGCCTCCATCGCGACGCCTTCCTGCATGCAGCCGTCGCCCGCGAGGCAGACCACATGGTAATCAAAAATGGGCTGCTCGGCGGTGTTGAAGCGCGCCGCGGCCATCTGCCCGGCGACGGCCATGCCGACGGCGTTGCCCACGCCCTGGCCCAGCGGGCCGGTGGTGGCCTCAACCCCGGGGGTGTCGTGAAATTCAGGATGCCCGGGCGTCGTGCTGTGCAGCGCGCGAAATTTTTTCACCTGCTCGAGCGGGACGTCGAACCCGCTGAGGTGAAGCCAGGCGTAGAGAAACATGCTGCCATGGCCCGCGGAGAGGACGAAGCGGTCGCGGTTGATCCAACGCGGACGGTCCGGGTTGATGGAGAGCGCGTGGCCGAAGAGGACCGCCCCGATTTCCGCACAGCCAAGGGGCAGGCCGAGATGTCCCGACGAAGAAGTATGCACGGCGTCGATGGCGAGACCGCGGGCTTGGTTGGCTGCCTGCGAAAGAAGAGGCGTCTGGAGTATCATAATGGAGGTGGAGTGGGTTAGGACTACGGCGCGCGGTGCACCCGTGGAAGGAGAAAACCGCGCGATTGCACGAAAAGAATCCCGGAATGCTGGCCGCAAAAAGGCGCAAGTTTCCAAGACTTCGGAGCAAAATTTCCGCACGCTTGCAGGCGCTCCCGAATCGCCGCCGCAGCGCCGGGAAAATTTGCGCTTCTTTGCGGCAAAAACCCCGGCGGCCGGGCACCGGGATTCTCTTCGCGGTGCACACAAAAAAGGCGAGCCCGGTAAAGGGCTCGCCTTGGAAGGAATGAGATTTCGAGCACTCAGCTCGCAGCCGGGGCGGCAGGCGCTGCGGCGGCCGGCGTGGCGGCGGCGGTGGCAGTGCGGTTTTCGCGGGTCTTGACGGCGACGGCGGCCTTGCCGGTGCGGTGACGCAGGTAGTAAAGGCGGGCCCTCATGTTCTCGGACTCGCGCTCGACTTCGATTTTCTCGATGTTCGGGGAGTTGACCGGGAAAACGCGCTCGACGCCTTCGCCGTAGCTGATGCGGCGAACGGTGAATGACTCATGGATGCCATGACCCTTCCGAGCGATAACGATGCCGGAGTAAACCTGCACGCGTTCCTTGTCGCCTTCGCGGACCTTGGTGTGCACGCGCACACCGTCGCCTACCTTGAAGGGCGTAATGTCTTTTTTCACCTGATCGGCGGTGATTTCGGAGATAATCGGGTTCATGACTGTTATTTGAGTAAATCGGGTCGGACTTGGCGGGTTTTTTCCACCTGTCTTGCGTGCCGCCACTTCTCGATTTCGGCATGGTTTCCGGAAAGCAGGACCTCCGGAACGGACATGCCTCGATATTCGGCGGGACGCGTGTATTGAGGAAAGTCGAGCAACTTGCTGGTGAAGGATTCGTGCGTCAATGACTTTTCCTCCCCGAGAACGCCGGGAATAAAACGCGCGAGCGCATCGA
>JAQGOP010000029.1 GCA_028293545.1 Verrucomicrobiota bacterium | reverse complement strand
CGGCACGAACGAGCGGACCCAGACGTTGATGCCCATCTGCGCGAGACAGATCTGGTTCTTCGGCCCTTCCTTGTGCGTGAAGGCGTGCTGCGGGAGCGTCTTCTCGTGCGTGCCCCAGCCCATCTCGGAAGTCGTGGTGCCTTCCTCGCGAAAGCCTTCGATGCTCCAGGTGTTCACGAACTCGTCGATCTGCTTCGGCTTGTCCGTGATCTGCGTGTCGCGCTCGGAGCAATGGATGACCTTCACCCCGAGGACCTGGGCGAGGAGGTTGAACTGCCCGCCGTTGATGTATTGCGTGATTTTTTTCGCGCGCGCACCCTTGGCCTTCTTGTCCTTGATCAGCTTGGTGCCGATGTCGATCAGGCCCTGCTTGACGAAATGCGAGATGAGGCCGGGGTTGGCGCCGTGCTCGATGACGGCGGTCGGGCCCTTCGTCTTCCACTTCTTTAGCATGCGCCGCAGATTCATGTGGCGGTAATAAAGCGTCTTGGTGGTCGGGTGCGCGTTCGCCCCGCTGGCATAAGGGTCCCACAGCTCGGTCGAAGTGTTGATGTAGCGCACGCCATTGTCGTGGCACCATTGGAGGATCTCGCAGGCGTCGATGTTCCAGGCGAGGTCGATCAGGATGTCGCCGGGACCGACGTGCTTCGCGAGCAGCGCCGTCATGTTGGACTCCGTCACCCGATCGCGGACGAAACGCACGCCCTTCGCCGTCCACTGCTTCAGCTTTTTCGAGCGGTCCTCGAAATCCATGATCGTGACATTCTTCGCCGGCACCTTGAGGTGCTTGAAGAGAATGGGCAGCGTGCACTCGGCGACAGCGCCATAGCCGACGAACAGGATCTTATTTTTGAATGTGAGCATGAATTCGAAGCGTTGGTTTTTCGGGCGAGTGGCCGCAAATTTGGGGCAGCCAGTCACGGGGAAATTTCACAAAATGTGGCGGCTAATCGGCCGCCAGTGCAAGCGCTTATTGAGTGACGAACCGGCAATCGCCGGACGGCCGCTCACTCGCTTTTGTTGTAGTTCACGTAGCCTTCCGTCAAATCGGAGGCGAGCAGCCGAAACGCGGCTTTGCCGAGGTGCAAATCGAGCGTGATGGTGAAACGGCGCGCCTTCACGATCTCCTTCCACTTCGGCTTCAGCTCGGCATGCGGGCGGCCCGCCGTCATCGCCGGCGTGTCGTTGTAGCGGATGTCGAGTTTGGCCTCCACCAACTTGGCGCCGGCATACCCGGCGGCGTCGGCGAGCCGGCCCCAGTTGGGGTCCTCGCCATACCAGGAGGATTTCACGAGCAGCGAGTTGCCGATGGCGCGCGCGACCTTCTCGGCGTCTTCCACCGAGGCCGCCCCGGCGATCTTCACCTCGACCACCTTGGTGATCTTTTCGCCATCGGAAACAATCTTGTCCGCGAGCGCCTCGCAGGCCTTCCAAACCGCCTCGGCAAACAGCACGCGCAGTTCGCGCGGGCTCTTGTCGCCCACGCTGACGCCGGAATGGCCGTTGGCCAGCATGAGCACCGTGTCGTTGGTGCTCATGTCGCCGTCGACCGTGATGCAGTTGAAGGTGCCCGCGACCGCCTCGGACAGCGTCTTCTGGAGGAAGCTCCGCGGCACCGAAAAATCCGTCGCGAGGAACGCCAGCATCGTCGCCATGTTGGGCTGGATCATGCCTGCGCCCTTCGCGATGCCGGAGATGAAATGTTTTTTGCCGTCGTAGGTGAAGCTGACGGTAACTGTCTTGGGCCGCGTATCGGAGGTAAGGATGGCGCCCGCCGCCTTGGTGCCGTGGTCGGACGTGCGGCCTTTCTCGCTGACCGCGCGCTCGAGCCCTTTGAGCAGTCTCGCCATCGGCATCGGCTGGCCGATGCGGCCGGTCGAGCAGACAAAAAACGAGGATGGCTTCAGGTTGAGCGAAGCGGCGGCGCGTTGCGCGGTGGCTTGGGCGTCGCGCAAGCCTTCGGGGCCGGTGCAGGCGTTGGCATTCCCGGAGTTGGCGATGATCCCGTGGAACGGCCCGCCTTCCGCGAGATGCTTCTGGCAGAGCAGCACCGGCGCAGCTTTCACGGCATTCTTGGTGAAGGTGCCGGCGGCGGTGCAGGGGCGCAGGGAAAACAGCAACGCGAGGTCGAGGCGCTTGAGATCGTGTTTCTCCCGAATGTCGCAGGCGACCGCGGCGGCCTCAAAACCGGGGACGTCGGTGATGCCGGGGCTGTCGAGGGTAACGGTCAGTAGGGTCATTGAAGGCGGAAAATCAGGCGAGCCCCGCGGTCTCGGGCAAACCCAGCCACAGGTTCATGATCTGCACGGCCTGGCCGCTCGCGCCCTTGACGAGGTTGTCGAGCGCGGAGGTGATCACGAAGTTGTTGGTGCGGGGATCGAGCACGGCGGAGATATCCACACGATTCGTGCCAGTGACGTGCGCCGTATCGGGCGTTTCACCTGACGGCAAAATCGCGACGAAGGGCCGGCCCACATAGGTTGCGCGCCAAGCCGCATAGAGCGACTCGATCGTGGCACCTTTCGCGGCCGGCACGGTGATCGTGGTGGCGATGCCGCGCCGCATCGGTGCCAGATGCGGGTTGAATTGCAGCACGATCTTCGCGTCCGTTGCGGCGGAAAGCTGTTCCTCG
>JAQGOP010000054.1 GCA_028293545.1 Verrucomicrobiota bacterium | reverse complement strand
CGCGGGCTTTCACCGGCGTGGCGGCGAGGATGGTTTTCACCACGGCGAGCCGGAAATAACGCACGTCGGCGTTCACCGTCGGGAGTTCGCATTTCTCAAGGGGGTTGCCCACACCCGCCAGTCGAAGCGCCATCTTCACGAAGGTGAGGTGGGTCTGTTTACTCGAGACGGAAGCCCCGCCGACAAGCCCCTGTTTGTTCGGCACCTTCTCCAGGTATTCGTCGATCTCGGTAGCGGAGATCGCCACAGCCACACGGCGGCCGAAGGTTTTATTCAGCAGTGATGCGCGGGCCTTGTAGTTCTTGATCGTCCGGTCACGGGCGCCCTTTTTCTCCGCACGTTTGATCACCGCCTGCCCAGCCTCAGCGAATGTCATGGTGGCGTCGGCACGGTGGGCCCCGATGCCGCGCATTTGGTCGAGACCGGCCCTTACGAGCGACTCTAGATCGAAACCCGTGCCGGCGGCGAGGCGGGCCGCGGCGGACACCTCGGCGGGCGAGGCGCCCAATGCAGCAAGTTGCTTTTGATCGCGCACCCAGCGAATGGCGGCGTCCTGCGTCGGGAAAGACTTCCGGTTCTTCGCGCCGCGAACAAACCACTGCACCTCCCAAGTGTCGCGGTCGTTTCGTTTTTTGGTGATGAAATTCACTCCCTCCATTGGTGTCACTTTGGTGGCACATTTCAAGAAATGCGGTGGTGGTTAATGACCCTTGGATGACGGCTAGCGAAGGGTGTTTCCCTCTGAGAACGGCTCTTGTCCTACGAGCCCAGGTTCACATGGCACTCCTTCGTAATGAGTAGGTCGTCGGTTCAAATCCGACAAGCGGCTCCATTCTTCGCCGAGATTGTGCGGACCCGGCGTGGTTCGGTGGCTCCCAAGGAACGCGGGCGTTTCGCTGGATTCGCTCGCCGAGTGGCTGCGGATGGCAGGCCATCCTTCGTCGGGCGGGGCGTCGTTTGGTTGCCGAGCGGGGGTATTTCGCCGGCTTCGTTAGTCGAGTGACTGCGAACGGACGGCCATCCTTCTGGTTGTGGGGCGCTCGGTGAGCGTCTTTCCGTCGGTCAATTGTCCGCGACGTGGTCGTCGGGGAGATGGCCCTGCAGTTTGCGGCGCAGGCGCTGGGCTTCGATCTCGGACTTCAGCGATGCGGCGAAAAGCTGCAGCCGCCGGCGCGTCTCGAGGGTTTCGAGGAGGTGCTGCTTGGTGGCGCTGTCCTCACAGAGATTGAAAGCGGCGATGTCGGCAAAGGTGTCGATGTCGTCGATGCTCTCGAGGAATTGCGTCATGCCCTTCGGCACCGGCGTGCCGAGACGACGGCGAAGATTCAGCAGCCGCATCACCTCGAGGCGCAGCACTTCCAACTCGGCATGATGCGTCCCCGCCGTGGTGGAAATCGGCTGCACCGCGATGATGCGGTAAGGTTCCTCGCGCACGATCGACCTCACCTCGACCCGGCAGATGCCCTGAAGCAGCAGGTTTGAGGTGTCGTTGTCGCCTTTCTGGCAGGCGCGGATGATTCCGACGGAAGCAATGTGCGCGAGCGGTTCGATTTCCTCCGAATTTTGCTGCCGCACCGGATCCAGCCGCGCCACGGCGAAGATCCGGTTGCTCGCGAGGACGTCGCGCAGCATCTCGCGGTAGCGACCCTCGAAAATATGCAACGGCAGCAGCGCTTGCGGAAAGAAAACCGTGTGAGGGAGCGTCATTACCGGAACGGTTTCGGGCACGTGCAGCGTTTCCATGAAGCTCATAGATATCCCAAGCCCGCGGTTTATCAATGTGGGCGTGGCACAGTGTGACAACGACACCATGATTTCGTGTCACGGTGGCCCTGAATTTCCTCCGGGTCATCCGGCGCCGGGACGAGAAAGTTGTTTAACTTCCTAGCCATCAGCGGCGTTCAAATGAAACGGATACAGGGCATGCCCATTGCTAGATCGCGGCATGAGCAGAATTTTAGGCATCGATCTGGGCACCACCAATTCCTGTATGTCCGTCATGGAGGGCGGCGAACCCGTCGTCATCCCGAACGCGGAAGGCGCGCGCACGACTCCGTCGGTCGTCGCCTTCACCAAAACCGGCGAACGCGTGGTCGGCCAGGCCGCCAAGCGGCAGGCCGTCACCAATCCGAAGAACACCGTCTTCTCCGCGAAGCGGCTCATCGGGCGCAAATTCACCGAGGTCAGCGAGGAGGCCAAGAATCTCCCCTATAAAGTTGTCGCGGGGAAAAATGGCGACGCCTACATCGAGGTCCAGGTCGGCGACAAGGCCGAGCAATTCGCGCCGCAACAGATCGCGGCCTTCGTCCTCGGCAAGCTGAAGGCCGACGCCGAGGCTTATCTCGGCGAGAAAATCACGCAGGCCGTCATCACGGTGCCCGCTTACTTTAACGACGCCCAGCGCCAGGCCACCAAGGACGCCGGAAAGATCGCCGGCCTCGACGTGCAGCGCATCATCAACGAGCCGACAGCGGCCTCGCTCGCCTACGGCCTCGAAAAGAAGAAGGACGAGAAGATCGCGGTCTTCGACTTGGGCGGCGGCACCTTCGACGTGTCGATCCTCGAGATCGGTGACGGCGTGTTCGAGGTGAAGGCCACCAATGGCGACACGCATCTCGGCGGCGACAACTGGGACGACACCATCATCGGCTGGCTCGTCGACTCTTTCAAAAAGGAAAACGGGATCGACCTCCGCAAGGACCCGATGGCGCTCCAGCGCCTGAAGGAAGAGGCCGAGAAGGCCAAGATCGCGCTCTCCTCCGCCACGACCTACGACATCAACCTGCCGTTCATCACGGCGGACGCGTCCGGCCCGAAGCACCTGAACATCCAGCTCACGCGGGCGAAGATGGAGCAGATCTGCGAGGCGCTGTTCGAGCGCTGCATCCAGCCCTTTAAGAATTGCCTGAAGGACTCCGGCGTCACCTCCGACAAGATCGATGAGCTCGTGCTCGTCGGCGGCATGACCCGCATGCCCAAGGTCGTGGACATCGCCAAGACCCTCGGCGGCAAGCCGCCGCACCAAGGCGTCAATCCCGACGAGGTCGTCGCCATCGGCGCGGCCATCCAGGGCGGCGTGCTGAAAGGCGACGTGCGCGACGTGCTCCTGCTCGACGTGAGCCCGCTCACGCTCGGCATCATGACGGCCGGCGACATCGCCACGCCGATGATCCCGCGCAACACCACGATCCCGACCAAGAAAACGCAGACCTTCTCGACCTACAGCGACAACCAGCCGGGCGTGGAAATCGTGGTCCTCCAAGGCGAGCGCCCGATGGCGCGCGACAACAAGAATCTCGGCACCTTCAAGCTCGACGGCATCCCGCCGGCCCCGCGCGGCGCGCCGCAGATCGAAGTCACCTTCGACATCGACGCCAACGGCATCCTGCACGTGTCGGCCAAGGATCTTGGCACCGGCAAGGAGCAGAAGATCACCATCCAGGGTTCGTCCGGCCTTTCGAAGGAAGAGGTCGAGAAGATGACCAAGGAGGCTGAGCTCAACGCCGCCGAGGACGCGAAGCGCAAGGAATCCGTCGAGGCGAAGAACCAACTCGACAGCACCATCTACCAGCTCGAAAAGACCCTCAAGGACGCCGGCGATAAGATCCCGGCCGACATGAAGGCCAAGTTCGAGACGGCCATCGCCGACGGCAAAAAGGAACTCGAGAGCAACGACGCGGACCGCATGAAGGCCGCGCTCGAAACCCTTTCCAAGACCGGCGCCGAGCTCTACCAGCAGGCCCAGGCGGCGCAGGCCGCGGCGGGCGGCGCCCAGCCGGGTGCCGCAACCGACGCGGGCGGCGAAGCTTCCGAGCCCAAGCCGGTGAAGAAGGCCGACGGCAAGGTCGTGGACGCCGACGTGGAGATCGTCGACGACGAGAAGAAATAACTTCCCAGCGCACCCGTTCCCCCCTACAGGAACGGGTTCGTCTTTTTAGATCTGTCCCATTTTTTCAACCCAACAACACCCACATCCAATATGGCTAAAGTGAACATCAAACCCATCGGTGATCGCGTGCTCGTGCAGCACATCGAGGAAAAAGAACAGGTGCGCGGCGGAATCATCATTCCGGACAGCGCCAAGGAAAAGCCGCAGGAGGCCAAGGTCATCGCCCTCGGCACCGGCAAGCGGGATGAAAGCGGCAAGGTCACGCCCTTCGAAGTGAAGTTCGGCGACAAGGTCCTCATCTCCAAATACGGCGGCACCGAGGTCAATATC
>JAQGOP010000052.1 GCA_028293545.1 Verrucomicrobiota bacterium | reverse complement strand
CCCCCGAGGCGGGTCGGAGACCGCGCCCTACGCCGGAATCGCATTATGACCCTGCGGTTCGTCGCTTTCACCTTGATCCCAGTACCTTGGGGAATATCGACGAATCAGAATCGCGCGACCCGCCGCGTCGGTTCTCACCTTTCGTGATCCTCCACCCCAAGAATCTCGTGATCGGATGCCTCGGCCTGGCCCTGGCGGCGGTTTCCGTCATGGCGTGGCGGCAGCAATCCGAAATCGAGCGGATGCGTCCTGCCCCGCGCGCACCGGCCGTGTCGTCGCCGACCGTTTCATTTCGCCGCGGCACCTCGCAACATGTCGCGCTGCCGCCGGCGGAACGTCGCGCGCGCTGGATCGACGATGGGAACAACGCGCGTTACCCGGGACAGTTTGACCACGACAGCGATCGCCCCGAGCCGCCGCCGCGCGGCGCGCTCGCGTGGGTGCAGCTCCTCGAACAGCCGGAGTTTCGCAGCCTGCTCAAGACCTACCAGGTGGGTGCGCTCGATGCGCGGTTTGCCGGGCTTTTCCGCAAGCTGAACTTGGATGCGAACGAACTCGCGGCGTTCAAGGGCCTGCTCTCGGAAAAAGAAAATGCCGAGTTCGAAGTCGTGGTCGTGAACGATGCGAATCCGGTCAATCCCCTCTCGCCGGAGGAGGTCGCCTCCAGCGTCAGGGCGGTGCGCTCCGAGCTCGAAGGAGCGATCATGTCGTCGCTCGGCGCTGATCGGTACGCGACCTACCGCGACTACGAACAAACGCTGCCGCAGCGGGCGACGGTCGCGCAACTGGAGCAGCGCCTCAGCTATTCGGCGACACCGCTCAGCGTCGCCCAGTCGGAATCGCTCGTGAAAATCATGGCGGTGCACGCGCCGGCCAGTGAAGCCGTCCTGGTTTCGCCCGGCGCGATGCCGGCGGGAGAAGGCGGGGCGTCGCCGGTGGTGCGCCAGGCCAGCGGTGGCGCGGCGGTCGTGACCGACGAGGCGGTGACCGAAGCCCGAGCCGTGCTTTCGCCGGGCCAGGTCGCCGCTTTCCGCCAGATCCAAGTCGAGCAACAGTCGGCGGTGAGCGCGTCCCAGCTGTTGCACTCGGCCTTTCCCGGCGGAGCCGAGCCTCCGCCCGCGCTCTGGAAAATTCTGCTGCAGTGAGCCGTACAGCGCGGACTCCGGAGACCGCGCCGTACGCTTTAAAAGCGGAGCAGCACCGTGCCTCGCCCGTCGCTCTGGATCGCGCGCTGGAAAATGGTCACCACCTTCGGCTCGGCCCGACCCGGGATCGAAATCTCGAGCACCACGCGATCGCCTTCGTGGCGCCCGAGGAAGATTTGGTTCAGCTCGGTGCCCGCCAAAAACGAAGCGGTGAATTCCTCGACCGCTTTGCCGTTGATGCGGTTGATTCGAACCCGCGGCGCCAATCCTTTCTTCGCGGCATCGCTGCCGGGCTGGACCGCGACCACGTGGATCGACCGCACCTTCTGGGTTTCGCCGTCCTTCGCGATATACATCGCGAAGCCGAACGACTGCTGGGCCCTGAATCCTTCCTCCACGGGAACCGAGTCCATCATGGTCGGCGCTGCCGCCTCGTCCTTTTCCGGCACCGCCGGCGGTGCGCCGTGTGCAATGGCGGCGAGGAAAACTCCACGGCCAAGGACAACCGCCAATCGCGCTGCGGCGATGGCCGCGCCGGGCAACGGGCTCGCTTTCACATTTTCGCCGGCTCGGCCGAGAACAGCGCGCGCTTCAGCCCGCGCTGATTTTCGTAGATTGATCCGCCGTGTTTCGCGGGTGGCAGCGGCAGGCGCACCGGGACGTCGGTGAGGCGGGGACGGTTCGTCGGTTTTCCCTGGAGCACTGACCCGGCGTAGGTTTCCCACGGGTGATCGCCGGGCAGGAGCGGCCAGGCGTCGGCTGCGCAGTATTGGAAAAGCAGCAGGCGCCGAGCGCGGGGCGAGCGGTTCGGCGCCGAGCCATGCAACGTGCGAGCGTGGTGAATCGAAACGCCGCCGGCCTTCAGCGTGATCGGGATCGCGCCGTGGGGTGCGAAATCCGGGTCGCTCACCGCGCCGATGAAACCGCCGTCCTGGTGGTGGTCGAGCAAAGGGCCGCGGTGGCTGCGGGGAATCACCATCAGGCAACCGTTTTCGAGCGAAGAATCGTCCATCGCGACGCCGACCGCGAGAAGGTCGTCGTTCGTGTGCGGATAGAACGCCCAGTCCTGGTGCCATTCCACCGGGCTGCCGCCGTCGGCGAGTTTCAAATTGAGCTTGTTGCCGTTCGTCGTGAGGTCGGGACCAATCAGCTGGCTGACAATCCGCAGCAGGTTCGGGTTCACGATCGCGCGGCGATAAGCAGGATGCTGCTTGATCGGATCCTTCAGGCGGCGCAGGCGGGGATTCGTCGGCGTGTGCGTGGGCTCCAGGTCGAAGACGGCGTCGTTGACGGTGACGCTGCGCGATTTCTCCACGAACTCATCCGTCACGCGCCGCAACTCCTCGACCTCCGCGCTGGAGAAAACGTTTTCGATGCCGAGGTAACCTTCGGCGCGGTAGGATTCGATTTGTTGCGGGGTAAGCATCGTCATCGCCAGCGCGCGAATTGCGGGGCTCGACGAGCGGGTCAGGAAAATCACAGCGGGTCAAGCGGGCCACTGCGCGGGGTCGGGCGATTCGAAGGCTTGGCGGTTTCGGTTTCGAGGTGCAGATTCCGCCTGTGATGCCAGCGAGTATGCCTTCGAAGGAAATGCCCGCGTTGGATGATCTTGGGCGTGATTTGCTGCGCGTGACTTCGTTCCAGCGATTCTGGTCAATCCTCAGGCCTGCGTCCTGCGCGAGCGCCTACTTTATCTTTGCGGCACAAGGCTGGTGGGTGCCGGCGGTGCTTTCCGTGGCGGGCCTGATGTTCATCACCTATGTCTCAACCTCGCATGACCTCCTGCATCGGACGCTGGGATTTTCCCGACGGACCAACGAGGTGCTGCTCGCGGTGACGGAAATGCTGGTGCTGCGCAGCGGGCACGCATTTCGTCTCACCCACTTGCAGCACCACCGGCATTTTCCCGACGCGGACGACATCGAAGGAGCGGTCGCCGGCTTGTCGTGGTGGCGCGCGTTGTGGTGCGGCGTCGGAAATCAGACGCGACTCTTCATCTGGGCGTGGAGCCGCGCGCAGCCAGGCGACCGGCGGTGGATGACGCTGGAGGCGTCTTGGGCCGCGGCGGTCATGGTCGCGAGCGTGGTTCTTTTGCCCTGGAGCAATGTGCTGCTGGTTTATGTGCTGCTGGTCGTTACGAGCAGCTGGCTCTATCCCCTCGCCACGGTGTGGATTCCCCACCGCATCGAGGGGAAAGACATCCTCACCCAGACCCATGCCGTCCGCGGCCGCTTGATCCCGACGATTTTCCTGCAGCATACTTACCACCTTGAGCATCATCTTTACCCCGCGGTGTCGTCGTACCACTGGCGCGAACTGGCCCGACGCGTGGATCCGTTTCTTCGTGCGCGCGGCGTGAAGCCGGTGGTCACACCATGAGCAACGGCACTGGCACCGGCGCGGATGATCGGGGCTTGTTCGAGGGCTTGGTTGCGGACGGCTTTTTCCCCCTGGCATTGACTGGCGTGGCCTTGGCGGGGGCGGGAGGTTTCGCGCTGTTCCTGTCGGCCACGGGGCACTTTTTACCGCACGATGTGGCGTATCTCGGATTGGACGCCGCGCAATTATCCCGGGCCGGCAACCAACGGCTGGTGAATTTCATGTTTCACGATCGTGCGGCCTTCGGCGGATCGCTCCTCGCGGTTGGATTGTTTTATTTGTGGCTGACCGAGTTTCCTTTGCGGCGAGGGGAGGGCTGGGCGTGGTGGACCCTCGCCTTGTCCGGCGCTTCGGGCTTTGGGAGTTTTTTGAGTTATCTTGGCTATGGTTACCTCGATACCTGGCATGGCTTGGCCACGCTGGTGCTTCTGCCAGTGTTCGTGATCGGGATGATTCGCACGCGGCGGACTTTGCAGGGCGACCGCAGCTGGCGCGTGCTTTTCCGGCCGCCCGCTTGGGGAAAGCCCGGAGCCCGCCTTTTTTGGGGAAGGGCTCTGCTGCTCACCTATGGCGGTGGCCTGGTCGCGGCTGGCATCACGATTTCATTCGTGGGGATGACGACGGTGTTCGTCGACACCGACCTCAACTACATCGGCCTGACGCGCCTTGAGATTTGCGGGGTTTCGGACCGGCTGCTGCCGGTCATCGCGCATGATCGGGCCGGTTTCGGCGGCGGGCTGCTTTCGATTGGCCTGATGGTGATCGTCATCGTGCGGCATGCCGCCATCACGCGAAGTTTTCTCCAAGTCATGCTGCTTTCAGGCGGGGCCGGATTTCTCGCCGCGATCGGAGTCCACTTCGCCGTCGGCTATTTGAATTTATGGCACCTTGCGCCCGCGATCATCGGTGCGGGAATATTTTTCACCGGCTGGTTGCTCACGTGGAGCGACCGGGTGGGCAGGGTCAGCCGTCAAAGCGGAACAAAGGTCGCATAGCCCAGTCGCTGCAGGCTCCCGGGGTAAGTCGGAGGAGCGTATCCCGCACGGCCGTTGCCGCGGGATTTTCCAGCTGAATGACCCGGCCGAGCAGGCGCGACACGCGGTTGATCCATGAGGTCCGGCGGTGCCGGGCCTCCTCATAGCGCCGCAGGCCTTCGGTCCCATTCGCCGCGGAAGCCATTTCGCGCGCCAGCACCCATGCGTCCTCGAGCGCGCTGCAGGCGCCTTGACCGAGATTCGGGGTCATGGGGTGCGCGGCATCCCCCAGCAAGGTCACTCTCCCCCGGGTCCATCGGCTCAGGTCGGGACGATCAAAGATATCCGTCCGCAAAATTGTTTCCGCGGGAGTGGCGGCGATGAGTTCCGGGATGGGTGCGTGCCAGCGTCCAAACATCGCCATCAGTTCGGACCGGACATCCACGGGCGCCGAGGACGCTCGCGCTTGGTTCGCGGTGGCGTACCAATAACAGCGATTCCGGCCCAGGGGAGAAATCCCGAACCTTTTCCCTTCGCCCCACGACTCGGAGAGCCAGGCACCCTCGTAACCGCGGGGAATCCACGGCACCACGCATCGCCAGCCGACATAGCCGCAAAAGCGGGCGGGCTCGGGCGCGAGCAGTCCGGATCGAACCCGCGAGTTGAGGCCATCGGCGCCCACGAGGATTTCCCCCGTGAGCCGTTCTCCCGTTTCGTTGGTGATTTCAACCCCGCCGGGAATTTCCCGGTGGTGGGTGAGATTGAACCCGAGGCGCAGCGTTCCGGGAGTCAGCGCGTCCCGCAGCGCCAGCTGCAGGTCGCCGCGGTGGAGACTGAGTGCAGGAATGCCTGTTTTCACGGGCCGCATGCGATGCAGGTGACGGCCCTGAAGGTCTAAAATCCTCCACTCCTCGATCACCCGGCTGCCCGCGCGCGCGGCATCCTCCAGCCCGAGGCGGCGGAGAACCCGCACGGCATTGGGCGAGAGAAGAAGCCCGGCGCCCACCTCTCTCAGCTCGGGCGCCCGCTCGCAGACGAGAGTCGCGATGCCGCGTTGCTGTAACGCGATACCCGCTGCCAATCCCCCAATTCCACCTCCCGCGATCAGGACTCTGCCGGCGACGGGGTGGTCCGATGTCATCGGCCGAGCAGACTCCATCCATGTCGCAGGAGAAAGATTTAAAGCGAGCGCTGCACCCGCGACGTCACGCTGACTCAATAATCCAGATACGGCGCCAGCCACTTCTCGGTGAGTTCGATCGGCTGGCCTTTGCGCGCGGCGTATTCCCTGACCTGGTCCTTGGCCAGCTTGCCCACGGCGAAATATTTCGAGTCGGGATGGTTGAAATACATCCCGCTCACGCTGCTCGCGGGCCACATCGCGTGGCTCTCGGTGAGCGTGATCCCGGTCGTGGCCGGGGCCTGGAGCAGGTCGAACAGCGGCGGTTTCTCGGTGTGGTCGGGACACGCCGGGTAGCCGGGCGCAGGACGGATGCCGCGGTATTTTTCGCGGATGATGTCCTTCATCGCGAGGTTCTCGGTCTTCCCATACCCACAGAAATCGCGCGCGCGTTTGTGCATCAACTCCGCCAGGGCCTCGGCTAGGCGGTCGCCGAGCGCCTTGGCCATGATCGAGGAATAGTCGTCGTGGACCGCTTCGAATTCCTTCGCGAATTCGTCGACGCCGTGGCCGCTCGTGACCGCGAAGCCGCCGAGGAAATCGATGCGTCCGCTTTCCTTCGGCGCAATGTAGTCGGCAAGGCAGTGGTTGAATTGGCCCGCGGGTTTCTCGTTTTGCTGGCGCAGGAAGTGGAAGGTTTCCAACACCCGCGCCCGCGATTCGTCGGCGTAGACCTCCACGCTGTCGCCCACGGCGTTGGCAGGCCAGAACCCGATCACCGCTTTCGCGACGAAACGTTTTTCCGCGACGATCCGGGCGAGCATCTCCTGCGCTTCGGCGTAGAGCTTGGTGGCTTCCTCGCCCACGACATTGTCTTTCAGGATATCAGGGAAACGCCCGTGCAACTCCCACGCCGAGAAGAACGGACCCCAGTCGATGAACGGTACGATTTCATCGAGCGGGACCGGGTCGAACACCCGGGTGCCCGTGAATTCCGGCCGCGGAATGTCGACCGTCGCCCAGTCCGTCGGCTGCCGGCGCGCGCGAGCCTCCGCGAGGGGGAGGAGTTTTCTCGCGCCGCGCCGATCGGCGAACTCGATCCGCTGGCGCTCCTGTTTCTCGCGGGTTTCGCTGACGAATTTGGGTTTGTTCGCCGGATTGAGTAGCGAGGAGACGACGCCGATCACGCGCGAGGCGTCGAGGACGTGGACCACGGGTTCGTCGTATTCCGGCGCGACCTTGACCGCAGTGTGCGCGGCGCTGGTGGTCGCGCCGCCGATCAGCAGCGGCAGATTGAGGCCGGTGCGTTTCATTTCCTTCGCGACGTGGACCATCTCGTCGAGCGAGGGCGTGATCAGCCCGGAGAGACCGATGATGTCCGCCTGTCGCTCGCGCGCGGTCGCGAGGATTTTGTCGCATGGCACCATCACGCCGAGATCGACGACCTCATAGTTGTTACAGGCGAGCACGACCCCGACGATGTTCTTGCCGATGTCGTGGACGTCGCCCTTCACCGTCGCCATCACGACCCGGCCCTGCGGACGCGCGGTCCCGCCGCCGGCGATGAGCTGGCGTTTCTCCTCCTCCATGAACGGCGTCAGGTAGGCCACCGATTTTTTCATGACGCGCGCGGACTTCACGACCTGGGGCAGGAACATTTTCCCGGCGCCAAAGAGATCACCCACGATCCGCATGCCGTTCATGAGCGGGCCTTCGATGATGTGCAGGGGGCGCTCGTACTTGGCGGTCGATTGGCGGGCTTCCTCGGTGTCGGCCTCGATGAACGTGTCGATGCCCTTCACGAGGGCATGGCTGAGGCGGGCTTCCACCGGCAGGCTGCGCCACGCCAGGTCCTCCTTGATTTCGGTCTTCGACGCGCCGCCCTGCGCGGCCTTGAGATTTTCGGCAAAGGTGACGAGGCGTTCGGTGCCATCGGGCCGGCGATTGAGGATCACGTCCTCCACGCGCTCCAACAGGTCGGGCGCGATCTCCTCGTAGACGCCGAGCATGCCGGCGTTGACGATTGCCATGTCGAGCCCGGCGCGAATCGCGTGGTAGAGAAACACGGCGTGAATGGCCTCGCGCACCGGGTTGTTGCCGCGGAAGGAAAAGGAAACGTTCGACACGCCGCCGGAGACTTTGGCGTACGGCAGCGTCTCCTTGATGATCTTCGTGGCTTCGAAGAAATCGACGGCGTAGTTGTTGTGCTCCTCGATGCCGGTCGCGACCGTGAGGATGTTGGGGTCGAAGATGATGTCCTCCGCGGGAAATCCCACCTCCTGGGTCAGCAGGTTGTAGGCCCGTGTGCAGATGCGGACTTTCTCGTCGCGCGTGGCGGCCTGCCCCTGCTCGTCGAACGCCATGACCACCGCCGCCGCGCCGTAGCGGCGGAGCAAACGCGCGCGGCGCAGGAACTCGGGTTCGCCGTCCTTCAGCGAAATCGAATTCACGATGCCTTTTCCCTGGAGGCATTTCAGGCCGGCTTCGAGCACGCTCCATTTCGAGGAGTCGAGCATCACCGGCACCTTCGAAATCTCCGGTTCCGCCGCGATGAGATTGAGGAACTTCACCATCGTCGGTTCCCCCTCGATCAGCGCTTCGTCGACATTGATGTCGATGACGTTGGCGCCGCTCTCGACCTGCTGGCGCGCGATCGCGAGGCAGGCGTCCCAGTCGCCGGCCTTGAGCGCCTTGGCGAACTTGGGCGAGCCGGTGATGTTGGTGCGCTCGCCGACGATCAGGAATTGCGAACCCTGTTTCATCGGCGGAAAAAAATTTCGGTCATGCGGCGTCTTCCGTTCACGCCACGTTCAACGCCTCGAGTCCGCTCAGCTGCATGCTGGGGGTCAGGTCCGGGATCGAGCGCGCGGGGAAAGGCCGGACGGCTTCGGCGATCGCGGTGATATGGGCCGGGGTCGAGCCGCAGCAGCCCCCGACCATGTTCAACCAGCCCTGCGCGGCAAAATCGCCGAGGACCTTGGCCATGTCCGCCGGGGATTCGTCGTAGCCGCCGAAGGCGTTGGGTAAACCGGCATTCGGGTAGCAGCTGACGAAACAGTCGGCGATGCCCGCGAGTTCCTCGAGGTAGGGGCGCATTTGCGCGCCACCGAGCGCGCAGTTGATGCCGACGCTGAAGGGTCGCGCGTGGCGGATGCTGTTGAAAAATGCGCCCACTGTCTGGCCCGACAAGGTGCGGCCGGAGGCATCCGTGATTGTCACCGAAATCATGACGGGGAGCCGCACGCCGGTTTCGTCGAACAGCTGTTCAAGCGCGAAGAGCGCCGCCTTCGCGTTGAGCGTGTCGAAAATCGTCTCAACGATCAGCGCATCGACGCCCCCCGCGGCCAGAGCGCGCGCCTGCTCGAGGTAGGCCGCGACCAGCGTGTCGAAGGTGACGGCGCGAAAATCCGGCCGATTGACGTCGGGCGACATCGAGGCGGTGCGATTGGTCGGGCCGAGCGCGCCCGCCACAAAGCACGGGCGTCCAAGCTTCACGGCCGAGCGATCGGCGGCCCGGCGGGCGAGCTTCGCCGCGGCGAGATTCAACTCCGGGACCAGCGATTCCATTTTATAGTCGGCTTGGGAAATCGAGGTGGAGTTGAAAGTGTTGGTTTCAACGAGATCGGCGCCGCTCTCGAAATAGGCCGCGTGGATTTCCTCGATCACTGCGGGCTGCGTGAGCGAAAGCAGGTCATTGTTCCCGCGCAGGTCGGAAGGGTGATCCTTGAATCGGTCCCCGCGAAACTGCGCCTCGGTCAGGTTGCGGTCCTGGATCATCGTGCCCATCGCGCCGTCGAGGATCGCGATCCGCCGTGAAAAGAGCGCGCGGAGCACAGCGGTCGAGGGCGATAAAATGGGCGACGGGGCGGACATGGGACAACGGGGATTGAAGGTGCGACGGGGATTTTGGCAAGAGACATATCGATGAATCCTTATGCGTTGATATATCTTTGTCTTGCACCCTGATCGCCGGGTTTTCACCGTGCGAGGGTCTGACGTTCTTTTCGTTGCTCTTGGGAACCAGGGAAGGCCGTGAAATCCGGCCACAGTTGCGCTGCGGTATCGCATCACAACCCTCTGCCGTCGGTTCAGGCCCGGCGGGAAAGTCAATCGGCACGTGAGTGCCGGTGAAGGCGAGGAGGGAAGGCTGCGGGCGGAGTAATTTTCCGTCCGCGACAAATGCGGAGTCCGAATATCTGGCCTCGGGAGGCTCACGTGCGCGGTGCGGTGGCTTTCGGGCCGCCGGGCCGATGCACAAACTTCATCGCAAAATGAAGGTGAGGGTGGTGGCTCCGGTCCTCTTTCGGCCGGGGATTTCTGCTCTTGCCCGACCAACTCGCAGAAATCCATGAGACTCATCCCATCGGGGCGCGTCGCGCGTTCCGCTTTCCTTGTTAACAGCGTGCTGCTCACGCTCGCCGTCGCTCGCGCCCAAGTGGCGCCGGAGACGCTTGAACCGTTTGTCACCTCGGCCACGCGCACGCCGGCGGCCGTCCGCACGGTCGGCAGCGACGTCGATGCCTTCACCAGCGCCGACCTTGCGCGCCGGCAAATCACCTCGATCGCCCAAGCCCTCGGCGGCGCGGCGGGCGCGCCCTTGTTTTCATCGGGTGCGCCGGGGGCGGCGACTTCGTTGTTCCTGCGCGGGGCGAATTCGAACCAGGTCCTCTTCCTCGTCGACGGCCTGCGCTTCAGCGATCCCAACACCGACTACAATCTCTTCCTCGGCGGCGCCTGCCTCGGCGCTTGTGACAGCCTGGAAGTGGCGCACGGCCCCCAGAGCACGCTTTACGGCGGCGAGGCGGTCGGCGGCGTGGTGTCGCTGCGCTCCCTGCGCGGGACCGGCGCGCCGACGGCCCAGGCGACCGTCGAAGCCGGTTCCTTTGGCACGGTGCAGGGCGCGCTTTCGGCGCAGGGCGAACAGGACACCTGGGCCTACAATTATTCGGCGCAGGGCGGACACACCGACAACGCGCGTGCGAACAATTCCTTCGACAGCGTGAATGCCTCGCTGCGCCTGGACCGTCGCGTCAATGCGCGCGTCGAAGTGGGCGCGACGCTCCGCTGGTTCCGCGGCATCTACGGCGATCCCGGCGATCGCCACACGAACGATCCCGACAACGAAGACCGCGAGGACAATGTCCTTGGCACGTTTTTCGCCGACGTGGCCGTCACGGACACGATCAGGACCCACGTGATCGCCGGCGGCCAGGATCGGCATTTTGTCTCGGAGAACCCGACGCCGGGCGTACCGACCCAGGTCACCGACGTGCGCAACCGCCGCGCCGTGCTCGACTGGCAGACGACGTTTTCGGGGCTGGAGAGCCAGCGCATCACGGCCGGGGTTACCGGGGAAAGAAACCACACGCGCAACACCGGATTTGGCGACATCGACCGCCGCCAGTCGCTGCTGGCGTTCTTCGTGCAGGATGAATTCACGCCGGTGGAAAACGTTTTCCTGACCGCTGGATTGCGCAGCGACGACTTCGACACCTTTGGACAGGCGACCACCGGCCGCGCGACCGCGGCCTGGCTGACGGCCGCCCGCAGCCTGAAATTCCGCGCGAGTTACGGCACGGCTTTCCGCTCGCCGAGCTTCCTGGATCTCTACGGGAAGAGTGCGTTCTACGTGGGCAATCCAAGCCTGCGCCCCGAAAAGGCGCGGGGCTGGGACGCGGGCGTGGATTATTACCTCTCCGCCAATCGCGGCACGCTGAGCGCCACGTGGTTCTCGACGGATTACACTGACCTGGTCGTCTTCAACTTCGCGGTGTTCCCGGGCACCGTCGTGAACGTCGAGCGTGCCCGCACGCAGGGCTTGGAACTGACCTACACGGCGCATTTGACGACGACGACGGAGGGACGCCTCGCCTACACCTACCTCGAGGCGGATAACCGTTCGGCGAACTCGCGGCTGCTGCGTCGTCCCCGGCATTCGCTGAATGCGGATCTCCTTCACACCTTCGGGAAAGGGTTCAGCGCGGGCGCCGGTGTGGCCTACGTGGCGGATCGGCAGGATGTCGACGCCGCGAGCTTCCTGACGATCAACGCCGAGGATTACACCGTCGTCCGGCTCTTTGCCGCGTGGCAGCTGAATGCCCGGCTGGCGGTGAAAGTCCGCGTGGAAAACCTGGCCGACGAGCAGTACGAGCCGGTGAATGGTTATCCCGCGAACGGCGTGGGGGCGTTTGCCAGCGTGGAATGGAAATTCTGACGCCGGCTCTGGCCTGAAATTCCGCATGGACAGGGCGGCGGATTGTTGCCACATCCACCCCCTCGGAGGGGGTGTCCCTCCGCCCGCCCATGCCCGACTATCTCAAGAAGATCCTCACCGCCCGCGTCTACGATGTGGCGCGGGAAACGCCGTTGGAAAAGGCGGCCAACCTTTCCGCCCGCCTAAACAACACCCTGCTGCTGAAGCGGGAGGACATGCAGAGCGTGTTCTCGTTCAAGCTGCGCGGCGCCTACAACAAGATGGCGCACCTCGCCCCCGAGGTGCTGCGGCGCGGGGTGATCTGTGCCTCGGCGGGAAACCATGCGCAGGGAGTCGCGCTGGCGGCGAAGCGGCTTGGCGGGCGGGCAGTGATTGTCATGCCGGTCACGACGCCGCAGGTGAAGATCATGGCGGTCAAGGCGCGGGGCGGGGAAGTCGTGCTGGTCGGCGACAGCTTCGACGAGGCCTACGCGCATGCGCGCGGGCTCGAGAAGGCGCAGGGGCTGACGTTTGTGCATCCCTTCGACGATCCGGACGTGATTGCCGGGCAGGGCACGATCGCGATGGAAATCCTCCAGCAGCACCAGGGCCCGCTGCACGCGATCTTTGTCGCGATCGGGGGCGGCGGCCTGGCCGCAGGCGTCGCGGCGTATGTGAAGCGCGTGAACCCGAAGATCCGCGTGATCGGCGTGGAACCCGGGGATTCCGATGCGATGTACCAGTCGTTGAAGGCGGGCCGGCGGGTGAAACTCGACCGCGTGGGACTTTTTGCGGATGGCGTGGCGGTCAAGCAGGTCGGGCGCGAAACGTTTCGGCTCTGCCGGCAATACCTCGATGAAGTGATTCGGGTGGACACGGACGACATCTGCGCGGCGATCAAGGATGTGTTTGAGGACACGCGCGCCGTGCTCGAGCCCGCGGGTGCGCTCGCGGTCGCCGGCGCCAAGGCGTACGTCGGCCGCCACCGGCTCAAGGGCAAGACCTTCGTCGCCGTCGCCTGCGGCGCGAACCTGAACTTCGACCGGCTCCGGTTTATCTCGGAACGTGCGGAAGTCGGCGAGCACCGCGAGGGCTTGTTCGCCGTCACGATCCCCGAGGGGCCCGGCAGCCTGCGAAAATTCTGCGCGCTGGTCGGCAACCGGAACGTGACGGAATTCAGCTATCGGATCGCCGACTCGAAATCCGCCCACATCTTCGTCGGCGTGCAGATGGCCGGACGAGGGGAGAGCCGCCGCATCGCCGCCCATTTCAGCCGTCACGGGTTCAAGGCGCTCGACCTGACGGCGGACGACATGGCGAAGTCGCACATCCGGCACATGGTCGGCGGCCGTTCGGCGCTGGCGCAGAACGAGCTCGCATTTCATTTCGAATTTCCGGAGCGCTCGGGCGCGTTGATGAAATTCCTGAACTCGATGTCGCACAGCTGGAACATCAGCCTCTTCCACTATCGAAACCTTGGCGCCGATTACGGCCGGATTTTCATCGGGCTCCAAGTGCCGCCAGGGGAGATGAAGGCGTTCCGTGAATTCCTGAAGACGCTCGGCTACCGGTATTCCGAGGAAACCGAGAGCGTCGCGTACAAACTCTTCCTGCGTTGACTCAACGCCGGGTTCAAAGCGGGACCCGGTCTTTTTTCACCACCCATGGGCGCGAACGAAGACGAATTACGGATCGGCCGCTCGGAGTTTGAAGCGTGTCTATTCGGGTCCCTTCGTGCTTAAGCAAGATCCGTGATTTCCAGAATCCCCGACCCCGCCGCCGCTTTGCCCGCCAAGGATTACCCGGTGCAGCCCGTGCCATTCACCGCGGTGCGTGTCACGGGTGGATTCTGGCAGGCGAGGCAGGAAACCAACCGCACGGTCACCGTGCCGTTCGCGCTCCGGCAGTGCGAGGAAACGGGGCGCCTGAAAAATTTCGATCTCGCCGCGGAGACACGGCGGCGGCGCGCGGCGGGCGAGGCCACGTTCCAAAACAAGCCGGTGACGATCTATCCGTTCGACGACTCGGACGTCTACAAGGTGATCGAGGGAGCGGCTTATTCGCTCAGCACCACGCCGGATCCGGTGCTCGACGGAAAACTCGACGAATGGATCGCGCGCATTACCGCGGCGCAGGAGCCGGACGGGTATCTTTACACGTTCCGGACGATGCATCCCGATGCACCGGTCCAGGAGTGGATCAGCCCGCAACGCTGGCTGAACGATCCGGACCTCAGCCACGAAATCTACAATCTCGGCCACCTTTACGAGGCGGGGGTCGCACATTTCCAAGCCACCGGGAAACGTTCTCTCCTCGACGCGTGCCTGCGGAGCGCCGAGCTCCTCTGGAAGGACTTCGGCGACCGCACGCTGCGCATCGCGCCGGGTCACCAAGTCATCGAGATGGGCCTGGCAAAACTCTACCGCGTCACCGGCGACGCCCGCTGGATTGAGCTGGCGCAGGTTTTTCTCGAGGCGCGCGGTCCCGGCGGAAAGGAATACAGCCAGCAGCACGAGCTCGTTATTCACCAGGCTGAGGCGGTCGGGCACGCGGTGCGCGCGAACTACATGTATGCCGGCATGGCGGACGTCGCGGCGCTCACGGGCGACGCGCGTTACGTCAGCGCGATCACGAAGATCTGGGACAATGCTGCGGGCAAAAAACTCTACCTGACGGGGGGAGTCGGCGCGATGGGCCACGGCGAGGCCTACGGGAAGGACTACGAGCTCCCGAACGACGGCTACAACGAAACCTGCGCCGCCATCGCGTTCATGATGTGGAATCATCGCATGTTCCTTCTCACGGGAGAGGCGAAGTACATGGATGTGCTCGAGCGGACGTGCTTCAACGGGTTCATCAGCGGAGCCTCGCTGTCGGGCGACCGTTTCTTTTACCCCAACCCGCTGGTGTACGACGGCGCATCGAAATTCAACCATGGCTTCGCCGGGCGCGCGCCGTGGTTTGGCTGCGCGTGTTGTCCCCCGAACCTGATGCGCACGACGGCCGCGATCACGGGATATTTCTACGCCGTGAAGGACGAATCGCTGTACGTGAATTTTTTCGCCGAAAGTGAAGGCGAGATCGCGCTGGCGGGCACGAAGGTGAAAGTCGCGCAGCGCACGGCCTATCCTTGGAACGGAAACGTGCGCCTCACGATTTCACCGCGGCAGGCCGTGAATTTTTCCCTCCGCGTCCGCATTCCCGGCTGGGCCTCCGGGCATCCCGTGCCGTCTGACCTCTACGCTTTCGAAAGCGCTGTGACGCCGGGCTGGACTTTGCGCGTCGACGGCAAGGCGGTGACCCCGACGCTGGAAAACGGCTACGCGGTGATTTCCCGCGAGTGGCGCGCGGGCGACACGGTTGAACTGGATCTTCCGATGCCGGTGCAGCGCGTGGTGGCCGATGCGCGTGTCGGCGCGGCGCGCGGCTGCGTCGCGCTCGAGCGCGGCCCGGTGCTATATTGCGTCGAGGGCGTGGACAGCACGGTGGCGCCGGGGAGCGTGACGTTGTCCGCCAAAGCGAGGATAACGCCGGTGGCGCACCGGGATCGATTGGGCGGCGTGACCACGCTCGAGGTGGAGGACGGCGCGACCGCGCGATTCACCGCGATTCCCTATTACGCCTGGAATAACCGCGGCCTGTCGCCGATGGCAGTCTGGCTCAAAGTAGGGCGCGGTCTTTGACCCGCCGTAATGCGATCCCGGAGGCGGGTCGGAGGCCGAGCCCTACGCGGTGCTTGGGCATGCTCGCTACTCACTACTCGGGCAGAAGCAGGCGGGCCGCCTGCGCTACCTGGGGAGTCGGAAACCGGCGCTGCCTAGTTAAACGACTGCTTTGAATTGGTCGCGAGATACGCCGCGATTTCAGCGGCAAACGGCTCTGCGAATTCGGCGCGTTTCTTTTCGCCCATGCCGGGAATTCCTTCCATCGCGTCCGGTGTGCTCGGGTAGTAGCGCGCCATCGCGCGCAGCGTGGTGTCGCCGAAGACAATGTAGGCGGGAACCTTTCGCGCGTCCGCGAGGCGCTTGCGGAGGGTGCGCAGGCGATCGAACAGGATTTCGTCGCACTCGATGTCGCCCTCGCGACGCGCCACGCGCTTCGCCTTCGGCAGGTCCATCGGTTTCGTCAGCGTGATCGGCGTGCGGGCGCGCAGGACCGCCATGCCTTCCGGCGTCAGCTCGAGTGTCGCAAACTCGCCTTCCGCCACCGCGAGGTATCCCAGCCGCATGAGCTCGCGCCCCACCGCGGCCCATTGGGGACGGGAGAACTCGGCGCCGATGCCATAGGTGGTGAGACGATCATGGCCCCAGCGGCGCACCTTGTCGGTGTCGGCGCCGGTGAGGACTTCGGTGATATGGTTCATGCCAACGCTGAACCGGCTATTCTGCGCGATGCGATAGACGCAGGACAAAAATTTCTGCGCGGCGAGGGTGCCATCGTAAGTGTCGCGCGGCTCAAGGCAGTTGTCGCAGGCAGCGCAGTTATCGAGCGGGAATTTTTCCCCGAAATAGCCGAGGAGCTCCGCGCGGCGGCAGCTGGAATTCTCGGCGTAGTGCACGATTTTGCGGAGCTGCCCGCGGGCGAGCTGCTGCTCCTGCTCGTTGGTGATCTCGTCGAGGAAATGGGTCTGCTTCGCGATGTCGCCCGCGCTGAACAACAGCAGGCAATCGCCCGGCAGGCCATCGCGCCCGGCCCGCCCGGTTTCTTGGTAGTAGCCTTCGACGTTCTTCGGCAGGTCGTGGTGGATGATCCACCGAACGTTCGGCTTGTTGATGCCCATGCCGAACGCGATCGTTGCGCACATGATGCGAACATCGTCGCGCAGGAACGCTTCCTGGTTAGCGGCGCGTTCGTCGCCGGAGAGGCCCGCGTGATAGGGCCGGGCGAGGAACCCGCGGCCGGCGAGCGACTCGGCCACGCGCTCCGTGGTGGCGCGGCTCGCACAATAAATGATCCCGCTCTCGTGTTCGCGCTGGCGCACGAAGGCGATGACCTGCTTGAGCGGCTCGTCCTTGGGCACGACGCGGTACGTAAGATTGGGCCGGTTGAAACTCGCGACAAATGTCGCGGGCTCGCGCAGCCGGAGATGGTTGACGATGTCGTTCCGCACGCGCTCGGTGGCGGTCGCGGTCAGGGCCATCAGCGGGACATTCGGCAGCGCGGTGCGCAGTTTCGAGAGCTGGCGGTATTCCGGGCGGAAGTCGTGGCCCCACTCGGAAACGCAGTGGGCTTCGTCGATCGCGATGCAGACGACGTTCCACACCTTCAGGTTTTCCACCCAGCCCTCGAGCATGAGCCGCTCAGGCGCGGCGTAGAGCAGCTTGTATTCGCCACGATGCAGCCCGCGCAGCCGCGCGCGCGATTCCTCGGCGCCGAGCGTGGAATTCAGGAACGTCGCCGCGACCCCGCTCGCCTGCAGGGCGTCGACCTGGTCCTTCATCAATGCGATGAGGGGAGAAACCACGACCGTCAGGCCGTTCCGCGCGAGGGCCGGCAGCTGGAAGCAGAGCGACTTTCCCCCGCCGGTGGGGAGCAGCGCGAAAACGTCCTTTCCATCCAAGGTCGCCTCGATGATTTCCCGCTGCAGCGGCCGGAAGGCGCCATAACCGAAGGTACGCTTCAGGAGTTCGGAAAGATCGGGCGCTTCGGTCATGAAAGGCACTGATTACGTGGGCCGATCGCGCCGGTGCACGGAAAAAATCATCCGGTCGTTTCTTTCCGCGATTTTGCGAAACGCGGAAACCATCGGAATATTGCCGCAGAAAACGGCGGTTCAACTTCACTTTCGGCGACGGACTTTTGTCACCGGGGCCACAGGGTTGCCGAGGCCACAGAGGCGGACCTATCCGGAGAATGGCCGCCCGGCTCAAGGCCGCAGACGACTTGGCGACGGGTGGGCGAGGGATGATGGAGTCCGCGGGAAAATTTCCCGACCTTTCACGGCCGGGAGGCCTGCTTTAATCGGGAGGACCAGTTGGCGGAGCGACGATTGCGCGGACAATTGTCGGACGAGAATCGTGGCCAGGGGATCGACGTAGATTTCGGTCCAGCCGAGGGAGAGCAACTGCGTCGCCCCTCCGGAAGTGGTGGGAAGGAGGGCGAAGTCGGCGCGGTTGAGATCGAGCACCGACCGATCGATGGTTTCGCCGCGGTAAAATTTCCAGTGCGCATCGATCAGCGCGCGTGGGTAAACCGTATCGAAGCGTCCGTCGAAGGAGACGCGGTTCCGCGGCAACTCCCACATCGCCTGCTGGCCCCAGTCGAAAAACACGAGGAGGTTGCCGTCCAGCGGATGCGCCTTGAGGAAACCCAGCGCCGCACACGGAAACTGGTCGCGCTCGACTTCGATCTCCCACGGGCGTTCGCGCGGCGGGCGCCCGCTCGCGATCAGCGCTGCAACCGTGGCCGAGAGGAGCAGGACGGTGCACCCGGCCCGAACGCTGCTTCGACGAAACAGATCGAGCAGGCGGGCGGAGGGTTCGCGGAGCCGTTGCAGCGATTCGAAGAGGTGCGGTGCCGTGAGGACGAGATTGGCGAGGCAGAACAGCGGCACGTGTCGCTGGTGCTTGCACGCCATCGCGAGCAGCACGACCAGGATCGCGCCTTCCCATGTGCGCCGATCGCGCCGGCTTAGCAGCCACGATGCGACGCTGAGCGCCGCTACCAGCCAGAATGTCGCGAACGCGGGGGTGAACGGCGTCGGGCGCCACTCGGTGATCTCCGGGCGCGCATAGCCGACCGACGCGACCAGCCAGCGCAGGCTTTCCGCACCCCACGGCGTGAAAAGTGATGCGACCAGGCAGAGCGCGAAAGCCCCCAGGAAATTCCGCGGGATCGTGGAAGAGCGATTCGCGGCTGCGCGCTTCAACCACCCCGGCGGGACCGCGCTGGCCGCCGCGGCGGTGACCAGCAGCAGCAATCCCGCGAGCACTCCTCCATGGGTGTTGATCCACACCAAAAACATCGGTGGCAAAGTGAGCAGCGGCCAAAGCCGCTCGGCGGCGAGTCGCCGCATCTGCGCGAGCAGCAGCACCAGCGCGAGCATGGTGAAGAGCTGGGGCCTGACGGAAAAACCGAGGGCAATGCCGTTCGTCGAGACGGCGAACAAACCCAGCACGACGAAGCCGCTGCCGGGTCGGCGGTCTTCGCGCCAGGCTTCCCAAAGAGCGCAGGCGATCGTGGCCGCGGACATCACGAGGGCAAAGACCCACAGTCCCACGGGCCCCGCGACGCGATGAGTCCAGCCCAAGGCGATCTCGGCGAGGACTTCATGGTTGATCCACGGTGCCGCACCTGCCGTCCAGCTGAACGGATCGACCCGTTCGAGGTGCCCCAGCGCGAGCATCCTCTGCCCGTAGAGCACATGACCCCAAAGATCGTTGTCGGCGGTGTTGTCGGAAAACCGCCACCACGCAAAGCCCGCGACGGCGAAGGCGAACGCGATCGAGAGCGGGGTCAGCGACAAGCTGCGCGGCGATTCATGACGGACGCTCAAGGCCCGCACTCAAGCGCCGAACGCCGACGCTGCCAATGGTGGAATTCCCCGCCGTAGCGCGAAAGGTTCCGATCCCGGAATTTAACCGCCCTTCGGCCTGCCTCGGGGCGCCGTGCGAGTGGACAGCGCGGAAATCCATGGCAGGTTCGGCTGGTCGAAATGTCCACGCTGCCTCCTCCGCTCCCTGTCACCCCTGCGGCTGCCCGGCGGTTTCATCGCCGTGCGCTGCTGCTGGATTCGCCGGCTCCGGACCTGGCGACTGCGCTCGCGCATCACGGATACATCCAGATCGACCCGATCAATGTCTGCGGGCGCATGCATGACCTCATCGCGCGCAATCGCGTCGCGGGTTATCGCGAGGGCGATTTGATGCGCCACTTGCACGGGACGGACAAGCCTCTGCCGGCGCACGCACGCGTGGCGTTCGAGCATCACCTGCCCACCGCGCACACGTTGGTGGCTTTTCCCCTCGACGCCTGGCCGCACCTGATTGCGGCCAACCTCGCGCGGACGCGGCGGACCGGCGCTTGGTCGGGACGCCTGACCCCGCGCGAGCAAAAGCTGGCGCCATCGCTGCTCGCGGCGGTCGCGGAGCGCGGACCGTTGAATTCCGACGCATTCGACGATCCGCGATCCGCGCGCAAAGTGTGGGGCTCGGCGACGCTGGCGAAGGCCACGCTGCAGAAACTTTTTTTTCACGGGCGCCTCTTGATCGCGCAGCGCGGCGAGGGGAATCGGCGCTATTACGATTTACCCGAGCGCGTGCTGCCCGCGGGAGTGTTGAAATTATCGATGCCAACGAAGAAGGAAACGGCGCGCTGGGAGGCGCTCCTGAAGCTGCGCCAGCGGCGGCTGGTCATGCTGAAGCGGGATGAACTTCCGCTGGTCGACGACATGGTGCAGCCGGTCAAGATCGAGGGTTGCCCGATGTTGTACTGCTTGCGCGAGGACGTGCCGATCTTCGACGCGGCTGTCGGCGCAAACGCGAGTCCCGCGGCGTCGCTGCTTCTCGCGCCCTTGGATCCGTTGATCTACGATCGCCGCGTGACCTCGGCGCTGTGGGGCTTCGATTACACGTGGGAGGTTTATACCCCGCCCCACAAACGCACCCGCGGCTACTACGCGTTGCCGATGCTGGCTGACTTGGATTTGGTCGGCCACGTGGACCCGAAGGCGGATCGCGTCGCGAAAAAGCTGCGCGTCATGGGACGCAGCGTCCGTCGCGGGAACAGTGCGTCGCCGGCGATCAAAGCGCTCGCGGCGTTCTTAAGCTTGAAAGGGTAAGGCTCTCGAAATCGCCAACCCCGGAAGGTGGGCCGCAAAAAAGCGCAAGGTTCGGGGGCTTCGTATCGAGACCTCCCCGCGTACGGCCGTTCGCGACTGAAAATTTACGTCCGGACCCACACCTGCGCTTTGCAAGAACGCCCAAACTCGTCGCTCTTTTTGCACGAAATCCCAGGAAAATTTCGCGTTCGAGAATCGTTGGATATTTTTCTAAGTGCTTTTGTGCAGCTACTTGCGAGATCGGGGAAGGAGGTTGGCACGTATCAAGGTAATAGGTTCGGCGTAACCAGCCATACCAACCGCAACTTCAACTCCTCTTCCTCTCATGTACTCAGCTTCCTCTGGACTCGGGACTCCCCACACGATCAAGCAGCGCCGTTCGGCCAGCGCCAAGGCGGCCGAAGTGCCGTCGAACTCGGCGTCTGAAGCCGTCATCGATGCGGGGCTCGTCGAACGCTTCAACAACGGTGACGATGCCGCCTTCGTCGAGATCATGGAGCGCTATCGCGCCAAGATCTTCACGGTCACGCTCGGCCTGCTCCGCAATCATGCCGATGCCGAAGAGATCACCCAGGACACGTTTATCCGCGCCCACCGCGGCCTCGGCCGTTTCCGCGGCGACTCTTCGCTTGCCACCTGGCTGTACCGCATCGCGGTCAACCTGGCGCGCAACCGTTACTGGTACTTCTTCCGCCGCCGTCGCCAGGATTCGCTCTCGCTTGACTGCGCGCTCGGTGAGGAAAACGACGGCACCTTCTCCGACCTCGTCGCCGACGTCGGGCAGGATCCCGCCCAGGAAGCCGCGACCGGTGAGTTCTCCAACCTCATCAACACCTGCATGAGCCAGCTCGATGCCCGCCACCGTGAGATTCTCACGCTGCGCAACATCCTGAATCGCTCATACGAGGAAATCGCCACGGCGCTCGGCATCAACGTGGGCACGGTCAAGAGCCGCATCGCCCGCGCCCGCGAAAACCTCCGCGCGCTGCTCGCCCAGGCCTGCCCGGAATTCGCGCCGGAGTCCGCCCCGTCCGATTGGTTCATCCCGACCCGCTCGAGCTACGGCCGTCCGTCCATCGCGACCGCTTAAGGCTGAAGATAGAAATCATTCCGAGCCGCGCCGTCCCAACGGCGCGGCTTTTTCATGCCCGGCGCCGGAGCAGGCGGGCCGCCCTCAACCCTTGATCGCGCCGGCGGACAGGCCGCGCACGAAGAGGCGCATCGTGAAGAGGAAGACCACGATCAGCGGGATCGAGGCCACGAAATAGGCGGCCATGATCTGGCCCCACTGCTTCACGTATTCCCCATCGAGGTAAATCAAGCCCACGCCGAGCGTGAAGAGATCCTGGTCGCGCAGCACGATCAGCGGGAGCAGGAAGTCATTCCACATCGCGAGGAAAGAAAGGATCGCGAGCGTGCCAATGATCGGGCCCGACATCGGGATCACGATGTTGACCACCTGCTGGAGATGGGACGCGCCGTCGACTTCCGCGGCTTCGAACAGGTCCCGCGGCAGGTCCTCGATGAAATTGCGCAGCACAAAAATATTGAAGACCTGGCCACCCGCGATCCCGACGAGCACCAGCGCCCACAGCGTGTTCAGCAGCTTCAGGGACTTCAGCAGCATGAAGAGCGGCGTGATATTGACGACGCCCGGCATGAGCATGAGCGCGAGGAACGCGGCCCAGAGGAGGCCGCTGCACGGCAGCTTGTGGCGCGCGAAAAAATAAGCGCCGAGGATCGCGAGGAAGAGCGAGGCCACCGTGCCGGTCACGGCGACGAAGACGGTGTTGGCGATGTACGGGAGGACGAGCTTGAACGCGAAGGCCCAGTTTTCCCAGTGCCACGAAATCGGGCTCGACGGCAGCCAAGGCTGGCGGATGAAGGTCGAGTTATCCTTAAACGAGACCTGGAACATCATGTAGAGCGGGAACAGCTCAATCAGGATGAAGAACAGGATGAAAATGTGCTTCGACCAGTCGCGGCGGAAGTCGGAGCGGACAGCGGGGGCGACGGCGCTCATTTGTCGATCCGCACGTAGCGGTTGTTGATGAACGTGAGGAGGAGGATGAACGCGAACAGGATCATGCCGATCGCGCAGGCGTAGCCAAATTCGCCGGCATAGAACGCCCGGTTGTACATCCAGAGGCCCGGCACCATGCCGCGTCCGCCGGGTCCGCCGTATTCGTTGAGCAACTGGAGCTGGAGGCCATAGCCGCCGAGCGTCGCCACGATCAGCAGCACCAGGCTCAGGCGGACCTGCGTGAGGATCAACGGCAGCTCGATATAAATGAACTTCCCGAGCGGGCCGACGCCGTCGATTTCCGCGGCTTCATAGACTTCCTGCCCGATGGACTGCAGGCCCGCGAGGAAGATGAGCACGCCCACGGCGCCGATCCACGGGAAACCCCACAGGAACAACGAGGGCAGGATCAGCTCGGGTTGCGAGAGCCAGCCGATCGGGACGTTGGCAAAAAATACGTTCCACCCGAAAACATGGTCGAGCCACACGAGCACATTCTTGAGGCCGGTGAAGTTCAGCACCCCATTCAGTGCGCCGAGGTTGGGGTCGAAGAAAAACTTCCAGATGAAAAGCCGCACGAGGCCGGGGACGATCATCGGCACGACCACCAGCACACGATAAATGTACTGCCACCGGTCGCTCCGCAGGCGGTGGATCAGCACCGCCAGCAGGATCGAGGGGATCATCTGGATGAGGTTGAAGATGATCAGGACGCTGACCGTGAGAAACGAATCCAGCAGGACCTGGTCGTGGAAGGCGCGGCGGAAATTATCCAAGCCGATCAGCTGCTTCGTGTCCCCGCCGGCCCATTCAAAAAAACTGTGGTAGACTGCGCTGCTCGCCGGGAAGTAGGAAAAGACCAGGACCATCACGAGCGATGGCAGCACGAAGAAATAGAGTTTCCATTCGCGCAGAAGTTTTTGCCGGGAAAGCGTGGCAGCCATGCAGGAGGGGTAGGGCGCGGGGTGCGCCGCGCAGCCCCATCACGCAAAGTTATCAGGTGCGCGCCGCGCCGAGTGCAAGCAGAAGGTTTTCGCCCCGCGCGGAAACCCAATTGGCGGCCATGAAAATTCGAAGGTGGAGCGCGTTGTCCCCAACGCGCTGAGCGGCTGCGTCTGCATTTATACGTGGACGGAGCTAAACAGCGCCTTGCGGAGAAGTCGCTCCACCGCTGCGCCGAGACGGAACGTGTCGCTCATTCCGGAAGGTGGAGCGCGTTGTCCCCAACGCGTTGAGCGGCTCCGTCCGCATTTAAACGTGAACGGAGCCCAACAGCGCCTTGCGGAGAAGTCGCTCCACCTCGTGACGAACTATTTCGCGACCGTGAGATTGTTGCGCTCGAGCGTCCGGCCGATTTCGGCGTCGTAGTTGGCCTGCGCGCGGCGCTGGTCGGCGAGGGCGCGGGCATAATTGTTCTGCGCCGCGGCGAGCAAGCCCTGCTCCTGCGAAACGAAAAACGTGTTGCTCGTGCCGGCCTTCAATTTCTTCTGCTCGTCGTTCAGCGCCTGCTGCTGCATGTCGAGCGCGCGGCGCGTGGCCACCACGCGCAGCTTGGTGGTTTCAATCTGCCCGGCAGCCGCAGTCACGCTCAGCGCGATATCGAGTTCCTTGCGCACCAAGTCGGCCTCGGACTGGCGCACCGTCAGCTGCGCGGAACGGGCCCGGCCGCGGCCTTCGGAAAACGTGAGCGGCACGCGTACCACCACCCCGATGGAATAATTGCGCGCATCCTCGTCGCGCAGCTGCTGCCGCGCGGTGCGAAATGTCGGGTCGAGCCCGCCGTAGCCGTAACTGCCGACGACATCGACCCGGGGCAGGAGCTGGTTCTTCGCCGCGGCTAGGGAGGCGCGGTTGATCGTCACGCCGAGGCGCTGGGCCTGGTAGTCGGGACGGATGTCGTAGGCGATTTTGAGGTCGGCAGCGGGATCGACGATCATGTCCGGCGCTGGCGCCAGCTCCTCGGTGACAAGCTCAGGGCCGTTCACGGCGAAAACATTTTGGCCGATGAGCAGGCGAAGCTGGTTCTCGATGTCGTGGAAATTCCGATCGGCGATGAGGATCGATTCCTCGCGGTCCGCGACGCGCGAGCGAGCGGTCGTGACGTCGGATTCGGACATCGACCCCACGCGATGGCGTTTTTCATTTTCGTCCAGCAGCTGGGCCGCCAGGTCGCGGGACAGCGTGGCGATCCGGAGGTTGGCCCGGGCCTGCTGGAGATTGTTGTAGCCGAAAATGACGCGGGTGACGGTGTCGATGACGGTCTGCTTGTGCTGCCAGTCGGAAATCCCGCGGTTGGCCTTCGCGATGCGGAGGCTGGCGAGATTGGCGCCAAAGCCGAAACCGCGGAGGAGAGGCTGGGTGACGCTGACCCCGGCAAACGTCGCGTAGCTGTCCCCGAACCCGTTAAACGTGCCGCGGTAATTTTCCGCGGTCGCGCCGATGCTGTAGTTCAAGCCCCACGGGGAAAGCCCGTCGACGGAAACCCCGTAGTCATCGGTCTGGATCAGCGCGCGCGAAGCGGGCGGCACGATGGCGCCGGGCGCCTCGTTCTCGGCGTAGGAACGGCTGAAGTTGAGCGACGGATCGAAGCGCCCGTATTCGGCGAGGACATTGGCGCGCTCGATCTTCGGGCCGTAGGCACTCACCTTGACCTGCTGGTTGTGCAGGAGCGCGAGGCGGATGGCTTCGTCCAGCGTCAGGACATTTTGGGCGGGCGCGACGAGCGGAAGAAGCACTGCGGTGAGAAGCGCAAAAAAACGGAAGGGACGTAGGGGCACGGGTGGGGAAAAAATCACTTGAGCATCATGCCGTCGGCGAGGCGCATGACCCGCGTGCCATACGAGGCGTTTTCCTCGGAGTGGGTGACCTGCACGATGGTCACGCCGTCCTCGCGATTGAGTTTGCGGAAAAGCTCCATGATTTCCCGGCCCTGGTCGGAGTGGAGATTGCCGGTCGGCTCGTCGGCGAGGATGAGCGCGGGTTTGGCGACGAGGGCGCGGGCGATGCCCACGAGCTGCTGCTGTCCGCCGGAAAGCTGGCTGGGGTAGAGGTCGCGCTTGGCGACGATGTGAAAACGGTCGAGCGCGTCGCAGACGATGCTTTCGCGATCCTTCTTCGGCGTGTCGCGGTACGAGAGCGGGATCTCGAGGTTTTCGTAGACCGTCAGGTCGTCGAGCAGGTGGTAGCTCTGGAAAACAAAGCCGATGTGTTTTTTCTGCAGCTCGAAGCGCTTTTTCTTGTCGAGCAGGTGGACGGGTTCGCCGACGAGATGAAATTCGCCCGACCACGCGCTGTCGTGCAGGCCGAGGATGTGGAGCAGCGTGGACTTGCCGGAACCCGAGGGCCCCATGATGGAAAGAAAATCTCCCTCGTTGAGCTCGAGGTTGATGTCGCGCAGCGCGTAAAAGGGTCCGCCCTTGAGCGGATAAACGCGGTTGATATTACGGAGACGAATCATCGGGGGTTAAATTTCCAGCGGGGGATTTCCAGGCGGGCGAAAAGTTGGGGGGAAAAGGCGGGGATTTTTTTGCGGCGCAATTTGAGCGTTACATGAACCACGGCTTGATCGGTCGCGAAGGGCCGGCGCCGGAGGGAGCAGGTTTCGCGTGGCTCGCGGGCGCGGGGACGGGAGCTGGCGCGGCGGCGGGAGTCCCATCGCACGGGGTCGTGGCGGGAGCGGACTTCGGGGCGGTGAGATCGGCGGATTCGCAGGCGAGCGTCGAGGTTTCGGAGGACGACTGGTTTTCTGCGGACAGGATGTTCGCAATCACCGAGGGGATGGCCATCAGCAGCACGAGGAGATAGGGTTTCATGGTGGGGGTGTCCGAGACGGAGTTTTGAGAGGCAATGAATCTTTGGCGGCCAATGTCGTACCGGCGTTAGCACCGCGCGTGCCAGCGCCTTGCACTGTATTTAAGTTATTGTTGAGCAACAGGAAGAAATAACGCGAATGTACGCGGCATGCGGAAATTGTCCGGTTGTGGAACCTTGCCTTCCCGAAAGTGGGACGAGGCCATCGGGTCCGGCGCCGTGTGATCTGGCTGGGGAGCGAGGTGCGGGGAAGGATTCAGCGCGAGGCTGTTCGTTTTGATTCGCGGTTCATCCCGTGGACCAAAACGCTGGGTGCTTCCCTCATGATCAGAGTCTTCGTTTCGGGTTGTTACGACATTGTCCACGCCGGCCACATCCAGTTTTTCCGGGAGGCGCGCGCGCTGGGAGCGCATCTGACCGTTTCGTTCGCGTCGGCGGAAGTGCTCTGGCTGCACAAGCACCGGCGGAGTTCGCTGCCTGACGATCATAAGCGGGCGCTGCTGGCCGCGTTCAACATGGTGGACGAAGTCGTGGTCGGGACCGGCCAGGATGAAGGCCTGGATTTCAAGGCGGACTTTCTCCGGCTGCGCCCGGATATCCTCGCGGTGACGGACGACGACAAGTACAGCCAGCTGAAGCGCGATCTCTGTGCGCAGGTGGGAGCGCGCTATGTCGTGCTCCCGAAAACGCCGCCGCAATTTTCGCCGGTTTCGACCACGCAGATTGTCCGGCTGATTCGCGCGCCGGAGGAGGCGCCGTTGCGCGTGGACTTCGCGGGAGGGTGGCTCGACGTGCCGCGTTTTGCGCGGGAGGGCGCCTATGTGGTCAACTGTGCGATCTCGCCGATGGTTTCGCTGCGCGACTGGCCGTATGAACGCAATGCGGGTCTCGGCGGCAGCGGCGCGTGGGCGCTGTTGAATGGTCGCGACGGCGTCTTGGCGGAATTCGATTTGGGAGTCGGCTGGCAGGATCCCGCGATCATCGCCGAAACGGGGCTTTGCGTGTGGCGCAGTGGCCGGCGTCCCGGGTTGGAGCTGAAGCACAACGGGGATTTCCTCCGCGGGCGCATGGCGCTTTATTGGACGGGCACGCCGCACGACACGCCTGATGTCGCGAAGCGCTCCCGGGACTACGACGCGATTGTTCGCGCCGGGGCCGTTGCCTGCGAAGCGGTTTGGAAAAGCGACCTCGCGTTGCTGGCGGAGGCGGTGCGCGAGTCGTACCAGCACGTCCAGCGTCCCGAAGGCATGGAGCCCCTGCCCGGGGATCCCGACGCGAGTGGCGACGCCAGGGCCGCACTTCCGGACAACCTGCGACCCCTCGCCTGGAAATACTGTGGCGGCGGTTTTGGCGGCTACGCGGTTTATCTTTTCGGCGACCGCGCGCAGCGGGATGCGGCGTGCCTGCTCCCGAAATTTCGCGCGATCGAGCCGTTCGTGGCGGTGGGCTGAAATCGCGCCGGGAATTATTCCGCGCGCAGGGCGACCATCGGGTTGACCTTGGTGGCGCGGTGCGCGGGCAGCCAGCACGCGCCGAGGGCGATCACGGCAAGGAGGGCGGTCACGCCGCCGAGTACGAGCGGGTCGAGCGCGTTGGTGTGATAAAGCAGCGAACCGAGAATGCGTCCCAGCGCGAGGGCGCCGGCCAGCCCGAGCACCGCGCCGAGCGCAAACAACCGCAGTCCGTGCCGGAGCACGAGATGCACGATCTGCGTGTGCACTGCGCCGAGCGCGAGGCGGATGCCGAACTCACGCGTGCGCTGCGCCACTTGGTAGGCGAGCACGCCGTAGAGCCCGACCGAGGCCAGGAGCAGTGCGAGCCCGGCGAAGATCGCGAGGAGGAAGGTGTACAGCCGCGGCTGGCTGAAGGTCGCATCGATGCGTTCGTCCAAGGTGCGCACATCCCACACCGGTTGGTCGGGATCCACTTCGCGCACGGCGCGCTGGATCGCGGTCGTGAGCCCCGCGGCGGAATTCCCGTCGGCCCGCACCAGCAGTTGGAAATCATCGCCCGGGTCCTGGCGATCGGAGAGGTAGGCCTGCACGAGCCGGGGCTCCTCGGCGTAACCGTAGAGTTTCAGGGTCGGGACGACGCCGACGACGAGGGTGGGCTCATCCCCGCCGAGCGTCATTTTTTGCCCGACGGCGTCGACTTTCGGCCAGTACTTCTCGGCGAAAGCCTGGTTGATGATCGCGACACGCTGGGTCTTCGGATTATCCTCGGTGCCGAACGCGCGCCCGCGCAGCAGCGGAATTCCGAGCGTCTTGAAATAGCCGTCGCTCACGACGTTCATCTCGGCGAGCGGATTCTGGCCGGGAGGCCATGGCGGGTGGCCCTCGGGACGGAAACTCGTCTGCCAGCCGGTGTTGAGCGGCGAGTGCGTGGCGATGTCTGCGGACTTCACGCCCGGCAAGGACCGGATGCGGTCGAGGAGCCGGTCGTGGAAGGTGCCGATCTTTTCGGCCTTGTCGTACGTGCGCTCGGGCAGCGAGACGCGCGCGGTGATGATGCCGTGGGAATCGAAGCCGAGTTCCGCGGCCTGCATGCGGGAGAAACTCTGGAGCAGCAATCCCGCGCCGACCAGGAGCACGAGGGTGAGCGCGACTTCGACGATAATCAGCGACTCGCGCGTGCGCCGCGCGCGCAGGCTGCCGGAACCGGTGCGGCCGCCGGCCTGGAGCGCGGTGCGGAGGTCGGGCGAGGAGGATTTCCAGGCGGGCCAGAGGCCGAAGATGAGCGCGGTGAGCACCGCGAGCACGCAGGTCGCGGTGAGCACGCGACCGTCGATCGCCGCCTGCTGGAAGCGCGTCACGTCCGCGGGGCTCAACGCGGCGATGCCGGCGCGCGCCCAGACCGCGAGCAGCAAACCGAGCGCGGCGCCGGCGACCGAGAGCACCAGGCTTTCCAGGAGCAGCTGGCGCACGATCCGTCCGCGCGTGGCGCCGAGCGCGGCGCGCAGCGCGAATTCGTTTTCGCGCGTGGCGCTCCGGGCCAGCAGGAGATTCGCGAGATTGGCGCAGGCAATGAGGAGGACGAGGCCCACGGCGCCGAGGAGGAGCCACAGGCCCTGGCGGTAGCTGCCCACCGCGTTTTCAAACAGCGCCTGGCCCGCGGCGGTGACGCCGGTGTTGGTGTCGGGAAAATCCTTTTCGTTGCGCGCGGAAATCCGTTTCAGGTCCGCGAGTGCGGTCTGGACCGTAAAGCCGGGCTTCATTCGGCCCAGGGCGTAGATGCCCGGGTGATTCCCGCGCGTTTGCCAGCCGGGAGTGTCGCCGCTGCGGCCGAGCTGGGTCCAGAATTCCGCCCGCGACGGCGACGTGAATTCGGCGGGCAGCACGCCGATGACAGTGAAGTTCTCGCCGTTGAGCATGATCGTCTGGCCGATGACGGGGGGATCGGCGTTGAACCGGCGCTGCCAGAGTTTGTGCCCGAGAACGACGAGGGCGGGTGCACCGGGTTTGTCTTCGTCGGCGTGGAACACGCGGCCCAGCAGGGGAGGGAGGCCGACGACGTCGAAGTACGAGGCGTTGGTGCGCGCGCCGGTGAGCATCTCCGGCTCGCCGTGGCCGGTGAAAGTGAAGCTGTCGCGGCGATAACCGCCGAGCGCGCGGAAGGCGGTGTTGTCGCGCTGCCAGTCCTTTAGGTCGGGCCAGGCGATCGAGGCGTTGGGGAAATTGAGTTCGTCCTCCCACATCACGACGAGGCGATCGGCCTCCGGATAGGGGAGCGGACGCAGGAGCACGGATTGGACCAGGGAAAAAATCGCGGTGTTGGCGCCGATGCCGAGCGCGAGGGTGAGGATGGCGACAGCGGTGAAGCCAGGGGATTTGGCCAGCTGGCGAAGGGCGAATTTGAAATCGTTCATGCGGTAACAAAATCCGGCAGTTACGGTGCGGACCGGCGGAGGGTACGGTGCAGATCCTTACAACTCCGACGACGCGGCTTTAGTTACAGATTTCTTTAAATCGCGTCCCCGAAAGGTGAAATGAGACGGAAAGGTTTGGCCTTACTCAGACCGGAGGGCGGTCATGGGGTCGACCTTGGTGGCGCGGCGGACGGGCAGCCAGCAGGCGATGGAGGCGACGACGCCGAGCACGATCGAAAGGGCGAAATAAGTCGGCGGGTCGCTCGGGCTCACCCCGTAGAGAAATCCTGCCATGAAGCGCGTGAGCCCGAGCGCGCTGACCAGGCCGAGCACGATGCCGATGCTGATGAGGACAAAGCCCTGGCGGCCGACCAGGCGAAGGACGTCCTCCGGTTGGGCTCCCAGAGCCATGCGCACGCCGATCTCCTGGGTGCGTTGCGTGACGGAGTAAGCCATCACGCCATAGATGCCCAGCGATGCGAGAAAGAGCGCGACGATCCCGTAGTCCGTAAACACGCGCCCGAAGAATTTTTTCTGCCAGTACGATGACGCCAGCGCCTTGTCCATCGTCTGCACGTTGTAGATCGGGATTTCCGGCATGACCGCAGAAACCGCGCGCTGGATCGCCGCCTGGTAGGTGGTGGGATCGCCTTTCACGCGCAGGGTGAAACTGAGAAAGCTGACGTTGTCCTGGGCGACTGGGCTGTACGCGCCGAACTTGGGCGAGTCCGTCCCGATGCGTTGGGGCACGGTGTTCACGATGCCCACGATGGTGACCCAAATCGGCTTGCCGTCATCGTCGTCAAAGCTGATCCGCTGCCCGAGCACGTCCTTGCCGGGAAACCACCGGTCGATGAAGCCTTGGTCGACGAGGAGGACCTTCGGTTTCTCCGCGGTATCGTCCGCCGTGAAATTCCGCCCGCGAAGGAGCGTGATGCGCATCGCCTCGAGGTAGCCGGGGGTGATCGTGCGGTGCACGACGAAGGGCGCTTCCATCAGCGTCTTGGGCTTGGGCTGCCCCTCGATGGCGAACGCGTTCACGTTCATGCCCGAGCCCGGGAGCATCGTGGTGGCGCCGGCGGCCTCGACGCCGGGAATCGTGGCGAGCTTGGGCGCGAGTTCGTCGAAGAAACGGCGAACCTGGGCCTTGTCGTGATATTGGGTGGGCGGCAGGCCGACGCGAAAAGTGATCACGCCGTGCGGATCGAAGCCGGGATTGATCGACTGGAGGTTGATGAAGCTCCGGACCATGAGGCCCGCGCCGATGAGCAGGACGAGCGCGAGGGCGATTTGGGCGATGACCAGGACCTGTCGAAGACGGTGAGCGCGCGGGCTGCCGGTGCCGCCGCGACCGCCTTCCTTGAGTTCCAGCGCGGTGCTGCGGGAAACCTGCAGCGCGGGGAAAAGCCCGAAGGCGAGGGCGGACGCAATCGTGGCGACGGCCGTGAATGCGAACACGCGCCAGTCGAAGTCGAAGTTGATCCAGAACGGCAGCTCGACGGGGATCGCGGTGAGCATGTAAGCGTTGTTCCAGACCGCGAACAGCAGCCCGGCTGCGCCGCCAAGCGCGCCGAGGAGCAGGCTCTCCGTCAAGATCTGGCGGACGATGCGGCCGCGCGTGGCGCCGAGCGCGGTGCGGATGGCGATCTCGTTGGCGCGGGTGACTGATTTCGCGAGGAGGAGATTCGCGACGTTGGCACACGCGATCAGCAGGACGAAGAGGACCGCCCCGAGCATGAGGCGCATGAGCACGGCCACGTCATCCGTGGCTTCGTCGCGGATGACGCGCGCCGTGATGCCGAGGGCGGCGTTGGTTTCCGCGTACTGTTTCGCGAGGCGGGCGGCGATCGTCGTGAGTTCGGCCTGGGCCTGGTCAAGGTTCACGCCGGGTTTGAGGCGCGCGTAGACCGGGTACGAATGCGCGCCGCGGGAGTTATCCTTCAGGTCGTAGATGAAGGGCATCCAGACTTCGGAGGTTTCGGGAAACCGAAAACCGGCGGGCATCACGCCGATGACGGTCACTTGGGCGCCGTTGAGGGAGGTGGCCTGGCCGATGATGCTTTCGCTGGATCCGAAGCGGCGTTTCCACAGGCCTTCGCTCAGGAGGGCGACGGGCGCGGCGCCGGGCTGGCCTTCATCGGGACGGAAGAGCCGGCCACGAAGAGGCTGCACGCCCAGCATGCCGAAGGCTTCGACCGAAATGGACGACCCCAGCACGCGCTCCGGCTGGGTTCCGCCGCCGAGGATATAGGTGCGGTTCATCACCGCGGTGAACCCTTCGAGCGTCTGGGCCTGCGCCCGGACATCGAGGAAGTCGGGCAGGGAGAAACTCAGGGTATTCTGCGTGTTGCTGAGCTGGACCTGGTCGAGGTAAAGGACGCGATCCTCGTCCTGCACGTGAGGAATCGGGCGAAGGAGGATGGCACTGAAGGCATTGAACGTCGTGGTGGCCTGGCCGATGCCAATGCCGAGCGCGATGACCGCGACGAAGGTGAACCCGCGGTTCTTGAGCAACTGCCGAAAGGCGAAGCGGAGGTCGGTGAGCATTGGGGAAATTGCGGAAACCGGATACCGGAAACCGGATAGTTAATTTTGGCGGACGGAAGAGGTGAGAGTTTTGAGGCGTTCGTTCGGTTGGGCCGGCGGGGTTTCGAACTATCCGGTTTCCGGTATCCGCAATCCGCAATCAATTCACTCGGCCCGCAGGGCCACCAGCGGATCCACCCGGCTGGCGCGGAGCGCGGGGAGCCAGGTGGCGAGGAGGGCGGCGGAGGAGAGGATCGCGATGATGCACGCGAGGGTGAAGGGATCGCCGGGACTCGTTTCGTAGAGCATCGACGCCAGCAGGCGCGCGACGGCCAGCGAGCCAGCGAGCCCGATTGCCAGCCCGAGCACGACCTGGCGCGCGCCGTGCGAAAGAATGAGCTTGAGGACGTCGGCGCGCTGGGCGCCCAAAGCCATGCGAATGCCGATCTCACTCGTGCGCTGCGTGACGTTGTAAGCCATCACGCCGTAAATGCCCAGGACCGCGAGAAAGAGCGCCACGACGGAAAATACCCCGAACAGGACGATTGCAATGCGGTACGCGGCGAGGCTCTGGTTGAGCCCGCCGGCCATGGGATACATCGTGTCGAGCGGCAGGTCAGGATCCACCGCATGGACCGCTGCAATCAACGCCCGCACCTGCAGCGGGCCGGGCGAGCGGACGGTAAGGGTCGTCGAAAGTTCCGGGACCTGCGCGTACGGCTCGTAAACCTGGGGCTGCATCGGCAGGAAGAGGCTGCTCTGGCGCACGTTGGCCACGACGCCGACAATCTCGCGCGGAACCGGGACGCCGTTGGTGAATACGGTGATTTGTTTCCCGACGGGATTTTCCGCCGGGAAATATTTCAGGGCGAGTTCCTCATTGATCAACGCCACGCGAGGCGCACTGGCGCCGTCGCGGGCGTTGAAAGTGCGCCCCTGGCGAACCGGAATGAGGAAGGTCTTAAAATAATCCGGCGTGACCGCGTAGTAAAAACAGGTGGGCTGCTGGGCCCGCTCGATCGGCGGGCGTCCGCCGATCGCGAACGGGCCCATCGGCGCGCCCCCGGACGGGGAGGTATGGTTGGTGAAGGTGACGACGACCACGCCGGGCACGGCGGAAATCCGTTCGACCAACTGGTCGATGGCGGCCGTGCGCTGGGCGGGCGTGGGATATTTCTTGGCGGAGAGAAGCAGCACGTTGCCGTAGGTCGTCTTCGATTCGAAACCGACTTCGTTGTCCTGCGCCTTGAGCATGCTCCGGAAAAAAAGCCCGGCACCGGTCAGGAGAATGAAGGCGAGGGCGACCTCGGTGACGACCAGCAGGGCCCGAAGCCGATTGGCGCCCGCGCCGGCGCTGTTGCCGCGCCCGCCATCTTTCAGGCTGCCGATCACGTCGACCCGGCTCGCTTGCAGGGCGGGGACCAAGCCGAAAATCATCCCGGTGACGAGCGTGAGGATGGTCGCGAAACCGAGCACGCCGCGGTCCATCGTGATTTCGTCCAGCCGCGGAAACCCGGCGGGAAGGAACGCGATGATCGCGTCGAGGCCCCAGCGGCCCAGGAGCAACCCGAGCATGCCGCCGAGCAGCGCGAGCATGAGGCTTTCGCTGAGCAGCTGGCGCACGATGCGGGAGCGGCTGGCGCCGAGCGCGGTGCGGACGGCGATCTCCTTCCGGCGGGAGCTGGCGCGCGCCAGCAGGAGATTCGCGATGTTCGTGCAGGCGATGAGGAGCAGGCATCCGACCGCGCCGAGCAAAAAGAACGACATCTGCTGGATGCCACCGACCCGGGCTTCGAGGAGCGGCACCACATTCACCGAGACATCCTTATATATCGCCGGCGTGGATTTCGCGAGGTTGCTGCTGACGACTTCGAGCCCGGCGGAGACGGCTTCGCGCGAAATCCCGGGCTTGAGCCGGGCCAGCACGGCCAGGTGGCGATTGAAATCGCCGTGACTGGCGGCGGAGAACGCCGCGGGGGTAAAGAGGTCGGATTGGGGGGCGAACTGAAAGCTCTCGGGCATCACGCCGACGACGGTGAACGGCTGCTCGTCGAGAAGGAGGGTTTGCCCGACGATATCGGCGCGGCTGCCGAACCGGCCTTTCCAGAGCTTGTAGCTTAAGATGAGGACATTGGTTTTTCCCTCGACGCCTTCCTCCTGGAGGAAGGTTCGGCCCAGCAACGGTTGCACCCCGAGCACGCGGAATAAATTCGCGGTGGAGTTTTGCGCGTACACCCGGAACGGGTCGCCTTGGCCGGTGATGTTATACGAGCGAAAATCCCACGCGGCGATCGACTCGAATCCCTCCGCCTGGTCCTGCAGCGCGACGAATGTGGCGGGGGACATCTGGGTGCGGGTGGTTTTCCGTATGGCCTCGGTGAGCACTACCAGGCGTTCGGAGTGCGGGTAGGGCAGAGGCTGGATCAGGACGCTGTTGACCACGCTGAAGATCGAAGTGCACGCCCCGATGCCGACCGCGAGTGTCAGCACCGCGGCCGCGGTGAAACCAGGTGCCTTGATGAGCTGGCGGAGAGCGAAGCGGAGGTCGGTGAGCATTGGGAAAATTGCGGAAACCGGATACCGGAAACCGGATAGTTAATTTCAGCGAAAGGAAGAAGGGTGAGTGGCTTGAGGGATTGGGGCTCGAAACTTTCCGGTATCCGGTTTCCGCAATCCGCAATTGAAAGGTTCGCAATTGGATCAGTCTGCTCTCAGCGCCGCCATCGGGTCGACTTTGGTGGCGCGGCGGGCCGGGATCCAGCAGGCGGTGAGGGCGACGAGGGTCATCGCGAGGGCAACGGCGGCGAACACCAGCGGATCGTTCGCGCTGGTTTCAAAGAGCATTGACTGGATGAGCCGCGCGGCGGCGAACGAGCCGAGCAACCCCATCGCCACCCCCAGCGCGACGAGCCGGCTGCCATGGCGGAGCACCAGGTTGTGGATGTCCGCGGGTTTCGCCCCGAGCGCGACCCGGATGCCGAACTCGCGGTAGCGCTGCGACACCCCGTACGCCATCACGCTATAAATTCCGAGCGCGGCCAGCGTGACGGCCACGGCCGAGAAAATCCCGAAGAGCGTCATCGAGAATTTTTCGCGCGCCATCGAGTCGGCGACGAGACTGTCCAGCGTCGCGACCGAGTAGACGGGCTGGCTCGGATCGACGGCGTAGACTTCGCGGCGCAATGGCGCGGTGAGCGCGCTGGCGGCATCCGTGGTGGCAGCCTGCAGGGCGAACGCGACGTTTTGGAAGGGATGCTGCAGGATCGCATCGTAGACCTGCGGCTGCGTGGGAATATCGATCCCGGCGTGCTTCACGTCGCCGACGACCCCCACGATTTCCCGCCAATCCTGGGGCCCGTTCGTGACGCTGACGCGTTTCCCGATCGGATTTTCCTTCGGGTAATATCGGTCGGCGAACGACTGGCTGACGATGGCCACCGACGGCGCACCGATGCGGTCTTTCGCGGTGAAGGCGCGGCCGCGGATCACGGGGATGCCGAGGGACTTGAAATAATCCGGGCTGACCGAAAAATAATTGATCGAAGGCAGATCGCTCTGCGCCACGGGGCGTCCTTCGATCTCGAGCCCGAGGATCCAGTTGTTACCGGCGAACGGCATGACGTGCGTGGCCGACGCGGATTTCACGCCGGGCAGGCCCGCGTGGCGCGCGAGGATGGATTCGATGAAGGCCGACTGCTTTTCGGGCGTGTTGTATTTTTCCTTGGGCAGGGAAATCGCGGCGGTGATCACGCCCGCGGATTCGAAGCCGGGACTGGCCTGGCGCATTTTCGTGAAACTGCGCATGAGCAAGCCGGCACCCGTCAGCAGCACGAGGGCGAGCGCGATTTCCGTGACGACAAGAACGCTGCGCAACCAATGCCGGCGTCCGCCTTCGCTCGCGCCCCGCGAACCGTCGCCAAGCGTGTCAGCGAGCCGCGGGCGCGACGCCTGCAGCGCGGGGACGAGGCCGAAGGCGAGCCCGGTGAGGCAGGAAATGCCGACCGTCGCAACGAGCGCGCGGGGATCGAGGTGGATCTCCGCGGAGCGCGGGATGGCGTCAGGTGCGATGGCGAGGAGCAGGTCGAGTCCCCAGTACGCTACGATGATGCCCGCGCCGCCGCCGCAGAGCGCGAGGACGAGGCTTTCCCCGAGGAGCAGCCGCATCGTCTGCCAGCGACTCGCGCCGAGCGCGGAGCGGATCGACATTTCGCGCTGACGCACGGTAGCGCGGGCGAGGAGCAGGTTCGCGACGTTCGCACAGCCGATCAGCAGGAGGAAGGTCACAGCGGCGAGCAACGCGTAGAGCGTCGGTTTCACGCCGCCGGTGTTGTTGTCCAGGATGGAAAGCAGCAGCACGCCCCAGCCCTTGTTCGAGTCGGGGTATTGTTTCGAGAGTCGCGCAGCCAGGGTGGTGAGCTGGATGCGCGCCTGCTCAGCGGTGACACCCGGTTTGAGGCGGGCCACCATGTTGAGGTAATGTCCGCCGCGGCCGGAGGCTTCATCGGCGGAGAAGGCCATCGGCACGAGCACGTCGTTCTGGCTTCCGCGGCGGAAGTTCGGCGGCATGACGCCCAGCACCGTGTAGGCCTTGCCGTTGAGCATGATGGTTTGGTCAATGAGGTCGGCACGACCGCCGAACTGCCGCTGCCAGAAACCGTGCATGAGGACGACGACGTTGTCCTTGCCCGGTGCATCTTCCGGGGGCCCGAATGCGCGGCCGAGCATGGGCGCGACGCGGAGGACTTCGAAGTAGCGGCCGGTGACGCGCTGGCCCGCGACGCGCACGGGTTCGGCGCCGCCCGTGAGATTGAAGGTGGCGCCGCTGGTGGCATACGCGCCTTCGAAGGCCTCGGTTTCCTTCGCGAAATCGAGGTAGTTCGCGGGCGAGACGGAAAATTGCGGGAATTCCGGCAGCTTGGTTTCGCTGATCACGAAGAGGCGGTCCGAGTCCGGATAGTCCACGGGACGAAGGAGCACGGAATTCACGACCGTAAACATCGCCGTGGTGCTCCCGATCCCCAGCGCGAGGATGAGCAGGACGACGACGGTGAAACCGGGGGATTTCGTGAGCTGACGGAAAGCGAAACGAAGGTCGGTCATGGTGTTGGTATTTCGGATTTCGGATACCGGAAACCGGGGAATTGCGGATTTCGGATTGCGAATTGCGGATTGGAATATCAGCGGTCGATCCGGGGGGAGATTTGAGGAGGAGAAAGGGCGCGCGCGGGACCGGGCTCGGTGATTCCAATCCGCAATTCGCAATCTGAAATTCGCAATTGGCTCAGTCTGCTCTCAGCGCGACCAGCGGATCGATCCGGCTGGCGCGGAGGGCGGGGAACAGGCAGGCGAGGGTGGCGACGAACGCGAAGAGCAGCGCGACGCCGCCGTAGATCAACGGGTCGAGCGTGCCGACGTTGAAGAGCAAGGACTGGATGAGTTTCGCCACGCCGGCGGCCCCGATGAGACCAATGAACAGCCCGAAGGCCACGAGGCGGAGTCCGCTGCGCATGATCAGGGCGGTCACCGCGCCACGCGGCGAACCGAGCGCCATGCGAATCCCGATCTCGGCGGTGCGCTGCGTCACGGCATACGCGAGCACCGAGTAGAGCCCGACCGCGGCCAGCACGAGCGCGACACCCGCAAAAATCGCCGTGAGCATCGCGACCACGCGTTGCGCCCCGAGGCTCTGCGCGACCGCGGTTTCCAGCGTTTGGAAAAACGAGATCGGCTGGTCCTTGTCGACGGCGGCGACGGCGTGGCGGATCGCCGCTTGGAGGGAATTCGCGTCGAGGTCCGTGCGGGCGATCACCGTCATCCCCGGGCGCCCGAGTTGCGACATCGGGTAGTACACTTCGTCGGGCACCGGCGCGTTGATGCCGTTGCTTTTGACGTCGGCGATGATCCCGACGATTTCAACTCTGATGTCCGCGTCCTTGCCGCGCAGCAGCACTTTCCCGATCGCGGATTCCCCGGGGAAAATATGTTTCGCGAACGAATCATTCACGATGCACACGCCGGGCGCGCCGTCGCGGTCGTTCGGGCTGAACGTGCGGCCTGCGCGCAGCGTGATGTGCATGAGGCGGAAATAATCCTCGCTCACGATCTGGAACCCGGCAAGCGGCCGCTGCGGGAGCGGGAGGAGCGGGCGGCCACCGACACTGTAAGGTGAGCGGGAGCCAAAACCATTGACGGGAAGCCCGAGGGCGGCGGCGGCTTCCTTGACCTGTGGGTCCAGGCGAAGCTGGTCGAGCACCGCGGAAAAATAGCGGGCTTGCTCGGGGTTGGTCTTGTACCGGCTGGTGGGGATGCCGACGAACGCCCCGGCCACGCCCTTGGCGTCAAATCCCGGGGGCGTGCGCTGCAACTTGAGGAAACTCATCAGGAGCAGCCCGGAGCCGACGAGCAGGACGACGGAGAGCGCGACTTCGGTCACGATGAGGCTCGAGCGGAAATTTCCACCCTGGGCGCTCGAGGATCCGCGCGAGCCATCCTTGAGGACTTCCACGAGGTTGGTTTTCGAGGCCTGGATCGCGGGTGCGAGCCCGACGAAGATCCCGCTGAGGAGCGCCACCGCGGCGGTGAACGCGAGGGCGGTCCAGTCGAGGGACAGGACGGTGTTCGGCGGCAGGAGCGCGCCGGCCGCCGACTGGATGGCGGCGAGCGTCCACAGCGCCAGCAGGACGCCGAGGCCGCCGGCGATCGCCGAGAAGACGAGGCTCTCCGTGAGAAACTGGCGGACAACGTCGCCGCGCGTGGCCCCGAGCGATTGACGGAGGGCGATTTCCTTGTGGCGCGCAGCGAGCCGCCCGAGGAAGAGGCTGGCGACGTTGGCGCAGGCGATGAGAAGGACAAACGCGACGGCGCCGAGGAGCGTGTAGAACGTGGGTCGCAGCTGCCCGACCAGGGCCTCGACGAAATCGCGCGGGACGCTGGTGTTGTTGGCGTCGAGCTTGGTGGCGAACTGGATGGCGTAGCCCTGGCTGAGGGCCGCGAGATCCGCGGTGGCCTGCTCGATTGACACGCCCGGCTTCAGCCGAGCGATCGGTTGGGAATATCCCGCGCCATTCTGAACCTGCACGGGCGTGAGGAAATTGACCTCGAAAACGCGCGGCACAAAAACCTGCGTCTGCGAATAGGGATTGCTGAGGCGAGGAGGGAGAATGCCGACGACCTGCCAGGAAAGCCCATTGAGCTGGATGGTTTCGCCGACGACGGATTCACGTCCGCCGAAACGGGTCTGCCAGAGTTCGTGGCTCAGGATGCAGACGTTGGGACCGTTTGGGAGATCCTCCTCCGGGGTAAAGCCGCGGCCACGTGCCGGCGCAATCCCGAGGGTGGTGAAGAAGTTCGCGGTGACACGCAAGCCGGTGAGCTGCTCCGGGTCGCCGTTGCCGGTGATCGAGAACGAATCGAAGGCGCTGTCGGCGACGGAACTGAAGGCGTGGTTGTTGCGGCGAAGCTCCTCGAAGCGAGGCCAGGACACGGCGGGCGCGTTGAAGTTGAGCGCGGGATTGTTGGTCCAGATCGCGACGAGCGTCGAAGGATTCGGCAGGGACAGCGGGTGAAGCACCAGCCGGTTGAAAACCGAAAAGAGCGCGGTGTTGGCGCCGATGCCGACGGCAATCGTCAGGATGGCGACAACCGTGAAGCCGGGAGTCTTGCGAAGCGACCGGAAGGCGAGGCGAAGAAGGGGCATGGAATTGCGGATTGCGAATTGCGGATTGCGGATCGGGATTTCAGCGGTCGATCAGGTGATGAAAAACTGGGGCGGTGTCGGCGCTGGTGATTTTCAATCCGCAATTCGTAATCCGAAATCCGCAATTGGCTCATTCTGCTCTCAGCGCGATCATCGGGTCGACTCGCGTGGCTCGGCGGGCGGGGATCAGGGTGGCGATGAATGACACGCCGGTCAGGAGCGCGCCGACGGCGATATAAGTGAGGGGATCGCGCGGGCTCGTCTGGAAAAGCCCGAGAATTTGGGACAAATCGGTTTCGCCGATGAGCGTGATCGCCAAGGCCAGCCCGCCGAGTCCGATCGCAAGCCCGAGCACGAGTTGCCACGCGCCTTGCCACATGACCATCGCGAGGATGCTGCGCTGGTCGGCGCCGAGCGCCATGCGGATGCCGAATTCCTGCGTGCGCTGGTTCACCGCGAACGAGGTGACGCCGTAAAGTCCCGCGGACGCCAGGATCACGGCCACGCCCCCGAAGAGGCCGAACATCAGCGCGACGATGCTGTTCTGGGTGACGACGCCGGCGAGGTTCGTGGCGGGCGTGGCGACGAAATACAGCGGAAGGTTCGGATCGACGCGGTTGACGGCGGCGCGGAGGGCCGGGCCGAACGCTTCCGGCAAAACCGACCCGCGCTGCTTCACGATGACGGTGCCGAACTGGAGGCCGTTGATCACGGGCTTGCCGTCAGCGTAGAGGCTCGCCGTGAACGGAACGTAATAGCCGGAGTTGTCGTTGCGGTTCGGGAACGGCGGAAGCATCCGGACGTCGGTCACGACGCCGATGATCGTGCGCCAGGGATCGAAGAGCGTGCCGTTATTCCCGACCGTGCGGAAACGGCGGCCGAGCGGGCTTTCATTGCCAAAATGTTGATGGGCGAAGGTGGCATTGACCACGGCGACCGGCAGTTTGACGTCGTTGTCGGCCATCGTGAAATCGCGGCCCTCGAGCAGGCGCTGGCCGAGCGTGGCGAAATATCCGTCGGTGACGTTTTCGAAATTCGCATTCGGCCGGTCCTTGTCGTCCTTGTACTGCTTGCCTTCGATTTCGATCGTGCCGTTGCCGGAGAAAATCATCTGGAAGCGATTGGTCAGCGCGACGGACTCGATCGCGGAATTGGTGCGCAGGTCGCGAAGCAGTTTCTCGAAAAAGAGCACGCGCGACTCGTTCGTGCCGTAGTCGCCTTCCATCAGGCCCATGCGCGCGGAGAGGATCCCGTGCGTGTCGTAGCCGTAGTCGATGTGCTGCTGCCGGATGATCGACTGCACCTGCAGCAGCGAAATGATGAGGAGCACGCAGGTGAAAAGGATCTGGAGGACAACGAGAGTGCGGCTCACGAGGCCGACCACGCGGCCGGTGTTGCCGCGGCCGGATTCCTTGAGCACTTCGCCCGCGCTCGAGCGCGAGGCCATCAGGGCGGGGAGCAAGCCGGAGACGAGGGCGGAGGCCATCGTGATCGCGACGACGAAGGCGAGGACGGGGGTGTCGACGTTGAACACCATCCAGGACGGCGGCGGATTGGCCGAGGCGCGGAGCGTGGCGTCGATCCAGTCAGTCGCCCAGATCGCGAGCGCGATGCCGACGACGGCGCCGATCGCGGAAAGCAGCAGGCTCTCCGTGAGCATCTGCGCGACGAGGCGGCTGCGGGTGGCGCCGAGCGAGGAGCGGATGGCGAGTTCCTTGGCGCGCAACGTCGCGCGCGCGAACTGCATGTTCATCACGTTGAAACATGCAATGAGCAGCACGGCCACGCAGAAGCCGAGCATGAGGAGCAACAGGCGCGTCAGCTGGACCCCGGTGAAGGATTGGATGAGCGGGCGGACCCACCCCATGCTGTACTGTTTGTTTTCCGGGTAGGCTTTCGCGAAGCGCTGCGCGAGCGTCGACATCTCCGAGTTGGCCTGCTCGATCGACACGCCGGGCTTCAGGCGCCCGATGATTTGGACGCTGTTGCCGTTGCGGTCATTGCGCGGGCGGGAGGGAAACTCCGTGTTGACGGGAAGCCAGAGCTGTTCGTTGCCCGGGAAGGAAAACCTCGGCGGCATGACGCCGATGACGGTGCCGGCGCGGCCGTTGACGCGGACGGCCTGGCCGATGACGGACGGGCTGCCGCCGAAATCTTTTTTCCAGATCGCGTCGCTCAGGATGATATTCTTGTTAATGCCGGGGCGGTCGTCTTCCGGCAGGAAGTCGCGGCCGAGCGCGGGAGTGACGCCGAGGGCGCGGAAAAAATCGTGGGTGATATAGCCGCCCTGGAGGCGTTGCGGCACGCCGTTGTAGGTGAGGTTGACGGTGGAGCCGTTGAGGTAGGCGACGAAGGCGTCGTACGAGGTCTGCTGGGTCTTTAGTTCATCGAAATCAATCGTCGCGATCCGCGAGTTGAAATTCGCCGGGGTAAAATTCGTGGGATCGACGAGGAGGACGTCGACGAGCCGCTCGGCATTGGGAAAGGAAAACCCGCGGATGAGCACACCGTTGACGATGGCGAACTGGGTGGTGACGGCGCAGATGCCGAGGGCGAGGATACCGGCGGCGAGGGCGCAGAAGCTCTTTTCCTTGATCAGGACCCGCAGCCCGATGCGGACGTCCTGGGTGAAATTTTGGAGGAACATGGCGGTGTGAATTGCGGATTTCGGATTGCGGATTGCGGATTGTAATTTCAGCGGTCGATCCGAGGGGAGGGTCGCGTTGGTGGGAAGAGAGGGGCGAAGGTGTCGGTTTCGGTCGTTTTCAATCAGCAATTCGCAATCCGAAATCCGCCGTTACTCGGCGCGCAGTGCCTCCACCGGGCTGATGCGCATGGCGCGGCGGGCGGGGATATAGCAGGCGGCAAGGGCGGAGACGGTGAGCAGTGCGGCGCTCGCGAGGATCGCGAATGGGTCGGTCGGGCTCACTTCGAAGAGCAGGTTGGCGAGGAGGCGCCCTACGCCGAGCGAGAGGACCACGCCGGCCAGGACCGCCAAAGCGGTCTGCTGCACGCCTTGCTTCATCACCAACGAGAAGACGTCGGCGGGATATGCGCCCAGCGCCATGCGAATCCCGATTTCGCGGGTACGACGCGCAACGGCGAATGCCTTCACGCCGTAAACTCCCACCACGGCGAGCAGGAGGGCGATGGCGCCGAAAACTCCGAAGAGCACGGCGCCGATCCGCACGATCCAGAGTCCAATGCTCTTATCCACCAAATTTGTGTAGGGCGTGACCTGCAGCACCGGGAGTTCGGGATCGAGCGAGCGCAGAGCGGCCCGCAGCGGGTTCACGGCGGCCGCGGTGGCGAGGGCGTCCTGGGTGGCAAGCTTGACGTGGACGAAGACGTCGGCGTTGGGCGCCTGGGCGTAGGGGACGTAGAGCCGGCCGCGTTCCCTGGCGGCGATCGGATCGTGGCGATGTTCGGCACAGATTCCCACGATTTCCATTTCCGACGGCGAGCCATCGGCGGGGGGCTGCGTGAAGCGGATATGTTGTCCCAAGGCGTCGCCCTTTGGGAACAGCTGCTGGGCAAGACGCGTATCAACGATCGCAACGCGCGGCGCGGCTTTGTCGGCAGCTTCGTTGCGCGTGAAGTCGCGGCCTCGCACCAAGGGAATGCCCATGGCCGCAAAGTAGCCGTCGGTCGTGCCGGCGAAGAGTCCGCTGAAGCCGGGAGTGGGCGCCTTCGGATCAACCTTTGCACCAATCGGCGCGGCATTGGCGGGGATCACGCGCGAAGTGTTGGTGATGTTGCCGTACGGCAGCAGCGTGCCGACGCCGACGCTTTGGACGCCAGGGAGCGAGCGGGCGCGATCGATGACGGCGAAGAGGGATTGCTTGGCGGCATCCGGTTTGCTGGCGCCGAGGGAATAATCCATTTCCACGACGAGGTTGCCGGCGGGCTCGAATCCGAGAGCGAGTCCGCTGGCCTTCATCGCGCCGCGCAGGAAAAGGCCGGCGCTGAACAGCAACGTGAGCGACAGCGCAATCTGCACCATTACCAGGCAGTGGCGGGGAGCGAAGAATCGGTTGAGGCGGCCGTTCGCGGTGGGTTCGCCGCCCTGTTGTTTGAGATCGTGAACGAGGTCGACGCGCGAGGAGCGCAGGGCCGGCCCGAGCGAGAACATCAACGTGGCGACGAGGCAGAAAAGGAACGTGGCCGCGAGCACCACCGCGTCGGGGCGCATGTGGATGACGAGCGAGAAATTCATCGAGCTGAAGAGGCCTGAGATCGATTGGACCAAGAGGTCGTTGGCCCAGACGCTGATAATCAGCCCGAGCGCGCCGCCGGCGAAGGCGAGTAGCAAACCCTCGGCGAGCAACTGGCGAATCACGCGCCAGCGGGTCGCGCCCAAGGCGAGACGGAGGGCGATCTCCTTCGAGCGGGCAGCGCCGCGGGCGAGCAGCATGTTGGCGAGATTGATGCTCGCGATGAGGAGGACGCAGCCGGCCATGCTGAAAAGTCCGACGGTCAGAAATCCCGTGGAGGCATTTTCTGGTTCGGTGCTTATGCTGAAACGCGAAGGAACCTGCGCCTGCAGCTCCCGCGTACCGGTGGCGTCCGCGGGCTGGATCGCGGTGAGTCGGTTCGACAGGGCCGGAAGCCGCGCGTTCAACCCGGCCAGCGTGAGGCCAGGAACCATCCGAGCGGTGAGATTGAGGGTGTAATTCTTTGGATTGGTAAGATCCGGCATCGCCAGGGAATCGAAGCCCGCGAACTGCGCGAAAACCCCGAGCGGCAGCCAGAGGTCCGGCGAGATGATCGCGTTCACTCCGGAAAAATTCTCGGGGGCGACGCCGATGACGGTGAAGAGCTGGTTGTTCACGCGCAACGTGCTGCCGACGAAGTCGGGCTTTCCGCCCAGGCGCTGCCAGTAGGAATAACTTGTGACCACCACCCGGTGATTCGCATTGGGCCGGCATTCTTCCGCGTTGTAGAAACGGCCGAGCGCCGGCGTGACGCCCATCATCGGGAAAAAATTATCCGACGTGAAGAAGGCGAAACTGCGGCGCACGCCATCGTCACGGCCGACGCCCGCGAGTGAATACTGCACGGCGGCGACCTCGGTGAACGTCTCCCTGGCGTTCCGCAACGCTTCGAATTCGGCGTAGGAAAACTGGCGGTAATCGCGATTCGCGTCCTGGCGGGCAGTGAAGACATTCACGACCTGCTCGGGGTGGAGCGGGACGACGGGCCGGAGGATCAGGCCGTTGAGGAGGGCCACGACGGCGGAATTGATCCCGATCGCCAGCGCGAGGGTGATGACTGCGACGGCGGTGAAGCCGGGAGTCTTCCCCAGCGTGCGAAAAGCGAATCTGAAGTCGGAAAGCATGGGGGGAGAATTGCGGATTGCGGATACCGGAAACCGGAAAGTTTATTTCGGCGGGAAATTTTGGTCGCGCGGGGCGATGGAGCTACGGAGCAGACGGCTCGCGACTCGGGGAAATTGAAGATTGGCGGTTTTGGTTTCCGGTATCCGCAATCCGGTATCCGCAATCGGCCGCGTTCAGTGCGCGGTCTCGACTTGTTCCTGCACGACGCGGCCGTCGAAGATGTGGATGGTGCGGTCGGCGTGACGCGCGAAACGCGTGTCGTGGGTGACCATCACGATCGTGGCACCACCCTTGTGGAGCTCGGCGAGGAGCTGCATGACGGAGTCGCCGTTCTTCGAATCGAGGTTACCGGTGGGTTCGTCGGCGAGGAGCACCGCGGGTTTGCCGGCGAGGGCGCGGGCGACGGCGACGCGCTGCTGCTGACCGCCGGAGAGCTGGGAGGGAAGGTGCTTCGCGCGGTGGCCCATGCCGACTTTCTCCAGGGCTTCGGTGGCGGCGGCCTTGCGCTCGGCGGCGGGCATCCCGCGGTACGTGAGCGGGAGCTCGACGTTTTCAAACACCGTCAGGTCGCCGATCAAGTTGAACGACTGGAAAATGAAACCGATCTCGCGGTTGCGGATGCGCGCGCGCTCAGGGAGCGAGAGGCCCTGGACCGGGCGACCGTTGAGGACGTACGAGCCGTCGGTCGGCGAATCGAGCAGGCCGAGGATCGAGAGCAGCGTGGACTTGCCGCAACCGGACGGGCCGGCGATCGAGACGTACTCGCCCTTCTTGATGTCCATGTGGATGCCGGACAACGCGTGGGTTTCGACTTCGTCGGTGAGGAAAACTTTCGTGACGCCTTCGAGCTTGATGAGGGATTCGGACATGGGAGTTGGATGGGTTGGGGGTACGGGAGGGAAAGGAGGGAAGGCGGCGAGCGTTGGGCTCCAGGGCGGAAAAGAGTGGTGAAGGCTTGCCGGTCAGAGCGTCGTCACTCTTCCGAACGATCGGGTTCGGTGGCGACGAGCACTACAAGTGAAGTGAGAATGATGAGGAGCGAGATCACGGAAAGGTTGGTGGGTAGTCATCGCTGGGGCGGGCGAATTGCGGTGGTGGTGGATGGTGGTAGAGCTTGGAAACACGCGGGAGGCGGTGAAAGTTACAGCGTGTTGTGATCCGCGCGTTAATTCAGCCGGATGCGTTCGTTGGAGTCGTACTGGGAAAGGTCCGACAGGATGACTTTGTCGCCGGGGACCAAACCGCTGATCACCTCGATGGTGTTGACGGAACTGCGGCCGAACTTGACCTGGACGCGGGTCGCGCCCGAACCATCGGGGTCGAGCTTAAAGATGCCGACCTGGCTGTTCTCCTGGCCGAAGGCCGGGCGGTTGACATAGACGACGTTGTCGAGGCGCTCGAGCTCGATGGTGCCGTCGACCGAAAGGTCGGGGCGCGAGCCTTTCGGGAGAGGGCCGTCGACCAGCACGTCGACGGTGACGGTGCCATTTTGAACCGAAGGATCGATGCGCGAAACGTGGCCACCGACGACACCGTTGCGGGTGTCCACTTCGGCGACCTGGCCGATCAGGATATCCTTGGCCTGGGTTTCCGCGACGCGGATTTCCGCCTTGAGGCGCGCGGGATCGGCGACGCGGGCGAGATTGATGCCGGGTTGGATCTGGGAGCCGACGTCGACGGGGAGCAGCTGGAGCACGCCGTTCATGCCGGCGCGGGCGGTCAGGGCATCGAGTTCGTCGTGGCGGAGCTTGGCCTGGCCGCGCAGGCGGTCGACTTCCGCTTCCTTGACCGAGAGCTGCGGGGCAATGGAATCCTTGGAGAAGGCATAACGCTTTTGTTCGATGGCGTCGCGCGTCGCGAGCTGCTGCGCGGTGACGCGGAAAAGGCGGAGGTCGATTTCGGAAACGAGGCCGTCCTTGAAAAGCTGCTCGTTGACCTCGGCCTTGAGCTTGGCCTGTTCGGAATCGGCGTGGGCGCTGGCGGCGGTGGATTCGGCGAGGAGGATGCCGCTCTCGAGCTGGACGCGCGTCCCGACGAGGTCGGCTTCGGCGGCCTTCAGCTGCGAATCGGCGCTCGCGGCGGCTTGTTCGACGTCGGGATTCGCGAGGAGGAGGATGACGCTGTCGGGAGTGACGGAGGCACCGGGGCGGAGGACGATTTTGTCGACGCGGCCGGAAGTGCGCGCGGCGATCCAGCGGATTTCCTCCGGCACGAGCGTGCCGAGGCCACGGACTTGGCGAAGCATCTGTCCGCGTTGGACGGTGCCCTGCCAGACGATGTTCTTGTCGACGGTCGGAGCAGCCGGTTTGAGTCGAGCAAGGGCGACGGAGATCGCGACGAGAACCACAATCGAAATGACGGCGATGAGGATGCGTTTCTTTCGTTTCGCTTTGGTCTGGTCGGGTCGCTGGATGTCCATGGGCGGGCGGACAATTGCACGAGCCGTGCCAGCGCCGGGACGCGTGTTTAAGTCGCTGCAATGGAGCGGTTAAAAATAATCGATAGCTTTCACCCTGCACCGGTTAGGGTCGAACGCGGGACGCCGCCGTCCCGGAAATGGGAAGTATCAGAGGGAACGCGTTGTCTCTGCAGCCGGAGTTTAACCACCCGTGAACGCTGATTCCCAACGTATCCGGATTAGCGGCAAGCAGCGAAAATTGGTGGCTAACGGATCGGGCGTCCCCGCCAGAAAAACTCCGGCGGTTACTTCCGAAGCTCCGGCGGAAACTCGGGGGTTGCTCTTTCGGAGGGGGTCCCGCTCGTTCGACGGGACATGCCGAAATCGAACGAAGCCAAGGTTGCCATTGTTACCGCGGCGAGTCGCGGGATTGGGGCGAGCTGCGCGCGAAATTTGCGCGAACGCGGATATCGGCTCGCGGTGATGTCGCGCTCCTCGGCGATCGGCCCGATCGCGAAGGAATTGGGCGCGTTGGGCATGATGGGTTCGGTTTCGAGCGAGACCGACCTGAAGCGCTTGGTGGATCTCACGATGCAGCGTTACGGGCGAATCGACGCGGTGGTGAACAACTCCGGGAATCCGGAAGGCGGAAAAATCCTGGAGATCCCCGACTCGCAGTGGCTCGAGGTGTTCGAGATGTATTTTCTGAGCGTGGTGCGAATGAGCCGGCTCGTCGTGCCCGTGATGGTGGCGCAAGGCGGCGGGGCGATCGTCAATATTTCCGGCAACAGCGCGCTCGAGCCGGACATGCGCTTCCCGGTGGCCGACACGATCCGGGCTTCACTGGCCGGGTACACGAAGCTGTTCGCGAAAACCTACGCGGAGAAAAATATCCGCATGAACTGTGTCGGGCCGAGCGTGGTGTTCGACCATGACCCGGAGAACGTGCCGAAGAACATCAAGCGCGAGATCCCGATGCGGCGCCCCGCGCAATATCGCGAAGTGTCCGACGTCGTGGCGTTTCTCCTCTCGAACGAAGCGTCCTTTGTCACCGGCGAAACCGTGCGCGTGGACGGCGGGGCTTCGCGCGGGCTCTAGGCTGGGCGGAGAAAATTTTCCGACGGGGAATTATTCGGGAAGATGCAGCCGGGCCAGGCTGCCGGTCGTGTCGCGGCGATTTTCGAGCGTGAGCGAACCGTGGTGATTCTCGGCGATCTGCCGGCACAGCACCAACCCGATGCCCGAGCCTTCCGGCTTGGTGGTGAAGAAAGGCACGAAGAGATTGCTCGCGCTGGCGATGCCGGGGCCTTCGTCCTCGACGTAAATCTCCACGCGATTGGGAAGCTTGCGCCATCCGATTTGCACGCCGCCGCCGGTTTCCAAGGCGGCTTCGACGGCGTTCTTGAGGAGGTTGATCAGCACCTGCTCGATCTGCGCGAAGTCGCACGAGATCGCGAGGGCGGGGCCTTCGACGATTTCCACGGGCAGCCGAGTTTCCAAGCCGACGACGCGGTGGATCAGCCCGGAGACTTCGCACGGCGCGAGGACCGGTGCGGGCAGGCGGGCGAGGCGGGCATAGGCCTGCATGAACCGGCTCAGGCCGTCGGCGCGCGATTCAATGATTTCCAGGCCGGAACGCATGTCTTCCTCCCAGTCGGGGGCGCGCTGCGGGCGCCGCAGCAGGCTGCCGAGGCTGCCGGCGATCGACTTGATGGGAGCGAGCGAGTTGTTCAGCTCATGGCCGAGCACGCGCACGAGCCGCTGCCAGGCGCGCAGCTCCTCCTCGCGCAACGTGCGGCTGAGGTCGCCGATGACCACGAGGTGATGCGGCCGTCCGCCTTCGCGAAACTGGCTGCGGCGCATGCCCCAGCGTCCGCTGCCGCCGGGGAAAGTGGTCGTTAGCAGGCGCGCCGATTCACCGTTCAGGCAGTCGCCGAGGCCGAGTTCGACGGCGTCGCGGCCGAGGATGCGCTCCGCGGGTTTGGCCAGCAGGATTTGCCCGGCGTGGTTGGCGAGGCGCAGGCGGCCATCGGCATCGAACGCAAAAATCGCGACCTCGATTTCCTCCATCACCGTGCGGAGCAGGGCGGTGGCCTCGAGCGCGCTCATGCGCTGGTCCTGGAGGGTGCGGCTGAGGGTGTTGATTTCCGACATCACGTCGCCCAGCGGTTCGTCGCGCCGCGCGCCGCGGGCGCGGACGGAAAAGTCGCCTTCGCGCAGGGCCGAAAGGAGGTTCGCCATTGTCTGCAGCGGCCGCACCACGCGGTTTTGGACGGCGGCGGCGAAGCCCAGCCAGAACCCAAATACGAGGAGGGAAAGTGTCCATTGTTCTTTCGGCGCCGCACTCCCCAGCCAGAGATAGCACATCGCCACGACGACCGCAGGCAACCCACCGAGCAGCGCCTGGAAAAAAACCACGCGCTCGTGGGCCATTTTTTTTGAGATTTTTGCCATGGCAAATGCGGTGGGCGACAAGCGCTAAGCTTTGGGCTGGAGGTCAGCCTTCGAGGGTTTGGATGAAGCCCCCGAGCATTCGCCCGCGCAGCATGATCCCACTGGCCGGCGAAATCGAAGCGGGCTGGTCAACATAACCGAGTTCGGTTGCAAGCAGCACATGGTAACCAGTTCGCCCGCCGAACCGAGCGCGATATTCGCAAAACGCTTCGGTTCCATCCCCGTCTTGATCAAAGCCCGTACTTTTCCAAGCGGCGGTAGAATGCGCTGCGGCTGAGGCCAAGGTCCTCGGCGGCGCGACGGGCGTTTCCGTCGCAGCGGGCGAGTGTTTTCTTGATCAGGAATGCCTCGACTTCCTCGATGCTCATTTCGTCCAGGCGTGGCGCGGCGTCGCGCGCCATGTTCAGGCCGAGGTCCGGCGCGCGCACCACTTTGCCCTGCGCCATCAGGACCGCCCGCTCCACCGCATGGTCGAGTTCGCGGACGTTGCCGGGCCACGCGTAATCGCGCATCGCCTGGATCGCCCCATCCTCGAAACCGGTGATGGCTTTCCGGTAGCGCTCGACGTGTTGCTTCAGGAAATGAAGCGCGAGCAGCTCGATGTCCTCGCGGCGTTCGCGCAGCGGGGGGAGATGAAGGTGAATCGTGTTGAGCCGGAAAAGAAGATCCTGGCGAAACTTTCCCGAAGCGACCTCCGCGGGCAGGTCGGAGTTCGTCGCGGAAATCAGGCGCACGCTCGCATGGCAGACCCGCGAGGACCCGACGCGTTCGAACTCCCCGGTCTCGATCGTGCGCAGCAGTTTCGCCTGCTGGCTCATCGGGATGTTTCCGATTTCGTCCATGAAGAGCGTGCCGCCGTCCGCGAGTTCGAAGCGCCCGGCGCGGTCGCTCTTCGCGTCGGTGAACGCCCCGCGCACGTGCCCGAAGAGTTCGCTCTCGAACACGCCCTCGGGCAGCCCGCCCATGTTGACGGAAATAAAGGGTTTGCCGGCGCGGATCGAAACCGCGTGCAGCGCCTGGGCGACCACGCCCTTGCCGGTGCCGTTTTCGCCGGTGATCAGGACGTTCGCGTCGGAGGGGCCGACGCGGGCGATGACGTCGAGCACCGGGCGCATCGCCGGCGATTGCGCGATGAGCGTGGGGCCGCCCTTGCCGCGGAGCAGCTGGTTCTCCGCCTCGAGCCGGCGGAATGCGCGCACTGCGCTGCCGAGCGCGATCTGGTTCTTGACGATGGCGAGGAGTCGCGGGTTGTCCCACGGTTTCGTGACGAAGTCGCGGGCGCCGCGCCGCATCGCCTCGACGGCGATATCGACGCTGGCCCACGCGGTCATCACGACGACCGGGAGCGTGGTATCGAGCGCCTGTAATTTATTCAGGAGCTCGAGGCCTTCCTGGCCGCTGGTCGTGTCGCGCGCATAATTCAGGTCCATGAGCAGGACCGCGAAGTCACGGGACTCGACGGCCTTGAGGACGGCGGCGGGCGATTTGACCGTTTCGATTTGGTAGCCCTCGGTCTTCAGGAGCAGGCGCAAGGCCTCCAGGACATCGGGCTGGTCGTCAGCGATGAGAATGCGAGCCGACGCGGGATCCGAAGCAACCATGGTCAATGTGAGGAAGCGTGAACTGCCCGAGTCAAGCGGCGAGGCACTCGGACCTCGATGATTGGGCCCGGAACGCGCCGGCCGGGGCGACGATCACCGCAGCTTTGCGCACGGCGAAACCCCGGGCGCGGCGCGAGTAATCGCCGACCATGATGACGCCGATGAGCGCGGTGGCGAAAACACTGACCGCGGTTTCAGGAGAGAAGGAAGGAATCGAAAGGCCGGCCGACTGGGCCAGAGCCACGCACGGATAACCGGCGGCGATGAGGAGGGCGATGAGCTTGAGGGAGGTCTTCATGGGAATTTGAGTTGTGCGCCTCCTTTTGCACGCGCCGTGCCAACTGATTCGACGTGTTGTAACACGCTTTAAAACAATGACTAAAATATTATGGTCAAATTTCGCCGGGCGAATTCTCTTCCGCATCTGGGAGCGGCGCTTCCCGAAAGTGGGAAGAAATCAGCGAGTCCTTCGCTGCGAAAGCAGGAGTGGCCCCAACCGCTGGGCGCGCCATCAATTTTGTCCGCAGATGGGCCGGATCGCGGGGCCCAGCAGTCCCATCTGCCTCGCGAATACAGGCGGTTTTTCGCGCGGCATTGCGGGTTGACGGTGCCCAGTGAAAATTCCACTTTTCGCTGCACCCCGAGAATCCACGGTCGTTCCCCTGCTTCCGATAATGCGCCTACAATTACGTCTTGGCTTTGCGTTGCTCGCCCTGGTCGCTTCGACTGGCCGGGCGCAGATGGAAGTGGAGGATGAGGATTACGAAATCGGCGTTCGCTCGGGAATCGACGATGCGGAAAAACATCATCGCGATCACGACCGCAGTTATTCCAACGACATGACGCGGCGCGCGCGCCGTTACCAGCTCGCTTCCGCCAAACAGCTCGATGGTGAGGAGCGCCTATGGCGCACCGTGGACGCGCGCGACATGGCGGCTGAGGTGAAGAAGCAACTGGACTCGCAGGGTTTTCACGAGGTGCAGAAGGGCGAAAAACCGGAATTGATCGTGACCGTTTTTTATGGGCGGACCTACCTCAACAATCCGTACACGGACACGATGTGGGACAAGATCATCAACAACCTTTCGGACAGCGACGTGGTTTCCGTCTGGCCGAGCCACCAGAGTTATCATCGCCTGGAAGAGCGGCGGCAGAAGGCGGCCTTGGAGAAACTCGTGATCATGGTGATCGGCTGGCAGTATCCGCCGCCGCCGGATCCGAAGAAAAAACCCAAGATGCTTTGGCGGACGACGATGTATGTCGGCGCCCCGGATTTCCGCGACTTGGGCAAGCTGTACCAGAAAATGCTGGCGAGCGGTGCGCCTTATTTCGACGAACACGTCGAGCGTGAGTCCGAGGTCATCATCGACCCGCACCTCCCCGAAGGCAACGTGCGCATCGGCACGCCTGAAGTGGTTTCGTACCCGGCCAACGATCGGGACCTCCCGCATCGGCGGCAATAGTAGGGCGCGGTCTCCGACCCGCCTCGGGGGCGCTACGCCGTTGCCGGAGGCGGGTCAAAGACCGCGCCCTACGCGTTGGGGACAACACCCGCCACCATGTCACCCGATCGGTGACATGGTGCGGGGAATCGATTCGATCAGAAGTGCAGCGTGACCGAGGCGTACTCGGTGCGGCCGTCGCCCCACGAGTAGTCGTCCCGCTCGTCGGTGATGTTGGTCACGTTGACCTTAAAATCCATCGGGATGCCAGCGATCTTCGCACGGTAGGTGACAAAGGCGTCCAGCATCGTCTGGTCGGGCACCCACAAATTGTAGGAGACGCTGTTGGTCACCTCGTACGTGTCGCTGTAGCGCACCGCGCCGCCGACACTGAGGTTCTTGAGGAAGCCGTCGGCGAAGTTGTATTTCGCGACGAGGTTCAGGCGGTTCCTCGGCGAGTGGGACAACGGCAGCTGGAATTCGCGCTGGTAGGCGAGGGTGCCGGGAGTCGTCGGATTGACCGACGGATCAGTCACGATCTTCGCTTCGATCGAATAGTTGTAGTTGAGCACCAGCTGGAGATCGCGATTGGGCGTCCACGTCAGGTCCGTGTCGATGCCGCGCGAACGATAGAGCCCGCCGTTGGTGAAGAACTGCACCGTCGTCACGGCGGAATTTCGCGGATCGGTCAGCGTCCGCAATTGGTCGCCGGCGACCACCCCGTTGCGCTCGTCGTTGTAGTACGAAATCGTGCCGGTGAGCTCGTTGTCGCGGAACGTGGTCTTGATGCCCGCCTCGATGCCCTTGTCCGTTTCCGAATTCAGGGTGTGAGGGTTGTCGCTCGGCAGCACGCCGATGCCGGTCGCGCTCTGCTGGTTGGTGAACTGCACCGCGCTGCTCCGCGACGCGAACACAGAGAAGCCTTTCACCACTTCGCCGATCAAGCCGTAGGTATAGGTGGTGTTGCTCTTGCCGACGGGGGAATTGAACGGGCCGCTCGGGTCGACCAGGTAACGATTCACGCCGAAGAGGGCGTGGATGCGATCATCGAGGAGCGAAGCGCGATAGCTGGCATAGTACTGGTGGTTCTTCGAGAGGCTCGGACGGCCGTTGACCACCGAGGGGCCGGCTTGCAGCGCGTAGATGCTGGGCACCTCGGCGGCGCCAAAGGGATCCCAGTTCTGGTAGATCTGGATGCCGGTGAGCACGGTGCCGTTGGGCGTGGTGGTCGTCCCGGCCTTCGTGAAGTCCAGCGGCGCGACGGTGTTCACGGCGAACGTGCGCAGCCATTCGGCACCGACGCCGAGGGAATTCTTGATGCCCCAGACACTCTTCTCGAAATGAAGGTCGATCTGCTGGGTGTCGTTGTAACCGTCGCGACCGAAATTATTCGTGCCCTGCAGCGCGAGGTTGGACGTGTCGAGCGAGTTGACCCGGCCATCGGCCCGGAACCCATTCGTGTTGGGTTGGATGATCTGCCGCACGAACTGCTGGTTCGTTGCCGCGTGCACCCAATGGTAGCGCAGCGAAAGTTCGGGCCACGGTGTTTCCGTGACCGAGAACTCGTAAGTCGGGCTGTTGCCACCGTAGGTGGACGTGTTGCTCTGCGGGGCGAGGCGATTGCCGAGCGGGGAATATTTCGACCAGTCGACCTGCTGGGTGGTGTAGAGGAAGGGGGCTTTGCCCGTGATCTTCAGGATGTCGGCGCTCCACGCGGCGAGGGCCACGCCGGCCGCGGAATTCGGCGGCGACCAGCGGGTCTGGATGAACGCCTGGGCGGCGGCGGGGGTCGCGAGGTTGAACGTGTTTTGGAAATACTGGAGGACCTGCGAGCTGGGATTCTTCAGGTCCTGCTGCCACTGGGGATTGAACGAATAGGCCCAGGCATTCGCGCCGCCCTGGTAGCCGTTGTGCTCGTTCAGGTAATCAAGCTCCGCCGAGATCTCGAGGGATTTGAACGGACGGATCGTGACCGAAGGCGAAATGAAAGTGTAGCGCGTCGGTGAGCCGGCATGATAACCGGAATTCTTCTGCGCCCCCGAGGCGATGACGCGCATCGCGATGTATTTGTTCACGACCTTCTGGTCGTCGATCAGGACTTTCTGGAAGGCGTACGACCCATACGTGAGGTCGACGGTGGTGGCATTGATGAACTGCGGCTTCTTCGTGATGTAGTTTGCGACGCCATTGGGCGTGGAGTTGGCGTAGTACAAGCCGACCGGGCCTTTCACCACTTCGATGCGGTCGATGTTGTCCCAGATGTTGACCGGCACGAGGCTGAGCGCGTTGGCGAGCGCGACGCCGTTATAGTAACGCGGCAGGGCGAAACCGCGCAGGTTGAAGACATCCGCCTGGCCGACTTCGTTTTCGCTGACCGTCACGCTGGACGAATAGCGGAAGGCGGCGTTGCCCTGGTTCGCGACGAAATCGCTGAGCAGTTCGCTCGAGATGACCTCGATCGCCTGCGGCATCTGCGAGATGAGTTCGCCGCTCTTCGACGAAGTGACGCTGCTCATCTTCCGGTAGCCGTAGTCTTTGTTGGTGGAAACGGCGAACGGGTTCATCTTCACGACCGACTCGTTGGACGAATCGTCGGCCGGGACAGTCGTAGCGGGAGCAGGCGCAATTTGGCCGTAACCTGACAGGGCAAGAAGGACGCCGAGGCCGATGGCGGCCGACTTCCGGGCGCAATGGTACGAGCTTAATGGGTAGTTCATATTTTGGGTTTCTAAGGGTACGCGACGCATCGTGGGAACGCCCCCGCACGCGGCAACGACCGCCTCGTTCTACCGGTAGGAATCGGACGGGGAATCCGAGTCCCGCCGCGAATTGCACGGAAAAATGCGACGCCTTTCACCCCAAAATAATACAGGTAGAAGAAACTGGCGGGTTGCCGGCGGGATTTTTTGCTGGAGGCGATTTGGCGGCGGCCCAACGGATGGCGTGCTTTCGCTTCCACCCCCCGCATGAAAAAAATTCGTTACGCCGTCGTCGGCGCAGGAGTCATCGCCAACTACATGGCTCGCGCCTTCACCGAGGGACGCGACTCGGTCGCGGTCGCCCTGGCCGATCCGAATCTGGAGGCGGCGCACAAGCTCGCGCCCACCCTCGGGGTCACCCGCGTCGTGGCGGATTACCACGCCCTGCTCGGCGACCCGGAGATCGACGCGTTTTACCTCGCGACGCCGCCGTTCCTCCACCGGCCGATGACGCTTGACGTGCTTCGCGCGGGAAAACACGTGTGCGTAGAAAAGCCGTTCATGTTGAACCAAGCCGAGGTGCGCGAGGTGATCGCCGCGCAAAAAGCCGCGCCGCATCTCAAGGTCACGTGCAATTCCTCCCGGTACCACGATGCGGGGACGGCGCGGCGCGCGCGGCAACTGGTCGCCGACGGCGCACTCGGCCAGCTTTACCGCGTGCACTTCGAGCAGGTCACGCCTGCCAGCAAACCCGGCGCAACCCTGCCGCCGTGGCGCGACGATCCCGCGAAGAACGGCGGCGGCATTTCCTTCGATTGGGGCGCTTACGATCTCGATTGGTTGAGCTTTGTCCTCGGGGATAAATTCCGGCCGCGCACGGTGTTTGCCACGACGGGGAATTATTTCCCGCTCACGCCCGAACGCGTGCCGCCCTGCCTGAATGTCGACGGGCGGATCTGCGCCGAGATCATCTGCGACGGCGGCCTGACGATCCATTGGGAGCGCCGGGCGTGCGAGCACGGGCCGGCGCGCCACAACATCGAGTTCCGCGGGACCAAGGCGGGCTTCGACACCTCTTTCCTCGCGATGGGCGAAAAGCCCGGCCTGCACCTCCACTCGTATGTGGGCGCCGAGGACCTGAAAACAGTCACGCTGCCCGACGCTCCGCCGGATTGGCAGGACACGATGGTTTTCTCGATCCGCGACCTCAGCCGCGCGATCCTGGAAGACCGTGCGCCTTCAAACACCCTAGCCGACAACCTTCGCATCCACGGGGTGTTCGACGCCACGATTGCCTCGGCAAAATCGCAACAGGCGGTGCGGGTGGGGGAGTAGGAAAGCTCCAAGCTCCAACATCCAAGCTCCGGTGAAATTCCGGTGGCGCCAGCCAGGTTGGTACGCGTTGTCTTCGACCGCGCCTGGCCGAGAAGACGGTTCTCCCGATTACTCGTCCTTCTGGACGAGGGAGTAGTCGCAGCCGGCGAACAAACCGTCCGGGCCGGAGAATTTGCTTTCGTATTCCGGGCGCGGGACGACCTGCGTCGCGGCGCTTTGATAGTGAAACTGCAGGGCGCGACGACGTTTCGCAGAGGTGTTCGCCGGCGTCTCGTGCGGCAGCATGCCGTCGAAAATCATAAGGCCACCAGGCTTGAGCTCCACCGCGACGGCTTTGGATTCGTCGACTTCCTGCGTGGTGATCTCGCAATCGACCTTGGACCAGTAGTGCTTGCGCGGACCCGCGAGATGCCCGCCGGGAATCACGTGCATGCAGCCGTTGTCGATTGTCGCTTCGTCGAGCGCGATCCAGAGGCCGCACATGCCGTCGAAGCGATTGACGGCAAAATAAGCGAGGTCCTGATGCCACGGTTTCTCCCCGCCGATGGCGGCGGGTTTGCAGAGCGCCATGCTCGAATACAGGCGGCAGTTCTCGCCGAGCACGGCTTCCATCAGGGCCTTCAGGCGGGGATGGTGGTTCGCGATGTAATCGTAGATGGGGAGCTCGGTCGCGTAGGACTGAAACTTGCGGATGTGGTCGGCCATTTCGTCGAGGCGATCCGGGCTGGGCTCGTAGCCGCCCTCGAGTTGGAAATGGAAATCCGAGACCTTGCTCTTGAAGAGCTGGCCGCGGCCGTTCTTGAGCGACTTCGCGTAGGCGCTCTGGCCAACGTGCTCGGTGAGCTCGGAGTTGAAGGCGTATTTCTTCACCAGCAGGTTGATGCCTTCCGACGCGTCCTTGATTTCCTGCGGCGTCAGGACTTGCTCGAACGCGAGATAGCCGTCGCGACGGAAGCGCGCGATCATGGCTGCGTCAGGATGGCCGGGCAGGGTGGGATAGTAGTGGGCAGCTTTTGTGCTCATGGCGCATAAAATAGCAGACCCCGGTTCACTACGAAATGGACGGAGGTAATTTATTTTTGTACTTATCGCTCATGGCCAAAACCACGCTTTCCGCCCTTTCGGCCTCCGGACAGGTGCGGATCAATCTTACGCCGGGGATCGTCCGGTGCGAACCCGACTGGCAGCTCAATGCCTACCAGCTGACGGATTTCCTCCTCTGGTGCGTACTCGATGGCGCCGGATCGGCGTCGATTGCCGGCGGCCGGGAATTCGCGCTCGTGCCGGGAACCGCGCTGCTTTTGCCGCCAGGTTCCTCGCTGGCCGCGACGCATGATCGCAATCATCGCCTGCGGGTTTTTTTCCTGCACTGCGATTTCCTGCATTCCGGGGGCCGGCGGCTCCGGGCGGACCAGGTCGAACTTCCGGCAATGCCGCTGCTGATTTCCGATCTGGCGTCCTTCGAGGTCCTCGCGCGGCAGGTGGCGGAGGGCGGGCGGAGCGGATCGGCCACGGCGATGCTGCGACGCGACCTGGCGCTGCGCCTGGCCTTGGTGGAACTCGAGGAGCTGGGCCGGACGCGCGCGGTGCGGTCCGGCGAAGCCAAGCTCGCCGCCGTGCTCCTGGCGGTGCGGGAAAATCCGAGCGCGGTCTGGCGCGTCGGCGAAATTGCCGCGCGCGCCGGGCTCTCGGTCGCGCATGTCGCGCGCCGGGTTCGCCAGCTGGCCGGCTGCGGCCCGCAGCAATTCGTCATCCGCGCGCGCATCGAACGCGCGCGGCGCCTGATGGAGGAATCGTCACTCAGCCTCCAGCAGATCGCCGACTCGCTCGGGTATACCGACGTTTATTTTTTCCACCGCCAGTTCAAGGCCATCACCGGCCTGACCCCCGGGCAATGGCAGCGAAACTCACGGGGCGGCCGGCTTGAGTGAGAGCTTCACCGCCACGCGCAGCGTGCCCGAGGAACCGGCCTGGCGGATGGAGAGCCGCGGCTGGAATTCGCCGTGGGCCCAGCCGTAGATGCTGCCGTTTTCCCGGCCGGCTTCGATCGTATCGACCCCGCGGTTGCTGGCGCCGTGGTAGACCATTTCGAATTTCGTCCGCCGCGGATCCTGCAGCGGGAGCCGCTCGAGCTCGGCCGTGGCGCCGGCGGGCACGGTGATTTCGGCGATCGCACGGCGGCCTTCGATGAAGACGCGATTGCCTTCGAGGCGCATGGGCAGGCGGGTTGTCCAGTGGAAAACAACCCCGCGGCCTTTTTCCACCGCCCATTCGTCGATGATTTCAAGCGAGTCGGGCTGCGGCGAATCCCACGTGCGCCGCCAGCGCTTGAACCAGCCTTCCCAGCCGGCCTCGAGGTCGATCGCGGCCTGAAACTTCACGGCGTCGCCCGCGCCGCGCGGCTTGATGTCGGCGTGGATCGGGTTTTTCGGCCTCGGCCGTTCGTCGTCGCTCCACGGCGTGAGCATGTTGTGCCGCTGCGCGAGTTTCATCTGCTCGGTCACCGGGTTCGCGTAGTCCATCACCCCGAAGTCGAAGGCGAAACTGTCGCCGGCAAATTCGAGGACAAAGTGGCCCTTGTCCTCGTGCTGGTGATCGCCGCCGGAACGATTGCCCATGATGAAAATTTTCACGTCTTCGCCGCGCCACCGGCGGAGCGAGCACATCATGCCGGTGTCGGGCATCGAACAGAACGCCGCGAGCTCGGGCCCTTCGGCGGGAATGTCGCGATCGAGGCGCAGCGGCAGCAGCATCGGCGCGGCGCCGGCGCGGCGAACCGACTTCCGGTAGACCGTGACCCAGTGCGACTGCGGCATCATCCAGGCGAGGAAGGCGATGCCTTCGCTGACGGGAAACACCGCGTCGGCGACGAGGATCATGTCCTGCCGGTCGTCGGTGGAATAAAGCATTTCCGCCAGCCGGTCGGTGCGCAGCAGGGCCGGCGCGATGAGCGACCGGGGATCCTTGCCGCGGGCGCGGGCGTAGAGCTGGGCGCAGAGGAACGCCTGGCGCGCGGTGTAGGTGAAATAGGAAACGCCTTCGAGGTAGCCGCCGTCCGGCAGCAATGCCTTCGACAAATTATCCTGCAGGTTTTCCCAGGCGATGTCGGTGTGCGGGCGCACGCGGGTCGGTGGCTTCGGGTAATTTTCGTGGCGCATCGGCATGGTCTGCTCGAGGACCAGGAGGCCGTAGATCCGGGCCGGGGAAATCCACGCGAGCTGGTTCCCGTAGTACATGTATTCCCACCACCACGAAGCCTGGCACATCGCGCCGTGCGCGTCGGACGCGATGCGGCGGAGGATCAAGTCGCGGCCGACCGGCGTGAACCATTCGCCGCAGAGGTCGAGGATCATCGCGCAATCCCAGGTCGCGGTGGCCTGCGGGAATCCGCGCTGGTCCCACGCGCTGCCGCGCAGGTGGGCGAAGAACACGTCCTCCCAATGATCGCAGTGCGCCATGCTGAGCGCGAAGCGCGCCGCGAGCCGGCAGAGTTCCTTGTCGCGCCAGAGCATGCCGGCCTGCGCGGCAAACGGGCCGTGCAGCGAGAGCATCTTGTTGATGTCGCGCTCGCGGCGCAGGACATTCGTGCTCCAATATTTCAGGTCCTCGCCGATCAGGCTTTCCGGCTGCACGCGCCGCGCGATCTCGGCCAGGGCGCGCAGTTCCTCGGTGACCGGCGAGCCGGCGAAATCGCGGCGCACTTCCTCGAGCTCCGAGGCGTTGACGAGGAGCCCATAAGTCGGCGTGAAACTCGGCTCGAAGGAAAGCGGCTGCAGGTATTTGTCCCAGCGCTCATCGTATCCGCTCCACTGCGCGAGATGATAGGGCAAGCGCTCAGTGTGCTGGAAACCGAGCCAGAGCAGCCAGGCCGACGCGGCGGAGCGGCCGTGGTGGCGGACCTCGATCGTGAGGGAGTGGATCTGCCTGGCGCCTTCGAGCGGCAGCGATTCCTCGCGTCGCGTGGGGCCGGTGGGTTCCCCGGTGCGGCGGCGTGGGCCGGCGTCGGTTTCGGCGACCATGTGGACGACGCTATCCTCGGGCAGATTCAAGCAGACGAGTAGCCGATCGTAATGCGCGCAATCGAGGCGTTCGAAGCGGCGGTGCAGGCGGAAGACGAGCCCGTCGGGCGCGCAGCGTTCCCAGTTCACGATGACGAAAGCCCAGCTTTGGGTGAGCTTGAGCCCTTGCGCGCCGGGGGCGTCGACCGTCCAGTCGGCCAATTCGGCCAAGGCCGGATCGAAGAACGGGGCAAAGACCGCTTCGGCGCTGTTCAGGAGGATGGTTCGCATGGAAGGATGAGGGGCAGGAGCGCCGCGAAAATTCGCGGCGCGCAGAGAGCAACGGTTTTTCCGGCGGCACGGCAAACCCGGATGGATTGAAATCTTTTCTACCCGTAGGTTGGGACGCGGTGAGAGCTCCAGGCTCCGACCTCCCAGCTCCCGTGAACTCCGGAATCGCGAATGCGCGCCGACCAGGGCACGCGGGAGATCAACCGGCGGGTTTTTCCTCGCGCCGAATTCGGCCTCCGGAAGGTTTCCCCGGTTCGCGAAATCCGCGGGTGGATCGGAGACTCGCGGTTCTACGGGTAGAAGATGCGGGCGATTGAGAACCGAACGCGCGCGCGGGCAGGATATCGGGCCGCGGACGGCGCGCAGGGTTGCGCTGGCGCGGACGCCCCTTCTACCTGTCCGTTTTCTTCCCGAACGCCGTCCTGTGGAATCCCGCCCCGCTGAAACACCCGCTCCCAAGGTCTATCGCGTCGGCACACTGACCTATACCAGGAGCGCGCTGCTCCAGGTGATGTTCTGGATGCTGTGGGGCGATTTCTTTTTCCAGCTGCTGGAATCCATCCCGGCGGCGCTCATCCCGCTGCAGCTCCGGTGGGAGGGCGCGAGCGACACGCTGATCGGTTTGTTCTCGAGCCCGACTGCGCTGCTGGCGTTCTGCCTTTACCCGGTGATCGGGATGCACAGCGACAATCACCGGGGCCGGCTCGGCCGGCGCCGGCCTTTTCTACTTTGGTGCACTCCACCGGCCGTGCTGAGCCTGGCCATGCTTGGCGCCGCCAAGCCGTGCGGGGCGTTTGTCTATCGGACGCTGGCCGCGTTGCACCTCGGCGAGCACGTGACCCAAGCCGGCTGCACCATCGCGTGGATGGGCCTCTGCGTGATCATCTTCACGATCTTCAACGCCTACATTACCCAGGTCTACCAATACCTCTTCGTCGACGTCATCCCGCAGGAAGTGATGGGAAAATTCATCGGGTTGTTTCGTGTCGTCGGCACCCTGGGCAGCATTGCGTTCAACCGCTGGGTGCTCGGTCCATCGCAAGCCCACACCTTCCTGGTCTACGTCGATATCGGGCTGCTCTACGCGATCGCATTCTACCTGATCGTCTGGCGCGTGAAGGAAGGCGACTACGACCCGCCGCCGCCGAAGCAGCCGGGGCAGCGCTGGAAAACCGTGAAGCGATATTTCACGGAATGTTACACCAATCGTTTCTACCTCACGTTCTATTGTCTCAGTTTCTTTTTCTGGGGCTCGCTCGCGCCGCTGAGCTTCATCGTGTTTTTCGCGACGCAGGCGGGGCAGCCGGGCTATGCGCCGACGCTGGGGCTGACGCTGGCGGAGTTTGGCCACGTGAAGAGTTGGACGTTTTTCATCCAGCTCCCGATTTTTTTCATCATCGGCCCGCTGATCGATCGCTTCCATCCGATCCGCGTGGGCTTGGTCGGCATGTTCCTGATCAGCGTGAGCTACTTCAGCTGTTACTGGCTGATCCACGGCTCGAACAGCCTGCTCGTTTTCTGGAGCATCAACCAGGGCATGATTGCGATTTACCTGGGTGCCGGGGCGGCGTTGACGCCGCGGCTGCTTCCGCGCGAATTCTACGGCCAGTACCTGAGCGCCAACCAGGCTTTCGGTTACATGAGCGTGATCATTGGCCCGCCGCTTTGCGGATGGTTTCTCGGCACGGTGCGCGACTACCGGTATATTTTCATCCTGTGCGGCGCCTGCACGACCATGACCCTGGTCACGCTCATCGCGCTGTTCATCCAGTGGAAAAAACTCGGCGGCGATAAGGGATTTCGTCCGCCGGTGGTGCGCGCGGCGGCGAGCGCGGGGTAGGCGAGCGAGTCGCCGAGCGCGTTTCTTACGACGCCTGCCGGATCGGCTCCAAGATGGCCGGCATCGCTCGCACGGTGGCGCGCTCGATCCAGCGGCCTTCGACCAGCGAGTAACGGGGATACTCCGGCAGGCCGCGTTCGTTGTGGCTGATGAGGTTGATCACCGCATCGACCGCAGCCTCGCCGAGGGCCTGCATGCGTTCGTCGACACCGGCGATGTGGTCGGTTTTCCCGAAGCGGCTGACCAGCGCCACCCCGATTTCGCCCGGGACCGAGTAGCCGAGCTCGGCGAGCATCGCGGTGATTTCCAAGGGTTGGCTCGAAAGCGCCAAGGCATCGATGCGCTGGTCGCGGAGCCAGTGCTGGATCCGGGGCCGGGTGATTTCCGCCAGGGGCAGGAACAGCGGCGATACGCGCTCGGCCTCGGGGTGCAGGCATTGCTCGGAGAGGTACGCGCCGAGGACGTGCCCGCGGCTGCGTTCGTAGACTTCGCGCCCCATGATCAGGCCGACGCGCCGATAGCCGCGCTCGCGAAGCTTGGAAATGCACAGCCGGGTGTTGTGCGCCTGGTGCGCACAGACCCGGTGGACATTGAGGTCGGTGATCGAGTAACCGATGGCCACCGTCGAGAAATGCTCCCACGCGAGGTTTTCCATCGGGCCCGCTTCGGGAAGTTTCGGCGAAAGGATCACGCCCTGGATATTGCGCGCCCAGAGGAGCTTGCTCATTCGCTCCGCGGTCATCTCGGGGGCGTTGATTTGGAACAGCTCGAGCTGGAAATTGCGGGAGGAGGCAAAGGCGGTGGCGGCCTCGACCAGCGTGCGTTCGGTCACGTTCGTCTTGAGCATCTCGTCGGGATCATAGGTCGTGATGTAGGCAATCACGCTCGCGAACCGATGGGAGTTCCGATGCCGGTAGGTGGAGAGGGCGGAGAGCATGGCGTCCTCGGTGTAGCCATACTGGCGAGCGGCGGCCTGCACCTTGGCCGCGGTCGCCGCGCTGATCCGGGCGTCGTTGCGCAGCGCGAGTCCCACCGTGGTAAAATGTACGCCCGTGATGCGCGCGAGGTCGCGGAGGGTCACGCGTTCGTTCATGGGAAATCGGTGGGCGAAACCGTGGAGGTTGGCAAGCGCCTCACCTGAAAAAACGCAGAGTCTTTTAACCGCGAATAGGTACGAACGAACACGCATCACGAGGACAAGCCTCGGGATTTTACCGCGGCTGGCACCGAAGGCGGTGTCCTCCTGGTTCGTATTCACGCGTGGTTTACCCGGGTTCTGTACAGGGCATGCTACGTGTAGAAATGCACGGGCGTTGCTTTCGATCTGTGGCCACACATTAGATTCAGATCCTGATCCCATGGCTCCTCCCGCAATCCAACAAGCGCTCGACGCGCCTTATTCCCTGGCCGACGAAGAAATTTCCCGCTTTCGCCGCGATGGCTTCGTGAAGCTCAAGCACGTGCTGCCGGCATCGGTGCTGAACTACTACGGCCCCACCATCACGTCCGAGGTTTATCGCCTCAACACGATGCACCTGCCGATCGAGCAGCGCGACACGTATAACAAGGCCTTTCTCCAAGTCGGAAATATCTGGACGAAGAACGAAACGGTGAAGGAGTTCTGCTGGGGCCAGCGGCTCGCGCGCATGGCGGCGCAGCTGCTCGGGGTGGGAGGCGTGCGGATGTATCACGACCAGGCGCTCTACAAGGAGCCGGGCGGCGGGGTGACGCCGTGGCACGCGGACCAATATTACTGGCCGCTGAGCAACCCCAACACGGTCACCGCGTGGATTCCGCTCCAAGCGGTGCCGATGGAGATGGGCCCGCTGGCCTTTGCGAAGGGCAGCCACAAGTTCGAGGCCGGACGCGAGCTCGGCATCAGCGACGAGAGCGAGGAGCGCATTGGCCGGTCGATGAAGGAGCAGAATTACCCGCTCGAGGATTCACCATTCGATTTCGGCGATGTGAGTTTCCACTACGGTTGGACCTTTCATCGCGCCGGTCGCAACGTCTCGCAGGCTCCGCGGGCGGTCATGACGATCATCTACATGGACGAGAACATGAGGCTGATCGAACCGAACACCGTGGCGCGCAGGAACGACCGCGCTTCGTACATGGCCGACGTGGAAATCGGAGCGGTGACCGACGGCAAGCTGACGCCGCTGATCTTTCGGGAGCCGTGAGCAGCGCACGTCTGGCTGCGCTGGGAGTGGAATTTGAACTTTGGGATTTCGAACTTTCGGAGCAGGCGGGCCGCCTGCGCTACTTTCTCCCGAGTGCAATGCCGAGCAACGCGAGCGCGATCACCAATCCGGCGAAGAGCGATTGGCGGACGCGATAGGTGCGCGCGCCGTCGGTGGGGAGCAGCGAATACGCCGCGGTTGGATCCCAGAGGTAGCGCCGAAAATTGGTCCACGCGAACGTGCGGTCTTTCAGCAGCATCGAATAGATTCCGCGGATATCCTCCACGTTGGGTGGGTGACGATACTTGAGAATGGCCTGCCGGCTGTACTCCTGCTTCGCGAGCCAGTTGACCGACGAGAACGGCACGACCACGGGCGTGAGCGGTTTCGCCTCGAAGGGCAGGTCTTTCCAATGCCAGTCCTTGAAAACGCGCGCGGTGATTCCATCGAAGGCGTCGTGCTCGCAGAGATTCAGGATGTCGGCGGTGTTGAGCAGCGCGCCGTGTTTGTCCTGCACGGCGAAGAGCGACTGCGTCATGTCGACGTAGGTCCAGCGGGCTTGCTCCTTCACCCACGACTCGGCCCACGAGTGTCCGTTGTAGATGATGACGTCCTGCTGGGTGTTGGCACCGAAGACGAAGCGCGTGGGAATCCCGGCGCGGTTGGCGAAGAAGGTGTAGATCTGCGCGTTCTGCGTGCACCAGCCCTTGCCGGTGCCGTTGATCATCTCCTGGCACATCAGCCACGGGTTCATCCAGCGGAAATCGTCCTTGGGCACGCCGCCGGAGTCGGCGAGTTTTCCGCTGAGGTAGCGCATGATTTTTTCGATGCGGGTGAGGGTGTCGTCGGCCTCCGTGATGTGCATGTCATCGCGCACCACGCGATCGGCCGCCGCGAGGTTCTCGGCGCCGACGTAATGATAATCGTCGGCCCAGTAGCTCAGCGGGTAACGCTTGAATTTGCCGACGGGCACATCGGTGAGGACGAGGTTGATGTCGTTCGCAAAGTGCATGCCGTTTTTCCGGTAGAACTCGGCGGCGATGGCGTTGACGGTGAAATTGAGGTCGGGCCCGGTGCCGAGCGGAAGCGGTTTGAGGGTGTAACGATGCTTGAAGTCGTCGAGGGGCTTGCTGTCGGAGCCGTCGAAAATCGGCCCTGCGATGTGAAGCTTCGGCTCGGTGCCGGGCATGGTTTGCGCGGCTTTGCCATCGACGAGGAGCTGCCATTGTTCGGGTGTCTTGTTCCAGGCGAGGTCGAGCCGGAGCACGTTGTTTTTCTCCACGACCCACTCGCGCAGGCTGGGGGCGTCGAGCGGATAGTAGAGCGTGGCGTAGCTTTCGGGCACGTAGGACGACTCCCAATCCCGCGAAAAAAAGACGTAGAGATTGGCGGTGAGCAGGACGAACGAGAGCAGGATCAGCGCGCGAAGATTTCTCCGAGTGGGCAGGGGCATGGTCGGGTGGGGTTGGGCGCAACCAATCGCATTGCGGGAGCCGATACGAGCGGCAAAGGACCGGCCGTGGTCGTCGGGAACCGAGGTTTTAGAACCCGGATGTGGTCTTTTACTTGTGCGGGACACACGACGAGATTCGCTTCTTTCTCGCAAATGCCGATAACCTCCGGGCTCATGCCCGCGCGCCGGTATTAACGAATGAATCGGCGGAATCCGGGCACCCGATTTCACATTAATTTCCGGTGACGGTTCGGGCCTTGTTTTTCTCGTCCTCCCGGCCTAATCCGGACCAGCCCGAACCTCCCGCCCCGTGAGTGCCAATGTTTCATCGCCCGAACTGAGCGCGCCGCCCTGCGTGGTGGCCGCGCCGTTGACGGACACGCCCGCCCAGTGGCTCACCAAGGAAGTGGAGGCCAACGGCACCTCGCTGCGGAACTTCATCCGGTCCCGCTATCCCTCGCTCCGCGATGTCGACGACATCGTCCAGGACTCCTATCTCCGGATGTGGAAGGCCGCCCTGACCCGGCAGGTCCAATTCTCCAAATCCTTTCTCTACCGGGTTGCCCGCAACCTGGCGATCGATCACCTCCGGCGCCGCCAGAGTTCGCCCATCTCCGACCGCACGGAATCCGATGTCTCGTTCGTTATAGAGGATGTCCCGGGCGTCGTCGAATCCACGATCACCCGGGAGGAACTTTGCCTCCTCGCTCTCGCCCTCGATTCGGTTCCCCCCAAATGCCGCCGCGTCCTTCTGCTCAGCCGGATCGAGGGTCTGCCTCAAAAGGAGATCGCCGCGCACTTGAACCTATCGCTCGACACGGTGGAGTCCCACATTGCGCGGGGCCTGCGGGCCTTGAGGGAATACATGCGGGAAAGAGCCGAAAGAAGTCCCCGCACATGAGCCGCTCCGCCGCCATCAACGAGGAGATCGAGGATCAAGCCGCCCGCTGGGTCGCCCGCCGCGATGCCGGGTTGACCGCCGCGCAGAAAAGGGAATTTGAGCGCTGGCATGCCGAGCCGGCCCACGCCGCCGCCTTTGCCGAGCACGCGACGCTCTTTGGTGCCCTGGCTGAGCCGCGCCGGCAGGGAGCCGCGGAAGACTTCAAGCGCGAGCTGGCGCGTTTAAGCAAACGCCGCACGCGCCGCCGGATTGGGCAGGGCAGCGCTGCCGCATTCCTCGTGATCGCCGGATTTTTCGCGTGGTCCAGCTCAAGAACACTGACGCCGCCGGAACTCTCTCGCGCCGTCGTCGTTGCGCCGATGAAGCAGACCTTGCCTGACGGCTCGGTCATCGAGGCGCCGGCTGAAGCCAGGTTTGCGTTCGACTACACGGAGAAATCCCGGCGCGTGCATCTCTTCAAGGGCCAGGCCCTGTTCACCGTCGCGAAGAACAAGGAGCGGCCGTTTATCGTCGACGCCGGCGGCGTGGAATTTCGCGCCGTCGGAACCGCGTTTTCGGTGCAACTTGGCTCCGCGCAGGCCGCGCTCCTTGTTACCGAAGGCCGGGTTGCGGTTGACCAGCCGGGCACGATCGCGGCGAAGCCCCTGCAGGAATCTTCGCCCCTCGCCACCGTGCACACGATTGCCTTCGTTGGGGCCGGGGAGGAGATGCGGGTCGATCTCATGCCGTCCGCTCCCGTGGCCCCGGTCCTGCCTATCGCCTCCGCGCAGATGACCGAGCAGCTGGCGTGGCGGAATCCGCAGGTGGAATTTTCCGGCGCCCCTTTGAGTGAAGTCGTCACACTCGTGAACCGCTACAGTGACGAGAAATTTGTCCTCGCCGATCCGGCGCTCGCCGCCGTCGCCCTTAGCGGCCGCTTCCGCGCCGATGACCCCACGGCGATCGCCGAGGCCTTGCAGACAGCCTTCGGCATCGATGTCCGCCGCGAGGGCAAGACGCTGTACCTTTCGCGTCAGGCAAAACGCTGATCGGAGCGCAGGCGGCCCGGCTGCTCCGGAAAGCAGCGAGTTGAGAATGCTTTTTGCCGAGTGCTGGGCGAGAGCGGGCAGCGACAGCTTGCCCGCGCGTAACATTTGGGAAAAATAATCTGCACGGGTTTTTCGCCTTGGCTCGTTTCGTCAGGAACCAAGCTGCCCGCACTCCAGCGGCGGCCTTTGTCACCACCCCACCTGACACCCATGACCCCGCTCCTCCTGCTTCGTCGCTTCGTCATCCTCGTCGCGTTTGCCTGTTTCGGTTTGTCTGTCCGCGCGGCGGACGATGCCGTCAAGTCCTTCAACCTGCCGGCCGGCCCCGCCGAGAAAACCCTTCGGCAATATTCAGAACAGTCCGGGGTCCAGGTTATCTATCCGACAAGCACGGTCCGCGGGATCACGACGAAGGAGGTGAGAGGCAACCTTACACCCCGCGATGCGCTGGACCAAATGCTCGACGGCACCGCCCTCGTCGGCGTCCACAACGAGAAGTCCGGCATTCTCACCCTGCGCCGCGAATCATCTCCGGAGATCGCAGAAAAAAACGTCTCAAGCCGCCCGGCAAGCAGTCGGACGGCGGTAGATGAAAACGGAAACTCCATCGTTAAACTCGGTACATTCGAGGTCTTTGAGCGGAAGACGCTTAATATGGATAAGCCGCGCAGCCGCGATGATACTCAGCCGTATATCGTCTTGAACCGCGAACAGATCCAGCGTTCCGGCGACAGCAACGTGGCGGATTTTCTTCGCAACACTCTCACCGCAACCCCTTCCGGCGCGGATACCACCACGCAAAACGGCGTCCAGATCGGGAACAATAGTTTGGTCAACCTCCGGGGTTTGGGGTCCGATCAGACCCTAATCCTGATCGACGGTCGCCGCGCCGCGACGATCTCTTTTGCAGGCGCGCAAATCCAGCCCGACTTGAATGCCATTCCTCTTTCCGCCATCGAGAGAATCGAGGTGCTTCCGACGACGGCCTCGGGTATCTACGGAGGTAGCGCGACGGGAGGCGTCATTAACGTAATTTTGCGTAGGGACTACAACGGCGTGACTCTTAGCCCGGGCTTCGAAACAGCCTATAAGGGAGACGCCTTCCGCGAACGAATTTCCCTTCTCGCCGGAATGAACCTCGGCGCCAAGACGCACTTCTCGCTCACTGCGGGATATTCACATTCCGATGATTTCAACGCGGATCAAAGAACCCTCATCGAACGTGCAAGAGCGCAAATCTTCGGCAGGAACCCTGCCCTCGTCGGTTCGCCAAGTGTTGTGCCGCCTCTGAGTTCCACGACGAATATCCGGAGCCTAAACCCCGCAGAATCATTAGTTCTGAAATCGGGGACAAACTTGAATTCCGCCGCAACTTTCGTACCCAAGGGCTATCGCGGCATGTCGACGGACAACGGTGCAGCCTTCGTGGCAAACCGGGGCCGGTATAATCTGGAACTTGCGCCTACCGCCCAGCTTTCGTCTTTAGGAGGCGGCGGAAAGCAAAGTCTCTTGGCTGGCACGACCACCAAATCTTTGATCGGTTCTCTCCGGCAAACATTCTCGCCGAAGGTCGAAGGGTTCGCGGAATGGAATTGGAGCTCCAATAGGAGCCTCTTCAACACCAGCTCAGCGAGTAGCACCTTTGTAGTCCTGGCTACCTCTCCGGTAAACCCATTTAATCAGACCATCATAGTGACGACACCGGTCGGGGGCACAGACCAAGATTACTCCTCCGAAATCATCTCCCAACGCATTTCCTTCGGACTAATTTTCCAATTGCCGGGGACTTGGAAGGGAGAGATGGACTTTCTTGATAGCCGAAATCGGCTCACCACCCGATCGCCTTCAAGCTTGGGTGCCTCTGACAGTACCGGAAACAACGCCGCAAGTGCGGTCAGTAGCGGTAAGATAAATGTCTTTCAGGACGTGGGGCAGACGCCCGATTTTTCGCCCTACCTCCTCAGTCGGCCGACCAGCAGCCCGACTAGGAGCAGCATGAATGAGGGGTCAGTGCGCGTTTCGGGAGCTCTGCCAGGAGCCATGAGTGCCGCGACCCTCAGTTTTGCCGCCACGTTACGGAACGAGGATTTTGATACCACACAACAAACCACGACTCTCTTCCCCGGCTTCGATTATGCACAAACCTACTATGGGGGACACCAACGCTCCGGGAGCGTGTATGCGGAGGCCCGCGTCCCTTTGGTTAGTCAGGAAAAACGTCTTTCCATGGTTGAAAGTCTCGAAATTCAACTCGCGCTCAGAGCCGATCAACACCGTATCGTTGGTAATGGGGTGTCCGATTCATTCACGCCCGTCAACGCGCGGAGAACCGAACGCGATCTATCTTCGGTCAATCCGACGATCGGTTTGGCCTACAAGCCGGTTTCGGATCTAATGTTGCGGGCGAGTGTTGGCACCGGCTTTCTTCCTCCTACTTCCGCACAGCTTGTTCCCAACCTTCCGAATGCGATCTCGGGCAGCCAATTCAACCTGACCGATCAATTGCGCGGAAACGAGGTGTTGGGCGACATCACCCACACCGCCGGCGGGAATCCAGATCTCAAAGCCGAGCGTTCCCGCAGTATGTCGGTTGGCACGGTTTTGACTCCGAAAGCGGTTCCGGGATTGCGGATCTCGGTCGACTATACGCGCATTCGCAAAAATGACGAAATTGATCAGATTCTCGGACTGGATGCCCAATCCCTCGGCGACCTTATTTCCTACGCACCTTCTCGGGTGACGAGAGGAGCGCCCGGCGGCGGGTACAGTGTCGGGCCGATCACGGCGATCGATGCGACGCTGATCAACGTCGCGCAGTCGAAGGTTGACGCCTACGACATCGGAATTGAGTACCGACGAACGACTGCCCGAGGTAACCTGACGGTTTGGTCGAACGCAACCTGCCAGCCCCAAAACTGGCAGCAGATAACGAAGTCGCTTCCCCCGATCGAGAACGCGGGGAAACTTATCAGCCTGCGGTGGAAGGGCAATGCGGGGGTCGCATGGGAAGCCGGTTCCTTCAGCGCCTCCGGGACGGCGCGTTATTTTGATGGCTACGCATTGGGCGCGCCTAATCTGATCGCGCTCCAAGGAAGCGAGCGAATCCCGAGTCAGGCCTATTTCGATGTGGCGGGTAGCTATCGCTGGCCCAGCACAGGCGGCCCTGGTCGCCACCCCGAATGGAATTTTACGCTGGGAATCAAGAATATCTTCAACCAAAGGCCGCCCATCGATGTCAGCAACACTCAAGGGCTCTATAGCTACGTCGGCGACCCGCGCGGAGGAGTCATTTATCTCAAGGCCAACGTCTCATTCTAACCGCCCATGCTCCAGAAATTGGCGCGTTGCGCGCTGTTGGCATCGTCAGGCATCGGTGGGTTTAGCAAAGACGTGGTGGCATTCGACGTCACTCGGGAACGACCGTGGACGGTGCGCGAGTCCATCGAGATGCGGTATTTCGTGACCGGGCAAACGAGTCCAGCCTATATCGAGCCTACGGAAAGCGCGATCGGTGGCAAATTCTCTCCCGACGGAAGACATTTCTTTGTCGCGACCCGTAGGGGAAGCCTGAAGCAAGACGAGGTGATCTATGAAGTGTTCGTATTCGAAACTGAGGTGATTTCCGCTCGGCTGAAAATTTCAGACTCCGGAACGAATGAGGCGCCACGTCCGAAAGCTGTAATTGCCATTGCTTCTACTCGGCCGGGCGACGACGAAGTGGGAATTCGCGATATCCGCTGGTCCGACAACGATACGCTCACGTTCCTCGGCACGGCGGGGAATAATCCCGTGAATGGTTATCAGTTCAGGGTGTCCCACAACAGCCTTGTGAATCTCACCTGCGCAAACACTGACGTGGTGGAAATTCAGGCGGGAACGGAAGGCGTCATCTACGCGGTGGACAACGAAGAAGCCACAAGCCCCTTTGGAAAATATCCGGCGACGGTGATTTCCGGGGATGCCGTGTTCTCGCTGTTTTCTCCGCCCCGAAGGACCAATCGGATTATTTCCCGCTACCACGGCGGTGACGCGCAGTTCATGGCTCAGTCAGAACTTGGCGCACCGCGGACGTGGTTTGCTCCTACTGGGGCATTTGCCGTCATGGTCTTTGCCCCGACGGGATGGAAGATTCCAAAGGAGTGGAGCCATTATTACAAACCGGTAGTGCGCCACTATCAATTCATCTTGGCCGATCTGCGCACGGGAGAGTTGACGCCGATGCTTGACGCCCCGGTTGGCGCGGCGACATCCCCTAATAACATCGTCGACACCTCCGTCCTATGGTCACCCGACGGCCGGCGAGTCATTTTGTTCAACACCGCATTACCGCTCTCCACCGATGACATGGAGCGGACCACAACTGCGTATATCGTGGAATACGACGTGGAAACGCGCCACTGGACCAAAATCGCCTCTATCGAAACGCCGAGGATGGAGGATCCTCGCCTTTGGACCGGACGCGCCCACTGGACGAATCCCGGCGAAGAGTTTGTCGTCGAATATATCAATCTCTTGAAACGACCCAGTGTTTGGCGCCGGTTCGCGCGCAAGGAAGGAGGGTGGAAGCTGCAAGATAGGACAGCATCGAAAGACTCTGTCTCTCCAGACGACGCAAGGCCGTTCAATGTTGAACTGAGACAGGATGCAAACACGCCGCCGATGGTTTGGGCCGTGCAGGGAAGTAAATCTCTGCGACTCTTCGGCGAGGATCCCGTACTCGCCGGTGTGAGGGTGCACCCGACACGGACGGTCCATTGGATCGATCCCGACGGGGCAATGGAGGAAGGCGGCTTAATCATTCCTCAGGCGCAAGCGAATCAAACCCTCAAGCTGGTGGTTCAAGCTTACCGATATTCTCCCGCCCAATTTCTCCCAGATGGCATGGCAAGTTCCGCCTATGCCAGCCAGCTTCTGGCGCAAAAAGGCTTTGCCGTTCTGCAGATGAATATTCCGGCCGAGAACCGACCCGATGTGACTCTGACGACCAAGGAGGGAGAGTATTTCATGGCGAGATTGGATGCGGCAATCGATTCACTTCGCAGCGAATCCTCCCTGGATTTGAGCGAGATCGGATTGGTGGGTTTTTCTCGCGGAGGCTATATGGCCTATTATGCGGCGACTCATCCGCACCGGACGAAGGTCGGTGCCGTCGTCGTGGCCGACGCTTGGCAGGGGAGCTATGGCGATTATCTCTATGATGTCGGCACGTCACGCGCGACGCAGTCGCTTTTTTTTCATGAACGGCAATACGGGGGGCCGTTTTGGTATAACCAAGCGACTTGGCTGGCCCTCGCCCCAGGGTTCAATGTCCAAAAGAGTGATGCTCCCGTGTTGTTTCAAATTAACAGCAGGTTTGGCGTCGTTCCGATGCTGGAGGCGATGACAGCGTTTCGCCGAGTAAACCGCCCGGCCGAATTTTTACTTTTCCCTGATGGCAGCCATCAGCTCATCCGACCACAGCAGCGAAGGACCTCACTTGAGTCCACGGTTGATTGGCTGACCTTTTGGTTGGGGAAGCGCGAAGATCTTGATGAGGGCGGCATAATGAGCCTTCCCCGGTGGAAGGAAATGCAAGATTCGCGCAGGGCGAGCCGGCCCTGAGTTCGAATGCTGGTGGTCATTGTCCGACGCAGAAAAAGTTGTAATGAAAATATCCCATTGGTTGGCATCTATATTAATTGCGGTCGCCCCTTCTGCAGTAGCTAGCGTTTCCAGTGAACCGGTAGGCTCCATTAAGGAATTTTCGGTGAACGACTTAGCGGAATGGGGGCAAATCGCGAGCACTCGGTTCATTCCGGAAGCCAGCAGCGTCGTAACGGAAGTAATCTTGGGTGTTTCGACCAAAGATCCTTCAGTCCTGATCACAATCCAAAACCTGAATGATGGAACGCGAAGACAAATCCGCGCGGGCCGCCTCGCCAGAGGAGCTGGGGGCATCGAGCTTTCGCCGCTGCACGGCTGGATTACCTTCGTTCGTTCCCCCAAAGCGCATGTCGGCCTTCCGACGGATGATAACGAACTGGTGGCGATCAGGCTGAAGGACGGTTACGAACGAGCGGTGCAGCGCGTGACCCGGCCGATCACGCTGCAGGGAGCGGCAAGCGAAGTGATTGGCGTGGTGCGCGTCGTTTCTGGAACGCCCGCTAGATGGGCGCTGTGGGACCTTGAGACCAATCGCTTCGAAGACAAGGGATCCGCCGCAAAACTTTGCCTGGATGCGAGTCAAAACTGCGTGGCGTGGACCGAGGAGGGAACTCTGTACGCATTGAACCTGCGGATGAATATCGAAAGGCGTTGGATTTTAGACGAGGCCTCTGATTTGCTCGAAATGAGTTGGTCAAGCGACGGACATTCGTTGGGGGGCATCTTGAGCCGGAACAACAATATTGAGTCCAGGGGCAAAGCGCGCCCCCCGGACCTAGAGGCATTTTTGGAATACGATATTTGGGAAAGCAACCAATGCACGGTCGCGACCCTAGACCAAAAGATTGCCCTTCCTGGTGCTCAGTTACGGATTGAAAAAGATGACGGTTTGCGTTTCAGCGTCGTGCCGCGGGATTGCGATCGTTCCATGTTCATCACGGTGACGTCCGTCAAACCGCCGAGGAAAACCGACGAATCAACCGTCAGAGTTTGGCGATCAGAAGATCAGCGTCTGCCGGATGAACGCCGGGCTCCCTCGAGCTCTGTTTTATTTTGGGATGCCGCTACTCGGGCCCTTCGCACGATCGCGGAACCTGGTGAAAGGCTGGCCGGGTTTCCTCAGCACGGACGACACGCGTTGGTCTATCGAGATTCATCCGTCACGTGGATGAATGCGCATCAAGGGCTGCGCGTTGCAGAGAACCGCGACTATTTCCTAATTGACCTCGACAGCGCGACGACGACTTCGATCGCAACATCATTGCCGGTTACGATTTCGGCCGGCCTTTCATTGGCACCAAGATTGTCGCCCAACGAGGAAGCAGTGATCTACCAGGATAAACAGGGCGACTACGTAACCTACGACCTCAAAACGAAACAAACTCGTTCCGTCACGCGAGGTCTACCCACACGTTTCTATTGGCCCGAGAACGATCCGAAAGACAAGTGGCGCCCTCGGGATGCGGAAGTGGCGAGCGTACTCCAAGGTTTCTCAAGCGATGGCAAGTCCATGTTACTTTCCGACTACTATGACGTCTGGTCGATTCCCCTCGACGGTTCTGTTGCAACTAATCTGACGAAAGACGGCCGGGCCAAGGCAATTCGCTATGAACGGATGCTCCTGGACGGGGAACCTATCGGACTCGTGCCGGACAAGTCATGCTGCGTGGATTTGGAGGCGCCGATTGAATTTCGAGCCGTCGATCTGAACACCGGCCGCACCGCAGTCGCCACTTATACGAAACAGATCGGCCTGAAGATCGCCGTTTGGAAAAATCTGAGCATTGCCGCCGGATTTAAGGATCAGCGCCTCGGACGGTTCCTCTTTCGTGGAGACGCTGCCGGCGATGAATGGTATGCAGTTGATCAAGATTGGGAAAAGGAAATCAGAACGACCGATGCGAATCCGCAACGACGCCGGTTGGATTGGATACCGGAACCCAGATTAATACATTATACCACTATTCGTGGGCAAAAGCTTCGCGCGGTGTTGTACTTGCCCCCGACAAACAAGGGTAAACCGCCTTATCCCGCTATTATTTCCATCTATCTAAAGCAAACAGCGTACCCTGCTCCCTTCGGGCCGCTCACTATCAATTTACACGATCCCATCGGTCCATTTGGGTGGTTGATGCGTGGTTACGCCGTGTTGCTGCCCGATATCCAGCCGGTGTTTAATGAGGCCGCCGAAGTTGCCTTGGAGTCGGTGAATGCGGCGGTGGATGCCGCAACGGCCACCGGTTTCATCGACGAGCAGCGTTTGGGAATTGTCGGATATTCGTATGGTGCGTACGAGGCTTTGTATATAGGAACCCGCTCGCAACGCTTCAAAGCAGTGTTCGGACTGGCGGGAGTATCTGACCTCTGGAGCGACTATGGCGCGATGTATCATGAAAGACCCAAGGCCGTTATCGCGGAATCTAATCAACCCTTCATGAAGGGTCCGTGGTGGGACAATTGGAAATCAATGATCGAAGGATCTCCATTATATCACGTTACAAGTATCGAAACTCCTCTATTGATGGCGCATGGAACAGAGGATAAATCAATAGCGTTTGGCCAGGCGCTGGAGATGTTCAACAGCGCGCGCCGCGCGGGAAAACGCAATGTAGTCCTGCTGGAATATCGCGGCCAAGGCCACAGTTTTGATGAGGCATCGATCGCGGACATGAATACAAGAGTTACAGAGTTTTTCGATTTTACCGTCAGGGGACGGACCGCTCCTGAATGGTTCGTAGCAGATGAAAGTCGGTCCAATTGAAGAGGGAGCCTAGAACCTAGGGCCCGAACACGCCCGAGCACGGGGTCTGGCCTCTAGAAATTAAGAGCGCGCACTCGATATGCGGGGTAACAGCTGCGGGCGGAAAGACAGAAGGACAGGCTACTGAGAGCGACGAGGTTGATGGGAGTTCTAACTTGCTATGGGCGTTGTCACTCGGTTGTGAATACGTCGCAGAGTGGTGCCATGCGCGGTGGAGATTGGCGGGGGCGCGGGCACGTTTTTCCGGAGAAACGGCGCCGGCGGGCCGCATCACGCCGCTTTGCGCTGGCGGCGGACGCCGCTCCTCCGACGTGTCAGCGGGCGGGCAGAACGTACCACCTTCGGGCAGCTCAAAACCAGCCAATGCTGAGGTAGGATTCCGCGCTCTACTGCCCTCGCGGCAGAAGGCGTGCCGTGAACTATCTACAGGTGAGCTACAAACTAAGCATCGAACTTCTTTCCCAGTGCGGTTGGTCCGCGCGGAAGATTGCCCGTGACCTAGGCATTCACCGGGAAACCGTCGCGCGATACCTTCGCGGGCCAAAAACCAAACAAGCCGTGGGCCCAGGCGATGGCGGAAGGTCTTTCTCAGTTTCGCCTTTCCCAAGGGCCATGGACCTGTCCCCGAACGGATTTATCACAGAGAGGGTTTTGCGTCGTCGTCGGGTTCTTGCCATCACGGTTGAGCGTGTTGCAGTGGCGGCATGGGCATGAAGAAGGCTCCCCCGGCGGCGAATCCTGGCGCCTACGTTGCGGCATTGCAGGATTGGCGCGGAGAGGTCGTACGGAGTCTGCGGCGAGCCGTCCGCAGCGCGAAGATAGAGGAGGGGATCAAATGGGGTCACCTCGTCTACCATGCGAATGGCCCGGTGCTGCTTATTCGCGCGGAGGACCACCGGGTGTTGTTCGGCTTTTGGCGCGGCCAGCGGCTTAGTGAGATCGAACCTCGGCTGAAGCCCGGCGGAAAATACGAGATGGCGACGATCGAATTGCGCGAGGGCGACACGGTGAAGCCTGCTGTCGCCCGCCGCCTCGCCGCTGAAGCGGTGGCCCTCAATCGCCGGCTAGGCGATCCGACGGAAATCGCCGGTCGCTGAAAGAATTCGCGGCCATGCCGTTGAGCCGGTCCGAGACCCGGCGCTACTTTGAAATCGGACTACTCCAAACGAGTTAATCCGTCCGGATATTTCCCGGCCGAGCAGGGGGAAACAGGAGGCCTGCACGTCTTATCTGATGACCGCCCGCGTGTCCGCACGCCCGGTTCATCTCGATGACCCGTCCCATAACCTCCGATTTCACCGTTGGCATCTGTCGCCTGCGCCGCACCGCTGTCGCCCGCCATTGATCGAGTTCACTGGCTAATTTTATGAAGCAAAAACTCCGCTACCTACTTTTCGGCACCTTGGCCGCCGCCCTCGCCTGCGCCGAACCCGGCGCCCCCGTGCCCAAACCGTTCACGCTCGCAAAAATTCTCGCCGAAGCGATCGACACGCAAGGCCTCGATGCTGCGAAAAAGGCGTACGCCGAAGGCAAGGAAAGCGACTTCGCAAACCTCGATCCGAACGAAGGTGCCCTGAACCAGCTCGGCTACCGCTACCTCTCGCAGCAGAATATTCCCGCCGCGATATTTGTCCTCCGGACGAACGCGCAACTGCACCTGGAATCGTGGAACGTGTACGACAGCCTCGGCGAGGTGTACGTAATCGCGGGCGACCAGGCGCAGGCCACCGCGAACTTCGAAAAATCCCTATCGCTCAATCCGAAGAACGCTAACGCCTCGGAATTCCTGGCGGAATTCAAGTCCTCGCCCGATGCGCTGAAAACCATGCAGGCGCGCTTTCGCTTCGGCGATGCCCTGAACGCGGCGTTCGCGGCGCAGCAGAAAGACGAGCCAGTCGATTTGCCCGCACTCCGCGCGCAACTCCATGCGGTCGTGGACGCAAATCCCGCCTCGAGCGCCAACGCCGCCTTCGTCTCCAATTTCCTCTACCTCTCCGAATCCGCCGATCTGAAGGGAGCGGTGGAAGACTGGCGCGCCTTTGCCGCGAGCCCGAACGAACAGGTCAAATCGCTCGCCGAATCGAAGCTGAAGCTCGCCGAACTTCTCCCGCGTCCGGTCGAGATGAAGTTCAAATCAATTGACGGCCGCGACGTCGACGTCTCGGCGCTCCGCGGCAAGGTGGTCCTGATCGACTTCTGGGCCACGTGGTGCGGCCCCTGCGTCCATGAGATCCCTAACCTCGTCGCGGTCTATGAGAAATTCCACGCCCAAGGGTTCGAGGTTGTCGGCATTTCATTCGACCAGGCTCCCGACGCGGCCAAGCCCTCGAAGCGCCAGAAGACCGCCGCCGATGTCCTTTCCTTCACCCAGGAAAAACACATGCCGTGGTCCCAATACTACGACGGCCTTTACTGGAACAATGTTTTTGGGAAACAATATGGGATCCGCGGCATCCCCGCCATGTTCCTCCTGGACCAGCAGGGGATGATTATCTCCACCAATGCGCGCGGTCCGAAGCTCGAGCGCGAAGTAAAGCGTCTTCTCGGACTCTGAACCATGCCGACGATCTCCGCTCAAGCGCTGCGGGACGGGCTCGCGGATTTTCCTCCGACCCAGCGGCAGGAAGCGAAGCGAATGATCCAAGAGTTCATCGGACGGAAACGCCGGCTGTTTCCGAACGCGCTCCGGCAGATCCCGGAGTGCAGCCCGATGATCGCGGAAGTGAAATCGTGAGACTTTGCGTCGCTTGGGCCAAACGCGCCCACGTCGGTGCGACCTGATATGAAGACCGCCGCCGTCACCGCCTACGATTCCGCCGTCTTCGGCGATGCCGAGCCGATCTCCACGTGGACAGCGTTCATCGTTTCCATGCCGGAGCCCGCGCTGCTTTCCCGCGTCCTGCAGAAAGCGGTCATCCCGGAAACCCATGTCTTGAAGGTCCGCTACGATGCCGGCACGCGCGACCGGGCCGCGACCGTGCATGTCTGGTTCAAGGCGCGACCGGCTTGGGCACGCTCGCTTCAGGGTCAGTGGGAGAAACTCGTGATGGTGGAGCGAGTGACGCTGACTCACGGAGAAACGGTGGTTTTGTGAAACCCGAGCCGCCGCGCCCTCTATGAATCTCGCGTCGTTTGCGTCCCTCGCACCTCCGGTTCCCGGTCTTCTCGATGCCCTCTTGGAAGACTATCCGCTCGGGCTTCTCATTCTCGACCACGCGCGCCAGCCGGTTTGGCACAACCAGGAGGCGGCGATCGCCTGCGCCGTCTGGAACCGGCAGCCAAAGGGGGCGGACCAGCTCCCGCTCGAATCGCACCGCTTGGTCGTGCCCCATGCGCTCTCCGACGCTTGCCAGACCTTGCCCTTTGGCGGGATTCCGGGCCCGACGCTTCAGCACGTCGAGGTCGTTAGCGCCCACGACCCCGGACTTCTCGCGCGCATCAGCTTTCTGCCGGCCGAACCGGAGTCATTCTTCGTCCTGCGCCTCGACTACCGCCGGCCCCGTGCCGACCGTGACCGCGCGGTTTCGCCGCGCGCCTTAGCTGTCCTCGGTTGCCTGACCCCACGGGAACGGGAAGTGGCGCTTCGGGTGCGCGACGGGATGTCGACCGCCGAGATCGCCGGTTCCCTTCGCCGCAGTCCCTTTACGGTCAAGACACAGCTCGCAAGTATTTTTCGAAAACTCGGGACAAGGAGCCGCACGCAGCTCGCGGCGATGCTGTATGGATGAGTTTGCCTCTTCGCCGACTAAGACCGTCGCGAATAGGCCGCATGGAGTAGTAATTTCTGCGTAACTCCGGAGTCGACATCTAGGTCTTCCCGTTATGCGCGATTTCATTTCAGTTCATGCCCTCGCGACGGGCCCGCTCGCGGTCTCCGTCGCCAGTTCCCCTGCAGACGACCTCAAGTGCAATTTCATCGCTGCCATTCGCGAAGCGATGGCGGAGGAAAACCTCACCCCCACCGATATTGCCCGCCGGATGGGCACCAGTCGCCAGCACGTCTGCAAGATTCTCCGTCCGGACCGCCCCTGTAACCTGAGCTTCGAAACCATTGCCGCTCTGGCGCGCGCGGTGCGGCGCCGGGTCCAGGTCATTGTTGTGCCGGAATCCGATCCTGGGCTTTTTTCCAACGGGCCAGAGCCGTTTGTCGAGACATGATCGTTTGGCTTGGGGTCAATGGTCCGGGTTATGGCGACCGGTCGCCGTCGCAAACTGCGCCTGGACCGCAGGGTGTCCAAAAGAGAGGGAGCGACGCTCGGACTGATCGTTTTAGAGACTGTTTCCCCTCGGAATTCCCCCAAGCGAGCGACATCAATCGCGCACGAGGGGACAGGCGCAGCAAGACCGCAGTCCTACATTTGCGCGTTAGGTCGCGATGCGCTGCAATCCAGCTGACAGCATGAAGCTCCAGATAGGTTGCTTCGGCGGTGGTCGCACTGACAGCGTTGGCCGCATGCCCCAATTCCTGCGCTGGTGTGCGGTGCTGCTTTTCGGCCTGTTGGTGATTTCTGTCCGGGCCGAACAAACCTTCGATGTCGAGGTCGCCCGGCAATCACGCGAGACTTTCGACAAGGCGGCGTTTCATCTCTGGTTGCCTGACAATGCTCCGCCCGTGCGCGGCGTCGCGGTGGTGCTCGACGGTATCAATGTCGACGGCCGCCACCTTGCGGGCCGGGTGCAGTGGCAGAATTTTGCGCGCGATCACTCGTTCGCGCTCGTCGCGTGCTATCTATACTCCGACGACCTGACGCTCCCGACCTACTGCGAGGCCGACCGGGGCAGTGGTCGCGCTTTGCTCGCCGGCCTAGCGGCACTCGGCAAGGCGAGCCGTCATCCGGAGTTGGAAAATGTGCCGCTCTATTTGCTCGGGTTTTCCGCCGGTGGACAATTCAGCTACAGCTTCGCGTGCTTCCGCCCCGACCGCACCGCGGCGTTTGTTTCGAACAAGGGCGGGATCTACCTGACGCCCGCCACCGCCGCTGCGCGTGAAATCCCGGGCCTGTTCATCGTCGGGGAGAAGGACACGGCCACGCGTCGGACGGCCGCGCGAAAAGTCTACCTGGAGAATCGAAAGCTCGGCGCGAAGTGGTGCATGGCGAGCGAACCCAACCGCGGACACCAAACCGCCTATGCCAACGATCTCGCGCTACCGTTCTTCGAAGCCGTGATGAAGGCTGGCGAACTTCCCGCCAGTGAACGCGCGGGCATCGTGCTCGATCTCGAACACAAGAAATTGATCGCCCCCGGAGTGCCGCCGAAGGAGGCCGGACTCACGTTCTGGTTTCCCGACGAACCGACAATGGCCGTGTGGAATAAATTCATGACTACGCCGAAGTGAATAACCGGGCGGTGGAGCGGCTTGTCCCCAAGACGCTTCCTGGAGAATGCCTCCGCAAGCCCGAGCCGCTGAATTTACGTAGTGGTTCAATCCAGCCAGCTGGCAGTTTCTTATCGCGACCCCCGGTTTGAGCCGCCCAGCCGCTACGTTAACCGCTTTATGCGAGTGGAGCCGGTCCGAGACGCGGCGCTACTCCAGCCATGCCTCCCGGCGTTATCCGGCCATGAAAGCTCTGACTCCTTAAGAATGTCGGGACTGGAGTAGGACGCTACCTCGCACGCTATTTGCGCCGCGAGATTGGGCGTCGTCGGGAATGTGACTCTCACGCACAGCTGTTCCGGTTCTCGCGCTCGTGGCAACGGGCCGACGTGAGTAGATCATGCCTTATGACGATAGAGAATTCCACCAATTGACTCTAACTTTCCCGCATAGTCGCCGCTACGCTCACACCGAACAGCCTCCAATATGGCTCCGCCGATGAGGCCCACAGCGCCACGGCCACGCTTTAGGCGCCCCAACCAATCGAACTCACCTATTAGGTCGCCCTGAGCGACACCGATCTTGAGTTCTGCAAATCGGACATCGCCGACGCGCAACGATTCCGCCTCGGCGACAAGACGCCTAACTATCTCAATATTTTTTCTCGATGTCCTAAAATGCCCAATAACACCGGTGTGGGTAAATACGCGGTGCTCCGGGCAGCTAGAATCAACTAGCTGTAGCAATATGGGGAGTGAATGCTCATCGTAGCCGTAGCCACCGGTATCGCCGATACTCACGACGATGAAATTCTTGATCTTCGCACTCACGATTCGTCTTCGCGCAGCAATTTACAGGCGTTCATTCGAGGTTCGCCGTTCCTGATAGCCATAGGGAGAGACCTCTTTTCCGATTTATAGCATGGAGTCGCAACACAGAAAAAAACCCAGAGATTACGATCGCACTGGTGCTTTTCGAGTCGCAGCGAGTCGCAGCCGTGCGCCCCGGTAAAATCTTGCATCTGCTTTGACGTGCCGCGAATAGTCGCGGCGTTACGTCTTTAGGCCACGTTGGACGTGACGGGGAAAATGGTCGGGCTGGTGAGATTCGAACTCACGACCTCTTGCACCCCATGCAAGCGCGCTACCAGGCTACGCTACAGCCCGAACAGAAGAGGGGTCACAAAGCGGCATGCCGCAGGGCGAGGCAAGTAGTTTTTCGTCGGGTTTTCCCGGATGCTTTTCGTAACCGAAAAATCCGAGCTCGATTGCCGCCGCGAACGCCCGTCCGCCGGCGGCAATCGTAACTCATAAATTCCCGTGGCCGTTCGAAGGCCGCGCTCTACTCTCGGAAGCGCGACGCGGCCCTCAGGTTTACACGACTTCGACTTCGATGCCGCCGACCCATTTCGCGACGATGTTGTAGATGAACGCGCCGATGATCCCGAAGATGAAACCGAGCACCGCGTAAATCACCGGGAAAAAGATCGCGAAGCCCGCGCCCATCGCCATCACGCCGGTTCTCTGTTCGGAGGGCAATTGCGACGCCACCGCTGTCATGATCAGGAAAAACGGGATGCCCAGCAGGCCCATGATCCCATAAAGGATCGCGAGCATTTTGCCGAGTTGGAGCGGAGCGATGCGTTTGATGCGGCGCGTGACGGCGGGGAGTTCAGGGGTAGACATGGCGCACAATGGGGTTGGGGTTATTTGACGCGGGACGCCGAAAGCTGGCCGTACGCCCGGCATGCCACAATCCCGAACTGGTAATTTCGGGTTGCGCTGACCCCGGCACGCGATGGTTTCGCGGGACGTGCCGTCCCCCATTTCAAAATTCAAGCCCGCGTGGATCTGGCCGGTCGCCCTCGCCACCACGATCTTCTTCGCCTCCGCACGTTCCCATGTCGCCGGCCCCGCATTTCAGTCCAGCGACAAGATCGTTCATTTCCTGGTCTATGGTTTGCTCGGCTCCCTCGTCTGCCGCCTCGGCCAAGGTTGGCGGTCGGTCGGGTGGGCGGTGCTGATCGTTTCGGGTTTCGGCGCGACCGATGAATGGCACCAGTACTACACGCCCGGGCGCAGCGCGGAAGTCGCCGACTGGGTCGCGGATACCCTCGGGGCCGCGCTCGCGACTTCGCTCTACGTGGGCTGGCCCCGGTATCGCCGCCTGCTGGAATTCCCGCTGGGGCGAAAGCGCCGGGTTGAAATCGCGGCTGCGGCGGGAACACTTCCCCCGCCATGACCCCGGTCCAAGCGGAAAAACGCCTCGTCGAACTGCGCGCCCAAATCGCGCGTGACGATGAGCTGTATTACAAAAAAGCGAAACCGGAGATTTCGGATTTCGAGTACGATGCGAACAAGCGCGAACTCGAGGATCTCGAGAAACAATTCCCGCAATTCGCCGCGCCGGATTCACCGTCGCGCGTCATCGGCGACGACCGGGTGCAAGGTTTCAAGGAAGTCGCGCACCGGCAGAAAATGCTGAGCCTCGACAACACGTACAACGAGGCGGAGCTGCGCGGATTCCACGCGCGCCTCGTCCGGCTCATCGGCACGCCGAATCTCACTTACACCGTTGAACCGAAGATCGACGGCCTGGCGGTGAGCGTGACGTACGAGGACGGCCGTTTCGTGCGCGCCGTGACGCGCGGCAAGGGCGATCGCGGCGACGATGTGACGGCGAACGTTTCCACGATCAAGACGCTGCCGCATCGCCTGCACGGCGTCGCGCCGAAGGTCATCGAGATCCGCGGCGAAATTTACTTCACCGCCGTGGAATTCCAGCGGATCAACGCCGAGCGCGCCGCGGCGGGGGAAGACCTTTACGCCAATCCGCGCAACTTCGCGGCCGGCACGGTCAAACTGCTCGATTCCACCGAAGTTGCGCGGCGAAAACTCGAAATCGTCCTCTACAGCCTCGGCTTCTGCGAACCCGCCGTCGTCGAGTCGCAGACGGACCTGCAGAAAAAGCTGAAGGCGTGGGGCCTGCCGGTCGTGGAAAAATATTGGACGGTCGACGGCATCGACGAGGCGTGGGCCGCGATTGGGGAACTCGACCGGCTGCGGCATGATTTCGCCTACGGCACCGACGGCGCGGTGGTGAAGCTGAACGATTTTGCGCAGCAGCGCGACGCCGGCACGACCGACAAGGCGCCGCGCTGGGCGATCGCCTACAAGTTCAAGCCCGACACGGCACGCACGCGCCTGCTCGGCATCACGATTCAGGTCGGCAAGACCGGCATCCTCAGCCCCGTCGCGGAGTTGAGCCCGGTGGTGCTCGCCGGCAGCACCATTGCCCGCGCCACGCTGCACAACGAGGACGAGATCCGCCGCAAGGACATCCGCATCGGCGACCTCGTCGAAATCGAGAAAGCCGGCGAAGTCATCCCGGCCGTGCTCCAGTCCTTTCCCGATGAGCGCCCGCGCGGCGCCCAGGAATTCGACCTCTTCGCCGCGGTGGGCGGGAAATGTCCCGTGTGTGGCGGGAAAATCGCGCGCCTGGAAGTCGCGGCCGAGGGGGCGGAAGGTGTGGCCTGGAAATGCCAGAATTACGATTGCGCGGCGCAGCGCGCGGGACGGCTCGGATTTTTCTGCAGCCGTCGCGCACTCGCAATCGACGGCGTCGGTGGCGTGGTTGCGGCCAAGCTCGTCGAATTGAATCACGTGCAGGACCCGCCGGACCTCTATCACGTCACGCTGGAAACGCTCGCGACGCTCAACTTGGGCACGACGGAGGAGCCCCGGATTTTCGGCGAAAAAAATGCGACCAAGGTCGTGGTGGCGCGCGAGGCGGCGCGGGAATTGCCGCTGGAAAAGTGGCTTTACGCGCTGAGCGTGCCGGATGTCGGCGAGACCACGGCGCGCGAGCTCGGCCGACGGCATCGGACGTTCGCCGAATTGGCGTCGTCGCCCTTGCTGCACGCCGTCCTGAAAAAAGCCGAGCTGGTCGCGCAGCGGGAATGGGAGGCACCGGCGTCGCGCCGGAATCCCGCGAAGTCCGACGAGGACAAGGCGCGCCGCAAGGAATTGTGCGCCCGGCTTGAGGCGGAAATCGCGGCCTTGGATGCCGGCCCGCTGGCGGGAGTCCCCGCGGACATCGGCCCGGCGGTGGCGGGGAGCACGCTGGAGTTTTTTGCCAGCGCGCCGGGCCAGAGACTCCTGGCAAAATTGCGCGCGCTGCGCATCGACCCGCGGGGAACGGTGCCGACGGCGGGGGTTTTCACCGGCAAGACGCTGGTCCTCACCGGCACGCTGCCGAGGTTGAAACGCGAGGAGGCGGAGCAGAAAATCCTGGCGGCCGGGGGGAAGGTGAGCGGGAGCGTGAGCAAGAAGACGAGCTACGTCCTCGCGGGCGACGATGCCGGTTCGAAACTCGAAAAGGCGAAGGAACTGGGCGTGCGGGTGATCGATGAAGCGGAGTTTCTCCGCCTGCTGAAATAGGTGGAACGCCTTGTGGCTGCCACAACCCGCCCGGCCTTGCGCGCCGAGGCATGCTGGGGGGCGAATCCCTGAATGTTTCGTTACGCTTTATTCCGCAGGATGCTTGCGTCACCAAAGTCCGACCCCATTCTTCGCCCACTCTCTCCACCATGGGTTACCCCGGGAATTTCCTGCGGAGTTTGGGTATAGCCGTCTTTGCGGCGCAGGTGCTCCTTTCGGCACAGGAACCGAAGTCGGCCGATGCCACGCTCCAGGCGATCCTCGAACAGAACCAGAAACTGCAGGAGCAGGTCCGCGCGCAGCAGAAAACCATCGAGGCGCTGAACGCGCGGATGGACGAGATCCGGCAGGCGAGCGACCGGCATGAGCGCGAATTGCGCGGGCTCGAGGAGCGAGCCGGATCGTCGAGCCAGGCGATCCCGGTCGAGCGGGACCGCGAACACGAAGTGCGCATCGGCGCGGAGGTGGCGGTGTCGTTTTTCAGCTCGGGCAGCGCCGGTCAGTTTCCGAAGGCGGAATTCCGCGTCGACGACTCGCGGGTCACGATCGAGGCGCCGGTGTGGAGGAACGTTTATTTTTTTACCGAGCTCAACCTCCTCACACGCGAGGCCAATGCGGCCACGTTCCAATTTGGGGAACTCTACGCGGAATTCGAGGGAGTCGGCGCGCTCTGGGGCAATCCCGATTCGATGACGTTGCGCGCGGGCAGCGTGAACACTCCCTTTGGCGAGGAATACCAGGTGCGCGGGCCGATGGCGAATCCCCTGATCTCACATTCGCTTTCGGACATCTGGGGGCCGGACGAGGGCGTGGTGATTTTTGGAAAATTTGGCCCGGTGCAATACGCCATGGCGGTCCTGAACGGCGGCATCAGCCAGCTGCGAGATTTCAACGCCGACAAATCGTTGGTCGGCCGGATCGGCTGGGACCCCGCGCCATGGCTTCACGTGAGCGCGAGCGCCATGCGTACGGGGGAGATCTCGACGGTTTCGCCCATTACTTCGACCGGCGACAACCTGACCGCGCTTTGGTTCGGCAATGCCTTTTTCCGCGCGCTCGGGCCCGCCGCGCGCACCACGAATTTCCAAGCCAATCTCTATGAGGCCGACGCGGTGGCAAAATGGAAACGTGGCGACCTGCGCGCAGCGTTCGGCGAAGTCCGATTCAAGGACAACGACCCGTTGGTCGATAACTCCCGCCGGCTCCGCTACGGTTTCATGGAGGCCGTGCAGTCGATCACCGATGAGCTTTATGCGGCGGCGCGTTATTCGGAGATTCGGGCGCCGGGAGGGTATCCCCTCGCGGGCCTGGGCAATGCGGGCACTTATTTTTATCGGCCGTCCCTCACCGAGGAACTGAGACGGCTGAGCGTTGGTTTCGGCTATCGTTTCGGGCCGCCCTTGGTGCTGAAGCTGGAATACAGCTGGGAGAACGGCCGGATGGTCAACGGCACGGCGCGCAACCATGAGGATTTTTTTGGCGCCCAGCTGGGCCTGAAATTTTGAACGGGAACTATCCAATGATGAAACGAATATTTGTCGCGGGACTCTGGGTGATCGGCGCCGGCGCCGCCTTGGCGGGCACGATTACGGGTACGGTGCAGGGAGTGCCGCCGACGCATGAGGGCGACGCCGGGGGCGGGGGCGCCTACGACAGCCGCCGGTACAAGTTTGCCGAGAAGATCGATTACGAGCGGCTGCGGGATTTCGTCGTCTACATCGACCAGCCGCTGTCGGAGATCACGCCAGGCGCGCCGGTGCTCGCGGCCGTGACGACCCAAAAGGACGCGAACTTCGAGCCGCATGTGCTGCCGGTGGCCGTCGGGTCCTCGGTGCGCTGGCCGAACGAGGACGACATTTACCACAACGTTTTTTCCACGTCGGATGCCAAGCAGTTCGACCTCGGGTTCTACAAGAAGGAACGTTCGCCCGAGGTGAAGTTCGACCAGGTCGGCCGTGTGGATGTCTTCTGCGCGATCCATACCAAGATGCACTGCATCATCCTCGTCGTGCCCAATCCGTTTTTTGCCTCGGTCGATTCAAACCGTCGCTACGTGATCAAGAACGTGCCGGCCGGGACCTATCACTTGCGCGCGTGGCACGAGCGGCTCCCGAGCATGGTGCGGGACGTGGTCGTGCCGGCGGAGGGCGAGGTGACCGTCGATTTCAAACTCGGGATCGGCGACCTGCCGAAATACTAGGCGAATGAGACCGCCGTCCACGTTGCGCCAAGCCGCACAAATTTCCCGGAGCCGCCGCTAAGCATGGCTGCGACGATGCGGAAATTTCGGATCAGCCTGCAGGCAAAAGTCCTGATGGCGGTGCTCGCGTTGCTCGTGACGCTCCCGGCCGTGACGCTGTGGATCGTCGACCGACGCATCAGCCGCCAGACGCGCGAGGATGCGAGCCGCGCCCTGGAAACCTCGCGCGCGGTGTTTCTCCAGTCGCTCAACAGCCGGCAGGAAGGGCTGGTCGCGCGATACCGCAACACCGTGAACGACTCCAGTTTTCTCCGCATCATGCGGCTCGAGCTGCCGAATTCGGGCAAGGGACCGATGTCGACGATGGAGGATTACCTGCGGCGGTTGCTGGTGGACGAATTCTCCGACGACACCGAAGCCCTGCTCTTTATCACGCCGGACGAGCGCTATTCCGCCGGCGCTCGCCGCGATTCGTCGGTTTCGCTCGAGGAATTTGGCCACCGCGTCCATCACATGGTGCAGCGTGCAGTGGCGGGGAAGATCGGCGTCGGCACGATTGGCTTGGACAACCGCGTGCTCAACGTCGTCGCGGTCCCCGCAACCCTGCAGGAGATCGGGCTGGCCGGCGTGCTCATTGTCGGCGTCCAGATCGACGAACGCGCCGTGCAGCTCCTGCGGCCGCCCCAGACCGAGTTGGTGCTGTTCGCGGGCAAACGCGTGATGATCTCGACCTTGAAAGCCTCGGCGGCGCAGGCTGCGGTGGACGCGATGCCGGAGATCGGGTCGAAACCGTCGAAGGAGATGGCGGGTGAGACACCGATGGTCATCGACAACGAGCATTTCCTCGCGATCGGCGGCGAGTATGCGCGCGGCACCGGGGATGAAGGCTTTGGGTTCCTGCTGCTCTCGTCGTACGAACGCCAGCTGAGCACGCTGAGGGAAACCCGGCTGACGCTCGTGGGCCTGAGCGTCATCGGCATCCTGATCAGCGCGATGGTGGTGTGGATTTTAGTGCGGCGGATCACACGACCCCTGCGCGAATTGCGCGACAATGCGGAGGCGGTCGGCCGCGGCGATTTCTCGCGGCGAATCGATCGTTTTTCCAACGACGAATGCGGCGAAGTCGCGGTGGCGTTCAACCAGATGACGTCGAATCTTCAGGCGTCGCGCGCGGAATTGGAAAGCGCGATGCAGACCGTGGAGGCGACGCAGGAACAATTGATCCAGAGCGAAAAACTTTCAGCGGTCGGGCAGTTCGTGGCGGGCGTGGCGCACGAGCTCAACAACCCGCTGACCGCGGTCATCGGTTTTTCGGAACTGCTCCAGAGCATGGACACCGACCTGAAAATCCGCGGTCACCTCGACCGCATCGCCAAGAGCGCGCACCGGTGCCACAAGATCGTGCACAGCCTGCTGAGTTTCGCGCGCCAGCAGGCGCCGGAGAGGAAGCTCGTCGGCCTGAACGTGATCGTGGAGGAAGTGCTCGAGATCATGGCGTACGACCTCCGCACGAGCAACGTGACGGTCGTGAAGGACTTCGCGCCGGCGATCCCGCCCATCATGGCGGACCCGCACCAGCTCCAGCAGGTGTTCGTGAACATCCTCGGGAACGCGCGGCAAGCGATCGAGCCCTTCCAGCGGGAGGGCCGGATCATCATCCGTACGCGGGCGGAGAATGGCTGGGTCACGCTGGAGTTCCAAGACAACGGCCCCGGGATCCGGCCGGATCACCTCGCGCGGATTTTCGATCCGTTTTTCACCACGAAACCCGCAGGCAAGGGCACGGGCCTGGGCTTGAGCTTGTCGTACGGGCTGATCCAGGAGCACGGCGGGCGGATTTCGGTGCGCAGTGAGGTCGGGCAGGGTGCGACGTTTGTCATCGAGCTCCCGGTCGCGCCCGGTGGGGTTCCGCCGACGTTGCGCCGCACGGGAACGCCGTGGCCGTTTTCGCCGAATCAGCCGAGTGGGAAGTCGATCCTCGTGATCGACGATGAGGAATGGATCCTGGAGCTCGCGGGTGAGCTTCTTCGCAGCGACGGCCACATCGTCGAAACCGCGGGGAATGGCCAGAAGGCCCTCGAGATCCTGGCCAGGCAGAAATTCGACGTGATCGTGTCCGACTGGAAAATGCCGGGCTTGAATGGCATCCGACTCTACGAGCATTTGGCGGCGACGAACCCTGAGCTGGCCAAGCGCATGTTTTTCATGACCGGCGATGTCGTGAGCGATACGTTCCAAGCATTTCTCCAAGCGAACGAGCTGGGCTGCCTCTCCAAGCCTTTCGCGATCGTGGAATTCCGCGCCGCCGTCGCGCGGATGTTCAAGCCAAAGGCTTGATTGCATGGCGGCACGGCTGGGCCCGTCCTTCCGATCAATAGCCGCGCTTCTGCAACGCCGCGCTCAGTTCCTGCACAAAGGCCTGGCTGTCGGCGGGAGTCGGGCGGTAGCCGGGCTGGCTGACCTGCGTGAATCCGGGGCGGCCTTGGTTGTCGACGATCCACTTCGCCGTCACGCCATCGCTGAACGTCACGCTGCCGCTGGCGAGCGCGCCGGGCATCAACGTCACTTTGTCGACGTCGACGGAAACCGTGCTCGCGGCGCCGGGAAATGCCTCGTCGGGCAGGGCATCGACCGCGCCTTCTTCCTCCGCGTCGGGCTCGTCGCCGACGTCAGGCTTCGCCGTCGGGACTTTGGTGACGTCGGAGACATCGATCTTGGGCGCCGCGTCCTTCAATGCCAGGTCGAGGTCATCGACCAGAAAGCGAACATCGCGATAGGTCATGGAGACCTTGAATTGCTCGAGCAGCTTTTTCTGGACTGCGGAGAGATTGTCGCCGGCGGCGACCCAGCTGGCGACGGCCTGCTTTTGTTCGGGAGTGAGGGACATTTCGATTTCGAATGGCTGATTTCGGATTGTGGATTGAGGCCCGGGGGCGGCGAGCGGGCCACACGTTCAATGAATCCGGCGCAACTTTCAACTCACCGCTGCATTGGCCTCCTCGGCCCCGATTCATTTACCTTCCCTCCGTCGTCAAATCCGCGAATTACGCGGGAGGCTCGGACGTTTTGAACGCGCTCCAGCGCTATTTCGAAAGCTGCGCTTTCAGGAACTCCACGCTGCCGCGCGTCGACGTGTCCTGGTCCATCATGTTGTCAACGGCCTTGCAGGCGTGGATCACGGTGCCGTGATCGCGGCCGCCGAAAGCGTCGCCGATTTCCTGGAGGGAATGCTTCGTCAGCGTCCGCGTGAGGTACATCGCAATCTGGCGCGGGATGGCGATGTTGTTCGGCCGGCGCTTGCTGGTCATGTCGCTGTGGCGGATCTGGAAATGGTCGGCGACGCGTTTCTGAATCGTCTCGATCGTCAGGATATTCTGCGCCTGCTCCATCAGCACGTCCTGCAGCAGCATTTCCGTGGTCGCGAGGTCGAGCGGCTTGCTCGTCAACGCCGAGTAACTGGCGACCTTGATCAGCGCGCCCTCGAGGCGGCGGATGTTCTTCGAAATATTCTGCGCGATGAAGTTCACAATCGCGTCGGGCAGGTCGAACTTCAGGCTGGCGGCCTTGGTGCGGAGGATCGCGACGCGCGTTTCGAAATCGGGCGCCTGGATGTCGGCGGGAAGGCCCCATTCAAAGCGGGACACGAGGCGTGCTTCCAGTTTCTGGATTTCGCTCGCGCGGCGGTCGCTGGAGAGGACCACCTGCTTGCCGGACTCGAACAGGTCATTGAACGTGTGGAAAAATTCCTCTTGGATGCGCTCCTTGCCGGCGAGGAACTGCACATCGTCGATCAGGAGGACATCCACGTGGCGGTAACGTTGGCGAAACTTCGTCAGGCTGTTTTCCTGGAGCGCCTGGATGAATTCGTTCGTGAATTTTTCCGTCGAAAGGTACGCGACGCGGGCATCGGGATTGGCGCGCAGGATGGCGTGCCCGATGGCGTGCATCAGGTGGGTTTTGCCCAGCCCGGTGTTGCCGTAGATAAAAAGCGGGTTGTAGGCCTGGGCCGGCGCCTGGGCGACCGCGAGCGCAGCGGCGTGGGCCATCTGGTTGTTCGAGCCCACCACGAAGGTCTCGAAAGTGTTACGGACGTTGAGCGTTCCCGTGGCGGGTCCGCGCTCGTCGTAACGCAACGCGCGACGCGCCGGGACGCGGCCCTTGGCGGCCGGCTCGGCGGAACGGTGGCTCAGGCCGGGCGCGGGGGAACGGTTTGAGTCGGCCTTCCGCAGGGTGACGTTGACCATGCGGCCGGCGGTCAGGCGCAGGCGCTGCGTGATCAGGTCCAGGTAATTGTCGTGAATCCAGATCGCCGCAAAATCGTTCGGCACGCCCAGCGTCATCGTGTCTTCCGCGGTTTCAAGGCACACCATGGGCTCGAACCACATCTGGAAAACATCCTCGGGAAACAACTCCTTAAAGTCGCATTTAACGGTTTCCCAGAGACTGGGCGACAGGGACAAAGATGGCATGGGGATCGGACGGGAAGGCGGTTTTATTCACACTGCGCCGCCGGGGCTCTTCTCTACGTCTAATCCAGCCTTATCGGAGTCTACTACCTGCAACGAAATTCATGCCTGGGCATCAGGGATAAAAGGGGTAAAAAAGTGATGTTATAAGCTTTTGATGACCAATAGCTTCCTCGGGGGTTGCCGGAGGGCTGCGGGGACAAGGCAAAACGGGACGTGGGAAAGAACTGCCGGACGGATAAAAGATCTGAACGAGGGCGCAGTAACTGTGAACCAAAAAAGCATTTCAAGAGCAACTTTCTGACAAGTTGTTCACAGCCGCGATGGGCATAACTTTTCGATTATTTGTTTGCCACGTTCTGGCAAAGTTAGCGCAGGAAAAGTATCCGCCGAAAGCGTCGTTTATCACGCTCCGCAATCGCCATGCAGATGGCTTTAGAAGCCATTTGCGAGGTTACGGTAAAGTCACGAACGCGTCACGATGTGATGGATTCGGAGATACACGCAGGCGCGCGCTTCACGCGTGGGCGGGCTCGGGATCGAACCATTTGCCGTGCTCCTTGATGAGCGCGATCAGCTTCGCGTCGGCGGCTTCCTGCGGGATGTTGTACTGCACGCAATTCTTCCCGACGTAGAGATTGATTTTGCCGGGCGCGCCGCCGACGTAGCCGAAGTCGGCATCGGCCATTTCCCCGGGGCCGTTCACGATGCAGCCCATGATCGCGAGTTTGACGCCCTTGAGATGCCCGGTCTGCGACCGGATCCGCTGCGTCGTGGCCTGCAGGTCGAAAAGCGTGCGGCCGCAGCTGGGGCACGCGACAAATTCGGTCTTCGAAATGCGCGCACCCGCGCCTTGGAGGACGTTGTAGGTGAGGCGGGTCGCGCGCACGGGATCGAGTTCGGTTTCGATGCTCACCAAGTCGCCGATGCCATCGCAGAGCAGCGCGCCGGACAGGAACGAGGCTTCCAACAATTTTGAGAGAAACGTGTTGTCGCCGCGCATTGCGGTGTCGGCGGTGTTGCGAATCCAGATCGGCGCGCGCGACCCGATGGCGCGCAGCCCTTCCGCCAGGCGCCGATAGCGGCCGACGGCATGGCCGCCGAATCCGAACGACCGCGCCGAAAAACCGCCGAGCGTGAAGAGCAGTCGCTCATGGTCGAGTTGCTGGATGGTCGGCCCGAGCGCGGGCAACGCATCGGGATCGATTGCGGCCGCGAGGGCGAATTGGTGCTCGTGGGCGAACTGCGCGAACGCTGCGAGCTCCGGCGCTTCGTGCCCTGCGAAATCCCGCACCAGGATCGTCCCGGGGGGCAGATGGATCGCGAGGCCCTTGAGTTCCGCCAACCCGATCGAGGTGGCGAGCTCGAGGGCATAAGAGGACGCGCCGGGGTTGGGGAGATTGGCGAGGCGGGCTGCGGACGGCGCCGCGAGGAGGAGAATCTCCGGCGGAGTGTCCTTGAGTTTTCCCGCCCCGAGCTGGGCGAGCGTCGCGGCCACGTCTTCGCCGGCGCGCACGATGACGCGCGGCGGTTGCTCCGGGCCGACGGTGATTCCCGGGCCGAGATGCAGGGTCGCGGTTTCCCGCTTGGTGAAATGGTACGGATCGATCCCGTCCGTCGAATTCTCCGCGGCGAGACTCGCAATGTCGCCGCCCCACCGCGACATGGCCTTCTCCGCGATGGCGCGCGCGACGGGGATTTCGTACACGCTGTCCTCGGTGAGCGAGACGCGGATCGTGTCGCCGAGGCCGTCGAGAAGCAGCGAGCCGATCCCGATCGCACTCTTGATGCGGCCATCTTCGCCGTCGCCCGCCTCGGTCACGCCGAGGTGCAGCGGATAATGCATGCCGGCCTGGGCCATGCGCTGCACCAGCAGGCGGTAGGCCTGGATCATCACCTTGGGATTCGATGACTTCATCGAAAGGATCAGCTGCCGGTAGCTATGCGACTCGGCGATGCGGATGAACTCGAGGGCGCTCTCCACCATGCCGAGCGGGGTGTCGCCGTAGCGGTTCATGAGGCGGTCGCTGAGCGAACCGTGATTCGTCCCAATGCGCATCGCGCGGCCCAGTTCCTTGCTGCGCTTGACCAGGGGCGAGAACGCCTCGTGCAGGCGCTGCAGCTCCGTCTCGTAATCGGCGTCGGAGTATTCGCGCACCGCGAATTTTTTCTTGTCGGCGTAGTTGCCGGGATTCACGCGGACTTTCTCCACGTGCTCGACGGCCTCCATCGCCGCACTGGGCAGGAAATGAATGTCGGCCACCAACGGGATGTGGCCGAAGCCCGCCGCGGTGAACTGCGCGCGGATTTCCCCGAGGCATTTCGCCGCCGCGACGTTGGGCGCCGTGATGCGCACGATTTCGCAGCCCACTTCCGCGAGGGCGATGGACTGGCGGACGGTCGCGGCGACATCCTGCGTGTCGCTCGTCGTCATCGACTGGAGGCGGATCGGGTTGGTCCCGCCGACCCCGACGGCGCCGACTGCCACCTCAACGGTGGGGCGGCGCACGGTGTGAAAACGTGACGCGCAGTACGACATACGCGGCGCGATCAGGGCTTGGCGGGCGCGGCGGGTCGGGCGGCCTCGGCGCGCGAGGCTTCCGCGCGGTCGGCCTGGTAATCGCGCGCCCAGCGGCGGAAGTCGAAGAATCCCACGTACACGATCAGGGAAAGCAGGAGCACGAAGCAGACGCTCTGCGCGGTCACGATGAAGTTCACCGGCAGCGCGCGCCCCCGCAGGCGGCCCACGGTGGCAAACAGCATCTGCCCGCCGTCGAGCACCGGGATCGGGAGCAGGTTGAAGATCGCGAGGTTCACGTTCACCAGGATCGTGATCAGCAGCGCGGCCCGGATGCCGGATTCCGCGGCGCTTTGGAAAATACGCAGGATGCCCACGACGCCCGAAGCCTTCGACAAACCCATGTCCGAGTGCGGGCTGATCAGGCTCCACAACGAACGGAATGTCATCTTCACCTGGTCGCCGAGGAGCGTGAAAGGCGAGGGATGAGTCAGGCGGACGCCGGTGGTGAAGGTAAGGCCGAAGTCATCGGTGGGTTTGGCCTCGGGCAGGGCGGGGATGGACAGGGCCACGACTGCGCCGGCACGGCGAACCTGCGCGGCGATCGGATGCGCGCGGTTGGTTTCCAGCTGCTCCTGCACGACGTCGGGCAGCAGGGTCAGCGTGTCGTTCATGCGCAGCAACTCGTCGCCTTTTTGGAATCCCGCGCGTTCGGCCACGGAGCCCGGGGCGACTTGGAGAACGAGGAGCTCGAAGCCGGGTGCGATGCCGATCTTGCGCTCTTTTTCGTCGCCCGCGATCTGCGGCTCGAGGGTGAAATCATGCATCTTTCCGTCGCGTTCGACGGTCAGCGCGACGCTGCGTTTGCCGTTTGAAGTGTGACCGTCACCGAGTGCGAGCGAGAAACGGACCTCGTTCCAGTTCTTGACCGGGTGGCCATCGATCGCGCGCACGATGTCGCCGATCTTGAGGCCCGCGAGCAGTGCCGGGCTCGGCACCTTGGTGCCGTCGGCGAGCTCGATCTTTTCGGTGACGTACCCGATGCGGGTCGTGGAAAAACTGCTGCTCTCCGGCAGGCCGAGGAACGTCAGCGCGCAGGCTAGGACGAAAGCGAAGAGCGTGTTGAACAATGCGCCCGCGACAAAAACAAACATCTTGGTCGGGTAGCTGATCGGCGGGAGGTCGCTCGCGTCGAGCTCGCTCCGGCCCTCGATCGCGCCGAGGTCGGCGAGCTGTGGGAGCAGGACGTAGCCGCCGAGCGGGAACCAAGCCAGGCGGTATTCCACGCCGTCCTTGCCGCGACGGGACCAGATGGCGGGACCAAACCCGATGGAGAAACGCTCGACCTTCACGCCCCGGCGGCGCGCGGCGAGGAAGTGGCCGAGCTCGTGGACGAAAATCGAGAGGCCCAGCAGCAGGACCGCGAGGAAGAACGTCCAGGCGTTCGTGAAGATGGAGGTAAGGAGGTCGGGCAGCACGGCAGGATCAGGTGACGACCAACTTGAGCGCAGCGGTGGCCGCGCGGCGGGCGGCAGCGTCGGTCGTCAGGACAGCGGCCAGGTTGTCGGGTTCGAAGTTATCCACGGTTTCCAGAGTGTGATTAATAACCTGGGGAATCGCAAGAAAGGGGATTTCGCCGGCGAGGAACGCGGCGACCGCGACTTCGTTCGCCGCATTGAAAACCGCCGGGGCCACGCCGCCGGCCATCATGGTTTGCCGGGCGAGGCGGAAACAGGGGAATCGCAGCTCGTCGACCGGGCGGAATTCGAGGCCCAGCAGTTTCGTAAAGTCCAGCGATGGCTCCACTCCCGGCGCGCGGTGCGGGTGCAGCAGGGCGTGTTGGATGGGAAATGTCATCGAGGGCGGTGAAAGCTGAGCAAGCATCGCGCCATCGGTGAATTCAACGAGGCAATGCACGATGCTCTGCGGATGAATCACGGCGGTGCACTGCTCGGCGCGCAGGCCGAAGAGCCACTGGGCCTCGATCAATTCGAGTCCCTTGTTGGCGAGCGTGGCTGAATCGACGGTGATCTTCGGTCCCATCGACCAATTCGGGTGCTTCGTGGCGTCGGCCGGCGTGACGTGCGCGAGGCGCTCGGCGGGCCAGTCCCGGAACGCGCCGCCGCTCGCGGTCAGCACGATGCGCCGCACCCCGGCCTGGGGATGGCCTTCGAGGCATTGGAAAACCGCACTGTGTTCGCTGTCGACCGGCAGGAGTTTCGCCTGATGCCGCTGCGCCTCGGCCATGATGAATTTCCCGGCGAGCACGAGGATTTCCTTGGAGGCGAGGGCGAGGTCCTTGCCCGCCGCGAGCGCGGCCAGCGCGGGTTCGAGGCCAGTGGTCCCGACCACGGCCACGAGCACGATGTCGGCGCCGGGCAGCTGGGCCAGTTCCACGAGCCCGCGAAGGCCGGGGTAAAGCACGGTGCCGGCCGGAAACGCGCCCGAGCTTTTCGCGGCGGCGCCAGCGGTGTCATCGAACACCCCGACGTGTTTCACTCCGAAATCGCGCGCGATCTGGGCGAGGCGCGAAAAATTGGTGCGCGCGGCGATCCCGACGAGCTCGAGGCGATCCGGATGCGCGGCGATGACGCGAAGCGTGGTTTCGCCGACGGACCCGGTCGCCCCCAGCAGGACGACGCGCTTGCGTGAAGATGGATGAGAAACGGCCACGAAGCCGGCTGTTATGGCGCAGCGATCCGGGACGCCGCAACGGCAATTGCGAACCGGCCAATTGCGGAATGCGGATTTCGGGTTGCGGATTGGTGAATCCGGATTGGCCCCTATCTCGGGCCTCGGAGAATTGGCCGCAAAAAAGCGCAAGGTTCGGGGGCTTCGAATCGACGAAGCCGCGCGCTTATAAGCGCTCTCAAATCGGTGTTAATTAAAACCGAAATCCGCGGTTCGAAGGTTCGCTCCGTCTGTGTAGAAACTCAGCCGCAGCTCCGGAGCAGGCGAGCCGCCTGCGCTACTTCGGGTCCCGGAGAGTTGGCCGCAAAAAAGCGCAAGGTTCTGAGGCTTCGAATCGGCGTTTCCGCGCGCTTATAAGCGCTCTCAAATCTCCTTCGCAGCCCCAGAAAACTTGCGCTTTTTTGCGGCTAAAAATTCCGGGATCTTGGCGCTGGGTATTCATTTCGTGGTGTCTCTCCGGAATTCGCCGATCGACGCACCCGGATTCCGCGAGAAAAATTACACTCTGCCCGCGTAGAAAGTCAGCCGCAGTTCCGGAGCAGGCGAGCCGCCTGCGCTACTTCGAACCCTCACCGGCACTAATTAAAATCCGAAATCAGCAATCCGAAATCCGCAATTGTTCACGGCAGCGCGAAGAGGAAGTACGCGAGCGGCGCCGTCAGCAGCAGGCTGTCGCTGAGGTCGAAGAATCCGCCGATGCCGGGGATGCCTCCGCCGGAGTCCTTGATCGCGGCGCGACGCTTGATGATCGATTCCACCAGGTCGGAGACAATGGCCACCAACGCGATCGGCGCGGCCAGCAGGGCCGCGATCGCCGGCGTCATGTGATGCGGCAGCTGGCCGCGGGCCAGCCAGGCCACCAGGGCGCCGACGCCCATCGAGACGAGAACGCCGCCGATCGCCCCTTCCCAGGTTTTCTTGGGGGAAATCACCGGCGCCATCTTGTGCCGACCAAAGGCCATGCCGGAGAGCAACGCCCCGACGTCGCAGAATTTCGCCACGGCGATGAGCCACACGCAGAGCAGTAGCCGCCCGGTGGGCGTGATCGTGTCGTTCGCGAGCGGGGTCAAGATTCGCACCAGGTACTGGAGCATCAGCGCCACGTAGACCAAGCCGAACACGGTGCTCGCGAGCGCTTCGACGCGGGTCTGGGGCTCGCGTTCGCTCAGGATACGGATCGCAAAAACAATCACCGCGAGCGCCAGCACATGCGCCGTCGCGGGCAGCTCGTAACGCGCGTGCAGCCACGGGGCGATGGTGATGAGCCCGCCAAAGGTCATCCCCAGCCGGTGAAACGGCGCCAGGCCCGAGGCGGCGAGCAGCTGGTACAATTCCCGCAGCGTCAGGATCGAGATCAACGTGGCCATCACGACGGCGCCGGTCGTGCGGAAAAACCACAGCGTCGCGAACACCAGGAGCCAGAGCGAAACGGTGCTGAAGATGCGTTTTCCCATGGCAGCCTATTCGGAAGCGCTGTGCGCCGGTTTGACCTGCGCGGTGGTGAGGCCGTACCGGCGCTCGCGCCGCGCATACTCCGCGCACGCCGCGGCCAGGTCGGCCTTGGAAAAATCGGGCCAGAGGACGGGCGTGAACACGAGTTCCGCATACGCTCCCTGAAGCAGCAGGAAATTGCTCAGGCGCGTTTCGCCCGACGTGCGGATGATCAGGTCGGGGTCCGGCAGGTCCGCGGTGGTGAGGTAGCGATTAAACGTGGCCCACGACCCGTCGTTGAGTTTCTCGCGTCCCGCCGCCACGGCCGCGGCATAGGCGCGCGCGGCGTCGACGACTTCCGTGCGCGACCCATAATTCAGTGCGAGCACGAGCGTATAGTCCGTGAAATGCGCGGTTTCGGCGACGGTATGCCGGAGATGTTTCTGCACGCCCGCCGGAAGTTCGTCGACGCGGCCAATCGTCCGCAGCCGCACGCGATCCTTCACGAAAGTTTTCAGTTCCTGCTTCAGGTAAAACTCCAGCAGCGCCATCAGCCCGCCGACCTCGGCCTTGGGGCGATTCCAGTTCTCCACGGAAAAAGCGTAAAGCGTGAGCATCCGCACCCCGAGCTCGCGGGCGGCGTTGGTCACCGTGCGAACGGTTTCGACCCCGCGACGGTGTCCCTCAAGGCGCGGCAGCCCGCGTTGCTGCGCCCAGCGGCCGTTGCCGTCCATGATGATGGCGACGTGGGCGGGAACGTTCACTCGGGCGGCAGGCTCGGTGCGGGCGGCGGAGTGGGGCATGCGGAAGGCCGGAGTTAGGTAGCACGGACAGGCTTTGACAAGCCGTGTTCGGAGGGAGCTTTGCCGAGCGTGTCATGGGAGGAAATCCGCGTCTCGCGCGCGTGGGAACAACCCGGGCTTGCGTCGGGTCGATCTCGGAAGTCCCTTTTTCGCCATGGCCTCCAAACCCCTGTCAGATTCAAGGATCAAAAACGACGTGGCGGAATTGCCCGGCTGGAAGTATCGCCGCAATGCTCTCGAAAAGACTTTCATCTTCGGGAACTTTCGCGAGGCCCTGAGCTTCATGGTGCGCTCGGGTTTCGAGGCCGAGGCGATGGATCACCATCCGAATTGGACCAATGTCTACAACCGGGTGAGCGTGCGGCTGAACACCCACGATGCCGGGGGCAAGGTGACCGAGAAGGATTTTATCCTCGCGCGGAAATTCCAGGAGTTGTCCTGGGTCGGCTGACCTCGGGCGGCGACGGGCCGTCGCCGCCGTCGAAACGCTGAATGGATTTCGATCGGCCCGCAGTCAGAACCGCGCGGCGCCACCCTCGTGGATCGGCGGTCATGAACTATTTTACCGGCCGAAGCCTCATGCTCGTACTTGGCCGGTGCCCTCGATCACGAATTTGTGCGTGCAGAGTTCGCGCAAGCCCATGGGTCCGCGGGCGTGGAGGCGATCCGTGCTGATGCCGATCTCGGCGCCGTAGCCGAATTCAAAACCGTCCGTGAACCGCGTGCTCGCGTTCCAATACACCGTCGCGCTGTCCACCTCGGCGAGGAACCGCCGGGCGGCATCCGCGTCGCCCGTCACGATGGCGTCGCTGTGGTTCGAGCTGTCGCGATTGATCGTGGCAATGGCCTGGTCGAGCGAATCGACCACGCGGATCGCGATCACGTAATCGAGGAACTCGGTCGAGTAATCGTCGCCGGTCGCCGCGACATGCGGGATTTTCTCGGCCTCGAGCAGCGCGGCGCTTTCGGCGTCGCAGCGCAGCTCGACTTTTTTCGCGGCCAGGGCGCGCCCTACTTTCGGCAGGAACGTCTTCGCCACCTGGCGATGCACGAGCAGCTGCTCCGCCGAATTACAAGCGCTGGGGCGGGAGGCCTTGGCGTTGACCGTGATGTTTTCGGACATGGCCAGGTTCGCCGCCGCGTCGACGTAGACGAAGCAGACGCCCTTGTAATGCTTGATGACGGGAATCGTGGAGTTTTCCGCGACGTAGCGAATCAGGCTCTCGCCGCCGCGGGGAATGATACAGTGGACCAAGGTATCGAGCTTGAGCAGCGTGATCAGCGCGGCCCGATCAGTGGTCGGCACGAGTTGCACGGCGTCGACGGGCAGCCCCGCGGTTTTCAAGGCGCGGGTGATCAGCGCCGCGAGCGCGGTGTTGGTGTGGAAGCATTCCTTGCCGCCGCGCAGGATCGAGGCGTTGCCGCTTTTCAGACACAGGATCGCGCAGTCGATCGTGACGTTGGGCCGCGCTTCGTAAATTATCCCGATGACCCCGATCGGGACGCGCAGCTTGCGAATGTGGAGGCCGTTGGGGCGCGTCGATTCCTCGAGGACATCGCCGATCGGGTCGGGCAGGGCGACGACTTCACGGACCGACGTCGCCAGGTGTTTCAATCGCTCCGGCGTCAGCGTGAGCCGGTCGCGCGCGGCGGGCGTGAGCGAAGCGGCTTCAGCCGAGGCGAGGTCGGTGGCGTTGGCCGCGAGCAGAGAGAAGTGGCTGGCGTCGATCAACTCGGCCAATTGGGCGAGCGCCGTGTTTTTCGCGGCCGTGGGCGCCGTCGCAAGCACCAGCGCCGCAGCGCGGGCACGCTGTGCGAGTGAGGTGACGAGTTGGACGAGGTCGGCGGACATCGGATTCAGAGAAACAGGGAAGGGAAGGAAGGCACGGAAAAAGGCAAAAAGGCGCCCGTGAGCGCCCGGCTTCCGGATTTTGAACAGAAGGAAACGGAGGGAACGAAGCGGTCAACGTTAGCCAACATGATTTCGTTTCGGCGAAGCCGAGGGTGGAACGACTTCTCCGCAAGGCGCTGTCCGCGAAATCCGCGGAAATTTCGCGCTGCCCGAGTAAAACTCCGTCGCAGCCCCCGGTCGCCAGAGCCGGCGGGCCGCCTGCGCTACGTCGAACGCTGCTCGCTAGCGCGCCATTGTTTTTTCTACTTCGGCGCGCATGCGGGGCCAGTGGGCGTCGGGGATGGCGGCGCCGAGGTGCTGCACCGTTTCGGCGCCCAGGATCGAGCCCATCGCCCCGGCGGTCGCAAGATTCGCGCCGCGGAGATGGCCGTAGAGGAAACCCGCGGCCCAGGAATCTCCTGCGCCGGTGGTGTCGACGACCCGCTCTGCGTGGACGGGCTTGATGCGGTGCAGTTCCTTGCCGCGGGCGACCCACGCGCCGTCCTTGCCGAGTTTGACGGCGGCAACTCCGCCGAACGCAGCGAGCTCGCGCGCGAAATTTTCGAAGGCGTCACGGCGTTGGAAGAGCGCGCCGGCCTCGTCTTCGTTGGCGAACACGATGTCGACGCCTTCGCGCAACTGCGCGAAAATCCAATCGCGCGCGGCGTTGACGACCTCGAACGACGCGAGGTCGATGCTGAGTGTGCACCCGGCGTCGCGCGCGGTCTTGACGACCTGGTTCGCCAAGGCCGGGTTGAACATCAGGTAGCCCTCGATGTGGGCGTGGCGCGCGCCGAGGAAATCGGCCTTGGTGACTTCCTCCGGCGCAAGCGTCATCGCGGCGCCGAGGTGCGTGCGCAGGGTCCGCTGGCCGTCGGGCGTGACGAGCGAGAAACAGCGCCCGTTGGGCAGGTTCGCGCGCTTGAAGCGCGAGCCATCGCAGCCGGCGGACACGAAATCATCGTAATACTGTTGGCCGGTGTGGTCTCCGCCGATCTTGCCCAGGAAGGAAGTGCGCAGGCCGAGATGCGCCGCGCCGAGGATGGCGTTCGCGGCGGACCCGCCGGTCTGGAGGGCGATGTTTCCGCTGACTTTCTGGACGAGGGCTGCGATATCGGCGTCGTCGACCAGGACCATGCCGCCCTTGGCGCCGGCGACGTGGGCGGACAGGAATGCGTCGTCGACGTGCGCGAGCAAGTCCATGATCGGGCTGCCGACGCCAATAAGGTCAAAGGTGTTTTGGGACATGAAGGTGCGGGGGCGTCAGGCCGACGAAACCGTCAGGTTGGTCGCGAGCAACGGCTCTTCATCGACTTCGATGAGGATCGAGTAATCCCCGGCGATCGGGAAGGTGAGGTTGCGGATTTCGTTGATGAGATTGATGCGGTGCAGGGGACTCTGCGAATCGAACGGGCGGTCGATGAGGGTCTGCATCTGCGTCGGGTCGAGGCCCATCGAGAGTTTCATCTGGTGCGTGCCCGGCGAGCAGTCGGTGATGGTCAGGAACCACACCATGAACGGATGCGTGACCGGGAAATGCCGGGCGTTGATATTCGAAAACGCGCCGAGGATCGTGTGCTTGCCGGTGCCCGGGTCGATGTGGACGGCGTCGCAGGTGAGCCAGGCGAGGAGCTGCGGTTTCGATTGCATGGCCGGAGTGGGGGGACAGGTGCGGGACGGGGCAAATCATTTTGCTTGGAGCGGCGTCGCGGGCCGCGCTTAACGAAGGCCGTCATGTTGCCTGTGCCGCCGCCGAACCCGTCGCTCGATTCGCTCGCGAGTTATCCGCACTGGTTCGTTGCGGCCTGCATCACCATCGCCGCCGCTGGCGCGATCTGGATTTTGGCCAAGCTGCTCAAATGGGGACTCTATCTGATGATCACGCTCGTGCTGATCGGCGGGGCGGTCCTTACGATCTGGCTGCTGGTAAATCCGACAAAGTAGCCGCGGGGGCTGTCTTCGATCGAATGGCGCTGAAGTTTTTTAACCGCGAATGGACGCGAATAGACGCGAATCCGGAGTCGGAATTTTAAGAGGGGTAACGGCGATCGGAGGAAGACGTAGCCACCCGCGCCGCAACGGCTGAATTCGCGTTTATTCGCGTCCATTCGCGGTTTAAAAACTTCCGCGCCCTTCGGTCTTTGATTGGCTCGTTTAACGCTGCATCGCGGTGGCGGACGAGGGAGGAATTTTTTCGTGGAATGTGCGGATTCGATCCGGATTGAGGCAGAACGGGATGACAAGTGGGCCTTCGATACCTCGGCAAATCAGGCTTTTCCTTGTCACAGTTGCAGCGCCCCGCTTTACCCAACCCGATGAAATACATTTTCGTGACGGGCGGAGTGGTTTCGTCGCTCGGCAAGGGCCTGACTGCGGCGTCCCTCGGCGCACTCCTGGAGTTGCGCGGCCTCACCGTCCGCATCCAGAAGTTCGATCCTTACCTGAATGTGGATCCCGGCACGATGAGCCCGTTCCAACACGGCGAAGTGTATGTGCTCGAGGACGGTGCGGAGACCGACCTCGACCTCGGCCACTACGAGCGCTTCACGAGCGGAAAACTTTCCCGGCTCAACAGCCTCAGCTCCGGCCAGATTTACGAGAGCGTGATCCAGAAGGAGCGCCGCGGCGATTACCTCGGGAAAACCGTGCAGGTGATTCCGCACGTCACGAACGAGATCAAGGAACGCATTTATTCCGCGGCCAAGGATGTCGACATCCTCATCACCGAGATCGGTGGCACGACCGGCGACATCGAAGGACTGCCTTTTCTCGAGGCGATGCGTCAATTCGCGCTCGAGGTGGGACCGCACGACGTCCTTTTTATCCACGTTACTTTGGTGCCGTACGTGGCCGCGGCCGGTGAGCTGAAGACAAAGCCCACGCAGCAGTCGGTCGCGAAGCTGCGCGAAATCGGCATCCAGCCGCACATCCTGGTTTGCCGCACCGATCATCCCCTCGACGCCGGGTTGCGGGACAAGATTTCGATGTTCTGTAATGTGCCGGTGAAGGCGGTCATCGAGTGCGCCGACGTCGCCAATTCCATCTACGAGCTGCCGCTCGCGCTGCAGAAGGAGAAATTGGACCAGCTGGTCATCGACCTGCTCGGCTTCACCAATCCGCCGTCGAAGAAGAACATCTGGCAGCAGATCGTGCATCGCCTGCTCAACCCGGTGCACGAGGTGACCATCGCGGTGGTCGGGAAGTACATCGAGCTCCAGGACGCGTATAAATCCGTGTACGAATCGATCACGCACGCGGGCATTGCGAACAACTGCCGCATCAACGTGGTCCGCATCGATGCCGAGGACCTGGAGAAAAAAGGCGGTCTCACGCGCCTGCGGAAGGTTGACGGGATCCTGGTGCCGGGCGGCTTCGGCGATCGCGGCACCGAGGGAAAAATCGCGGCGGCCCGTTACGCGCGCGAGCACGACATCCCCTATTACGGGCTTTGCCTCGGCCTGCAGATCGCGGTCATCGAATTTGCGCGCAACGTCCTGAAACTTCCCGGCGCCAACAGCACGGAATTCGAAGCCAACCCGGCCAATCCGGTGATCAACATGATGGAGGAGCAGAAGAAGGTCAGCGACAAGGGTGCGACGATGCGCCTCGGGAGTTACGACTGCGCGCTCGCTCCCGGCACGCACGCGGCGAAGGCGTACGGGACTTCGAACGTGCGCGAGCGCCACCGTCACCGCTACGAAGTGAACAATGCGTATGTCGACCAGTTGAAGAAGGCCGGCATGGTGATCAGCGGCATCAACCCCCGCCGGAACCTCGTTGAAATCATCGAGCTCAAGAACCACCCGTGGTTTGTCGCGGTGCAGTTCCATCCCGAATTCCAGTCGAAGCCGAACAAGGCGCACCCGCTGTTCGCCGCGTTCATCGGCGCCGCGATCGTGCACCACGAGCCCAAGCGGCGCGCGAAACCGGCGAAGCGGAAGAAGCGCTGAGTTTTTTTAACCGCCAATGGACACGAATGGACCCGAATCCGGAGGGATTCTTCTCAGGAAGACCGAAGTCAGGCTCTTGGTCCCGTGCTCAACCTCAGGGGTGATTTTCGAGCAGGTTCGGGCGCTGGATTCGGGTTCACTCGTCCGTTCCTAATTAGAACCAATCCACCTCCCCATGCTCTTTGATCCCAAACGACTCCTGATCATCGCCGGGCCTTGCTCGCTTGAAAATGAAGGCGTTTGCCGGACGGTCGCCGAGACCCTCACGAAGATCGCCAAGAAGCACAAGGAGCTGAACTTCGTGTTCAAGGGGTCGTTCGACAAAGCCAACCGCACCTCCGCCAGGGGCGCGCGCGGCACGGGGCTCGAGTCGGGGCTGGCGCTGCTCGCGATGGTGAAGCGCGATTTTGGTTTCCCGGTGCTGACCGACATCCACGAGCGCGAACAGGTGAAACCCGTCGCGAAGGTCTGCGATGTCCTGCAGATCCCCGCTTTCCTGAGCCGGCAGACCGACCTGTTGCTCGCGGCGGCGGCGAGCGGGCGAATTGTGAACGTCAAGAAGGGCCAGTTTCTCTCGCCGCTGGAAATGGCCTTTGTCACCGGCAAGCTCCGCGAGGGAAAGGCGAAGGAAATCTGGCAGACCGAGCGCGGCACCACGTTTGGCTACAACAACCTCGTCGTCGACATGCGCTCGTTCCCGATCATGCGCGAGAATGGTTACCCGACGATCCTCGACGCGACCCACAGCGTGCAGCTGCCGGGCGCGGCGGGCGGCAAGAGCGGGGGCCAGCGCGAATTCGTCCCGCCGCTGGCCAAGGCCGCGCTGGCCGCGGGCGCGGATGGGCTTTTTCTCGAGACGCATCCCGATCCGGCGAACGCAATTTCCGACGGCCCGAACATGATCCCGCTGGACGAATTGGGGGCGTTGCTCGCGAGTTGCCTGGCGGTGTGGAAAGCAGTGCGCTGAAGGCGCGTTGGAGGGCTCCAACCTCCGATGAAACTTCAAATATCGAACTTCCGAATTTCGGAAGGTTAACCACTCATAAACACTGATTCCCACTTATCCGGATTAGCGGGCATCAGCGAAATTAGCGGTTAACGATCGTTCGGAAGTTTCATGGGAGCTTGGATGTTGGAGCTTGGAGGTTTGCTCTCCACCTCCACACTCCCGGCAACAAAAATTGCCATGGATCCTTTCATCATCGACGTCCCGGTGCCCTCGATGGGCGCGACCGTTTCCGAACTCAATGTCATCGTCATCAAAGTCAAAGTAGGCGACCGCGTGACCAAGGGCCAGCGTCTCGCTGACCTCGAGAGCGACAAATCCGCCTTCGAATTCGAGAGCCCGTGCGACGGCGTGATTCGCGCGATGCAGGGAAAACCCGGCGCCACGATGACGTCCGGTGAAACGTTCTGCCAGATTGAGACCATCGACAGCACGCTGCGCCATTTGGAATCGAAGCCGGCGAACGCGGCGGGCAGCCCCCCGGTTGCGAGCACGCCGGCGTCGCCGAAGCCGACGACACCGGTGGTGTGGACCCCGCGCGCCACGAAACTCGCGCAGGAAGCCGGAATCGATCCGACGAAAATCACCGACATCGAAGCGACGGGTCCCGGCAATCGCGTGTCCGGCGACGACGTGCAGCGCTATCTGGCGCAGCGGAAGAGTTAGGGCGAACGCGCACACGGACACAGCCAGCCTGCGCCCGACACTCCGCGCTACGAATTCTGGAGCTCGTAGCTGAGCACGCTTAGCGCGTAGGCGGCGGCGGTTTCGCAGCGGAGCACGAGTGGTCCCAGCGTGATCGGCTCGAAGCCCGAGGTGATTGCCTGGCTCATTTCCGCGGGGGTGAAATCTCCCTCGGGCCCGATCAGCCAAAGGACTTTTTTGGGCGCGCGCGCCTGCGACGCTTGGAACGAAGCGAGCACGGCCTTCAGCGACTTCGCGCCCGGGTGCAGGCTCGCGATCAATTTCAAATCGTAGCCGCGCGCCGTGTCCATGAAGGCGGAGGCCTTCTGCACGGCGCCGATCTCGGGAAGAAACGGATTGCCGCATTGCTTCGCGGCTTCGAGCGCGGCGGCCTGCCATTTTTCAATTTTCCGGTCGGAACGGTCGCCGTCGAAATGAACCTGCGTGCGTTCGCTCTCGAGCGGCACGATCCGCGCGGCGCCGATCTCGGTGGCTTTGCGGACAATGGCGTCCATCGACGGACCTTTCGGCAGCGCCTGGCCCAGCGTGATTTCGTAAGCGAGGGGCTTGGCTTTCTGGCGAAAGCGGACCTTGAGCACGGCCGCATTTTTCCGGTCGCTGGTCAGCTCGGAGATCCATTCGGTGCCGCGGCCGTCAAACGCGACGACGGTGTCGCCGATGCGCGCGCGGTTCACGGCGACAAGATGGTGCGACTCATCGGGGCTGAGCATGAGTTCGGCGGGCTCGGCGGTGGGGGGCGCGCAAAAGACGCGGAAGTCGGGCATGTCGCAGTGGAAAGCGCGGCGTGGCGCGTGACAAGTCCGCGGCCAGAAAATCAAAAGGGCGCCGGATTTTCGTCCAGCGCCCCAATGAAACTACAAACAAACTTACCCAACGGGTAACTAATTACCAAGAAAGACGCGGCCGCGGGCCAAACGTTCAATCTCCTCTTGGATGTCTCGGAGAGAAAAGCCGGTGGCATGCAGGAGCCGGATCATCAGCTGGTTGTAAGACTTCAGAAAAAGACTTTTTAACCGCGAATGGACACGAATGAACACGAATCCGGATCCCGAACCTGCCTTGAAGACAACCTGAAGGCCGGAAATCGTTTAAGGTTCCGACTTCAGGCAGATCGGCGCCCGGATTCGTGTTCATTCGTGTCCATTCGTGCTTAAAAAAGCCGGAACGGATCGAGGGTTGCGGCCAAAAAAGCAGTTTACACGGTTGGGGTGACACCTAGCTTCCGCGGACACTCTTGCCCGGGTGGCGGAATTGGCAGACGCAGCAGACTCAAAATCTGCCGACGCAAGTCTTGTGGGTTCGACCCCCACCCCGGGCACTCTGGCTGAATTGCGGATTGGATGGAACCGTTGCGCGCTGGTTTTCGGTTCGGGTGAGTGCTTATTCCTAGGTTTCGGCCCGGAAGGGCGCCCGTTCGCGCAGCTCCTCTTCGTCGTGCATCTTCGCGCGGGCCTCGAGAATATCCGCTCGACCCAAATACCCGAGGATTCGCCTCGGGTTCGCCCGCTCGACGACTGCGAGGCGCCCGATGTTTTGCCGCAGCATCAGGGCAATCGCATCGTGCAGGGTGGCGTCAGGATGGGTCACGACGACATTCGCGCTCGCGGCGGCGCGCAGCGTCGTCGTCGTGCCATTTCCGGCCTGAAGGCTCCGCACGATGTCCGAACGCGTGATCATGCCAGCGAGACGACCGTCGTCCTCGACGACCAGCGTGCCTTGGCGGCGCGATAATTCGGCATCCCCCGCGGCAATGCGATCGGCGAGGTCCGCGACGGACATGCTGGCGGGCGCCGTCGGCGGATTCACGTCCATCACGTCGCCGACGCGGGCGAGTTCGAAGACATCCACGCTGTACTCGCGCGCGATGTGCTGGCCACGCCGCGCGAGTTTCTCGGTGAGGATCGAGCGCTTGAGGATGAGCACCGTCACGCACAGCGCCGCCACACTCCCGATCAAGAGCGCGGGGAGAGCGTTTAAGTCGTGCGTGAGCTCGAGCAGGAAAATCATCCCGGTGAGTGGCGAACGCATCGTGCCGCCCATCATCCCGGCCATCCCGACCATGGCCCAAAGCCCGGGATCGCCGACGCCAATCCACGAGCCGAACAGCGCGCCAATCCCCCCGCCGATCATCAGGAGGGGAGCCAGCACGCCGCCGGAAGTGCCCGAGCCCAGCGCCACCGACCACACCACCGCCTTGGCCATGACCAGCCCCACGAGCGAGGCACCGAGCAGTTTCCCGAGCAGGAGCAGGTGCAGCGTTTCGTAGCCCACGCCCAGGACCCGGGGATCGAGGTAACCGCCCGCGCCCACGACCAGCCCGCCGATGGCCGGCCACCACATCCAGTGAAACGGCAGCTTTTCGAACAGGTCCTCGCATCCGTACACCAGCGCCGTGAGCGCGCCCGAACCCAACCCGGCGGCGATCCCGACGAACAACGCGATGCCGAGCGCCGCGGGCGGCAGCGCGGCATGGGCCGCGACCGGGAAAATCGGGCCGTCGCCGAGCAGCGGAACCCGGAGGACGGAGGCGATGATCGCGGCGACGGCGACCGGGATGAAGCTGCGCGGTTTCCATTCGAACAAAAGGAGTTCGACGGCCAGCAGCACGGCGGCGATCGGCGTGGCGAAAACCGCGGACATGCCCGCCGCGGCGCCGGCCACGAGCAGGGTTTTCCGCTCGGCGGACGACAAGTGGAAGCGCTGCGCGAAGATCGAGCCGAGCGCGCCGCCGGTCATGATGATCGGCCCTTCCGCGCCAAATGGCCCGCCGGTGCCGATCGAGATTGCGGACGACACCGGTTTCAACACGGCGACCTTCGGATTGATCAAGCTGCGACCGAGGAGGATCGCCTCCAGCGCCTCCGGGATGCCATGCCCGCGGATTTTTTCGGATCCGTACCGCGCCATCAGCCCGATCGCGAGCGAGCCGACGACCGGCACGAGGATCACCCACGCCCCAAGGTGGTTTAGCGAAGGCGAAACGGCCTCGGCCGACCAGCGGAGAAAAAACGCCGCGTTCGTGATCACCGCGATCAGCCACAGCAGCACCTTCGCCACGACGGCGCCCATCGCGCCGATCGGAATCGCCAGCAGGCAGAGGAGGAGCACCCGGCGATCGGTGCGAAAATCGGCGAGCGAGGAAGACGGGGAGGCGTGGGCGACGGGTGGGACGGTCATGAGGATGAGGCATCAACAATATATCGTAATACGATACAATTTCAAAATGATTGTCGTAGGCGCGTTCGTGCGTTCACTGGGTTCCATTCCCGTCATGCCCGCCCCGAAACCGCTCACCAAATCGCATTTCGAGCTCCTGGCCGCCTGGCGCCATGCGCTCCGGCGTTTCCAGCGGTTCAGCCAGGAGGCGGCGGAGTCGGCCGGGCTCACGCCGCAGCAGCACCAGGCGTTGCTGGCGATCAAGGGTTTTCCCGGTCGCGAGCACGTCTCGGTGGGCGAAATCGCGGAAAGCCTCCATTTGAAGCATCACAGCGCAGTCGGCCTGGTCGACCGGCTGGCGCAGCGGCGCCTCGTCCGCCGCACGCCTGCCACCGAGGACCGCCGGCGCTTGGAAGTGCGGGTAACGGCGAAGGGCGAAAAACTGATCGCCCGGCTGTCCAGCGCGCATCTGCAGGAGCTGCGGCAGTTGAGCCCGGAACTGCGGCGTCTGCTGGCCTCAATCCCGCAGGAGTAGGGCGGGGGACCTCCGGGATCGTGCCGCCGCGAAACGTCGCGCCACGTCTTCGACCGGCGTGCGGCGTGCTTTCCCGAGGCGGGTCCGGAAACCGCGCCTACGCTTTCGGCGCGCGCGCCAATTGCACGGCCTGGCCGTTTTGGCGGGCGGTTTCGAGCAGGGCGAGTTGCGCGGCGTTGACGTTGGCCCCGTTTCCCCGCCAGGCGTTCAAGGCGGGTTCCTGCAGGGCGCGGCCAAAGGAGAAACTCAACGCCCAGGCGGCCTTGCCGATGCGATGGATTGCGGCCAGGCGCGAGGTGGCTTGCGTCGGCGTTTGCCCGCCGGAGAGAAAAACGATTCCGGGCACGGACGGCGGCACGCCGCGTTTGAGACAGTGGAGCGTCTGCGCGGCGATCTCTTCGTCGCTCGCCGGGGTGCTGCATTCGCTGCCGGGCAGGACCATCGCCGGTTTCAACAGCATCGAGGCAAAGTGCACGTGGTGCTCCGAGAGCGTGGTGAAGACGGCGTCGAGCGTCATGCTGGTAACCTCGGCGCAGCGTTCGATGGCGTGATTGCCGTCCATCAGGATTTCCGGCTCCACGATCGGGACGAGGTCGGCTTCCTGGCTCAGCGCGGCAAACATCGCCAGCTTCAGCGCGTTGGCTTCGAGGCAGGCGCGCGTCGGCAAATCCGGCCCGATGACCAGCACGGCGCGCCATTTGGTGAAACGCATACCTGCTTTTCGGTACTCATGGAGCCGTCCGCGCAGGCCGTCCAGGCCCTCGGTGATTTTTTCCCGGGGAAAATTGGCAAGATCAGTCGTGCTGTGATCGACCTTGATCCCGGGAATGATCCCCTGCCGCTCGAGGATCGCCGGCAGCGGGAGAGCGTCGCGCGACATCTGCCGGAGGGTTTCGTCGAAGAGGATCGCGCCGCTGATGTATTCGCCGAGTCCCGGGGTGGTGAAGAGCAGTTCGCGGTAGGCGCGCCGGTTTTCCTCGGTGTTGGGGATGCCGAGAGGTTTGAAGCGCTTGCCGATGGTGGGAATGCTCTCATCGGCTGCGAGGATACCTTTGCCCGGGGCGACGAGGGCGCGCGCGATCAGCTCAGGTGACGTGGGAGCGGAAGTGACCATCACAGCAACGACCCCGCGCCGCGCGCTTTGTTGCGAATTCACCCCGGCGGATTACGCGGATGTCGCGCAGGGCCCTGCACGGGCGCCGAGGGATTTCAGGAAAAACCGCCGGGTCCTTTGAACCGCGGTCGACGTCAATGGGCACGAATCCGATCCCCCGAACATTCGCGTTTATTCGCGTCCATTCGCGGTTAATAAAAATGTTTTTTGAGAGTCCGGCTCCGCTTTGATTCGAATTCCGGGGAAAAAACCGCGCCTTTCCGCGCACAACGCCGAACCCTCCGCTGGGAACCTGGGAGGAATGAGTCGGAACAAGCGCACGGCGGGCGCTACTCTGAGGGGTCGTCCTCTTCACGGCGATTTACCCATGGCATTTTCACTCACCAGTTCCTCGTTCGCCGCCGGCAAAACGATCCCATCCAAACATACCTGCGATGGCGATGGGACTTCGCCGTCCTTGGCGTGGCATGAGGCGCCGAAGGGGACGCAGAGCTTCGCGTTGATCATGCACGATCCGGACACCTCGAAGGGCGATGTGACGCACTGGCTGCTCTGGGACATCGGCGCGAGCGAGCAGTCGCTGGCTGAAGATTCGGCGAAACGTCCCACCGGCGCGAACGGCGCCAACGAACACGGCAAGATCGCGTATCTCCCGCCGACGCCCCCGCGCGGCGATCCGCCGCACCGCTATATTTTCGAACTCTTCGCGCTGGACGTTTCCAAGCTCGGCCTGAAACGCGGCGCGAAGCGCGACGAACTTGAAGCCGCGATCGAGCCGCACGTGCTGGAAACGGCGCGGCTGGTGGGCAGATTTGGCCGAGAGTGAATTGGGTCGAGCGGAGTGGAAAAGCTCCAACGCCCAACATCCAAGCTCCAATGAAACTTCGAGCAGCCGGGGCGAACGCGTTGAGCGCGTCAGACTGATTCTAGGCGGAGCCAAACCGCGCGTTGGGACAATACGCTCCCCCCTGGGCGCGCTATTTCGCCAGCGTCTTCGCGATGCTATCCAGGACGTCCGACCGACCTTTGCGGGTTTTCGAGGAGGTGATGATGATCTCGGGCAGCTCCGCGCGCCACTGTTGCACCGCGGCCTTGAAGGTCGCGATCTGCGCGAGGGTTTGGTTCGACGACTGTTTGTCCGCCTTCGTGAAGATCAACGAGTAGGGTACCTCGCAGGTTTCCAACCAGCGGAGAAACTCGAGATCGATCGGCTGGGGCTCGAGCCGGGAGTCGATCAGCACATACACCCGGCGAAGGTTTTCGCGCTCGTCCAGGTAATCGGCGACCGCCGCATTGAACCCTCGCCGGCGTTGTTCGCCCACGGCGGCGTAGCCATAACCGGGAAGATCCACCAAGGCCCAGGAGCCGTTGATGTGGAAAAAATTCAGCAGCTTGGTTTTGCCCGGCAGGTCGGACACCATGGCGAGGGCGCGACGCTCGGTGAGGAGATTGACGAGCGAGGATTTTCCGACGTTGGAGCGGCCGATCACGGCGATCTCCGGCACCGCCCAGTTCGGGCAGGAGCGAAGGTCGGGCGCGCTGAGTTTGAATTCCGCGGAATTGATTTTCATGGGAGCGCGGGCTGGGCGATGCCCAGTTCGAAGTCGGTGAGCGGAGTGCGGTTGCCCGACAGGATCCGGCGGCAGAGGGCTTCGCCCCGGTTGAAATCCCGGCAGACCTGGGGGCGGCGCTCGTAAATCGTGCACATCCGCGTGCCCGGATCGAGGGCCACGCACGCGCCGTCGCCATGCTGGTCCATGCAGCGCACGCCCGAATGCTCGACGACCAGCTCCTCCGGCACGTCGTCGACGCGGTCGTCGAGTTCCACCAGCAGGTGGCAGCATTTGCCGCAACCGGCACAGGGAGGAATGTCGTCAATGGTCTTGGGCATCACAGGAGTCGAATGGGTCGATAGCAGGAAACGTCGGTAACACCTATCTTAATGTCAGCTTGGGTAGCGCAGGCGGCCCGCCTGCTCCGAAGATTAAAACCATCCAGAGCATTTTGAACAGAAGGCAACCAAGGTAACGAAGCCGTTCTGGTGAGCGAAGTCGTTCGTGGCCCTTCGCGAATAATGTTTCTAAAGGTCCCAGGAGCCGCGCGACGGGGTTCCGAAGTTCCGCATCCCACGCCCGAAAGGCACGATTGGGTTCGGCGAACCGGCACCGCTTCGTTACCTTGGTTGCCTTCTGTTCAAAGCGTCCGGTTTGGGGATTCTCCCGGAGCAGGCGGGCCGCCTGCGCTACTTTTACCAAATTGATTGGATTTCGCGTCGAGAAGGCCGCAAGAAAACGGGCGTATGCCCCCGCCCGTCGTTTGGCAGCAGCGCTGGCACCCTTTCCGCGAGGAATGGGTGCTCTTCACGTCGCATCGCGGCGGGCGGCCCTGGATTGGTGACACGCACAAACCGGCCGAGCAGGCGGTGCCGAGCTACGATCCCACCTGCGCGCTCTGCCCGGGAAACGCCCGTTTGAAAGGCGCGAACCCGCGGTACACCGGCGTCTTTGGATTCACGAACGACCTGCCGTGTTTCTCGACCGACGCGCCGCCTCCGGAAACCGGCGACGACTTTTATCGCACGCGGCCGGCCACCGGCACCGCAGAAGTAATCTGTTACAGCCCGGATCACGCGAAGACCTTCGTCGATCTCACCGACGACGAATGCCGCGCGGTGGTCGACCTCTGGGCCGCGCGGACCGTTGCGCTCGGCGCCCGCCCGGATGTCGACCACGTCCTGATTTTCGAGAACAAGGGTTCGCTGGTCGGCACCTCCAACCCGCACCCGCATTGCCAGGTTTACGCGGGCAACCTCGTTTACGGATTCACGGCCCGCGAAGTGGAAAGCGGGCGACGACATTTTGAGCGCACGGGTCGCCTGCTCGGCCAGGACGTCCTTGCGCGCGAAGCGGCAGGCCCACGGGTCATCGCCGAAAACGCCGACTGGCTTGCCTGCGTCCCGTGGTTTGCGCGCTACGCCTACGAAGTCCTCGTGCTGCCGAAACGCGCGGTGAGCTCGCTGGCTGATTTGACCCCGCCGGAACGCGCCTCGCTCGGGCTGATGGTGCGCGAGGTGGCGACGCGGTACGACAACCTGTGGAGACTGCCGATGCCGTACGTGATGGCGGTGCACCAGGCTCCGTCCGATGGAAAGGACCATTCCTCCTACCCGTTTCACCTCGAGTTTCATCCCCCGCTGCGAAAACCGGACACGATGAAATACCTGGCCGGCCCCGAGATTGGCGGAGGCTCGATGACCAATGAATCGGACCCCGAGGCGAAGGCGGCCGAGCTGCGCGCGGTTTCGTCCGTGCACTACCGACGACCATGACTGGGCCCGAATCAGAGTTAAGGCTTCAGCGGGGCGCGGGATCAGGCTGCGGGTTCCATCGCGGTCGAGCTGGAGGCAGGTGTCCGACCCATTCACCGCTGCTTGGAAAACGATAAAGACATTTCCGGCGACCGCTGTTACTTCCTTTTCTCCTGTGCAAACTTCACCCCGGATTCTCGAACGCGCCCGTAAACTTCTCTGTGCCCTGCAGGTTGACCTGCGCGACACGCTGATTGCGGCGCGCGCGAAAAGTTCGAAGTCGTTTGCCCGGATCGCGGCGGTCACCGCGGCGGACACGATCTACCAGGTCGACAAGATTTCCGAGGCGGCGATCTTCGCCTGGTTCGAAAAAAACTGGCCAAAGGCGTGGCCGGTTCAGCTCGTGATGGAAGGCGTCGAGGACGGCGACGACGTGACTTTTCCCCGCGGGACGCCGGTGGCCCGAACGATTTTCAAGTGCATCCTCGACCCGATCGACGGCACGCGAAACCTCATGTACGACAAGCGCTCGGCGTGGGCCTTGGCCGCCCTTGCCCCGCAGCGCGGCGCCCGGACTCACCTCGGCGACATCGTGGTGGCGGCGATGACCGAGCTGCCGACCAGCAAGCAATGGCGCAGCGACCAGCTCAGCGCGGTGCGCGGGCAAGGCGTGGTGGCGCAGGCGCACGATCTGCTGGGCGGAAAATCGCAGGCGCTCCTGTTGCGTCCCTCGCGCGCCAAAAACTTCGAGCATGGGTTCGCGTCGATCGCGCGGTTTTTCCCCGAGGGCAAGGCGCTGCTTGCGACGGTGGAAGAGGAGCTCTGGCGGGAATTGGGCGTGCTCGGCAAGAGCGGCGGCCAGCTGGTTTTCGACGACCAGTACATTTCAACCGGCGGGCAGATTTATGAGCTCGCCGTGGGTCACGACCGGATGCTCGGCGACCTGCGGCCCTTCGCGTATGCGAAGCTTAACCTCGGGAGCACCTCGTTGTGCTGCCATCCCTACGACATCTGCACCGCGCTGATCCTGAGGGAAGCCGGCGGGATCGTGGAAACACCGGAAGGCCGGCCATTGGGCGCGGTGCTGGACACGACGTCGCCGATCGCGTGGATGGGCTATGCGAATCCGACGCTTGCGCGCGCGGTGCGGCCGGTGCTGCGGAGATTGATGAAGAAATATTTCTAAGGCCGGGTGGCGGCGAATCGTCGCTGGCTTCGATCTTCGGAGCAGGCGCGCCGCCTTCGCTCACTTTCAACTCCCGGCTTCCAGCCCATCCCCGTGCGAATCAAACCTATCACCGGCGAAGCGCCAGGCCGCCTCGATTTCATGGGCGGCGTGGCCGACTACAGCGGATCGCTCGTGCTCGAAATGCCGCTGAGCCTCACGACGCGCGTGACTCTCACGGAGCAGGCGACGCGAGGCTGGGTTTTTTCGAGCCCGACGGAGGGCCTCTGTTCCGTCGCGACGGGAACGCCTCCGGCGGATGTACCGAAATGGGTGCGTTATCCGTACGGGTGTTTTCGATTGTTCTGCGCCGCGTGGAACTGGAAGCCGAAAACGGGGCTGCTGTTTTCGATTCACTCCACCGTGCCGACGTCGATGGGCGTGAGCAGCAGTGCGGCGCTCGAAGTCGCGACGATGCGGGCCCTGGAGAAATTCGCGGGAAGGAAATTTTCCGGCACGGCATTGGCGCGGCTCGCGCAGCGCGCGGAGAACGAAATCGTCGGGGCGCCTTGCGGCCTGATGGACCAGCTCGCGTCCGCGTACGGGGTGCGCGGGGCGTTGCTGCCGATCCTGTGTCGCCCGGATATTTTGGGAAACCCGGTGCGCCTGCCGCAGGGGGTCATTGCGGTCGGCTGGCCGAGCGGTGTGAAACACGCGGTGACGGCGTCGCCCTATGCCACGGCCCGCGCGGGCGCCTTCATGGGCCGCAAGCTCATTGAGCGCGGTGGACGCCGTGCGCTGGCCCATGCGGCGGAATTGACGCCGGCCGAGGTGAGGTCGTTTTCAAAAGCGATCCTGCCGGAGACAATCAGCGGGCGCGCGTTCCTGGAGCGCTGCGGCGGAGTGGACGACGCGCTTTCGAAGATCGACCCGGCCACCCTCTATGCCGTGCGGGCGGCGGTGTCGTTTCCGGTGGAGGAAAATTTCCGCGCCCAGGCGGCAGTGGCGCTGCTGCGAGGGAAAGAATCGTCGCGCCACCGCGAGGACAGGCTCGGCGTGCTCGGGGAATTGTTGTACCAGTCGCACGCGGGATATTCGTCGATCGGTTTGGGATGTCCCGAAACCGACGAGATGGTTGGAGCCGTGCGAGCACTGGGCCCGAAGCGTGGTTTTTATGGCGCACGGGTGAGCGGCGGTGGCAGCGGCGGAACCGTGGTGGTGTTGCTGCGCAAGGCGTCGTTGCCCGCGCTGCAGCGCCTCGCCGCGAAAGTTCGTTTCACGCGCGAGAAGTTGCCGATCCTGCGGTAAGAAAACGGGCCGCCGGCGGGCGGGCGTCCGAAAAACCTTTCAGATTCTGCTCGGTGTTGCGCGGGTTCGCCAAGTAGCCTGCGGCTCCAGAAACCCAAATCACGTGAACATCATCGGCCTCGATCTCGGTGGAACCAAATGCGCGCTGAGCGTGCCGGACGGGCCTGACCGCGTGCGCGAGGTGGTGCGGTTCGCAACGACGGATGTGCACGGGACCCTCGACCGGCTGTTCGCGGAAATCGTGAAACTCGCGCCGGCGCGGGACACCGTTTTCGGCGTGTCGTGCGGGGGGCCGCTCGACAGCGCGAAGGGCCTGATCCTGTCGCCACCGAATCTGCCCGGCTGGGATCGCATCGCGATCTGCGCGCTGTTGACCGAGCGGTTTGGCGGGCGCGCGTTCCTGATGAACGACGCCAACGCCTGCGCGCTCGCGGAGTGGCAGTTCGGCGCCGGGCGCGGATGCCGCAGCATGATGTTTTTGACCATGGGCACCGGGATGGGCGCGGGCCTGATTCTCGACGGACGGCTTTACGAAGGCGTGACCGGGAACGCGGGTGAAATCGGGCATATCCGGATGGCTGCCGATGGCCCCGTGGGCTACGGCAAGGCCGGGTCGTTCGAAGGATTTTGCTCGGGCGGCGGCATCGCGCAGCTGGCGCGGAAACGCGTCGCGGCGTCGCACGAGCCGAGCACGTTGAAAAACCTCGCGCCGGAAAATATCACGGCGCGGGCAGTGGGGCTTGCGGCCGAGGCGGGCGATGTCCTTGCGCAGGATTTGTGGCGCGAGGTGGGGGAGAAGCTCGGGGAAGGGCTGGCGTTGTTCATCGATATCCTGAATCCCGAGCGCATCGTGATCGGCAGCATTTACCAGCGCTGCGAACGATTCATCGCGCCGGCGATGAATGCCGTGATCAAACGCGAAGCGCTGCCCGACAGCGCGCGGGATTGCGTCGTGGTGCCCGCAAAACTCGGCGATGAAATCGGCGCCTGCGCCGCCGTGGCCGTCGCCAGGTATCACGGGGAATCGAAGTAGCGCCGGCCCCGCGCGTGCGTGAACGGTTCCGGGTATTCGCCTACCTGAACCAAGGTCCAGCTAGGCGAAATGTTTGGGCCTGATATTATCGGCGCATGAATTTCAATCGTGCGCTGCTGTTGATCCCGCTGGTGGTTTCCGGTGCCAGGCTCGGGGCGCTCGCCGTGGACCCCGCGGCCGGGACGCTCGCCGCGTTGCGCCATGAGATCGCCCGGCATGACCAGCTCTATTTTCGCGATGCCGCGCCTGAAATCGCCGACGCGGACTATGATCGCTTGAAACAGCGCCTAGCCGGTTTGGAGGCGCCGCGGTTTGACCCGACCCTCGATCTGCCAGCCAGCGTTTCCTTCGGCGACGACCGGAGTGGCCAATTCGCGACTCACCGCCACGGCGAGCGCATGCTCAGCTTGGAGAAGGTTTATTCCGAAGCCGAAGCGCGGGCATTTTATTCGCGGATCGTCCGCAAACTTGGGCAGGAAGATGCGTGCTGCGTGGTTGAGCCAAAATACGATGGCGTGGCGATCAGCATCACTTACGAGAGCGGCCGGATGGTGCGCGCCACGACGCGCGGCGACGGGACGGTCGGCGATGACGTCACGGAGAATGTCAGGGCAATCGAGGCCGTGCCGGCGCGCCTCCGGGCGGTGTCGCCCGATGGGTCGCGCAATGCGATCCCGGATTTGATCGAGCTGCGTGGGGAAATTTACCTGCCACTCGACGAATTCACCCGCATCAATGCGGAGCGTAAAGCCGGCGGCGAGGCGCCCTTTTCACATCCGCGCAACGTCGCGGCGGCGACGTTGAAGCGACTCGATCACGACATCGCGGATTCGCGTCGATTGTCCGCGGTCTTTTACGGTGTGGGTGCCTGCGCGCCCGCTGGGGACGAACCTGCAACGCAGCAGGAACTGCATCGCCTGATTTCGCGCTGGGGACTTCCCGGCGTGGATCCGCGGTGGGAAGTCCGGAACGCGGACGAGATGTGGAGCGCGATCGAGGAGCTGGGGCAGGAGCGTCCGGGCTTGGTTTTTCCCACCGACGGCGCGGTCGTGAAGATCGATTCGATCGCGGCGCAGCATGAGCTCGGTGCGACCGATCATGCCCCGCGATGGGCCGTGGCGTTCAAATATCCGCCGGAGCGGGCGGAAACGAAATTACTTGGGATCAAACTCCAGGTCGGCCGTTCGGGAGTCCTGACGCCGGTGGCGGAATTTGCACCGGTCCGACTGGGTGGCGCGCTCGTGACGCAGGCCTCGCTGTACAATCGGGCCGAGATCACGCGCCAAGGCTTGCGAGTGGGCGACGTAATCACCGTGGAAAAATCGGGAGATGTCATTCCGACCGTCGCGGGAGTGGATCTTCAAAAACGCCCGAGTGACGCCGTCCCGTTTGAGTTCCCCCGCGAATGCCCGGAGTGCCAGGCGCCGGTTGAATTTCGCGACGACCAGGTCGCGATCTCCTGCCCGAATTACGATTGTCCCGCACAGGTGCATCGCCGACTCCAGCATTTCGCCTCCAAGGCGGGCGTTGATATCCCGGGCCTCGGACCGGTGACGCTTGACCGCTTGATCTGGCACCACGGCGTCAAAGGCATCCCCGATCTCTATCGCCTGCGGCGCGAGGAGTTGGCCGACGACGTTTCCAATCTCGGCGGGGAGCGCGCGGTGGCGCGATTGCTGGGTGCGATCGAGCGGAGCAAAGGCGCCGAGCTGGCGCGTTTCATCCGCGGGCTTGGCATACCGAAGATTGGGATCGTGGCGGCGAAAGACCTGGCCGCGCGATTCTCGAGCTTGGAGGAGTTGATGGCCGCGGCGCGATCCACGGCCGATGCCGCGATGGAAGTATTCCGGGGAACGAAACCGGCGGTCGCGGCGGCGTTGGCGGCGTTTTTTGAGGAACCGCGGAATCGTGACCTGGTGGTCCAACTCGTCGCGGCCGGAATTCACCCCGCGATTTCTCGGGGAGCGAATGCGGTCGTCGCGACCGCGGCGAGCCCGGCCGAACCTGGAGTTGCCGGGACCGAAGCCGGGGAAAGCCCGGATGAAAATGCCGGCGATGACGAAGAGTGGACCCCGCTGGTCTTCCCGTTTGAAACGCAGGGGTTGCCGGTTTTTGACCTCAAATTTTACCCGCGGGAATTTGATCCGCCGCTCGTCACGGGCGACCTCGGCGGAAGCCGGAAGCCGGGCGCAAATTAATTTTGGTGTTAGTGCAGGGCGGATGAATGGAAGGGGGGTGGGGCGTGACGTGGGTCGCGCCCCACCTTTGCCCTTTTCAACGGGTCAGTGAGCGTGTTCCGTGACCTCACCACCATGGAGGTTATTTTTCTCGGCACCGGAACATCGCAGGGAGTGCCGATGATCGCTTGCGACTGTGACGTGTGCCGTTCGAGCGATCCGCGCAACCGCCGGACCCGCGCCTCGATCCATGTCGTGATGGATGGACTTCATGTGCAGGTCGACGCGGTGCCGGAGTTCCGGCTGCAGTGCCTCCGGGAGAACATCCGCCAACTCGATGTTTTCATCCTGACCCACGGGCACGCCGATCATATCACCGGGATGGATGACCTCCGGCGCTTCTGCGATCTCATGGGCGGACAGGCGCTCACGGTCTACACGACCGATGAGGGGATGGGGCGCGTGCTTTCAGTTTTTCCATACGCGATCGCCGAACGTCCGATATCGAGGGGCTACGCGGCGTTCAAACTCGTCCAAATGCCGGAGGTCCTGCGACTGCCCCAAGGCACCATTGAATCGACCCTGCTGCCGCATGGCGGGGTAAATACGCTCGGGCTGATTTTCACGGAGCAGACCAGCGGGAAAAAATTCACGTACTACACCGACTGCAAGCGTCTGACCCAAGAGGCGGTGGCACTGGCGAAAGGATCCGATGCCGTCGTGCTGGACGGCCTGCGACCACTGCCGCACCCGTCGCACATGAGCATACCCGAAGCGGTCGAGGCCGCGGCGGAAATTGGCGCGAAACAAACGTGGCTGACTCACCTCACTCACCTCACGGATCACGCCCCCGCCGAAGCGGAGCTCCCGTCGGGAGTTCGCCTGGCTTACGACGGGCTGAGGTTGGCGTTGTAGGTCGGCTTTGTGTTCGTAAACGCTGCCCGATTCCATGGGCGTTGCCTTGAGCTCCGGCTAGAATGCCCCGCTGGGGCCGTCGTTTAGTTTACCCGAAGTGCTTTGGCGGTCGGAGTTCTGTCATACTTTAACTTTTTCCAATTCAAGGCTTGCTTTAATGTCTACTGATTCAATGTAGATTAACGACATCGCCAATGAAGCTTTCGAAAAAAGGTGAGTACGCGCTTCGGTCCCTGATCAATCTCGGCATCGCCGCCGAGGTGGGGCGGAAGCTGGTCCAAGTCACCGAGCTCGCGGAGAGCGAGCAGCTGCCGATCAAGTTCCTGGAGCAGATCATGCAGGCATTGAAGGAGGCGGGGTTCGTCGTTTCGGCGCGCGGCAAATTTGGCGGCTACCGTTTGGCCAAACCCGCCAAGGCGATCACGATCGGCGAGGTCGTTCGATTGATCGACGGCCCGCTGGCTCCCATCGGCTGCGTGAGCCAGTCTGCGTACGAGAAATGCACCTGCCCCGACGAAGTGCACTGCGGCCTGCGCATGCTCATGCTCGATGTTCGCAATGCCATCGCCGGGATCCTGGACCGCTACACGTTGGCCGACGTCGTCGAGATCACGCTCCGCAAGCTCCGGCGCGACAACGTGCCGCTGCCTTTTTCACCCGAAGCCCAAAATGCCCGCATTCCCGCCGGCCATGCCCGCCGGTTGGCCCAGCGCGCGGGCTCATCGCGATTTTCCGAAACCGAAGGCGTCGTCCACCAGCTCCTGGGCGACTACACCATCTAACCGCCGCCGATCATGCCCAATTCCATCGAGCCTGTCTCCGCCCCCAACTCCACCCCGGACTGGATCGCGCTGGTCCGCGAGAAAGTCGAAAGCCTTCGCTTCGGCGTCGTCCAACTCGTCGTGCACGAAGGCCGCGTCACCCAAATCGAGCGCACCGAAAAGACCCGACTCCCGGGCCCGCCGGACGCGCGCGCGATCGGTTAAACTTTCCGCCCACCGGTCCACCGGCGGCTTTCATCACGAAACCATCAGGATCATTCGGCCATACTGACCCGCGCAAGGAAGCTGGCCCATCCACTCAGACCCATCGTTCCCATGAAATTTGCCTCACGAATCAGCGCCGCGCTCCTGGCGGCGGCAACCCTGGCGTTCCCGCTCGCCGCCGCCACGGCGGACGACGTCGATCTCCAAGCCCTCCGCGACCAAGTCCGCCTCCTCGAGCAGCAGCTCAAGGTGCTCGCGCGAAAAATTGAAATCAAGGAGGAGACCGCCGCGGCTGCCCCCGCCGCGCCGAAAGTCACGGTGAGCGACAAGGGCTTTGCCCTCACCTCGGCCGATGGCGCCAATTCCATCAAGCTGCGCGGGCTCGTCCAGCTCGACTCCCGCCTCTTCTTCAACGACGGCGGCGGAGTCGTGAACAACGGCTTCGTGTTGCGCCGCGCGCGCATCATCACGGAAGGCACCTTTGCGAAAAATTATTCCTTCCAACTGGTCCCGGAATTTGGCGGGAGCTCCGTCAGCATCCTCGACGCGAATATCGGCGTCGCCGTCAGCAAGGCGTTCCAGCTGAAATTCGGGAAATTCAAGGTGCCGGTGGGCCATGAGCTTCTCCAGTCCGACTCGTGGACGTTCTTCAACGAGCGCTCGATCGTGACGAACCTGGTCCCCAATCGCGACCTCGGGATCCAGGCCTCGGGCGATCTCCTCGATGGGCGCCTGAACTACGCGGCCGGGATTTTTGGCGGCCTCGGCGATGGCGGGAGTTCGACCAACGCCGACTTCGACAACGAGAAGGATTTCGTGGCGCGCGTTTTCTTCTCCCCGTTTAAAAACGCCGCCGCATCGCCGCTCCAAGGCCTCTCGTTCGGAGTCGGTGGCAGCATTGGCCGCGAGAAAACCGCCGCCGGCCGCACGAGCGGCTATCGCACCGACGGCCAGCAGACGTTTTTTGCCTACAACGCGGCGACCATCGCCGATGGCCCGAACTGGCGCGTCGCTCCACAGGTTGATTTCCGCTCGGGTGCGTTCGGCGCGATCGGCGAGTACGTCGTGTCGACGGTCAACGTTCGCCCGAGTGCGACGGGGGTGAAAACCGAGCTGCAGAACACCGCCTGGCAGGTTGCCGCCGGCTACGTGCTGACCGGCGAAGACTCCTCGTATAACGGCGTCACCCCCGCGACGAATTTCGATTTCGCCGCCGGCACCTGGGGCGCATTCGAACTCACGGCCCGCTATGCCAGCCTCGAGGTCGATGACGCGGCGTTCCCGCTTTATGCCGCAGCGGCCAGCAATGCCAACCAAGCGACCTCGTTGGGCGTTGGGCTCAACTGGTACCTCAGCAAGGCCGTCGCCTTCAAATTCGACTATTACCAAACCCACTTCGGGTTCAACGCGGGGGCGCCCGCGTCATCGACGAGTCAGATCCTCCGGCAGGATGAGAAGGTTTTCATCTCCCGTTTCCAGGTCTCATTCTAACCAACTTCCCCAACCGTTGTCCCTATCCGTCCCATGAAACTCAGACATCTTCTTTTCCCGATCATCGCCCTGACCCTCGCGACCGGAGCTGCCGCCAAGTCAACCGAGCTGCTCAATGTGTCGTATGACCCGACGCGCGAACTCTACGTCGACTTCAACAAAGCCTTCATCGCCCATTGGAAGGCGACGACCGGCGAGGACCTCACCATCAAGCAGTCCCACGGCGGCTCCGGCAAACAAGCGCGCGGGGTCATCGACGGCCTCCAGGCGGACGTCGTGACGCTGGCCCTCGCCGCCGACATCGACGCGATCTACGAGCACGGCAAACAGCTCCCGCAGGATTGGCAGAAACGCCTGCCGGATAATTCCACGCCTTACACCAGCACGATCGTGTTCCTGGTGCGGAAGGGAAATCCCAAGGGGATCAAGGACTGGGACGACCTGGTGAAGCCGGGCGTCAGCGTCATCACGCCGAATCCCAAGACTTCGGGTGGCGCGCGGTGGAACTACCTCGCGGCCTGGGCATACGCGAAACACAAGCAGGGCACGGACCAGGCGGCGCAGGCGTTCGTGACCGCGCTGTACAAGAACGTGCCGGTCCTGGACTCCGGTGCGCGCGGTTCCACGACCACCTTCGTGCAGCGCGAAATCGGCGACGTGGCGATCTCGTGGGAGAACGAAGCCATGCTGGCGCTCAAGGAATTTGGCCGCGAAAAATTCGAGATCATCATGCCCTCGTTGAGCATCCTCGCCGAGCCGCCGGTGGCGGTGATCGATCGTGTGGCGAAGAAGAAGGGCACCACGGCAGTCGCGACGGCTTACCTGGAATATCTCTACTCGGACGAAGGCCAGGAGATCGCGGCGCGGAATTTCTACCGGCCCCGCAAGCCGGAGATCGCGGCGAAATATGCGTCGACCTTCCCGAAGCTGGAATTGGTGACGATCGACGGGGAGTTCGGCGGCTGGGCCAAGGCGCAGAAAACCCATTTCGCCGACGGCGGGATCTTCGACGAGATCTACCAAAACAAATAGCCATGACACAGCGGGCCAAAGCAACCTGTTGCGCGCCGGCCGTCGGACTCCCAGAGTTCCGCGCCTTGCCCGAAAAAGGAACCTCCCTGTGACGAACCCCGCAGCCACCTTGCCCCAGCCCTCCCGGCGAGTCTTGCCCGGGTTTGGGCTCTCGCTGGGTTTTACGCTGACCTACCTGGGATTGATCGTGCTGCTCCCGCTGTCCGCGGCGTTTTTGAAAACCGCCGGGATGAGCTGGCACGACTTCGTGGCGGCAGTGGCCTCGCCCCGCGTCATGGCCTCGTACCGCTTGAGCTTCCTGGCCTCGCTGGCGGCCGGCCTGGTGAATTCGTTTTTCGGGCTGATCGTGGCCTGGGTCCTGGTGCGTTATTCCTTTCCCGGGCGCCGCATTGTCGACGCCTTGGTCGACCTGCCCTTCGCCCTGCCGACGGCGGTCGCGGGCATCGCGCTCACCACGATTTACAACAAGAATGGCTGGGTCGGGCAGTACCTGGAACCCCATGGGATCAAGGTCGCCTACACGAGCATTGGGGTTTTTGTCGCGCTCACCTTCATCGGCGTCCCGTTCGTGGTGCGAACCTTGCAACCGGTCCTGCTTGAGCTCGAACCCGAGATCGAGGAAGCCGCGGCCAGCCTCGGGGCGAATCGCTGGAAGACGCTGACGCGCGTGATCCTTCCGGAGCTTTACCCCGCGCTGCTCACCGGTTTCGCCTTGGCCTTTGCCCGCGCGCTGGGGGAGTACGGATCGGTGGTTTTTATCTCGAGCAACATGCCGATGCATACGGAAATCACCCCGCTCGTGATCATCACGAAGCTGGAGCAGTACGATTACCAAGGGGCGACGGCCATCGCGACCGTCATGCTGATGGCGTCGTTCAGCATGCTGCTCCTCATCAACCTGCTCCAGAAATGGAGCCGCCGTTACCACCGGATCTGAAATGGCCGCTGTCATCGTCAGCTCCCTCTCGGCTCCGATGCCGCCCACCGCGGGCGGGGCCCCGCGCGCGACGCACGACCCGGTGTGGGTGCGTTGGACCCTGACCGCAGTCGCGCTCGTGTTCCTCGGGTTTTTCCTCGTGCTCCCGCTGGCGGCGGTGTTCACCGAGGCCCTGTGGGATTCGCAGAAGAAGGCCTTCAGGTTCGGGCCGTACCTGGCGGCGTTGCGGGATCCCGACGCCTTGGCGGCGATCAAGCTGACGCTCATCACCGCCTGCATCGCGGTCCCGGCCAACGTCATCTTTGGCGTGGCGGCGGCCTGGCTCATCGCGCGTTTCCAATTTCGGGGCAAGAGCCTGCTGTCGACGCTGATCGACCTCCCGTTCGCGGTTTCCCCGGTGATCTCCGGGCTGATCTATGTGCTCGTCTTCGGCTTGCCGGGTTGGTTTGGCGGCTGGCTCGATGCGCACGATATCAAGATCATCTTCGCCGTGCCGGGAATCGTGCTCGCCACGACCTTCGTGACGTTTCCGTTCGTGGCGCGGGAATTGATCCCGCTGATGCAGGCGCAGGGGGCGGACGAGGAATACGCGGCGATCACGCTCGGGGCGAATGGCTGGCAGACCTTCTGGCGCGTGACGCTGCCGAATATCCGCTGGGGCCTGCTCTATGGCGTCATCCTGTGCAACGCCCGCGCGATGGGCGAATTCGGGGCGGTGTCGGTGGTCAGCGGGCACATCCGCGGCGAAACCAATACGATGCCCCTGCACGTGGAAATCCTGTTCAACGAATTTAATTCCGGCGGCGCCTTTGCCGTCGCGTCGCTGCTCGCGCTGCTCGCGATCCTGACGCTCATCCTGAAGTCGATAATCGAGTGGCGCCACACCCGCAGCCAGCGCAGCTGACGCCCCGGCGCCACGCCATTTTTCGCCCAACTCCTTGCTGAACTCCGACCCAAGCCGCGATCCGCGGGCTTTTTCCCCCGAGACATGAGCATCCAAGCCACCAACATTAAGAAACGATTCGGCGCCTTCACCGCGCTGGATGGCGTCGACCTGAATGTCGGCCGGGGAAAGCTCGTCGCCTTGCTCGGCCCCTCGGGGTCGGGAAAAACCACGCTGCTCCGCATCATCGCCGGGCTCGAGTATGCCGACCCGGAAAGCGGGCGGATCCAGTTTCACGGCGAGGACGTGACCAATGTGCCGGCGGGGCAGCGCAAGGTGGGCTTCGTGTTCCAGCATTACGCGCTGTTCCGTCACATGACGGTGCTCGAGAACATCGCGTTCGGCCTCAAGGTGAAACCGCGCCGCGAGCGTCCTTCGTCGGCCGAGATCATGGACCGCAGCCGCAAGCTGCTGAAGCTCGTCCAGCTCGAGGGCTTGGAAGCGCGTTATCCGACCCAGTTGTCTGGCGGCCAGCGCCAGCGCGTCGCCCTCGCGCGCGCGCTCGCCGTCGAGCCCAAGGTGCTGCTGCTCGACGAACCCTTCGGCGCGCTCGATGCCAAGGTTCGCAAGGAACTTCGCCGCTGGCTGCGGAAATTTCATGACGAGATCCAGCTGACGACGCTCTTCGTGACGCACGACCAGGAGGAGGCGCTCGAGATCGCCGATGAAGTGGTGATCATGAACCAGGCGAAGGTGGAGCAGGTCGGCACGCCCGAGGAGGTTTACGACCGCCCGGCGACGCCGTTTGTCTACCAGTTCCTGGGCAATGTGAATGTGCTCCGCGCCCAACTCCTCGAACAGGTGGGCGCGCAAAACATCAATCCTGGCACCCTGATGGCGAACGGCCTGGTGTATGTGCGCCCGCACGACATCGAGCTCGCGCCGGACGAGCCGGGCGCCGGCGGAGCTGCCGCGGTGATCCGTTATGTCCACGTCGCGGGCCCGCAGGCGCGGCTCTTGATCGAACTCGTGCAGACGCGCGAGAATGTGGAGGCGGAAATTTCCCGCACCGAGTTGACCAGCCTGGGCCTCAAGCTGGGCGACATCGTTCGCCTGCGCCTGAGGCAGGGGCGTTCGTTTGACGACGACTACGCGATCTAGCCGCGAGCGAGCCCGATCTTCCCAACCCCAAAAAACAATAACTCGAAACCCGAACCCGAAAATCACCATGGCCAAAATCTATAATGACATCACGGAAACGATCGGAAACACGCCGCTCGTCCGACTCAACCGCACCGCGGCCGCGCACGGCGCCCAGGCTGAAATCCTGCTCAAGCTGGAATTCTTCAACCCGCTCTCGAGCGTGAAGGATCGCATCGGCTTCGCCATGATCGACGACGCGATCAAGAGCGGGAAGATCACCGAGAAGACCGTGTTGATCGAACCCACCAGCGGGAACACCGGTATCGCGCTTGCCTTCGTCGCCGCAGCCAAGGGCCTCAAGCTCATCCTCACGATGCCCGAGACGATGAGCACCGAGCGCCGCAAGCTCCTCAAGATCCTGGGCGCGCGCCTCGTGCTGACCGAAGGGCCGAAGGGCATGAAGGGCGCGATCGCGAAGGCGGAGGAGCTCCAAGCGAAGATTCCAAACAGCCTCATCCTGCAGCAATTCGCGAACCCCGCGAATCCCGCGGTGCACCGCCGGACGACCGCCGAGGAAATCTGGCGGGATACCGACGGCAAGGTGGACATCATCGTCTCCGGCGTCGGCACCGGCGGCACGATCACCGGCATCGGCGAGGTGCTCAAACCCCGCAAACCTTCGTTGAAAATCGTCGCGCTCGAACCCGATGCCTCGCCGATCCTGTCCGGCGGCGCGCCGGGCCCGCATAAACTGCAGGGACTCGGCGCGGGTTTTGTCCCGGCGATCCTGAACACGAAGATTTACGACGAGGTCATTCGCGTGAAGGAAAGCGACGCCGGCCCGATCGCGAAGCAGGTCAACCAACTCGATGGCATCCCCGTGGGCATTTCCTCCGGCGCCGCGGTGTGGGCGGCGATCGAGCTTTCGAAACGTCCCGAGAACAAGGGCAAGCAGATCGTGGCGATCATCCCGTCGAGCACCGAACGTTATCTCTCCACGTGGCTCTTCGCCGACGTGAGCCCCGAGAGCGATTCGCTGGAAGATCTCCTTCCCGCCGCGACGACCTAACCGCGCCGCCTGCCGCGTTCGATTTCGTCCTGGCCGAGGCGCGCACGCGCGACCCTCGATGGCCATGCCATGCCAGTTTGAACCGGACGCGGATCACATCGCGCGGAGTTGATTCGAAATCCGTCCTGACTGTCCCACCTTTTCCCCATGAACGCCTCCGATTCCGAACGCCGCATCGCCGTCATCGGCGGTGGTTGCAGCGGCGTGCTCGTCGCGATCCAGCTGTTGCGCCAGGCGCAAGCGCCCACGCGGGTGTTGCTGTTCGAACGCATGACCGATGTCGGTCGCGGCGTGGCGTACGGCACGGAAAATCACGAGCACCTCCTCAACGTGCCGGCATCGCGGATGGGGGCGTTTCCCGACGACATCGGTCACTTCCAGCGTTGGGTCACGGAACGGGGAAGCACGCCCGGGTTTCCTGCGACGGTGGCGCCCGGGGATTTCCTGCCGCGCTGGATTTTCGGGGAATATCTTCGCGCGATGCTGGCGGAGGCGCGCGCAGCCGCGGCGCCGGGGGTGGCTTTCGAGGAGATCAAGGGCGAGGTCATCGACCTGGAAACCGAAACCGGCGAGGTCCGGCTCCGCTGCGGTGACGGGCGGGCGTTCGTCGCGGGGCAAGTGGTCCTCGCGCTCGGCAACCTGCCGGGCGAATACCCGATCCGGCGTTCACTCCCCATTTACCGATCGCAGCGTTACGTGCATGTGCCGTGGCGCGCCGGGGTGCTCGCCGGCCTTGAGCCCGAGGCGGAAGTCCTGATCGTAGGCGCAGGATTGACGGCCGTCGACCTGGTCTTGGAACTGCGCTCAAAAGGGCACCGCGGATTGATCCACGCCCTTTCGCGCCGCGGGTTGCTGCCGCAGGTCCACCGCGCGGCCGCGCCTTATGCGGATTTCCTCGCTGGGGAAAAACTGCCGACGACGATCCGCGCCCTCATGCGCCGGATCCGGGCCGAGGTCGGAAACGCGGCTGCACGCGGCATCGATTGGCGCCCGGTGCTCGACGCGATTCGTGCGCGCACTCCCTCGTTGTGGGCGGGATTGTCGTGGGATGAGCGCGCCCGCTTCATGCGCCACGTGCGTCCATTCTGGGAAGGACATCGTCACCGGCTCGCGCCCGACGTCGCGGAAAAGATCGAGGCGCAACGCGCCGCCGGGCAGGTGATTTTCTACGCGGGTCGACTGGACAAGCTGGTGGAAACGGACGGCGGCGTGGAAGCACGGTTTCGCTCCCGCCACACGGGGCAGCACCAGACGGTGAAGGTGGGAAAGGTGATCAACTGCACGGGCCCGAGGAGCGATTATTCGAAATACCAGCATCCGTTGCTGATCAACCTGCTGGCGCGGGGATTGATCGGGCACGATCCGCTGGCCCTGGGGCTGAGCGCCACGACGGCAGGGGAGGTGCTCGCATATGACGGGACCCAGGTCGGCTGGCTCTTCACCCTCGGCGCGCCGCTCAAGGGCGTGCTCTGGGAATGCACCGCGGTGCCGGAAATTCGCGCGCAGGCGCGGACGTTGGCCGAGCGGTTGCTGGCGGCGGAAAAACTCCCAGCTCCAATGAAACCATCAAAAACCTGACCGAGGTAAGCTGGACGTTCGCGCCCCGCCTTCGAAGTTTCAGTGGGGCTTGAATGCTGGAGCTTGGGGTTTTTTCCCTGGCGCGCCGTCCTCGTGCGTCCGGCTCCAGCGATAAAAGCTCACGCCAAACGCGATCAGCGAGACGACCATGCTTACGAGCTTCATCATCACGCCCGCGAGGAGCTGGTCGTCTTCCGCGCTCAGGCTGGTGATGCGCGGGGCGAATTCATACGTCGGGTAGAGCACGTTCGGCGAGAACGTCACGTACGCGAAAAGCGGCGTCATCGTCACTTCGAGGCAGAAGAGAAACAGCATCTGTCCGCCGTAGCCGAGCGGCGGGTAAACGCGCGACGGGCTGAGCATCGGCCACCAGAACAGGACGGACGCCGCAAAGAAGCATAAATGCTCGAGGACGTGGACCACTTTGTCCTGCAGCGCCCATTCATACAGGGTCGGCGCATGCCAGATCCCGATGACCAGCGTGGCCGCCGCGCCGCAGCCGAGCGGGCTGAAAACCAGGCGAAGCACCCCGCGCAGCGCGCGGCGATCCAGCGGCACGTCGACCATCCACGTGGTCACCCCGCACAGGAACAGCACGGGAATCGGATACATCAGGAGCTGGTGCTGCCCCATGTGCACGCTGAACAGGAAACGTTCGCCGATTTGGTCGAGGGGCGACCCGACTGTCAGGTAAAACAACACCAGGGACGAATAAAAGCACCAGGCTTCGCGTCGCGGAAATGGTGCGCCGGGAGCGAGCCGCGCACGAAAGGGGCCGGCGGCGAGGGCCCACAACCAGCCGAGCAGCACGAGGCCCGCAATGAGGAAGGGCTCATTGTGCCAGTGGCGCCAGTCGATCATGGGGAAGAAAAACGGCGGCCCGAGGGCCGCCGTGGAAAAGGAAGGAAAGGGTTTCCTACTTCAAACGAGGCGTGCCATGTCGGCCACCGCGTCCAGTGCGACCGAAGTCAGCGGTATGCTGTCGTGCATCCCGAACAGCTCGAGCAGCGCCCACATGGTCGCACCGGCGATGACCAGGCCGATGAAAAACAAAATGGTGCAGAACAGCTTATCCCAGCGCAGGTGCATGAAGTAGAAGATGACGTACATGAACTTCACGACCGAAAGCACCACGAGCGTAGTGACCAGCAGCCATTTTGTGAAGGGCAGGCCGATGACCGCGATCTCCACGCCGGTGATAACGGCGAGCAGCATCGCGATCTGCACGTAGATCTGGAATTTATTCTCCTCGGCGTCATGCGCGGGAGCGGCGGCGGAAGTGGCGTGGGAATCGCTCATGGGAATCAAAGGTATTCGAGCAGGTAAACGGCCGTGAAGATCACGATCCAGACGATGTCGACGAAGTGCCAGTAAAGGCCCATCGATTCAACATCGATGGCATTGGCCTCGCTGAATTGGACCGGCCCCTTCGGGCGGGCGAGGATGACGCTCGCGGCTGCCGTGATGACGAGCCCCGCGACAAGCGCGACGTTATGGCTGGCGAAGGCACCGATGCCGCCGCCGGTTTCAAGCGCGTCCACCAGCGCGAGTACGGAGAACATGGCCGTGAGCACGAGGCCGACGACCGCCGCGACATGCAGCACGTTGCGGAAAAACCAGCCCGGGTGCGCGCTGGCATCGGCCGGCTTGAACGAGCGGACGTACATCATGATCAGCCAGAGGACACCGATCGCGACGTGCGTGCCGTGCGTGCCGGTCAGCGTGAAGAACGTCGTTCCCAGGATGCTGTTCGTGATCGTCATGTGCTTCTCGTGCACGAAATGCGTGAACTCAAAGACCTGGCAGCCGAGGAAAATCGCCCCGAAGAAAATCGTTGTGAGCAGCGAGAAACGCATGCTCTTGAGGTTGCCCTTCTGGATCGCATTCACCGCGAGGGCCATCATCAGCGACGACATCAGGAGGATGAACGTCGAGAACGACGTCAGCGGGATGTCGAACACCTCCCGCGGCACCGGATTTCCCGGCGGCGGATGCAGCCGGTAGACGAGGTGCGTGGAAATCAGCGAACCGAAGAACATGCAGTCCGACGCCAGGAACGCCCACATGAGGAGTTTCTTGTTCGGAATGCCCGTCGTGGTCGTGTGATCGTGATGATGATCGATGGCGCCGGTGGCGGCGTGGCTGCTGCTCATGGAAGGTGGAAAAGATTAATGCTTCGCGTCGTGGTCCTCGATCACATTGCCCTCGGCATCGAGGTGGATGTGGTAGCCGTCGGCTCCCTCCATCGCCCACAGGTAGATGCCGCTGAGCATCACGCTGCCGCCGATCAGGGCGACGATGAGCGTGTGGTAACAGGCGCCGAAGGCGCCGATCAGGACGCCCGAGCTCGCAACCAGCGGGTAGATCGATTGGAACGGCATGTGGATGCCGCCGTGCGCCTCGTCTTCCTTCGCGTGCTCCGCGTTTTCGCGCTCGATCTCGTCGCGGTGGTGCTTCTCGTACCAGAAGGCGTCGCGGGCGTGGACGGTCGGGATCACGCGGAAATTATATTCCGGCGGGGGATTCGGCAGCGACCACTCGAGCGTGCGGCCATCCCAGTGGTCGCGATTGGCTTTCTGGCCCTTGAAGAAGGTGTAGATCATCACCGAGAAATAAATCGCGATGCCGGAGGCGAGGATCAATGCGCCGCAGGTCGCGATGAAGTTCGCGGTGTTCCAACCCATGTTGCCGTCGTAGGTGAACGTGCGCCGCGGCATGCCGTTCAGCCCGAGGAAGTGCATCGGGAAAAACGTCACGTTGAACCCGACGAACACGACCCAGAACGAAAGCTTGCCCCAGAAGTCGCTGACCTGGCGGCCGACCACGAGCGGGAACCAGTAATGGATGCCGGCGAGGAGCGCGAAGAGCGAACCGCCGATCAGCACGTAGTGGAAATGGGCGATGACGAAATAGCTGTCCTGCTGCTGCGCGTCGGCCGGGGCCGCCGCGTGCATGACGCCGGAGAATCCGCCGATCATGAACATCCAGATGAATCCGAGCGCGAACATCATCGGCGTGCGCATCTTGAGATGGCCGCCCCAGAGGGTGCCGATCCAGTTGAAGATCTTGACGCCGGTCGGCACGGCGATCGCCATGGTCGCGAGCGAGAATGCCGCCGTCGCCACGGTGCCCATGCCCGTGGTGAACATGTGATGGCTCCAGACGGTGAAGCCGAGGAAGCCGATGGCCGCGCCGGAGAACACCACGATCGGGTAGCCGAAGAGCGGCTTGCGCGAAAAGGTCGGGAGGATTTCCGAGATGATTCCCATCGCGGGCAGGATCAGGATGTACACTTCCGGGTGGCCGAAGATCCAGAACAAGTGCTGCCACAGGATCGGCATGCCGCCGTTGGATACTTCAAAGAAGTTCGTGCCGAACTGGCGGTCCATCATGACCTCGACCAGCGCGATCGTGATCGCGGGGAAGGAGAGGATGATGAGAAACGATGTGACAAGCGTCATCCACGTGAACACCGGCAGGCGCATCATGGTCATGCCCGGCGCGCGGAGGTTGATGATCGTGACAATGAAATTCAGGGCGGCGGCGATCGACGCCACGCCGAGGAGCTGGAGGCCGAGCACCCAGAAATCCGTGGCATGGCCGGGATTGAAGGCCTTCGACGTGAGCGGGGCGTAGCCGAACCAGCCGGCGTCGGGAGCGGTTTCGCCGGGGAGAAACCAGCCGATGTTGATGATGATCGCCCCGGCGACGAACGTCCAAAGCGAGAACGCATTCAACCGCGGGAACGCAACGTCGCGCGCGCCGATCTGGAGCGGCATGATGATGTTGAAGAAGCAGGCGCCGAGCGGCATGACCGCGAGGAAGATCATCGTCGTGCCGTGCATCGTGAACATCACGTTGTACTGCTGCGCGGTGAGGAGCGTGTTGTTCGGCACCATGAGCTGGAGCCGGATCAGCAGCGCCTCGAAACCGCCGACGAGGAAGAACATCAGGGCGGCGAGACCGTAAAGGAAACCGATCTTCTTGTGATCGACCGTGGTAAGCCAGCTGATCAGGCCGGTTTTGGCGGTCGGCCGCCAGAAAACCGATGATTTAGCCGGAGCATGCGGCTCCTTGGCGGTGAAGTTGGATTTAACCGTGGCGTCCATTTAGAAAATTATTTGAGGCTGCTGAGATAGGCGACGAGGGCGGAGATGTCCGCTTCGTCGAGGACGATGTTCTTCACTTCCTTGCCGTTCTCGATCTTTACGTAACCGGCCATCGCGCCGATTCCGTGGTACATCTTGTTGCCGGGCTTGACCTCGTCGGGATGACGGAGCCAGCGCGCGAGCTGCTCCGGGTTGTTCTCGAGGAGACCGCCGGCGATCGTCGTGCGGGCGCCGACATGGGTGAGATTCGGGCCGTTGACGCCGATGCCTTCGTGTCCGCGCACCGTGTGGCAGACAATGCAGGTCTTCGCCTGGAACGTTTCGCGACCTTTCTGGATCAGCGCCACGTCCTCGGCCTTCACGTCCGCTTCCTGGTGGACCCGCCAGCTGTCGAGCGGGTTGAGCTCAAATTTGTCGCTCCAGCCCTTTTCGTTGCGCTTGAATTCCGTGCGGTACGATGCGAAGTGCGCCTTTGGCTGGTCCGCGCCTGGGGCAACGACGCGGGCGGAGGCCATCTGGCGATTCAACCACTCGTTGAACTCCTTCGGCCCGAGCGCGATGACGCGAAAGCGCATGACTGCGTGCGAATCGCCGCAATATTCCGCGCATTGGCCCCAATAATATCCGGGCTCATCGGCCTGAAACCAAAGGTAATTTCCGCGGTTCGGAATCATGTCGACTTTGCCCGCCAGCTTCGGGATCCAGAAACTGTGGATCACGTCCGACGAGCGCAGGTTGACGTGGATCGGGCGGCCAGCGGGAACGACGAGCTCGTTCGCCACGACGAGGGGGCCGGAATTCGGCACCTGCTCGCTCGGATATTCAAAATGGAACCACCATTGGTAACCGGTCGCGGTGACCTCGTAGGCGTTCGACTTCTCCGCTTCCGGCACGTCGTGCGTGTAGGTGATGGCGGAGAGGGTGGGGATCGCGATGATCACCAGGGCGAGCACGGAGGCGCCGATCAGGCCGACCTCGATCAGCGGATTGCCGTGGCCCTGCTCGACCGGTTTCGCCAGCTCTTCCGATTCGGAGCGGGCGCGGAATTTGATCGTCGCATAGGCGAGGACCGATCCGACGATCACAAAAATCACGAACGTCACCCAACAGGTGACGTAAAACAGGTTTCGCTGCGCCACGGCGACGGGGCCCGCGACGGAGATCGTCGACTGATGGCCGTCCATCCGCCAGAAATTGAGATCGCAGCCCGTGAGAAAAGCAGTGCCGCCGAGCGCAAGGGCGACGCGGCCCCAGCGGGCAGTGGTGGTGAGCAGTGAGTTCAAACGCATGATGCAGTCGTGGAAATGGAAGGTCGGCAAAAGAATGCCAGCGGCAAAAGAGTCCGCGAACCCCCGGGCATTTCAAGCCCTATTCCTCCGCGAACTTTCAGGAAATTACCGTCACGAAATTTTTTTCGCCGAGTGCTATTATCGCTGCTGCGAGCGGACATTAGTCGCGAGCCCTTTTTTCGGTTGGCGGTTGCGTCCCCACGCCGCTGCGCGGATATTTTTCATCCCATGAAAACTCGACTCCTGATCTCCTCCGCGCTGGTCGCCCTCATCTGCGCCGGCTGCGGCCAAAAAGACCCGGCCCCGGCCACGACCGCCGCCACGCCTGCGGCGGCGCCGGCTTCTTCCGGTCCGCGCACCATCGAAATCACCGCGGGCGACAACATGAAGTATAACGTGACCCGCATCGACGCCGCGGCCGGCGAGCAGATCACCGTCGTGCTGACCAACACCGGCGCGCAGCCGAAGGAAGTCATGGGTCACAACTGGATTCTCCTCAAGGCCGGCGTCGACGCCGAGGCCTTCGACAAGGCCGCCAGCACCGCGAAGGAAAATGAATATTTCCCGCCGGCGCTCGCCAACCAGGTCATTGAGCACATTCCGCTGCTCGGGCCCCGCAAGTCCGGCGAAGTCACGTTCAAGGCGCCCACGACTCCCGGCGAGTACACGTTCCTCTGCAGCTTCCCGGCGCATTTTGCCGTGGGCATGAAAGGCGTACTTGTCGTCAAGTAAGGCGCGCCTCCAACGCACCTAAAAAACGCCGGGCCCCAAGCCCGGCTTTTTTGTGCCCAGCGAACCCTGAAGACTGTTTAACCACGAATGGACGCGAATCTGACTCCAGACGGCTTTCGCGGATTCCAACGGACCAGGGTAGCGCTGACCGAATCTGGCCGATTTGCACGCTACTCCGGGGCTCGAGCCCGAATTCGTGGCCCTTCGTGGTTAAAACGGCCCGGCGCGGGCGGTTCGAAATTTTACTTCGCCGGCCACCACTGATAGAGAAAGAAATATACCAGCACCCCGGTCACCGAGACGTAATACCAGATGGGAAACGTCCATTTCGCCCACGCTTTGTGCCGTTCGAACTGCCCGGTTATGGCGAGGAGGAAAGTGCGGGGGACAATGTAGGCAACCAGCGCAGCGAGTGGAATGTGCGTCCAGAGGATCGTGAAGTAAACCGTGCGGATCGCACCGCTTCCCCCGAATTTGGTCGGCCGGCCCTGCGTTTGATAATGATAGGTCAAGTAGCCGACCAAGAATAGGGCCGACACCACCATCGCCGACGTCATCACGCGACGATGGGCCTGGATGCGGCCATTCTTGATCAGGATGAACCCGATTGAAATCAGGATCGTCGCCAGCCCATTGAGCGAGGCATTGAGCGCGGGAATGTCGCGAATGGTCATGGTTTGAAAATCAGGCGGTCAGCCACGAGCGCGCCCAGCAGGATGGGCAGGTAGGCGATCGAGGTCAGGAAAAGTTTTCGCGCCGCCGCATCGCGCGTCGCGGGCTTCAGGAAATTCCCCGCGCGCCACAGGAACCACAGCCCGGCCACCGCCGCCGCGAAAGCGTAATACGGCGTCGCGAGTCCCAGGAAACTGGGCAGCAGGCTGGCCCCGACTAGAAAAACCGTGTTGGCGAACGACCAGCCTGCGACCCACGCGCCGGATTCATCGCGCACCGGAAGCATCGGGAACGCCACGTTCGTATAGTCGCGGCGATGCGTCCACGCGACCGCCATGAAATGCGGGATCTGCCAGAAAAAAAGAATGCCGAAGAGGATCCAGCCGAGCGTCGTCACCCGCCCTTCGCCGGCCGCCCATCCGATCAACGGCGGGAATGCACCCGCGATCGCGCCGATTTCGGTCGACCACCGCGACCAGCGTTTGGCGGGCGTGTACCAGCACAGGTACGACACGATCGTCAGGAGCGTGAACAGCGCCGCGAGCGGATTCACTTTCGCGAACAACAGGAACAGCGCCGCGATGCACATCAGGAGTCCCAGCACGAACGCCGAACCGTCGGGGACTTTCCCGGAAGGAATCGGACGGTCCGCGGTGCGCTTCATCCGCGCATCCGTGTCGCGCTCCATCCATTGGTTGAGCGACGCCACGCCACCGGCGGCGAGCGACGTGCCGATGAGCAGGAAAACCAGGCGCCAGCCATCGGGCGCCGGGCGCGCCGCATAATACCCGACCAACGCCGTCAACACCGACAGCAGGCTCAGCCTCGGCTTCGTCAGCTCGAGGTAATCGCCGAATTTTGCGGGCGCGGCGGCATCGGCCGGGTTCATCGGGCGGTTTTTCCTTCGACGACGTCGCGGTGCGCCAGCCAGGCCAGCCAGAACGTCGTCGCCAAGGTGAGTGCGCCGACGAGCACGTGGCCGGTCGTCACGTAGGGATTGCGGTAGGACCAGATGATCTGCGCGCCGAGGAAAATCTGCGTGGCAAGCAGCAGCATCAGCCCAAGCCCGCCGAGCCGCATCGCGCGCGATGTCCCGGCGTTGCTGCGCAGCTTGATCACGAACCACGGCAGCGCGAAGAGGAGCACGACGGCCATCACGCGATGGGCGAAATGAATGCCGACGCGAAAATTCCAGTTCACCGGCAGCAGGCCGCCGTGGAAATTGGACGCGGGAAACGTCGGGATCGCGAGGCCCGCGAAGCTGTGCCGCATGATCGCGGCGATCGCGAGTTGGATGAAAAGGAGCAAACAGCAGATGGCGCCCGCCCGGCGCACTTCGCAGCTGATCGGGGTCGGGTTTCCCGCGATCCAGCGTTTCGAGCACCCCACGGCCACGGCCAGGAGCGTGCAGATGAACAGCTGCGCCAGGACCGCGTGCAGCATCGCGAAAAGCCGGCCTACGCTGGTGTCCACCATTTCCACATGCTGGTGGTCGAGCAGCACGCGCAGCCCTCCGACCACCGCCTGGACCAGCACGAGCGCGACGGCGAAGACCGCGAGCTTCCGCAGCCAGCCGCGCGATTCGGTCATCCACAGCCAGACCGCGAGAATGATCGTGATCGTGCTCATCAACCCCGCGCTCAGGCGATGGGAGTGCTCCGCGAATTTCGCGATGTCGGTCAGCCAGCCGCTGGGATTGATCGAGCCGTTCGAAAGCGGCCAGTCGGCAAACACCATCCCGGCGCCGATGCTCGTGGTGAACGCGCCCAGCATCACCAGCACGAACACCCACGCCGTGCCGATCCCGGCGAACAACGCGAGGGCGGGCTTGTGGACCGGAGTGCGACCGGCGGAGACGGAGGAGGCCATGAGCAGCAGGACTCGCGAGCAGAAGGTGCTCTGCGTTCGTCCGCAAACCCTTTGACAATTTTATCCTGCGGCGAATCCGTAGTGTCATGAAATCTTATGCGCTCTTCGTCGCGGGCGCGCTCACGCTGCTCGCCGCCAACGGGTGCCGCCGTTCGGAGCCGGCGACCGCCGCGAATGCTGCTCCGCAGGAAAAAAGGTACCCGCTCACCGGCCAGGTCATCTCCGCCGACGTCGCGCGCAAAGTGCTGGTGGTGCAACACGACGAGATCAAGGGGTTGATGCCGGCGATGACGATGGAGTTCGCCGTTTCCGCGAGCGACGTCGCCGCCGCGCAGCCCGGCCAGCGCATTCGCGGTGAAACCATCCCGGTGGAAAAAGGCGACTGGCGGCTCGAGAAGATCTGGCCCGACGACCAGGCGGGCAGCGGCGCGATCGCGGCCCAGGCGGCGGCGCTGAGGCAGGATACCTTGATTCGGGGAAACGGAGCCTACCGTGAGGTCGGCGAAACGATCCCGAGCTTTGCGCTCTACGACCAGGAAGGCCGCGTCGCCCAGAGCGGACGATTCCGCGGCAAGCAGGTCATGCTGAATTTCATCTTCACGCGCTGCCCGGTCGCGACGATGTGCCCGGCCGCGACGATGAAAATGATGGCCACGCAGCAACTCGCGCGCAAAGGCGGCGTCGACAACCTCGAGCTGGTCTCGATCACACTCGACCCGGAGTACGACACGCCCGCCGTGCTGAAGGACTACGCCGTCACCCGCGGGATCGACACCGCGAATTTCTCGCTGCTGACCGGTCCCGACTCCGCAATCAAGGACCTGCTCAAGCAGTTCGGCGTGCTCGCGGAATTCAAGGACAACCTCCTGACCCACACGCTCACGACCCTGTTGATCGACGCGAATGGCCGGATCATCCACCGCGCCGATGGGTCCGCCTGGGAGCCGCAGGATTTCGTGGCGAAGATGAAGCACCGCTGAGGTAAATCCGAAGGCCGAAATCCGAAATTCGAGTTTCCCCCTTTCCATGTCTCTCGACTCCAAGCAACGCCGCCAGATCTTCATCATTACCGTGGTGGCCATCGCGATCTTCGCGATTTTTCGGTGGCTGCCGACCGGGACTAATTTGAGCCACATGGATTTTCGCGTGACGGCGAAAAACCCGATCGATTTCTGCGACCCGTTGAACCCGCAGTTTATCCCCGTGGTGGCGGTGGCCTCGCCGGTCACGATGACGATCCGGACCGAGGCGCCTGCAGCCGTCGGCAGCGAAGTGCGTTGCACGCTCGCGCTGCGCACGGCCAGCGGGAAGGCGATCACGCCGGTCGATCTCCTGGTTTCGCACACGCGCCTGCTGCACCTGCTCATCGTCGATCCGTCGCTCAAGGACTATCAGCACGTGCATCCGGAACCGTCGAAAACGCTGGGGGAATGGACCTTCGCCTTTTCGCCGAAGCAGGGCGGCGAGTATCGGGTCTTCGCCGACTTCACGCCGGTCGCGACCGGCCGGAGCCTCTACGCGAACGCGGATCTCGCGGTTCTCGGCCGCGGGGAAGTCGGTCCATCGGTTTCGTTTCTCACCAAGTTATGGACGACGGAGCAGGGCGGTTTTCATTTTGAACTCCGGCCGGGCGCGCGGCCGATCCACGCGGGCCAGCCGACGGATTTGAAATTCCTGATCGAGGACAGTCGTCGCGGCCCCGTGCCAATGGAACCCGTCATGGGCGCCTATGCGCATCTCGTCGCATTCGACGCGGCGCGCAGCGGCTTCGCGCATCTTCACCCGATGGAGACGGACCTCACGAAGCCGCCGGACGCGGTGCACCCGGAGTTGAATTTCAAGATCACAATCCCGCGCGCCGGCACCTACGTGATCTGGGCGCAGGTGAAACTGGCCGGACGCGAAACCTTCGTGCCGTTCTGGTTCGACGTCGTGCCGTAAGCGGGCTCCTCCGAGGTGGAGCGGCTTCTCCGCAAGGCGCTGTTCGGCTCCGTCTACATTTAAACGCGGACGGAGCCGCTCAACGCGTTGGGGACAACGCGTTCCACCCGCGGCTGGCGCCGCGCTCTTCTGAATCGGCGACGAAGGAGCGAGGTGGAGCGACTTGTCCCCAAGGCGCTGTTCGGCTCCGTCTACATTTAAACGCGGACGGAGCCGCTCAACGCGTTGGGGACAACACGTTCCACCCGCGCTGCCGTCTTCAAATCCGCAATCCGCAATCTGAAATCCGCAATTCCCTAGTGTCCGCTCTTCCCGTGCTTCGCCCGAAAGCGCGCAAGATCCGGGTAGGCGCGAGACGGATCGCCGTAAACGTTGCCGGCATAGTCCTTGCCGCGCGCGAGGTAAAGATGGTGCCACTGGCCCACCTTCTCGTGGTCCTCGCGCACCTTCGTGCTGATGTACCGCATCGTGTAGCCACAGCGCCGCTTCGTGCTGGTGTTGGCTTCGCTGCCGTGGATCAGGCGCGCGTCGTGGAGGCTGCATTGGTTGGCTTCGAGTTCGATCGGGATCACCTTCGTCATGTCGCGCTGCGCGGCCTTGATCTCGTTGCTGAAGACCGCCTTCTCCGTGAGGTCCTCGTAATCCGAAAAACCCATCTTCCCCGTGTTGTGCGTGCGCGGGATGATGCGCATGCAGCCGTTCTCCGTCGTGGCGGGATCGATCGCCAGCCACACGGTCACGACTTCCATCGGCGTGATCATGGTCTTCCAGTAGGTGGAATCCTCGTGCCACGGCACTCGCTGGCCGTTGCCGCGGGGCTTGCAGATGAAGTGGCTCGCAAACAACGCGATGTCCGGCCCGAGGATCGGTTCCACCAGGTCGAGGATCTCGTCGGCAAACAACCATTGGAAAAGCTCGGGATGCTGGAAGTGCGGGACGTCCATCGACTCGGGACGCACGTCCGACTCGAGGTTGTCCAGGATGTTTTCGAAACAGTTCCTGAGGCCCGCGAATTTCGCCGGCGGAAACACCGGCTGGCGAAAAACGTGGTAACCCTCCTGGCGATACGTCGCCACTTCGGCGGGAGTGAGGCGGGGGTGGGAAGTCGGGGCGGTGGGGGCGGAGGATGAGGCAACCATGCTTGTGTTATATCATCGTTCGGACGGGAAATCTTGCCATAAAAGCGCGTTTTATTGTGTTATATTGCTGTCATGCCCCGGTCGTGCCTTCATTTCAAGTTAGCCGATTTCGTGAAACCGGGGGAATCGTACCACTTCGCCCAGACGGAACTGACTTCGGGCAATGCGGTGAATTACCACGATCACGATTTTCATGAATTATTTTGGATCGCGCGCGGGACCGGCCAGCACCTGCTCAACGGCCGGACCGTGCCGCTGCAGGCTGGCCGGATGTTCCTGATCCGGCCGGAGGACCGCCATCACGTGACGGGCTCGGATGCGGCCCCGCTGCGGATCCTGAACCTTGCGTTCCCGACGCGCCGCTGGGCCGAGGTGCGCCGACGGTATTTCCCGCGCGAGCGCGACCCCTATGCCCACGCGCCGGCGGATCGCGCGTGGCCGCTCGACGCGCGGGCCCATCCGGCGCTCGAGCAGTGGGCGGAACGCCTGTCGGCGGCGGGTCGACCGCGCGTGGTGCTCGACGGATTCCTGATGGAGCTGCCGGGCCTGCTTCACCAGCCCATGCGCGGGGCGAAGATCGTGCCGGAGTGGCTCGAGGCCGCGCGCAGTCGCATGACCGGGCCCGAGCAGTTTGCCGGCGGCACCCTGGCCCTGGCAAAACTGGCGGGACGAAGTCCCTCGCACGTCGCCCGCATGGCGGTGAGTTCGCTGGGACAAACTCCGACCGAAATCGTGAACACCGCGCGCATGGACTACAGCGCGCGCCAGCTCGGTGAAACCTCGCGGCCGATCATGGACATCGCCTTGGACTGCGGCCTGACGAACCTGTCGCATTTCTACGCGCTGTTTCGCCGGCGGTTTGGGGTGAGCCCGCGCAAATTCCGGCTGCAGGCGCACCCGACGGTGCGGGGATCGGGTCCATAACGCCGTGTCTCGGACCGGTGCCCGGGTGCCGCAGGCGGGGGGCGGCTGCCCCGCGAGGTTTTGGGTTCGCGAAAACGCCTCGGGCCATTGTCTCGAAACCTATTTTGTGAAGGGCCACGAATGACTCCGCCAACTGGAAGCTCTTCGTTACCTTGGTGGCCTTCGGTTCAAATTCCCGGATCCCAATCTCCCGAGCAGGCGGGCCGCCTGCGGTACGCTCAGAACTTCAGATGTTTCACCGTGAGCCCCTTGTTCAGCAGCTGCTTCAGTGAGTCGATGCCGATGCGAAGGTGGTCGTTGACGAATTTTCCGTCGACCTGCTCGTCGCTCTTCGCGGTCTTCACGCCTTCCGGGGTCATCGGCTGATCGGACACGAGCAACAGCGCCCCGGTGGGGATTTCGTTGTGGAAACCGGTCATGAAAATCGTGGCGGTTTCCATGTCGATCGCGAGGACCCGGATCTTCTGGAGGTACTTTTTGAATTCTTCGTCATGTTCCCACACGCGGCGGTTGGTGGTGTAGACGGTGCCGGTCCAGTAGTCGCGCGAATGGTCGCGGATGGTGGTTGAGATCGCCTTCTGCAGGGCGAACGACGGCAGCGCGGGAACCTCGGGTGGGAAGTAGTCGCTGCTCGTGCCATCGCCGCGGATGGCGGCGATGGGGAGGATGAAGTCGCCGATTTCCGCGCGGTGTTTCACGCCGCCGCATTTCCCGAGGAACAGCACCGCCTTCGGTTTGATTGCGCTCAGGAGGTCCATGACGGTCGCGGCCATCGCGCTGCCCATGCCGAAATTGATGATGGTGATGTCGCCCGCCGTCGCGCTGGACATGGGCTTGTCCTTGCCGAGCACCGGGACGCGATGCTGCTGGGCGAAAAGCTTCACGTACCGGCCGAAGTTCGTGAGCAGGATATATTCGCCAAAATCTTTGAGCGGCACGCCGGTGTAGCGCGGGAGCCAGTTTTCGACGATCTCACGGCGGGATTTCATGGGGTGAGCGTGATGGACTGCGGCGTCGAGGGCACGAGAAAACTCCGGGCCGGCGGGAGCAAAACTCCCAGCTTCCGCGAAGCCCGGAAGCTCAAGCAAGGTGGAACGCGTTCCCCGCAACGCGTGGAGCGACCGGAGCCACTCAACCCGCCGCCAACGCGTTCGCCGTGTTCAGATGCTCGACGCCGGTGTATTTCTGCGACTGTTCGTCGGCGTGGTAACTCGACCGGACGAGCGCGCCGCTTTCGACCACGCCCAGGCCGAGGCCGAGGCCGAATTCTTTCCAGTGGATGAATTCCTCCGGCGGCACCCAGCGCGAAATCGGGAGATGCTGCGGCGTCGGTTGAAGGTATTGGCCGACGGTGAGGATGTTGGTGTGGTCCGAAGCGATGTCGCGGATCGTCTGCTCGATTTCGTGGCGCTCCTCGCCCAGGCCGAGCATGATCCCGGTCTTCGTCACGAACCCGCGGCCTTTTGCGTGGCGCAGCACGGAACGCGAACGGTCGTAACGCGCCTGCACGCGGACCGGTTTCTGGAGGCGCTCCACCGTCTCGAGGTTGTGGTTGTAGATGTCGGGCTTCGCATCGAGCACGATGTCGACGTGTTCCATGTTGCCTTTGAAATCGGGGACCAGCACCTCGATCGCGGTGTGGGGATTGCGGTGGCGGATGGCGCGAATCGTGGCGGCCCAGACGCCGGCGCCGCCGTCCTTCAATTCATCGCGCGCGACACTGGTGATGACGCAGTGCTTGAGGTTCATCTTCGCGACCGCGTCGGCGACGCGCGCCGGTTCGCCGAGGTCGAGCTCAGTCGGGCGCCCGGTTTGGATCGCGCAGAAATTACACGAGCGCGTGCAGATGTTGCCGAGGATCATCACGGTGGCGGTGCCGCGCGACCAGCATTCGCCGAGGTTCGGGCACTGCGCGCTTTGGCAGACCGTGTGGAGCTTGTTCTCGTCCACCAGTCGCCGCGTGGCGGCATAGCCGGGGCCCGAGGGCAACTTCGCGCGGAGCCAGGAAGGTTTACGAGTAGTGTCCATCAGGGGAGGTGAGGGACCACGAATGGACACGAATGACCCTGAAGCACAAGGGACATTTCGATTTGGGCGGCACCCAAGAAACCAAGCTTCGAGCCATTTTAACCGCGAATGAACGCGAATCCGGGCTTGTCATCCTGCCCGGCGGCGAGGGTTCCAGTGCGAGCGGGTCATCGGAGCGGACGTGAGGCCCGAAGCGGATCCTATGCTGCTGCCCAGGATGAAAAACAGGAATCGATCCGCGCTCATTCGCGTCCATTCGCGGTTAAAAACCGTTTGTCGCCTGACTGAGGAACCGGGGCCATAGCGCCCAGAATTCCGTGGCGAGCACGGCCTTCACTTCCTCCAGGTCGATCGATCGTCCGAGCTCTGTTTCCATCGAGGTGACGGTTCCATCGTTCGCGCTGATCCCGCACGGCACGATGCCTTGGAAGTGGTCGAGGTTCACCGTCACGTTCAACGCGAAGCCGTGGTAGGCGACCCAGCGTTTCACGGCGACGCCGATGGCGGCGATCTTCCGCGGGCCGAGCCAGATCCCGGTCTTTCCTTCGCGGCGGGCGGCGGCCAGGCCGAGGGTGCCGAGGCTGTTGATCATGACCTGTTCAAGAAAACGGAGGTACGCATGCAGGTCCTTCCGCGCGGCGAGCGACACGATCGGATATCCCACGACCTGGCCCGGTCCATGGTACGTGATATCGCCGCCGCGATTGGTCTTAACGACCTCCACGCCTTCGCGCGCCAGGCGATCTCCCGCCCACACCAGGTTTTTTTCCGCGCCGCCGCGCAGCCCGACTGTAAAGACCGGGTTGTGTTCCGTGAGCACGAGCGTGTCGCCGATCTCGCCGGAGAGGCGTTGCTGCACCAGTTCATCCTGCGCGCGCCACGCGGCCTGGTAGGACGTGCGGCCCCAATCGAGGGTCCTCGTTCCGTCGGTGCGGGTGGGCGCGAGCATGGCGGCAATGTGTTCGCGCGCCGTTCGAGCGCAAGGGCGGCGGAGATCGCTCGATCGTGCCGCGTTAATTTTCAGCTTCGTTCAGCTTGGCGCGCGGCGGTGAGCTGTTAACCGATAGTCCTCGCCCGCCGGCGCGAAAATGCCTTTGCGCCGCTGCGGGCTGAACCCTAGCGCTCTCAGTCTCCCCTGTTTCACCCCACCGTCCAAATTTTTCCCCATGACTCCGCTTTCCATGAACCACCTGCTCGGGCAGCTGCCTTTCCAAGGCGGCGCGGTCACCCGCATGATCAACGCCGAGAATCCCACCGGCGAAAAAGGCGGCGCCGCGCGCTGGGATCCCAACCCGGAGGACCCGTTCCTCGCGCACAGCGGCCCGGCGAAGCACTTGGGCCGCGGGTGGAAGGTGCGGCCGTTCATCAGCCTGAAGGCCGGCGAGACGGCGACGCTCGCGGACATCAAGGGCCCGGGCTGCATCAACCAGTTCTGGATCACGGCGAGCGCCGAGGAATTTCGCACGCTTGTGCTGCGCATGTATTGGGACGACGAGAAGACCCCGTCGGTCGAAGCGCCGATGGGGGATTTTTTCGCAATGGGTTTCGACACGCAGCCCCACCAGGTCACCTCGCTGCCGGTGGTCGTCGCGCCGCACCGGGGCTGCGGGTGTTACTGGCAGATGCCGTTCCGCAAGCACGCGCGCATCACGCTGAGCAACGACGGCAAGGCCGACGTGCGCATCATCGCCTACAAGGTCCTCTACAAGCTGCATTCCGTCCCCGCGAACGCCGCGTATTTCCACGCGCAGTGGCGGCGCAGCCTGACGTCGCGCGAACATCCGGAGCACACGATCCTCGACGGCGTAAAGGGGAAGGGGCTGTACGTCGGGACTTACCTGGCATGGACGGCGCTCTCGCGCGGCTGGTGGGGCGAGGGCGAGGTGAAATTTTACCTGGATGGGGACAAGGAATTTCCGACGATCTGCGACAACGGCACCGAGGATTATTTCGGCGGCGCGTGGGGTTTTTTCCGTCACCCGCAGAAGGACCAGGTCGAGCAGGCATTCAACGCGCCGTTCGTCGGGATGCCGCTGGCGCACACCGGCAGCGCGGATGGCCCGCGGTATTTCAGCCTCTATCGCTGGCACCTGGTCGACAGCATCGGCTTCGCGAAGGACCTCCGCGTGACCGTGCAGACGCTCGGCTGGTGGCCGGGCCACATCTACCAACCGCTCACGGAGGACGTGGCTTCGACCGCCTTCTGGTACCAGAGCGAACCGCACGTGGCGTTCCCGGAATTCCCGGGCATGAACCAGCGCTGGCAGCGGTGAAGTTTTTTTAACCGCGAATGGACCCGAATTAGGAGCCCCGACCTTCCGCATGTTTCGCCAATAGGGCTTGGATTCCGGATTCGCGTTCACTCGCGGTAAAAAAACATGCCGGCCAACCCAGACTATCAATGCTACCTCGACGCTGTCGCGCGGCAGCGGTCGCATCAGGAGGATTGGCTGACGGTCGGGTACGCGCCGCTGGGTTTTTACCTGAAGGACTTCTGCCTGCACCGCGCGGAAGGAGTCTGGCATCTCTACCACATCGCGGGCACGCCCGGCGTGAGCTGCGGCCTGCCGGGAAATGAAACCTGGTTCGGGCACGCGACGACGCGCGACTTTGTGCACTGGGAAACACAGGAGGCGTGTTTCTTCATCGATACGAAAGGTTGGGACCATGGCCACGTGTTCGCGCCGTTCGTGATTTCACACGGCGGAAAGCACTGGATGTTCTATACCGGCGTCGCGACGGACAACACCCAGCGGATCGGCGTGGCGACCTCGACGGATTTGTTTCACTGGGAACGCGTCGGCAACCGTCCCGTGATCCGGCCCGAGGAATATGGCTGGGCCTTTTGCCCGACGTCCGGAGGCGCAGCGTGTCGCGACGCGCACGTCATCGCGCACGACGGGGGATTTGAAATGTATTACACCGCGGTGACGAAAGAAGGCGGCGGCTGCGTGGCGCGTGCCTCCTCGGCAGACCTCGTCACGTGGCGCGATGCCGGCGTGGCGTATGCGTTTTCCGGTTGGAACCAATGCGAGTCGAGCAACGTGCAGCGGCTGGGGGATCGCTGGCGCCTTTTTTTCGGCGGGCATCATGCGTGGAGTTATGTCGATTCCGACAATCCATTCCGGTGGCCCGACGTGACACCGAAAACGATCCGCGCGGACGTCACCGGCATGGAGGTGATCGCGCGCCGCGGTGACCGCTGGCTCGTCGCGTATTTCGGCCTGCGGTATTATCGGCTGCTGATCGGCGTGCTCGATTGGTCGCGTCCGGAACCGACCATCGAGCAGGTGCGCGATCCCGCTGTGCTCGCGGGGTTCGAACTCTAGGTCCGCCGGCGAAAAGGACGTTTTCATCGACACTTCATCGCCGTTTCACACGGCCGTCATATGCGGCCCCTAGGATCGACGCCATGGATCAGGAAACCTCCAAACGATTAAGGGCGCCGCGGGCGCGGGCCTGGTGGGCGAGCGTCGGGACGGCGGGATTGGCAGTCCTGGTGTCGTGGATATTTCCGCGGGCGGAACTTGAAATTCTCGCCCGCGGCGCGGCGAGGCTGGCGGCCGGTTTCAGCGGTGTGACGATGGATCGCGTCGCGGAAGGCTGGCTGCTGCCGATGTGGGATCGTCCCGTCGTGGTTTCGACCGCGTGTAGCGGCGGAGGTTTTTTCCTAATGGTCGCGGTGCTCTTCGCGTGGCATCTCGCGTCGCGCAGCGGAAAAAATCTGGGCGTGTCCATCCTCGGCGGCCTCGCCTTTGCGGCGCCCGTGGCCATCGGTGTGAACGCGCTTCGCATCATCGTGGTCGTGCAAGCCCACCGCTGGCTGATGCCCCGTTTTCCCGATTCGTACGGACCCATGCTCCACATGCTCACGGGCGCGGCGGTTTTCCTGCCCTTGCTCATCGTCCTCAACCTCATCCTCGATTTACATGGAAACCGTCTCGACGCCTCCCGCCCGTAGTTCGGTCGCAGTTGCGCCGCTTTTGCCGCGCCTGCTTACCGCCCCGTCGGCGTTTCTCTGGATCTGGGTGCTCCCGATAGCTGTGCTGCTGCTGCTTAATTTCCGCGCCTACGGAATCGTGAAAGGTGACATGACGGAGGACCAGTTGGGACGCGCGCTCCTGCTGGGACTCGGAGGATTGGGCAACGCGCTCATTGGATTGATTCTCTTCGCAATTTCGCGCCTCGGCTCGGGGCGCCCCAGCACGACGGCGTGGACGGGGATCGCGGCGATCGTGGTGCAGGTCGCGTATCTTTGGTGGGCCACGAACTGGGCAAGCGACGTGATCCCGCGCACCTGGATCTATCCGCAGGACCGGTTTGTGTTCTGCCAATTCACCTTTGCGATGATGCCGCTTTTTTGGGGCGTCCTGCTGCTGGCCTCGACCCCGTTGTCGGGTAACTCGGGCCGAATGCTCCTGGTCAGCCTGGGCGTGGCGGCAGGCGCGCCTTTGCTGCTGTTTTTGCTGGCTCAGATTCTCGGCCGCATCGCCCAAACCTTCACCCTGCGCTGGTTGGGCACCGCGGTTTTTATCACCATCATCGTGGTCCTGGGCGTGCTGATGTTTGTCGGGATTGTCGGCGCCCTGCTTTACGCCTTCCGGGCATTGCGCCGCTGGGAAATGGAAATGGAGCGCATCGCGGTGCTGGTCTTCGCCCTCGTCCTCCCGGTCTGCGGCCTCCTGCTCAATCGGCAGATTCCATTTCCCGTAAGTTTCCAGGCGACCGAGGTCTACATCATCACGGCGGCGAATGCGCTGGTCATGGCGTTCGCTTCGTTCCAAGCGAGCCGTCGACCGACGCTCAGCTTCGCACTGCTCTGGGCGACCCTGCCGTTCTCGCTGTATTTTTTCCTGACTTTTCTCCCGTACACCCCGCTGTCGATCATCGCGATCATCGCCTTCGGCAGCGGATTTTTGATCCTGACCCCAACGGTCCTGTTTGTCCTGCATCTCCTGCTTCTGAATCGGGCGCGAGTCAGCCCGCACTTCGGTGGTGGCGTGCTGCGGCGCGTGGTGATCGCGGTGCTTTCATTCGCCGTCCTGCCGTCATTTTTTGTCGTGCGCGGGTTGGCGGACAAGACCGCGCTCCATGCGGCGCTGGACTACGTCTACGCGCCGGAGGTGAAGGCGGGTGATGTTTCGTTTCATTCGAGCCTGGCGAACCTCAGCCGCGCGCTGCGCAGTCATCGGGATTACAAGGACGGGATTTATTACCCGATGCTGTCCGACTTCTACAGCTGGCTGGTCTTCGACGGCTTGGTCCTGCCCGACGACAAACTCGGCCGGCTCGAGGAAATATTCCTCGGCGGAAAGGACACCACGACTTCGACGGACCCGGTGCGGCAGCATTCGGGCTTCGGAGGCGGAAGCGTGCGACGCCGCACGCAAATGGGGAAAATTGCGAGGATGCCGCAGACGGTGGACGTCGCAGCTGTAACCGCGCGGGTTCATCCGGCCGGCGAGGAAAACTCCGTGGTGACGATCGCGCTCACGCTTCGAAACCACGGCGCCTCACCGGCTGAATTTGTGCAGGAGCTCCCGTTGCCGAGCGGCGTATTTGTCAACGGGTTCCGCTTGAGCGTAAATGGGGCGCTCGTCCCGGGGCGCATCTTTGAAAAGAAAACCGCGCTGTGGGTGTATTCCATGATCCGTGACATCGAGCGCCGCGATCCAGGGATCCTGTTCTACAACGCGGCCGACCAGCTCCAGCTGAAAGTCTTTCCTGTCGCGCCTGACCGGGAACAACCGACCACCGTCGAAATCGATTTCCTGGTGCCCGTGCGCGTGGCCTCGACAGAATCGCTCACGGGCTTGGCGGATGCGGCGGAAATGCTTCGCGCGCTCGGCCGGCTCTCGCGTCCGCAGGTCGCGCGTGAGGAGCTCAGGGTGGCGCTGGCGGGAATTCCGCCGGGCTCGTTGCCGGACGTAAAGCGCGAGGCGTATCTCGAAGTGATTGTCGACCGCTCGGCAGGAAACGGATTCGACGGCGATCTCGGGCCGGCGTTGAACTCGCTTCGGAAGAAATTCCCCGCGGTGCATTCGGCGCGGGTGAGCCTGGCCAATTACGAGGTCGCGGACCTGGTGAAGCCGCTGACGAGCCTCGACGAATTGATCGCGGCTCCGCCGGCGAATTACCGGGCGAAGCTGCCGAAGGCGGGCGGCTTCTATGCTGATCTCGCAATCGCCTGCGCGCTCCGCCGCCATCGGGATCTCGATTTGGAATCAAACGACGCAGGGGTCCCGCTGCCGGCGTGGCCCATCTTCGTGATACTGAGCCGCCACGCCCAAACCCGGCTGATGGAATCGAGTTTGGTCGATGCGTGGGCGGAGATCGTGCCGACAGTTCAGCTCGAGGAGATTGGGAGCGATGGATCCGCGGTCACTCATCGCGCTCCCGAACGTGCCGCTGCTCCGCTCGTGCGCCTCGGCCGATCGATCCGGCCCTTCGTTCCCCACCGCTTCGTGCATTTCGATTCCGGCGAAAAAACGCTGCCGGAATTCTTCTCACCTTCGAAGGGTAACTGGCTGCCGCTCGAGGGAATGAGTTTACAGCCGGCATCGACGCCGTGGGCGCAGGCGATGGCGCTGCAAAGTCGGCAAGCGGATTACGCGAAAGCGCTGGGACGCGGCGCCGAGGATTTGTCCGCAGTGGTCAAGGCGAGCCGCGAGAGTGGCGTGCTGATCCCGAGCACGACATTCATCGTCGTCGAGCGTGCCGCCCAGTGGCGCCTCCTCGAACTCAGCGAACGGACCAAGTTGGGACAAAACACGGCGCTGGATTTCCTGGAAACGCCGGCGCCGCCGTCGATGTGGATCGCCGCGGCCTTCGCGCTCTGGCTGGCCGCACGCCGACGGTGGAACGCGGGGCGGAGAACTCGCTCCGCCTAGAAAATCCAGCAGCCCGCGACCCCGGCGGCGGCGGTGAGGCCGAGAACCACGGAAATTTCGCGCTTCAGCACCGGCGAACCGAGGCTGATGGCGAAGCCGGCTTTGATGAGTGAATTGCTCGCGGCCGCGACCAGGACCGCCTGCATCGCGAGATGGAGCGGCACCGTGCCGTTCACTTCGCTTCCCGCCATCAGGAGCGAAATCGCATCCATGTCGGTCATCCCGGAGAAAAAGCTCAGCGGAAGGAGGGCCGTTTTCAGGAAACCGAGGCTGGTGATGGCTTTGACCAGGAAGCCGATGACGGCGTAAAGCAGCGCGAATTTCAGCACGGTTCTCAGCGTGAGCGGATTCGCGATCTGCGGAGCGGTGCCGGAGCCCTTACCTGGCTGGCGCTTGAACCAGAGCCATGCGCCATAGAGCGCGCCGGGAAGCGCCATGAGAGCAAAGGGCGCGATCAGTTTGAACCCGAGTTGGAGATTGAGGATCGAGACGGCCACCGCCACGCGCGCGAGCATTGCGCTGCACGCAATCACGACGGCCATCGAATAATGTTCGGAGAGCCTGGGGTCATCCCGGCTGCGACGGCTGAACGCGAGCGTGGTCGCGGTACTCGAAGCGAGTCCGCCGAACAGGCTGGTGATGAGGATGCCGGCGCCGGCGCCGAGCAGGCGCATCGCGAGGTAACCGAGAAAGCCGATGCCCGACATCAGCACGACCAGCATCCAGGTCTTATAGGGATTGAAGGCTTCGAAGGGCCCGAAGTTTTGGTCGGGCACAAGTGGAAGAATGACGCCCGTGACCGCGACAAACTGGAGTGTCGCGCGCATGTCGGCGGGCGTGAACTTTCGGGTCCACGCATGCAGGGGCTGTTTCAAACCGAGCAGCACCATGATTGTCGCGGTGACGAGCGCCGCGGCCTGCCGATATTCCCAGAACACGAGCGCGCCGACCAACACGGTCAGGAGCGCGGAGGCGAAGGTCGTGCCGCCGGGTCGATGGGGCGCGGGCATCTTCGCCATCGCGACGATTTGGTGGACGCCGACGATGCCCACGATCACCGCGAGCAAGGCCGGCGTCGCGGTTTCGCCCAAGGCCGCGCCGAGGCAGCCGAGGATGGCCCAAAACGAATACGTGCGCACGCCGCCGAGATCGACGCTCCCCTCCGGCGAGGTCTGGTCGCTCCACTGGCGGATCAGGCCGACCAATGCGCCCAGGCAGGCGCTGACGACGATGGGGATGAGCAGGTCGGGCACGGGGGAAAGATGCTCCGCAGTCGGGAGATTGTCTAGAGCACTAGCGACGGTGGAGCCCCGAGCAGGCGGGCCGCCTGCGCTACGCGTGAACGCCCTGCGCCACGGCAAGTTTCCATTTGCCCCGGTTGGCGGGTCATGGCTATTTCCTGACCCTTCATGAGCGACACTCCCATCGATATCAGCCACGACCAGCATGCCGTGCGGCGGCAAAAGCTCGCCGAAATGCGTACGGCGGGGGTCGATCCATTCCGTGCGAATTTTGCCACCACGCACTTCTCGGGTGACGCGATCAAGCTCCATGTCGATGGCCAGGACAACGCGGTCACGGTGAGTGTCGCCGGTCGCTTGGTCGTGATCCGCGACATGGGCAAGAGCCAGTTCGTGAAGATCCTGGACCAGCAGGGCCAGGTCCAGCTGTACGTGAAGAAGGACGTCGTCGGCGATGCCGCCTACGCGGCGTTCAAGAAGCTCGACCTCGGGGACATCCTCGGCGCGAAGGGCACGCTTTTCAAGACGAAGACCGGCGAGGTCACGGTGCGCGTCGAGAGTTTCACGCTGGTTTCCAAGGCGCTGCGTCCGCTGCCGGAAAAGTGGCACGGCCTGAGCGATGCCGAGCAGGTTTACCGCCAGCGTTACCTCGACCTGATCGTGAACGCGGAGTCGCGCGCGCGCCTGCTGATGCGGTCGCGCGTGGTGTCGCACATCCGCCGTTTCCTCGAGGCGCAGAGTTTTGTGGAGGTTGAAACGCCGGTGTTGGAAAACACCGCGGGCGGCGCGGCGGCGCGGCCGTTTGTGACCCACCACAACGCGCTCGACGTGGATTTTTTCCTGCGCATCGCGACGGAGCTCCGGCTGAAGCGCCTGCTCGTCGGCGGCTTTGACCGCGTCTTTGAAATCGGGCGCATCTTCCGCAACGAAGGCGTGTCGCGGCGCCACAATCCCGAGTTCACGATGCTCGAGGTTTACCAGGCGTACAGCGACTACCGCGGGATGATGACGTTGATCCGCGACCTGCTCACGAGCCTGGTGCGCGAGGTGATCAAGCCGGCGGATGGTTCGCTCAAGATCAAGCATGCCGGCAGCGGCCAGGACATCGACTTCGGCGGCGAGTGGCGCGAGGTGCGTTACAAGGATCTCATCATCGCGGCGACCGGCGAAGCGGGTTGGTTCGCGCTCCCGAAGGCGGACAAGGTCGCGAAGGCCGAGGCGCTCGGGCTGTCGATTCATCCCACGTGGGAGGAGTTCGAAATCACCAACGAAATTTTCTCGAAGAAGATCGAGCCGACGCTGATCGAGCCGACGTTTGTGACGCACCTGCCGAAGGAGCTGTGCCCGCTGGCGAAGCTGAATGCGGAGGATCCGACGGTGCTCGACGTGTTCGAATTGACGATCGGCGGCATGGAAGTCGCGCCGGCCTATTCCGAGCAGAACGACCCCGACGCGCAGCGCGCAATGTTCGAGGCGCAAGCGGGCGAGGAACAGCAGAACATCGACCAGGATTTTCTGCTCGCGCTCGAGCACGGCATGCCGCCCGCCGGCGGGATGGGCGTGGGCATCGACCGTCTCTGCATTCTCCTCACTGGCGCCGAAAGCATCCGCGACGTGATCCTCTTCCCGCAGCTGCGCCCAGGTGGCGGAGCCAGCTGAATGGCGGATTGCGGATTGCGGATTGGAAAGGCGCCTGCTGATTTGGCCGGCGTGATTGCCCCCAACGTTACCGAGCTCGCCCTGAGATTTTCGCGGCCTCGCGCTAACCGGAAAGACCCCGCAGCGAGAGCGGCCCTCCGGGCCGAATCCGCAATCCGCAATCCAAAATCCGCCATCGACCCATGCCTTGGTATTTCTACCTCGCCCTGAAGCAGCTTTTCCCGACGGGGCGGCGGTTTCCGTTTTTCACGGCGATTTCGGTGCTCAGCGTGGCGCTGGGCGTGGCGCTGCTGATCGTGGTGCTCGGGGTGATGGGCGGTTTCGGTTTCCAGATCCGCCGCATGATGGTCGACACCGAGGGCGAGATTCAGATCAAGGCGCGCGGACTGATCAGCGATTACCACTCGATCGTGAAAAAAGTGGAGGCGGTTCCCGGCGTGGCCGGCGCGACGCCTTACGCTTCCGGCATCCTGATGGTGCAGTACCAGAACAAACCCGCGTTTCCCCAGATGCGCGGCCTGGACATGGGCAGTGTTGAACGCGTGGTGTCGCTGGGAAAATTCGTCCGCATCGGCTCCCTCGATGCGCTTGATGACGATTCCGTGATCCTCAGCGCCGGCCTGTCCGACGCCTTGGGCGCGCCGCTCGGATCGACCCTGGAAATTTATACGCCGCTGATGCTGGCGCGAAAAGACGTGGAGGTGATCCTGCCGCGGTCGGTCAAGGTCGTCGGCGTGCTGGAGGTCGGTCAGCAGCAGCTCGACAGCTCAACCGTGTATTGCACGCTGCGGCTCGCGCAGGATTTGTACGGGCTCGTGCGCGACGTCCACGGCGTCAACGTCCGCATCGCCCCCGGCGCCAATGAGGATGAAGTCGTCCCGCGGATCAACGCGGTGCTGCCCCGCGGCGTGCAGGCCTTTTCGTGGCGGGATAGTTTCGCGGATTTCCTGTGGGTGCTGCAGCTCGAGAAAAACATGATGATGTTCGTGCTGCTCTTTGTCGTGCTGGTGGCGGCGTTCCTCACGATGAGCCTGCTGCTCGTGCTCGTGCTGAAAAAGACGCGCGAGATCGGGTTGCTCGGCGCGCTGGGCGCGAGTCGGCGCGAGATCGCGATTTGTTTCTGCCTGCAGGGGGTGCTCATCGGCGTGGTCGGCACCGGCCTCGGCGTGGTGGTGGGTAAGACGCTGCTGTATTTCCGCAACGACTTGGTGCGCGCCCTGACTCATCTTACCGGCGGCCAGGAGCTCCTCGCGCGATTCTATCAATTCAGCGACCTGCCCGAGCATCTCGAGCCGCGTGATATTGCCGTGATTGTCATTGCCGCGCTCGTGCTCTCGACCCTGGCGGGCGTCATCCCGGCGGCGATCGCCGCGCGGCTCAAGCCGGTGGAGGCCCTGCGCAGTGAGTAACGCCGTCATCAGCGCGCGGGGTTTGGCGAAGACATTCCTGAGCGGCGACCGCCGCATCGAGGTGCTGCGGGGCGTGGACCTTGAGGTTTCCGCGGGCGAAACCGTTTCGATCCGCGGCGAGTCCGGCTCCGGCAAGTCGACGCTGCTCAACCTGCTCGCCGGCTTGGACGCGCCCGATTCCGGCACGCTGACCTGGGAAGGTTCGCCGGATACCGGGGCCAGGCGTCGTGCGACGTATCTCGGGATCGTGTTTCAATCGTTCTACCTGATTCCCGAACTCGACGCCCTGCAGAATGTGCTGATGGCCGCCCGGATCATCAAGGGACCCGGCGCGCCCGAGCTGGCCCGCGCCAAGGACCTTTTGGCGCGAGTCGGTCTGGCGGAGCGCTCGCATCATCTCCCGACGCAGTTGTCGGGCGGCGAGCGTCAGCGCGTGGCCGTGGCCCGCGCGTTGATGAATTCACCGCGACTGATCCTCGCGGACGAACCCACGGGAAATCTCGATGAGCAGACGGGCTCCGCGATCATTGAGCTGCTCGTGGGACTGAGCGCCGAGACCAGGACTACGCTCGTCTTGGTGACGCACAACACGCATCACGCCGCGAGTTGCTCGCGCCAGCTGCGACTGCACGCCGGCCGCTTCGAGTAAAGGAGCGCAGGCGGCCCGCCTGCTTGGTGGAAGTAGCGAGTAGCGAGTAGCGAGTAGCGGGTAGCGAGCATGCTCATACACCAACCGGCGGTGGAGTTGTGCGTTTGGGGGTCCGACTACTCGCTACTCACTACTCGCTACGCGCTACTTCAGGAAGCAGGCGGGCCGCCTGCGCTACTTCAGACGTATTTCGGCGGGCCGACCATGAGGTCGACGAGCTTCGGGTCGGCGCCCGCGAGCACCTTTTCCAATGCCGGCGTGCGCACTGCGCCCTGACAACGCCAGGCAAGCGAATCGCCGCGGGCGTACTGGAGCTGCATCAGGTAGCGCGTGCGTTTGCCGGTGTTCGGGCTGCCGCGGTGCCAGAGCTGATGATTGAAAATGTAGATGTCGCCGGCGTGGCACAGCACCGGTTCGGCGCCGCGGCCTTCGAAGACCGGGTTTTCCTTCGGCGAAACGCGGCCGGAATAATGGCTGCCCTTCACGATTTCGGTGGGGCCGTCCTCCGGCGAGGTGATGTCGCTGAGCGGCACCTGCACGCTGAGCCACGTCATTGGCAGGCGGACGCGCGCATCCCAGCGCGGGACGTCGGGCGGCAGCGGATACTCGAGTTTGTCGTCGACGTGCCAGTGCGAGATCGACTGCCCGGGCACGTTTCGGATTACGTTCTGCCCGCAAAAGCGCGCCTCGGGCCCGAGGATTTTCTGCACGAGCGACAGGATCGGTTCGCGGATAAACAGGCGCGCGAACGCGATGTTCATTTCCTCGGGATTGCGGACAATGAACGATGGGCTGCTTTTCGCGGCTTCGTCCGTCAGGACGCGAAGGGCCGCGCATTCCTCGGTGCTGAGCACGCCTTTCACGATCGCGTTTCCGTCGCGGTAAAACTGGTCGATGATGTCCTTGGTGACGGTTTCCGGAAGGGGAGCGGTGAGGCCGGCGGACGTGGTCGTGGTCATGGGGAGGGTGGGGCGGAGTCTTGCGAGGCCATCTCCGATTTCGACTTTTTTCGATGGCCCGGATGGCGGCTCGTGGAAAGCAGCTGGGCGAGACTGCGCCCGACCCGGTTTCCCGCGTTGCAACCCTGCTCCGATCTTCCTCTCTTGCTCCCATGGCATCCCCCAAAATCCGCTGCGGCGTGGCCGGCGTCGGCTCGCTCGGCCAACATCATGCGCGCGTTTATGCCGGGTTGCCGGGTGCGGAGTTGACGGGAATTTTTGAAACCAATGACGCGCGGGCGAAGGAGATCTGTGAGAAATTCAAGTGCCAGCGCTTCGAGACGCTGGAGGCCTTGGGCGAAGCCTGTGATGCGGTTTCGGTGGTGGTGCCGACCGACAAGCATGAGGAGGTCGCGTTGCCGTTGCTCGCGAAGAAGACACACCTCCTGATCGAAAAACCGCTGTGCGCGTCACTGGAAGAAGCCGAGCGCGTCCTCGTCGCCGCGCGGCAGCATGGTTGCCTCGTGCAGGTCGGGCATATCGAGCACTTCAATCCGGTGATGAGTTTTCTCGAGAAGGAGATCGACGAACCCCGCTATATCACCGCGGAACGCCTCGCGCCGTATCAGCCGCGCGGCACGGAGGTGGGAGTGGTCCTCGACCTGATGATCCACGACATCGGCATCGTGCTCGAACTGGTGAAGTCGCCGATCGTGAAGATCGACAGCGTGGGCGTGACCGTCCTCTCGAAGAGCGAGGACATCGCCAACGCGCGCATCCAGTTCCAGAACGGCTGCGTGGCCAATCTCAGCGCCAGCCGGATGAGCACAAAGAAGGCGCGGGAGATCCGGATTTTCCAGTCGGACGCCTATCTCTCGCTCGATTTCATGAACCAGGCCGGGCACCTCGTGAAGAAGAACGACATCATTGCCTACGGCCTGAAGATGAAGATCGGCTTGGTGAAAGCGGGAGACCTGAGTGCGATCCCGGTGAAGGAAATCCCGATCGAGAAAGGCGAGCCGCTCGCGCTCGAGCTGGCGCATTTTGTGGAAAGCGTCGCGAAGGCGAAGCAGCCCAAGGTCGGCGGCGCGTTGGGCAAGAGCGCGCTCGAGGTCGCGATCACGATCACCGAGCAGATTCGCGCCGGCCAGAAATGAGCGCGCCTTTCCGCCTTCCACCTCCGAGTGCGGGCCGAGTCGACGTGCTCGTCATCGCGGGCGAACACTCCGGCGATGAGCACGGCGCGCGGATGGTGCGCGAATTCCGGGCAAAGAATCCGGGCCTGGTCGTGGCGGCGCTCGGTGGTCCTGAACTCCAGGCCGCGGGGGCCCAACTGCTGCACGATTTGACTTCGTCGTCGGTCGTCGGGCTGGTCGAGGTGCTCAAGAATTACCCGTTCTTCCGCGAACTGTTCAACGCGACGCTCCGCTGGATCGCGGAGCACCGTCCGCGCGCGATCTGTTTCATCGACTATCCCGGCTTCAACCTCCGGCTCGCCGCCGCGCTGCGCGAGCGCGGGCTGTCCGTGAAAGGCGGCGGCACGATCACGGCGCTGTATTACATCAGCCCGCAGATTTGGGCGTGGAAAGCGAAACGGCGTTTTACGATGGCGCGCGACCTCGATGCGATGGCGGTGATTTTCCCGTTTGAGGTCGCATGTTACGCCGACACCACGCTCGCAGTTGAATTTGTCGGCCATCCTTTCGTCGCTTCCGATCATCGCGCCCCGGTCCGGTACGATCCCAGCGGCCCGGTCCTCCTTTTGCCGGGAAGTCGGAAGCAGGCAGTGGCGCGGATTTTCCCGGTGCTGCTCGAAGGCTTTCGGGCGTGCGGTGAACGCGAGGCCGTCGTGCTCTATCCCAGCGACGACATCCTCGCGGTGCTGCGCGCGGCGAATCCGCCGGGCAATGTGCGCCTGTCGCCGATCACGGGATCGGCGGATGATTCGTCGGTGGCATTGGCGGCGTCGGCGGTCCTGACCAGTTCCGGCACGATGTCGATGCACTGCGCCCTGGCGGCTATCCCCGGCGCGATCGCGTATCGCACGAATCCGCTGACGTACGTGATGGGCCGAATGCTCGTGAAGGTGAAGTACATCGGGATCGCGAACCTACTCCTCAACGAGCCGATGTACCCGGAATTTATCCAAGGGGCGGCAACGCCGGGGGCCCTGGCGGCGGAGCTGCGGGCCTGCCTTCATGATGAGCCGCGTCGGGCGCAAACTGCGGACCAAGCGCGCAGGTTGCGCGCGCTCCTGAGCCAGCCCGCCGGAGGCACGGCGGACGATTGGCTGGCGCGGCATCTGACGTAGCGCAGGCGGCCCGCCTGCTTCGCTCCGTTCGCGATACTCCCTGTCCACGAACCCTTGGGCCTGGCAAAACAAGCGGGACGACGTCGTTCTCTTTGAGTCGGAGCGAGGACGCGGGCATGGCGTCGGCAGGGAGGATGCCTGCGCTACGACGATTCAAGAAGCCGGTCGAAGACCCGGCCCTACGCCGATTCAGTTTGCGCGCCCATCGCACTTTCGCCGGCGCCGCCTTGTAATCTCGGCTCGATCTGCCGCCAGAGCGCCTGCGTGCGCACGTTGAGCAGCTCGCGACATTTTCCGATTTCCGCTTCGCGGGCAGCGCGGTTGTCGTCGGCGATCTTCGCGAGGTCGTCGAGATTGTAGAGGAACACATTCTCCAAGTCGGCGACGCCGGGGTCGACATCGCGCGGGAGCGCCAGGTCGATGAAGAACAACGGCCGCGCGGGACGCTTGCGCATCGCGGCCTGCACCGCGGCGAGCGAAACCACGGTGTCGGGAGCGGCGGTCGCGCAGACCACGATGTCGAAGTCCGTCAATTTCACCGGCGTCAGCCAGAACGGCAGCGCGAAGGCCCCGAGGGAGTTCGCGAGCTCCATCGCGCTCTCGAGCCGGCGGCTGGTCACCGACAGCGTCGCCGCGCCCCGGCTCTGGAAGGCGCGCGCGGTCTTTTCGCCGATCTCGCCCGCGCCGAGAAGCAGGATGCGGGCCTGGGCGAGGGAGCCGAAAATGTTCACGGCCAACTCGACGGCCACGTTGGCCACGCTGACCTGCCCCTCCGTGATCGCGGTGTTGGTCCGGACATGCTTCGCCGCCTGGAAGGCCTTTTGGAAAACGCGGTTGAGCACCGCGCCGGTGTGCCCGCGCGCCTGCGCCGCGCCATACGCTTCCTTCACCTGCCCGAAGATTTCGGTCTCACCGAGCATCTGCGAGTCGAGGCCTGCGGTGACCTCGAGCAGATGCTGCAGCGCATGGGGCCCGGCGAGGCTCAGGCGGAATTGCTCGAACTCATGGGGGGCGACGCCTTGGCGCGCGCAGAAGGCGCGTTGGACTTCGGAAGCCACGGCGGCAGATTCGCCGACGCCGTAGAACTCGACGCGGTTGCAGGTGCTGAGGACGGTGAATTCCTTCAAGCCCGCGATCCGTGACAGCTCATCGCGAAGCAGTTCGGTCGCAGCCGCATCGAGCGAGAGCCGTTCACGGACCGCAAGCGGCGCGGTGTGATGCGTGGCGCCGAGGACGAATAAGTTTCCCGCACTCATCGTGGCACCACGCGGGTGGGAGAATTGAGCTCACTGGAATGACGGCTGGCATCGACCGGCCACAGCGAGAGCAGCGCCGCGGCAAACAGCAGCACCCCGGCCCACGAAAAACGTTTCGCGATCAGGACGCCGCGGGTGCGCAGCGCGAGCATCACGACGTAGGCCGCCCACACCGCGATCGTGATATAAAGTTTCGTGAGGTTGACCGTGCTGGTATCGCGCACCCAGTACGCCGCGCCGACGGCGAGCGAGACGGTCATGATCGAAACCCCCGCCACGAGCAGGCGGACGCTGATCGTGTCGAGGTCGATGATGGAGGGAAGAAAGGTGAACGCGCCGCCGGGATGCTTCGTCTTGAGCGAATAGTTCCGGAGCAGGAACATGCACGAGGTGAGGGCGAGCAGCGCGAACACGCCATAGCTGAACAGCGCGAGCGCGGCGTGCAGCTCGATCCAGGAATTGCCGCCGAAGATGTGGTCGCGGCGATTCGCGTCCCACGCCGGGATCGCGAGCGACACGAGCGTCAGGGCCGCGGCCAGCGTGGAAGTAAAATAGCCGAGGAGGCTGAGGCGAAAGGTGACGCCCACGAAAAAGTAGAGGGTGATCGCCGACCAGGCCGTGAATTGGAGGATTTCAAAAGTGTTCCCGAGGGGACAGCCGCCGACGGCGCGGCCGCGCACGTAGAGGCCGATGACCTGGAGCACGTAGCCGGCGGCGATGACGGTGTTGATGCCGCGGCCAGCGCGTCGTCCGCGAAGCAGGAAAAACGTCCCGAGGAAAAGGCCCGCGAAGTAGCACTCGGCGGCGAGCCACAGCCAGGAACGATCGGTGAGTCCGGCAAACATGAAGGGCCCGAACGTAGGACGTTCGCCCAATGGGGCAAGTCCGCTACTTCGGGAAGCAGGCGGGCCGCCTGCGCTACTTCACCTTGAGTCACTCTCCAAACCGCACAACGTCCGGGACATGTGTGCTGCGATTGGAGCCAGGGTCCGCATTCCAGCGGGGATGAAAGTCGAGCGTCGGGCGCCCTTCGGCCCCTTGGGGCGGTTTCGGAACCACCTGCTGCGACCCGAGGAAATTCATCCGGTGGTGCGCATCTCGCATCGCCTGGCCGGTTTCCTCGCGATTCCGCCGCGCATCATTTTCGACCACGAACTCGTGCTGATTGTGACGGGCAGCGGCCATTGGACGCTGGACGGAATGCGCCGGCCTTACGCGATGCACGACCTGCTGTTCATCCCGCCGTTTGTGCCGCACTCGTTCGAAGCCGACGACCGCGCGGCGGGGGAACACATCGCCGTGCATTTCGATTTTGCGCCCGGCCTGCCAAAGGTTTCCGCGGGATTGGACCGGCGCGGGCCTTACCAGGTCCGGTTCACGCACGGGCTCAGCCTGGTGGCACAACGCCGGCTTTTTTCCGGTCATCGAATTGCGCGCGCCCTGAATGACATTGTGGCCGTGCACGGTTCTTCAGCTGTCCTCGGGCCCGCGCAGGCCTCAGCTCATCTCGCTGGCGTGCTGTTGGCGCTGCTGGCCGAACCCCGGCAGCCGCGGCCGGGCGGCGCGGCGCGGCGCGATCAAACCCGCGTGCAGGCGATGGTGGAATTCATGGCGGAAAATCTCTCGCGCCCGCTCGACCATCGGGCGCTGGAGAAATCCTCCGGCCTGAGCCCGAGTCGTTTGCAGGCGCTGTTTCGCAATGTCACCGGTTACCCGCCCCTGGATTATCTGCGCCGCCTGCGTGTGGAGGAAGCGCGGCGACTGCTGGCAGACAACCGACTGTCGGTGAAGGAAATCGCGGCGCGCACCGGGTTTCGCGACGCGAGTCATTTCAGCAAGGTGTTTCGCCGCGTCGACGGGCTGTCGCCGGCGCACTACCGGGATGCCCTGCTGGCCGGCCGACAGGAAAAATAGCCAACACCTGCGCGTCGCGGCCAAGTCTCGGCGCCTGACAGCTGCGGGCGCAGCGCTAGATTGGGCCCCATGCTCACCGCTGCCCAGATCGAGGAATTCAAATCCCAAGGCTATCTCCGCGCTTCCAAAGTCCTCGGCGAGGCGGAGGTCGAGGAACTTCGCACGGAGATGGAGCGCGTCATCGCCGAGCGCGACCGGAAGGACATCCCGCAGCCGGTCCTCTGCCACAATTTCACCCACAACGACAGCGCGCCGGTCTGGCAGATCGTGAATATCTGGGAGGCAAGCCCCGCCTACGCCAAACTCATCCGGCACCCGGTGATCGGGGAGGAAATGGCGCAGCTGACCGGCGCCCGGGCGCTGCGCATCTGGCACGACCAGATCCAATTCAAGCCGGCGGCGACCGGCGGCGTGAACATGTGGCACCAGGACGCGCCGTTGTGGCCGATCATCGCGCCGATGACCGAGGTGACAGCGTGGGTCGCGCTCGACGACGTCGACGTCGAAAACGGCTGCATGAGCATGGTCCCGGGCTCGCACCTATGGGGTGACCACATGAAGCAGCTCGCGACGTGGAAGGATTTCGTCGCAGACGTGCCGAAGGAATTCGAAGGCCATCAAGTCACGGTGCGGAAATGCCCGGTGAAAAAAGGCGAAGTGCATTATCACCACTCGCTCACGTGGCACGGGTCACATGCGAACACGAGTGGCCGCCCCCGGCGGGCGATTGCGCTGCACTTCATGACCGACGAGACGCGTTACGTCGCGTCGGGCCACCACTGCATGAAGCCGTTCGTCGAAGTAGCCGATGGCGAACAGTTGAAGGGAAAACATTTCCCGCTGGTGTGGGGGAAGAATTGAGCGCGCCGCCCGTGTTTTCGTGCGCGGACGCTGGACAATCCATTCGGGAGCAGGCGGGCCGCCTGCGCTACGCCAGCTTGATCGGGAGCAGGTAATCCATTTCGGAATCTTCCCCGCCATCTTTGAAACGGTCGTCATACCGTTCGATTTCGCAGGCGCCGTTCGGGGACTGGAAGCCGGAACGCGGCAGCCAGGAAGCATGGGCGTAACTGATCGTCTCGGTGAGCTGGGAGATCGGGCCGCGGTGGATGAAATGAGCGTAGGAAGCGGCGGGCACGGTCCACTTTCCCATGCCGGTGGGCGCGTTGGCCTGCGGCGCGACGCTGATTCCCGCCATGTATTCCAATTCATCCTCCCGGTTTCGCTCGGAGGGCGGCAAGGAACGGCAGGCGCCGTAGGAAAAGCGATCGAGCGGAGGCGGCATCTCGGCTTTGCGCGCGAAGAGCTGTTGGTAAAGGGGCGGGATGATTTTCAGGTTGTTCGCGTCGGGCGACATGGCGCTGATGAAGTGGGCATGCGGGCCGACGAGGGTGAAGGCGGGCAGGTGGATGATGGCGGGTTTCATGGCGGCGCGGGGTTGGGGGCGTTTCAGTTTGGCGGGCGTGAATGAAATTCTTCAATTCCTCCGCGCGACCCAGAAACGGCAGTCGTCGGAAAAATCCCGCACGGCGCGCGACTCGGTCGCGACCTCGCGGCGCATGGTGTCGAACTCGGGGATCCAACCCGTCGCGGCCAAGTCGTCGAGGATTTCCGCGCGATCGGGCAGGTGCATGAAGGTGCGACCGGTGCCTTCCTCGCTGAAATACCGATCCCCGTATTCGCGCAGGCGCGGATCCTGTTCGCCTTTTTCCCAGCGCAGCGCTTCGAGGCGCCACAATGCCTTCTCGGTCGGCGAGCTGTCGCGGTCATGCGTTGTGAACATGAGCACGGCCCCGACCCGGCTGACGGCGGCAAGTTCGCGCAGCGCTTTGCGGCGCTTTCGCCGGAGCGGAATCTGCATCAGCCCGTTAAACGTGAAGAGGACGCCGTCGAACGACGGCGCGCCGTCAAGCGACGGTGATTTCCGGAGAGCGGTGGCATCGGCGTGGAACAGCTTGAGCTGCGCGCCGCGTTCCAGCACGAGGCTTTCCGCCTGCACGAGCAGTTCCTCGGCGAAGTCGAAGGCGGAGAGATCGCGATAGCCCAGCTCCCACAGCGCAACGGCGACCCGGCCCGCGCCGCAGCCCGCCTCGAGCAAGCGCGCGCCTTTGTCGGGGAAGAAACGCTCGATGAGGATTTTTTCCGATTTCCACAACCCGAGCCGATGGGCCGCGCGGGTGTAATGCACGACCGCCTGAAGGTCGTTGAAGTCGGATCGAACCGTCGTGCTCGAGATGACTTTGGCTTTGGCGGCAGGCATCGGGCTCGAACGCGGGGCAGCGGGTTCTGCTCAGGATTTTTTCCGCCAGCCTGCGATGAACATGCCGTTGGCGTTGATTTCGTGCGGCCAGAGCGTGACGCGCGAAGGATCGGGCGCGCCGGGTGCCGCGACGGCAAGCGGCAGCGGTTCCAATTCCGGATGGGCGGCGGAAAAAGCTTCGGCCACAGCGGTGGTTTCGCTGCGCGTGAGCGTGCAGACCGAATAAATCAGGCGACCCTTCGGTTTGAGGGCGGCGGCGACGTTGTTGAGCATCGCGAGCTGGGTGGCGGCGAGTTCGCGCACGTCGTCCATCGTCGTCGTCCAGCGCGCGTGCGGATTTCTCTGCCACGTGCCGACACCGCTGCAGGGCGCGTCGAGGAGGATGCCGTCGAATTTGACCTTGTTGGGCAGCCGGGAGCCGCCGTCCCAGAACTCCGTGCGAAAATTGAAAAGCTTCGCCCGGGCGGCGCGGCGTTTCAGCGTATCGATGCGCTTCCCGTTCCGGTCGGTGGCCCAGACGACGCCCTTGTTCTGCATGAGGTCGGCGAGGTGGAGGGTCTTGCCGCCTTCGCCGGCGCAGCTGTCCCACCACGTTTCCCCGGGCTGGGGTGCGGCGGCCACGCTCACCAGCTGCGAGGCGAGGTCTTGGATTTCGAATTCACCGGTTTTGAACTGCTCCGTCTTGAACAGGTCCTGCGTCCCCGTGAAGCGGAGCGCATCGGGCGCGCGATCGGTGGGCTCGCAGGCGAAAAGCGATTTCGCGAGCTCGGCACTTTTCCCGGGCCGCGCCCGAATCCAGAGCGCGGGTTCGCGCTGGAGCTGGCGAAGGTAGTCGGGCGAGAGTTCCATTTCCCCGGCCAGCCAGGCGGGAACCGCGAGGGCGGCCAAGCTCTCGGCTTTCACCGATTTGGGATTCGCGGTGAAACGTTCCTGCAACGCGACCGCGTGCTCGAGTCGTTTCTGCGGCGACGCTTGCGGGTCGAGCCAGGAGAACCACCGGAAGTAGGTGAACACCGTGTGGCTGATCACCCGCTTGGCGACGGGCTGAAGGTAGCGATGGGTCTCGAAATAGAATCGCAGCGCCGTGTCCGCGCGTTGGTCGGCAGAGATCCCGGCGAGGATCTGCGCGGCATGGTTGAGCGTGGCTTGGTCGGGCATGTGGTTTACCAACAAGAAGGCGAAGGGCGCGGAGCACAAGCGCGGGGGTGAAAGCTCCAAGCCCCGTGAAACCTTCCGGCGTCGCCCATCAGCAAGGTGGAGCGGCTTGTCCCCAAGACGCTGCTCGAGTCTGCCCGCGATGTGTCGTCGACGGAGCCGCTCAGCGCGTTGGGGACAACACGCTCCACCTTGTACCGGGCATTCGGCTTTCAACTTTCGCCGGCCTCAGCCCGGCCTAGCGCTTCGACCAGCGGCGGTCCTGTTTCAGGTCGAGGCGCTTGGTTTCCAGCTGGACGCCCGCGACGGCAGGATGTGCGCGCAGTTCCTGGAATTTGGCGGCGGTCAACTTCCAGCCGAGTGCGCCACTGGCCTCCGCCACCGGCGCGACGCGGTCGTCGAAGACGAAGCCGAACTCCATCCGGGTGTCGCCGGCGTGGCGAGTCACTGCGTCGCGCAGCGTGTGGAAAAATGCCGGCAGGTCGGGATGCGCGGGATGCAGGAGCCAGGTGACTTTCTTCACGATGCCGGTCACGAAATTCTCGAGCGGGTAACATTCCTTGATGTTGATCCGCATGCCGTCGTTGCCCCCGATGATATTGCCTTGGACGAGGACCGGCGTGTCCGTCACCAAATTCTGCGAGTAAGCGGCGTAGGCGTCGGCGAACATGTTCAGCTGCAGCGAGGCGCGTTTGCTTGAAAGCGTGAAGGCGGCCCAGGGGCGGTTGTCCTTCTTCGAGAGTTTTTTCGCGATGTTCGAAGCGATGCCACAGAGCCGGAATTCCGCGCGATCGCCCAGCTGCAGCAATTCATCCTCCGTGTAGGTGTTCACCGCTTCGGCGATCCCGGTGTAGAGATTCATCGGATGCCCGGAGACGTAGAAACCGAGCAGCTCCTTTTCGAACTGGAGCCGCTCGGCGGAAGTGAAGTCGCCGACGGTGTCGTGCACGACCATGCGCGCCGCCGGAGAGCCGCTGCCGTTTTTCTTGGGCGCCTCGCCGGCGAGCATGTCGAGGAAGCTGTGCTGGCCCGCCGCCTTGTCGCGCGCGACGGAGGCGACCGTCGACATGGCGCCGTCGATGCCCTCGAACAGCGGCTTGCGGGGCGCGCCGCCGAAATCGAAGGCGCCGGTTTTCACCAGGTGCTCGAGCACGCGTTTGTTGAGCGCGCGCGCGTCGACGCGGGAAATGAAGTCCTCGAAGTCCCGGTAAGGGCCGCTGCGGTCGCGCTCCTCGATGATTTTCTGCGCGGCCTGTTCGCCCACGCCCTTGATGCCCGCGAGGCCGAAGCGAATCTTGCCCCCGATCGGCGTGAAGTTTTCGCGGCTCTCGTTCACGTCCGGCCCGAGCACCTGCAGGCCCATCGATTCGCACTCGGCGACGAAGTGGGAAACCTTTTCCGAGTTGCCGAGTTCGCTCGAGAGCATGGCGGCCATGAACTCGACCGGGTAGTTGGCCTTGAGGAAACCGGTCTGGTAGCTGAGGACCGCGTAGGCGGCCGAGTGGGATTTGTTGAAACCGTAGCCGGCGAATTTGTTGAGGATGTCGAAGATCGAGTTCGCGGTCTTTTCCTCGATCCCGTTCACGCGCTTGGCGCCGGCGACGAACTTGTCGCGCTCCTGCGCCATCGCCACCGGGTCCTTCTTGCCCATCGCGCGGCGGAGCATGTCGGCGCCGCCGAGCGTGTAACCCGCGACGATCTTCGCGGCTTCCATGACCTGCTCCTGGTAGACCATCACGCCGTAGGTTTCGCGGCAGACTTCCTCGAGGAGCTTGTGCGGAAATTTAACGGTGCTCGGGTCCTTTTTCCCGCGCACGTAATCCGGAATCCATTCCATCGGGCCGGGACGGTACAACGCGATGAGAGCGACGATCTCGTCGATCGACGACAGGCTGATCTGGCGGCAGAGCGCCTGCATGCCGGTGGATTCCAGCTGGAAGACGCCGGTGGTGCGACCGGTGTTGAGGAGCGCGTAGGTTTTGGGATCCTCGAAACCGACGGTTTCGAGGTCGAATTTCGGGTTGGATGTGCGCCGGATATTATCAATCGCGTCGGCGATGACCGTCAGCGTCTTCAACCCGAGAAAATCCATCTTCAGCAGGCCGAGCTTTGACACCGCGTTCATGTCGTACTGTACGGTCACGTCGCCTTCCTGCAGCGTGAGCGGGACGAATTCCTCCAGCGGCCGATCCGTGATGATGATGCCGGCGGCGTGCTTGCCGGTGTTGCGGACCATGCCTTCGAGCACGAGGGCCTGGTCGAAGATTTTCTTCGCGGCGGGATTCTTCGCGACTTCGTCGCGCAGCTCCGCGGATTTCCGCTGGGCGTCCTCGAGCGAAATATTCAGCTCGTCGGGGATCATCTTCGCGAGGCGGTCGGCCTCGGCGTACGGCAGGTTGTGCACGCGCGAGACGTCGCGGATCACCATCTTCGCGCCGAGCGTGCCATAGGTGATGATATTCGCCACGCAGTCGTTGCCGTATTTCTGGCGCACGTAATCGATGACGGCGCCGCGCCGACGCATGCAGAAATCGATGTCGAAGTCGGGAGGGGAAACGCGCTCGGGGTTGAGGAAGCGCTCAAAGAGCAGCTTGAAACGGAGCGGGTCGAGATTGGTGATGCCGAGCAGGTAGGCGACGATGCAGCCCGCGCCGGAACCGCGGCCGGGCCCGACGGGGATGTCCTGTTTTTTTGCCCAGTCGATGAAGTCCCAAACCACCAGGAAATAATCGATGAAGCCGGTCTTGCCGATGATGCTGAGCTCGAAGTCGAGGCGGTCGACGAGGGTCTTCCCCAACGCCGGATCGGCGGCCTTGTCCGGGCTGTGGTAGTCGACGCCGTAGCGGCGCTTGAGGCCGGCGATGCAAAGGTCGAGCAGGTAGCCGGCACGGTCGGTCTTGATTTCAACGGGCAGCGGGTACTTCGGATAACGTTCGCTGCCTTTCGGGAACGGAATCGTGAGGTCGCACATTTCGGCGACGAGCTGGGTGTTGGTCACCGATTCGGGGAGCTCGAGGAAGAGCTTCGACATCTCGTCGCGCGACTTCAGGTAAAATTGCGTGCCGTCGAAGCGCATGCGCTTCTCGTCCTCGATTTTCGCGCCCGTCTGGATGCAGAGCATGGCGTCGTGCGGGCCGGCGTCGGAATTACGGACGTAGTGAACGTCGTTCGTGCAGATGACCTTGAGTTTGAATTCCTCGGCGAGCTTGAGCAGGCCGGGAATGATTTTCCGCTGTTCGGGGATGCCGTGGTCCTGGATTTCGACGAAGTAATTCTCGCGGCCGAAGATATCGACGAAACGCGCGCAGGCTTTCTGAGCGTCCTCGTAGCGATCGTGGAGGAGGTGCTGCGGGACCAGCGAGGCGAGGCACCCGGTGAACCCGATCAGGCCGTCGGCGTGCTTGGCGAGGGTGTCGAGGTCGGTGCGGGGCTTGTAATAAAAACCCTTGAGGTGCGCGTCCGAAACGAGCTTGAGGAGATTCTGGTAGCCCGTGAGGTTTCGCGCCAGGAGGCCGAGATGGAAAATGCTTTTGCCTTCGTCGTCGCTCCGCCCGTGGCGCTCGAGGCGCGAGGTTTCGACGAGATAGAGTTCGCAGCCGACGATGGGTTTGATGCCTTTTGACTTGGCGGTGTTGTAGAACTCGATCGCGCCGTAGAGATTCCCGTGGTCGGTGAGGGCGAGGGCGCCCATGCCGAGCTCCACGGCGCGATCCATCAGGCGGTCAATCCGACAGGCGCCATCCAGCAGGCTGTAGTCCGAGTGGACATGGAGATGAACGAAATTTTTGTCGATGGACGCCACGGAGAAGAGGCCAAAGCAAACGGCTCCGACCCGATGCGCAAGGCGCGAAACGATTCGGGAGCTCGGGAAGGTTTCGCGTACTGCGAATAGGACGCAGGCGGAGCTCCGATCGGGCGTGATTTCCGCTCACCGCGAATCCAGCAGCCCATTCAGCACCGGCAGGCGCGCGCGGACACCCTCACCTTCAATGGGCGAGTAGCGAAAAACGAACGTCTCGCCCTGCTTGATCGTTAGTTCATAGGGCTGCCCGAGTTTGTGGGTCAGATAAGTGTAGGTGAAGAGGTCGGCAAAATCGTCCGCCCAGTTCGTGCTCGCGTAGATCGAGACAAAGGGGCCGTGCTGCAGCGTACGGTAGATGGCCGGGGCGTCGGACAGTTTAACCTTGGTGCCGCCACCTAAACCATAGAACCGGATCTGGGCCCGTTTCGGATAATCGAAGGCCGGGAGCGGATGCGCGTAGTCGCGCCAGATGGCTTGGGTATAGGTCGTCGGTTGCTCGTCCAATTGGTAGAGGTCCCGGACATCGGCGGCGAGAAAGGGCGTGACGAGGCGCGCGCAGTCGAGCATGTGCGCGCCTTCGTGAAGCAGCACATAAAGGAGGCCGCGGTATTGAGTGCCGGCGTTGATTTGGACGTGTAGGCCGGAGTCGTCCGGAAGGAATGCGCCCGTTTCCTTCTTGGTCATCCAAGCCGAAAGATCCTGCTGCAAGGACTCGGGGTTGATCACGAGACAGTAGTAAAGTTTGGACGCGTCATCCGGGTCCAACGCGATGCCCGTCCATCCGCTGGCTTTGAGGTGCTTGATGAAATAGATGCCGGCCAGTCGGTCGCGCATCATCTGTTGGAGCGGGAGGGGAAGGAGCGCCAGATACTCGGTGAGGAGGACGCGTTCCGCGGGCGTGGGCTCGTAGCTTTCGTAGGCATCGAGCCGGTCGAGGATCTGGAAATACCGCAGCAGGTCGTCCGGCACCGGCCTCACCCGCTGGCCGAGGGGCGCCGACCAGTCCGGAGCATAGGTCCGGATGTTTCTGGCCGGTTCCTTGAGCAAATGGCCGCGGACGAATTCGTCTTGAGGGTTCCCCTGGAGGGCTGCCGCATGCAGCGCCAGGAAGACGACGATCATCCGAGTGCCAAAGGGTGTAAGCCGGCACATGAGCGGGAGGTGGGTCGGGTTTGATGCGCGCATCGAATGCAAAGATGACGAATAACTGTCGTCAGAGCAGTTTCTCGAGGCGCGGCAGAAACCGGGGCACCCCGTCGACCGAAGAGGGCTCCTGGCCGCAACTCCTCGCACCCATGCGGAGATAAAATCCTTCGGCATGAGGATCGGAAACGATCGAAATTTTATTGGCTCCGGACTCGCGGGCGACTCCTTCGGCGCGAGCAAAGAGCGCACGGCCGAATCCCAGGCCCATTGCTTCGGGCAGAATCCAGCAGTGTTCCAGGCGCGCTTGGTCGCCCTCGAGCTGGAGAAGAAAAAAGCCAAGGATGCGCCCATCCTGCCGGAGATGATAAGTGGGGTGCCGGGCGATTTCCGCCGGTGTGATGGTGAGCGCCGGTTGCCAGGATCGCATCCAGGCGTCCGGGTATCCCCAGTGACGTTTGGCCGCGGTGGCAATTTGCGTCAGCCGGTCTGCGTCTTCTCCGCTCGAGCGTTCAATCGAGCTGGAAATGGCGGCACTACCATGCGGGTCAGGCGGCATTCTCTTCTGAGGCTGCAGGTTTTGCTGCTGAAGAAAAGGTGTCAGATGTAGAAAGAAATTACCCGGCGCCTTCGCTGCCCGCTGTTGTCCGCAGATGCAGCATGAAGTGAGATACGAAACCGTCGTGGTCCCGGTTAAGCATCCGGATCATTGCCTTCGTCATATCCTGCCACCACGGCATTTCGGGGTGGGGCGCCGTCTCGAGAAGATATCGCACGCGATCCTCCCAGAACTCCACGCCTCGCGGATGCAGGGCGGACGAGACGGCTTTGACCTGCCCGGTCTTCCGGAAATGATCCGCCCACCAATCGGGCGAGTGAACCTGCAGGCATGCCGGATACTCGAGCAGGAATTCCTCCGGCGTCGATGCCTCGAGTTCCTGGCGGTAACAGGGACTGCCTACCACGAGTTCTCCGCCCGGCTTCAGGAACCGCAGCAGATAAGTTGGATAGTCTGCATCCGCTCCGAAATAAAAAAAAGAGTTTAGCGCAAAGATGGCGTCGAAGTGCCGCTCGGGAAAGGGGAGCTGACCGCAGTCCGCCTTCACCGGCGTCACCAGGTGTCCGACGCCGGTTGCCTGCGCCCGCGCGCCCAGATCGTCGGCGATATTTTCATCCACCGCCGTGACCTGCACGCGGTACCGTCGAGCGAGGAAGAGCGAGGTGGTGCCGGCCCCGCAGCCCAGGTCGAGCACCCGCTGGCCGGGCGCGAGCGAAAGCAACTCCGCCATGTCATGGGCAAGGAAAAGACCGCCTTGGCCGGCGAGTCGTTCATGAATCTGGTCGCGCGTGTAGCCGCGCAATCCGGGATACGATTCCAAGGGAATCTCGCGGAACACTCGCCGCGCTTCCGCCGCGTCGATGAGGGGCCAATGGGCGAGATCGTAGTGTCGACGATCCGACGTGGGATTATCAAAGGGGAGCCAGGCCGAGTGAACCACGGCGCGCTCCGCCGAGAGCGTGAACCAGAAATAATTGCCTCCGCCGTTCGCAGGCTGGTCCCATTGCCGGCTGATTTCATGGCCGGCGAGCTGGGAACGGAGCAGCGCTCCGACTGCTCCGTGCGCAACGATCGCGATGGCTCCGCCAGTCGGGTCCGCCGCGACCAGCTCACGCACCGCTAAAACGACCCGGGACTGCGCGTCCACCGCCCGCTCCCAGCCGCGGACCGAGATGTCCGGACGGGCGAAGAATTCATCGGCCGTCGACTCGAACTCCGCGGGCGGCAGATACCCCGTTGACGTCCGATCGTTCTCTCCCAGTCGGAAATCTGACCTTGGGTCGATCCCGAGATGCCCGCCGAGAATACCCGCACCCTCCATCGCCTTCGTCTCTGTGCTGCAATAGATTGCCGTCACGCCCTGCAGCCACGGTTGCCGAAGTCCGGCCTGCATTCGTTCACGCCCGCGCGTGGAGAGAGGCCATCGCACGACCGGAACTTCCGCAGAAATCTGCACGTTCGGATGCGTGATGAAGTAGACGGTCCGCGGCATGGTGGAATGAAATCTCCGAAACCACAGGGTTTGGTCGGCCGTGTACTGATAGACGAGGAAAAGAGTCCGTGGCGGCGCACGTGACGCCAGGGTCGGCGAGACATCGGCAACAGCCGTCTCAATTTCTCGGTCCGGACTCGCGCGCGTGCCGCCATTCCGACAGTCGCTCACGATTCGCGTTCATTCGTATCCTTTCGCGGTTAAACCTGACGGCCGGGAATCGTCCAAAAAAGCCATTGACGCGCGTCGCGGGGCTTGGCCTATTTGTCGGCTTTTCCTTTCACAAACACGTCCGTCCACATGTCCATCGAAATCAAAATCCGTAAAAACGAGCCGGTTGACCGTGCGCTCCGCCGCATGAAGAAGAAGCTCGATCGCGAGAACATCATCAAGGGTACCCGCGCCAAGCGTTATTACGAGAAGCCGTGCGAGAAGCGCCGCCGCAAGGAGAAGGTCCAGGCCTTCACCCAGATGCTCCGCCGCCGCTACGCCGAGTAATCGCTGATCCAGAACCAGTTAACAACTTTCGCCGCGCCTCCGTATTTCGGGGGCGCGGTTTTTTAATGGTGCAATCCGTCGACTCGCTGGCTTGGTCTGCGGGCGTGGCCCGATCCCAGCCGATGCTCTCCCTTTCGACCAGCTGGTGCTCGTCGCGTCACACGGACGGCTATGCGATGGCGCAGGAAATGGCCGGATTGGGGTTCAAATTCATCGAATTGAGCCACGGAATCCGGATCACCTTGGTGCCGGGGATATTGAAGGCGTGTGCGGAAGGCCTCGTCGAGATCAGCTCGACGCACAATTTCTGCCCGCTTCCGACCGGCGTGATGCACGCGGCGCCCAACCTTTTTCAACCCTCCTCGCGCAGTTCCCGGGAAATCGACCAGTGGCTGCGTCACACGAAACGCTCGATCGATTTCGCCGCACAGGTCGGGGCGGGGGTGCTGGTGTGCCATTTGGGCAGCGTGGAGTTTTCCTGGTTCGATCCCGCGAGGAAACTCCGCGCGTATGCAGACCGGCACGCCGGGTCTGATCTGGCTTCAGACAAAAAATACCTGGCCCTGCTCGCGAAATCCCTGGCGCGGCTCCGCGAGCGCATGCCGCCGTTTTGGAACCAGACCAAGGCGAGCATCGCGGCCGTGTGCGGGCATGCGAAGGAGAAAGGGGTCAAACTCGGCTTCGAGAACCGGGAGCGATTCAATGAACTGCCGCTCGATGCCGACTACGGTGATTTTCTCGCCGAGTTGCCCTTCGAGACGCCCGCGGGGTATTGGCACGACACCGGTCACGCCGACCTGAAGGAAAAAATGGGCGTGCTCAACCACCGGGAGCATTTGGAAAAAATGGCGCCGTGGCTGATTGGCTTTCATCTCCATGACGTGGATGAAGCCGGCCATGACCACAGGGGCGTGGGCGCCGGGAAGATCGATTTCGGGATGATCAGCGAATTTTGGCGGCCGGAACACCGGCTTGTCCTGGAATTCAGTCCCCGAATTTCCGTCGACGACGTGCGCCGCTCGAAGGAGCGGATCGAAGCGCTGATGAACGGGCCGACAAACTAGGCGTCGGAGGCTTCATCGCTTTGCTCGTCGGGGCGATTCGGATTCATCCGATAGAGGAAGTGTTCGTCCTTGATCGTTTGGAACAGGTAACAGCACGCAAAGAAGAAGCCGACGGCCGAGAGCGAAAGGGCGAAAGTACGAATCGAAGCAATTGGGATGGCGCCGCCAAATAACACCGCGAAAAAGGCGACTTGTCCAAGCACGTTCGTGATGCGCTCGTGCTCAGCGTGAGTTTCCCGCAGTTGTTTGTAGGCTCCGGGGTCGGAAATTGTCGGAGTGTGATGAGAGGCGAGAATTTTTCCCTGCAATTCAGTGGCGGAATTCGCCGTCGGTTTGAGTGCTGTGGATTTCGCATTCATATTTTTGCCCGGGGGTTTAGGCTGGTTGTAATTCTCGTAAAGCCGAATCCAACAATGCTGGCCTGTTGAGGATTGGAAGGTTCGGTCACCAAGTAAGCCACGATCGCTCCAAGGGAGGTGGTGATCACCAAGTCGAGCGCTGCAATCGCTGGCGACGTGTCTTTTCCAACGGGAATATTAATGGCGCCGAGCAAGGAAAAGCGTCGGACATTTTTCCGGTGCGCCAATGCGGAAAATAGCGCTCCGCTCAGGGTTACCCAAAATAAAACTGGTATCGTCGACAGCATCCGAACTGTTTTTCGCTGGTTGAAGAGCAGCTAGAAAAAGTCCGGCTCAAAACTATGCAAGATATTACATTGCAACTAAATGACCATTTGTCTCCTGCGTTTAGAGAGCTCTTCGCTGATCCATCGCCGATGCGGCCCCGATAGTGTGATCGTCGTGATTTCGGTGAGCGGCACCCACGCGAGGTCGGCGGGTAATTTTCCGCGCGGCGCGTCGGCGGCGTGGATCGATTCGGTGATTTGGTAGCGCGTGATCCCGCGTTTTTTTTTCGCGATGAGTTTTCCGCGTGCGACGTCGTCATCGCTCCAACCGGCCTGCGCGGCGGTTGGAAGTTCGTGCATGTTCGCGAAGCGCCGTGCGCCGGCCGGCGTCAGGTGGAGCAGCAGCAAACCTTCGCGTTCGATCCATGCGCGGGTGACGGCCACCTGCTCCATTTTTTTCGCGGCGAGCTGCGGGAAATCTTCCGGGTCGCCGCGCTGTCCCGCGATGCAGCAACCACGCACGGGACACGAAAGGCAGAGCGGTTTCTGGCGAAAGCAGACCGTTGCGCCCAGTTCCATCATCGCCTGGTTGTGGTCACCCGGATTGTCCGTGGCCAGCAGCGCCTCGGCGAGCGGGGTGAAAGCTCTCGCCGCGCTGGCGGAATCGCGGAACGGCGTGGCGTCGGCGGTCAACCGCGCGAGGATGCGCACGACGTTGCCGTCGACGCAGGCAGCCGGGTGGGAAAATGAAATGCTCGTGATCGCGGCGGCGGTATAAGGACCGACCCCGGGCAGTTCGCGCCAGGCGGCCGGCAGCCGCGGAGGTTCGGGTTGGGCGGCGATGGCCTGGGCGAGGCGATGGAGATTCCGCGCGCGGGAATAGTAACCGAGTCCTTCCCAGGATTTGAGCACCTGCGCCTCGGGCGCGGCGGCGAGCGCGGCGAAATCCGGAAACTGCGCCAGCCAGCGCGCGAGGTACGGCAGGACCGTTTTCACCTGCGTTTGCTGCAGCATGAACTCACTCACGACCGTCTTGTAGAGCGACGGCGCGTCGCGCCATGGCAGCGAACGCGCATGGGCGCGGTACCAAGCGAGGAGCGTGCGCTGAAAGTCCGCCTTGGCGGCAACGAGCTGGGCGGAAGAGGCCACGAAAGGTTAAGGCACCCGCTTTCCCTTACAGGAAATCCATCTGGGCGGGGTCGATCTGGCCGGCCATGAGTTTCCTCAGGAAAAGGTCGCGATGCTGGATGCAACGGCCGTGGCGCAGCACGGCGTCGCGGTGCTCTTCGGTGCCGTAGCCCTTGTGCTGCGCGAAACCGTAGCCCGGGAATTTTCCGTCGAGCTCGTTCATCAGCCGGTCGCGGGTGACCTTCGCGACGATGCTCGCCATCGCGATGCTGAGGGAGCGGGCGTCGCCGTCGACGATCGCGGTGTGGGGGTAGGGAAAATTTCGCAGGGCGAGGCCGTCCACCAGGATTCGCGCCGAGACCGTCGGCTGGAACGCCGCGATTTCCTCGGCGGAAGCGAAGAGATCAGGCTCGGTCTGCCGTTGGAAAACTTCCGGGGGATAAATCCCGCCGATCGCGCGGCGCATCGCGAGCTTGGTCGCGCCGAGGATGTTGTGGCTCTCGATTTCCGCGACGTCGGCGATGCCGAAATGGGCGTGGATCTGGCCTTGCGCGACGAGCAGTTCGAATTCCACCCAGAGTTCCTGGCGCTCCTCGGGCGTGAGGAGCTTCGAGTCGTTGATGCGGGACGCCTTGGTCGCCGCCCAGCGTCCGTCCAGGAATTGCCGCGTGATGAGCACGGCGCCGGCGACGACGGGCCCGGCGAGCGCGCCGCGCCCGGCCTCATCGACGCCGATGATGCCTGCGACCCCATCGATCTGCTTGAGGTCAAAGCCGCGAAGTTGGCGACGCTTGCTCATGTCCGCGTCGGGTCAGTTCCACTCCATTTTCGGCGGCGGCGGTTTCAGCGGAAGCTCGTCGAGCTTGCCCGCGGCGGAAACCACTTCATACGCCGTGCGGAAATGCAGCTTCGCGTAGTCGCCGAGTGCCCGCGCGCCGAGCTTGTCGATGATTTCCTGGGCCTGGATTTTCACGAGCGGGCCGGCGCCCTTCTGGAGTTTGGCGCCGAAGCGCTTGGAGAGCAGGTGCATCTGCCGGACGAATTCCGCGCGGGCCACGACCGAGGCGGCGGCGACCACGGGGTCTTCCTCCGCCTTGGTGCGCATGCGCAACTCGAAGCCGGTGACTTTTTTCCGCTCGAGTTCGCGCTGGACGATCGGCTGCTCGGTAAACTGGTCGAGCAAGCCCCACGGCACGCGTTTCGCCGCCAGCGCCTGCTCGAGCGCGGTTGCGTGCAGCCAGGCGAGGAGCGTGTTGAGGCTGGCGCGCGGGCGGGCCATGAGCTCGTTGTATTTCGGCATGCCGCAGAAACAGGTGCGGACCACCACGCCCTTGGTTTCGCGGATGATCTTATCGAGTTTGATGATCTGGCTTTCGGTGATGCGCTTCGAGTCCTGGACCCCGGCGAGCCGCCAGGCGTCGATCGCGGATTTGTCGGCGATCACGGTGGCCGCGATGACGGGCCCGAAGAAGTCGCCCTTGCCGCTTTCGTCGAGGCCCGCATGGGATTCGAACCAATCGGGGTGCAGCACTTCATCGTAGCCGAGCTTGGCCGCCCCGGTGACTTCCGGCTCAAGCGTGTCGCGCACGAAGTCCTCGGTGCCTTTGCCGGCGATGACCACCTTGCCACTGGTGTAGGCGGCGATGTTGACCTTCAGGTGGTCGGCCTTGAACGCGAAACGGGTGTAGGCGACCTCGAAGGGCGCGAAATTCCGCGACTCGCAGATCGCGCGGAGCTTCTCCATCTGGGCGTCGTTGAGCTTCGCGGTGTACGTCGCGAGTTTCTTGGGCGCTGGTTCTTCGTCGGCTGACTTCCTGAGCATGGGACTAGATGGCCACAAAAGGGCACAACAACGCACGAAGAAAAATGACCGCGAATCCCGGGCGGGTCGGAACTTGGGGTTTTTTTGACTGCGAATGGGTGCGAATCCGAAGTTCCATCTTCGGAGCAGGCGGGCCGCCTGCGCTACTTTTCGGATTCATGGTTAAACCTTTAGTCCGATTATTCTCGCGGACGGTCGCGCCGCCGTGGGTTTTTCCTTGTTCGCATTCAGCGGGGTCGCAAATTTCGGCGGCTTGGCACGCCTCGTCACCAGTTATCTCCGCTGCGTCGGGGTTGGATCGCTGATGCTTGGGCTGACGGGCTGCGTCCGGCCGCCGCCCGAAGGCGCCATCCGGGTCGACTACTACCTTTGGGGCGAAGGCGTGATGGCCGAGGCCGAGCGGAGGCTGATCGCGGACTTCGAGTCGGCCAATCCGGACATCAAGGTCGAGCTCACGACCGTGATCGGGAACTACAACGAAAAGATGCAGGCCCTGATCGTCGGCGGAATCCTGCCGGACGTGATGTCGGTCGACATCAACGCCTATTACGAATGGGCGGATCGCGGGATCCTGCTCGATGCGACGGAGGTGATGGCCGCCGCAGAGCGCGAGGAGCACCTGACGTTCATGCCGATCGTGCGCGAGGAATTGCCCTACCACGGGCGCTACTATTGCGTGCCATCGGCCATGTGCGGCGTGGTGCCGCAGCTTAACGTGGATGTTTTCGAACGGGGCCATCTCCCGCTGCCGACCGAGGAGGAGTTCACGTGGGATTGGGTCGCCCGGAACACCACGAGGCTTTCGCGGCGCGCGGGCAATCCGCACGCGCCGGCGGAGGTGGTGGGTTCATTGCCGGACATGACGACGATGCTGCTCACCTTTGGCGGGCAGGTCTTCGACGATCCGTACAACCCCAAGCGCGTCCTCGTGAACAGCCCCGAGGCGGTCGCGATGGGAAATTTCGTCCGCAAGATCATCGGGTCGCGCGGGCTGTTGAGCCGGGCGGACGTGACCACGTCCTCGAACTGGGGCACGGAGTGGGACATGTACCTTCACGGCCAGACCGCGTGGTTTGTGATGGGCGTCTGGGCGACGCCGCGCGCGTGGGGGGAGCCCAGCAACGTGCGCTGGGAAGTGCGGCCGTTTCCCGCGGGCCCGACGGGAAAGCGCGTGACCGTGGCGGGCGCGCAGCTCACGGGCGGATCGGCGCGCACCAAGCATCCCGAGGAGGTGAAACGTTTCCTGCGCTACCTCGTGTCGCCGCGGGCGATCAAAATCCGCGTTCGCACCGGTGCGGCGATGCCGATCTATCGCGAGCTGCTGGGCAAACCGGAATACATGTCGGCGAACTGGCCCGGTTCGGTGAAGTACTTTTTTGAAACGATGGAAGCGGGCCGCAGCCAGCTTCCCGTCTATGGGCCGGGCGTGGGCGAGCTGCGCCGGATCATTGATTCGCGGCTCTCGGAATTGGCGGCGGATCCAAACGTGCCGGTCGTGGATGTGCTGAAGGTGCTCGAGGACGAAATTTACCGGTGGCTCGACCGACAGAAGCAGAAGGGGTTTTACCGATGAAGGACGACAATCGCCGCGACCTGCGTCCCGCGCTGGCGTTCCTGCTGCCGAATTTCCTCGGCTTCCTGTTGTTCACGGCGGGGCCGGTGCTGGTTTCGCTCTACCTGAGTTTCACGTCGTGGGACGCGCTGACGCCTCCGCGCTGGATCGGGTGGGATAATTTCACGGGGCTCCTTGGTTTTCATTCCACCGCGCAAGGTTGGATGGCGAACGATCCCGATTTCTGGCGGTATCTCGGCAATACGTTTTTCATGCTGCTGGCCCTGCCGTTGAACATCGCGGGGTCGCTGGCCTTCGCGGTGCTGCTGAACCAGAAAATCCGCGGCGTGACTTTCTATCGCCTGCTTTTTTTCCTGCCGTCGATCCTGTACGGCGTCGCGATTTTCTCGCTGTGGAAATACATGTACGATGCGAACTACGGGATCTTCAATTCGCTGCTCGAGCGGGTGGGCCTGCCGCCCCTCGCGTGGCTGGAGAATGCGCACCTGGCGAAGCCGGCGCTGATCCTCATGACGCTCTGGCTGTCGGTGGGCGGCGCGGGGATGATCATCTACCTTGCGGCGCTGCAGCAGGTGCCGGAGGAACTGCACGAGGCGGCGCGGATCGACGGGGCGAACCGCTGGCAGCAGTTCTGGGCGGTGACGTGGCCATCGCTGCGGCCGGCGACTTTTTTTATCGTGACGATGGGGTTGATCACGTGGCTCCAAGCGGGCTTCGACATGGCTTACACGATGACCGACGGCGGGCCTTATGGCAGCACGACCACGCTGGGTTTTTATGTGTACCTGAAGGCCTACAAGTTCTTCGAGATGGGTTATGCATCGGCGGTCGCGTGGCTTATTTTCTTCATCACCCTGATCCTGACCCTGTTCAATTGGTGGCGCGCTCGCGATGGCACGACCTGATCCCAACGCCGCCATGAAATCGAAAACGTCCCTGCGGTGGATGTGGCACCTGCCCCTGCTCGTTTTCGCGGTGACGATGGCGATGCCGCTCGGCCTGATGGTCACGACGGCGCTGGGCGACGCCCAGATGGCACTCAGGCCCGGGGTTTCGCTTTGGCATGTCTTCATCCCGAACGAATGGAACTGGGATAATTTTGCGTACGTGTGGAAGAAGGTGAACTTCCTCCGGTACTACTTGAACAGCCTGGTCGTGGCGCTGTTTGTCACGGTGGGGCAGGTCTTCACGAGTGCCTGCGCCGCCTACGCGTTTGCGCGGCTGCGCTGGCCGGGGCGCGACCGGGTTTTCTTTGCGTACCTCGCGACGATGATGGTGCCCAACGCCGTCACGCTGATCCCGAATTTTGCGCTGATGAAGGAAATCCCGGGATGGCTGACGCACCTGCTGCCCTTCGTGGACTGGCTCGACTTCCGCTATCTCGGGACGAGTGCCGGCGCCGCGCCGGTGGGGCGGCTGGTGGGGCTCGACTCCTACTTCGCGCTGATCGTGCCGAATTTGTTCAACGCCTACGGGGTGTTCCTGCTCCGGCAGTTTCTCCTCGGAATCCCGCGCGAACTTGACGAAGCCGCGCGGATCGACGGGGCGACGCACTGGCAGATTTTTTCCCGCGTCATCCTGCCGCTCTCGAAGCCGGGGCTCGTGACGCTGGCGATCTTTGCGTTCATGGGCACCTGGAGCAACCTCCTGTGGCCGGTGATCGTGACGAACCTGGAAGCACTGCGGACGCTGCCGCTGGGCCTGATGATTTTCCAGCAGCAGAGTGGGGCGCAGTGGCACTACGTGATGGCCGGGGCCCTGTTGATGCTGCTGCCGGTCATCGTGATCTTCATCGCGGGCCAGCGGTATTTCGTCAGCGGCATCGCCACCGGCGCGGTGAAAGGATAAACATGAAACTCATCTCGCAGGTTTTGCTCGCGGCTTTCTGCGCCGGGTTTGTCACGAGCGCGCGGGCGCATTCCGCGACCGACTGGCTGGCGCCGGGCACGCCGAACCCGGCCGTGAAGGTGGGTGAAATCCTTCCGCCCAAGATCCGGAAGCCGCAGTTTCCGCTGAAGGATGCACGCACGCTTTTCTCGGATCCGGAGATCCGCCAGGCGCGGGAAAATGTGGCGCGTTACCCGGCGGCTAAATTGCTGGCGGATAGCTTCGTCAAGGAAGCGAATTACTGGGTCGGGTGGACGGATGAAGCGTTGCGCGACGTCGTGACGAGCCCCGAAGTCCCGCGCGCGTTTGACTGCTGCACCGCCGGCTGCCCGGTGCATGGCCGGAAGATCTTCGAGGCCACGGGGACAACGTATCCGTGGATCATCGATCCCAAGGTGCCCTTCAAGGTGAAGTGCCCCATCGGCGGCGAAACCTATCCGAGCAACGATTACGGCAAATTCTACCGGAGCGGGTTCAAGGACCGCGGCGACTTCAACGGGCCCTACGTCGACGATGGCCGCGGGTGGGTTGCGCCCGACGGGCAGCGCTACTGGTTCGTCGCGCATTGGAATCACTGGCTCTGGATGATGCACGGCACGGCACCGCACCCGAATTTGTCCACCGGCCTGGCCGCGCTCGGGCGGGCGTACCTGCTGACCGGTGACGCGCGTTACGCGCACAAGGCGGCGGTGCTGCTCCGACGGATCGGGGAGGTCTATCCCAACATGGATCACGAGAGCCAGTCGCGCTTCGGCGAGATCCTCGCGGCGAAGGGCGAGAAATACACGGGCAAGATCGTGAACGCGATTTGGGAGAGTTATCTCGTGGCGCAGTTCGCGGAGACCTACGACGCGATCTGGCCGTCGATCGACGGCGACGCGGCGCTGCAGAAATTCTACGGGCAGGACGGCGCGGGCATTCGTGGTTTCATCGAGGCCAACGTGCTGGAGGACGGCATCGACGCCTACTACCAGTGGAAAACGCGCGGAAACTACGGCATGCACCAGCGTTCGCTGCTGGTGCTCGCGATCGTGCGCCAGCATGGGAACAACCCGCGCTACCTGGCTTCGATCATTGATGAACCCGGTGGCACGATGTTCATGGGGCTGCGTTACGCGCTCTACAGCATGCTGTGGCGGGATGGGGAGCCTTATGAGTCGCCGGAGTACAACGCGCATTGGGTCGCGAATGTCGGGCAGCTGGCGACGCTGCTGCCGAAGCTCGGCCGCGATGTGACGAAATTTCCCCGGCTGCGACGCCTGTTCGACGCGCCCCTCGAGGCCATCGCGATCGGAAAATATACGCCGGCGGTCGGGGACAGCTTCTCCGTGTATGGCGGCAACGCGCTGGTGGAAAATCGCACCGCCTACCTGGCGGCATACGACGCCTACCGCGACCCGCGCTATGCGCAGGCGCTGGCGCCATTTGGCGAACCGGGGGTTCTGGGTTCGCAGGATTTCAACGCGCTGCTGCACCCGCCGGCGGAATCCGCTTCACCCGATGCACCGCGGCGGTTGCCGCCGCAACCCTCGCGTCTCCTTTCGGGCTATGGCTTGGGCCTGCTGAACAATCCCGCGGACACGACGGCGCTGTCGCTTTACTACGGCCTGCACGTCACGCACTCGCATTACGATCGCCTCGGGTTTGAATTGTTCGCGCAGGGGCTGCCGATGATGCCCGAGCTTGGTTATCCCGACGGCATGAACGAACTCGTGGCCGGCATCTACACCTGGTCGCTCAACACCATTTCGCATAACACGGTGACCGTCGATGCCTCCACTCAGCCCGGCAATGCCAGCGGCAAGGTGGAGCTCTTTGCGGACGGCGGATGGACCCGCGCGATCGCGGTGAATGCCGTCGGGACCTACCCGCAGTGCGATGTGTACCGCCGCACCCAGGTGATGGTCGATACGAGCCCGGGCCGCAGCTACGTCGTGGACGTTTTCGAAGTCAGCGGCGGCAAGCAGCACGACTACAGCCTGCATGGTCCGCCGGGTACGTTTGAGTTGGGCGCGGGGGACTGGCGCGCGCAGGCGCACGGGACGCTGGCTGGTGAAAACGTCGCGCTCGGGGAAATTTATGACGACGCGAAACTCGGCGCGAAGGATTACCACGGCGGGTTTGCCACCTACCGGGGCTCGGGTTTTCAGCACTTGGAGAAGGTGAGCCGCCTCGCGACGGGCGAGGCGATCGGCGACTATGCGCACGAGAAAAATCCGCAGGCGAAACTGCGCATCCGCATCCTGCCCCAGCCCGGCCAGGAAATCATCGCTGCGCAGGCGCGCGTGACGCCGGTGAAATATCCCGAGCCCGTGCATTTCCTGATCGCACGCCGGACGGCGCCAGAAGGTGCGAGCCGATTCGTGAGCGTCCTCGAACCCAACGATGGCACGGGCCTCCTGAAATCGGTCGAGCGCCACGACTTCAAGGAAGGCGTGCTCCTGGTTATCACGCGCGCCGATGACACCACGGACCTGGTCGTCGTCGGCCAGCCCGGCGTGCCGCAGCTGGGCCAGGCCCAGGATAACCTGAAAACCACGGCGCGCATTGCGGTGACTTCGTTCGATGCGGCGAAGAAAATGCGTCGGCGCTGGCTTGCGGACGGCGGCACGGCGGCGGTTTTGAATGTTAAACCAGTGTCGGGGGAAGTGATCCGCGTGGACCTGGAGAAATCGCTGGTGACGGTGCGGCCGACCCTTGCGCCCACGGCCGAGGTGGTCGCGGCGCTGGTGGGACGAACGATTCATTTTGGCGATGAACGGCGGACGGTGAACACCGTGGCGGCCGCGAGTCTCCACGAGGGCGAAATCGCCCTGACGCTGCGCGACGACGTGATCCTGGGCTTGGCGCGGGTGTCGGCGGTGACCGGCGCGCGCTTGGAAACCGAAACCAAATTGATCCTCGCGGAGGCCTACGCGGGCGCGAGCGTGTTCACGGCCGCGGGAAAATTCGTCGGACGAATCAAGGACGTTGATGGCACGGGCATCAATTTGATGACGCCACCGGAACCCGGCCTCGTGAAAGCCGGCGAAGATATCTGGATTGGCGACGTTGCGCCGGGAGAGCCGATGATCGCGCCCGCGATTTTCAGCGAGGGGCAGGGCGGTCCCGCCCTACCTTGACCGGCTTCACGCGCTGCTTCACAACCACGCCCCATGGCTGGCAAGAAACATTCTTCGCTCGATCGCGTGCTCGGGCGGTTGGACACGCTGGATTCCGTCAACCTGGCCAACCTTGTCCAACGCCTCGCGCGGGAACGCGGCTTGTTCGAGGATATTTTCAACACGCTCCAGGAAGGCGTGCTCGTGATCAGCTCGGATGGGCGGATCGAATACGCGAATGCCTCGGCGCAGCGGATCGTCGGCCTCGGTGACGAAGCGCTTACCGGCGAGACGCTGTGGCGAATCGTCCCAGGCCTGCGGAAATCCCTGGAAGCCGCCCTCGATGCCGAAAGCGGATCGACGCCGGTGGTCGCGCGCGAATTCGAGTTCACCTACCCGGAGCCGCGCAGCGTGCGCCTCTACATGGTGCCGTTTCGCGGGGAGCGCACCGCGGCGCAGCGCCGGTTCGCGGTGATTCTCTCGGACATCACGAAAGACAAGCAGACCACGGAAGCGCGCATCGAAACCGAGCGCACGTCATCGATTCTCCTGCTGGCCGCGGGCGTGGCGCATGAACTCGGCAACCCGCTTAACTCGCTCACGATCCATCTTCAACTGATCGAGCGAAAGCTGAAGAAGGTCGAGGGCGCGACAGGCCGGGAGTCCGCGTCGTTGTCCGACTCGATCCACATCTGCCAGCAGGAAGTCCAGCGGCTCGACGGCATCATCAGCAATTTCCTCGAGGCGATTCGACCGCGCCCGCCGGACCTCGCGGAAACCAACCTCGCCGAGGTGCTCGCCGAAGTCCTGCGCTTCCAACAGGGCGAGCTCGCCGACCGGGGGATCAAGGTGGAGGCGGAGACGCGCGCGGATTTGCCGCCGATCATGGCGGATCGCGACCAGCTCAAGCAGGTTTTCTTCAACATCACGAAAAACGCCGTCGAAGCGATGGAGCCTGGGGGCACGTTGAAGATCCGCTCCCAGGCCGACGACGACAGTGTTTTCCTGCTCTTCGGCGACAGCGGCGCCGGGATCAAGCCCGAGGACCTCGTGCGACTCTTCGAGCCCTACCACACGACCAAGCCCGGCGGGCACGGGCTGGGCCTGATGATCGTGCAGCGCATCATGCGCGAACACGGCGGGCAGATCGGAGTCGAGAGCAAGGAAGGCCGCGGCACTGTCGTGACCCTGCAGTTCCCACGAAAAGATCGCCGCGTGCGAATGCTGGGAAACTGATTGTTTTTTTAACCGCGAATGGACGCGAATCCGGCACCGAAGAGCTTCAGTCCTTCAGCCACGGTTGGATCGTATGAATTCGCGTTCATTCGCGTCCATTCGCGGTTAAAAACCCCGGGCTCGTGGGCTTCGATCTTGCCCGCGGTAATCGTTCCCGCTTTCTAGCCGCTTCCCCGAATTTCCCCCATGAAGACTTCTGTTCCGCTGACCGCCACCTGGAAACTCATGCATGCCGAGCCCAACCTTGGGCCGACGCAGGCGTGTTCGGCCATGCCGCTCGAAGAGCGCTGGGTGCCGGCGCAGGTCCCGGGCGACGTCCATCTCGATTACCTGCGAGAGGGCAAAATCGAGGACCCCTTTTTCGGGCTCAACCACGACAAGCTGCGCTGGATGGAGGAGATGGATTGGTGGTACCGTGCCGAAATCACCCCGCCGGCGCCCGGCCCGGGCCAGCGGCTGCACCTGAATTTTGAAGGGCTCGATGTGTTCGCGACGGTTTTTCTCAACGGCAAGGAAGTCGGGAAGCACAGCAACATGTTCACGCCGCTGCGCATCGATGTGACCGACCAGGTGAAAACCGGCGCCAACCTTCTCGAGGTTTGCCTCGGCGCGCCGCTCTTTCCGCCGGACCGCCCGGCGCGGCAGTCCGACGTTCGCGGCTACGGCCAGATCACGCGGCTCCAGGTGCGGAAATCCCAGTCGTGCTACGGTTGGAATATCTCCCCGCGTATGGTGACGATCGGGATCTGGAAACCCGTTTCGTTCCTGCTCGTCGACGAGGTCGAAATCGCGGACGTGTTTGTGAACACGATCGCGGTGAACAACGGCACCGCGGAATTGGAGGCGTTGGTGGAACTGCGCCCCAACCACGGCAAGCCCGGCACGGCGGAGGTCGAGCTGACGGTGGCGGGCCAGGTGCGCAAGGTCGCGATCGCCGTCGATCCGAGCGGCGGAAAACACGTGGAGCGCTTCAGCGTCCCGCAGGCCAAACTGTGGTGGCCGCACAACCACGGTGCGCAGCCCCTCTATGACTGGAGCGCAACCCTTCGCCGCGGCGGCCGCGAGATGGATCGGCGCAGCGGACGCTTTGGCATCCGCACGGTGAAATTGATCCAGGAGCCCGACGTCGATGGCGGCGTTTCGTTCGTCTTCGCGATCAACGGGAAGAAAATTTTCCTCAAGGGCATGAACTGGACGCCGGCCGACGCGATTTTCACCCGCGTCGACGACAAGCGTTACCACGAGCTCCTCGCGATCGCGAAGGACACCAACATCAATGCCATGCGCGTGTGGGGCGGCGGCGTGTACGAGCTCGATTCGTTTTACGCCAAATGCGACGAACTCGGCATCCTGATCACGCACGACTTCATGTACGCGTGCGGTTGTTACCCGCAGGACCTTGCGTTTCTCGACGAGGCGCGGCGCGAGGCGGATTACCAGGTCAAACGCCTGCGTCACTTCGCATGCGTCATCGCGTGGTTTGGCGACAACGAGAACGACGTCCTCGCCGACAACAGCTTCCTTTACCCCAACTACCGTTTCAACCGGTTGAGCAAGGAAGTGCTCCGCGACTCCGTGCAGACCCATGCGCCGGGCACGCCGTATGTGCCGACCTCGCCGTATTCGCCATTCACGTATGACCAGAACGAACCCAAGGAAGGCGACTGCCATATCTGGGGGCACGGGATGTCGTTCAAATCCGATTTCTACGTGAAGCAGGTTCCGCGCATGGTGACGGAGATCGGGCACTTGAGTTTTCCGTCGGAGGAAGTGATCCGCACCTATGTGAGCCCGGAAAACATGTGGCCGGTGTACAACGAGGAATATCTCACGCATGGCGCGGATTGCATCCGCCTGGATCGCATCGCACGTCATCGCCTGAACTTCGAGAGCATCCGCGAGCGCGGCTGGCCGGAGCCGAAGAATCTCGCGGACCTGATCGAGAAAACGCAGCGCCTTCAGGGCGAGGCGTCGAAATTCTGGATCGAGTTCTACGGCAACCAGCCGACGTGCTGGGGCATCTTCCTGTGGAACCTCGCCGACAGCTGGCCGCAGATGTCGGACGCCTACATCGCCTACCCGCTGGCGATCAAGAGCAGCCTGAAGGATGTGAAGGACGGGTATGGGGCGCTGGCGCGATAGGAAATTCGAAGATCAAAATACGAAATTCGAGGGAGTAACCCGGTTTTGATTTTTGAATTCGAAACCAACTTCGGCGTGGCGGGCGCTTGGGCCTTTCTTCGAATTTGGGGCTTTGACCTGCGGATTTCCCCGTCCGCGGTCCGGACTTTCCCCTTGCGGGTCGGAAGGGCCGGCTCTGTCTTATCTGGATGGTTCCCAGCGTATTGATCGTCGATGACGAGAAGCATACCCGCGAGGGTTTGCAGCAGGCGCTGGCGGAAAATTACGACGTCTCGGTGGCCGCGAGCGCCGACGAGGCTTTCAACCTGATGGACGCGCAGGCGTTCGACGTCGTGGTGACCGACCTTCGCATGCCGGGGAAATCGGGCCTGAAGGTGATCGACAAGGCCCTCGCGCTTCCGAACAAGCCCGCGGTGCTGATGATGACGGCGTACGGCAGCATCGATACGGCGGTCGAGGCGATGAAACGCGGCGCGGTCGATTTCCTGACGAAGCCCGTGAACATCGAGCGGCTCGAGGTCCTGATCCAGCGCGCGCTCAAGACGAAGACGCTGGAAGTCGAAGTGAAGCAGCTGCACGAACGGCTCGACGAAAAATTCGGTTTCGAAGGCATCATCGGCACATCGAGCAAGCTCAAGGACGTCATCGACCGCGTGAAGCTGGTGGCGCCGTCGCGCGCGACCGTCCTGATCGAGGGCGAATCGGGTTCGGGCAAGGAGCTCGTGGCGCAGGCAATCCACCAAGCCAGCCCGCGCGCCCGCGCGCCGTTCATCGCGGTGCATTGCGCCTCGCTTTCGGAAAACCTCCTCGAGAGCGAACTCTTTGGCCACGAGCGCGGGGCGTTCACCGGCGCAACCGAGCGGAGGATCGGACGCTTCGAGTCCGCGGACGGCGGCACTTTGTTCCTCGACGAAATCGGCGAGATTTCGCCGTCCACGCAGGTCAAGCTGCTGCGTTTCCTCGAAACGAAGTCGATCGAGCGCGTCGGCGGCTCGAAGCCGCTGATGCTCGACGTGCGTCTCGTCGCGGCGACGAACCGCAATCTCGAGCAGTTGGTGCGCGACGGGAAATTCCGCGAGGACCTGTTTTTCCGACTGAATGTGGTGCGCATCACGCTGCCCCCGCTCCGGGAGCGCAGCGAGGACGTGCCGCTGCTGCTCACGCATTTCCTCCGCCAGTTCAGCGAAGAGAACAAACTGCCCCCGCTGACGCTGGAGTCGGGGGCGCTGCAGACGCTGCGGGCCTACCCGTGGCCGGGAAATATCCGCGAACTCCGGAATTTTGCCGAGAACGCGGTCGTGCTGCACAAGGGCGGCGCGCTGACCGAATTCGACCTCGAGCCAAAATACCGGGCAACCGCGCCGTCCAGCCCTGGCGCGGCGGGTGCCAATGCGAATGCGGCCGGCGCCAACCCGTTATCGGTGGAGGAAAACGAGAAACGCCTCCTGCGCGAAGCCTTGATCAAGGCGCGGGGCAATCGGACCAACGCCGCGGAATTAATGGGTATCAGCCGTCGCACGCTGCACCGGAAGATCGCGCAATGGCCGGAGCTGGACGTCACGGACAAATGAGTTCGCGACCGAACCCAGCGCGCAGGCGCGTCCGCCTGGATTTTTTTCCATGAGCCGGCCGCGGACGATCCAGGAACTGATTCACTGGCTGGAAGTGGGCGCGGGCGCGCGATGGGTTCGCCTGGCTGCGGTGGTGGCGGTGACGACGGTGCTTTCGCTGCGCGTCGCTTGGGTGCAATTCCACGGGCCCGCCACCGAAAACGTGCTCCTGCAGGCGGACACCGGGCGCCAGCTGGCGAGCGGCGCGGGCTTTACGACACTCGTGACCTTTCCGCAGACGGTCGCGTTTTTCCAGAAACAGGGGATCCGTTTCGACCCGAAGCGCCCGTACCCGGAGGTGCACCAGGCGCCATTTTACTCGATGGTGATCGCGGGCGCCCTCCGCGTCCTGCCGGAAAAAATGCGCGAGCGGCTGTTCGAGAAAGCGCCGGTGGCGCCGGATGGATTCGCGGCCGATTATTTTTTGCTGGGGTTGAACCTGCTGCTCTTCTGGCTGGCGGCGGGGATGACTTACGCGCTCGCACGAAGGTTGTTCGACGCCCGGACCGGCTGGGTGGCGGCGATCGCGCTGCTCGTGTCGGTGGCAGCGTGGCAGCAGGTCGTGGCGGTGAACGGCACGACGTTGCTGATGGTCCTGGCGCTGGCCGAATTCTGGATCCTCGCGAAAATCGAAGGGGAGGAGGGCGCCGAGGTGCGTTTCCCGGCGCGGTGGCTCGTGGCGCTCGGCGTGGTGGGCGGCCTGCTTTTCCTGACGGAGTATTCCGCGGCGGCGCTCACGGTGGTCGCGCTCGGTTTCGTGGCGCTTCGTTTCGCGGGGCGGGCTCGCGCGCTGGCCGTGCTGTGCGTCGTCGTCGGGTTCAGCGCCGTGGGCGGCCCTTGGATCGCACGCAACCTTGCGCTGACGGGTTTACCGGTGGGGCTCGCCGTCCAAAATGTGGCGCTGAAATTTGGGGACTCGACCGCCGAGCCGGCGAACCAGCGGGCGACGCTGGCCGCGGCACTGCCGGAGATCGATTTGAACAAACTGGGAAACAAGGTGCTCACGACGCTGCAGGAAAACCTGAAAACGCGCATCTGGTCGGGCGGCGGGATGTGGCTCACCGCTTTTTTTGTCGCGGGGTGGTTGTATGCCTTCCGGTCGCCGTCGACCAATCGGCTGCGCTGGACGTTCACCGCGGCCTTCGGCGTGATGCTGATGTCGCAGGCGGTGTTCAATTCGGGTGAGAGCGAGCGACTGGTGCCGTATTGGTTGTCGCCGCTGATCATGATTTTCGGCGCGGGGTTTTTCTTTGTGCTGCTGGAGAGCAATGCGCGCCTTGGGACGTGGCCCCGGCTCTGTGCGACGGGCCTGCTGGTCGCGCAGGCGCTGCCGCTCGCGCACGACGCGATCGAGCCGCGGCGGCTGCATTTTAACTATCCACCCTATTTCCCCGGGTTGTTCATGGGGATGCGGCAGGAATTGGAGCGTCGCGACGCGCGGCAGCAATTCGGGCTGATGGCCGACGTCCCCGCGGGGGTCGCGTGGTACGGGCACCAGCGTGTTTGGGCGCAGCCGGTGCACATGCGGGATTTTTATGCGGTGACGCTCGAGCAGCCGATCGGTGAACTGTTGCTGACGCCGCGGACACTGGATCGTCCGTTTTTCACCGAGCTCGCGTCGCGTCCGGCGCCGCCGGGTGCGATGCAACAGGTAAATCGCTTTGGGGACTGGGGCCTGGTTTACGGCGGGCTTTTCAATGGCCAGTTTCCGCGGGAATTTCCGTTGAACGTCCCGCAGCGGCTGGCGGAGAACCTCTACGTCATGTTAAATCCCGCTTTGCCGCCCGTCCGGGGAAAGTAATTGCTTCGTGCTAGGGTATATACCTAGCTTTCCCTGCAACCCAAGCGGTTACACAAACCTATGAACTACGTGCGCGTTCTGATTGTCGGTGGATTGGTGGCGGCTTTGCCGGCTTGGGGGGTTTACGCCCCGATTCCTGAACAGGAACAGGGCAAGGAATGGACCGTGACGATTCGCGGGGATATCTCGCACGACGATAACATCTTTGGATCCCAAAGCGGGGAAATCAGCAGTACTGTTTATGAGGTATCGCCGAAGGTTGCGTTCAACGCATCGGTGACGGACCAGACTTTCCTTTCGGCGTATTATCAACTCACGGTTGATCACTACACGAACCGTCCCGGCGACAAGACCTTGGACAGCCATGAGTTCATGGCGCGCCTGGCCCATGCGTTTTCGTCGGCGACGACGCTGGACGTCAGCGACATCTATTCGATCGTCAAGAACCCGGAATCGCTGCTCTCCGGCATTCCGATCAACACGGACCAGTCCTACAAGCGCAACGAGTTCAACGGCCGTTTCACCACGAGTGTCGCGCCGCAATTCGGGATCACGCCGAAATTCCGCAGCGTGATTTACCGTTACGACAACTCGTCACTGGCGAGTGATCTCGATCGCACCGAAAACCTTTTTGGCCTGGAAGGCAGCTACGATGTGCTCCCGGAAATGAAGGCGGTGATCGAGTACCGTCATGAGGATGTTTCCTACCGCACGGGTGGCTCGAACAAGGACAAGAACACGGATTTCCTGATCGGCGGATTCGATTACTCGGTGGCGAAGAAACTGACGGCGACGGGCCGGCTCGGCTACCAATGGCGCCACCGCGACCACGAGCGCGACACCAGCACGCCTTACGTCGAGACCTCGCTCAAATACGATTACGCGCGCGGTTCCTATTTCAGCGCGGGTTATGTCTACACGCTCGAGGAAACCTCGAACGTCGACCTCTACACGGACGTCAAAGTAAACCGGTTTTTCGCGAACGTGCAGCACGCGATCACTCCGTTGATCGTCGCCTCGGCTTCCGTAACCTATGAGCCCTCCGTGCTCCAAGGTCGCCGCGGTCTCCCGAATCGCGATGAAGACACCACCCGCGTGGGTTTGGCGCTGTCGTACCTTCTCGATAAGAACTGGGTGCTGATCGTCCACTACGATTACGACAACGTGGACTCCGAAGACCTTTCGCGCGGCCAGAATCGCACGCGTTTCGGCGCGGGCGCGACCTATGCGTTTTGAACAGGTGCCGCCCTCGGGCGGCGCCGGGGTGGTTTGAGCTTGCCGGGCTAGTCGCCGCGGCCTTCGTCTTTATTTCTTCATGGCCCAATCCTCCGTCAGCAAGGACTCCGCGACGCTTGCCGATTTCCTCCACCTCCTTCGGCTGCGCAAGGCGCTCATCCTGCTGATCCTGGCCCTCGTCGTCATCACGACGGCGGCGGTCACGGCGTTCATGCCGAAATGGTTCCTCGCGACGACCAAGATTCGCGTCGAGAAGCCCGAGGGTGAGGTGCGGCTTTTCCAGGCGCAGAACAGCGGGAACTACGACCCGTATTTCCTCCAGGACCAGTTCAAGATCCTTCAGTCGGAGAAGATCCTTTACCCGGTCATCACCAACCTCGATTTGAATTCGCGGATCGGGACGATGCTTGGCGCCAACACCCTGCCGTCCGCGATCACGTTTCGCTACCTCCTCGACAAGATGGTGCGCATCGAATCGCAGCGCAGTTCGTCGCTGATCGAGATCAACGTCTATGCGCAGGATCCCGCGCTCGGCGCCTCGATCGCAAACGAGATCGCGCGGGTTTACTCGGAAGACCGCATCGCCCTGGCGACCTCGGAGCAGCGCGAGGGCCTGGCGAAGTTGCGCGACGAACTCACCGCGCAGGAGAAGGTCGTTTCCAGCCAGCGCGACAGCGTGGAAAAACTGCGCAAGGACCTGAATATTTCCGGCGTCGACCTCAACGCGCGTTACTCCGACATGGAGATCGAAACGCTGCGCCAGATGCAGAATTCGCTGATCGCGCTCAGCGTCGATTCCATCGGCCGCAAGACGCGGTGGGAGCGATTCCGCAGCATTCCATCGGAGGATCGCGTGAACCTCGTGAATTCCGAGCTGATCCAGGATACGAACATCCAGAATTTGCTGCAGGCCTTCCTGCTGGCCGACCAGACGGTCACGCGCCTGAAGGCGCGCTTGGGCGAGGCGCATCCGGATTTGATTTCCGCCGTCGAGAATCGCGCGAAAATCAAGGAGCAGCTCGACGCGCAGCTGCGCGGTTATGAGAACGCCCTGGAAATTGCCTACAAGGAGGCCGATTCCCGCGTCAACGAACTCAAGCAACAGCTCGGCCAGGCCAAGGTCGACCAGATCCTGTCGGCGCGCGACCGGATGCGTCCGTTTGAGGAATCGGCGCAGAAGCTCGACGATGAAACGCGGCTGATGACGACGCTGAAACTCACGTTGCGGCAGCGGGAAATCGATTTCCAGGTGCCGAAGCGGACGATTGAAATCCTGAACACGGCGGAGCCCGCGCGCCGCCCGAGCCGGCCGAGCTGGCCGTTGAACATCATGTTCGCCGTCGTGTTCGGCGTCATTTTGGGCGTGGGCACGGCGGTGCTGCTGGAATATTTCGACACGAGTTTCCGGAATGTTTCGGACGTGGAAACGCGGTTGAAGCTGCCGGTGCTGGGGGTGATTCCGTACCAGTCGGAACCGTTGACCGAGGATTCCGATCCGTCCGAGGCGGAGCCGTATCGCGTGCTGCACACGAACCTGAACCTGGCGTTGAAGCCCGGCCAGTCGTCCAGTCTCGTGTTGTTTTCCGCCGGTCCGGGAGAAGGGAAGTCGACGACGCTGCATCACCTGGTGCGTTTGATGGGCGCGGCGGGCGAGAAGGTCATCCTGATCGATTCCGACGTGCGTCGTCCCACGCAGCATCATCTGGCGCAGCGTTCCCGCGCACCGGGGTTGGCGGAGTACATGCTCAACCAGCAGGACCTCGATGGGGTGATCCAGAAGACGATCGCGCCGAACCTGGATTTCATCCCGGCGGGCAGTGCGCCGAATTTCACGCTGGGGCTGCTGCATTTGAATCGGCTGAAGGACCTGATTGCGACGTTGCGCGGGCGTTACGACAAGATCGTGTTCGATTCGCCGCCGATCATCGGGGTGAGCGACGCGAGCGTGCTGGCGAGCGCGGTGGATGGGGCGGTGCTGTTGATCCAGCATCGGCGCAATCCTCAGAGCATGGTGGTGCGCGCCCAGCAGATCGTGGAAGGGCTCAAGACGCCGCTGTTGGGGGTCGTGCTGAACCAGGTGCCGCTGAATTCGGGCGACGACTACGGCTACTACACGAACAATTATTCCTATTACAGCGAAGGCAGCAGTGGCAAAAAGCGCCGTCGCAGCGCGAAGGCAAAAGGCGCGGCCAATATTTCGGGACCCAGCGCGGACAAGCTGGAGCTGAAGTAGGGCAGGCGGCCGGCCTGCTCCGAAGATCGAAAATCAAAGTTCGCGCCGAGGATTTGGAGCCGGCGAACAGCCCGCGCCGCTTCGAACGCCAAAATAGCTGTTGACGAAGCTGGCATGCCGCCTAGTTCTGACACCCTGTTTTTGCGGGCGTAGCTCAGTTGGTAGAGCACCACCTTGCCAAGGTGGACGTCGAGAGTTCGAG
>JAQGOP010000053.1 GCA_028293545.1 Verrucomicrobiota bacterium | reverse complement strand
ACGAGGAAACGGCAAAGAAGTCGAGGTCGACGTGCATCTTCAACTCGCGCGCGAGATCCGCCATCACCATGACGGGGTCGAGACCGGCGTGCAGCGGACCACGCAGGGAACGGTGACGCCGTATCCGGGGTTTACGGCGACCGTCCTTTCGGCGCTGAAATTTGTGGCGGAGGATGTCCTCGTGCTGCGGGTTCGGCTCGAGAGCACGCTCCCCACCGCGCGAACGTACGATGCGGCGGCCCTCGCGGCGCGCGTCGGCCGCGAGATTTTTCCGGTCGCCCTAACCGATGCCTCGGGCGCGATTCCCGCGAACGGGTCGGCGGAAATTTATGTCGTGATCGCGGAGACCGCCGACGGCGGCCGCGCAAATCTCACGGGCCAGGAAACTTTCAACGTTCTCGTTTCGCGCCCATGAAGTTCGTCCCGAAATTCTTTTTCTCGGGCGCGGGCCAGAGCGTCCTGCTCGCGGTCGTCCTCGGGCTGGGAACCCTCGTCGTTCTTTCCCAGCGGAAGTCCGAACGGCCGGCGCCGCTGCCCAGGGCGCAGGCGAAGCCGCTGCCCGAAGTGGCGCTGCCGAAGACCTTGACGCGCGAGGGCGTGCGTTTTCCCAAGCTCATGGTGTCCGCCGCCACGCCGGGCCCGAGTGCCGGCGTCCCGGTCGCCGCCGTGCCCGCCGCTCCGAAGGTTCAACCGCTGGGATTATTTACCGCGGGGCCGGAGCGCGCCGTTCGGGCAGCGCCCGTGGCCGCTCCCTTCGGTCGCATGATCCCGTGCGAGACGATCGTCGCCTTGGAGTCCAATCACCTGGAGACGCCGATTGTGGGACTCGTGACGGAGGACGTCTGGCACGACGGGCGGCTCGTGATCCCGGCGGGGGCGGAGGTGCACGGCCGCGCGGCGCTCGACCGCACGCGCGAAAGGTTGGGCGCGGAAGGCACGTGGCGGATCGTGTGGCGGACGCGCGGGCCGGCCAACGGAACGGAACTCGCGGTGCAGGGACTAGCGCTCGACCGCGAGTATGATGCCGGCGCCCACACGTGGGGTGACCGGGATGGATCGGCGGGCCTGCGCGGGACGATCGTCAAGAGGGACTCGGAACGGGAACTGAAACTCTTTGCGGCCTCGTTCCTCGGCGCGGCCACGGCCGCACTGCAGGAAACGCGGACGACGGTGGGGCTCCTCGGCGAGGCCTCGCAGCCGGCCGCGACCGCGAAGAACGCCGCCCTCGCCGGGACGGGCGCCGTCCTCCGCGAGTACGTGCAGGGCATGCGCGACGGGATCGCGAAGGACGGCTTCTACCTCCGCGTGCCGGCCGGAAAACCTTTCTACCTCTACGTCACGGAAAAACTGGTCGTGCCCACGAATGCTTTGGCCACGGCCTCGGCGCTCAACCCTTCGAACTAAACCATGAAATTCCTCCGCCTCATTCCTGTGCTCCTCGTGGCCGGCAGCCACTCGGCTCCCGCCGCCTCCCTGCCGGTTCCACCGACAGCGGCGGCTGTCCCCGCTCCGACGCCATCCTCCATCCCGGTCGCGCCCGCGCCCAATCCGCTCGAAGGGAAAGTCCGTCAACAGGCGCAAATCATTGAAGCTCTCATGAGCCAGAACGAGGCGCTGGCCGCGCGACTCGCCGTCCCGCCGCCGAGTCCCGTCCCTCTGCCCGTCGCGGTGGCGCCCGCGACCCCCGTTGCGTCTGCGGCGATCACTCCGGTTGCGCTCCCGGCGCCGCGCGAGACGGAGGTGTCGCCGAACGCCGAAGGAATCGTCGACCTCGTAACGCCCGCCGCCGCCAAACCCGGTGAGGCCGTGAATCCGTTTTTGGTGCGGGCCGTGGCCACCGAAGGCGTGCGCGAAATTTCGGTACACGTCACCGGAATCATCCATGGACCCGTCCTGTGCGCGGTCGTGAACGGGCGCATCGTGCAGGCGGGCGACACCTTCGAGTCGCTGGGCATCGAGCGGATTGAATCAACCGCCGTCCTCGCCCGCGCCGGCGGGAAATTGGTCCGGCTGACCGTCACCGAAAAACCGATCCGGATCCGGGTCGCCCTCTAATGCTCATGCCGACCTTTGCCATCCAAGCGGTGGGAACCGACGGACGCACGCTCCGACTGAAAGAGGACGCGACGAGCGAGGCGACGCTCCGCGAAGCGCTCCGGACGCGGAAGCTCTGGCCCGTGGCGATCGAGATGCGGCCGGAGGCCCCGGTCTCGCGGACGATCACGCTGAAGCAGCGCGAATTCATCGCGATCCTCCACCAGCTCGAATTGCAGCTGCGGGCGGGGGTCACTGCGGATGCGGCCCTGACGCAGCTCGCCGAAGACCAGCCGGCGGGCAAGACGCGGACGATCTTAAGCCACATCCAGGCGCAGGTGGCGCAGGGGACGCCGATCCACGCCGCGTGCCGGTATTTTGAAAAGCAGTTTCCGCCGCATGTCGCGGCGATCATCGAAGCCGGGGAGGCGTCGGCGCAATTGCCCGCGTCGCTGCGGGCGCTCGCGAACAACCTGAAGCAGGTGGCGGAATTAAAGCAGACGGCGGCGAAAGCCCTTATCTATCCCGCGATCGTCCTCCTGGCCACGAGCGGGCTCGTCTGTTTTCTCCTGGCCGGGGTCGTGCCGAAGTTCGCGGAAATCTTCGCCTCGATGCGGGTCACGCTGCCGGCGGCGACGGTGGTGCTCATTCGGGCGAGTTCCTTCGTGCGGCAGTCCTGGCCGGTCGTCGCCCTCGCGGTGGCGGGTATCGTCGCGGCCTTCCTCGCCGCCCTGCGTTCGCCGCGGCTCGCGGCGCTCCGCGACCGCGCCCTCCTCGCGCTCCCGGTCCTCGGTGACACCGTGCGGTGCCTTGCGACGGCGCGGTTCGCCGCGCACACCCGGCTCCTGCACGAGGCGGGTGTCCCGGTGCTCGAGGCTTTGGCGGTGGGCGCCGAGCTGACGGGGAATGTGATCCTGTCCCGTCAGCTCCTCGTGGCGCGGACGAACGTCGGGGCCGGACTGCCGCTCTACCGCGCCTTTCCGAAGCACCACGGATTCCCGGGCTTCATGGTGCCGGCGCTGAAGGCCGGCGAGACCACGGGACAACTCGGGGCCGCCTTGCAGCAGGTCGAGGAATATGCGGCGGCGCTCGCGAAGGAAAAACTCGGGACCGCCCTCGCCCTCATGGAGCCGCTCCTCCTTTCGGTCCTGACGTCGATCGTGGGGTTCATCGCCCTCAGTTTCTTTCTGCCGCTCTTCACCCTGATTGGAGGCGTCAATGCGCACTGATCGCAATTTTCGCGCACAGCGGGCGGGTTTCTCGCTCCTGGAAATCATCCTCGTCATCCTCGTTCTGGGGATACTCGCCTCGGCGCTCGTGCCGTCGGTGAATGACACGCTCGCGCAGGCCCGGGTCGAGGCCGAGCAGCGCTCGCTCGCCGAACTGGCGGCGACGATCCAGCAGTCATTCGAGGCAATCGATTTCACGAATCTCAATGTGGCGGCGCTGCCCGGCATGATCGGACCGGGCGACTCGCCGACGGAATTTTCAAGTTCGAGCATGGCACCCTACGCGACGACGGCCACCGCGTCCTGGTTTGCGAAGGTCGGGCGCCTCCGGGGCGTGAGCCCAATCGTGGATGCGCCGCCGAGTCCCAGCGTGCAGCCATCACTCGCCTCCATTGCAAGCAACGCTGTGGGCAATCCCCGGCTCCTCTTCGCGGGGCCGAGCGAGGCGGGCCAGCAGCGGTTTCTGCTCGTGAGTCTCATGGCGCCGGGCGGGCAGCTCGTCCTGCCCGCGTACGACGGGAGCGCCGCCTGGTTCGAGGCGATCTGGCAGGGCGAGTGGGACAGCCGGACCGCGGCGCCGCCGGCCTACTGGGCAAGTGTCCTCACTCCGGCGCAGTTCGCCGCATGGCGGCAGGGCTCAGGCGGGCTCACGCAGGCTTGGCACTTGTGCGTCCGGCGGATCGTGCTGCCGAAGTACACGGTCACGGTGAACAACAATCACCTGACGAACGCGGCCTTCGTTTCCTTCAACGGGGTGCCGAACGGCTTCACGGCGGCGGCCAGCTCCGGGGCCACGACGACGCCGGAAATTTTAGGCGGGCGCCTGGTCACGGTGAACCAGGGCGCGGCCCTGCCCGGGGCCGAGGTGCTCCGCTTCCACCTGCATCAAAACGAAACGGTCATCCTCCAATGAAAACACTTCTGCTCATTCTTTGTCTCCTTGCTCCGTCGCTTGCGCACGGGGTCGAAACCTTCGGGGGCGCGGGCACCGGTGCGACGCGCAACAGTTTCCCGCGCGAGCGCGATTTCACGACGGGCTGGATCAATGCGCTGCTCAGCGAAGTCGATACCTCGCCGAAACTCATTGCGGGGGACCGGGCGGATGCCCGTGCGCTGCTGGTCGAGATCACACTCCTCGCGGCGCCACCGGGGGTGTTCGGCACGTTTGTCCGCGACCGGGGCGGCGCGCATGCGGAGATGACGGTCGAGCCGGACGTGGACCAGATATTGGACAGTTATCATCTGCCAGGGACGGGCTATCTCGTGACGCTCACGATGACGGCTCCCACCGCGGCCGCGCCGCAGCCTCCGGTCATCGCGTGGACCGGTGCGCCGGCGAGTGTCGCGAGCGGTGCCAGCTATGTGGTCTCGGCGCAGGCGCACGATCCCAATGGCAATCTCGCCCTCGTGAACGTCTGGAAGAATGGGGCGCCCTTCGCCTTCGCGGGCGGGGGCGATGGGACCGACGGTGCGTCCTCGAACCCGTCGTCGGATCCGGGGCCGCAATCGATCACGTATACGGCGCAGGCCTTCGATGCTCTCGGGGCGGCTTCCGCACTGATCTCATTCACGGTGACGATCGCCGCGGCCCCGCCGGTCACCTTCAATTTGACGACGGTCGCCGGCAGCGGCGGCTCGGTGTCGCCGGGCGGGACGTTTCCGAGTGGGGCGAGTGCGACGGTGAGTGCGATCGCAGACCCGCTGCACGACTTCGCGGGCTGGTCGGGCGATGCAGCGGGGATGTCGAATCCCGTGTCCGTCGCGATGACGGCGGCCCGCACCGTGCAGGCGAACTTTGTCCCGAAGAGTTTCACGCTCGCGACGGCGGCGGGGAGTGGCGGTACCGTGACCCCGGGAGGAGCGTTTCCTTTCGGGAGCGTGGTGCCGGTCACGGCGACCCCGGATGCGACGCACTTTTTCTCGGGATGGACGGGTGACGCGAGCGGCGCGGTCCCGTCGGTGGCCGTGGTGGTCGACGCCCCGAAGGCCGTGCAGGCGTGGTTCGCACCGAAAGGGGCCCAGACGATTTCGTTCCTGCCGCCGGGCGATCATCCGGAAGGGTCGCCGCCGTTCGTGGTCGACGCGGCGTCGTCCGTTGGACTCCCACTTACGCTGTCGGTCGTGAGCGGGCCGGCCAACGTGACGGGACTTTCGGTGCAGGTGACCGGCGCGGGCCCGGTCGTCCTGCAGGCGAGCCAAGCTGGGGATGCCACCACGCTGCCGGCCGCGGCGGTCACCCAGGCTTTCAACGTCACGGCGGCGGCGGTCGTCCGATTGCAGACGCCGCCGCGGGTTTTTCTCCAAAGCGCCCAAACCGGCGGCTCCCTCCCCTTCGTTCTCCAGCCATGAAATCCTTTCTCCTCCTCCTGCCCGTCAGCGCCGCCTTTGCGACCGACGCCATGCCACCCGTTGAGCGCGCCCTGCTCGACCGGCCGGTCGAAAACCTGCGGCTCGAAAAAGCGCCCCTACCGGCGGCGCTGCGCGCCCTCGGTCGGTCGTGCGCAGTCAACCTGGTGATCGACGCCGATGTGATGGGCGAGATCACCGTGGACGTGACCCGCGGCACGTTGCGCTCGGCACTGGCGGCGATCCTGACCCCGTCGGGCGATTCGTTCGAATGGACGGCCGACGGGATCGCCATTCATCACCGGACGACCGTGCTCTACGCGATCGACTATCCGCAGCTGACCCGGAGCGGTTCCGGCAGCGCCTCCATCACGCTCGGCGGCGCGAACAACGGCAACGCGGCCGGAGGGACGCTGGCGGTCCCCGCGAACAACGGCGCCAGCAACGCAGCGAACGCAAATGGCAGCGCCACGTCCGACACGACGCAGGTTTCGATCAGTCAGGAAAATCAGAATACCTTTTGGACGGGGCTCGAGGCGGAACTGCGCGCCATGCTGAAGGACGGGGATCAACTGGTGCTGAATAAATTCAGCGGCGTGGCGCAGGTGACGGCGCCGGCCCCGCGCCAGGACGTAGTGCGGCGGTTCCTCGAGTGCGTGAACGGACGGATCTCGCAGCAGGTGGAGATCGAGGCGCGGCTCGTGGAGGTGTCGTTGAGCGACGAACAGAAGCTCGGCGTCGATTGGGACCTCGCCGCCGCCAGCTGGGGCGGGTTGCACTTCGCAGGCACGAACGCCGCGACGGACACGGGCCAGGTCGGCGGCACGGTGCTTTCGTCCAACTCCTTCGCCGCGAATCTGGGGATCGGCAAGGCCACGGCGGCCATCCACGCCCTCAAGGAGCAGGGCGAGGTGCGGACCGTGGCGCAGCCGCGCCTCCGGGCGCTCAACAACCAGACCGCCTTTATCAAAGTCGGCGAGGACCGGCCGTTCTTTCGTCTGGCGCAGTCGACCACGTTCCAAAGCGGCGGGACCTCGACGCCGGTCAACCAGACCCAGGAGAACTACTCCATTTCCACGATCACGATCGGGACGATCCTCGCGGTGACGCCGCAGATCGACGGGAACGGCGTCATCACGCTGGACGTCTTGCCCGCCATCACGCGGCTGCAGGCGATCGTGACGAGCCCGGACGGGAAGCAGACGGCGCCAGTGACGGAGGTGAAGCAGGCCTCGACCATCGTGCGCCTGAAGGATGGCGAGACGGCGGTCATCGGCGGGCTCATCTCCGAGGAGGGCGGCGAGAGCCTCCGCGCCGTGCCGGTCCTGGGCAGTGCACCCTTGATCGGCGCGGCGTTCCGGACGAAGGCGAAACTCAAGCGGCGGACCGAACTCGTGATCTTCCTCACGCCGAAACTCATCCGGTAAATGTCGAAACTCCTCCAGAAATTGCGGACGGGGGTGCCGACCGCGACGGTCGCGGCACCCTTCTTCGACGCCACGCGGGCCTTCGACGGCATCGTGCGGGCGGGGGCGCTCGGCGGCGCCTCCGACATCCACTGCGAACCGAAGGAGGACGGGCTCCTCGTGCGGTTCCGGGTCGACGGCGAAATGCGCGAGCATGCGCGGTTCCCCGTCGCGCAGCGCGACGGGCTCCTCGCGCGGGGCAAGATTTTCGGCGGCCTCGACATCACCGAGCGGCGCTTGCCGCAGGACGGGCGGGCGCTGTGGCAGGAGGCGGAGCGGAAGTTTCAGTTGCGCTTGAACACGATCCCGACCGTGTACGGCGAGAGCCTGGTTTTACGGCTCCTCGACCAGTCGATGCCCGGCCAGGATTTGACGAGTCTCGGGCTGCGCGCGGAGCAGGCGCGCGCGATGCACGAGGCCCTCATGGGTCCGGCGGGACTCATTTTTCTCACGGGCCCCACCGGTTCGGGGAAGACGACGTCGCTGCACTCGGCGCTCCACGCGTTCGATGCGAAGAAGCGCGTCATCCATACGCTCGAGGAGCCGGTGGAGTATGAATTCGCGGGAATCCGGCAGACGGAAATCCGCGAAAAGATTGGCCTCACCTTTGCGGCGAGTTTGCGGGCGCTCCTGCGACAGAATCCCGATGTGATCTTGGTCGGGGAAACGCGCGACGCAGAGACGGCGCAGCTTGCGATCCGTGCGGCCCTCACCGGACACCTCGTCCTTTCGACGCTCCACACGAATGATGCCTTGGCGGCAATTCCGCGGCTCCGCGATTTGGGCATCGAGCCGTTTCTTCTCGCGGCCTCCCTGCGACTTCTCGCGGCGCAGCGGCTCGTGCGGCGGCTTTGTCCCGCGTGCAAGGCGCCGCATCCCGAGAACGCGCGGCTATCCGAGCAGCACCGTTTGCCCGGCGCGCAGTTTCAGAAGGCGGTCGGATGCCCGGCCTGCCACGGCCGCGGGTTCAAGGGACGCCTCGCGATCCATGAAGTGATCCCGATGGAAAAATTCCTGCCCCTCATCGGCGCCAACGCGCCGCTCGCGGACCTGCATGCGCTCCGCGACCAAGAAGGACTTTGCACGCTCTGGCAGCACGGGCTCGCGGCGGCCGGCGGCGGCGTCACGACCCTCGAGGAGGCGGCGCGCGTCCTCTGATCCGAGGCAAAACTTTATTCAGCGAAAACCAAACCCAACGAAAAAAGATGAAACTCAAAACCAACAGACAACGGGGCTTCTCGCTCTTGGAACTCGTGATCGTGATCGGCGTGATCGCGATCCTCGCGGGTATTCTCTCCACCAAGGGCTTCGATATCCTGCGCAGTTCGAAGACGCAGCAGGTGGTCGGCACCGTGCAGACCTTGAAGACGGCGCTCGTCGATTTTATCGCGATGCCCGGCGGCACCGGGAGTTTGCCCCGGACGGAAGGCGCCGGGATCCCGACGACGGGGACGGCGCTCACGGCCGCGAGCGATACCCTGAAGGGCAACGCGGCCCGGCTCGACGCCGTCCTCCTGGCCGTGGGAAAACTGGAGAAGCCCCTCACGATTTCGCTCGGGAGCCAGCAGTTCGCGGCAACCGGAGTCGGAAGCGAACTCACCTGGAATCAGGCGAGCGGGACCTTCTCGATCACACCCGATGGGGCGCCCGGCCGGGACTGGAGCCAAGTCGCCCGCGTGGAAGCGAGGTCGTCCAATCCCGCCGCCCTGCCGTCGGCCGCCTCGGGTGCTAACTTCCGTTTGGATGGGACGCTCGACCTCGCGGCGAACGTGGTGGTCGCGTACCTCGTCATCCCGGCGTGCCCGGCGAAGGACGCGTACGATCTCGCGGTCAAAATGAACGGAAGCCAGCTGACCCCGGCCGTCGGGTCGGCGTGCGACGTGGGTCAGGTGGCGTATGCGGTGCCCGTCAACGGCGTGACCGATTGCTATGTTTACCTCACGTCACTCTAACCCCATGACGATTCTCCTCTGGGGAAATGCGTGGTGGCTCCCGGGCGGCGGAAGCAGGAGCTTCCCGTCGCTCGGGGAGGCACCGGCGGCACTCGCGGAATATCTGGCCGAGTCGCCCAAGCCCGTCCGGATCCGGCTCATTTATGCACCGGACGCGTTTGAGTCCGTGGCCACGCCATGCCCCTTGGGGAACCGGCCGCAGCTCGCCGCCGCGTTGAGTCCGGAGTTCCCCACGCTCGAGGCGGAGGGCCATGCGTGGAGCCACGAACCGGTCCTCACTCTCCACGACGGGCATTCCACGATTGTGCATTACGAGCGCGAGCCCGCGCTCTTCCAGCTCGGCCGCGAGCTGGCGGTCCTGGGGCTCGCTCTCGAGTCGGCGTGGCCGCTCTCGACCTTCCTAAGCGCGCTACCGGAGGAGTGGTCCATCAGTGGCGCGGTCACCGTGGTGGCGATCGCGGGTGACCGAGCCCTCGGGCATCATCATCCAACGACGGGCGGCCCGGCGGTAAAACGCTGGACGGGGGACGACGTCGAAGGCCAGGTGTCGGCCTGGCTGGGCGCTCCCGGGACCCGGGACCCGAATGGTCTCGTCCTCGTCCTGCGCCCACGCGTGGAAACGGAAACGCCGTTTGCAGGATATGATCGGTTGTCCCTCGGCGATGCGTTGGGGCGGTCCGTGACTTTCCCCCGAAATCACCCGGCACAACTCTTGCCGCCAGCGTCACGAGTGTCGGCGCCGATGCTCGCCGTCGCCGCGAGTGGGCTCCTCCTCCTGTCCGCCTGCTTCTTTGGCTGGCGTTACGTCGAGGCGGGGCAGGCGCAGGAGCGCGCGTTCGCGGCGAACGCAGCGGCGAAGGGCCAGTTGAAAACAGAGATCGCGCGCGCGACTGCCAACGAACCGCAGGTGCGACTGCTCCGCGCCGCGCTGGCGGGCCCGGGGGGCAGTCCCCCCGTGACCGAACTCTTGGAACAGGTGGGGCGGACGATCCCCCGGGAACTGACGCTCGGTCGCGTCGCGGTCGAAGGCGCGCGTTTCCGCGTGGAGGGCTTCGCGGCACCGGGGGCGGCGCCGGATCTTGTCGCGCGCTGGCAGGCCGAAATGAAGGCGACGACTTGGGCGTTTGACGGGCCGCCCGTCCTGCGCGCACCGGGAGAATTCGCGGTGCTAGGAACCTTCGCGCGATGAGAGGCCCGCATAAAACCAAGCGCTGGCCCTGGGTCATGCTCGGGGCCAGCGGCCTCTCGGCGGGAGCCGCGTTCCTGCTTCCACGCCTCCGCCCGCTCCCCGCCTTGGTCGATCCGGAGCTCACGGAGTTGCGCGCGGAGGCGAAAGGTCGGCGCGAGTTCGGGGACGCGGCGCTCGCGCTTCTCAAGGCGGAAGCGGCACGCCATCCCTTCGCCGCGTGGGACTCCGAGGCCCTGATGCACCTAACCGAGGCGATAGCCGACACGTGGCACTGCGAGTGGCAGGAGTCCACCGCCCCGAGCCGGGTCCTCGCCCTCACGCTGCTCGACCCCTCGCGACGCAGCTGGACGGAGACGATCACGCTCTTGAACCCGTGGGCCCGGCTCCCGGGCGTCGTCCTGCAGTCCGCCGCGTGGGAGGCGGACGGCCGCGGCACACGCCGGGCGCTGAGCCGCGTCGCGGTCACGCTTCGCTTTGCCGTGAAGCCGGAAGCCACCCGCGCGCTTTCCTCTTCTGTCCAGAAATCCAATCCACCGAAATCATGATCACCCTGACATTGCAGATCCCGGAACCGGTCGCCGCCGAGTACTATGCGGCCGCCGAGCAGTTGAACGGCCGCTTCCCGGGCGCGAGCCCGAAGATCGAGGCCAAGGCCTTGATGTCGTTCGCGCTTGCGCGCCACGACTGCGACGACCTCTGCGGCCAGTTCGACCTGGCCCTGCGGCTGATTCAAGGACCGCCCGATCCGCCGTTCGGCGGGGCCGTCCTCGATCCCCATTTTGGGCGGGATTCCCGCCCCGTGCCGACGCAGCCCGCACGCACCGAAGCGGCTGCCTAACCCAATAAGAAACCATGGCCATCGAAACCAAAACATCCAAGGACAAGGCGGGGACCACGGCGGAAAAACCCGCGCCCCTCCAGTTTCGGGACAATCCGGAGGTGAAGAAACGGATCGACGCCCACAAGGCGGCGAATCCCCAGGATGTCCTCTACTACACGCGCCTCGTCACCGAGGCGCCGCAGCGGGCGATGGATTCGCTCTGCTACAAGGACATGCAGAAACACGAGAACGAGATGCGGCTGATCGTGAAGCAACTGCCGCAGGCGAAGACATTCTACGACAGCCAGACGCCGGACGCGAAGGCCCGCATCGATGCCGACCTCGAGGGCGTGAATCCGTACTACGCGGACAAGGCCTTCGTGAACGCGGTCATCGCAGCGAAGGACCGCCAGTCGCGGCGCGAACTCACGGCCCCCACCACCGGAGCCGCGATGAACGCCGACGGCAAGATTGTCACCCTGCCCGACCAGAGCGGCAAGCCGCCGCGCATGGCGGCCTAGCGCACTCCCGCGCTGGCGGCGGACCGAACGCGGTCCGCCGTTCGCGCGCGGGCACTTTTTCTCACATGAAAGTCATCGTCACGGGCGGCGTGGATTATGTCATGACCCTGCCCGACTACGAATACCTCGCGACCATGGTGCACTCGCTGGCGCCGCACGAGGTCATGACGGATGGCAGCGAGGGCGTGGCCAAGGCCGTCGACACGTGGTGTTCGCGGCGCGCGATTCCCGTCGATCTCGCCAGTCCCAACTGGGGCGCATACCGGGAGCGGGCCGTCCTCCAGAACAATCTCGCGATGGTGTCGCGCGCCGACGCCGTCATCGCGTTTCCTGGTGGGTTTCACGTCGCGCATCTTCTCGTCCTCGCCCGCGAGAAACGGCTCGCCGTGTGGGAAAGCCCGAGCCGCCGCCTGCATCTCCTCACCCTCAATCCCCTGCCCGTGCGCCCGACCACCGTGCCGCGCCCGGCGGCTTAGAAACTCAAAACCTTCATGCAAACTTCTCCCATCCGATCCGATGACCCCCAGGCCGCGGCGCAATTGCAGGCGAAGATTACCGAGGCCGAAAAGCAGCAGACGATCATGCGCGTCGCGAACCGCATTGTTCGGAACGCGAAACTCGGCGACGAGGTGAAGATCGTTCAAATCGCGGCGGCGTGCGACATGCATCACGAGACGGCGCGCCGGCTCTTGGTTCCCGATGATTTGGGCCGGACGGGATTTCCGGCGTACGAACTGACCAACAATGCCGCCAATATCCGGCGGCTCCAGAAGCGGCTCGCGGAAGTCACGCGCGAGAAATCGCGCAGCTCTGTCACCGTGCGTTTTCCCGGGGGACGGATGGAGGATCACGCGGAGGACGCGCGGATCCGGATCTATCACGAAGCGAAGCCGGAGCGCCCAGTGATTGAGGCGCTCAAAGGAAATGGCTTTCATTGGACGCCGTCCTTGCAGTGCTGGCAGCGCCTGCGGAATGAGGGCGCGCGATGGGCGGCGGAGCGGGTGACGGGAGTGAAGTGGCCGCGAGACGAGAATCCGGGAGCGACCGCTGCAACTGAATCGCCTCGCGGCGTTCCGCGCATCTAGCCCGTGTCGCGGGAGGAACGAATCACGCACGTTTTTACGGTGCGCGGTCGGCCGGTGGGATTCCGGCCCGGCAAGCTCTTTGGCGCGGCGCTCGTCGCGATGGAGCGCGGACACTTCCCCGTCAGTCACACGGGGTATCGCAGCGTTTGCGGAATCATCGGGTCAGGGCCGGGCAAACCGGAGGACGTGTCGCAGGAATTCCTGGACACGCGGGCGCTCGAGGAGGAGCGCACCGTGAGAGCGATCCTGAAGGCGTGTGGCAAGGCCGGGAAACCGGAGGGAAATCCCATCCACAACTACATCCGAATCAGCAGCGATTATCAGCAAGCGATGCGCTGCGGATTCTTCGCGACCGATGAAAATCGCCGGACGTTGTGGGCGGCGGCGTTTCAATTGCTCGCGATCGTGGAGTCCGATGCGCGGTTTCAGCCGGTGCCGGTGAAGGGCTATCTCGCGCGGACGAAGGAGATCTGCCGCGACGCGCGGGACGACGCGAAGAGCATGAAAGAGGCGCTCGTCGGGATGGCAGCCGGGACGTTTCCGAAAAAGGTGCCGTGCGGCGGGCTCGTAGGACTGGAGAGCTATTTTGAATTGCCGCCGAAGCCTGCGGGCGAACCCGTGATCGATCTCGGTGGGTTTGTCCCGGAGATGAAATTGAAACTTCCCGTGACCGTCCTGAAGCCGGTTCGAACGGTGCGTCTCCGAAGTGCACCGGAAGAAAAGCCGAGCGGTCCGGTGGAGGTTCAACTGGGGTTTCTTGACGTGCTGAGCGCTGATGCGATTTCCGGGAATGCAGACCCGCCTGATTCTCCTCGCTCAAAACTTTCCACTTGAAAGTCGGAGGGCGACAGGAGCGGTCGGTTCGGGATCGGTTTCCACCGGCGGTCCCGTCCGTAGAAATGAAAGTCGTCCGTGCGGATGATGAGGAACATGCCGACAGAGGCGTAGGCGAAGTCGGCGTTAGTGAGGGCGTCATGCGCGGAGAACATGCGGCCCTGGTCGCCGACGAGGATGAAACGGGGAGTTTGCATGCGACAGTTTACCTTGGTCGTACCTTGTTCTGGCAAGGTGTTTAGGAATCACAAACGAACGTAGGCTATGCGATGCCTCGCCTTTCGCCCGACCTTCACTTCCGCCGCAATCTTCGTGCGCTCCGCTTGGCGCGAAGCCTCACCCAAGAGCAGTTGGCCGAAATCGCGAAAGCGGATTACAAGCATCTTCAACTGCTCGAACTAGGGTTGAAACACGTTTCTACGTTGAGCCTGGTCCGGCGCCTCGCCGATGTTCTAAAAACCAAAGCCTGGGTTCTGCTCTGCGACGATCCGCAAGTGGTGGCTCACGCGACGGGGATCAAGCTTTCCGAGTTGACCTCCAAAGCCAGGCCCAAGTCCGGCAGGCCCGCCACAAAGAGTAGTCAATTCGGACGAGGCGGTCGCGCCTGACTATCCGTGTTCCGGCTTCCGGATAAGGGCGGAGAAAAGACCGCCGAAATCCCGCTTGACGGCGACGCCGGCGAAGCGAACGGAATCGTCGGCCGCTAGCACGGCGTCGATCGTGACGACCAGCATGTGCTCGACCTCGGCCGCGGAGGACCCACGAAGAAATTGCAGAATGGACTCGTCTGGACGGATTCACCTCGTCCCCCACCTGAGCGCACAGCAGAAACACAAGCTCGCCGACTGCGCACACGCGTTTGGCAAGATTCTCCTGCCGGTCCGCGATCAGCCCGACGTGGTCAGCCTCTATCACGACTCGGCGCACCGCATGGCAAACATCCAAGGAGAGCGACTAAGCCGCTCTTGAAACGACTGCCCTATCCGGGCTTCACCGGTTTCATGCCCTTGGATTGACCGTGATGAATGACCCCGCTGGTCGTTCTCGGACGGAGCGTCGATTCGGATTGAAGAAAAATTGCGAGGAGCGCCACGATCCAGAAAGGTGCTTACTTGCGGCGGGATGGATCATTCTCCGCTTTTCGATCCGCCTGCCTTGCGTTCTCTATCTGTAGCTGGCGCAGTACGCGCCACCTTAAATACTGCTCCGCTTTGGCGGGATCGGCATCTTCAACCCCGTTAAGCCAAAAATCGAACCAGTCCACGGTGCCTTGCATCACCGCCAATACTTGCACCGGATTTTGAGAGTTGTGGGCCCCGTGTGCCTCCGCGTCGGGCATGATGTACATTTCTACCGGCCTTTGCAGATATTTGAGGAGCGAATACGTTTCCCAAGAACCCAATATCCCCGCGAACGCATTGGACTGCTGAACGAGACGCAAGGGAGTGCGGCAGCGTTCATAATTAAAGCCCGTTGCATTTTTGCGCCAGGAATCCAGTCCCTCCCCGAAGGGTTGTGCTCCGATGACCGGGACAGCTGCATCAAAATTGCCAGTGAGGATCGTTTGAAAGTAACTGGGATTCCAGTTGTCGGCCGCGATCGCTGCGGCGAAGGGAAATGGGGAATGTGTGAGTGTGTATTCGACGTAGAAACCATTGCGGCTGAAACCAACGAGGCCAACTTTGTGGGCATCGGCGAGCCCATCGACAACGAGTTGGTCCACGGCGCTCTCGAAGGCGTGCATTTTTATCTCCGCCTCGCTCGGTGAATTCGATTTCCCATGGGTGGGCGCGTTGATCTGCAGCACCATTATGCCCCGTCCGGCCAGGATTTGGCCCGGGTAGGAAGCGACGTAGGGGACGCCAACTCCGCCGTTGTCCTGACCACCATACAGCGTGAATTCATCCGAAAAACCCTTTCCACCGTAGATACTCTGCAGCACCAACGGATAAGCGTGGCCCGGCGTATAACCGGGCGGATAAAACAAGAGCCCCTGCCATTCGCCGCCGTCGCTCGTCTTGCCCTCGCGTTTTTCCACCTTCCCTAAGGCCGCATCCTGCAACAAGGTCGGATTCGGGTCGATCAGCTTCCTTTCCTCACCGGTTTTGCTGTCGAGGACATAGAGACAAGGCGGCAAATTGAGACCTTGGCGGAGATCGAAGGTGATCCGTGCGCGAGTTTCGCCTGATGGGCTCTCGGAATGTATTTCCTTCCAGACATTGTTCTGTCGGAAAAACGTGTGCCACGTGATATTCCCCGCGCTTGCCACAGCGATGGCCACGGAGTTCTGGTCCCGCCATTTCAAGTCCGCCACGGCGGCGGTGCGAAACGGAAGGACTGCGTACTGCCCGGTGCGGATGTCGATGACTGCCGCAGCTTCACCCTGGAGCCCCGCCTGATCATCCGTTTCAGCGGGGAGAAAAGCGGGCGCGAGCAGCAACGCAGCACTATCCGGGGACCATCGCGCGCTGGTACGCAGCATCACGTCGACCGCATCCCACAGCGGAAATGCTCGACGCTCTTTCAAATTCACGAGGTAAAACTGCTGAATCGCCCAGGCATAAGACGAACCCGGCCCCCCTCGTCGCGCATCGCGGATAAATCCTACCTCCTCAGAAGCGGTATACCGCTCCCAAGACGCGGGAATTTTTTCCGGCGCGCTGTTGATCAAGGCCCATTTGCCATCGGGAGATACCACGAGTACGTGAACAGGCGACGGATCCTCCGCGCGGCCGCCTATATGCATCGCCACGCAACCCGTCTTGTCCTGAATGTACCAATTTCTTCTCAAATAACTTTCTGTAATTTTGCGTCCACTACCGTCGTCGCGTAATAAACTGAAGATATCGGAATGCGCCGGAACCACCGTCCCTTGGCGGACGGAATCTGCGAATGAGGTTCGAGACATGCTGGTCGCTGCGTTGAAGAGAATAGTGTCGTCGAGGCCAATCCCGAACGAGTCCACCGTTGTATCGTGGTCGGTAAGCGCGACCATTTGCTGCGTAGAAAGAGTGATGAGGAAGACTTGTCGGCGCCCATTTCTGTCGCTCCAAATCAATGAAACTTTGTCTTCTCCCACCCACTGCAACCTCCGCTGGAAGTCTTTCGTGTCGTCGTTCGGTCCGAAGTTGCCGGCAAAACCCGAACCCAATCCGGTGGTAAATAAACGGGCGACGCTTCTGAGTTTGGTGGCGTTGACCAACGAATCGGGATGGCCCACAAGAAGCTCTAGAGTGATACCGTTTTGCGTTATGCTTCCATGGAGGAGGCCGACGACAAAGCTCGTACCGAGGGGTGAAACGGAAACCCGCCCGCCCGCCGTCTCCGGCGACAGTGATTCGGTGAGACGCATGAACCGCACCGTCTCGAGCGCCCTGACCACGGACAGCGGGGCGACGGCCCGGGCCGAAAGCTGTCCCGCTAAAAAGAGAGCGGCTACGAGCCTATAGGCGATCCATCGAGCTTTCATGTGACTAGATAAGAAGCGCAGTTCCCAAAACGCACGGTGCGGAAAGGGCCCTTTTGTATTGGGAAAAAAATGAGGGCACTTCGTCGCACCGGCGGAATCGGACGTTTCTCGTTAGAAGTGCTTCGTAACGCTAATATAATAGCTGGCAAGGCGCGCGTCACCCAACGCCGCATAGTAAGTGAGCGATGTTCGGCTATCAAACGGCGGTTCGCGGTTGAACACGTTGCGTACGCCTAACTGAACGTCGACGTCCCGCAGGAGCAGCCAGGTTGCTGTCTGACTGTCGGTTGAACGACTGAAAGCATATCGGGCGAAAACGTCATGATAGATCTCGGCGGGAATACGGCCTCCGTTCCCTTGATTCAGTATTGCCGTGGCACTGCTCGCGAGCGTTGGGTCGGCCACGAAAAAGCTGGAGAAATAGCGTGCGGTCCATCCGAAGGACAAATGCCCTCGGGTCCAAGTAACGCCCACGTTGGATTTAAAGCGGAGCGGGATCGAATCTGCGGTTCTGATACCAAGGAGATTGACGGCAGCAACCGTGGGCACCAATTGCGTCTTGTACCGCAATTCCCAACTCCCTGCGGCGAAAAACTCGAGCGTGCCGTACTCGTGCAACGATATCGTCGCGTCGGTTTGCACGTCGATCGCATCGACCTCCGCGGTCGCAACGTTCAAAAGCGTGTCGTCAATCGCAGTGATGGGCCCCGCCCAGCCCGGCTGGTCGCCGGGGAGATTGGGGCCGCGTGTGACGCGACTAGCAAACAAGCTTTCGTTGTCGAGGATTTGCTGGAGCGAAAGCGTCTGGATATTGTCGTGCTTCTTGATGCGGGTGTAGTCGACGGATAGACGCAGAGTCGGCACCAGGGCCGGCTGGAGAATAATTCCGGCCGATGTGCTCGTTGAGTGTTCGGGCTGCAATGCAGCGTTCCCACCCGTCGTTAATTGATACGTCGCCACCGGGCCCGTGTTGCCACGTTTGGGATCGACAAAGGGGCTCGTCGACGCAGTCGGGGCGTTGGGCACTCCCACTTGATTCAGTTCAGGTGGCAGGAAACCCTTGCCATAACTCGCACGCAAGGTGACGCCACGAATCGGTTCGTAACTCAGCGCAATCAACGGATTCACCGAGGTAAACTGACTCTGGTTTCGCGCGCCTGGGGCTAAAACCGGCGCCGCTGGAGGTGAATAAATGACATTTGTCGCGTTGTGGCTGGCGTAGTCGTCCCAGCGAACAGCAAACTGCAGGTCTAGGCGTTGGGCACCGAGTTGAGCGTTTACTTTCGAAAACACGGGCACCCGCATCTCGGCATAGGCGCTCTGAACGGTTTGCGTGCGGTCCGGAAAAAGAATGCCGGTCACACCGGTCGACGAATACAGCGTCTCGATCGCCTGCTCAAAATCCGCATCCCGGCGCTCCAGCAAAAAAGAAAGCCGCGGTGACCGCTCGAATTTTCCAACAGGGCCGCTCGCCCTCACCGCATAGTCCTTCATCGTAGAACGCAAGGGCGGCACCACGGCGGCAGGCCCGGCGTAGTAAGAAGTGAAATCCTGCGGTTGCGTCGCGGGGTCGCGGAGTAAGTCGACCGTGCCATTGCCAACGGCATTCACGAACGCGCCGTTGACCGCTTGCGGCAGTTGGTAGCTGATGGCTGCGCGCGTCCAAGTGAAGTCGGACCCAAGCATCCAGTCGGCGGGCAGCTTTAGGATCACGCCAGCCGCGACACGATCGTAGGCACTCTTGGAGGTAGCCGTTCCATTTAAGGACGAATTCGCCACCCGAACTTGGATTGCTTGCTGAAAGGGATTAGTGGGTGCGCTGATGGGTACGGTCACTGCGCTAGCGAACTGATTGGTCTGCTGGTAACCGAGATTCTCGGAATGCGATGCCTCGGCGAATACTTGGACGATATCGTTAAGACGATGGCGGGCGGATCCGGAAATCGACTTGATCACAGGACTGTTGAGCAGGGTGTTTCCGCCGCCGCCAAAGGCGGCAGCATCGGGGCTCAGGCCGAGATTGTAGCGGCCCGCATTGGCAACGAGCGCGACACCTTGGTCAGTCGCGGCCCCCGGGTAGCCACCAGGACTCGAGGTAAATGTGGAATTGAGCGACTGACCATTCTTGAGGACGAGGATCGTACCATTGGCGCTGCGTATATTTGCAGTCGTACCCAACGGGACGGAAGAGCCCGGCTGAAGCGCGGCAGGATTGTTCGCCAAAAGAATACTCCTCCCCTTCGTCATGAAGTCGCGGTCCCTAGTCAAGAGGTCGTTGCTCGACGAGTAGGTCGCTGCTAAAAGCAAATTTGTCTTCCCGTTCTCTGTGGTGTAACCGGCCGAAAAATCCGCCCGGCGAATGGCGGAATCGGTATCGAAGCTATTGTCGTAGGTAAGCTTAAGTTCGGCTCCTGCATAATCGCGCCGGAGAATGACATTAATCACGCCCCCCGTCGCCTCGCCCCCGTAGATCGCGGAGGCCGTTGTCGGAAGCACTTCAATTCGCTCGATCGCGGCAAGCGGGATTCCATTGAGATCTGCCTGACCCAAGCTGAAACCGCTTGAAGTTCGGGCGGTGCGGCGACCATCAATCAAGATGAGGGTTTGGTTGGCTCCCAAGCCGCGTAAATTGATCGCACTCGTATCTCCGCCAGAGAAGCCCGCCTGGCTGTTCGAAGAGTTGGGAAGGTTCATCGCCAAACGTTGCCGAAGAAAGTCTTCGATATTGATGGCGCCCGATCGCTCGATCTTTGCGTGGTCGAAAATTACATAGGGCTGCGGGTCGTCGACAGAGCGCTTAATGTCCATATTCAGCAGCTTCGAATCCATCACCTCGAACGTATCGAGCTTCAGGACCCCATCTTCATTTCGCGCCGTCCGACTGCCTGCCGGACGGCTTGAGTCGTTTTTTGCTTCCGCGGGTGATTCCTTCCTCAGGCTCAAGCTCCCGTCTTTTTTATTCTGCACGACGGTCAAACCGGTCCCCGCAAACATGCGGCTCAGGGCTTCGGCAGCGGTGTAAGATCCGTTCACCGCGTTCGTGCGGACCGCTGCAATGTCGTCACCGGAATAAAGCAACTGGTCGCCGGACTGAGCCGTGAAATCTTTCAGGGTCTCGAAAGCCGTGCCGCTGGGAACCGAAAATGTCTTCTTCTCGGTAGTGGCAGCGTGGAGAGTGAGCGCAGTGAGGAGGACGCAGAGCAGCGCGGCAAAGCTCGCGCGGAAGGCCTTACCGAAGCGGAGGGAGGTGAGGGTCATATTGGGCCGGAGAAAATTTCCGGCACTCGTACCACGCAGGGAGGGCCAAAAACCATCCACGCGATTTCCCGAAAATGTAATTTTCCTTCGAAGACCGGAGAAGGCGACTAGCGCGCGAGGCGCAGTACGGTCTCGTTCCCCCGCTCCACCGCTTCGATTTGGAAATTTTCGTTCAGCATCCGGACGAAGCGCTCCGGGTCGTCGGCTTGGAAGGCGCCGCCGTAGGTCTTGGCCGCGAGCACGGGGTCGTCGATGACGAGCTTGTGTCGGTTGTAGCGGTTGAACTCGGCGACGATCTCGGAGAGCGGAGCGAGTTGGAAGCGGAGCTGCTTCGACTCCCAGGCGAGTTCACGCGTGACCTCGTCTTTAGGCACCGCGACGACGGCAGGCGCTGTATTCTCCGGAACAACGTGGGCGGTGACGGTCACGCGTTCGCCCGCGGACAAAACCGGAACCTCGAGGGTCGGCGACTTGGGCAGAAGCGAACCGCCTTGGGCCAAATCGTTGACCTGAACTTTGCCCTCGGTAACCAGCACTTCGACCGCAGAGCCCTGCCGGAGACGAATGTTAAAGGCAGTTCCTACTGCGCGGACGGCGACGCCGTTCGCCTCGACGATAAAGGGGCGGTCCGGATTCTTCGCGACGGTGAAGTGGGCTTCGCCCTGATCCAATTTGATCCTTCGCTCGCTGGGAGAATACGCCACCTTCACGACCGTGTCCGTGTTCAGTTGGATGAACGAACCGTCCGGCAGCTTCATCGTGCGTAGGTGGCCGATCTCGGTCGCAGCCGCTTCCGTGAAATGCATCGGCCGCCACCAGTTCACGTAACCCAAGGTGATCGCCGCCGCCGCGGCGAGCGGCAGCGCCCACCAGAAGCTGCGACGGGAGGCCTTTCCCTTCCCGTTGAAACCATAAGGATCACGCCCGGGCCCGGACGTGGCGGCAGCGTCCGCAGGCGTCGACTCGACCTGGTCGAACCGGCGGTAAGTTTCGCTCAATTGATCGAAGTACGTCGAATGGGACGGATCCTCGGCGAGCCAGGCTTGGAATTCACGCTCCTGCTTGGCCGAGAGCCCCTGCTCGCAGCGTGCGACCCAGATGCCGGCCGTCACTTCGGCATCGGAGGGTTCGTCGAGTGCTTGGGGGTCGGAGGACATCGGGCTATTTGGCGGGAAGGCCGTGCAGTTTCAAAAACGCCCGGCACTGGATCATGCCCCGGGCAAGGTAACCCTCGACGGTGTTTTCGGAGACCCCGAGTTTTTCCGCGGCCTCGCGGTGCGACAGCTTCTGGAGTTTGCAGAGAATGAACACTTCTCGGCGCTTGAGCGGGAGGGCATCGATCGCCTGGTGCAAAAGGGAGAGTTCCTGGTCATGGGCGGTTCGTTCGGCGGCATCGGGTGCCTCCTCTACCACGGACAAGGACTCCAATTCCGTCAGAGGCTGCATCATATTTCCGTGGGCGCGGCGGAAGTAGTCGATGGCGGCATTGCGCGCGGTGACGAAGAGATAGGGGCGGATGTCCGCGATTTCGCCTTTGGCTTGGCGCGCCCGGAGGGTTCGCGTGTAGGTCTCTTGGAGCACGTCATCGATGTCGCCCAAGTTCGGGAATTTGCCCCGGAGGTAGGTGCGCAGCATCCCGTCGAGCGGCAGGACTTCCGCCTCGAACCAACCCGATTGATCCGACAATGGCGACAGCGCCACGCAGGGGGGTGCTGGCAAGGTCGCGGCGGTGGTCAAGGCGGACGGATTCATTCGAGGGGGCGAGAGAACCGGAGCAGCATCTGCGCCGTTTGGAATCGAGTGTCCACTTCATTTCCAAGGTGCGCTCGGCGCTTACGCCAAACGCTGTAATGGGGTTCGGCCGAGCCCGGAAAATGCGCGATCGGGCGTTATAACTCTGACGCCCTCGACCCTTTGGACAATCGATGGTTCGAACACGGAGGGCGTCACCTGTGCATGGCCCCACCCCTTTCCCTTCCGCCACCGGCTGGTATCCGGCGGCGCTCCGTCAGAAGTTGTGTTGTGTTCACCGCCGCCGGGCCTGACCTCCCGCCGGCGGTCATTTCTTTCTCATGAAAACATCGGACCACGCGGCCGAGACGATCGCCACCGTCGCGGTCACGCTCTTTATGATAGTCCTCGCGGCCCTGTGGTTCGCCTCGCTGACGCACGTGCTCCACGCGTTCGAACCCGCTCCGCCCCCGCCGGCCGCCGCCCACGCCGAGTAGCTTTGATGCCATGCCTACCCGACTGCCCAAACCACGTGCGACCGAAAACGCGAACCATCACCTCTGCCTGCATGGCCGGACCTGGTGGCTCTACTGCGCGGTGCATCCCACGATGAAGACAAAAGACAAGCTGCGGACGGAATCGATCGTGCTTGCCCGGCAGCGACGGAAGGAAATTTTCCTGCGGCTCCAATCAATAGGCATGCTCCCGGACTTGAGGGTCGGCGCACCGCCCGCGCGGCGCGGGATCCTCCAGCGGACGACGCCAATGGGATTGGAATACGCCGAAGCGATCGTGGTCGATGTGATCGCGACGAGTCGGGAAAAGTTTCCTGCGCTGTTTCACGCGAGTCGGGAAAGGACCTGTTGCGGATCGCGCAGTCGCCGCACCGACCCGGGGCGAGCCGGGTCCTCCTCGCGTAGTCGGAGCTGACGCTCATTCTGGACCCCGCGCAAACACCTCTCTGGCTCGACAACGCAACGGAGCTGTATGCGGACTACTCGATCCGGTGGGCTCTGGGCGAACTGCTCAGGTCGCCGATTTTTTGCGCGCACCCAGCTATCCGGCATGCCCGGGGGAACCGCTGACGCAGAAGAAGCCACCGAAACGGCCCGCATCTGCTTTAGCCGAGTGAGACGACTCCGCGCCTTCGGGGGCGCGAAACGAGACGGCGACCTGCATTTCCTTTGAACGGGACGGCGGCTTCCGCACTCTTCCCTTTATCATGCATCAACTGAACGAGATTGAGGGGAAAGACCTGGCGCGGCTGACCCCAGTGGATCTTGCGAAGCTTCTGCGCATCCTCCTCTACGCCGAGGCCCAGGTCCGAGACGTCGCCGCGAGCGGCATTCATGTTCCCAGTGTGATTACAGTGGCCGATGGTGGCGAGGACGGAAGGTGGAAGACCCCGCTCATGACTTCGGACTACATTCCGAACGAATTCACGGTGTACCAAGTGAAGGCGCAGGAACTCGGGAAGGCGGAGTGCGCCGCGGAGGTGGTGATGGTCGAAAAGAAGGGAAAGAAAACGACGGGGAAGAAGGCGAAAAAACTAAAGTCCGCGGCGCCGCGCGTAAAGGCCATGGTTAAGGAAGTGCTGGATGCCAATGGGTGCTACTGTTTTTTCTGCTCACATTGTTACGGCGCACAGAAAATTGAAGAGCGCTTGGCGGCCGCCCGCGCGGCGCTCGTCGCCGCGGGCTATAAAAATGCGCAACTGGCCTTTCTCGACGGTGACAAAATTTCCGCGTGGGCTAATCGCCACAGTTCCGCCCGGGCCTATGTGACGGCGACCCTCAAGCTCGCGCCGGACACCGCGATGCGCACCTGGCCGCAGTGGTCCACGGACAAGGCGTTCGCGGATTATCCGTACGCGACGAACCCTGTGTTGGAGCAGCACCGGGACACACTGCGCGACGTCCTCCAGAAACCACGGCAGACCGTCCGCGTGTTCGGACCGTCAGGATTGGGAAAGACCCGGCTCGTGTTGGAGGCGCTCAAGCCCGACCAGAGGACCACTGGCCACTCCCTTAGCGACCTTGTGGTTTACTTCGATCTCGAGGAGCAGGCAGGGGAAAAAATGGAGGCGATTCGGCAGATCGCGGACTTAGGGCTCTCGGGGATAGTCGTGGCGGACAATTGTTCGCCGGCCCACCATGCGCTCCTCAAGCGCAGCACGGAGGCGGTGCAGTCGAGGGTGAGCCTGATCACGATCGATTTTGAGGAGCAAAAGTTGCCGAGCGATAATTTTGCGATCGAACTGAAACCCGAGTCGTCGGTCGACATCGTCGAAAAGATTCTGCGCGGAGTGACGGCATTCCAGACGCTCACCGATGCGGAGGTGCGGGCGATTGCGGCGTTCAGCGAGGGCTTTCCCATCATCGCCGTCTGGATGGCCCAGCAGAAGGCAGCGCCGAGCTTGGATCAGTTGAACGAGGGGAAATTCGTGGAAAAGCTGCTCTGGGGGCGAAAGCCGCCCGACAAGCCCGCGCTCGCGATCCTGGAGGCACTCGCTGTCTTCTCGCATGTCGGGGTCGCCGGCGACGTGGCGGGCCAAGTTTCCTTCGTCCGGGAGAAAATCTGCGAACTTCCGAGTGACGCGGTCTTGCGCCAGCGCGTGGTGGAGCTCGTGCGCCGCAGGATCATCCAGCCGGTCGGCAACTACTGGATCGTCGCCCCGCGGCCCATCGCCGTGGCCCTGGCGGCCAACTGGTGGGAGGCGGCAACGCAGGAATTGATGACGACCCTCCTGCCGGACTTGGAACGGCAGAAGCTCGTTGGGGCGTTGTGCGACCGGCTGAGGCTCCTCAGCTTTTCGAACCGGCTCAACAAATTGACCACCGAATTGTGCGGGCCCAACGGCCCTTTTATGCAAGCGGAATTGATGTTCACCCCGGCGGGTTCGCAGCTCTTCCGCGCCCTTTCTGAAATCAACCCAGAATCCGCCCTTGGCGCGTTGCACCGCCTCGTATCGCCCCGTTCGATGCCATCGCTCAACGAGATCGCCGGGAAAACCCGGCGCAACTTGGTGACGGCCCTGGAGAAACTGTGCTGGCCCGCGCATCTTTTCGAACGGGCGGCGACTCTGCTTCTCAAGTTCGCGGCGGCGGAAAACGAAACATGGTCCAACAATGCGACGGGGCAGTTCATCCAACTGTACCAGCCGTTCTTGAGCGGGACGCAGCGACCGGCGCTGGAACGCTTGAACGTCCTCGAAGCGGCCTTGGGCAGTTCCGAGGAAGCGGTGCGGCTGATTGCGGTTTCGGCAATGGGGACGGCGCTGCAGGGCGGTTCGTTCACGCGCGGAGGCGGGGTGGAAATCCGGGGGACACAATTGCCAGAGAAGGACTGGGAACCGAAGACATGGCAGGACCTGTGGGACTTCCAAGTGGCGGTCTTCGAGCGGCTGATGAAAGTCGCGGAAGAGGACGGCACAGTGGGCTCCACGGCGCGCAAAACGGCAGGCCAGCGCCTGCGCACCCTGCTGCACGCGCCGACTTTGGACCGGATCACGCCGCTGGTCGTTGGGTTCGCTAAGGTGCGGGGAAATTTTTGGCCCGAAGCACGAACCGCGATCGAGATCGCGCTGGAGCACGACGCGCCAAAGCAATCGTCCGAGGTGCGCGGGAAGCTCGAAGCGCTTCGTCAGCTACTGGTGCCGCAGGACTTGGCGCTCCAGCTGAAACAGACCGTGACGGTCGCCGGGTTTCGGCACCGGAAAAACGAGCAAGGGGACTTCATCGACACGGCAGGGATCGAGGCGAGAACACTCGGCGAAGAACTCGGCGCGTCGTGGCAGCAGATGCCCAATGCAGGCGAGCTGCTGACCGGCAACCAGGACAAGGCATATGAATTCGGGGCGGGTCTCGCGAAGACCGTCCCCAATGGACTCGATTTTGCTGACTGGGCGCTGAAGGAATTGAGAGTGGTCACAGCGGAAAAGCGGAACGCGACTCTCCTGATGGGCTTTCTCTCCCAGTCCGATCCCAAGGTAATCGCGCACACCTTGGACGCCGTCGCAAAGGACGACGCCTTGAACACGCTGTACCTGCAGCTCGCGCGTTCGCGCCCCCTGACTGGAGGCGACATTAACACGGTGGCTCAGCTGGTTGGCGAAGGACGACTTCCGCCGCAGACGCTGGCGGAACTCAGTTACGCTCCCATCGACGGCATCATGGCTGCCAGTGCGCTGATCGATTTGCTCATGCCCATTGCCCGCAAAAATTCCGCGGCGGTCGCCCCGGTTTACCTCGTCCTGTCCCGCTTCGCGGAAAAGGACCCGACGAAATGGAAGGCGACCCGCGCAGCCATCCGGGAGCTAATGATGGATCCTGCGTTCGTGGCGAACGCACACGACCAGGAGGGCCTGTTTTGGGAGAAGCAGGTGAACCGTCTTTTCGGGAACGGAAAGAAGGACGAGGCGCTTGCGGTCTCGCTCGCCCGTCAAATCGTGGCGGCGGAGGAGAACGAAGACACCGGGATCTCGTTCGACAACACGCGGAAGAGGATCCTCGCGGTGCTCTTGGGCACGCATGGCGACAAGGTGTGGCCGGTCGTGGGATCGGGTCTTTTGGGCCAGCATTCTTTCCGGGTGGCGCTCTTGCTGGCCGCCGACTCGGGCTTCGATGCCACCGGCCGGAACTTGGAGCGGTTTTACAGCCCGTTCTGGAACGTGCCGGAAGCCACGGCGCTCGCATGGTTTCGGGCGCATCCGGACGCCCTATCCACGCTGTTCCGGAATACAGCGCTCGTGACAACAACCGACCAGGGCGAGTTCGAATGGCATCCGCTGATCCTGACCCTCATGCGCGAGCTGGCCCGGGAGGAGCATGTCGGCGAAATCGGCGCCAACCTCTGGTCGTTCTCCTCGAACGGTTCACGCGTCCCCTACACCCGGCGCCGGATCGCAGTCTTAAAGAAACTCGAGCAGGAAAAAAATCCCGCGCTGAGCGCCTTCGCTTTGTCGTGGATCACGCATTTCGAGTCGGACCTCGTGGGCCAGGAGAAGGAGGACGCAGAGCAGCGCGCCGGCATTTACTGACTGGCGTCGCGGGACCGGGACCACCGCGCTTTACGCGGGACGTTGTGTCAGTGATAATCGTGCGACGCCTGCTCCGGCAGCCCGAGGGCGGGCATCGCCTCGATCTTCTCCGCCATAACGTGGATCACCCCGCTCTCGTTTTGCACGCGGCCGGTGATGAGGAGCGAGGACTCGAGGTTGATGACCAAACGGTAGTCCTCGAACATCTGGGGTCGGACGATGGCGTTTGTGTGGCCGGTTTCGTCCTCGAGCGTGATGAAGCAGAAGCCTTTCGCGGTGCCGGGGCGCTGGCGGGTGATGGCAGAGCCGGCCACTTGGACGCGCGTGCCGTGGGCGAGATTTTTCAGTTCCGCGGCGGGCACGGTGTTGGGAAGTTGGGGCCGAAGGAGCGCCATCGGATGGCGGCCCGTGGTGAGTCCAAGGGTCGCGTAGTCCGCTTGCAGACGCTCGAGGTGCGTCATGCGTTCGAGCGGGGAAAGCTCGGTCTCATTCGTTGCAGCGGGCGCAGAACGAAAGAGTTCATCGCCGCTGTCCGTCGTTTCCACTTCCCACAAAGCCGCGCGGCGATGCTCGGCGAAATCGTTGAGGGCGCCAGCGAGGGCGAGCGCGCGGCGATCCTTCGCCGACAAATCCGTGCGCCGCATAAAATCCGGCACCGATGTGAACACGCGTTCCGAGCGCGCCGTGAGAATTCGTGCAATCGACGCCGCGCGCAGTCCGCGCACCGACAGGAAGCCCAGTCGCATCGTGGTGTCGTCGATCGCCTGGCACTTCTCCTGCGACTCGCGGATACAGACCGGGAGCACCTTCACGTGATGCCGCCGTGCATCCTGGACCAAGGTCGCGACGGAATAAAAACCCATCGGCTGGTTGTTGAGGAGTCCGGCGTAGAACGCGGTGGCGCGATGCGTGCGAAGCCACGCGCTCGCATAGGCGATCAGGGCGAAGGAAATCGCATGGCTTTCAGGGAAACCATAGAGCGCGAAGGACGAAAGCGATTTGCGGATGGAGTCGGAGGCGGCCTCGGAGACTCCATTGGCTTTGAGACCAGCGTGCAGTTTTTCCTCCATCCGGTTCAGGCGCTCGCGCGAGCGGGTGAAGCCGATCGCGCGGCGCAGTTCGTCGGCTTCGCTCGCGGTGAAGTTCGCGAGCTCCATCGCGATCCGGAGGATCTGCTCCTGGAAGATCACGATTCCGAGGGTGCGCTCGAGGATGGGTTTCAGACGCTCGTCCATGTAGGTGACCGGTTCCTTGCCCTGGCGGCGGTTCAGGTAGGGATTGGTCGCTTCGCCCTGAATCGGTCCGGGCCGGATGATCGCAACCTCGATCGCCAAATCGTAGAAGGTCTCCGGCTTCATGCGCGGGAGCGTCGCCATCTGGGCACGGCTCTCGATCTGGAACATGCCGACCGTGTCCGCTTCCTGGATCGCCTTGAAGGTCGCGGGGTCGTCCTTCGGCAGCCCGGCCAGGTCGACGGGCCGGCCGCGCGCCGCGCAAATTTCGAGCGAGTCCTGGAGAACGGCCATCATCCCGAGGCCGAGGAGATCGACTTTCACGATACCCATTTCCTCGCAGTCGGTCTTGTCCCATTGAATGACGGAGCGGCCGGGCATGGAGGCATTCTCGAGCGGGACGAATTGCGAGAGATTCCCGTGAGAGAGGACCATCCCGCCGGAATGCTGCCCCAAGTGGCGCGGGAGGCCGTGCACGCGGGCGCAGGTTTCGAGGAGCTGGCGCGCGCGGGGGTTGTCGCCCGCGACGCCGGCGGCTTGGAGCTGAGTTTTCAAGTCCAGTGTTTCCGGGAGATCGCCGTGGGCGAAGAGAGAGCTGAAGCGGTCCAGGACATCCTCGGAAAAACCGAACACCTTCCCCACTTCGCGCATGGTGATGCGGGACTGGTAGGTGATGACATTCGCCGTCATCGCGGTGCCCGTGCGGCCGTAGCGGCGGTAGACTTCCTGGATCACGTCCTCGCGGCGGTCGCCGGAGGGGAAGTCCAAATCGATGTCGGGCCAATCGGAGCGGCCTTCGGAGAGGAAGCGCTCGAAGAGGAGTTTGGACGCGATGGGATCGACGGCGGTGATGCCGAGGGCGTAGCAGACGGCGGAATTGGCGGCGGAGCCGCGGCCCTGGACCAAGATGCCGCGTTCGCGCGCGAAGGCGCAAAGATCCCAGACCATCAAAAAATATCCCGGAAACTGGAGCTTGGAGATAAGCGCCAGCTCGCGGTCGAGCTGCGTGCGGACCTGACCGGTCGCGGAGCCGTAGCGCTGGTGCGCGCCGAAGTACGTCACCTTGCGCAGGAAGGTGTCCTGGTCCTGGCCGTCGGGCGTCGGATAGTCGGGGAAGCGGTAGCCGAGATTCGCGAGCGTGAACTCCATCCGCTCCGCGACGCGGGCCGTGTTGGCGATCGCCTCGGGCAAATCCGCGAAGAGGGCGGACATTTGCGCAGGCGGTTTCACGTGCGCCTCCTGGTTCGCGCCGAGGAGCCGCCCCGCTTGGTCGAGGGTCACGTGATGCCGCAGGCAAGTGAAAACATCGAGGACCTGCGCGTCGTCGGGCGCCGCGTAGCGAACGCCGTTGGTTGCGAGGAGCGAGACGCCGTGAGCACGGGCCCATTGGATTAAAAAATCATTCTCGTCGTCCTCGTCGGGCAAATGGTGCCGCTGCAGTTCGGCGTAAAGACGGTCGGGCCCGAAAATGCCTAGCAGCCGCTGTGCGGCGAGTGCGGCGGCTTCGACCCCGCGTTCGCGCCACGCGCGACGCACGGGTCCCTCCTCATCACCGGTGAGGGCGAGCATCCCGTCGTTACCTTGGGCCAATTCGCGCCACGCGATTCTCCCCTCGCCTTTCGCCGCGCGGAGATTCGCGGTTGTCAGTAAGGCGCAGAGCTGCCGATAGCCCGCTTGCGACGTGATGAGGATCGGGACGATTGAATCGTCCTCCATGATGAGTTCGCAGCCGACGAGCGCGCGAAGGCCAACCTCCTTCGCGGTGACGTGGAAGCGCACGGCACCATACACGCCGTTGCGGTCGCAGAGGGCCATCGCGAGAAGTCCGAGTTTCGCCGCGGTCTGGGCAAGCGACTCGGCGGAGGAACCGCCGCGCAGGAAAGAGAAGGCGCTCCGCGCGTGGAGTTCGACATACGCCATGGTCAGTCGAACGTCCCTTCGATCCACCACGCATTTTCGATTTTGCTCAGCTGGTAGACGCCGCCGTCGGTCAACTCGACCTGCCACGTCTCAACGGCCCACGCACCGGGTTTCCACCAGTCGCCTTTGAAGTAATGCGGCCCGATCTTAGCGCAGACTTCGCCTTGCAAGGCGCCGCTGATCGCGGCGGGAGTCTGGTCGGTGCAGAAAACCTGGACCGGCCACGCGGGACAGAAACGGTGCAGGACGCCGCCGCGCGGGGGATGCACCGGGTCTGGTTCCGGAGGCAGCACCGTGACGGCTGGGCGCTCGAGCCGAAAGGCATCCGGCGCGTGACTGTCCACATGCACGGGCGTTCCCACGCGGTCGTCACCCACGAGGGCCGCGAGACGCGCGAGATTTTCCCAAAAGGAATGCGGATCGGTGAGGCCGGTGTCGAAGAGTCCGTCCTGCCGGGCTTGCGGGCGAGCGGGGGTCGCGACGAGGCGAACGGAGGCGACGCGTTCCTCCAGGCGGACCGTGTCGAGATGCGTCTGCAGGACCCGGAGCCACGAATCCACGTCCGCGCCGGGTTCGGGCAGGCGGTAGTCGCGGCAAAAGTCAGTTTCGTCCTCGAGGGTAAGAGCGAGAGTGAGTTTCTCGGCGACGAGCCCCGCGCCGCGCAACTCGGCAGCGACACGCTCGGCGTAGCGCCGCAGTTTGAACATCAGGGGCTCGATCGACTCGACCGGCGGCTCGTAATTCCAGGAAGCGAAAAAGGAGCGGGCGGGTTCGGCGAGACAGAGCACGCTGGGCGAATCGCCGTTCGCACGTTCCCACAACTGCACGCCTTCGGGCCCGAGACGCTCGCCAACCTGGCCTTTGGCGAGTGCCGTGAGCTGGCCCAAGGTGGCAATGCCCCACCCGCGCAGGATCGCGGCTTGCGCCGGCATCGGCGCGGCGAAGTCGAGCGGCAGCGAACTTAAGAAGGCCGCGCGCGACCGGATGACGAGGACGGGCTCGGCCCGCCGCGCCGCGTACCGGGCAAGCAGAGGAGTTTCGCCGGCCCCGATGCGGGCTGGCAGCGAAAGCGAGTGCAGCGTGAGTACGAGCGCTTGCATCGCCGCTTCTGTATTGACGGGATCCGCACCCTGGAGATCCACCGTGCAGCTACCGGGCGCGGTGGATTCAACGCGGGGGGAAAGGGCGAAGGCAGCGGCGACGAGCAGGCGCTGCGCTTCGTCCTCGGCGGCGAGGTCACGCTCGCGCAGCTGCAGGCCCGGACAGCGGGCACTCGCGAGCGGACCGGCGAGACCGGCGGTGACGTTCGCCGCCTCGGGGGAAAATTCCACGACGACCGCCTTCCGGCCTTCCCCGGCAAGAAGCGCCACCGGCCGACCGGAGAGCGATGGCTCACTGCGCTGCACGGCGAGCAGCGAGAAATTTGGAATCCAGATGACGGCAAAATTCATCCGGTCTTCTCCTCCTCGAGGGCACCGTGGCCACGCGCAATCTGGACGTCGAGGTGCGCCATGCGTCGCACGCGCGCGGTCCGCAACTCCGCCAGCTTGACCGGTTGGGAGAGGATGAGACGCCATGGTACGGCCGGGAAAAATCCCACGCGCGTCTGGATGAGGACGGCACCGGCGTTTTGTTCGGAGGCGAGGCGCAGCCGATGCCAGGCGCTGGCGGGCTGCTGCTTCAAGGCGCGCGGCGCGACGTTCCGCACATCGAAGACGATCACGGCGTAGTTGCCGTCGCGGACGAGGACGTCGAAGCAGGCGACCGCTTCCGTGACGGACTTCGCGCGCACCCACACGAGGTGCCGCAGGAGGTCCGGTGCAAAGGTGCGCGGGGCGAAGCCATCCGCCGCATCGATCAAGGCGACACGCAGCCGCGAGGCCCGCGTCGCTTTCAAGATACTCGCGAAGACCAGTTCGCCGCCCGAGCTCGGCAGCGCGGAGACTAACTCCGTGACCCGGCCGCGCGGAAGACCGCCGCCGAGGGCCTCGTCAATCGAGGCGACGCCGGTGGCGATTCCGTCCCCGCTGCGCGCGACGGGCGCAGGAGTCCAAGCGGCGACGAGGGTCCGCAGTTCGGCGATGGATTTGGATTTCGGCACAGGCACTCATGCAGTTGCACCGAAACCACGGCGGATCACTCCGACCACCACGCCCTGCGACTCGAGTCGCGTTGGCGTGATGTCGGCGAACCGCGGATTCGCGGCCCGGAGGAGCGTTCGCCCTCGCTCCTTCACGACGTGTTTTAACGTCGTCGTGGTGTCATCGACCAGGGCGGCGATGATGTCGCCGGGCTTCGCGTCCCGACGGACGAGCGCCACGAGGTCGCCGTCGAAGATTTTGGCACCGATCATCGAGTCGCCGGTGACGCGGAGAAACCAGAAGTTGCCGGGACGCGGCTTGCGGAGACCGAAGACGGCGGGATCGATTGAAATCGTGTCCTCGGGCTCCTGCTCCGACATGGCGGGGAGTCCGGCCGGGATCGCGCCATAAACGGGAGCTTCGAAGAGCTGGCTTTGCGCGGCGGAGGGTTTGAGGCCCCACTTGCCGTCGGCGAGTTTGGCCAATGCGCCGTGGCGCGCGAGGGCCTGCAGGTGCTGGAGGATCGTGGGCTGGCTCACGCCAAAGGAGCGGGCGATTTCACGGGTGGAGGCCGCGATGCCCTGCTTCGACTGGTAGTCGCGGACGAAATTAAGAATCTCTTCTTGGCGGTCGGTCATGCCTATCAGTTGATAGGCATCAGGTGATAGTCCAAAGGATGTAAGGCAAGCGCAGGATTTCGCCTAAATGATGTAAGACTCCTAACGCTGCAATCTGCCAAGCGCTTGCAGCGTGAAATCTTCTGCGGGCGTCTTTAAGCGCTCATAACCTGAAGAAGGACGCGATTAACGATCATCAGCGCCTTCGGCCTCATGCAGTTCTCGTAGCATCGCGCTAATGCTGGACAGTCGTTTGGCCGCCGAGCCGGGTGGACGCGCCGCGGGAGACGGCGTCGACGTGGGAGCGGCTACAGCGCTCGCTGCCGCCTGACGCGCCGCCAGCTGTTGGACGGTGTCGGAGATGTATTTTCGGAATTCATCCGCGGTCATTTTATCGTGGCGGCGGTCGTAGGTGGCGCCGATTTTGTTGTAAATCGACGACTTTTGAAAAATGACGAACGACCCCCTGAAATAGCGCATCACCACCCGAGAATTCTCGGGGAGCTTCTCGTCTCGGTAGTACCCTTCGTCCCAGTATCCGCGGTCGGCATAAAACTCGCCCCCAATCTCGGTCAGTTCTTCGTAACCAACCTTCTCCGCGCCCTCGTAGACGTCACTCGGTGCGAGGGTGTCGGCCTCGAGTCGAAAGTAGTTCCACTGGAGATCGCTGCCGAAGCTCTCGAATAGGAGACGTTGGGGTTTAAGGAGGCTAACCAAGCCACCAAACAAGAGTTCGATGCACCCTGTCTCCCGCCGGGCCAGCTGTGCGCCTGTAAGATCGAGCCCGCCCCCGCTCGCAAGAAACATGTGATTCATGTCCGAACGGGCACCCAGCTCGTTCAGCACGGCCACGATGTCCCCCATCTCGGACCAGATAGCGCGGCTGGGAACGAACTTGGGGAAGATGCGGGCCTGCACGTCCGCCCACTCCAGCGGATTCCGGGAATGGAAATTCTCTTCCATTTTAAGCCAATCCAGTAAGCCGGCTGTAAAATCCTCCATGGAAGGGCGCATCGCAGGATCCAAAGCGGTCGCGGCCGCGAGTAACTTTTCCAGTGGCGCGATGAATGCGCCGTCGGCGTATTTCTCCAGGGAGACTCCCTCGACCGAACTGTACGGGCCGTCGAACCCCTGCGGGATTTTGGTGAGAAGAATCCAAAGCGTTTTCGCCAACGCGAATACATCGGCCGGCCCCGGTTGAGCCTTGGTCCCGCTGCGGGAAACTTCGGGAGCCATGGTCCACTTGGGTCCAAGCCGTTCCTTCACGCCCGTGTAGCTGGCCTTCGCGGGATAATCGACGAGGCCAAAGTCGCCTATCGCCGTCTGGCCATCGATCGTGATCAGGTTTTCTGGTTTGATGTCGCGGTGAAAAATCTCCTTCGCGTGTAATTGCCTCAGTACTTCGGCGACCGCCGCGACCTGCTCCACGATCGCTCGGAACCGGGCTTCGCGGAGAAACTGCACTGCCGGCGTGCCCAAGGGCATGACATACCACGCTCGTTCCGTCGCACAATTTGCGGGGAGGTTCTGGTCGATGATAGGAACGACTCCGGAAACACCACAGCCTGCCATGACCGTGACCTCGTCCTTGAATCGGCCATACGCGATCGGCTTAGTTTTGGTGAGCAGCTTGATCGCAAAGAAATTTCCGTCGCGGGAAGTCATCCATACCTCACCGTTTCCGCCCCTGCCGATCGACTTTAATAGCGTCCAAGCGCCGTAGACGGTGCCCTTGGAAGGCTGTGCTAGGGGCGCCGGTGCCGGTTGATTCATTTGTCCCGATTCTTTTGTGCCCTTCCCTGAATGTGGCAATCTGCTACCGAATGCGGGTTCGCCGGCCAATTGCTGCTCCGTCGGTTCGAATTGTCCCGTTACGTAAATTGTGCGAGCGTCCGGCCATCCCATGTGCAATCGATTTCGAGCCGTCGGCCGAGAGGAGTTGATTCGCTATGCGCGAGAAGCCTTCGGCATCGACTGGGATCCGGAACGACCGAGGTACAACATCGCGCCGAATACGATTCAGGCAATTTTCGTGAAGGACGACGAGGACAAGCTCGTCGCGACGCAGGCGCGGTGGAATTTGATTCCGTTCTTTGAGAAAGGTGAAAAAGCCGGGACCAGTTTTCTGCGGACGAATGCTCGATCGGAGGAAGTGCTGGGAAAACCGAGTTATCGTGAACCGATCCAGAAGCGGCGCTGCCTTGTCCCGGCGGATGCGTTCTACGAATGGGAGCATCTGCACGATGGGCGGGTGAAACTGCCTTACGCCTTTGAATTGAATCCGACACGGCCGTTCACGTTCGCGGGACTTTGGGAGCGCGGGAACGAAACTCGGCCGCCGAGCTTCACGATCCTGACAACGAGTCCGAATGAATTGGTTGCGAAGATCCACGACCGGATGCCCGTCATCCTGTCGGATGAGAACGCGCACCGCTGGGTTGCGGCAGGACCGATGACGAAAGAGACGCTGGCACCTTTCGTGCGGCCGTTTCCGGCGGAGAAGATGCACTGTCACCGCGTGAATCCGGCGATCAATTCGGTGCGGGCCGATACTGCCGAAGCGGCGGCACCGGCGAACACCGACGATCCGGTCGCGTCAGCGGAACAGCCGCCGGCACAGGGCGAATTATTCTAGCGAATCCCGGTCTATCCTTTGAAGCCTGGGATGACTTCGGGCCACACCTGTGAAAAAGCCTCTCTCGGACTACTCTGACCCGGACCTCATCCATCGCTATCAGGGCCTCGGGCGATTGCTGTTTTTCGAGGAAGGTCGGCTTCGGATTCCGCAGGACGCCTCGGCGACTTTCCGTCTCGTCCATGCCGAGCTGATCCGGCGTAAGCTCTCCGATTCGCTCCTTGTCGAACGCTACATCCAAGCAACGGATTGCGCGCCGACCTTTCATAAGGGCCCCTTGGTCCGATATGGGAAGACGGGCCACCTCCAGGACTTTATCGATGGCCTCATTTATATGAGCTCGGCGCAGTGCTTTCGTCAGTTGGAGAACGAGGCCCAGTGCGACAACGAGCTTCGCCGGGAATGGAGTCTCGCCAATGCGGACCTCACGATTGGCGAACATACGTTTGCCGCCTCGAGTATCCGGCAGGGGCGGGATTACGGAAAGACCGGAACGGAGGGTTACCACCTTCTTTGCTTCTCATACGAGGAATCCCCCAAGCTCCAAAGGATGTTTGGCGCGGATTGCTATGTGGTGGTTGCCGATTGGCGTGTTTTCTTCGAAACGATCCGTGCCGAAATCAGGACGCAACTGAACGCGGATCCGGTCCTGCGCGACGTGAGGTATTACGACGACGACTCCATCCCCCAGATGGTCACCGTCGATGATCTTGTTTTTCAAAAAAGCCTCTGGTTCTGGCATCAACGTGAAGTACGGCTGGCCGTCTACGACGTTGCGCCGCTCGATCAGCCGCTACAGTTCAAGGTAACATGGCCGCCCGGTCTCGTCTCGGCCATAAGGACGTTTATCTAGGCCGCCCTCGAGTCTCGTCGCTCGCACGTGGCGTTCGCTCCCGGCAGAGCGGGCGGCGTATCCTACAACGTCCTACTGCCCTCACGCATGCTCAATCCGGAACAATTTGTCCGTCGGCGAAAGCCGTAGTACGATATTGTCGTCGGCCCGAAGTTCCTTCGGCAGCTTGTCCTCCAAAATGGGAGGCGACGAACTGGATGTTCCGCGCCTTCACCAACCGGGCAATCATCACCAGCTGATTATCGTGCATCAACTCGTTCTTGTCGTTGAGGAGAAAATGCATGCAGGGAATTTCTTCCGCATCGGCGAACATCGCCGGGTCGAAACGCACAAGGCGTGGGCCCGGATGCATCACTTCCTCCGTCCGTACTGAACCCATCATGCACTCACGCCGATTACCCATCGCCCGCGACGACGCTCGGCTCAGCGGCGCTGCGATCATCTGGCGCCGCGGCGGATTCCGGTTCCGTGCGTCAACCGCGAACCGCGCGCAACGTTCGCAACCGATTCTGCGGCTCTATGAGCAGATGGTTCCTCCACCGCCCGACCTCGAAACGCTCGAAGCTTTGCTGGCGGCGGTGCCGGAACCGCTCTCGGCGGACGAGCGCGATCTCTTTCGCGTGCAGGCGGCGATCCTCCGCGCGAGCGCGAAGGAATACTTCGCGCTGTAAGGCGACCGGAGAATCGGATGGGGAAAATTTCCCCTACCTCCGCACGCAGTGGCCCCCTTCTGCCATGCCCGTCAAGGCGTCGTCCTCGCTATCCGCTCGGCGAGCCTTCCCGCCCTGCGGCCTTCCCCCTCGCTATCCGCTCGGCGGCCTCCGGGCGTGACTGGGCATGCCCTCAGAGGCCAGCGCGCGGAGCGCGCCACGAGAACCGGGTAACGTCACCCGGCCGGGGCGCACCGGCGCCAACCCGCCAATGAAAACCTCCACTCATATCCTGACTGACCAGGAGCATGCCACCGTGCTCGCGGCCCTGCGATATTATCAACTGAACGGACTGGATCGGTATCCCACGCCGCGACCCGATCCGATTCACGACATTGCCATGGGCGACGGTCGCGCCTTTGCGACGAGCCTAGATCATCTCGGGATCGACCGTCTTTGCGAGCGACTGAACTCCGCTGCATCCGGCGCAACCGATTCGGGACCGGAACCACTGCGCTCGATCCCGAGATATGTGGTCGTGCTGTTGAACGAAGTTTCACGCAGCTGCAAGATTCCGGCGCCGTGCGGCATCGCGTCGTATGCGATCGGTGAAAAACGAATGCGCCGGTTGCGCCTGCTAGTTCGCCGACTCGTCAGGAGCGGTGGGGAGTGCATCGATCGGTCGCCCCTCTTAGTGGCCGCCAAAGTCCTCTTGGAAAATGCCGATGACCGGGGAGAAACGAGCGACCGCGACACAGGCAAGGACTACGATGACTGGTTCGCGCTCCGCCAAGCCGTCGATGCGGAGGAAATGGCGTCATGATCGCCCTGACGAAATCATCGCGCGAGCCCGCACGGCAGGCGACCTTCCTCTTTCCCGAAACCATCGAATGCCGCCAACGGCGAAACGCATTTCGGCGGCGCCGCACCACCGAGCCCGTGGGCAACAGCTATTTCTCCGGGGCCGGTCTTTTCGACCTGGGGCTTCGGCGGGGCGGAGTTCGCATCCAACAGAGCTTCGAACTGGATGAGACCTGCTGCGCGACGCTGCGGCGCAACTTCACCCATGACGTGGTGCAGACGGATCTCTCGCACGCGCTCGCAAAGCATTCCCGCGAGTGTGACTTCATGGCGTTCACCCACCCTTGCACGAAGTATTCCCCGGTCGCCAACCTGCACCAGACCCGGACCGGAGATGACCTGTACCTGCACGCGCTGCGCCAGACCGTCCTCAAGCGGCCCGAGGTGTACGTCCACGAGAATGTGCCGGGGATGAAAAAATTCGCCGTGGTGATGGAGGCGATCACCGAGCTGCCCGACTACTATGTGACCGTGTTCTGTCCGGTGCAGGCGTGCACGTGGCTGCCGCAGAAGCGCGACCGGTTGATTGCCTTCGGGAGCCGTCGACCGTTCGCCTGGCGGCCGCCCGAGCAATCGCGCGCGGTCACGCTCCAGGAAATTCTGGACGAGTCACCCGACGTGCAGATCCCCGATTATGTCTACCACCGGCTGCGGGGACAGTACCGCGATCGGCCGATCATCAGTGATCCCTTGTCCGGCGACCTGGCACCCACCTGTGTCGCCCACTACGGACAGGACATGAGCACGCGACTGGTGCGCGACGTTCGCTTTCCCGAAGGAGTGCGGCCCTACACCGTTCGCGAATACGCCCGCCTGCAGGGCGTGCCGGTTGACTTCGAATTTTCCGGAACGACCGCGCAGCAATATCGGCAGATCGGAAATGGAGTCGCAGTGCCGGTTGGTGAATGGGCCGGACGGGAGATCCGCCGCTACTTCGCCGCCTGACGGAAGGCGGAGCCAGCAGATCCCGATGAATTTTTCCCTACCTCCGCACGCAATGGCCTCATTCTGCCATGCCCGTCAAGGCGTCGTCCTCGCTAAGCGCTCGGCGAGCCTTCCCGCCCTGCGGCCTTCCCCCTCGCTACCCGCTCGGCGGCCTCCGGGCGTGACTGGGCATGCCCTCAGAGGCCAGCGCGCGGAGCGCGCCACGAGAACCGGGTAACGTCACCCGGCCGGGGCGCACCGGCGCCAACGCACATGAAAGAAGATATCCAACAGGAAGTCCGGGTCGTGATCGATGTCTCGCTCACGCTGTCCACGAAACACGATGCACCGAAGGTCCGCCAGATTATCGAGCGCGGGCTCACGCGGATGTTTCCGAACAACTACAAGCACTTCAACGCGGCGAAATTCGCCGAGGAGCAAGCGATCTATGGACCGGGAGCCATCCTGTGGCAGACGATCCACGCCCCCGTGAACGAACCTCACCCCACGCGCCAGCCGGCGAGGATTGTCGACACGCAATGCAGTTCGCTCAACCAACTCCGCTTCCATGAGGATCGCTCCAGCACCCTGCGCGCGAAACTCGGCATCCGTCCGCCCGGCGACATCATCGCCAAATACTGGGTGACGGACGACAAGGATCTGATCGTGGTGGCCGACGGCGACGGCGCCGCCACCGTGGAAGAGATCGAAGGCAACTATCCGGTCGACTATCACATCAACCACTCGAGAGAGTTCGCGACCGAAAAGGAAGCGTATGACTTCGCGTACCGCTTGGACAACGATCAAGCGAGTTGGGATGATGAGTCTGTGCCGGACCAACCGGCACCACTCTCAAGCGCGATGGAAGAGATTCCGACCGAGCCGGCCGCGGCCGTGCGCGAGCCGGGCCAGCTCTACGCACCCAACGGAAAGCAGATCATCGCGACGAAGGACTGGATTCCCGGGAACGCGCTCATCCAAGGAGCGACGCGCGCGGCGGACGGGAGCTTGGAAATCGAATGGGCGGGCGAGACGAAGGTCTGCTGGGACGGCCAGTACACCGAGCAAGTCAACGGACGGATGACCTACCTGGACGAGGACGCGAACGAATGGCGCGAGGACCAGCTCACCCTCGCCGAGTAATCGCCGCCACGACCCATGAACGCCCAACTGGAATTGGAACTGGTTGAGTTTGCCGAACCCGAGTCCGAGCCGCTGCCTGAGCTGCCGGACTACGAGCTGTCGGAAAAAGTACACCCGCCGAGATCATCGCCTGGTGGGACGAGATGGTTTCGAGCTTTACCGCGGAGCAAGCGGCCGCGAAGGAACGGCTCGCGCCGATCGATTGCGAGCTGCAGCAGCTTAAATCAAATCGGACGCACGAAGCGCGATGCCGAAAGGCACAGCTCCACGACCGCCAGTACGAAATCCTGTCGCGGGCGGAGACCCTGGAGTACGAGGCCTATGGGAGATTTAAAACGAAGCAGGCCGACTTCGCCCCGCGCGTTCTGAAGATGCTGCGGCGGCATTCACCCATCACGGTCGAGGAGGAATAGTTGGCGGTGGCGGATTTCTGGGAGTGTCTACAACGCCCCGCGATTGAATATCTGGATCGATGGCCGCTGGAAAAAATCGCCTTACGCTGGCGGTGAAGCGGTTAACCCGGCTGCGTGGCCGCCGTCCGCGAGAGATCACGCCATCTCCGAACTAGATCGTGTCGCTCGATGTAATCTAAGACCACAGGCATTTCCTCCGTCTCCTTCGCCGGCCCATGCTCGGCAGCAGAATTCCCGTAGTCCTCGAGCGAGGGTGACGTCGTGAGACAGCGGTCGACGAAAGCTCGAGGCACGCACTTCCCGTCCAAGACATTCATCAACTCCCGATGGGAGATTTGATACATGGGAATGGGTTGTCTCTCCAGTTGGTCCAAGATGCGGGCCATCGCCTTCAATTGGATGCGGGCGGGCGGATGAGACCAATCCCAGCTGTCGCCGTAGATGTGATAGCGTTCAATCGGCCAGAGCGCTTCCCTGTCGTCGACTTCCCGCAGCTTTTCCACGAGCACCAATGCGAGGGGCTGGTGGAGGGAGGACTGGAAATCCAGCTCTCGCACAGACGTGAGCACTCGTAATTGGTACTCGCCGCGTTGGAAGGGCAGTCTCCGCAATTGTTCGAATAATCGCTCCGACTGCTTGTAGCAGGTGTGCGTATCGTAGATGCGGTCGCTCGCGCCTTCGAGCCAAACGCGCTGAATCCCGAAAAGTTTCGCGGTCTCCTCCAAGAGGGAAGGCGTCAGGACCGCGAGCAGTTTCTCTGTGGACTGCAAAGACGCTAGCGTCACGTCCGACAAGAAACGAGGGATTTGCGGAACAGTGACGCCATGCACCTCGAAGATCTGAACAAACCTTCGCGCCACGATCTCGGTGGAACTGGACGCGCTTGTGGACTTTCCGCCCCACTTTCGCACAAGTGCGTTCACGTTCAATTTGAACCAACCCAATCCCGGTTTCACTTCGATGATGTCTTCGCTCATGGACGGAAATGGAGACGCTGGCGGCTAAGGCGTGCGACGTCCAGCTGCGGCTAGCGCGCCCAAGCGATGCGGACGCTTTGTGACGCCGGTCCAAATTTAGTAGATTCGATTCGAACGAGATAAAACAACCGAAATAGCCACTTCGCGCGTGCGGCATAAAGCGCGGAATCTGACGGGCTCGGGCGTTGGAACCAGTTGATGAAAAAAAAGTTCAGCCCCTGCGAGCCTGCGCCCACTGTTCGCGATCCTTTCGCATCGATGCCCGGATCGGTGCCAAGCATCGCTATTGCCACCGGCCCGAATGCCGTCGGATCAGCCGGCGAATGAGTCAGGCACGGTGGAGCGGAAAGCCGGAAAATGCTCACTACCACCGAGGGCCGGAGCAAGTGGAGCGGAACCGCGCTTGGCGCCGGGCCCATCCCGCTTATCGCGCCCAGCAAAGGGTCCGGCAGCGGCAACGCCGCCACCTGCGCGAGGTCCTCTCGCCAGAACTGAGCGCAACACTGATCTCCTGCGGGCTACAAGATTTGAACGACCGCCAACTTGCTCTCATGCTAGGCCTGGTCGGGCGGGTCTGCGGCGATGGGCTACAAGATCAGATGGCCGCGACTCTGCGGCGAATCATGTTCGACGGATACAAGGTCCTGCGCGGGCCTGAACCGATTTAATTCCTCCCATGTCGTCCCTTCCCCTCGAAACCATTCCGGCCGTGGCGTACGTCCGCATGTCCACCGAGCATCAGCAGTATTCGACCTCCAACCAGTTGGACCGAATCAAGGAATACGCGGCGAGACGCGGAATGCACATTCTCAAGATCTACGCGGACGAAGGAAAGAGCGGTTTAAATGTCAAAGGCCGCGAGAGCCTACAACGCATGATCGAGGATGTGACCGAGGGTCGCGCGGAATTTAAGGCGATCCTCGCGTACGATATCAGCCGGTGGGGCCGCTTCCAGGACGCGGACGAAAGCGGCTACTACGAGTACATCTGCAAGCGGGCCGGCATTGGTGTCCATTATTGCGCGGAGCAGTTCGAAAACGACGGCAGCCCGGCATCGAACATCATTAAAAGTGTGAAGCGATCGATGGCCGGCGAGTACAGCCGCGAATTATCCACCAAGGTGTTTCAGGGCGCATGCCGCCTCGTACAGCTGGGCTTTCGGCAGGGGGGCGCCGCCGGCTTCGGCCTTCGTCGGATGCTGGTTGACGAGCACCGCAATCACAAACAGGTCCTCGCGATTGGAGAGCACAAGAGTTTGCAGACCGATCGCGTGGTGCTCGTGCCGGGACCGCCCGAGGAGCAGGCAATCGTGCTTGGGATGTATCGATCCTTCGTGGAAGAAGGGAAATCGGAACGGGCCATCGGGGATCGACTCAATGCCGAGGGTGTCCGAACGGACTTCGGACGGGCTTGGACGCGCGGCACCGTCCACGAGGTCCTGACGAACGAAAAATACCTTGGGCACAATGTTTATCACCGGACTTCCTTCAAACTGAAGCGGCTTCATACCGTAAATCCGCCCGACATGTGGATCCGCAACGAAAAGGCGTTCGAGGCGATTGTGCCCACGGAGCTCTTCTGGCGCGCACAAGGCATCATCGAAGCGCGGTCGCGCCGCTATTCGGATGAGGATATGCTCACGAAATTGAAATCGCTCTTGGAAAAGCACGGGCGCATTTCCGGCATGCTGATCGATGAACATGACGATATGCCGTCGAGTTCGGCTTACCGGACGCGGTTCGGTAGCTTACCCCGGGCGTACCAAATGATCGGCTATTGCCCGGAGGTGGATCTGGCCTACATCGAGATCAATCGGCTCCTGCGTAAGAAGCACCCCGAATTGATCCAGCAAACCGTTCGTGGCTTGGAAGCGATCGGAGCTTCGGTCACGACGGATCCGGATACGGACGTCCTCCTGGTAAATGGCGAATATCGCGCCGCCATCGTCCTGTCGCGCTGCCTGCAGACGGAAGCCGGTGCCAAACGGTGGTGCGTGCGATTCGAGCACGGACATCACGTGGATATCACGATCGCGGCGCGCATGAATGAAGATCACCAGTCCATTCGGGATTTCTATCTCCTGCCGGTGATTGACATCATCTCTCCGCGCATTCGGTTGTCGGAGGACAATGGCATTATGTTGGACGCGTATCGGTTTGACGATCTCAACGCGTTTTTCTCCTTGGCCGAACGGGTGCGGGTGGAGTCCGTCGCATGAAAGAGCCGGCTCCGACGATTGAGCTGATCCCGATCAGCCGGATCCGTGTGATGAATCCACGCGCGCGGGACAAGAGGCGCTTCGATGCGATCGTGCAGAACATCGCCGCGATTGGACTCAAGCGGCCCATCACCCTGCGCCGACATGGCAAAGATGCCGATGCGCACTACGAAGTAGTCTGCGGACAGGGACGTTTGGAAGCGTTCATGGCCCTTGGCCAGTCGCATATCCCCGCGATTGTTTCGGAATACGATCGGAAGGATGCGATGCTCGCGAGCTTGGTCGAAAATATCGCCAGACGGCCGGTCCGCGCCATCGAACAGATCAAATCCATCCGGTGGATGAAGGAGAACGGCAGTGATCACGATGAAATCGCGCGCAAAACGGGCCTGGGGAAACCCTATGTCCAGTCCATCCTTCGGCTGTTAGAAAACGGCGAAACCCGGCTGCTGGACGCAGCGCTGCATGGCCGAATCCCTATCACGATTGCCACCAATATTGCCACGTTAAACGACGACGAATCGCAGCGGATACTCATGAGCGCGTATGACGCGGGGGAGATAAAGCAGAAGACGCTCTCGGTGTTTAAGAAACTCGTGGAGCGTCGAAAGTTTTTCGGCAAGGGTTGCGACGATCGACCGAGCAGGGAGCGGGTCCGTAAACCCTCGACCGAGCAATTTCGGTCAAGCTATCGGCAACTCGCCGGACGGCAGAAACTAATGATCAAAAAAGCCCGGACCTGTGAGGCCCGACTCCTCGCCTTAACCGCGGCGTTTCGGACACTGACCGACGATGAGGGTTTTGTGAATCTTCTGCGGGCGGAAAAAATTGGCACAATGCCCAAGTTTCTCGCGGAACGGATCCGGGAAGGGAATTGATCCATGAGTGCGGAGGTAAAAGGAATCTTCGAGCGGAAGGTAATACAGCTGCCCCTGGAGCGGCTGATGCCGACGCGGGAAGTCAAGAGCACCGACTCCGCCTTCGGAAAATATAAGGCCATTCTCGCGAGCATTCCCATCATGGGCCTAATCGAGCCGCTGGCCGTCCATCCCTGCAGGGGAAAAGCGGGCTATTATGTCCTGCTCGACGGCCACATGCGGCTCAAGGCGTTGAGGGAATTGGGCGAGAGGGAAGCGAACTGCATGATCGCGACGGAGGACGATTCGTTCACGTACAACGACAAGATCAGCCGAATCAACGCGATCGGCGAGCATCGGATGATCATGAAGACGATCGCGCAAGGTGTCAGTGCGGAAGACGTGGCACGGACGTTGGCGGTCAATGTGGAGCGGATCAAGGCGAGCATGGATATGCTGCGGGGGATCCATCCGGACGCCGTGGAGCGATTGAAGGACAAACCGATCACGCCGGGCGCGCTGCGCTTATTTCGAAAGGTGAAGGCGTTTCGGCAATTGGAATTTGCGGATCTAATGGCCGCGATGGGCGATTACACGGTGGCGTATGCGAAGGCCCTTCTACTCGCGACGCCGCCGGACATGCTGGAGGACCCGGCGACGCCAAAGATCAAGCAGCTGAAGCCCGAGGAAATCGCGCAGATGGAAAAGGAGATGGAAATGCTCGAGCGCGATTTCCGCGTTTATCAGGATCGCTATGGCGAAAACGCCCTGTCGCTGAATGTCGTTCAGCGATTCGTGCAGCGACTATTGGAGAATGTGGCGGTGAAGCGGTATCTGAACAAGCGCTTCCCGGAGATTCTCGAAGAGCTGACCGTGGTCGCGCAGATGGAAACGTTGTGAGCCGATTCAGGCCTCGGACCATTCAAAGGGCGCCGCGTTTCACCGCGTCGAGTGTCCGTCCATCCTCGTATTTCCATTCGATCCAGCCGTTGCTGTTCCGGGCGAGGACGATGGCCGAGGCTTGAGTGGGAGAAGGAAAGATGTGGTTGCGGGAGAACTTCAACACATCGGGGTCGGCCGTGCTCACCAAGGTACCGGCTGCGATCAGTTCCTGTTGGACGGTGGTCAAGTAGGCGTCGGACGAACCCGAGAATTGCCGGTTGGCGGTCGAGTTTTCAAAGACCGTGAGACCATTCTCGGTGTACTCGCCGCGAGCGAAGGCTTTCTTGCCTTTGCAGAGCAGAAGGTCGCGCTTGGCGAGCTGCACGATGCGATCAAAAATGGGATAACCTAGGGTGCTCAGGAGCACCCGGAGGGTGTCAAAATGTTCACGCAGGTCAGCTTCCACCGATTCACTCACGAACGATTTCGTCGGCACATTGGAATTATCCACAAGGGAACGTCCGGCCGAAATCGCTTCCTGGTGGGAGAACCATTCCAGGTATTTGACATGGGCCTTAGTGAAATCCGCAGTCTTGACGACACAGACCAGGGCAGTCGTCCACCATTCCTTCTCTTTATTATGGGTCTTGAGGCGCGGGGCGCAGGGTTCGGCCTCCCCCACGTAAAGGCGCGGCAGCCCAGCAGAGGTCGGTTCGCTCAGGAGGAAATAGATGCCAGTGCGCGCAAGTTCGGGCCGACTGCAGGCAAACTCGAGATTGGCCCGAGGGATCACCACGACCTGGACGTTGCGATTCGTAAACTCGGCGATTTTGACGCCGTGCGGGCTCCCTTCGGGAAGAAAAATCTGAATCGTTTTCGGGAGAAGAGCCATGTTCAGCGGCGCGCCTTCGCGGGTTGCGGCTTGGTTCGCGGCTTCGGCTTGGGCGCGACCGTCGGAGTCGGTTTGCCGCCGAGCTTGCGATACGTTTCCGTCGACAAGAGGCCCGTCAACATCGTCCGGAGCGCAGGATCGTTCATGAAGCGGGCCACGATCTCCTCGTTCTGATCCATTCGCTCCATGAAAAGGGTCTCTAGGAGATTCGTGAACACTAGCTCGAATTTTTCTTCAGGATTCACGGCGGCGGCTCGCTGCAGGTTTTCGTCCAAGGCGGCGGCTTCGACGATCTGATCGAAAAAGAGTTGGTCAGGGCTTTTCCAGTCAGTGCCGAAACGCTCGTTCACGAGGGCGATGATGCGGGACAAGGGGACATTCTCCCCGCGTGCCGTCCCGGTGCCGACTTCCGTGGGCCCGTCGATCCGGCGGCCGGCGCCGTCGCTGAGACTGATTGAGCCTTCGCTGATTTTCTGCAGGCGATAATATTCCAGGCGTAAATCCTCGTCGAACTGATAGGTCGATTCGGCCGGACGGCGGGGCAGTTTAAGCGCCAAATGCCGGAGGAACACGTGGGCCATCTCGAGATCCGAATCCTGGTAAGGAATGATCTGACTTAGGAAATTGTAGAGCGAAACGAACGACTGGATTTTGCCGCGCCAAAGTTCGGCGTCTTCTGCCTCCTTCCGCTGCCATTCGCCAAAGCGGGCGACCGCAGGGTCCAAGGTCACGTTCATGGCTTGGTGGTCGGCCGCGCTTTGATGCTGTTTGGGCTTAAAATAGACCGCCCCAAAGGCCCGTAATTCTTCGTCGTGGTAGATCCCAGGTGCCTCCACCTCGGCCTTCAAGCGATACAACTGAGAGGAGTCAGCCATTTCGCCCATCAAGGCGCCGTCGTAGTAGGTTTTGAAAGCCTCCCGGATTTCCTCCCGCTTGTTTACGAAGTCGAGGATGAAGGTGTCCTCCTTCAGGGGATGAATCCGGTTGATTCGCGAGAGAGTTTGTACCGCTTGGATTCCCGCGAGCCGCTTGTCCACGTAAAGGGTGTGCAGCAGGGGCTGGTCGAAGCCCGTTTGATATTTTTCCGCGACCAAGAGTACCTGGAAATCGGTCCCCGCGAATCGTTCGGGCAGCTCCTTCGGCTTGATTCCGCCATTCATCTCCTCTTCGGAATACTGGGCCCCGCGAATCTTCGGATCTTGGACGATGCCGGAGAAGGCCACCAGGGATTTGATCGGATAGCCCTTGATTCCAATATAGCGATCGAAGCTTTTCTTGTAGCGGACCGCTTCGAGACGCGATCCGGTTACAACCATCGCTTTGGCTCGACCGCCGATCTTATGCCGTGTCACAGCGTGAAAATGCTCCACCATCACTTCGGTCTTTTGGGCAATATTATGCGGATGCAGTTGGAGGAAACGGGCGAGCGCTTTCGCGGCGGTTTTCCGCTCCACGTGAGGGTCTTCGCCGGTGGCTTTGAGCAGACGGAAATAGGTCTCGTAGGTCGTGTACGCCTTGAGGACGTCGAGGATGAAGCCTTCCTCGATCGCCTGCCGCATCGTGTAGCGATGGGTCGGGAGTTTATCGCGCCCGAAGACCGCCAACGTTTCGTGCTTAGGCGTGGCAGTGAACGCAAAGAAGCTTAGATTCTTCTGGGCCCCTCGTTTAGCCATGCTGCGGAAAACTTCCGCCAGGTTGGGCTGCCCGTCTTCCGCCGCTTTCTCGGCAGCGCTCTGATGGAGCTCTTCGCCGCCCAAGACCTCCTTAAGGTCCGTGGCCGCTTCCCCACCTTGCGAATTATGCGCTTCGTCGACAATGACCGCGGAGCGTCGAGTTTTGAGCAATCCTGAACTCTGCGTTCCTTTCTTGGCTTCCAACTTTACAAGTTGGCGGGTGACGAACGGAAATTTTTGGAGCGTGGTAATGATGATCGGAACCGCATTGGCGAGAGCCTGCGCCAATTGCTCGGAGTTTTCATCGATTCGCTGAACCACGCCGCGCTTATGCTCGAATTGATAGATCGTGTCCTGTAGCTGCTGGTCGAGGATGACCCGATCCGTGACGACGATCACGGAATCGAAGATCTTTTGGTTTGCCGTCGTGTGCAGGGAAGCAAGTCGATGAGCGAGCCAGGCAATCGTGTTGCTCTTGCCGCTGCCAGCGGAGTGCTCGATGAGCGAGTTGTGGCCCGCGCCCTCTTGCTGGGCGTTCGCCACGAGGAGGCGGATGCAATCGAGCTGATGGTACCGGGGAAAAATCATCGTCTCCTTGTGGACTTTTCGACCATCTTCCCCGCGCCGCTCATCGGATTGGAGGTGCAGGAAGCGTCCCAGCAGGTCGAGAAAGCTGTGCCGCTCCAGGATCTCTTCCCAAAGATAAGCCGTGCGATAGGTTCGGCCCGCGGGATCGAGGGGATTACCGGCGCCGCCTGCGTTGCCTTTGTTGAACGGCAGAAAGTGCGTCGCCAGACCGGCCAGCCGAGTCGTCATGTAGACTGTCTCCGTATCGACGGCAAAATGGACGAGCGTGCGGCGCTTGAATTCGAAGATCTGTTCGCGGGGGTCGCGGTCATGCCGATACTGGGTGAGGGCATCCTCGACCGTCTGCCCGGTCAAAGCGTTCTTGAGCTCAAGCGTCGCAAGCGGAATTCCGTTTAGGCTCAGCGCGACATCGAGCGAATGCGCGGATCGCTTGGAATACCGGAGCTGCCGCGTCAACCCGAGGCGATTGGCAGCGTAGCGTTTTTCCAACTCGGGATTGAGACCATGGGCCGCGCGAAAAAACGCCACGCGCAGACTCCGACCGTAACACTTGAAGCCGTGGCGGAGGGTCGCCAGGCAGCCGTGCGCGTCCATCCATTTGCCCAGGTCGAGGAGGACTTGCTCGCCCGTCCTAATCCCGTGCAAGGCTTCCAGCTTCGCCCATTCCTGCGGTTGGGTTTCGCGAATGAAGGCGAGGACCGATTCGGGAAAGAGAGCGCGAGTCTGATCAAATCCAACGCGCGATTCGGTGGCGTAACCGTGCGCGAGCAAATGCGCCTCGATGACAGTCTCGAACGCTGTCTCAGATCGATTGGAGCTTAGCGGGGGCATTGCTTTCGGCGCGCGAACTTTCGGCGCTGGCTGAGCTTGCGCAGAGTGATGAGATATTCACGGAGGGCATCCCTAATCGCTACACAAAACTCGTTAAAATGGCCGTCGCCGTCAGGGTGGCAGATTGTGTCTACATAGCGGACAACCTCAGGAGCCGTCAGCGGTCGATCCCCGGAGCCCCCATAAATCAGTTCGCGAATGACGCCCCGGCGATCTTCCGCCAAGGTCGGGTGATCGAGGCCCAGATGCTTGATCGTCGCCGTTGCGGCGGCATCGGAGCCAACCGGATGGATCCGGCCCCGAAGATCAAACCGGAAGCGGTGCTCGCAGTTGGGTTGGAGGGGAATGACAAAGTTCCGTCCATTGTCTTCCCACCAATTGCCACGCTCTTGCGCCCCATAACGGTATTTGCCGTCCATGCCGTGGAGCGGGAAGCAGGCGAGCAGATTGCGATACTCCAAATCCAAACCCGCTCCTTCTGCCCGGCAGACCGACTCGGGCTTAATGTGCTCGATATGGGACCGACCGGAATCGATCCGTTTCATCGTGTAGGCACAGAGCGCACCCTGCTCCCCGACCAAAGCAACGTGCAAGAGTCGCTTCACCGGGTTCTTCAATCCCGTTCTAAAATTCTCTTCCGTCGTTCCGCTTACGCTCTGACGCCACAGGCGATACTCGTGTGGTTCGCCGGCTTTCCGTACGTACTTCATCCTGCGGCATCTTCCATCCGTTTCATGCGCATTTCCAAGATCGGCCAATCGGGCAGGTCCGACCAAATCTTTCGCGCTTTCGCAATTGCCGCCCGGGCCGATCTAAACGACCCAGAGTCAATCTGCGCTTCGATGCCACGAATCGTTTGGGCGGTTCGGGCCGGTCGTTCGTCGGTCCCCATCACATGTTTTAGAATCCAATTAGAATCCATCCCGAGTGAACGATCCGGTTCAATCAACCCCGTCGGGGTCAACAGTACGATCTGCTCTGGCTTTACCGCCGCGATGATTTGCGGGGAATGTGTGGTGGCAATGAACTGGCAGCGCGGGAACGTGCGCGTCAGTCGAGGGACAATCGTCCGCTGCCATTGAGGGTGCAGATGAAGATCAAGTTCATCAATCAACACGACGGCTTCCACCTCCGACACTGGATCGCGAGCATCCGGTCGGGCTTGCGACATCCGCCGCGCCAGATCAAGAACCAACGCGAGCATGCCGCGCTCACCATCGGACAATTGCCGAACATCGAGCTTCGTCTTTCCCTTCAAGATGAAGAGTCGGGCGGAAGGAGATGTTTCGGCCCAAATCCTCTTGCATGCCGGGAGGAACTTCCGGGCCGCTCGACACATTGCTGCAAGGTGGCGCTGCCGCTTCGGTTCTTCCCGCCCCAGCTCCTCTTGCGCCTTCATCCAGTATGCCAGTTCGGCCAGCCGTAACTCTCGGGACGAAAGCGCCTCCGAGAGCGCGGCGGAACGATCACTGGCCGTCCGGCCCTTGGATGCGCGCCGGTCGCTCGCAAGCGATCGTCGGGTTGAAAAGTATACCGCGAGTTGGGTTTCCCGTCCAATGCCGACCACCTTCGAACCATCGATCGCGGTCGCTTCCAGCCGCTGTTGCTCGGGCTTCTCTCTGATCGGATTTCTGACACTTCCCGCGGCGATCACCGCATGGTCCGTCCTCGGCTTATGCCAAGTGTATTTCATCTTTGCGCCGGGCACGACGCAGTTGAGTTCAACAGAAAGCGCATCGGAGCCAGTCTCTTTCTTGTTGCTGATCCGGATATCGCTCACGCTGAATGCTAGATGGTCGCCGCGCACCCCGTTCACATGCGGCAGCACCTGCGCCAACACAATCCGGATCGCATCGAGAATGGTCGTCTTGCCCAATCCATTTACGCCGACGAGTAGGGTCATTCGGGGATTGAACTTCAATTCCGCGTTTTTAAGGGCCCGCAGATTCGTCGCCGAAAGAGTTTTAATTTTCATGCAGCGACACGTCGAGTTTTCCGTTCACGGCTTCCGAAATCAGCGCTCGCCGGCGTTCGCGGAGCAGCACGACCGTGTCGTTCGACGACTGCCACAATTTATCGATCTTATTGGCTTCGACGTTGATTTGACGGACAATCGCACGCTGTTCCGCAATGGTTGGCACCGGGATTAAAATCTCCCGAAAACCTTCCCAGTAGAGTCGAAGACGATCCCAAGTAATTCCGTTGGATCGACGGGCACATTCGGCGCTAAACCGTTCGGTGCGAAAAAGCTGACCGGCGAATTCGGGCAAGATCTCGTCTGAAGGCACGGCCACCACATAGTCCGGGCTTGTGAGCCCGTCGACCGGGGCAACTCCGACAGCCCCCTGCCACATCCGCATTTTGTTGAACACAATATCGCCCTGGCGCGCGACCTTGTACGAATTGAAATCGGCAGCCGTGCCCTCAATTTTGTCTTCGGAATACTGACGCACCACCACCCCGTGGTTGATTGAAACCTCCATTAACGGCAGCGTCGGTTCGTTGCGTTCGTCGCGCTCGGTGAAAAGGTAAGCGGCGCGCCGCAATTTCCAGTGGTTAGGGACCATGCCAAACCAAGTCTCCTTTTGAGCCGGCCCGCAGCAAACCCCGCCCTGCACCGCGTGCATTGCGAACGCTTTTCGTTTTTCCGTAAGGAGGTCCTTCAATGCTCCTTTTTCAGCGATCAAGCGATCGATCGCAGCGATTTCACGCGTGAGAAAACGGGCGATACTGCGCTGATCCTCGAGCGGCGGGAGAGCAATTCGAATATCGCCCAAATCCGAGATATTTATGGTGGGATAACTGATGCCCACCGAGCGTTTGATCATCTCAACCAAAAAGCTCTGCTCCCGGAGGGCAAATTGGCAATAGCTTGAGAGAAGCGCACCCGATTTCGGGCGAACTACAGCGAAGCCCGTAGAGACGATAAGATTCTCCGTCGGCTCTTTAATGGTCGCGATGGCCTGAAGGTAGGTTCTTACGGTTGAAATGATGACGTCGCCATTTCTCACTTTTCGTCGTGCCCGACTCGGAGCGTCCTCAAAACGATATTTGGCGACCGTACCAATCCGTCCCTCAGAATCAACATTTCCGATATCGACGTACTCCAGCTCGAAACCAGGCGGGGTGTCCTCGCCCAAGGCCTCGTCGTTCATACTCGCCACATATTTTAGCCGCACCGTGGGCCAAGCTCTGTGCGTGGGACGCTTCACGAAATGATCTCCTTCAAATGGCGCATGAACTCTTCCTGGGCCTTTTTTAGATCTTCATCTATTTTGGCCAAGGGACGCGTCGAAGGAGGATTGTAGAAATATCGATTAAAACTGATTTCGTAACCGACGGTATCTTTCGCGCGGTTCATCCACGCGTCTGGGAGATTAGGAGCGACCTCTCGCGTGAAGTAGTTTTCGATCTTCTCGGTAAGCGGAACGTTTTCATAATCGCGCAACGCTGGATCAGCTTCGAATTTCGTCGGGCCAACGTCTTCGTTCACAGCTGCGGCCGCAGGATCTGGCTGGGTGAATACGTTCCTGAACAGCTGAATCTCACTCGTTTTCCATTTAGATTTGCGCCGTTCCAAGGTTTGCTCGAACCGGTCCTTAATTACATTCCAGTCAGAGAGGAGCTCGCGACCAATTTCGGCGTCAACCGCTTGAACGTCTTCTAAAAGGTGCGGGCAGGCATCCAGAAAACGCGTTTTCCGCTCGACCGTCATTTGGTAACTGAGCCGCAACGGGCGCTCGATCACCACCCGGGTATAACCAAAGTCGGCGTTGTCCAGGAGCTTGGTCAACTTGGTCGACTGGGGGCTGTGGTAGAGTCTTACGATTTCGCTGATCTGGTCCGGCTCTCCATCTCGTCCTTCTCCGATTTTGCGCCGCTTGTCTCCCAGACTACGCTCCATTGGAATGAAATAATCGCGGGCATCCACCAACTGAACCTTGCCTTTGCGGCGCCTCTCCTTGCGGTTCGTGACGATCCAAATGTAGGTCCCGATGCCGGTATTATAGAACATTTGTTCGGGGAGCGCCACGATCGCTTCCAGCCAATCCTGCTCGATGATCCAACGCCTGATTTCGCTTTCACCGCTGCCGGCTCCGCCAGAAAAGAGAGGGGAACCGCTAAAAACGAGCGCAAGACGCGATCCGATCTTGTGCTCCGTGGGGCTCACGGGCTCGAATTTCGACACCATGTGCTGCAGGAATAAGAACGAGCCATCATTGACTCGCGGTAGGCCCGCTCCAAACCGGCCCTGAAACCCTAAGCGCCGGTGTTCGTCGTCAACCACCCGAAACTGCTTTTTCCAGTCCACGCCGAACGGAGGGTTCGCCAAGAGATAATCGAATTTATCATTGGGAAACCGGTCTTCCGTGAAAATGTCGCCAAAGCGCACAGTATCTAACGCAGCGTTTTGATCGACTTCCTTCATCAGCATGTCGGACGCGGCTGTGGCAAAGGCTCGCTTGTTATAGTCCTGACCGTAAGTGAAGAGCCTGGCCCCTTGGTGATGCTCTCGCAAATAGGTCTGTGCCTCCGCTAACATCCCTCCCGTACCGCAAGCGGGATCGAGCAACTTTCGCACCGTATCACGCGTCGCCAAAAGGTGGTCATCATGCGAAAACAGGATATGGACCATCAGTCGGATGACCTCTCGAGGCGTGAAGTGGTCGCCCGCGGTTTCATTCGCCAATTCATTGAATCGGCGAATCAGGTTCTCGAAAATCAAACCCATTTGCGGATTCGGCACCCTGTCCGGGTGCAGATCGACCTCGGCAAATTTCGACACGACGAGGTAGAGAATATCCGCCTCGCGCATCTTCTCGATCTCGCTCTCGAATTCGAAGTATTCGAAAATCGTCCGGACATTGGATGAGAATCCTTTGATGTAACTGACTAGGTGCTTTTCGATGTGGTCGGGATCGTCTCTCAACTTCGCAAAATTCAGAGGGGAGTGATTATGGAAGCGCTGCCCGGCCGCCTTGTTCAGATACCGATCGAGTGCATCGTCATTGAGCTTGCCGCCTTTGCGCTTGGCGTAGTCCGCGAGGACTTTCTCCTTCGTGGAGGCAAGCACACAGTCGAACCGCCGCAGCACCGTCAGGGGGAGCATCACTCGCTCGTATTGGGGCGGCCGATAAGGGCCGCGCAGAAGGTCGGCGATCTGCCAAATGAGGTTGGAGTGATCTTGTGGAGCAGCCATTCGAATGGACGGTGAGGAATCGAATCAGAGTTGGCGACACTTGCCGAAGCGAACGTTCGAAAAAGGGCGCTGACCTGCTCCTTTTTTTGGGTCGCCGGGACAAAATCGCAAGACCTTGGCGACTGTCGCTCGGATTATCCTAGGCAGGAGTGTAGGACCTGACTTTGCTAAAGCGTCTCTCGCGCTTGTGCCCTCGCGGGAATCACGGCTTTTGCCAAGTTCGCCCCACCCCGCCCCATGGACCTACGCCTCTGTGACCTGATCCGCCTTGCTCACGTGGAGCTGGGGAATTTCAAGATTCACTTCGCCAAGCATCCGAAGTTTCCGCCGCTCGCGGCGTATCTCGACGGCACCTTTAAGGAATGGCAGGAGTACCAGACCCGGAAGAATTTTCCCTGCGATCATGTCGTCTCGCTGATCGCGCTCGATGCGCCGCGATGGCTGTTTGCAGGTGTGTGGAAGATTGAAGGCGCCGAACGGAAAACCGACGGGACGAAGTCGTGGTGGGGGTATTCGACGACCGAGGTGACGGGCCTCGAGCACCTGGCTGGCCGAGTGATCGTCCGCTACGGAAAGTTGTTTCGGGCGCCTTATCTTCTAGGCAAGAAATTTGGCGACCAATTGACGATCGCGGAAATATTGCCGGAGAAGATGACCTTGGCCGAATTCCCCGGGTTTTCGTCGGTCCTGCTGTCGTTCGCACAACTGAAGCGGATCGTGACTCAGGGCACGGCGTCGTGGCGCGGGGCCTTAAAAAGCGTCGCGGGGGTGTATCTCTTGACCGACACGTTGAACGGCAAACATTACGTGGGGAGTGCCTACGGCATCGAAGGCATCTGGGGACGTTGGGCGGGCTATGTCGCTTCCCAGCACGGGGGCAATGTGGAGCTCAAGGCTCTGGTCGCAGAGGTGGGTCTGGAGCGGGTCACGCATTTTCAATTTTCGATTTTGGAAATCTGCGACGTGATGGAGCCGAAGGAAAAAGTGCTGACGCGTGAATCGCATTGGAAAAATGCGCTCAAGTCGCGGGGGTTCGGCTACAACTCCAATTGAGCAAAGGCGTGCTCCGTGGACAAACCTGGCTTCAATCGAGAGCAGCTGAAACAGGCGCTGCTCAAATTAGACGCCGACCGGGTTCAAAAAATCCTGGGGCGGGAACAGGCTCCCGACGCGCTCGATGCGAATTCCTGCGTCGCCGAATTGGCCCGTTGCGGCTGCGCCGTCGTCCGTCATCCCGACGCGTCGGCTTACAAGCGAAGAGCGCGCGTGGCCGACGTGGTCCACGACTACATCAAAGGTTTTCCGGAAGCGATTGCGGCGTTGGTCGACCATCTGAAACAGGCGACGTTAGTCCAATCTTCCTACCACGAAATCCTTCATTCGTTGAAAGGGCTCCCCATCTCTCAATCACCCGTGGAAGTGCAGGTGTGGGCCGCCGTGGAATTTGGCTCGGCGGCAATCCGGCAGGCGCTCCGGCAAATGGAGGAGCAGCGGCCGGCGACGGGCTCGACCCTAGGATTTAGGCGTCCGACAATTGAAAATGAGACCGGGCCGAACGTGAGCGTCGACGGCGTGGTCTGGGGAGCGACCGAGGTCGTGGGTTCGATTTTAGCGATGCTGGGTTACGAGCATCGTTGGTTTGAGGCCGCGACGGGCGAGCTTGTCATCCCGCAGCGCGTGGCGGTGGACCTGGCCATCATGAATGAGGCGAGTCGACTCCACGATCTTAGCCTGGCCTGGCAGGATTTGGAGAAAGGATGGCAACGGGTTCGGTACTTCGGCGCGACGGTCGAGCGCAAGCAGCAGGATCTGAAGTTTGCGAATCATCCTGAACCTATTCTCTTTGACGTCCTAGAATTTGGTCCGCCCACCCACTGGGAGCTGAGCGATTTTTTAGCCGTTCTCCGAATGGAGCAGAGATTTGTAGCGAACCTGCAGCGGCTGAGGCTGCTCGAACCGAAGGCTGCAGATGCGTACAAGCTCCCGAATGATCCCACCCTGGGGCTGCCGGGTCCGGACAATTTCATCTCGGCGGAGGAAGCAGTCGCGTACGAGTACTTGAGCGACACGCTGTTCTTACCCATGGCGGAAGAGGCCGAGCACGTTGGTGACTTGCCGGTCAAGGCGTGGCTCCGGGGTTATGCGTATGTGAGCCGGTATTGCGCGCAGACTCGGGACGGAACGCCGATCCTTGAGACTGTGATTTTGTCACGGACCCAAGTTTTCGAAGGCCTCCAGTCGGTGGGAATGAAACGGGAATGGGCGGAGCGCTTCTTAAAGCATACGACCTTCGCCAAGGGTTCTCGTGATCTGATGGACGAGCCGTTTGTCCGAATGAAGGGCGACGAACTCCTCTTCTTTGCACCCGGTTACCGCAGTCCCGTGCTCTCGACGATTGTGATGTCGCGGGTGTCCCGGTTTAAGGCCGCTCTTTCGAAACGCGGCGAGAGATTCGAAGACGCGGTGCGGGGCCTTTTTCAACGGCTGGATCTCCCCGTCAAATCCATCGCCTACAAGGTGGACGGGACGTCGTACGACTGCGACGCGGCGGTCATCTGGGAGCGCACGCTGATCCTCGTTGAATGCAAGAATCGAGGGCTGCCCTTCGGGTACCTCCCGACTCTGTCGCACTTCTGCGAGGATTTTTTGGGAGCGAGCCTCCAGGTCGTTCGCAATATTACTCATTTTTTAGCCGATCCAGAAATTGTGCGGCGGGCGTTTGGCGAGACAGTGGTATGGGATCGGGTAATCGGGTGCGTTCTGTATGCGACGCCATGGGCGCTGGGACGCATGTTGCCGGGCTACGATGTTTACTCGTACGACGCGTCGTCGCTTGCCCGCTTTTTTATCGACGGGCACATCTCGATTGAGGCTCCCCGAACTTTGAAAAACGGTCGAACTGTCACTCGGCGCCATCGCATAAAATTGTGGGCGGGAAGCCAACCGACCGTGCAAGATTTTTTGCGCGAGTTGACGAGCCCCACGGCAACGAGAATAGCGCGGGTCGGACGGGTCGTGGGCGCGAACTTTCGTGAGACCAGTTATCGGTCAGGTCTAGTCATTCCCGAGTGGGAATCGGAGCCGGTGACGGCTGCTCAAATCCTGGAGACGATCGGGCTGGCCGCTGAGGAGGCCCAATCGGTCGTCAAAGGCTTTCAGGATTTCCAAGCGATGATGGATTTATTGGAAGCTCAGAGCGAGAACCCCGAAGACGAAAAGCGAACGTGAGTGGATCGCTCAGAGGAAGAGGATACCAGGCTCTTGAATCGGAAAATCCAACTTCTGGACGACCTTCTTCCCGAGATAGGTCCAATGGTAGGCGTAGAGCTTAGTCGCGGGCTGCGCGTCGGCGTAAATTAGGCCGAGGTCGAGGAGACGCGGGATGCCGACGGGAAAGATTTTTTGATAGTACAAGTCCACTTGATTGCCTGAACCGGTCGGATCGGAAAAGTATTCCTCGCGGCCAAAGTCGGCGATCAAGCGAAGCGCATTCACGTCCAGCCGACGAATTGCGCGACCCACCTTGTTGAGCTCGTGCGTTTCGGCCAAGGCGAGCGCGGAGGTGAGGGCTTTAGTGAGTTTAAGCTTGGCCGGGGCGGGCTCGTCCCGACTCGAGTACGTAATAGGAAAACGACGATTGCGGTGGTCGAACGGGAGATGCTCCGGCTTCCCGTAGGCCGCGTCCATAATGCAGATGACCCGGTCCCATCCCAGTACCCCAGCGGCAAAACCCATTTCGATGGACACGTTCGAATTTGGCTGGCGGCGTTCCGGAGAAAAATTACCCGTGGCGACCAGCGTGACGTCCGCGACAAAGAAGGAAGCGGCTGCAATCTTCTCGAAGATGGCGGCGGCGACTTCTGGCGTGCCAGGAATCCCTTCCATCCCTGCGTCGACCCGCAGGGCATCGTCGATCTCGACGGAGGCATTCAATTCCTTGGTGGCCAACTCCAAGCACCGGCGAATGAAGGCGCGATGATTCGTCTCTTTCGCGGTGTCCGATTGCCAAGAAAAGAAAATCGCTGCTGGCGAATCCATCGATAGCTATGGACTCAAGTAAGGGAGTAGCGGTCAACCGTCGAGCAGCACCGTAGGAGGCCGCATCCCGGGTCTCCACGGGAGCTAGTTGCCGCCCCCTTCCCTCTAGGACTCTCTCGGCTGCGGCGGCTTTGAGGAGGGGTCGAGGCTCGGGGCCGAGCCTCGCGTCCTTGCTTCGGGGGAGCGCCAGGCTCCGAACGGCGGGTGCGAAACCACGGGCGCTGCACTTCCTGCGGAGGCGACCCATACCCCCTCGACACGGAGCGGAACGGTTTCGAACCCCTTGCAGCGGAGATGACGTTGATCAGCGAGCCCAGCCGAACTCCACGAGCACGGTCCATAGGCACCGCACCGCCATTTGCGCGTCGCTTTCCGTCAGGGGCCGCAGCTTCTTCACCAATTGTTCGTTCGGTTTTCCTCGCGAATGGAATCGAGCGACGATCCAACCACAACGGCTGCGTACGTCCTCCTTGCCTTCCTTGAGCTTGACCCAGGCGGCGATCGCCGCGCCCAAATCGGCGCCGGGCTGCTGGACCATCTCACCAAAGATTAAGGACAGGCAGTCGCGACAGCGGTCAATGACGGCCACGGGACTCAGGCGATGGATGCTGGAGCCAATGTCATCGAGCAACGTTTCCAGGTTCGGTCGAATGCGCTCGGGGACATTTCGGGAAATAATTTCCGGCATGTCCCCAAAGTATTGCTCGGCTTTCAACGTAAGCACCGGCGCATTGCTCACCGATGCCTCCACGCTGATGATTTTCCAGAACGTCGAATAGTCCGCTCGGCCGAGGATCACGCGCGGACACGCAGGCTTACCCAGCTGATGCGCAAGCTCCGCGAGGCGATCGTGCTGATAAGTGATCAACTCGAGGTGATAGCGACTCCCCTCCGCCTTGAACGCGTTGCCCAAATCCTTCCGATAGGGATCTTGCGCGAGCCAACGCCCCGGCTGATTGCCTTCCATCAGGAAGACGTCGCCCCGCCGCACCCGGGTCACGGGGTCGAAATAAATTTCCCGGAATACCCGTTTCGCTAAATGAAACGTCATATCATTGGCTTCGTCCGCCCGGATCTCCCCGTTGCGGCTCAAACGGAAGGGCGTCAGGAAGGGATCCTGCGGCGTCCGATAGCCGAAAGAGGTGCTTTCTCCGACATAGATGGCACCGCTCTCTCGGCTATATCCTAAGAAGCCCATGATCTGTGCTACGTCGGATTTGCCGACGCACCAAGCGCAATTGGGCGAATCTCACGCAACATGAGTCCTCTGCCCTTGGGTGGGCCATCGAGTGACGATGCGGGCGAGAACCGCGGCACGCCTACGGTTCGCCGTCATTCCGAAAGGGGGCCTCAAGGTATTTCGGTTCCGTCTCCCAGGAAGATTTTACGACCGATCACTGCCTGCCGCACTACATACTCTGCGGCGGACACACACGGCAGGCTTAGAAACGCAGGGACGCCGTTTCCATAGTAACGCGCGGTTAGGGGAAGCATGGACGAGGCAGTACCGCCCAACGGTCGATCGCTGAGAACTGCCGGGATCTCCGGCCAAGGCCGGTTTGCCGCTCGAAAATGTTCAATGAACGCCCGCACGCGGTTATTGCCGTCTCGCACGATCAAACAGCCGTCCAGCTCAATAACTGTGATGGGGTCGATATCTCGACCTGCAGCCAAAGCCGCGCGATACTTTTGTACTTTCTCCGCAGAGAGAACGTTTTCGCCCGGGCTAAGTTGATCGATCGATATCGACTTCATCCCGGATTTTCAACCGCTCAGAAAAGCTTGTTCATGTCCACCTCGTAGCCCGCTGCGCGCAATTCGCGCCCCAAGCGGGCCTCCCATCCACCATGCGCGTCCAGCGGCGTGTAGACGACCCCGAAGAGGTCCGAAGGCAATTCGACGCCGGGCGAATATAATGTACATACTTTTGAGCGGCCCAGTTTCCCAATAAAATAGCCCATTTCGAGGATCACATTCTGGCGCGCCCGCGGGCTTACCTTGGCGCCTGGTCGCGCCGATCCGCCCGTATCATCCGCGGTGAAAAGGATGACGGCGAATCCGGCAGTGCCGGCGTGCTGTTCAAACTTTTCAATGATCGTCCGACCTTGATCCGGCTGCTCGCTGAGGAGAATCGGTTTCAGACCCAGCCGTTCGAGGCAGCGGGCGACTTTCATCTTCGCGGCTTCGTCGTGGCCGTGGACGACGAATATTTCCGAAGGGGACTTCAGGGCCGTGGACAGCTCCCGTCTGAGTGAAAATATGCCCTTCGTCCCGATCTTCGAGCGCCAGCGTCCTTCGAGTTGGCGGTCCGACAGTACTTTTCCTTCCGCGCGTACTACTCCGAGGGCGATGCCGCGGCTCTCGCTTGGATCAAGCGTCATCAAAAAGTTGATGGTCCCATCCGGCAAAAGAGGACTGATTGCGCCTTTCACGACATATTCGTACGTTCCAATCTGCGGTTCGTTCATCGATGCCGTTCCCGCGATTTGATTTCCGGACTGGACCAGTTCGAGCGAAATGCCGCCCTGGTTGGTTCCCGCCATGGTTCCGACCCAGTGGCCGCCGAGGTCGCGTGGTAGGCTTGTTCCCATTTGCCGATCCTACTCTACCTCGCGGAAAAGTCACGACCTGCCCGCCGGACGACGCAAGATCCCTCGGGCTTCTGCCGATATTCCAAACCACGAGGTCCTTTAGGTCGGGGCACTTGCAAACGTACTCGCGGCCGAAGTGGTCAAGGAGGGCGGTGACTTCGACCGGGGCAATTTCCTTGGAGTCTGCCATGCTAGGTTGGGACCAAAGACCCATGGGATTGTTGCGCCGCGTAGAAATGCACCGTCGCTCACCTTCGGAGACTTCAGGCAACCGCGAAATCTATTGTTCCTTCCACGAACCGTCAGCCGCGAAATGGGGCGAACCGAGGCGTCCGCAGGCGTTCCACACGGGATCGAACACCTGTTTCAACGCCTGGTCGAGTGAGCCCAAATCCGTTTGTTCGATCAGCACCTCCGGAACCAGAAGATGCTCGCGCGCGATCGGCACGCTGCGACGGAAGGCGTCCACGGACTGCGCCTCCCACATCTGAAACCCTCGCACGTTCACATGGCTCAGAGCCAAGAGCCACGGGGCCAGCACACCTATCAGCGAAAGGCCGGTGGCATAGCGATGGAGGGCAGGCCGCACATCGTGCTCGTAGCGGGGATAGATCATCTGCGTCTCGTCGGATCTTCCTCCCATGCGAACCGCTTCGACCGCGCCGTTTCGGAAAACCTGCGAGTAGGTATACGACTCTCCCGTGTTGGAGGTGCTCTTGAACATGCAGCTCTCGAAGTTGATTTGCGGGCCCACGCTGTGCAGTTCCCCCATCGGCGGAAAGGTCTCGGCGCCGAGGCGCAACAAAGCTTTTGGATCATACGATGACGGAGGAGCGAGCGGCATCAGGTGAATGACAACGGCGTTGCGGCCCTGAAGCGGCGTCTCTACCTCACCTCGCCCGATCCGGTCGATGCGCTCCAAGCGAAAATCACGAAGCCGATCGCGCGCGCTCGACGCCGCACCGAAGGCTTGGCGGAGCTCGTTCACATCCAACTGGTATTTGTTGGCGGAATTGCGCGAGTAAAACCGATTGGCTCCCCCGTACGTGACCCGATGCGGTCCTGACCAGCTGCGGGAGATTCGGACGACGAGCGCCGTTCGGCCGGAGGCGAGAGGCACCGTCTGGTAAGCGAGCCCGCGCGGACGGGGTTCGATCCAATTCATCACCAAGGCGTCAGCCCGACGCTGCTCGCCGTCGAAATCCAGCCCGGCCAGTCCAGGGACGCTCGAAGCGGCACCTGCTTCCTCGTCGATTCCGTATACGACGTCGCCCCCGCCCGCGTTCGCGAAGGAAGACACGTCGAACAGAAACTCCCGTTTGTCGGGATCATCCGCCAAGCGCCACTCGCGTTTGAATTCAAGATCACGACTCTCCCGCGCGCCGTCACTGACCAGAGCCTGGAGATGAGCTTCGGTCAGGCTCGTGAGCGGAATGCGTTGCAGCGACATGCGACCGACCATGCCAGATCCACCTTCGTCCTCAAGTATCCTGACGCGGCACGGTGTCCTTTCTCTTGGCATCCCGAACCGGCCGTGGTCGCCTCGAGCGGGGTTGGATATCGTCCGTCGGCGTTTCAGGTCCTTGCTCGGGTGAGGTCGGGGCTTCGACGACCGGGTGCGAAACCACGGGCGTTGCACTGCACAGCGCAAGCGAACCCTACCCCCTCGACGCGGGGCGGAGCGCTTCCTCGGGCCCGGAGGGACTCAACGCCTTGAACCACGTGGGGCCGATAGTGGCGAACTCGCGGTCGCAGGCTTCGTGCAATTTCGACCAGGTATTTCCGATGTATTTCAAGCTGAGCTGTTGGCGGTCGAACACGACCGGCCCGAAGCGAGCAGGTTCAAGGGATGCGCGTTTGGCGAGGTACTCGACCAGCTCAGCGCATTCCGCCGGCAGATTCCACACCTTGTCGTAGAGTTCGAGGTGTGTCTGGCTCATAATTTGAGCGGCGCATATTTTTGTCCCGTCTCCCTGCAGGTCCGGAACGGTCTTCAACAACTCCTGCCGAAACCGGATGGCCGTGAGGTCACTGATTGGGAGAGCATCAGGCAGGACCACCACGGGAAGAATCCGATCCACGTCATGGCGTTTTCCTCCGACGACCAGGCCCTCGGCGGCGACTATGCGGGCCGCACGGAAGGCTTTTTTGAGATCGGAAGAGACGATCGCGGCCAGCTTCGCTGGCGTCGCTTCAAACGCCTCCACGCGGCTGAGGGGATGGTGGTTGAACTCGAAGACCAACGCCGTCCGACCCACGATCACGATCGCATCCGTCTCGCCCTTGCCCTTCTGCAACTCGACGCCGAAAACCGTGATGGACTTTTCGCCAAGGAGGCCGCGGAGCCACCAGCGCACATACCCCTCGAACAGGTAGCCGAATTCGGATCGGGTCGTTTGCCAATCGCGGCCCGATCCCGGCTGCCGGGCGAGGTCGTCCAGGACGTGCACCATACCGCGGAAATATCGCTCGACGAAAAGATCCTCGTGCAAAATCACAAACCGCGTTTCGCCGAGGCGCACGAGCTGACGCCTGACCAGGGAATTGGCGCCGTACACCGCTTCCTTCCAATTCGCCGGCGGGCGCTCCGCCCTCACCGCCGGAATATCGATCAACGCGAGTTCGATCAATCGGATGAAGTGGCCCTGAGCCTCCGGAAGCACGCCCCCCAGGAACGCGGTCAAATCGAAGGTCAGTTTGTCGAAGTTGGGCTGGTCGAGAGTGAATTCCATCGTCGTCGCCATGAGCGCAAACAGGATGGTGCGATAGTCGGCGGCGTTCATTCCCGTCTGCGTTTTGAACCACTCGGCCGCGCTGGTCTTCGCCCGCAGTTGAAGGACCTCACCCACCTCCGGCACCGAAAACAAGGCGTAGAGCCGGCTGTGATCTTCCTTCGTGAGCCGCTGGGAATTCGCGCGCAGCTGGTTGCGCACGAATTCGGAGAAAAGCGCATCGGGCATATTTTCGAAATCTGGCAACCCGGAGTGATCCGGCGCCAGGTCCGTTTGGAACGACACCAAGATCTTCGAAAAATACCTCACCTCGCTCGGCGGGAAAAAATGCCGTCCCGACGTCAGGTGACAGAACCGGAGGCAGGCATCGGTCATCGCGGCACACGCCCAAGGCGAGAGCGGGATGAACGGCCCGAATTTCTGAAGCAGTTCCTTCACCGTGAAATTCACGACCGTGGGTCGCTTCGTGACGTGAAAGAGAAATCGATACAGCCGGCCCAGGTGCGCGAGATTCTCCTTCTTCGAATAGTCGCCGATTCGCTGCAGTCGCGACGCCACGGCGTTGATCAACGCCATACTCTGGACCGCGGTGAACAAATTGGTCTGCGACAGATACTCTCGTGCGTCCCGAAAACGGTAACCGCGGCCGTAAATCCCCTCCGTGCGTAGCACACTGACGACGCTTTCGCGCATCGCTTCAGCGATGCGGGTCTGACTGGGGTTCGGCGTCTTCACGGGTTCGATTTCGTATGCGGTGTCGTCCCGCCGGAGTCGACCTTGCTTCGGCGTTTGTTGCGCTCCCTTCGACGTGGAACTGAGTCTAATCCAAGGCGCCAAACCTTCCTGATCGCACCGGATAAGAAAACGAAACAGTGTCGTGGCGGGTCCCCCCATGCTCAGCCCGCTTCATGTCCACTTCAGTCACCTTAACAATCCAGCGGAAAATCATAGGTGCGGCCGGCCTCAAGAAGGACGATGCCGATGCGTTTAGGCAGCTCGTCGGAGACGCAACCTTTGAGTCCGTTGAGGTGACCGACGACGCGGCTAGACTTTCCAATAAACAGCAGAAGGAACTGAATGCGTTTCGTGCGTTCGCCCAGCGGGCTTCGTTCAAGCCAGCCGTGGAGCGCCTGACTGGTAGGAAAATTGGCGATAGGCTTTCGATTGAGATGCTGGCTGAAGGCGAGGACCCGCCTGATATTCTCCTCGCAATCGAAGATGATCGCCTGGCGATCGAGGTGACAGATTTTCCGCCGGACCAAGCCGCGATGATAATAGCGATGTCAAAGGTCCGAGGACCGGCGCCGTTGCCAACGTTTCATGAAGGATACTGTAGCCCGGACCTAATCGAACGGTTCATGCGAAACGTGCCCAGCCACGTCGAGCCGATCGGAGGAGACGTCACGTTGGAAATTACGGCTCTCTATGACGCCGCGATCACAGCGATTGCGAAAAAACGACGAAGTCCGGAAGAGCGAGGTACTCCTGCTGCACGGTCCCGTCGCGTTTCGTTTTCCAGCGGCAGACGTGATCGAATATATCGTCCAAACGCGCGCTTTTGTGAGCCTTAAAGCGGTCGTTTTTGTACAACCAAACGAGAGCCTCGTTTGGTGGACAAATCTCGCTTAAACACAGCTCGATTGTGGACACCAAAACGGACACCAACCGGGTTAGAAAAGATTACGCCGGGTTATACAGTTTTAGCTTGGATACCTCTGAAATGATGCTACGTTTTCTTACGTAACTCGATGATAGGCGGTCGATTCCGGCCCGCGCCTCCAAGTTTTTCTGCTCTACGGCATGGAGACTGGAGTCTTTGGATCCGAAACAGGACGCCAAAATCATCGCTCCGTTAGAGCTTGGGCTAAAAGGCGTAATCCTCCTGCTACTCCCTAACTCACTGCGACTGGTCTTTCCAGGCACTAGCTGAAAACGGCTCAGGTCAACAACAGGTCACTTCCCCTTCATTGCAGTAATAACCTCCACGCCACTAGCGAGCCCTCGCGGAGTCAGCGTGTAGCCTGATTCCTTTGCGCCCCCAATCTCGGATGCAAACCCCTTCAAATGCCTAGCGAAGTTTGCGCTATCAAAGGCATTGTAGTGGGAACATGCCTCTTTTGCCGCCTCGTGGCTTACCCGGGCAACTCCACTGGCCAAATAAGCGGCTATGCCTTTCAAGAGAATTACCTCGCGCATTCTCTGGCGCTTCGAGGTCCCTGGAATCGCCTTCGCAATCAGGTCAATTTCTTCACCCCCAATGCTGAATATCGTCGAGAGGAATTGTCGATCAAGCCCACTCCGTTGCACCCATCTTCGAGCAACTGCGCTTACACTATTCCAGTCATCGGCGTCGCTGCCGGTGTCACTTGGCGTTTCGTCTACTGCATCTAATTCGCGCGCTGGTTTCTCTTGCTCTCGGGATTCCTCATGACGCTCACCGTCCTGCGCTGAGCCCGAAATGCTGACCTTGAGATCTAACTTCTGCTGGACGTATTCCAGAACGCGAATTTGCGCCGGCTTAGCGAGAAACTTTAGCGCGGAGTACACTGTGCTGATCGCTGCAATCTCTGTATCAGCATCGTTCACTAACGGTTTTTTGATTTTCATAAGCTTGCTTCTCCCGATGACGGCCACAAGGCATCCCATTCAGTTGACAAAAACGTCGCCGAGAATTCGGCCGCCATAAAGGCGGCGAACAATTGCCATGAGTCGCCTTTTTCGGCCGCGAAATCGCAAACAGCCTTAAACGACACGTAGCGCGGCTTAGGTTCCGGAGCTTCATGGCATGCACGGTATACCGCATAGGTTTCCATTTCGACACCGATTAGTTTGCGCCAATTTTTTCGAATTTCAGTTACCCGTGATTCATCATCGATCACTTGGTCGGCAGCACCGACTGGACCAATGAATAGGCGATTGTTGCCATTGGGAACTCCTCCTTTCCATCGTGACCGGATGGCGGTCCATGCGGGATGCTTCGCATGATAACGTAAGAGAACGCTCCGAAGCCGCGGGTTCAGTCCGAGAGGATATGGGTCCGGCAAAAATTCACGGATACCTTCGGAACTCACAACTTTACCGGAGTTGTAGTCCACACTGGGATCGGCTACCAAAACATCGCCGAATTGTTTTCCACCGGCTCGTGTGCCCGCTGCAATACCGATCATTACCACCATTCTTGGACGAAATTGCAGAACAAGCTGAGTGGTGACAATGGCCGCAGCAGTAAGGCCCATTGACGATGCCGTAGTCCCCACAACCTTGAGCTTCTTTCCGCTCTTAGTTTCCAGTTCGGTCGTGCGATAAAGGTGAGTGTATCGATTTGATCCCGCCTCTGACCAAGCCCCACGTCCGCCAAATGCTTCCATTACCGCTATGAACTCCGGGTCCTCAAGAGCACATACGATTCCAATGTCACTTTCGTAGGACGTAGCACCTTCGCTCTTCAGTGGTAAACTGCTCAGCTCGCGCAGCCTCTCAATCCCCTTTTCAGTTAGCTTCCACTGAATTGGAGGCCCTTCGTCGCTAGCTTCGACCAAGCCGTTACATTTTCTCAAGCAATCCGGAATGTTCGCCGGAGTCTTCCCGCGAAGCTGGAGTATTAGCGATTTGCGCACCTGTTTCGCTGTCACAGCAGCCTTATGTGCATTCAGTGCGAACAACGCCGCCAAAACCGCGTATTTTTCGGTACGTTCACTCGGCTTAACCGCTGCCAATAACGCTGGAAGCTCAGAGGACATTTGTATTTCTCTCGGACGGATGCGCCCAAGTTCAATGGGCAGAGGCGTCCCAAGTCAACGGCTACACGTGAGGCTAGAGGCCTACAACCTGTCTGCGTGTCTAGCCGACAATTCGCGCACCGAATAATACGAGGTTATTCGAATTGGTCGCGGTACTCGACTAAAAATACCCCTGCAAATGGAAGCACGAGCATACTCCATATTAAGCCATGCGGCCGATAGCCCAAATTCCGAACGAGAAGGCCCAATAGACCAATAGTGCAGAGCCCAAAAACGTCAGAAACTGGATCGAACGCACGAGCCATTGAGAAGCTTGTGGTGTAGGAAGAACCTTAATCTCTCGCATAAACCCATCATCGGACTTGCTGTACGCGTGAATTTGGCTCCAGAGCAGTGTGCTAGGATACAGGTAAGTAACGGTGATTTGCTCGTTCGGTACCAGAACCGGGATAATTATCTCATGTATCCTGTCATCCACCCGTTCAACTCTATGCTCTATCGCAGGAAAGACCTGATAATTCTCCGGCAAAGTATAGTGACCAAGACGAATATTTTTTGCAGCTAGGCGACCGGTGTTACGTACGATGATTGCGTGCGTGTGGATTTGAGCGTTCGCAGGGTTTACGTTGCGCAGCACAAAAGCCGAAGAATGACTAAGGTAGATTATTAGCTTCGGCTTCTTTTCAAACCAGCGGTCGCTGTACTTACCGAGCAAAACCAACGCAATAGCGCCAGCAGACTTTAGGAAAAGTTCGAGGTCAATGTTCACGCGCAGATCGTGCCCAAGTCGGGATTTCGGAACAATGGGGATCTTCGGTCATCCGACGCTGCTAAACGGACACCAAAAAGTTAAAAGCAGCAGTTCGGGAGCGCTGACGAATTGCGCTTGGTTGCCTCTGAGAATCGGCCATTTTTGGTGTGCGGACAGCGCTAGACAGCCGAGTCCGGCCAGCGCCTCCAAGCTCAATTCCCTTACTTCGAAAGAAAATAAGGAAACAGAGAACTGTGATCGCCGCCAAAATCACAACACTCCTATCCTGTGGGCTGTCCGGGATAAGTGCCACGCGGTGGGCCAGGCGTTGAGTTGCTCAGCAGGCGTAGGCGAGGTTTGCTCCGTTTCAGGAGTGCGGTTGCCGATATCATCTCCCGATCTGCCTACGTTCAAATTAAGCTGCGGCGACGCATGATCATGAGAACCCACAGGCTCAGCAGATAGGCGACAGCCACCAGCAAGGAAAGGCTCACGCTGCCAATCGCCATCGCGAGGTACTCACAAAATCCTCCCACCATCGCGCCGATCAGGTTCGAGCCAAACGCCGCCGACGGCACCGTCACTTGGCGAAACGTCGTGGAAAAAATCAGGCCGGCGAAAAACACCGGCAGCGGCACCACCAACAGCGCCCACGCCATCCTCGCGCCATAATCGAACGCCACCACCTGGTCGCGCGGCACCACGAGGAGCAACGCGAGCGATAGCAGCAACGGCAGATACATCCATGGCGAAAATCCCTTGAGGCGGCCCGCCACCAGGTTCGCCGCCATCACCATGAGCAGCACTCCCGTGACTACGACAACCGTCACCAGCCATGTCGCGCCAAAATACAGCGAGCAGTCCGTGATGCTCTTCGTCTCGAGCAACAGGAAGCCCATGCCGAGCAGCGCGAAGTGCAGGTCGCCCCAACCAAACGTCCCGCGCCTCAATCCCACGAGCGTGCCCACCGACAGCGCGAGCAAGCTTCCGATCGCGAGGAGATAGTCGAAGGGAATGGTCCTGCGCTCCAGGTAAAGAAACGGCCAGTCGTCGCGGGGCACCTCGACCCTGGCTGGCGATTCCATGAGCGTGGCGCGCCGCAACTGGAATACCTGGGCCGGATACCTGAGCGTGCGCGATTTCGAGACGCAGAAAAAAACCGTGCGGTTGAGCATGTAGAAGACCGGTTCCCGCCCCGTCGCTTCGGCGACCATCTGGTAGATCTTCGGGAGGAGCCAGTCCTTCTGTATATAGAATGCCAGCGCGAGCATGCCTTCGTCGTTCACGAGCCCGTACGCCGTGCGGATCCCTTCGACGGTGTAGACATATCCATCCAGCCGCACATTGTGCATGCTGCTGAAGAGCGCGTGTGAATCGAGGAGCCCGTAGACCACCACATCGTAGCCTTTTTTCGCCTTTGCCACGTACGAGCGGGCATCGTCGATGTGGAGCGTCACGCGCGGATCACCGTAGGGGTTGGCCGCGTTGAACCGCCTGGAAATCGCGGCAACCACCGGGTCGATTTCCACGACATCGACGTGGCGCATCCCGGAAGCGAGGGCGCCTAGCACATCGCCCCCGCCACCGCCGCCCAGGACCAGTGCGCGGTCGCGACCGTGGGCGAGCTGGTAGGGAAACCGGAAATATTTCGAGAACGCCGCGACCTCCTTGGCCGTCTTTGTGCCCGGGGTGTAGCGGCCCGGGTCGAGCGTGAGATTATAGTGATAGTAGAAATAATTGACGTTCACCGAGTAGATCGGCGGGTCCTGCATGGTTCGCAAGTCGGGCGGCGGCGCCGATACGGTGACATTCGGCGCGTCCGGTTTTGATACCGTCACAAACTGATAGGGCGACCAGATGGCGTTGGGGTCGCTCGAGATATAAACCGCGACGAGCACGGCTGCGAACGTCGCCCCGTGGAACAACCATCGGCGCGTCGTCGAAATCACGAGGTAAACGGCCATCACGACCGCCAAACCGATCAAGGGAGAGAAATGAAGCAGGGAGAACAGTGCGAAGGCGACGGTGCCGCAGAGACTGCCGCCGAGGTCCCAGCCATAGGCGGTCAGGCGTGGCAGCGAATCGAAGAGTATTCCCATCTTCTGGCCGAGCGGCACGAAGAGGGCGGCGTTGACGGCGAAGATGGCGATGAGAATGAAGTTATTGCCAAAAGTCGCGTGGAAGTCGGACATGCGGATTTCGCTCGACGACGTGCTGAACACGACATCGCGGCACAGGAGGAGCGTTCCGATTTCGAGGGCGAGGAAGAGCGGAAAATATTCAAAGAGGCGCCAGTTCTTCCGTCGGGCCATCATCGCCCCGGCGCCGAGGCCCAGGAACGAGCTGAGGAGCATGAGGTTTGCGTAGAACGCGATGAGCTTCACGACGGAGGGAACCCATCGGATCACCATCATCTCGAGAAACAGCGCCGTGAAAGACAGCGCGAACATCTGCCATTTCAAACGCCGGCTGGAATCGTCAAGCATGAAGGGTTTCGAAAGCTGGAAGCACGGCCAACCGTCGCAAGAATGAAACTTCACGCCCACGCCTGTAGGTGGAGCGCGTTGTCCCTAACGCGCTGAGCGAGTCAGACCACGTCGAAACGTAAACGGAGCCGAACCCGTTCAACAGGCTCCGGGTTTCCAACCACGCAACACTTGGCGGCGGTCAAGGCGAATGGAGACCTGCTGGTCCTCGAACTCATGCGCTTTGCCGACGAGCTTGTCCCCGCCTCGTCGATCAACATCCCCGCGGAGAAAAAACTCGGGGAACGTGAAATCAAGATGGCAAAGGCACTCGGCGCCGGCCACTTTTCTGAAGTCAAACTCGGCTTGGGACGGCGTCGGCGCGTGCCTGATATTGTTCGTCGTTCACATGCTCCATCCAGTCGACGACTTTGCCGTTCAAGTGCTCTTGAATGGCGATGTGCGTCATCGCAGTCGTGGGCGTCGCGCCGTGCCAGTGCTTAAGCCCGGGCGGAAACCACACCACATCGCCGGGACGAATTTCCTGCACCGGTCCGCCCTCGCGTTGCACCCAGCCCAGACCAGCGGTTACGACCAGCGTTTGTCCGAGGGGATGAGTATGCCATGCCGTGCGCGCACCCGGTTCGAAGGTAACCGTGGCGGCCGCCGCGCGGGCGGACTCTTTTGCGGCAAAAAGCGGATCGATGCGGGTGGTCCCAGTAAACCAGTCAGCCGGTCCCTTGCCGGACGGCTGCGAACCATTGCGGGTAATTTCAATTTCCATGGTAGACACCTTGATTGAGTTTGAATTTATCGTCGACTGGGCCCGAAGGACTCTCGGCAGTGCGATTACCGCGGCGCTCGCGACCTTCAAGACAGAATGCCGGTGAAGAGTGGCCGATGAATATATCGATTCACACTTGAAAAGTGGCCGTAGCTTACCTGCTTTTCGTTCACGCTGTCGCCGGACTGCTTGCTCGAACTGTAGCGCGGTTGCTCCAGGCGCGCAGTATTCGCTGCGTGCGACCGTCACCGTCACGCCACGGGCGGTAACCGATCGATCAACTTGTCCAACGTGATGGGATAGTCGCGGACGCGAATGCCCGTGGCGTTATAGACCGCGTTAGCGAGGGCCGCGGCCACTCCGCAGATGCCGAGTTCACCGACGCCCTTGGCCTTCATGGGCGACGAGATCGGATCGGTTTCATCGATAAAAATCACGTCTTGATGCGGGATATCGGCGTGCACCGGCACCTCGTAACCCGCCAAATCGTGATTGACGAAGAAGCCCAGCCGTTTGTCGACAACGAGGTCTTCCATGAGCGCGGCACCGACGCCCATCGTCATGGCACCGATCACTTGGCTGCGCGCTGTCTTCGGATTCAGGATGCGCCCGGCGGCGCACACCGCGAGCATGCGCCTCACGCGCGTTTCGCCCGTCACAGCATTCACGGCGACTTCGACGAAATGCGCGCCGAAGGTCGACTGCTGGTATTTCTTGTCGAGGTCACCGTATTCGATCCCGTCTTCGGCCACGAGCTCGCTTGGGTCGGCGGCCTGGGCGAGCGGTACACTGCGCCCGTTGGCCGTGACGGTTCCGTTGGCAAAAACGGCAGTCTGGGCGTCGAAACCGAGTTTCTGCGCGACTGCCTCGCGCAGCTTCGCACACGCCGCGTAGACACCGGAGGTCGAGTTGTTGCCACCAAACTGTCCACCCGAGCCGCACGAGACGGGAAACTGTGAATCACCGAGCTTCACGACCACGTTCTTCAACGGCACACCCATCATTTCCGCGGCCGTTTGGGCAATGATCGTGTAGCTGCCGGTGCCGATATCCGTCATGTCGGTTTCGATTGTGACCGTGCCGCGATGATCCAAGCGAACGCGCGCGGCGGATTTCATGAGAATATTATTGCGGAAGGCCGACGCCACTCCGATGCCGCGCAGCCAGGACCCTTCGCGCGCTTGCGCAGGTTTCGGGTCGCGCTGGTTCCATCCAAAGCGCTCGGCACCGAGGCGGAGGCACTCGACAAACTGGCGTTGGGAAAAGGGCGGATGGGACGGGTGTTTCTCCGGCAGGGCTTTGGACTGGGGATCGCTCGCGGCAGGTTTGGCCGGATTGTCCGGTGCGACCTGCGTGTCGTTGCGGATGCGAAATTCGACCGGGTCCAAGCCTAGTTTCTCCGCCATTTCGTCTATCGCAATTTCGAGCGCCATCATGCCAGGAGCCTCTCCCGGCGCACGCATGGCATTGCCTTCCGGCAAGTCCAATACCGCGAGGCGCATCGCGGTCATGCGGTGCTCGCCCGCGTAGAGTAAGCGCGTTTGGCTGACAGCGGTTTCCGGTTGTCCGCCGGGCTGATCGCCCGACCAGCTCTCGTGCGCGATGGCGGTCAGCTTGCCGTCCGTGGTCGCGCCGAGGCGGATGCGCTGGATCGTCGCGGGCCGGTGCGTGGTGTTATTCATGATCAGCGGCCGCTGCAGAGCCACCTTTACCGGCCGCCGAACCTCGCGCGCGGCCAGCGCCGCGAGGAGGGCGTCCGCTCGCAGGAACAACTTCCCGCCAAACCCGCCACCGATGTAGGGCGAGATGAGTCGCACGTTCTCTTTCGGGATACCCAGGGTTTTCGACAAATCGCCGACGCCCCAGGCGATCATCTGGTTCGAGGTCCACACCGTCAGTTTGTCGCCTTCCCATTTCGCAATCGATGCGTGCGGTTCCATCATCGCGTGCGACTGATCCGGAGTCGTATAAGTCGCCTCGAACTGCACGGGTGCGGCGGCGAAGGCGCCGGCGAAATCGCCGACCGAAGAATCGGACGGACCGCCAAATCCCGGCTTCGGCTTGATGGCCGTGTCCTTTTCGGCGGCGAGATCGAACCTGCCAGGGCTGCGCTCGTAGTTCACGCGGAGCAACTGCGCAGCCGCGCGTGCCTGTTCAAACGTGCCTGCAACGACGACGGCGATGGCTTGATGGTAGTGATCGACGTTGGGTCCGCCGAGCAACTTTACCGTATTGAAATTCCCCTTTTCCAATTTTCCCGCGTTTTCCGCAGTCACGATTCCGAGCACGCCCGGAGCCGCCTTGGCTGCACTCTGATCGATGGACGCAATGCGGCCCTTGGCGATTGCCGCCCCGACCACGTAGCCGTAAGCGGTGTCCGGCCCGACGTTGTGCTCGTACGCGTAGGGTGCCGTTCCCGTGGTCTTAAGCGGACCCTCAATCCGGTCGACCGGCTGACCCACGACCTTCAATTGATCGATGGGATTGGTGGTGGCAGGGATATCGAATTTCATACGCGTCCTCCTCTCACATCGGCCAACATCGCGGTCAGCACGCGTTCGACCAACTTGAGTTTGAAAGCGTTTTCTTCGGTGGGCTTCGCACCAGCGAGCAGTCGCGCGACGACGGCCTGCGCACCTTTGGGCATTTCCGCTTCCGCCGCTTCCACGCGCCATGGCTTGTGGGCCACACCGCCCAAGGCCACCCGGCCCGTACCGTCCTGCTGGATGATGGCTGCGACCGCGACCAAGGCGAACGCGAAGGACGCCCGGTCGCGCACCTTGTAGTACAGCTGCGAGCCGCCCACTGGTTTGGGCAGAGTCACCGCAGTAATGATTTCGCCCGCCCTTAAAACGGTATCGATGTGAGGCTGGTCGCCAGGCAACCGGTGAAGTTCCGCAATGGGAATACTGCGGCCCGAACCGTCGGGCCGGATCGTTTCCACGACGGCGTCGAGCACCCGCAACGCCACGGCCATGTCGCTCGGGTGCGTGGCAATGCAGGCATCACTGACGCCGATTACCGCGTGCTGCCGGCTGAACCCGCCGATCGCACTGCAGCCGCTGCCGGGTGCGCGTTTGTTGCAGGGCATATTCGTGTCGTAGAAATAAGGACAACGCGTCCGCTGCAGCAGATTGCCCGCGGTGGTGGCCATGTTGCGGAGCTGGCCGGAGGCGCCGGCCAGCAATGCGCGCGAGAGGACGGCGTAGTCCTGCCGCACGCGCGCGTCCGCCGCGAGGTCGGTATTGCGCACCAGTGCTCCGATCCGCAGTCCCCCGTCGGGAGTCGCCTCGATTTTGTCGAGCCCAAGTCCGTTCACGTCGATCAAATGCATCGGCGTTTCAATCTCGAGCTTCATGAGGTCGAGCAGATTGGTGCCACCCGCGATGAACTTCGCCCCAGGGTGGCGCGCAGCCGCGCTCGCCGCCTCGGTGGGCGTACGCGCCCGTTCGAACGTAAACGGTTTCATACCTGCCTTCCCGCGACTTCGTGGATCGCCTCGTGGATATTGGAATAGGCGCCGCAGCGACAGATGTTACCGCTCATGCGTTCGCGAATTTCCGCCTCGTTCAATTCCGGGCGCGAAGTGAGGACAGCGGTGGCATGACTTGGGATCCCGGCCTCGATCTCCCGCATCATTGCGACGGCCGAGCAAATTTGGCCCGAGGTGCAATAACCGCACTGAAAGCCGTCGCACTTCACAAAGGCGGCCTGCAAAGGATGCAGATGTTCGGGCGTTCCCAGCCCTTCGATCGTGGTGATGTCGGCCCCTTGCTGCATCGCCGCGAGAGTAAGGCAGGAGTTCATCCGCCGCCCGTTAACGAGCACGGTGCACGCGCCACACTGGCCGTGATCGCAGCCTTTCTTGGTCCCGGTTAGCTTCAGATGCTCGCGAAGCGCATCCAGCAATGTGGTCCGCGTATCCAACTCGAGTTCGCGGGGCTGCCCGTTTACTTTAAATGCGACTTTCATCAGCGTCGGCGAGAGGGTATCCGGTGACGGCAGTGCGCCATAGGCGCGCGGGAGCATCGCGATGGCAACGGCCGCCGTCGTCGCAATCACGAAATCGCGGCGCGTCAGCTCGAATTCGCCACGGTCCATTTCCAAATCTTCGGATTCATCCATAGCTTCTCCTTCTTCGGCGGTGCGACCCATCCTGAACGAATCGATTCCCCGCCGCCATCAGGTGAAACCCGAGGTGATTTATGGGGAGTAATACCGTTCCCCGCTCGATTCGCGGGCGCGCCGGCCCGGAATCGCTGACCCGACGAGCGGGTGGACCCTCGTACGGCGATACAATCAGCGGATGAATCCCTTTGTGAACCAAGCTTTCCCAAGGTTGGGAACACCATGTCCGCGACGCTTGGTCGCATTGCACCGGCCAGCACTCAAGGTTTTCGCCCTCGGGCACGAACCTCCTTACGCATCCCCTGACAAATCCAGATCAAGAACGTAAGTCTACCTATTCGGATAAAGTCGCCTTCGTCACCGGCGCCGGGGCGGGAATCGGCCGCGCGGCGGTCACAGCCTTTGCTCAGGCGGGTGCCGGCGTTGTCGCCGTTGATCGCACGGAGTCGAGCCTTCGCGAGATCCAAGCGCTGATTGAAGCGCAGGGTGGCAAGGTGCTCGCGATCCGCGGTGACGTCACGCGCACTGAGAGGTGAAGGCCGCATGAGATCAGGCCATTGACCGTTTTGGGGGAATCGATTTCGCTTTTAACAATGCAGGAATTGAACACCCCCACCATCGCCGCGGCCGACTTTACGGGGGACGAAGGATCGAATCTTCCAAGCACGGGGTTATCGGTCTGATCCGAGGTGCCGCGCTGGACTATGCCAAGGAATCTGCCCACTCAACCCGGAGAACCTACAATGCGTGCAGTTGGATATATGAAATACGGTGGCCCGGAGGTTCTGGCGATCTATGACCTACCTGAAATCCATGCCGGCCCGGGACAACTCCGGATCCGTAATCACGCGGCGACCGTGAATCCTACGGACATCATGAGTCGAAGCGGAATGTTGTCGGACCAGCAAAAAGGCACCCCACCGCCTTTTGTCCCCGGGATGGAAGCCGCAGGGGTGGTCGATGAGGTCGGAGAAGGCGTGACGACCGGCGTGCACGTGGGTGACTCAGTCCTAGGATTAGTGATCCCACGAGGGACGCACGGCGCTTACCGGGAACAGATTGTACTCAACGCGCACTCCGTCGTTCGCCTGCCCGCGGGGAAAACATTTGCTGAAGCCTGCACTCTTCCGATGAACGGACTGACGGCGCGTATGTCGCTCGATCTCCTAAACCTGTCGCCTGGCCAAACCATTGCCGTTACCGGCGCTGCAGGAGCCTATGGTGGCTATGTCATCCAGCTGGCGAAGGCTGAAGGATTGAGGGTGATTGCAGATGCTTCCGAAAAAGATGAGGCATTGGTAAAGTCATTGGGCGCCGACCTGGTGGTTCGTCGCGGGAACGATGTTGCCGCTCGCATTCGCGCTCTCTTTCCAGACGGCGTTGATGGATTGGCCGACGGAGCCGTGCTCAATGAACTCGTGATTCCTGCGGTGCGCGATGGGGGTGCTTTTACCTCTGTCCGCGGTTTTCAAGGTGAACCGCAAAGAGGCATTAAATTTTCGAGGACCTTCGTGATGAATTATGACGGCAAATTGGACGAGTTGGAACGGCTGCGCCGGCAAGTTGAAAACGGAACGCTGACGTTACGACTGGCAGGCACATATCCCAAAGAACAGGCCGCAGCGGCCCACAAACGGCTCGAGGCGGGCGGGACGCGAGGTCGTCTCGTCATTGAGTTTTGAGCGCATCGACCCCCGACAGGTCGCCATGGCGTGAGAGCACGACCTGAACCCGGCCAGCGACGCCCTTGCAGAGTCCGAGGAACATCGGCGCCGCGTAGAGTCTATCACTCTCGGGAAAGCTCCACCATCTGGCAGCGTTCTTAATCACCGTTCCCTCGTCCACTGCCGCGCCGGCGTTTCTCATGAAGAAATATCACTCTACGCTAATGATCGTCGACGACGATCCGAATGACCTGGTGTTCATCGAGAAGGCTTTCCGCGACATCGGAGTGACCGACCCTATCCATGCCATCAATGGTGGCCGCGAAGCCATTGCCTACATGATGGGCGAAGGAAAATATGGGGACCGCGCCCGGTATGCTTACCCGACATTTGTGACGACTGACCTTAAAATGCCTGGAACGGACGGATTCGCGGTGTTGGAGCACCTGAGGTCCAATCCTCAGTGGGCCGTGATTCCTACTGTTGTTCTATCAGGATCCGCCGATCTCGATGACATTAAAAAGGCCTACATGTTGGGCGCGAGTTCCTATCACGTGAAGCCGCATTCGATGGAAGACCTGCGCCAGCAGTTGAAGGTTTTGCACGACTATTGGATGACCTGCGAAGTGCCGCAGGTGGACGAGACTGGTCGCCAACTGCATACCAATAGTGCCGGAAAGTTGGGCGAGCGGTTTCCGCAACTCTGACTCTGACCGCATCTCGAGCGGCCGGTGCAATTGTTCCGTGATAGGTTGGACCTTTCGGTCGTAGGATGGCCTCGCCAAATCCAGCGGCGGTTTTCGTCACCTACGAACCGTGTTGAACCGGAGAGAGTCTCGTGCACGGCCTACAGCAGCCTCCGCGCCGTGTACGGTTTCGAGAGAGCGCCGGCAACGCCTTCTCTCGTCTGACTGTGGAGTGGAACCCAGGCACCACAGCAACGCGATCCATCCTCCGCCCAAAGCGACTTCGCCCGCGCCCGCGGACAGGACTCCGAGGCGCGGTCCGAAGCAAGTCCGCAAGGGCGACTGCATCCGTCTCAAACGTGAACCGATTCACCCTTCCAGCACCCGGAACGTGCGCGCGAATTGCTCCCATGACTTCTTTGCGGCGGCCCCCCCGAACCGAATTCGACCGGACCCAACGACCCCGCAAAGCTCAATCACAAGATAGCCCGAAGTCCGAGTCCGCGGAATCGATCGAATCGCGGCGGTGAAAAGCGCATGATACTCCTCTTCGGATCACACTACGGAAGCATATAGCCGACAAACACGAATTCGTTCGCGCGCGTGGCCGGCGCCGAACCCGTGTTGATCAGCAGATAGCGGCGCTGCGGCGCGACCGGCGCGCTGCTGTTATTGGAATCCTGCACCCACGGCTGAGCCGAGCCGGTGTTGAGTCCTTGCGCCGTGCCGAAGTTGAGCCCGGTCGCCGTCACGCCGTTGTCATTGGTGCTGTCGTTGTCATCGTCCCACCACATGGCCCCGAAGCCGGGATTGCTGCCCGTGGTGAAGGGCATGTAGCGCGTCCACGTGCCCGTGATGCGGACCTTCGCGTAATTCGGCCCGAAATCCACATACCAGCAGCGGCTGGCGTATCCGGTGCCGGTCGCCGTGTAAGGGCTCGCCGAAACCCCGGTCGGCACGTGGTTCGTTGCATCCCACGTCGGCGGCTCATTCAGGGCACCGGTCGCCGGACAATAGGCAGTGCCCGCCTGGCCGAAGCCGGTCACGCTCAGGATCCCGATCGGGATGTATTCGAACGCACCCGCGTCCGTCGCGGTTTCGAGCACGCGGTTCGTCCCATCGTAATCGGTGGTAATGCCATAGCTCGACACGCTCGTCCCCGCGTTCCGGGCCGCGGATCCCGCTGCGAGGTGATAATCCAGCGTGACCGAATTGACGAAACCCGCGCCCGCATCCGTCGTGACGTAAAGCTCGTTCGATTCCGTAACGGTGGTCGAGCCCTTGACCATGTAGCTTCCGCTGCCCGGATGGGTGACGAGGTTATTGTAGGCGAGATTGCCGGAACTGTGACCCGCGCTGACCACGATCCCGTGCGTCGTCGGCGAGACGATCGTGTTGTTCATGATCTTGATCGAATAGCCGTTCACATAACTCCAGGTCGCGGCCTGCTCGTAGACGGTCAGCCCGGATTCATGCGGCGTCGAGATCACGTTGTTGTAGTACTTCACGTCGTTGTACGGATTGGCTTGGATGCCGTCGCCCGAACCCGCCGTGCCGATGATCAGGTTGTTGTAGATATCAGCCGCCGTTCCCGGATTGCTCCGGATGCCTTCGTTCTGCGCGGTGTCGCTCGTATTCTTGCCGTAGCCGTTGATGACATTGTCGTGAATCGACGCATTCTGGGTGGCGCACCCCAGCTGGATGCCGTCATACCCGCTGTTCTCGATCACGTTGTCGTAGATTTCCGCACCGTGAATCGGGTGGGGATCAAACTCCGGGCTGCTCGTGTCCGTCAGGGCGAAGAAGGAGCTGCCTACATAGATACCCTCGCCCCCGGTATCGTGGATGTAACACCCATGAATCTTCACGTTCGCCATCACGAATCCGCTCGAGCCCTTGAGGCTTTTGCATTGGGCGCCAATTCCCGCGAACCCGGCGTGCCCGATTTCGATGTCGCGAACCTCAAAGTCGCTCGATCCGACCAATCCATTCGCGCCGAAGAACATGCCGTAAAGCCCGGTCGCCGTGTTCGCGATCTTGATCCCGTAGTCATAGTTGCCCGGCGACGGCGTGCCCTTCACGATGATATAACGGCACCCGATGAAGTAGAAACTGTCGCCCCCGGGGCCGCTGCTGTTGTCATAGATGAACTGGCCACCGGCGCCCCCGGCGTTGGTGATGGTCACCGGCGCCGCGGCCGAGCCCTGCACGTTCCTGAAGGTGAAGAACGCGCGGGTTTGCCCGTCGAAGACGAGGGTGTCGCCCGGCTGCACGCCGTGCGCCGCGCCGTCCCAGGGTGACGTAGCGGAAAGCGGGATGGAGATTGTGGCCGGTTTCACGGGCGCAGCGCAGAAACAGAAGGCGGATATCACGATCACTGCGGAGAACAGACGTTTGCCGGAGAAGGGACTCGGCCCGACGGAGAAACACGCGTGGTATTTCATAACGAGGTGGATTGGGGTTGGGGTGGCGACCCTTCCGGTCCCGGCTGGCAACAGCACCGAAGAAAAAGAACCGCCTGACCGACAGATAACCCGCACCCGCGCTCGCGCCATGATACATGTGCTCAATGTTGAGCGTCGGCACCTTGCGGCGATGCGATTAAGCCGTAAAATTGAAACGTCCGGGAAGACCGGCAGCGCACCTCACTTTTCATCCCACCGATTTCCACTTACCCCCGCCTCGAGTCTGGACGCTCGCACCCAAGATACCGTGAGGTTGGGCTCAGACAGGTTCATCGGACAGGACCGGCAAATCGGTGAGGAAAGTCTCACGCACAGCAAGCGCGCCGCCCGAAAACGATAGGTCAGAAATGCGCCGCTTCGACCGACCTTCATCACCGTGCAAAAACGCGGAACCGCGGCGGCGGATCGGTTTCTTACGACGCGCGACGCCGTTACTCGGCTGCGCTTTGGAGGTGTCGGGTGCCGGACTTTGCGCGGGATGGTCTTTAACCGCGACGAGGGTCCACGGTCTCGCCGCAGCCGAAGCTCGGTCGGGTGTCGAATGCGAGTCGACTTACCGAGACCAACGATGAATCTGCCGGACATTTTTATTACGAAGTATCAAAACCGTCCCCTGCCCTATGCGGCTGAGGTGGTGGCGGCCTTGCGGAAAGGTGCGGCGCACGTGACGCACACGCCCAAGGAGTTTCCCTCCACCAGTGCTTCCGAACTTTTGCGCACCTACGAGATCAGGCGGAAACACTTGGCGCGGTTCGATACGGCCCACGCCGCCGAATTGCGCCGCGACGTGGACGCATTCTGCGAGGCCCTGACGGCGAGAAAGAGCGATCGCTGCGGAGCGTGGGGCATTGAGAGCTCGCCCTATTTTATCTATTGGTTTTGGGAGTGGGCCTCCGACGACAGTCTTGTCGGTGTGACCAAAGCGGTGGACGACCGGAGGCTGTCCGACGCAGAGCGATCCGTGCTGTGGGGCGAGAAACGGCCCGGCTAATTCCTGCCGACCCCGTCGCCACGCGACCGGCGAGACTGATTGCGGCCATTCGGACCCGTTGTCCCATTGCGCGAATCGCTTTCGAGCCGTGAGCCGCCGGGATTGATCCGGCCGCGCCAAGCGGCTGGCGCAGGCACTGGGACGTCACTGAATCGAATTCGAAGACCGTGCGTTTGACGGAGAAAGTTAGCGGAGGGAAAAATCCGAATATGTCCTAGCAGGCTAGTTCATATCGGACCTTAGAGCTGGCTCGTGATTTTAAAGTTTCACGGAATTGGGAAAGACTTCCCACGATGAACGTTGACCGAACCTGGCCCATCTCGGCCGCTGAACAAGTGACTTCACAACTGCGGTTCGCGATCCGCATCGGCTCAGTGCGGGCCGGCACAACGCTGCCGACGGTGCGGCGATTGGCGGCGAGGCTCCGGTTGAATCCCAATACGGTCGCGGCGTCTTACCGGGTCCTGGCGAAGGAAGGCCTGGTGACGAACCAACGCCGCGGAGGGACCCGGGTGAAATCGTCGCTCGGCACGATATCGGCGGAGGAGCGGGCTTTGGCGGCGCTGACGGACACGTTGATTCAATTGGCACAGAAGCAAGGTCGCAGCGGGGCCGAGGTCATCCGGACGATCGCGGCGCGGTGGAGTACAGCGGGCGCGCACCCGATGGGACTACACGCGAACGAAGGGCTCTACCAGTTTCTGCAGAAACACGATTATGACCAAGCCTGAAGCAATCGCGGACGGAGGCCCTGACTACGTATTGTCGTCGTTTCCCCGCGGCGATTTCCCCAAATATCGGTGGGCTTCGCGGCCGGAAAGCTTGCCGGCCGAATGCTGGACGACAGAGACGACGCATCGGGACGGCCAGCAGGGCGGACTGCCGCTTTCGGCGGAGCACGGAATAAAACTGTACGAAATGATGTGCACGTTCACCGGCAATTCCCGTGCGCTGCGTCAGGCAGAGTTCTTTGCTTATCGACCGGCGGATCGCGCCGCGTTGGCAGGCGCGTTGGAACGGTGGAAGAGCGGCGCCCCCGTCGAGCCCACGACATGGATTCGTGCGGCGGTGAAGGACGTGGAATTGATTCGGTCCCTGGGCGTGCGCGAGACCGGGATGCTCGCCTCCATCTCCGACTATCACACCTTCCACAAGTTCACCCCGGGTGGAAGGAAGGTCGCATTGCAAAACTATCAGGCCGCGGTGCAGACAGCGCTCGACGCGGGAATTCGGCCGCGATTGCACTTGGAAGATGCCACCCGCGCTCCCCTGGATGTAATCGCGTGGTTCGTCGATGCGGTGCTAGTCCTCGCGCGGAAACACGGCGACGTGCGGGTGAAATTTCGGATTTGCGACACCCTCGGGGTGGGCCTGCCGTATGACGACGTGGAAGGTTCGCGCAGTATCCCGCGTTTGTTCGAGCGACTCAAATCCTGCGGCGTGCAGGGCGCGGATATGGAATTTCATCCGCACAATGATACTTGGATGGTCGTGCCGAATTGCTTGGCGGCGATCCGGGCGGGGTGCGGGGCGATCAACGGCACCTTGCTCGGCAAGGGAGAACGCACCGGGAATGCGCCGCTGGAGGCGGTGCTGCTGCACTTGGTCGGCATGGGTTATTTTCCGAACGAGCGGCCGGACTTCACGGCCTTGAACACCCTCGCGGAGTTTTACCGCAGTATTGGCCACGGGTTGCCGGCCACCTACCCGCTGTTTGGGCGCGACGCGCATCGGACGCGCGCGGGCATCCATGCGGATGGCTTGAATAAATTCTGGTGGATGTATGCGCCCTTCGACGTCCCGAAATTGCTCGGCCGGCCGCTCGAAGTGTCGCTGACGAAAGACTCGGGGCCGGCGGGAATTGTCTTCCTTTTGAAGCAGCATCTCGGAATGGCGATCGAGAAAACGGACCCAAAGGTGATCGCCCTCAACGCGTGGGTATTGAAGCAATTCGACGAAGGCCGGCAGACGAGTGTCGAATGGGAGGAAATCGAGCCAATGGCGCGCGAGAGTTATCGCGTGCGAGGGGATTCGGGATCGTGAAGGTACGGTGAGCGGGAATGGGTTTATCCGCGAATTTGCGATCACTCCTCCCCGTTGGTCGCAGCGAGGACGCTGACCCGAAGTACAAAAAAATCCGGGCGCCGAAACCCGGATCCCGACAAGACGACCGTGAAGACGCCTAAGCCGCTTCGCGATGCTCGAGGACGAAAGCGGATTGAGCCTGTCCGAAGTGAAAGCCAGAACTATCCTCAAATCTCTCGGGCGCCGGGCGGTTGTTCACCGCGCAGTTCATGTTTCATCACCTCGGCCCAAGGCTCATAGGGTGCGCCGGCACGGATGGCAATTCTTGGCGGCCTCGGTCCGGACGTCGGGCCGGCGGTGACGCGGCCGGGGCAGGTCAGCGTAGCAACTCCAGACCGACTCGCAGTGTTTGGCTTTTTTTGTCGTAGGCTCGCAGACTCTCGCCGTAGCCGTCAAAGTACTGCACCAGCAGGAAGGATTCGAAATCCAACAGCTTCGTCCGGAGCGGATAGGTTAGATCGAGCTGGTAAGTGACGTGTTCAAAATGCTGGCCCGCCCAGCCGGCGAACAGGAGCGAGGGGCCGTTAGTTTTTCCGAAGATCATGCGGAGACGTCCATAGCCACGGTAATTCTTGAGGTCTTTATTCTCATCAAGACTTGTGATGTAGGTCCAGAAATCCGGTCCCACCCCCAGATGCCAGGAATCAAGCGGGCCCAAAGCAAACATGGGCCGCACGTAAAAGATATTCAGACTGCGCGAATCGTCGCCCACCTGACCGTTTGACTCGTGCAGCACTCCGGAGCGCACCCCGATCCAAGTGAACCAGCTCGAGCTTTTCTCCGGCACTGTGGCCAAAGCCTCCACGGATAATTCGGGCATGTAGCTGGTATCGTAAAACGGGCTGGAATGCGCATCGATGTCCCAGAGCGAACGCTGCGTGTAGCCCAACTGCAGGTTCAACGCCCGCTCGTGGCCATCCGCGCCCCAACTGAAAGTGGCCAAGCGATAGTTGAAGCTGAATTGAAACTTGGCCGCGGCATTCTTGCCGCCGCCGTAAATGAAATAGATTGGGTCGTTCGGTGCGAGGCGCCCGGCAAAGGTCCGGTTCATCACCGCATCGATCGCTCGGGTCGATGAGCCCAGCTGAGCGAGCGGTGTGGCTGAGGGTTGGCGGACAGGGGTCGTTTCCGGCTCCACCTCGAGTACTGCCCGCAAGGGCGCGACACCACCCGGCTTCACCTCGACCTCGATCACGGCCCGCCCGGATGCTTCTCTCGGAATCACCACGATATAGTGGCACACGGCGAATGATCCCGCCGCGACCGATGTCGGCGCGGCGTGCGTGGCGCGCAATTCCACCGACCACGAGCCGGAGGCAGTTGCCAAGCGGCCCGCGAGAGATGCGCCCACCATGAATGGAATCTCGTTCGGCGCCGGGTTGAGAGCGATCAGGTCCAAGGTAACTTCGCTACCGGAAGCGACGGCGCTATCAGGGGGCATCAGCGTCAACGCGACATTCGTGGCGAACGCGGACGGCGGTGCACCGACAGCCATGAAAAATAACGCCCAGGTGAGCGCGCCAATGCGATTTCCTCGCTCCAATCTGGGGACAATCATGACCGGTGCGGGCAAACCTGCCGCTGATGCGCAGGCCTGTTCAATATACGATGAAATACCATCACGCCAAGTGGGGTCGAAACCGGGCGCTGGAACCTTTTATTAACTTTCGGATATGGCCGGTGAAAAAAGTTATCGAGCCGCGGGTTGCTTGCCTCCCGCAACTTGCTTCGTTGCCGCCCTAGCCTCAGCCGCCCGTGCGTCGGCCTCCCGGGCGGCATCAATGCGGGAATAGATGTCTTGGACCATTGCCGTTTCCTTCACAAACGGCACCACAACCTTCTTGGCGGCCGACGCAAGGGGCCCGGCCCAATCTCGAAACCATTCGGCAATCATCGTGCTCGCGGTATTTGGGACGGCGCCTGCCTGGATCATGCGCAAAACCGCCATGTCGTGGGCCTCTTTCGATGCTCCGCCTGAAGCATCGGCGATGAAGCAGACCTCGTAATCCTCCTTCAATGCGTTGACCACGGGATAGGCCAGGCACACTTCCGTTAAGATTCCACACATGACCAACCGCTTGCGCCCGGTCTTCTTGACCGCCTCAACGAAACCCTTGTCTCCCCACGAATCCATCGAGGACCGGTCTATTTCCGGAACATCAGGAATCTCGTTACGCAGTGATTCAATCGTCGGTTGATTTCCTGCCGATTTGACACCGACGGTGCTCAAGATGATGGGAATAACGAAAGCCAGGGCAGCCTTGGCGAGATAGCGGCCATTGAGTTCGACGAGCTTGGGATCGCTTGACCGAATGTAGCTCATCACCCCGGGTTGAAAGTCGATCAGGATCAATGTGCATTCTTTTGAGTCCCAGATGCCGCTCGATTTGTTGTGGTTCATAATTTGCGTTTTTGATTTTTGATAATCGGCCGGAAGAATCAGCCGCTCGCCAAGGCACACTCGCGATCTCGGCCGGCACAGGTCAGCATGCCACGGCTGCGCGGATGCATTCAATAGGACCTTGGTATTAGTCGGCTCATCCTCATGCCGTCACGCTTTGGGGGTTGCTGACGTCGTCGGACGAAGTATCGTCGCTGCCGCGGTCGCTCGCTGCGCCCTGCGCTTTCTCGAAACCCCTTCGACCGCACCATGGACGAATTCGACACGCTGACGGCACCGGATCGCTCGCCGTTCGAGACCAAGTCTGGCGGGGAACAATTGCAGGTGATCTTCGACACGATTCCCACGCTGGCTTGGTCGACAGACGCAGAGGGTTCCGTCGAATTCCTCAATCAACGTTGGCTCGATTATACGGGGCTGTCGGTAGAACAGGCACGTGGATGGGGCTGGAAAACGGCTTTGCATCCGAACGAACTCGATTGGGTCGTCGATCGGTGGCGCTCGATTATTGCCCATGCGGCGCCCGCTGAACTCGAAGCCCGACTGCGGCGGTTTGATGGTGTGTATCGCTGGTTCATCTTTCGAGCGACGCCATCGTTCGACTTGCAGGGCAAGGTGGTGAAATGGTTCGGCGCCAATGCGGATATCGAAGACCGCAAGCGGGCCGAGCTTCTGCTCGCGGGAGAGAAACAGGTGCTGGAATTCGTCGCGAAGGGTCGGCCGTTGGCGGACGTGCTCAAGGCATTCTGCCATCACGTTGAAGCCATCATGCCCGAATGCTTTTGCGGTGTGATGGTCCTCGACGCCGCCAGCTCGACTATCGAGCAGATTATGGCGCCGAGTCTTCCGTCGTCCTACACGGACGCTTTCCAAGGCCAACCGGTCGATCGCGAGGTCTCGCCCTGCATGATGGCGGCGCATCGCAAGATTCAGGTGATCGTGCCGGACGTGGAGGCGGAAATGCACTGGGACAAGCATGGGTGGCGTTCCATGGCATTGGCGCACGCGGTGCGCTCGTGCTGGTCAATTCCGGTATTGTCGCCGGCCGGCAGCGTGGCGGGAACTTTCGGGATTTATCGGAAAGAAGCCGGACATCCCGCCGAAGAGGATCAAAGAATAATTGGTCAGTTCTCGCACCTGATTGCCGTCGCGATTGAGCGCATGCGCAACGAAGCGGCCCTCGCGAAGGCATTCGACGAAATAACCAAATCCGAGGCCGAACTTCGAACCATTATCGATGCGATACCCCAGCTCATCATCGCGATTGGTGCCGATGGAAAATTTCTGTACGCGAATCAGGCGGTGCTGGAATACACCGGCCTGACGAAAGAAGAAGTGGGGTCGGAAAGCTTTGGCGATGTCTTTCATCCGGAGGACACCGTAAGGTTGCAGGCCGTACGCGATACGGCGATCGCGCAAGGGCTCCCCTTCGCGTACGAACGACGATTGCGCCACCGGGATGGTCGGTACCGTTGGATCCTCGTCCAATACAATCCATTACTGGACGAACGAGAAAAGGTCATCCGCTGGTACGCGACCGGTACCGACATCGACGACCGGAAACGGTCCGAGGATGCTCTCCGCTCGAATGAACAGAACCTACGCCTGACCGTTGACACCATTCCGGGATTGGTGGCCGTTTGGAGCGCGGCGGGAGAGCTGGAAATCGCGAATCAGAGAACGCTCGATTATTTCGGGTTAACCCACGGCGAGGTAATCAATCATCAGGCGAATGGGAGTCATCAGCTTATTCACGAGGATGACCGCGAACGCACCAACAGCGTTTGGCGGCGGTCGGTTGAGACGGGCGAACCTTTTAGTGTTGAGCATCGCCTCCGCCGAGCGGACGGCGAGTATCGCTGGTTCCATATTCGGGGTTTGCCGCTCCGCGATTCGCAAGGCCGAATCATTCGCTGGTATAAGCTGGCAGTCGACATCGATGATCGTCGCAAGGCGGAAGAAGCGTTGCGCTCCAGCCAAGTCGAACTCGCTCACGTTTCGCGGGTCGTTGCCATGGGTGAACTCACCGCGTCGATTGCCCACGAGATCAATCGTCCATTGGCGGCGGTCGTAACCAACGGTCAAGCGTGTCTCAGGTGGTTGAATCGAGCGGCGCCGGATTTGGCCGAGGTTCGTACCGGTATCGAGCGGATGATCCACGATGGAATCCGGGGCAACGAAGTCATCGCGCGAATTCGCTCCTTCCTGAAAAAGGAACCGCCGGAGCGACATCTGATCGACCTCAACAAGGTGATTCGCGAAACTGCGGGGATGGTGCCCGTGCCAGACGACGGCACGAGCTTGCGGCTCGAACTGGCTAGTGGCCTTCCGCCAGTCCTGGGTGACCGCGTTCAAGTGCAGCAGGTGTTGCTCAATCTCATCGGGAATGCGATCGACGCGATGAAATCCATCACCGACGCCCCGCGTGAAGTGAGCGTACGCACGAAGGCTTCCTCGCCCGCGGCCGTAGTGGTCGCTATCATCGACAATGGAATTGGCGTGGATCCGGCCCGGCTCGACCGGATGTTTGAGCCCTTCTACACGACGAAACCCGATGGCCTCGGCATGGGGCTTGCCATCAGTCGGTCGATCGTCGAATCCCACGGCGGCCACTTGCGGGCCGAGCCGAATACCGATCGCGGAATGGTTTTTAGCTTCACCTTGCCGGTCGATCACGGAGGCGCGGCTTGAAAACCGTCGCAGAGGCACCGAAGACTGTGGCGCAAGCCAAGGTCTTCATCGTCGAAGATGATCCGTCCATGCGGAACGCACTCAGCAGCCTGGTTCGCTCGGTCGATCTCACCGTCCAGACCTTTCCCAACGCAGCGGAGTTTCTGCGGCATCGCCGTGGGGACGAGCCCGCGTGTCTCGTGCTCGACGTACGCCTGCCCGGCGCGAGCGGCTTGGACCTGCAAGCAGAACTGGCGAAGTCCAACGATCCGATTCCGATCATTTTCATCACGAGCCACGCCGACGTGCCCATGTCGGTGCGCGCCATGAAAGCGGGCGCGGTTGAATTTCTGACCAAGCCGTTTCGTGACCAGGATCTGCTGGATGCGATCCAGCAGGCCATCAAACGCGCCGAGGAAGCGTACGTGCAGCGCGCCAAGCGCGCGCAGTTGCGCACGCGCTACGAACTGCTCACGCCCCGCGAACGCGAGGTAATGAGTCTGGTTGTGAGCGGCCTGTTGAACAAGCAGTCGGCGGCTCAACTTGGGACGAGCGAAGTCACGGTGAAAATTCAACGGGCCCACGTGATGCGGAAGATGGAAGCGGAGTCCGTCATTGAATTGGCAAAAATGTCCGAAGAACTGGGTCTATCCGCCTAGTGTTTTTCCTTGTTCGGATGACGGAACACCGCAGTGGGTGGCGGCGGATCTGGGGAGTCGGACCGCGCCTTATCTCGATCATGACGATGCTCTCATGCGGTTGAGTCGTTCCAGGTAGCCGCGGATTGCAATGGCACGTCCATCCTCCAGCTTCGCCTAATGAGCGCCGCCTTCGATCTCTCCTCTTTTTATCTCCAGCGTGCCGCCGAATCGCGTTCACTTTCGGCGGAGAACTTCGCGGGAGCCAAGGGCGGCGGAGGGAGGGCGACCCTCGAGACTTCACTCAATCCCGGCATGGCGCAGTGCGCACGGGACCTGGGCCAAGGCTGGAAGGTATCTCCGTGCCTCGCGATCCCGAAGGGAACGACCGTGACGCTCATGGATCACGAGGGCCCGGGAGTCGTCCGGCATTTCTGGAGCACGTTGGAAGTCGGCCTCCACCGCCACATGATCCTGCGCATTTATTGGGACGGCCAGGCGCTGCCGTCGGTCGAAGCCCCGCTGGGCGACTTTATGTGCAACGCGTGGGGCGAATCGCAAGTCGTCGCCGCGCTGCCGATCAACGTAAACCCCAAAGGGGGCCTGAACTGTTTTTTCCCCATGCCGTTTCGCCGGCATTGCAGGATGACGATCGAGAACGACTCGGAGCGGGACTGCACCCACTTCTTTTATACAATCAACTATACCCTCGAGCCGGTGCCGGACGGGGCGCTGAATTTCCACGCGCAATTCCGCCGCGTGAACGTCGTCCCGGAGAAAGAGGCTTACACCATCGTGGATGGCATCGAAGGCGCGGGACATTACGCGGGAACGTTCCTCGCGTGGGAGCAGCGGCGCGCCGGATGGTGGGGCGAAGGCGAAGTGAAGATGTACCTCGACGGCGACCGAGAATTTCCGACGATCTGCGGCACGGGCACCGAGGATTATTTCGGGGGCGCCTGGAATTTCGGCGCCACGAATTTCACCGCTCCCTTTTTCGGCTTCCATCAGGTGCGCGGACAGTCAGAGCAGGCGGGCACACGCATGACGATGTATCGGTTTCATCTGCCGGACCCCGTTCATTTCAAACGAGACCTCCGCATTACGGTCCAGGCACTCGGCTGGCGGGGAGGCAACGACTGGAGATATCTTCCTTTGCAGGATGACCTGGCGTCGGTCGCGTATTGGTACCAAACGCTCACGACCGCTCCCTTCCCTGCTCTGCCCGACCGGGCCGCGCGGGCGATCTGAGCGCACACAACGCCGCCGGACTCACACCGCCGCCAAGATCGGCGGGAAACTCGCGCACTCAGCGAACACATGCGGGGCGCCGGGCGGTTCGGCCCCGGCCGTCGCGGTATTTTCCCACGCCCCCTTGATAAGCAGCCGCTGGGTATCGACTCCGAAACCCCGCTGGACGCGCCGCGCCTTCCCGATCAGCCAGTGAATGGCGGTGGCCGCCACGAACCGCGACCGGGTGTCGATTCCGCCGCCGGCCGCATCCCGCAATTGGACAATCTTCACCTGCCGCCCGCTCGAATCCGCCCACGCCGCGAAGTCGCGATCGTCCGTCAGCACCGCATCGGGCTGGCAGACGGTGAACCACTGTTCCCATTCCTGGATTCGCGCCGCGCCGCTGCCGCCGACTACGCACGGCGGCAAGGGTTCGGCTCCATCCAATTCCACGTGATGCCGCAGATAGTGGCTGTGGATCAACCCGTTGGTCGACGCCTCAAAGTCAGCCGACAGCACCAGTCCGATTTTTCGGAACGCCCGTTTGCGCAGTTCACGGAGAACAAGCGCGGTATTGTACGAGTGGTCCGAACAGACTACGTCAAACCAGTCGCCGGCGCGATAGTGGTTGAACGCGATCGTCGAAAACTGGCCCCAGACCGGCTGGAGCAACGACGCGTCGAAGGCCCGGAACACCGGAAATACCACCGCCTCGATGCCGCGCGCCTCGATAATCTGCGCGATCCGGCGCAGGCTCATGCCGCGCTCGTGAATCCAGAACTCGTCAAGGTGGTAACCGAGTTCCGACGCTTGTCGGCGCGCCCCTTCATAATACACACGCGCCTCAGGTTGGGTCCGCCAAAAATCCCGCGTCGACTCCTGGTTGATCCAGGCGATCGGAACGTCGGCCGGCGCCTTTCTTTTTTCGACCCGCATCTGCGCGAGCGTTCGCGCGGCCGCGTTGGGCTGGTAGCCGAGTTTTTGCGCGATCCCGAGGATCCGGTGGCGGGTCGTGGCCGGGATCATTGCGGAATTTCCGAGGGCCAGGCAGATCGTGCTCGGGTGCACGCCGCAGGCCAAAGCGACATCGCGCTGAGTAACTAAGGGGGTGGTTGCCATGGACGTCTTGAGAGGGGGTTGCACGCATCATAGCGGGGATCGCGAGGAAACAGAATAGGTCCGGTGCCCCAAAACATGTGTTTTCTGACCCGGCTTCCGGGCGGGCGCGCGACTCGGCCGACGACTCATGCGATTGAGCAAACCGGCAGCGACTGGCACGCAGCGGTCGCTTTCCTTGGCGGGCCGCTTCGCATCTCCCACTCCTTTCATGCCCCCTTCGCGTTTATTTCCCGAGCACCACGTCCGCGAGATCCTTCCTCTTGATGGCGCGTGGGATCTCTACCTTCCCCCGACCGGCACGAAGCTGGAACCGGCGGCGTGGCACACCGGCCGCCGCTTTGATTTCCTCGTGCCCGGGGTATGGGAAGTGCAATGGGGCCTTGAAAATTACCGCGGCGAAGCCGTGGCCCGCCGGACATTTTCAACCTCTCGGCCGGGCGCCGCCCGCCTCGTGTTCCATGGGGTGAGCCATACGGCGCGCGTCGTGCTCGACGGGCAGGAAGTGGGGCGGCACCACAACGCGTTCACGCCCTTCGCTGTCGATTGCGCCCACCTCGCCAAAGGGGAGCACGAGCTGCTGGTTCATATCAGCAACGAGCACGATCCGGCCCTCTCGACCCTCCACATACCGAATGACTACTACAATTACGGCGGAATCAATCGTCCTGTCGAAGCTCAGCTGCTGCGGGCGGCCTGCTATGTCCGCCGGATACGCGTAATTCCCCGGCGCAGTGGAGGTATTTGGCACGCCGATACGGAAGTGGTGCTGGCCAACCTCGGCGGCCCGGGCTTGGCCGGGCTCACGCTGAGCGTCGCCGGCGTCGAGCATGTTTTTCCCCCGACCACGCTTGCATCCGGGGAAACCGCGCTGGCGGTACGGATGCCCTGCCCGGGGGTCGCGTGCTGGAACCCGGAGCATCCGGTCCTGTATGACGTCGTGGCCACGCTCGCGATCGCCGGCGAAATCGTCGACGACCTCCGCGATCGCATCGGCTTCCGCGAGGTGCGCTGCGAGGGCGCGCAGCTCCTGCTCAACGACGAGCCCATTTTTCTGCTCGGGGTCAACCGGCATGAGGATCATCCGGCCTTCGGCAGCGCGCTGCCGCTCGAAATTCATTACCAGGACGTCCTCGCGATCCGGCACCTGGGAGCCAACACGGTGCGAACAAGCCATTATCCCAACGACCAGCGGTTCCTCGACCTCTGCGATCAAATGGGCCTGCTGGTGTGGGAGGAAAACCACGCGCGCGGCCAGACGCTCGAACAGATGCAGGCACCGCTCTTTCGGACTCAGTGTCGCGACTGCATCGAGGAGATGGTCCACTCGCACGCCAACCATCCCTCCATCATCCTCTGGGGATTGCTCAATGAATGCGCCAGCGATTCCACCGCCGGGCGCCTGGTCTACGAGCAGCAGATCCGGCAGGTCCGGGTGCTCGACTCCAGCCGCCCGGTGAGCTTTGCGACCAATCGCTATGGCGCCGATCTCTGTCTCGATCTCGCCGATTTGAGTTCTTGGAACGTGTACTTCAACTGGTACCAGGACCGCGCCCCCGCCCCGGCACTCGAGGAAACCATCGCTTATACCGACGCCCATGGAGGCGGGAACAAGCCGCTCCTCATCACCGAATTTGGCGGCGGCGGCATCCCGGGTTTTCACGATCCGCGCCGCAACCCGAAATGGTCCGAGGAACGGCAGGCACAGATCCTCGCCGAGTGCCTCGAGACCTTTCTCGCGCATCCGCGTCTCTCCGGGGCAATCATCTGGCAATTCTGCGACGTGCGCGTCGACGAGGCATGGGCTCTCGTGCGCCCGCGCTGCCTCAACGACAAGGGATTGCTGGACGACTATCGCCGGCCCAAGCTCGCCTACGCGGCGGTGCGCCGCATCTTCCTCGCGCACCGCGCGAAGACCGCCCACACCCCGACGAAGCCACCGATCTCCTAAGCATGCTCCTCACGACCGGGAATGGGCTTTTCATTTTCACCTGGGATCCCGGATCCGACCACGGCCGGTTGACGGTTCCCGGGGCGACCTATCCGGTGTGGACGGGGTCCCTCCTGCCTCTCTTCTGGCTCACGCCGGCGGGCGGGTCGCCGCAGGCCGTCAAGGCTACGGTCGACCCCGGGCGTTCACAGGTTCACGCACGCAACGCGGAACTCGACCTTGGGCTCGGCGAATTCGGACGGGGCTGCCTCCGGATTTCCTGGGCGGAAGATTTCTTCCGTTTCGACTCCATCGCCATCACCTGGGCGAACCCGACGCCACCGGCAATCAGCGCCCTGTATTTCGGCTCCAGTCTCCTGACGACGGAGGAACGCGCGGCGGCGCCCTCGCTCGAACAACCGTTCTGGCCGGACTGGCGCGCCGAGGGCTTTTCGACACCGAGCGCCAAAACGAATCCGATGCAGAGTTTTTTCCGCAGCTGGGACTTCGGCCATGCGGTCCTGCCCTTGGGCAGTTTCGGCCCGGCGATGGGAACGCCCTACGCTGCGGCGTTCCCCCGTCCCACGTATGCGGCCTGCCTCGGTGGCGAAAACGGCTGGCTGTGCGCCGGGGCCGGCGCGGTTCCGGACGGCGCCCTCTCCTTCCGGGTGCGAGCCCGCAGTGCCACCCTCGAGCGCCTGTATCGCGAGGAATATTGGGGCGCGCCGGCCGGGGAAACCCGCCGCTGGGAAGCTCCGCTCTGCCTCACGTGGGACCGCGTCGCCTGGAACGCGGTCCGAAATTATTTTCGACTGCTTCCGGACGGCGCGCCCAAGTCTCTCGTCCATCAAAAGTCATTCTGGGGCACCTGGGGAAATTTCCGGCTTGGGCAATTTGACCTGCGGGCGGCGATCGATTTTGCCGCCGACACTGCCGAGCCGGATGTTCTGTGCGTCGACGATCCGTGGGAATCGGGCAAGGGCAGCTGCCGCCCGCATCCCGGGAAACTCCCGCAATGCCAAGCCGACATTGCCCATGCGCATGCGCGCGGCCTCGGCGTCGGCATCTGGATGCCCACCGGCTGGCTGGCCGACTACGCGGCGGAAGGGTTGACCGAGGATGACCTGCTGCTCAGCCGCGACGGTGTCCCCATCCGGTCCAATTGGGCCATCGACCCGCGCGAAACGGACCAGCGCTTCTATTGCCTGGACCCGAGTTCCGCCGCCGCCCGGCTCTTCCTGCGGGAACGCACGCACCGGGTGATCCGCGAATACCAGCCCACGCTCCTCAAGGTCGATTTTGCGTACGGGTTGCCGGGGCCCGACGCCTGCATGCCGCGCGACCCCCATTATCGCGGCGAACAACTCGCTTGGAATTACCAGCGGCTGATCGCCGCCGCCGCCCACGAGCTGAACCCGGACATCACGATTCTCGGCTACAGTCTCCAGCCCTTGTGGGATGATGTGCAGGACGAATGCGCGCTGGACGATCTCGGCGATGCCGGCATGCACGAAGCGGCGGGCCATGGACACTGGAGCGTGTGGGCTGCACTGGCCGGCGAGCGCGGCCTCGCGCTCATGGGCTCGAGTGGCTACCTCTGGGCCGCAGACGATGAGGTCATGCTGAACACCGCGGTCCTCGGTGCGCCGGGAATGAACCTGTCCAGTCAGGAAATCGACGGGGCAACCTCCCCGCGCCGCGCCCGCCGCCGCGGGCTGTTTCGCTGGTTTCGCCGCACGACCCAGTGGTCGCCGTTGTGGCTGGATTCCGAACCCGGCACGCTGCGGGCCGAACCCTGCATCCGCAATTGGGGCCGCTTGGAGACGATCGGCGGCGAAGCCGTTCTCACCGCCCTTGCGCTGCGCGAACCCGCGGACGCTCTCCGCCACGAACCCGCGCTGCGCGGCCTGCGCTGGCAAGGGCGGTGGGCGGTCTTGGCGCAAGGCTCCGGCTCCATCTTCACGGCGCCCGTCACCGCCCTGATTCCCTTCGCGGCGGGCGCGATCTCGCTGGCGCGCGCCCGGCGCCCCGGCTCCGTGCACGCCGTTTTCGTCTCCGGCGCGTGCGCGTACCACGACTGGGATTGGCAGGATGGATGCCTGCGCATCACGGTCGAAGAGTCCTTCCTCCACCATCCTCTGCTCGGATTTCTGATCCGCGACGCCTTATGATGCGACGCGATGCCGAGCCGGGCTTGATTCATCCCGTGTATCGTGCGGTCCGGCTGGGCCGCGCAGACGCGGCGGCCGGCGGTCATTTGTCGACGACGGCCGGCTGGAATCAGACCGAGCGCGACTGGAATTTTCTCCTGCGAAGCGGCCAAGGATTTGGTTTCGAAACAGAGGCGGCGCAGCTGATCGCGAGTGCCGTCGTGACCTTTTACGGCAAGGAGATCGCGTGGCTCAGCATGGTGCTGGTGGCGCCGGAATTCCGGTCACAGGGCATCGCGGCCGCCCTGTTACGACACGCGTCATCGCTCGCGGACGCGCATGGCGGCGCGCTTCTGCTCGACGCGACTCCGGCGGGCCGAAACGTTTATGCGGCCGCCGGATTTCGTGACCTCTTTAGCATCACCCGCTGGTTCGCGCCGGTGACGGCCCGCAAATCCGGCTCCGATCCGCTGGCGAAACCTATTCCCATCCAGGCTCTCTCACGCTGGACGACGTGGGATGAAGTCCGTTTCGGCCCGCCACGAAAATCGATGCTCACCGCCTTGGCGTCGGCGCGGCCCGACCTTGCCCTCGAGTACGTTGACCGCGAGGGAAATGCCCACGGGTATGGCCTCGGCCGTTCCGGCCGGGTCGCCACCCAAGTCGGCCCGATCGTCGCCGACTCCACGGAGGCGGCCCGGGCGCTCCTCCGGAGCGCGCTCGATCGCACCCAAGGCGCCGTGATCTGTGATGTCGTCGATGGCTCCGGCACGATGGAGGCCGAACTGAGGGACCGCGGTTTCGCGCCCGAGCGGCCGTTTACCCGCATGGCCCGGGGGCCGGTGAAACCCTGGGGCATTGCGACCGGAAAATCCCTCTTCGTGACCGCCGGCCCCGAACTGGGGTAGGCGCGGAAAAAATTCCGCTCAACCATCGAGGGCCGCGAAACGCTTCGCGAGAGGCGAACTTTCCCACGGCCGCTTCAGGCTGAGGTCCGCCAGCAGCACGCCCGCGGCATTGCGGCCCGGCATCCCGGTGACGTTGCCGCCGGGGTGCGAACTAGATCCGCAAAGATACAGCCCTGGAACCAGCGTGCGGTAATGCCCGGCGCCCGCAAACGGCCGGTTGTACCCGACCTGTCCGTTGGTGAAGGCGCCGACCAGGAGATCGCCCTCGCGCATGTTCGGCAGGCTTCGCTCGGTGTCGAGGGGGCTGCGGGAAAAACGGTCGATGACGGCTTCCGCCAGGTTCGGCGCGAAGCTTGTCCAGCGCGCCAGCATCGCCCGCGCATGGGTTTCCTTGTACCGATCCCAGCGGGCGGCGTCGCCTTGGAGGGCGTAGGGCAATTTTTCCCACATGAACGCGGTGTGCATGCCGGCTGGAGCCTGCGAGGGATCAAAGTGCGTCGGACAAGCGCCCCACATCACCGTGGGGGGAATCGTGCCCGCCTCGTGGTGCCGGACGATGTCGGCAAACTGGTCCACGTGGTCCAAGCCGAGGATTACCATGAATGCGTTACGCAATTCCGGATGCGAGGCTTCGGCGGTGTAGCGGGGCGGCTCGCGCAGGTTGAGGTTCAGCGCAAAGAGCGGCGCGAGGAGATTGTAGCGGTAACCCGCGGCGCGGTCCCGCCACGCGGACGGCAGCTCCCCGGGCTCCAGTAGCTCGAGGAAGGTCTGCTGGGGATTAAGCCCCGAGGCCACGAAATGCCGCGCGCGGATGACTTCCCCCGCCATCGTTTCCACGCCCGCGGCGCGCCCGTGCTCGACGAGGATCCGGCGCGGGACCGTGTTCAGCCGAATCTCCCCGCCGGCGGACTCAACGGCGCGGACCAGGGCCCGGGCGAGCGCCGCCGATCCGCCGAGGCAGAGCTGCGCCTTCCCGTCGCTCGCCAGCAGCGAGGGAATGTGGTGGCCGAACCCGGGCGCCCGCAGGTCGACCTCCCGGAGCCCGTTGAAGAACAGCAGGCCGGCCTGGATCGCCGGGTCCGTGAATTCCCGTTGCACGAATTCCAAGGGCGACCAAGCCGAGACGTCCAGCAGCCGGCGCCCGAGCGCACTCCTGCCCAAGACCTCGCGCCGCAGTTCCGGCGGAAGCGGCGGCGCCGCGCCCTCGTGCTCGAGGATGCCACGGTTTATCGGGATGAATTCATCCCGCCAGCGCCGCAGGGTTTCGGCATCGCGGCGATTGCGCCGGGCGAAGGAGGCGAAGGTCTTTTCGAAATCGGTCCACCATTCGAGCACCTCGCCATTCCCGAGGACGAGCGCCACGTTCAAGTCCGGCTGCACGTAGTGGGCGCCGAGCGCCGCGAGGTCCAGCTCGTGGTACCACGGCATCCGGTCGACGGCGCGGTGGAAGAACGAGTGCACGTTATGGCGGAAGCCAGGGTGACGCGGATCCTCCACGGTGGAGAGACCTCCACCGGCCACGTCCCGCCGCTCCAGGCAAACGACGCTCAACCCGGCGCGGGCGAGGTACGCCTGCAGGATCAGGCTGTTGTGGCCTGCGCCCAGGATGATGCCATCGTAGGTGGTCATGGGCGGACGGGGGGTGAGAAAGCTGGCTGCGCCTTTGGCCGCACGCGCCACTCAGATTTTTTCTTCGCGCGCAATTTTCTCCACGGCCAGGGCGACCAGCAGCGGCGACGTCCCCAGCGCGGACGCATGACGCAGCGACGCCCCCCGACCCCGCTCGAGACGGATCGAGCTGCCCCGGCCCAGTCCCGGCGATCGCTCGACCCGGTCGCGAAATCCGTCGATCGTCACCTCCTCGAAATTCTCCACGTGGATCCCGTCCCGGAAAAAATCCGGGAGTCCCTCGTCCCCCTCCAGGTCGAGCCCCCGCACGGCGAGGTTACGCACGTGGTCGGCATGCAGCCCTGCGATCGCGTGCGCGAAAACCTGGCGCCGCTCGTCGGCGGCGGGCCGCAAATCGTAATTGCCTCCGAAGGACGCCTGCAGCGGACCTGTCCGCAACCGCAGCCGGACATTCTCGAAGGTGAGGTTCTCGACCGGGTTCGCCGGTTCGCCCACGACGACAATTCCCTGCTCACCCTCGATCACGAGATGGCTGAAGCCCACGTTGCGGATCCGGCCCATTGGCGCCTTCGAGAACGAAGCCGGGACAATCGACACGTGGATGGGCTCGCCCTTGCCCCACCACTTCCCCTTGTAGAGTCGCGTCTGGATCACGATGTTCGCGAAGAGCACGTTCTCGATCCCGCCCCGGTCCCGCACGCAGAGGCAGATGCCCCGGTTCGAATCGTGGATCACGAGGTTGTGGAAGACCAGGTTCCGAAACGGATGCTCCCCCCACCCGATCCGGAGGGCCGCCGAGCGCGACTGCAGCGTACAATTGCTGACGGTGACATGTTCGCAGGATCCGCCACCAAACCCGTCGGCACAGGGGCTGAACGCGATCGCGTCGTCGCCGGCCGCAATGTGGCAGTCGCTGATCCGGACGTGGTGAGAGAGGCTGACGTCGATCCCGCCGCTGTTCGGCAGCAGCTGACTGCTCCGGATTTCCAAGCCCGTCAGCAGGACGCCGTGGCTGCACGCCACGTGCAGGCACCAGTTCGGTGCGTTCAGCAGGGTGAGCTGTGACACTTGGACGTTCCGGCAATTGAGGAAGAGGATGAGGATCCCGGGTCGCGGCCGGTGCTGGACCGGGCCGTCGTCGGGCAGGTCGTTGACCCGGTCGTACTCCGCCTGCTGGCGCGTACAGGACGCGGCATAGTCGCGGTAGGTGTCGGCGCGATCGTAGAAGGCGAAGGCGTCCCCGTTGCCGTCGATCGTCCCGCATCCGGTGAGGGCCACATCGGTGGCGTCGCGGGCGAGGATCAGGGTCGTATTTCGGCCTTCGCTCGACTGAGGCAGGGGCCGGTAGTCGGCCAGATTCCCACTTCCCCGCAGTACTGCGCCCGCCTCCAGCTGCAGCGTCACGCGGCTCAGCAGCTCGATGGTGCCGGAAAGATAAATGCCCGCGCTCAGCACCACGGTGCCGCCACCCGCCGCGTGGCATACGCCGATCGCGCGGTTGATCGCAGCGGTATCGAGTGTCGTCCCGTCCCCGAGCGCGCCGAAATTTTTGACGTCATGTGGCATAGGTAAGTTCGCGGGCAGGCCGGAGGTTCACTCGGGGGCGGCGTAATGGTCCGGCCCGCCGTACTGCCGGAATTTCCGATACAGCCAGGCACTCGTGGCGAGCGCCAGCACGGCGAACCCACAACTGACACCATACGTGGAGCGGTAGCTGTAACCGCGGTCGAGCATGCCCCCGATTGGCGGAGAAATCACCATCGTCAGGCCCGCCGCAAAGATCCCCATGGCCGAGACGTACTGCGCGAATTTTGCCTGCGGAAACAGCCGCTGGGTCACGGACGCCGTCGCCGTCATCCACATGCCCGAGAGGACTTCATGCGCGATGAAGGCGATCGCAAACGTGGTCGCGGTGCGCGCAAACAGGCTGCCCCATCCCACGGCCAGCGCGTAAAGGAACAGGATGACGAGGTGCATCCGCAGCGGGTGAAACCGATCGGCGAGCGAGCCCAGCCCGTAGGAGAGTCCGAAGGAGATGAGGCTCGTCAGCGCGCTGATCCGGCCGAAGGCGCCAAGGCTCAGTCCCACGCTCTGCGCGAAGTACAGGTTGAAAAGGTTCGCGGGAAAGAACGCGAGCCAGGTGAGGTTGATCGCGAGAAAGATGAGGAGGTAATACGGCCGCCTGAACCCGTCGCGCAGGTAGACGCGCGCCGCGCGCAGAAAACCGCCCGCCGCCGGCGCCAGCGCGCCGGGCGCATGGACGGCGCCCTCTTTCACCTTGAAGCACATGATCGTGAAACCGCTGCCGTAGAGGAGGCCCGCGCCGATCAAGATCGCGCGGAAATAAACATCGGCTTGCCCGAAGCCCCAGTAGAAAAAGATCATCGCCGCCAGCAGCCCGAACGCGCGGAACAGGCCATAGAACCGGCCGAGCAGTTCGCGGGGCACAACGTCGTTGATCAGGGCGTGGAAGAGCGCGGCCGCAACCACGGCCATCGCCATCTGATAAACGCCATAGCCCACGCCGAGGCAGAGAAGGATCGAGGGGTTGAGGCCGGGCGAGTGGCGGCCGAGCAGCGCGTGCAGCCCGGCGCCGAGCCCAGGGCTGAAGGCGAGTCCGACCAACGCCAGCATCGCTACCGGCGTGAAAAAAAGCAGGTACGGAATCCGCCGGCCCCGTTTGCCCCGGTGACGGTCGGACTGGTAGCTGACGATGGGGACGATCGTGAGCCCGATGATCGCCGGCAGCGAGCCGGTCAGGAATGCGACCAGCGTGTTGGACGCCTCGAATTTCTTCAGCAGAAGCTGGAACACCGGCGGCACCGCGCGCGCCATGATGAACAGCGTGAAGTCGCCCCAGAGAAGCCAGCTGAACAGGGAGACAAGGCCCCGCCTGGAATACTGGAGCGACCCCGCTTTCCAGCTGCGGACGGCGGCGTCCGCCATCGGCCGCGGACCAGCTTCGGGAACGGGCGTGGCACTCATCGCCTAATAGCTGTCCACCAGCGACTGCGTCACAATTTTCTTCCGCAGGGTCGCGGCGCGGCGAATACCCGGCGCCTCCACGGTCACCTCGCGCGGCACGCCCGGGAGGAGGTCGAAGGCATTGTCGCTCGTGCTGAAGTTCACTCCGGGGACATCGAACATGACGCGATGCTGGTAGACCGGCGAGGTAAACCGCACGCGTCGCCGTCCGCCGCCGCCGGTCGCGACCTCCACCTCGATCGGTGCCCGTTCCAAATCAAGATGCCGCGGCGCGGTGAATAGGGCCACGTCCTCCTGGGGATCCCAGCCCTTCGCCCGCAGTTTCACGCGGAGCAAAATTCCTGCATGGCCGTGCTGCGCGAGCTCTGCCCCCAAGTCCAATTTCAAATGCAGCTGCGCGCGCCGCGGAGGCAGCAGGACGGCGCGGTGGCCCCGCGAGAGGATCCGATGCCCGTGGAGATGCCACACCTCCCAGTCGAGCCGCGCCGACACCGGTTCGAAGTGGTCGGACACCGTGAAGATCTCCGCCACCCGCACCGTACTCGTGACGCGGTTGCCGATTCCGACCACGTCGTCGCCCGCCAGCCGCACCGACACGAGCAGCGGCGCAAAGAACCGACGCGCCACGTGGTGCAGCACCTTCCACCGACCCCCGAATTCCAAGCTGCTCCAAGACGGGCCGGGCCAGCAGTCGTTCAGCTGCCAGTACAATGCTCCCATCGTGCGCGGCTGGCTCCGCCGCCAGTGCTCGACCGCCACCTTCAAGCAGTGCGCCTGGTTCAATTGCGACAGGTAAGCCAGAGCGGCATAGTCCTTCGGAAAACGGTAAAGTCGCGAGACGTAGTCGAGGATGATGCCGTTGCCCGCCGGATTTTTCTGATGACTCTCCATCACCGGCGAGAGGATGTTCCACTCCGCTGGCGGGCAATAGGTGGCGGCCACCGCCGGCGAGCTGAAGCTCTGCATTCCGAATTCCGATACGAAGCGCGCCCGGCTTTTCTCGTAGCTCTTCACCGGCTGGCGGGCGTGCCAGACGTCCCAGTCGTGCCAGTCACCCGCCGATTGCGCACTGTCCTTCGCCTTGCCCGCGGTCTGCGCGCCGCTGGAAGACGAGCGCCAGTAACCGGTGCCGCCTCCATGGACCGCCGTCAGTTTTCGCAGGGTGGTCTCGAACAATTGCCGATACTCCCGGCGAGTCCGCGGCGATCCCCGCAGGGTTGCCCCGTTCAGCAGCTCGATCTCGTTGTTGCCGCACCACAGGGCGAGGCACGCGTGATGGCGCAGGCGCTCAATCTGCTGACGCGCCTCGGTGCGCACCGAACGCAAGAAGGCCGCATCCCCCGGGTACAGCGTGCACGCAAACATAAAATCCTGCCAGACCATGAGCCCGAGTTCGTCACACCGGTCGTAGAACGCATCGGGTTCATATATTCCCCCGCCCCAAACGCGGATCATGTTCATGTGCGCGGCCGCCGCGGCCTCCAAGGGAGCCCGATAGGCCTCCGCCCCCAGCCCGCCGGTGAGGGCATGCGCCGGGATCCAGTTCGCGCCCTTCGCAAAGACCGGGCGACCGTTGACCACGAATCGGAAACTCTCCCCGGCCGCGTCGCGGCTCCGATCCAGCGCGATCGTGCGGAGCCCGATCCGGCGTCGCCAGCGATCGACGAGCCGGCCGTCCCGCCGGCATTCGACGACGAGGGTATGCAACGTCGGATCGCCCTGTCCGCACGGCCACCACAAGGCCGGCGAGGAAACCTCAAGAGTGTCGCCGCGAGACGAGGCGATTACGTTTTCACCGAGCAAGAGCACCGACTCAAACGTCAGACCCTTCGAAGCCCGTGCCATTTCGGGATGCACCGTCAGGCTCGCGTGACCCGGTCGATGACGTTGCTCCACACGCACGGATTCGATGCGGTTCACGCTCCATCCTTCCAGCGCGATCGGCTGGCAGATTCCCACCGTCGCGAGACGCGGACCCCAATCCCACCCGAACGAGCATTGCTGCTTCCGGATTCGCGTGCAGCCGCCGACGGGGTCGTTGATCTCGCGCGGAGCATGCGCCCGCCGCCGGCGCCGGATGTAACCCATCGGCGATTCGAAACTGATCTCGAGACAGTTAGTCCCGGGGCGCAGCCGCCGGGTCACTTCCCAGCGCTGCCGGATGAACATGTTTTCCGAACTGCCGATCACGCGGCCGTTGAGGGAAACGCGCGCCACGGTATCCAGGCCCTCCGCCACCAGTTCGACGCACTCGACCTCGTGGAGCGCCGCCATGACGGTGAACTCCGTTCGATAAACCCAGTCGCGCGTTTCGATCCATTGGACCTTGGCCTCGTTCGCGCCCCAGAACGGGTCGGGGATCAATCCCAGGCGCAGCAAGTCGCGGTGCACGCACCCTGGTACCTCCGCATCGTGGCTGCGCCCGTCCGTCGGGTCGCAGACTTTCCACGCGGGGCCATCGAGCGATTGCCGAAGGCGAATTCCCGGTAAGAGGGATATCATTCCAAATTGGTTCAACGCAGTCCGCAACTTCGTGGGGCGGATGGCAGATTAATAAAACGCACAAGCCACCCCGGCTTGTGCGTCATTACTACCCTGACCGGACCAAGCGTTGTGGCTTCAGAATGCGACGGTGGCACCGAACCGGATTTTTCGCGGTTCCTGGTAGTTCAACCCGTACTTTTTCTGGTTATCCAAAAGGTTGTAGACGTTGAGGCTCAACCGCCACTCGTGCTTGTCCCACATTGCGCGGTACGAGACCACGGCGTTGACAAGGTACTTGCTCGGCTCGTTCGCGAAGATGGCTGTGTTGCCGTAGGTCGATTTCACAAAGCCGCCATTGTCGGTCAGCCCGTCGCCCGAGCCGTCGCGTGTTGACACATACTGAAAGCCGGCGCCGGCACCCAGGCCACGCAGGTTCCCGGTCGCGAATTCGTAATGGGTGAAGATGTTGAACTGATCCGGCGGCGTATCGTCCGCAGCCAAGCCCTTCCCGAAGGAGCGGTCGTAGGTGGAGGTGTCCTGCGGGCTCGAAAAATGCGATATCCCTCCGCCGCCGTATTTGTCGACCGGGGATTCGGCCTGGATATACCACAGGGCGTAGGGATCAAAACCCCACTTGTATTTCACCAGGGCGGGGCCTTGGGTCAGCTTGCGATTGACGTGCGCGTAGGTGAGGATCGTCTGCCAGTTCCGCACGGGCGACAGGATGATCTGCAGGTCATATCCCTTCGATTCGTCATCCACCGGCGTGTAGGCGCCCTGGTCCAGCGAGGGATTGTTGCCGTTGCCGTAGCCTTGGCTCACGTCCGTTTGCACGTTCTGCCCGTTGATAAAATTCGGGGCGTTCTGGCCGGCGACCTGCTGTTGGATGATCGCCAAGTCGGCGGGATTGGCCTCGTCGTACACCTGATAATAGTCGCCGGGACGGGCCCCGCCGATTTCCCACGTCAGCGGTTTCGTATTATCGTAACGGCCCGCTTGACCGTGATAGGTATTGTTCGGCGCCCAGAAGACATAATAAGAGGTGTCGCGGCGCTGGATCTGGTAGGCGCTGATCGTGCCGGAAATCTTGCCGTCCAGGAGGTCGATCTTGACGCCGACTTCCTTGCTGCGCGAGGTCGTCGGTTTCAATGGCGACCCGTTTCCATCCAGCTTGTCGTAGTTCGGGGACAGGCCCGTCGAATAGAGGGCGTAGGCGGAAATCTCCTTCGTGATCGCGTAGCTCACCCCGGCCTGCGGGCTCGTCTTGGTCGCGGGCTTGCCGAGGATGCTGTTGACCACGGATTTTTCCTGGCCCGTAACGAGGTCGTTGAACGTCGTCCGCGTGTCGGAGCGATCATACCGCAGCCCCGCGACGATCTGGAGCTTGTTCGAGAAATATTTCCCCTGGTAGACGAAATAGTCGCCGCTATCCCAGCTCTCGATCTGCTGGTTTGTCTGGGTCGTGAGCGGATGCACCGCCGGATCAAACCGAAAATAGCTCGTGTCGGAGAAGGCGCGGAAACTATCGTTCGCCGCGCTCAGCGGCTGGCTCTGGCCGTTGGCGATGTCGCCGTAGGTCCGCACCTGGTCCGACCGGCCGAGGAGAAGATTGTGCTCGGTGTTCCCCACCGTGAACTTGTAGTTCAGCTCCACGCGGGACTGCTTCGTGTCGGTGTCCTCCCATTCCTCCGTCCAACGCGAGCTCAGGAAACCGCTGCGGTTCAGGCGGGGATTCAAGCCCGCCGGGAAGAAGGAGATACTCTGGATCAGCTTGGGATCGACAAAGGTGGGGGCAGAAAGATTGATGGTCGCCCGCACGTTGCGGGTGTCCGCTTTTACTTCCGAGAGCTGGCCACCGACGAGCAGCGTCAGGTCGGGCGTGAAACTTTGCGTCACCTCCGCGGACAGGTTCGAATCGTTTTCATGGCGAAAGGTGTCGGGCCCGCTCCACCGGTAAGTCCGTGGATTCGGATCCGGCAGCACCGGGTTGAAGCCGCGGCTGCTCGTGACACCCTTGACCGTCGCCGGGATGCTGAGGAAACCAATGCCTTTCTGCGTGTTTTCCGCGCGTTCGAGGTCGACCACAATATTGGTCGTCTTGGTGGGCCGAAATTCGAACACCGGAGAAATGAACCGGTAATCATAACCAGCAAAGTCCGTGTAGTCCTTGGTTTTTTCCGTCGCGCCCGTCAGTCGATAACCCGCCCGGTCGCCGATCGGTCCGGAAATGTCGGCCTGGGTGCGGAACCAGTTCCACGTCCCGCCAAACAGCCCGACTGCATAGGACTGCTTCGTCGTCGGGCGCTTGGTGATGTAGTTCACCACGCCCCCGAAGTTCCCAATACCGTAGAGAAGCGCGGACGGCCCGCGGATCACTTCAATGCGGTCGATGTTGATGCTGTCGGAAGCATTTGCCCGGCGGTAGCCGTTGCGCAGCGCCTCGGTGGTGATGAAGCCCCGCAGCTTAATGACGGTCTGGCTCGGCGAACCGGTGGCGCCATGGGTGTTGTCGGAGGGATGGTTGATCGCGTCCGGATTGGAGAAGTCCGATTGCGAATCGAGGACGACGCCCGCGCTGTAAGCAAGCGAGTCGCGGAGATTGGTGGCCCCGATGTCGCGCATGAATTCCTGCGTGATGACTTCAATCGGCATTGGCAGGTCCTTGATCGGAGTGTTCAAACGCGTCCCGGAGGTCGCGTTTGTGGCCCGGTACCCCACGTCCTTCGTATCGTTCACGCGGAAGGGGGACAGTATCGTCGGCTCGGGTTCCGCCGCCGGGACCGCGTCAGGAGAAGTGGCCGTACGGGGAACGGAAGCCGGCGCCGTGGATTGGGCGAACAGCGGAACGACTGCGAACAGCCACGCGCAGACCGAGAGAGTCAGGGTGTTGCGGGGAAAATTCACCGGGGTTTTCATGGGAAGCAAGGGACGTTTGAGGTTTGTTGGCGTTGTCACCGCGAACGTCGCCCGGCAAGGCCCAAAACCTCCGCGAGGGAGGCTGCAGGCGCCGGCCGGTTTTCGTTTGCGATGCACCACCTCTGACGAAACCGGAGGCCGCTCGGCCAGTGCGTCGCACTCAAGCGATTGAATGCTCAGGTGCGCCCGGACGGGATCGACCCCGTCCAATTTTCCCCGGCGCGCAGGGTGCGCACCGCCCTCCATTCCTGCGCCCCGACCCCGCGGATCGCGAGCGTGCGCATCCGCACCGAACCGTGCAGGCAGCGCAAGGTCACACTCGCGCCGCGAGTTCCCACCGGCCGGATCCGCACCGTTCCCCACGCCTCGCCGTTTGACCAGAACCACCGCACCGCTTTCCGCGGCCGCGCGAACGTCATCGCTTGCGTGACGCCCGAATAATGAAACCCCGTCAGCGCCGGCACGAGCCCCCACGCGGCCATCGCCCGCGCGTAATGATGGCCGCACTCCGCCTCGTCGAAGGGATTGCGGCGGCGCCCATCGTACCGCGACCGGACTGCCCGCACCACCTGCAGGGCCGCCTGTCGTTTTCCTTCCAACACAAGATTCACGGCCACGCAGTACTCGAAGCCGGTCATGGTCTCGTTGCTGTACGGGAACGGCTCGGCGGGCCGCCTGCCCCGCGGGTACGAGCACATGATGAGCCCGCGCTCGTTCCCGCCGACAAAGCTGCGCAGCTGGTTGAAATGCCCGGCTGCGGTCCGGCGGTTGAACTTGACCACCGCGCCCAAGGCGGTGCGCATGTGGCGGCGATCGAGGAGCGGCCCGAGGCCCGCGAGGTAGGCGTTGGGCTGACCCGCGAGCTGGTCGACGAGGCAACCGCGCCCGATCTGCAGCGTGGGATGAACGAGATCCTTTGTCCCCATGCCGCTGACGAGCCGCACGTCGAGGTACGCCGACGCACCCGGCGCCCGGATCTGCTGCACGTAATAGTCGCCGTTGAAAAGATGACGGTCCACCCAGCGCTGCCCGCGCTGAAACAACGCGCGACAACGCCCCGCGAATTCCTCGTCCCCCACCGCGCGGGCCATTTCCTCCGCGGCGCGCAGCGCCCCGAGGTACCAAGACGCCATCTGCGGATTGGGCCCGAAATATTCGACGTCCATCGTGTTGTGCTGGCAACCCTCCATGACCCCGTCCTGATCCGCATCCCACCCGCCCGGGATCCAGCAGAATTCCAGCGCCTTTCGCGCGTGCGGCCACAGCCGGCGCAGAAACGCGGCGTCCCCGCTGAGCTGCCAGTCCCGGTACAATTTGACGAGGCATCCCATCTGCCCGTCCGCGGCGGCGGTGCCGTAGGGCGTCGCCGACAAGGGAAGGTTGATCCGGAATGGCATGAAGCCGTCGCGCTGCGTGGCATGCCCGAACTCCAGCTCGCGCATCGAGCGCGCCAGGGCGCCGAAGAGAAGCGGCGTCGCATGCTCGTAGTTCCAGACATGCGTGCAGTTGCCCCAGCAGCTGCCTTGCTGATCGTGACACCCTTCCCAGCCGTACAGCCGGCCATCGGGCAGCCGGAAACAGGTCTGCGTCCGCAGCGTGCTCACGCTGGCAAGCGCCGCCTCCTTCGCCACGGCCGGCAAGTCGCTCTCCACGAACGCGCGCACGAAGCTTACCGTCTTGCGCTCCAATTCCCCGAGGCGCGCGGCGACGTGGGCCGCGACCGACCACGCGTCCCTGAACCGGGTGGCGTAATGGTTGCCGACGATCGGCCGGCGGCCCTTGTATCGGCTTTCTCCCCACGCCCGCCGGTTTGGAAAATGCCACGCGAGGATGAAGGTCAGGTCCCGCGTGCCTCCCGGCGGAATGGAGCAGGCGGCACAAAGGGATCCGACCGGCTGGTCGGCGGCGCCGCCCTGCGGCTCCAGCGCCCCGTCCGCCGACAGGTCGTCCCAGAATTCGAGCAGCGAATTGCCCCAGCTGCGCTGCGCCCAGCTCGTGCGATGGGTCACGCCCGCCCGCGCCGTCGTCGCGAGCGCCATCGTGCCCCACGCCTCCGACGTCCGCGCCACGCCGTCCGAAAACATCCGCAAGCCCTGGAGCGCCTCGGTCGCGCGGAACACATTTCGGTTCCCCTTCGCTCCCACCGGTTCCATCCGCCCGTTCCACTCGTTCCGACGCACGTCATAACCATCCATGCCGATGAAGTTGGGCAGGTTTGCGCAGACTGACGCCCGCACGACGCGGGCAGTCGCGTTGTGCAAACGGACGCGGAAGACAGCCACGGGCAGGCCGCTGTCGTCGGCGTCGCCCGGAATCAGGGGATTGAACGCCTGCAGCGTGACGCGCAGCGGCACTGCGGGATCTCGCAGTTCGACCTGGCCCAAGGGGTACGCCACCGCGAAGCGGCAGTCGCGGAAACGCGGCATCCCGTGATTCGGGGCCGTGGCGCCCTGCGCTCCCTCGCAGGCCGCGGCGGGATAAGGCCCTTCCAGCGCATTCACGATCGCCGGGCCGCGCGCCGCCCGCGTGTACAGCACGAACCCCGGCCAGACGCCTTGGGCCCAAGGGACAAAACCCTTCGCGGGTCGGTTCATGATTTCCCAATCCCGGAGGGCGCCATTTCCTCCGAGCGAAACCGTCCCAGTCCCGATTCCGCCGATCGGCAGGGCGACGCGGTCAAGTCGACCGCCCGCGTAGGTGGAGAGAACCGGCCATGGAGGATTTTTTTTCATGCGGGCAAGGGCGGCAGCATGGCATCGATCAAACCCCAAGGCGCGGCGAGCACGCCTCCCCCTGACTCAAGCGGTTGAGTTCCGCGGGGTTTCCGCCGACGCCGGCGCCGGCATGGTTTCCACGATGATTTCCGCCACGTCGACTTCTCCGCGGGCCGCCGGTCCGGGATCGGTATCTCCGCCGTTGCGCGTGGGACTTTTCGGCATCGGGCTCGCCGCGTACTGGCCGCAGTTCGAAGGTCTCGAGCAGAGGCTGACGGGCTACGTCGACCGAGTGGCGCAGAAACTCGAGCGCCCTGGCGTGGAGGTTGTCAACCTGGGCTTGGTCGACACGCCGGAACGCGCCTTCGCCGCCGGGCGGGAATTCCGGCGACAGGATGTCGACCTGATTTTCCTGCACGTCACCACCTATGCCGTCTCGGCGACAGTACTGCCGGTCGTGCTCCGCGCCAAGGTGCCGGTCGTTGTCCTCAACCTCTCGCCCGCCGCCGCCATCGACTACGCATCCTTCAACCGCTGGGGTGACCGGACGCGCATGACCGGGGAATGGCTCGCACACTGCGCCGCATGCCCGGTGCCGGAAATTGCCAATGTCCTCAAGCGGGCCGGCATCCGCTTCCACCAAGTGACCGGAATCATCGACGACGATCCGGCGGCTTGGCGCCAGGTCGACGACTGGGTGGAGGCCGCGCGCGTGGCGGCCGCCCTCCACTCCAACCGCCTGGGACTGATGGGGCATTACTACAATGGCATGCTCGACATTTACTCCGACGTCACCCTGCAATGCATCACCTTCGGCACCCACGTGGAAATTCTGGAGGTCGACGAGCTGTCAGCGCTGCGCCGTGACGTGCCGCCCGGGGCCGTCACGGAGCGCGTCGGGGATTTCCGCGAATTTTTCGACGTCCAAGCCGAGTGCGCACCGGAGGCACTCGCGGAAGCGGCGCGCACGTCGGTCGCCCTCGACCACCTCGTCGCGAAATACCGTCTCGGCTCGATGGCCTACTATTACAAGGGCACGGGCGTGCTCGAAAATGAAACGACGATGGCCTCCATCATCGTCGGGATGTCATACCTCACCAGCCGCGGCGTTCCCGTCGCCGGCGAGTATGAGGTCAAGAACGCGCAGGCGATGAAGATCCTCGATCTCTTCGGCGCCGGCGGCTCGTTCACCGAATACTACGCGATGGATTTCACCGACGACGTCGTGCTGATGGGCCACGACGGTCCCGGCCACCTTCGGATCGCCGAGGGCAAGGGCAAGATCCGTCCCCTGCAGGTGTACCATGGAAAAGTCGGCCAAGGCCTGTCCATCGAGATGACTGTCCGCCACGGTCCGGTGACGCTCCTGTCCGTCATCGAAACCGCCGGGGGAAAACTCGCACTCCTCTGCGCCGAGGCCGAGTCGGTGCCCGGGCCGGTCTTGGAAATCGGCAACACCAACAGCCGCTATCGTTTTTCTTTGGGAGCACGCGCCTTCGTGGAGGCGTGGAATGCCCAGGGACCTGCGCACCACTGCGCGGTCGGCACGGGTCATCTCTCCGCCCGCCTCCAGAAACTTGGGGACCTCCTCGAGCTTGAGGTCATCCGGATTTGTTAACGTTCGTTTCCGTTTTCGCCTTCGATTTTCTTCTACCGATGAGCCTGCACCGAAACGTTTCCGGCGCGCGGAGGGGATGCCGGCTGGCGTGGGCGCTCGCCCTGGTCGGATGCGTTCCAACCGTCGCCTCCGCCAAATCGTTTCGCATTCCCCTGCGCCAAACGATCATCGACGGCTTGGCGCTCGGCGTGCAGGCCGGCGATACCCTGCTGCTAGAGGGGGGTCCCCGTCGGTTCCTCCGCATCGAGCACGTGGTGGGTCAACCGCAGGCCTGCGTCACCATCACGAATTCCGGCGGCGAGGTCGTGATCCGCAACGACGACCACTATTACGACATCTGGATCGGCACATCCCGTTTTTTTCGGCTGACTGGCTCCGGCGATTCCATACCGCACCGCGGCATCCGCCTGGCTGGGACCAATCGGGATGGCTCGGCCCTCATGATCGGCGGCCTGAGTTCCGATTGCGAAATCGACCACCTTGAAATCAGCCACGCCGGATTCGCGGGCATGGCGATCAAGACCGACGGCGCCGTCGGGACCTTCATGGATCGGGTCAGGATTCACGATAATTACGTCCACGATACCGGAGGCGAGGGCCTCTATATCGGCGAGACCCGCACACCCGGCCAGATTTTCCGCGGGCTCGAGATCTGGAACAATGTCGTCGCCCGGACCGGCTATGAATCCTGCCAGATCGCCAACGCGATCGACGCCAAGGTTCATCACAATGTGTTTTACCGGGCGGGGCTGCGGGAGGACCTCTGGCAGGACAATAATATTCAGCTGAGCGCGGCGACGTCAGTCACCTTTGACCACAACCTGGTCATCGGCGCCTACACCAACCTGGTGATCGCGTTCGGCGGCGGCGCAAAGGTGTTCACCGACAATTTCTTTTCGTCCTCCGCAGCGGGCCCGGCCTTCTTTCTCGGCGACAGCAACACGCCGCTCGCGGCCAACACCTCCTTCGTCCTCGAGCGAAATTTCTTCCGGGACCTCGTCGCGACGCAGCCGGTCATCCTCTTTACCGGCGAAAAATCCGTGCTGCGGCCCGCGCACAACACTTGGGAGGGCGCGCGCCGCTTCCTCAAGTTTCAACCGATCATCGACCTCTCGGCATTCGTTCAGCCGGAGGACAATCGCGAGGCCGCCGTCGCTCGCCCCGGCTTTGTCGACGAGGCGCATGATGACTTCCGGCTCCGGGAGGGAGATCCGTACCGGGCGCTGGGCTTCGGCCCTTTGTCCCCATGAGCGCCTTTCCCGCGTCGCGGCGCTGGAAGGGACTCGTTGTGATCTCCGCCGAGTGGCTGCTGCCGGTTTACGGTCCCGCTGAGCTCGAAGAACTGGGCGCCCACGTGGATTTCGTCGGGGCGCCGCAAACATCGGCGTCGCTCCGGGCCAACTTGCCGTTGCTGCGCGACGTGGAGGTGCTTTTCACCGGCTGGGGTTCGCCCGTGATGGACGAGGCGCTGCTCACGGCTGCTCCGCGCCTGCGCGCCATCTTCCATGCCGGTGGCTCGATCCGCTATTTCACGACCGAAGCGTTCTGGGTGCGCGGAATCGTTGTTACGACCGCCGCCGGGGCGAACGCCGTCGCGGTGGTCGATTATACGCTTGCGACCATTCTCTTCAGCCTGCGGCACGGTTGGTATTATGAAAGGGGCGCGCAGCGCACGGGCGCTTTTCCCGTGCGGCGCGCGCTGGCGCTACACGCGCCTCCGGTCGTCGGCCTGGTTTCGCTCGGCATGGTGGGAAGCCAGGTTGCGGAGCGTCTGCGCAGTTTCGAGCTCACCCTCCTGGCCTACGATCCGTTCGTGAGCGAAGGCGCGGCGGCGGGCCGCGGAATTTCCCTCGTCACCCTCGAGGCGCTTTTTTCCCGCAGCGACGTGGTCTCGGTGCATGCGCCCTCGTTGCAAGAAACCGAGGGCCTCATCACCGGCGCGCACCTCGCGGCCATGAAGGAGAACGCGACCTTCATCAACACCGCGCGCGGCGCCGTCGTTCGCGAGGCCGAGTTGGTCAACGTCCTCGCCCGGCGCGGAGACCTGACGGCCGTCCTTGATGTCACTGCGCCCGAGCCGCCCCCGCCCGGCTCCCCGCTCTACGATCTGGCGAACGTGATCCTCACGCCGCATATCGCCGCGACCCAGGGATACGAATGCCGCCGGCTGAGCCGCTGCATGATCGACGAATTCCAACGCTGGCGGCACGGCGAGCCCCTGCGGTTCGCAGTCACGCGGGCGGAGTCCACCCACCGCGCCTGACCTCCGCAAGGGGGCCTCTCATGCGATTGAGTGGGCCTTCGTTGTCCGCGAACTGCGTCCGCGGATTATTCCGCCCATGGTGACGCCATCCGTACCCCCGCTCGGGCTCAAGCATACCCGGCAGCCCCCCAGCCTCTTGCAAAGCGGAACCCGTTCGCTGCAGATTCAGCCGCAGTGGGAGCAACGGGCCGCTCCGTTCCGGCATACGTGGGAGGGCATCGTGAACGTGGACCAATTCCGCTGGTTCGTGCGGCGGGACGTGCAAGAGCACCTGGAATGCGCGCGCCTCGAACTGGGCGCCCGCCACGTGCGGGCCGTCGGCATGTACGACGACGAGCTGCGGACGTTCTGCCCGAGCCCGGCTTCCTTCATGGGCTATGAGCCGAAGGTTCCACGCACCAACTGGCAGGTCGTCGACTACGCGATCGACTCGATCGTGGACCATGGCCTGCATCCGATGATCACGACTTCCTTCGTGCCGAGCGCGCTCGCGGGCGGCAACCTAACGGTGTTCACCACGCGCGCGTGCACCAGTCCACCCCGCGATCTGACCGAGTGGGAAACCCTCGTGCGGGAATCCGTGGAGCACGCGGTGGACCGCTATTCGCTGCCCGTCGTCCGGCAGTGGTATTTTGAAGCGTGGAACGAACCGAACCTGCGCGGAGCGTTCTGGGGCGGGGACCAGGCGGATTTTTTCCGCCTGTGGGAGTCGACCTTCCGCGCGGTGAAGTCGGTCGACCCCTCGCTCCGGGTGGGCGGCCCTTCGACCGCCCACGCCGAATGGCTGGAGGAGATGCTCGCGATGGGACGCGACCGCGACTGCGTTCCGGATTACCTGATCACGCACATGTACAATAATGATGCGACCATGGCGAACCCGCTCGCACCCTTCGACGGTCCGCAGATCGACAAGAACAACCAGTCTCCCAACGCGTGCCTCGGCGTCATGCGCGGCATCCGCTCCCTGGTCGACCGGCTCGGCTTCAAGGGCGAATTGCACTGGAACGAATGGGGCCGCTCGTTCCACGGCATCGACTACCGGCGCGAGCAAGCAAGCGAGGCCGCGTTCGTCGTCCGCGTGATGGCGGAAGTCTCGCAGGAGGCCGATGTTTTCGCCTACTGGTGCCTGAGCGATGTGTACGACCAAGTTGGCTACGGACGCGAGGCCTTCCACGGCGGCTACGGGCTCCTGAACCTGCAGGGCTTGCGCAAACCCGCGTACCACGCCTTCCAATTGCTCCACCGCCTCGGCGACCAGCGGGTGCCCGTGACCGGGACCGGCCTGGATTCGTTCTACAATGCGATCGCGACCGTTTCCCCCGACGGGAAAAAACACGTGCTGGTGTACGCGTATGACCATGCCGACGTTCCGGCCCGGCAAAGCATCAATGTGTCCGTCGACCTGCCGCCCGGCAGCCGCGCGGGCGCACTCTATCGCGTGGACTCCCACGAGAACAACGTCCTGTCCCAGTGGAAGGAACTGGGTGCCCCTGACTATCTTTCCCGCGCCCAGGCCCGCGAGCTCGCCGCCGTCAACCCGCTGCAAGCCATGGCCGGGGCGGTCCGCGTCGAGGGCGGCGAGGGACGGGCGACGGCACGCTTCACGATGGAGGGACCTGGCATCGCCCTGCTGGAAATCGTGGACACCTGAAGCCATGATCCGAAAGGCCTTTGTCATGAGCCTGTATCCGGGGACCGCAGCGGAGTACGAACGCCGCCACGCGCCGATCGCCCGCGACCTCGCCGACACCTTGGACGCGCACGGGGTGCGCAACTATTCCATCTTCCTGCAGGCCGCGACCGGCCAGCTCTTCGCTTACGCCGAAATCGAAAGCGAGGAGCGCTGGAACACCATCGCCGAGACTCCCGCGTGTCGCCATTGGTGGAATTACATGAGGGACCTGATGCCGGTGGAAAGGGACGGCCGTCCCTGTGCCGTCGACCTGCGCGAGGTGTTCCACCTGCCCGACCCTTCCCCGTGAGCTTCAACCATTCGTTCCCGTTCGATCCGACCTACGGCTACGATCTCGCCGCGCTCCGATGCGTGGCAGGCCCGCCGGAGCCGGCGGATTTTGCCGACTTCTGGCGGGGCACATTTGAAGAGGCCGCACGAGTCCCGCTGGACCTGGCGCTCGCCCCTTCCGCCCTTCGCCTCCCGAACGCCGCTGTCTTCGACATCAGTTTCAATGCCCTCGGCGGCGCCCGCATCCACGGCTGGCTGACGCGGCCCGAGACCGGGCCGATCACGCGCGGCCTCGTCATCGGGCACGGCTACGGCAGCCGGGAGGAGCCGGACGAATGGCTGCCGGCGCCTCAAGCGGCCGCGATCTTTCCCTGCGCCCGTGGTTTGTCCCGGAGCGCCGGCCCCGCATTCCCGTCTACGGTTGCCGCGCACGTGCTCCATGGGATCACCGCGCGCGGCACCTACATTCACCGGGGCTGCGCCGCGGACCTCTGGGCCGCCGCGTCGGCGCTCCTGGAAGTCGTGCCCGCCGCCCGGCGGCAACTCGATTACGTGGGCAGCAGTTTCGGGGGCGGCATCGGTGCCTTGGCGCTGCCGTGGGACGCGCGCTTTCAAAAGGCGCATCTCGGCGTTCCCAGTTTCGGCCACCATCCGCTGCGCGTCACCCTGCCCTCAGTCGGTAGCGGCGAAGCCATCCGAACCTATGCTCGCACCCATCCGGGAGTGCTGGATGTCTTGCGCTACTTCGACGCCGCAACCGCCGCGCGGCACTTGCGCATCCCGGTGCAGGTCGTCGCCGCGCCGTTTGATCCCGCGGTGCCGCCGCCCGGGCAATTCGCGGTCTACAATGCCCTCTCGGGCCCGAAGGAACTCGTGATCGTCGAGGCCGCGCACTTTCCCCATCCGGGTGAAGCCGAGGAAACCGGCCGCGTGCGGCGGGCACTCGAGGCGTTCCTCCTCCCATGAAGGCCCTGGTCCTCGAGGAGAAACTACGGCTCTCGCTCCGGGAGATTGAACTGCCCGAGACTCTCGGACCGCACGATGTCCGGATCCAGATCCGCACCGTTGGAATCTGCGGGAGCGATCTGCACTATTTCCAACACGGCGCGATCGGGCCCTTCGTGGTCCGCGCACCCATGGTCTTGGGCCACGAGGCCGCCGGGGTCGTCCTCGAAATCGGGCCCGGGGTGACGGACCTCGCGCCGGGCGACCGCGTCTGCATGGAGCCGGGCATACCGAACTCCTTGGGACGGGCAACCCGCCTCGGCAGGTACAATCTGGATCCCAACGTCCGATTCTGGGCTACGCCGCCCGTGCACGGCTGCCTGCGCCCCACTGTCGTCCACCCCGCGGCCTTCACTTTCCGGCTCCCATCAAACGTTACGTTCGCCGAAGGCGCCATGGTCGAGCCGCTCGCGGTGGGCCTTCACGCGGCGACCCAGGCGCGGATCGCACCCGGGGACGTCGCGGTCGTGATGGGCGCCGGACCGATCGGCATTCTCACGGCCTTGGCGGCCCTCGCCGGCGGCTGCAGTCGGATTTTTCTGTCCGACGTCCTCGCCCCGAAACTCGGTCTCGCCGCAGGCCTCGGCCCGATCACGCCGATAAATGCGCGCGAGGAAAACCTCGTCGCCGTCGTCCGCGAAGCGACGGGCGACTGGGGCGCCGACCTCGTTTTCGACGCGACCGGCCATCCCTCGGCACTCGCGCAGGGCGTCGCGGCGCTCCGTCCCGGCGGTGCCATCGTCCTGATCGGCATGCCGGGCCAGCCGGTCCCGTTCGACGTGGTCGCGGCGCAGGTCAAGGAGGCGAGGATCGAGACGATCTTCCGCTACGCCCACGTTTTCCCGCGGGCGCTCGCGCTGATGCGCAGCGGGAAAATCGACGTGCGGCCGCTCATTACTGAACGTTTCGAATTCGACGACGGAATCGCAGCATTCGGCTGCGCCGCGCAGGCGAAACCGACCACGATAAAAATCCAGATCGACCTATGAGCACGGGAAGATTCTCGCAGCAGCGGATTTTGGTTACCGGGGCGGGAAAGGGCATCGGGCGCGAGATTGCGCGCCGTCTCGCGGCGGAGGGCGCGGAGATCATCGCCGTGAGCCGGACACCGGCGGACCTCGCGTCCCTGGCCGACGATATCGCGTGCGCGACGATCCCCGGTGACCTGGCCGACGCCGACAACATCCGGCGGATCGGTGAGGCCGCCGGCCGCGTTGATTTCCTCGTGAACAACGCGGGGATTTCCATCCCGGAGCCGTTCCTGCAGACGACAGCGGCGGCGTTCGATGCGACCATCGCCATCAACGTTCGCGGCGCCCTGCTCCTTTCCCAAATCATCGCGAAGGGGTGGATCGCCCGGGGCCATGCCGGCGTCATCGTTAATGTCTCGAGCCAGGCTTCGCTCGCGGCACTCCGGGACCACAGTGCCTACTGCGCTTCGAAGGGTGCGCTGGACGCCCTGACCCGCGTGATGGCACTCGAGCTCGGGCCGCATGGCATCCGCGTGAACACCGTGAACCCCACCGTCACCCTGACCCCGATGGGAGCCATGGCATGGGGCGATGCCGCTAAGAGCGGGCCGATGCTGGAGAAAATTCCCCTCGGCCGGTTCGCCGCCTCCAGCGAGGTGGCGGCAGTCGTCGCGTTTCTGCTGAGCAGCGATGCCGCCATGATCAACGGAATCAGCCTGCCGGTGGACGGCGGATTTCTCGCGACCTAAGAACGAGCGGGATCGCGGGCGCTCGACACGCTCCATCCCGGCGTCTACGCCTCGACCCGATCCCGCGATGGCCACGATCATCGATCATACGATCAAGACCCGACTGCTCCTCCGGCCCGTCCGATCGCCGCTCGGGAGCGTCCTCCTCGCGGGCATCAACAAGGAAGGGACAGGGGTCGGAATCGCCACCAACCGAACGCGCAACCGTGGAATCTATTCGCTCAACTATATCCTGAACGGAAACGGACTTTACCGCGACGCGAACGGGATCGCGTGCGCGGTGCCGGCGGAGAGCGCCGTGATCTTTTTCCCCCACATCGCCCATGCCTGCGGCACGGTTCCCGGGCAGTTCTGGGATGAGTTCTGGTTCGAATTCGAAGGACCCGTGTTCGACCTCATGCGACGCGGCGGGCTCCTTAATCCCAAGCGTCCAGTCCAGCCCGCGCTGGGTCGCGACTATTGGTTTCGGCGGATGTTCGCCATCATCCCGCCGGTCCATCTGCGGCACAAGACCCCGGCTGATTCCATTGTCGCGCATTTCGTCGCCGTCCTGACCGACATGCTTTCGGCCCACCGCTCCCCTGCCGAACCGGTGAAGCAAACCGATTGGCTTGATCAAGCCTGCCGGCTCCTCACCGAGGACGAAAAGATGGCCGCATCAAGCTTGGGCGCAGTGGCGCGACGGCTTGGGTGTTCCTACGGGCAGTTCCGCAAACGGTTCCGCATCGAGATGGGATTTTCGCCCGGACAGTTTCGGATGGATGCCCGCATCGACCGCTCCGCCGCGCTCCTCCACCAAGGCCAGCACTCCATCAAGGAGATCGCTCAGCAACTCGGATTCTGCGATGAGTTTTATTTCTCGCGCTGTTTCAAGCGCCGGTTCGGCCAGGCACCCAAGCTTTTTAGGCGCAGTGTCCGTGGGCACTGAGCCCGCCTCGCGCGACTCATTCGGTTGAGTGCATCGGGCGTGAGACATTGGCGTGCGCATGCTGGGCTATGACCATGGTTCAGGTCCCCAGCCGATCCCGCGTCGTTCGCGACCCATTCGCCCCGGGTCCGGCGCTCGAACAGATGCTCCGGCCCGATCGTGCGCCGTTTCGATTTCACGCGAGGAGCCATTCGGCCGCGCTCGCGTGGCAGGCGACGACCCGCCGCGCGCTGGCGCGACTTCTCGGCTCCCAGCAAAAGCGGGGTGCGCCGTTCGCGCCTCGCGCGATCGGATCCGTCGACAAGGGCGACTATGTCCGGCACAAATTCGTGATCCAAATATCGCGCTCGCAGGCGATGCCCGTGTATCTGCTTGTGCCAAAGGGCGGGGTGAAACCGCCTCCGCTCGCCCTCGCTTTTCACGGCCACGGTTACGGCGTGAAGGACATCGTCGGCCTGTGGGAAGATGGCAGCGAACGAGACACCCCGGACGGCGACTATCGCGACTTCGGCATTGCGCTGTGTCGCCGGGGCTTTGCCGTCGCGGCTCCGGAGATCGCCGGATTCGGCGAGCGGCAGACAAACTTTTCCACCCTTGATCCGGCGATCGGGCAAAGCATTCCCACGACCTGCGCCCACAGCGCTGCCTTGGCCATTCACCTGGGTCTTTCCGTGATCGGCATGCGCGTCGCCGAGGCACGCCGCCTAGTCGATTATCTTTCCACGCGGACTGACCTCGATTGCTCCCGCTTGACCGCGATGGGAATATCCGGGGGCGGAGCCAACCTCTTTTTTGCGGCCTGCCTCGATGAACGCATCCGCGCCTGCGTGATCAGCGGCTATTTTTCGACCTTCCAGGATAGCGTTCTCGCCATGCAGCATTGCCCCTGCAACCTCGTGCCCGGGTTGCATCGGTTCGGGGAAATGTACGACTTGGTGGGACTGATTGCGCCCCGGCCGCTCCTGATCGAAGCCGGCACGCACGATCCGATTTTTCCCTTCCCGGCGGTGGTGAGCAGCGTAAACCGCGCGCGTCAGGTGTACGGGACTTTCGGCGCGAAGAGCCGGATCGACACGGATTTTTTCGAGGGCCGTCACCGCATCAATGGCCCGAAGGCCTTCGATTTTCTATGGGAAACGGCCCAAGGGTCCGCGGAGGCTTGCGGACGACACGGGCACAAATGACCGGGAATATGCTCAATCTGATCGGGCACACTCCGTTCTGGCTCTGCGCGCTCGCCGCGGCGGCAATGCCCAGCACTCCGGACGCAGCCTTTTCCGTCGTCCCGTCGGAGACCTACACCTACCTGCTGTACCGGCCGCCCGGCTATCCGCATGCGGGTGGGGTGCCGCTGATGATTTTCCTTCATGGCAAAGGCGACAATTCCGTCGACGGTGCGCAGCACTGGGGTCCCCCTGAACGCGTGGCGCATGGGATCAATTTCCCATTTCTTCTCGTCACGCCGATTTGTTCGGATGAGTGGTGGGACGGCGCGAAGCTGCAGGCGCTCGTCCGCGAAATTATCACTTCCTACCAAGTCGATCCCGATCGCGTCTATCTCACCGGCATCTCCATGGGCGGTTTCGCCACTTGGGACCTGGCCATCCGAGAACCTGAGCTCTTTGCGGCAATCGTCCCGATCTGCGGCGGCGGAGGTCCCACCCGCGTGGCGTGTCTACGCCATCTTCCTGTCTGGGTCTATCATGGCGCCAAAGACCCCATTGTCTCCGAAGACCACAGCGCGAGGATGGTGGCAGCACTTCGGGCCGCAGGGGGCGACGTGGACTATACTGTTTTCCCGGAGGAACGACATATCTGCTGGCCGCGCGTCTATAATGATCGAACGCGCCAAGCAGCCGGTTATCCCGAGCGATTTGCCCAGCTCGCCTTGGGGCACAACAGCAAGGCAGTGCACCGGGTATATTCCAGAAACGCCAAGGTAACGCTGCCACCGCTGGAGGACTACGAAAAGGACGCGGCCGCAGCGCAAATCATTCCCTTACCTTTGCCCGCAACAGGCTGAAATCAGCCAACGCCCCATCGGGGTCACCGGTTGGATTCCTGTAGCGTCCATTCTCTACGTTACGGTGAACCAGCTCGGCTCGGCGAGACTGGTTCCGCCCTGCAGTTCGGCATCCGTATGAGCCGCGCGATATTCCAAATGGCCACGATCAATGGACCGCCCAACTCCCAAGCCATTTTCAATCGATTGTCAGAGGAATTCGGTGGGTAGTTTTGATTAAAAAACAAAAATACTGCACACGTTGAACCACCTGCGAGGCACGATATGAGAAGGATCCGCAGCCACGCTCTCCTTTGGATCCGTTCTCGTGACAGGAATATCGAGAACGGTAGAGCGAGGATTCCGTATGCGCCAGAAGCTAGCACGATCAGCTCCAACGCATCTTTCATCTCCCCCTTTGCAATCCTCGCCCAAAAATCCGGAAGGAACGGTATAATCACCGCGGGAAGCGCGAAAGGCGAGATGATGAGAATTGGTGCTACCAATACTAACTGGATGATTTTGCGGAGCATTGCTTGCCGAACGTTGAATGAGCCAACCGTGCTTGCAGCTCAAATCCTGCAACCTTGGTCGGAGCCGTCGGGGTGCGTTTCACCAATGCAACCAAACAGCAACCAAGCTTCCGCTTACCTCTGAGGTGCCGTGAGTCCTGTAGCGTCAAAGCGGTACCGCCTGCCTTTATCCAACTTACTGGGTCACTATTGGCAGAACCCTCAACCGTAGCCGCTGCGCGCGGGCGCGGATGCTCAGCGCAATTGCAAGGACCAATGCTGCGAGGAGGCATCCAAGCAGGGTAATTTTGATAAATTTATGTTTCACCTAGTTAATCCATGGAATGGTCGGGGAACCTTATAACCCGAACCTTTTACCTAGCATTGCGATGCCACCCCTAGACCGTCGAGGCGGTTTTTATTCCAAGCACTGACCCACGTAGCTGCGCAACCAAACAGCAACCGAGTCCGCGCTTACCCTTGAACTGTAGTGAGCCCTGTAGCGTCCACCATTACCCGCAAAGCAGGGTTCTCATTTTTGAGGCACCTCTTCTTATCTCCAGCCCTACCGGCTCCACGGACAAATCCTTGGATAAAATTCCTCGAAACTTGGCTGCACTGCTTTATATACGGAAGCGTACCAGCCTCGGAACCGCGGGCTTTTCTAGATCGTCATTCGTGAGAGTAAGGTTGTGAGGATCGGGATTCCGTGGGGCCTTAAGTCGCACTCGAAGATCCCATCATATTCACAAGAAATGCCCACGGACAGGCATTGTCCGATCTGCTCATGAAATTAATTTATCCCTCGCTTCGCGCACCCGCTCTGCTCGCTCTTTCGTGGCTTCTACTGGCGACCGGATGCATTTCTCGGGAGGAGGCAGTCCTGCAATCCGACTCGGAGGCCGAACTTAACAAAACCATCGAGGCCTATAAACACTCGCAGGCCAAACCCCTCATCATCATCTGGGCCAATCCAGGTCGTCCCAGCACGGTGGGAGGGGTCGGAGTGGCGGTTCATTGGGTTAGCACCTCAGATAAGGTGATCAAGGCCGTGCGTTTTTATGTTACGGCGCTCAGTCGGGCTGGGGACCCGACCCCGAGTGAAACCAGGGGTAAGGCTACTGCGGTCCTTAACGAAACGGGTCCGTTCTCCGCGGGCTACAGGTCGGACGATGGCTTGAGCGTGAGAAGGTCGGACGACGCGTCAGGTGTCAGATGGGGTCCCGTTTGGTATAACCCCTTGGTGAGATTTGTTCGAATCGACCACATTGAGGTGGATTTCGTGGATGGCACAAAAGAAACACTGCAGGGGCAGCGTCTCTCCGACTGCTTCCTGCGGCCTGAAGTGAATCAATTCGGTGCGGGCCTTCAGCAGAAGTACGAGGTGATTTTAAGAAACGCTGGGAAGCGTTTCGAAATCAAGGAAGCGTGGCAGACCACGTACGACCGCTGAGAGCGACGACCGCCCAGACGCTGAAGGCTGAAGGTGTTCAGACGCGTGAGCCCAACAATACTTGATCGTAAAGGGTACCTAGGCAACCGTACAGCAACCGAGCCCAAACTTAGCTATGGCGGGCAGCGAGTCCTGTAGCGTCCATTTTTGCCCTTATTAATTAGTGCGAGCTTGCTCGTATGCTTCATGTATCCCGGCGGCGACACAATTGGCGTACTCCTGAAAAATGCTGGACTGGAGCTTGCCGGCAATAATTCGCTTACCCGGGTAGTCGCCGGCGAGCAGCCGAGCCAGTGTTTCCGCTTGGTTCATGAAGTAGGGCTCTGTCACCACAACTGGACCGTCGTGCTCTCGATTGAACGCAAGATTTCGGGCAAGAACATACGGGTTGCCCGGAATAACTAGCCGAGTGTTTCCGGAGTTTCCTGAAAGCACCGACGGATACCCGGTCGCATCTTTAAATCGGGCCGCAATTGCTGCCGCGACTTCGCTTTCAACGGGTGTAACGTCGTCTAACAACTTCGTCAGCAGGCGAAAGCGCTGCTCCGACTGGCGAAGTTCAATGGAAGTATACGCTCCATGGACAAAGAAAATGTTTCGGTTAATGGGGTTGAGCCGCCCCTCGCAACTCGCAGGAGTGGCATTATGCTGCAGAACGATTGTCAAATCGGCCCGAAACGAGGCGCGAACAAGGGCCGCACGGGCGCGTGTTTCCAGCGTCTTTGTGAGCAGTAACTCCTCGGCGATATGGAGCCTCCTAGGGCTGTCGAGAGGAAGAGATGCTGTCTGACTCTGGAAAGATTCTGGCAAGATTTCTGAACGATTTTTCAGGACATCCATCGCCAGACCTCTTAGTTGCTCTGTCCTCACGGCAAGGACCGGCTCCGTTTGATCACGTACGAGAAAAACTCTTGCGCCAAGCTTCTGCAGCTTGTCACGAAGTAGTCGCCCAACAACCAGGTTGATATCGCCTTCATTTATCCGCCCATAACCCGGGAAATCGACCGATCTATCTTCCATCCGCGCCCATCGTCCGCCGATGTCTGCTGGCTCAATCGCCACTTGCAAACCGGCCAATGGCAGTTCGGTTGTAACGAAGGACATGGCGCGAATGTCTCTTGGCGTGCGATAGCTTGGAGGTCGTGGTTGCCGCGCAGGCTCGCTAGGTGCGAAATGAACCACCACCAATGGTTGGTTATCTTTTTTGACTGTCGAATAGACCTCAACTGAGTCCTCGCGAATCCGCATGTACCCTTGAAGTCCCCGACTGGGATCAAACACGAATTCGAGACGATTTTCGAACTCACGACGCGTGAGAGTTTGATCAAATCTGGACAGCGCCCTCCACTCGGCGGCGGATGGGTCGCGAAGTAACTCCCACAAGACGGCTCGCTCAGGAGAGGCTACAGTAATCTCGGAAGCTAGCGCTTCTGCGATAGTGCATAGGCCCAACAAAAATATCGAGTTGAAGCGAAGGACCACGGCATGGAATAGCAATCAGCTTAGGCAATGAGGTCACGCCTTGATTTTCCTAATAGCAGCCAAGTGAATCCGGCTTCCTTGTGCCTATTTTCGATAGCAACCAAACGGCAACCAAGCCTGCGCTTACCTATGGAGCGCAGTGAGTCCTGTAGCGTCTAGTCTTCGCCATGAGTCGAACAGTCGGTCAGTCGCCGGGGTTGTCCGCCACTCCGAACAGGTCCCGTCGCATTTTTTCCAGTTCCCGAATTCGGGGATCGATGCGGGTTTTACCGGCATCTCGCGCATCCCGCCAGACCAACCACAGACTCGCCACTACAACGGCGACGATTAGATAGATGAAGACGGCGGAGCGAGGAGTAGTGAGCAGGGCAATCAGTAATTCCGACGGTAGCTTAATTCCCAGCCGGCGAAACACGGTGGTGTAGATAAGTACCAGCGCGGCGAGATACGGGAGAAAATACCAGATCCCAATGTGGCTCAGAAGCCGGCGCTGATGATGCAACTCGGAGATTTCGGCATCGAGTTTCACGAGTAGTGGAACTTGCGGGCCAAGCCGAAGGCGGCGCCGTCGCAGAAAATCGCGCACGAAAACGAGCGCGACGCCCAAGATCAGGAGCGCGCCTACCGCGATGGGCCATCCGGTCTTTCCAATCGACCAAGCATATCCCAGCAATCCCAATGCGGCCAACACGCCGAGCAGGCCTTCGGTGATATCGCGCACGAGGAGTGTGGCCTTGAATTTTCGGCGTTTGGATTCAAACGTCGCGCGAATAAGGGTAAGGTCCGCCCCTGCGCCGGTGGGCAATTCCTGACGCCTCCAAATGCCTTCGTAGTCATCCCAGTTCATTGGTAAGTCCTTTCATGAGTTCAGCGAGGCGTTTGCGCGCACGCGTCAACGCCACGCCGACGTGGTTTTCAGTCAGTCCGATAATCTCGGCGATCTCGCGATAAGTCAGACCGTCAAGCATCAGCAATATCAAGGCCCGCTCAAAAGCGGGCATGGCTTGGATCGCCGCGTAGAGTTTTTCGAGCACCTCCCGCTCGCCGGCAATTTCAGCCGGCGAAGAAGCAGGGGCGGTTATTGCGCTGAAATCCTTGCCGGGTTCGATCCGTTGTTCGCGTCGCAGAGAACTGCGGCGCCAAGTCATGGCGGTATTCAGGCACACCCGGTAAATCCACGTCGAAGGCTTCGCCTGGCCGGCATAGGAGGGGAGAGAAATCCAAAGTTGGAGCAAAAGCTCCTGCTCCAAGTCGGCAGCGTCGGTCAAATTGGGGGCGTACGAGCGCGTCACCTTTACGATGATCCCGCGATGCTCTTCCAGCCAGGATCTGAACAAGGCTTCGTAGGCTGGAGTTCGACTCATCACCTCCATTAGTCGCCGCAAGCCGCCAATCCTTACAGGGTTTTTTTGGACCAGCTGGCGCTTAGTGGTTTGGATCGTCTCAACAAAACATCGGAGTTACCTCGGCAGCAGTGCTACCTTTAGGTGGACTTGCGCAAAGTAGCGGTGTGCGGTGACAATTCGTTCGCCTTTCTATCTAGATATAGCCGTTACACGCTGCGTTCGTCTATGCAGTGAGGAACAGACCCACCCTTTGCTGAGAGCAGAAGAAGTCGCATCGCCGAGTTCGGATTTTCATCCGACTCGGCGTGCCGCCCTCAAAACCCACCGCAGAAACTGATTCCCTCAGATTGTTCGGCCAGCGGTGATCTAGGGGATTTCGTAAACTTCGACGAGGGTGATGCCAGATGCGTTGTTTACGCCGAGGACTTTGGCGGAATAAACACCGGGATCGAGCGTCACGAGGATGACCGCGTCCTTGCTGTTGGGGTCAGGCAGGGCGAACGCACCCACCCGGTTGCCGGTGAAGGTGATCAAGTTCGAGCCGCCCCAATTGTCGTTGCTGTTGATGGCCACCGTCGCGCCACCCGGAATGATATCCAGCGAGGGATCGGACATCGCGCCCGGCAGGCCGAAACCCGTGAGCGTTGGCCCGATCGCGCGGATCAGGAGCGTCTTCGCCGTGGTGCCGCCGACCACAAAGCCGGCGATCAGGGGATTATCGTTCGCCATCGGCGCACGCGCGGAGAGATTGATGATTCGCGGGGTTGCCGCGTTGAAGACGGACGGATTCGCATCGTACAACTCGGCGAGGACGGTGCCGCTCGTCGCGCCGACACCGCTGACTTTCGCCGAGTAGACCCCGGCCGCCAGCGTCGCCAGAAGCGCCGAGTCCTTGCTCGTGGCGCTCGGCAGGGCGAAGGCGCCGATTGCGTTGGCGGTCGCGATGATCGACGCGTCGCCGCCCCAGTTGTCGTTGCTTTGGACGGCCGTCGACGATCCACCCGGAATGATTTCCAAGAGAGGATCAACCATGGTCCCCCCGACACCGAAGCCGGCCAGCGTCGGGCCAATGCCGCGGATCAGGAGTTGCTTGTTTCCACTGGTCCCGACGCCGCCGGTGACGAAGCCGACGATCAGCACATTCGCATCCGTACCGGAAACGATGCGCACCGATGCGTTCACCAGGCGACCGGGGTTGCTCGACGCGGCGACCGTGAGGTTGGCGGCGTTGCTCGTCGCGGAGCCGGTGCCGTTGGTCACGGTGACTGTATAGTTCGCCGAGTCGGAGGGCTGCGCGTTCGGAATCATGAAGTCCGCGGCGGTGGCCACCGGGATGTTCGTGCCGTTCTTCTTCCACTGGTAAGTGAGATTACCGCCCGAGGCGACGACGCTGAAGACGACGGAACTTCCGGTGGCGAGACTGTGGCCCGCCGGTTGCATGACGATAGCGGGCCCGGTCGACGTCCCGATCGCGAGGGTCGCGCTGTTGCTGCCGGTGATGCCGCCGGTGTCGGCGAGCCGGAAGGAATAAGTCCCCAAGTCGGCGGACGTGATGTTGTTCACCGTCAGGTTGAGGACATTTCCGGCGCGGACGAAGGTATACTTCGGGTTGGCCTGCAGGTTGATTTCCGCGCCGTTCACGTACCAGTGCACGTCGGCCGCCTGGTTTCCGCTGCCAAGGTTGACCGAGGCGGTGAAGGTGGCACTGCCGCCGAGGGCGGCGATGCGATCGGCGGGTTGGGCCGTGATAAAAGGCTGGGATTGGGCCGTCGTCCCGGGCGCCAGCGCCGCAATCCAGAACTCGAGTTGATTGCTGAAGAGCACGACTGTGCCCGCTCCCGAGGTGTCGAGCGTGGTGAGGGTGTCGTACCTCAGCACCGCCCTGAACGCCCCGCCGGTCGGCAGCGTGTTCGCGGGGATGGTCACAGTGGTGAACGGGGTCGCGGATACCGTGAAACCGAACGCCGCGACCGTGGCGATGCCTTTCTCGAAGTTAGCGTTGCTCTGGAGCTCGAAATCCTCGTGCCCGGCAAAGCCCGCTGAAGCATACGTGGTGAAATTGTTGAAATTAAGCGTCACACTCTGGGTTGGATCGATGACCAGGACTCCGCCCGCGTTCCATGTGCCGTTGGTGATCTGCGGGACGGCGGTCGGATAGTTATCGGCCGGCAGGTTGAGCGTCACCGTCGCCAAGCCCGTGCCCGTGAGGGTGTACGTGCCGGCGGGGTATGCGGCATCCAGCGCCGCCTTGGTCGAGAAATTGGACAGGCTTTCGTACTGGTCGTCGCCTGCGACGTAGGGAATGGGCAGGGTGCTCCCATTTGGAAAATGCAGCGTCATGTTGGCGACGGCCGCTTGGGTTTCGGCGCCAAAGGGCGCGATGGGAAAATCGATCGGTGTCGCCCCGCCGGTCTGGATGTAGTGATGGGCTTTCTGGATGACGTTCTGGGCGTGCGTGGTCCCCGACAAAGCGACGACTAGGATCGTCATCGCGCAAAACCTGACAGTGTGGTGCGTATTCGGCCTCATGAGGATAAACGCGGAGCCTTCGTCGGCATCCGTGAGCTGGTGGGTAGGGTTGGCTCGCAATTTGAAGCGCCGGTGGCATCGGCGCTGGAAATCATCGAATCGGGGCGAGAGCACACTGCGGGCAGCTTCCCGCGTGACGAGCCGAAATACCGAAAGGGTCGGCTTGTACTCTTTGATTTTTTTAATGACAGCCATAAAAGGTTATCATTGGCGACGCACTATAGTAAATCACTGGCGAAAGGACGGTGAAATTCGCATAGTATAAGTCGGATCCGCCGGCGAACTCGACGACCGGCAAGGCCGACTGCGCGCAGTCTTAACGCGCGAACCCCAGTTACGTTCTCATGCCCGCGAGCATAGCGCGCGAAGCTTCAAGGACTACTAGGAAGGACCATTCGGGACAGACCCTAACGCAGATTGGCTTCAACACAGATTTCACGGCTGTCTGACCTGTAACCGCGGGTTGAATTCGAACGGCATGGACAAGCGCACATCGACTGGTTTTCCGCGGCGTCGGGGCGGCTCATAAAACCATTGCTGGACCGCGGTCGCGGCCGCCCAGCCAAACTCCTCCCGCGACGCCGACACGATGCGCGGAGCCCGCACCCTTCCACCCTGATCAATGATGAATTCCAATTGGGCCACTCCTGCCACCGCCTGCTCTTCCAGCAGTTTAGGGTAACACGCCGGTACTTGGTAAATGACCCTGGGCGTTTCGTCCAAGTCGACCAATCCTGCAAATTCGTTCTTTCCCGCCCTCAGGAGTTTCATGACCCGTTTGCCTTGTACGTCGGACGAGAGGTCACGGTTTCCCGGTGAGAATTGTTGCTTCCGCGACAAGAGCGCCATCGTCCGTTTTCCTTCGAAAGTGGGCGCGGTAAACCGCCAGGCTTCGATGGCTGCCGCCAATGCCGCACCAAACTCCGGACGCGATGCGCTCATAACCTTGGCCGCTGCCACCGTTCCGTCCGCGCTCACGACAAATCGCACCTCGGCCTCACCCACCATGTTGGCGACCGCGAGTTCAAACGGATAAGCCGGCTCGCACAAGGTCACGATCCGCGGCGCGTCGTCGTATTGGAATTCTGCAGGAATGCCAGGGGGCGAATGTTCGGCGATGCTGAAGGCCTCTCGTCCAATGCCTTTGTTATACCGATCGATCACCTCGAAACTAAAAGCCCAGCTCACCGCACACTTCACCGGCGTCCCTCCGATGGTTCCCGGGGCGAACTTTGACTTGCGCAATGCATCAATCGACGGCGGCACAAATGCCGGATGCGAAGCCTGCAAAATGCGGGGAACTCGCACCTCGCCTTTCTCATCGACGATAAATTCAAGAAGCACAGTGCCATGAATTTCACCCAGTTGCAGTAGGAACTCTGGATACTCCAAAGCGTGCTTCTTGACGATCCGTGGATTAGTATCGAGTTGTCGGCCATCCAAGGCCGTCGAAACTTGATCTGCGATGCAGGTTGCCAGGTTCAGTCCGACTAGGACAGCAAGGTAGACTGCTTTAATCGCGGGATTCATTACTGCTTCGAAAGGTTCGCTTCTTCTTTTCGCAACCGACGTGGATCTCTTCGCGGGCGAGTTCGATTGGAGACTTCCGCTTCATTCTTTCCCAAACATTAAAATGAATCACCTCTACTTAGCGAGGTCGTGCATCGAGCCAGAAGACTGAAGCTAGGAGGGACTAAACCATTTGTTGGCGCTTCAGGTTTTAGCACCCTGAACTCCTACAAATCACCCGAGAAGCACATTGAGATTGAACGGTCTCAGGTCGGTTTCAGGATCGATTATGGCTTCGATGTTGAAGGTGTTGGTATTTGACCTGGACGACACACTGCTCGATCGACGGAAGCAGATTGGTCCAGAAACCATGGCGGCCTTGTTAGACTGGATCCAAGCTGGCCGGAAAATCTGCATCGCCACGTCTCGACCCTACCGGGCCGTGAAATTATTTGTGACAAAACCGCTGCTTGATTCATGCGAAGTGATTTCGCTGAACGGTGCGATACAGCACTCCGCCGGAAAGGTCGTTCATCGCGCCTCGCTTTTGGGCGAAGTAGCTCGGCAGATTGTCACGGAATTCCCCTCCCGAGCTGACGTGCATTTCTCGATCGAATGGGACGGCGAACATTTCGCGACCAATGCCAACTACTCGGACGCTGAACTGCTCGCGCACCAATCCGCCACACCGGCGCTTCTGGTCGCGCTGGATCAGGTAGACTATCGCTGCGTTTCGAAGATCGCGATCGACGGACTTGGCCGGCGAATCGACGACTTGGTAGCCTGGATCGATCGTCTTCAAGTTCGGGCCATCCCGTGCCTCGATGGCACGTTTTTGAACGTGGTTGACCAGCAAGTGGACAAGTCTGCGGCGCTACAGCGAGTCATGGCAGAGCGAGGCTGGCACCGCGGCGACGTCGCTGTCTTCGGAGATGATCTCCCGGACATTGGAATGATGCAGTTGAGTGACCATGCTGTCGCCATGGAGAATGCCCGGAAGGAAGTGAAAGCGGTCGCACATGTGACAATCGAAGACTGCGACCGAGATGCTATCGGACGCTACGTGCGGATGCTATCCTGCGCTGGTAGAGATGAGCCTGAACGAGTCCAAGATTCCGAATTTTTAGCCTACGGATGACACGGCCAAGGCACTCCGATGAGTTTGGCCATTATATGCGAGTGGCCGTCGGCTCGGCGGTGCGCTCGGGTTTGCGCGCACGCGCCGCCCTCTATTCCTCTTCGAAGAAACGTTTCTTGAGGTGCGCGATTAGGCGCGAGCTCGAGCCGAAGGCCGACGCCACGTCCGACGCTTTCTACCGATCCGTTCGCTTGCCGGCGTCGCGCAATATCGCCAACTCACTCCCCCATCTCATAAATCTCCATCAAGGCCACGCCCACTGACGCTCCCTTGCCCGCTACTTGCACGGAGTAAACTCCGGGGGCCAATGTCAGGATAAACGCGGAGTCTTTGCTTCCGGCCACCAATGGAAATGCGCCCGTCGACGCCGCTGCAGCCACGACCGCAGGCGCCGTCGCCGCATCGGAGCTCCAGTCGTCATTCTCCGCGATCAGCCCTCCCCCTTGATAAACCTTCAGCACCGGGTCGGCCAGCGGACTGCCGACACCGTAAGCCGCCAGGGCCGGGCCGATCCCCCGGATCAGGACTTTTTTCGGCGAGTTTCCCGTGACGACGAAGCCGCCGATCAGGATGTTCTCGCCCTCGCCGACTTCGCCGCGCGATGAAATATTGACCAGCCGTTGATCCTCCGACGACGGATTCTCCGCAGCATCGTACAACTCCGCCAACGCCACGCCGTTGCCGCCGCTGACTTGCGCGGAATAGCTGCCAGGCGTGAGCGTCGCCGTCAAAATCGCATCCTTGCTGCCGCGGGTGAGTGAGAACGCCCCGATTCGCCCGGCGATTGCCGCAATCTCCGTATCATTGCCACCGCTGCCCCAATCGTCGTTCTCGGCGACCAGCACACCCATTCTATATAGACGGATCTTCGGGTCAGCCAGCCCACCGCTCACCCCGAAATTGGCGAGCGCCGGCCCAATCGCGCGAATCAACACCTGCTTCGATTGCGTTCCCCCGATCACGAAGCCGGTGATGAGCAATCTCTCGCCTGCCCCCACCCGTCCGCGCGACGAAAGGTTCACCAACCGATCCGTCCGCGCAGTCGTCGCCTTTAAGCCGGCAAATGCGACCGGTGCCGCGCTGCCCGCAGTGATCGTTCCCGCGACCGTGGTGGCGGAACTATCCACGACTCCTCGAATCGTGACGGATTCCGTGCTTCCCGCCGGTCTCGCCGTGAGTTGGAAAGACCCATCGCCCTGCAGACTCGTGCGGCCGCCAACGGTCAAGGTCGGCGTGACCGTCAGAACAAGCGCCACACCGTCGGTACCGACGATCACGTACGTCACGCCTTGAGCCGTGGACAGCGAGCTGGATCGATATAACCCGGCGGACGCCGCCGCCGGGCCCGCAAATTCAACCGGCATCGAAAACGTGCCGCCGATTTCGTCGATCGTTCCGCTCAGGATATTCGCGGCAAGCCGTCCGCGAAGGACCAGGGAATGCGTGGCACCCGCCGTAGTCTGGGGGATGTTTGTCACGAATGTTCCGTCGAGTCCCAGCGTGAATTCAATCAGTCCACTGATTCCCGCATCCGGTGCCACTACCAGAATATAACCGGTGTTTCCGCCCGCCGGCACGACGGCGGCGATGTCGCCGACATTGACGGAGGTGCGGGCCAATCGACCTCCCACCTCCGAAGTTGAACGAATCCCGACCGGACCCGCGCCAACCTCCATGAAGATTCCACCAAAAAATACCCGGTCGCTTTCGGCCCCAACCAAGAAGCTGTGGGTGACAGGGACGGCGGCCTCGTATGTGCCGTCACCGGCCTGGTCCGCGCGAACCACGACCGTTCCCCCGGCGCCCGTCAACGTCACGGTATTGCCTGAGAGAAGCGCGGGACCACTGACCACCGTCAGCGCCACGGGCAAACCGGATGACGCCGAAACCGACAGGCTAAAGGGAGGATCGATCGCCAAATGGTCTGCGGGCGGCGCGAAGCTGATGCTCTGGCTTAGCTTGGAAGAGTTGATGGTCTGGTCCGCAAAGGTCGCATTATAGTTGGCACTGCCCGCCTGTGTCGCGCGCACCACCACGGAGCCCGATCCGTTGATCGTGAGCGTGGCGCCGGAAAGCGTGGCGCTGCCGCTCTGCAGCGCGAAAGTCACTGGCAGTCCGGAACTGGCCGTGGCGGAAAGCACCGCCGACTGGTTCGGCGTCAGCGTTCCGACCGGCGAAAAGGAAATCGTCTGCACCGTCCGCGCTATCACCAAAGTGCCGGAAGCAGTGGCGGTATAACCACCGCTATTCACCGTGGCGACGACCGCATAACTGCCCGCGTTCGCGGGAACGGCCGACCCGCCATCGTAGGTGATGACCACCGTCAAACCGCTTGGAGTGGTCGTCGCCGTCGCCGCATGGCCGTTGCCGTCGTAACTATGGGTGAGAGTCGAAAGCACGATCGAGGCATTGCCGGACGCGACCGTGAATGTGATATTGGCCGTGCCGATGCCGGCGGCATTCGTGGCTTTGAGCGTGACGGGAAACGTGCCCGTCTGCGTCGGCGTGCCGGAAATGAGGCCGGATACAAGATCGACGCCGAGGCCAGAGGGCAGACCGACCGCGTCGTAACCGATGATCGCGATGCTGCTGGTGGCGCTGATCTGCGTGCTGACGGTGCTGCCGAACGTTGCGCTGATCGTGCCGGTGTTGTTCACGACAGGCACGACCGCCGGTGAAAGCGTCACGGCCGTTGGCGTGACGGTTTCATTCGCGGCGCCGTTAGCTATAGTTACCACCGAAGTGATGCTTTGGCTCGTGACGATGTTGGCCGGATACGAAACGGTGAACGTAAAGCTCGCCGTTCCCGGAATCGAGAAGTACGCCCAGCCCAGGGTGCCGGTGTCGCCGGCTTGTGGTTTTACTCCTGGTTCGTTCGCGCCGCTGACGTAGGCCCAACCTGCAGGAAGGGTTACTTCAAATGCGATGCCCGTCGTCGTGCCCGGGTGGCCTGCCACGCTGGCGGTCAATATCACCACGCCGCCGGCGGGGACCAGGGAGGTGGAATTGGGCGTGATCGTCGCCGTCGACGCCCGGGCGCCCGCCAGCCAGGTACCGAGGAAAAGGAGGAGGGTATAAAGTACAGGCTTCATTCGCGGGTGCGCTGGGATGGAGAGTATTGAGTGGGCGATCATGGTCCCGGCGCGAAGCCATCGACGGTGCCGCCTTGAATATGATAGTCGCCCGTTCGAGTCGTGCTCGAGCGCGTGTTGTAGAGGTCGATCACCCGCAGCAGTTCGAGCAACCCGATCTTTCCGTCGTGGTCGTAATCAGCGGAGTGATCATGACTCCGTGCGCCCGTCCCAGGCGCGAAGCCGTCGGCGGTGGCAGAGTCCTCGTGATAGTCCCCGGTCCTCGTCGTGCCGGCGCGAGTGTTGTAGAGATCGATGACCCGAAGCAGCTCAAGCAGGCCAAGCTTCGAGTCGTGGTTGGAATCCGCCGAGTGAAAACGGGCGTCCACGGCTATACCTGTCAGGGTCGGCGCTGAAAACGTGAGGACCGCCAGCGTCGCGTTCGCATCAGAGATCGTTCCGCCGTTCAGCGCCAATGCGCTCACGACTACATCGCCGCTCGGGGCGTAATCCGACGCCTGCACGACATAGCGAAAAACCAGCTGCATTGTCCCCGACCCCGAAAGGTAAACGGCCGTGCGGGTCGTCCCACCGATGAGGATTTCAAGGTTCGGCGCGCCGCTCACGGTCACCGCTTCACTAAAGTTAATGGTGAAATCCAGGTTTGCACCGAGGCCATAAGCGGCTGCGGCTGGACCGGAAATGGTCGCCACCGTTGAAGCGACATAATCGACGACCAGCGTCGGATTGCCCGCGCTGCTGATTGACGCGTTGCCCGCGGCATCCTCCAGCCTCACCGTCACCACGCCGCCCGTCAGGACGGCCGCCTGCAACGTCGCAGTCGTCGTCGTGCCGAGGTCAAAGGTTACGGTCGTATCGGTCCCGCCAATCAACGCATCGGTGGCGATCAGCGAGGCGCCGACATAAAGCCCAGCCGAGCCACCTGCGGCGTCGGCGGCAACAATGCCGGCAGCGGCCGTGAGATTCGTGTTCGTGCCGTTAAGCGTATTCGTCACCACCGTACCGCCGATCGGCCCGAGTGTGACCGCCGTCGGCGCCGTGGGCGCGAGGTAGTCGATCACGAGGGTTGGATTCGCCACCGTGCTTGTCGCCGAATTTCCGCTGAGGTCGTAGAGTTTCACGCTCGCCACGCCACCGCTCGCGATCGCGGCCTGGAGCGCTCCCGCGGTCGTGGCGCCGAGATCAAAGGTCACGGTGCTATCGCCGCCCGCGATACTGCTGTCGGCGGCGACGACGCTCGCTCCGATGTAAAGTTCAGCCCGCCCGCCCGTGGCCTGTCCCGGCATGATCGTGGCAGTCGCGGTCAAATTGGTGTTAGTACGGTTGAGCGTATTGGCGACGAGCGTGCCACCCACCGGACTGAGGGTCACCGCGGTCGGAGCGGCGGGAGCCGAAAAATCGAAGATGTAAGGCTGGCTCAATGTCGCGCCGGCGTTGGACGCCACATCCTTGACCCGAACCCGCAGCGTGTCGCTGGACACGAGCGTTTGGCCGGCCAAGGACCAGGTGTTGGCGCCGACGGAGGTGGAGGCCGTCATCCACGTCGCACCGTTGTCCAACGAAACCTCGACCAGCTCGCCCAAGAGGAGATTTGCGCTGAGGGTCCCGGAGATCGATTGCGCGGCCGTGGCCGTGACGAAGTCGGTCGCGCTTGCGCCGGTGTCGCCGGAAAAAACCGCCGTGGCGATGGTCGTCGTCGGCGCCGTCGTATCGAGGACGTACGCTTGGCTGAAGCTGGTGCCGCTGTTGCCGGCCGCGTCCGTCACACGCACTCTCAACGTGCCCGACCCCGTGAGGGTCTGGCCGGAAAGCGACCAGGTATTGGCTCCGACCGTCGTGGTGGCGGTAAACCACGTGACGCCATTATCGAGCGAAACCTGCACCAGGTTGCCCGCCACCATGTTCGCACTCAAGAGGCCGGAGAGGGTTTGCGCCGCCGTGGCCGTGATGAAATCGCTCGAGCTCGCGCCGGTATCGGCGGAAAACGCGACGGTCGCAATCGTCGTCGTGGGCGCAACGGTATCGAGCGTGATCGACAGCGCAGTGCTCAGCGGGCCGGTAAGATTTCCGATCGCCGACGTCACCACCGCGCGGATGTTGTAGGTGCCGTCGCTGACCCCACTCGTGCTCAAGCCTGTAACCGACCACGTGCCGCCGGCACCCGCGGTCGTGGTCACGGACGGGTCGCCCACATCGTAGGTATTGCTGGCATTCTTGTCCAAAAACACGCGGACCGTGCTGGTGCTATCGCCGGTCGCGCTGGTACCAGAAAAGTCGAGGCTCGTGGCCGCAGTGAGATTGTCCGTGCTTACTCCCGAATCAGAAGAGGCCGCGAGGTCGGGCGGACCCGGAGCGAGCGGAGTGACGCTGACGGTGATCGTCTTGGTGGCGGGTCTGAACCCATCACTCACCTGAACGATGAAGCTATCGGTTCCCGCGTAGCCGGCGCTGGGTGTGTAGGTGATCGTGCCTCCTGGCGTAAGACCGCTGGCGGGGGTAGCGCCCAGGACCGTGCCGGGTGAACCGCCGCCAAAGGAAAGCGAGCCGTGCGCGGGAGCGGTGTTCTGCGACCACGCGAGGGGTTGGGCGTTGTCACTGTCGGAGACGCGAAGCAGGCTGACGATGCTGGCCGCGCTCGCGTTTTGAAGCACCGTGAGCGTCGAGACGCCTGAAAAGGTCGGAATCGTGTCAACGATCACGGTAATCGTGCGGGTCGCCGATGTGATGCCGTCGCTCACCTTCACCGTGAAACTGTCGGATCCGAGGTAATTGGAAACCGGCGCGTACGTGATCGTTCCTCCGGGAGTGATATCCGTGCTGCCCGACGCAGCGGTCGTGACCCCCGGCGCACCACCAGCAAAGGAGAGCGTGCCATGGCTCGGTGCGGTGGTGCGGGACCAGGTGAGGGTCTGGCCGATGTCGATATCGCTGGCGTGAAGCAGGCTCACCACGCTGGTGTTTCCCGAACTCCGGTTGACACCCAAGCTTGTCACTGCGCCGACAAAGGTGGGCGTGACGTCGATGTAGGCGACCCAGACTTGAAAGCGCACGTCACCGGATTGGGCGGCAAAGGAACTGGAGCTGTCGGCAGCCCCGTAGCTCTCCCCCGCACCATAGACATCAGCGGCGTCGGATAAAACGTCCACCGGCGAGTCGCTGTAGATCCAGTACTTGGTCGAGGGTTGAAGCGGATAGCCGCCGAATTCATATCGGCCGGTCGCGCCGTTCCAAGGGCCCGTGGCCAAGGCGCCTGCGGACGCCAGGCCGCCGGGCGCGTCCGTATAAGCGGAAGAAAACAAATAGGCCGTTCCCGCGCCGCTGGGAGGATTGCCCCCGGCGGGATCGATGAAGTTGAAACCGACCAGCGACTGGGTGACACCTGCCGGCAGGGTGAAACTCTGTCCGACGTAACCGGCGATGAGGGAGCTGACTCCCGTCGAATTGGCGACCTGGACCGCATCGGTCTTGGCCACCGTCACCGTAATCGTCCGCGTGGTGGTGGAGTTGCCGTCGGTAGCCTGCACCGTGAAACTGTCCGCGCCAAAAAAACCGGCAGCGGGCGTGTAGGTGATCGGTGCACTGGGCGCCACGTCGGTCGAACCCGAAGCGCGGCTCGTGGTGCCCGGGGAACCGCCGGCAAACGAAAGCACGCCATGGGTCGGCGCACTAAATTGGGACCAGGTGATGGTCTGGCCGGCGTCGGGATCGCTCACGTGGAGAATATCGTCGACCGCCACCGCGGTCGCATTCTGGAAGGTGGCGAGCGTGGTCGTCGCTCCCACGAACACGGGCAGGTCCTCGACCGAATTGACCGTGATCCCGATCGCATTCTGGGCCAGCGCGTTGTTTTCATCGTAGCAGCTGAAGGTGAACGTCGCGGTCCCCACATAATTTGCCGGCAGGTTGAACCGGAGGCCATTGAGCGCAGCATTGAGCGCGGACAAGGTGCCGCTGTAGGTCATGAAGCCGGACCCGTTGTTTCCACTCGAGAGAGTGAGATTGTTGGTGGTGGCCAGAGTGAAGGAGCCGGCGGTCAGGGCCAGCTGCATGGTGATCGTCGGGCTGTCGACGTCGGAAACGCTGATGGCGTTGCCGTTGCCCGGGGAAAAAACGATCCCACCGACGGTGTCCTCGTTGACAGACTGAGCACCTGGCATGGAGTTCACCGGCGCAACTGCCTGCGCGGTCAGGGCCGCGAGCCACATCAGCGCGACGGTCAAGATGGCAGAGCGACAGAAAGTGCGGACCGATTTCATCGAGAAGTGGACCGCAGCGCACCGGAGCGCGGGAGGAGGGCCGAAGGCAAGAGGCTTGGGAGCGAACCGGCGCGCACGTCGGCGCCACATCCCGTCTTCGTTGCCCGAAAGGGGTTTTCGTGCCGGGCACACGAGATAGGAGAGGTCGGAATGCGACCAGCGTAATGGTATTCGCCGAAATCACCACACATTTGATCGCGCCTCGGCGTAGTCCGCTCTCAAGAAATCAGCCGGCAGTTTCGGAGTTATGTTGCGCCTACGGGAACACTTTTGGCGAAGGCTTTCAAATCGCCGCTGATGCGACGTCTCTTGTTGCAGACAATGGCTCAGCTGCTGGATGACCTCCAGCGAGTCGTCATTCCGTGCGCCAAAGTGTGGCCGGCGAGATCGGACGTGGCCGAGCAAAGAAAATCACCGGCGACGCCTTCGGCTTCGCCGGTGATCACTGGGCAAGAAACGTTGCCCGATCCATCCTGCTGCGCAGGTGTTTTATGCCGCCGCCTGCCGGATGAACTCGGCGATTTCCACGGGCTTCGAAACGTAGATGGCGTGGCTGCCCGCCAGTTCCTTCACATTCGCTTTCGCGCGTCCCGCCATCATCCGCTGCGCGGGCGGCGGGATCATCTTGTCCTCAGTGGCGACGAGATAATGGCTCGGCTTTGATTTCCAGGCCGGGATCGTCACGGCGCCGGCGAGGGCATCGAGGCCCCACGGCACCTGCGCGTCGGCCATGAAGGCGGCCTCATCCGCTGGGACGTCCGCCGCGAACGAATCCGCGAACCTGGAACGGTCGAGAAAGAGATAGCCGTCCTTGGGCGGGAGGATCGGAGGAACCGGAGCGCCGGCCGGCGGGTTGGCGATGAGGGACGCCACCGACTCTCCCGCATCGGGTGCGAAGGCGGTAATATAGACGAGGCGCGAAACCTGGGGATGGGTACCGGCCTCGGTGATCACGACACCGCCATAGGAATGGCCGACGAGAACGACCTCGCCCGGCACGCTCTCGATCGCGGCCTTGGTGGTGGCCACGTCGTCGGCCAGGGATTTGGTGGGGTTCTGGACCACGACGACGTTGTGGCCGGCGCGCTTCAGTTCGCGGTAGACGCCGGCCCAGCCGGAGCCGTCGACGAACCCGCCGTGGACGAGGACAATGTTTTTCTTGGCGTTGGAGTGGCTGACGTTCGAGGGATTCTGTTTTTGGGCATTCATGATATTTAGTGGGTTTGGTTTTTGGTTGCGGCGGCGATTGCCAACCGTGGAACCACTCTATCAGCCGCTCCTGAAATTGCCCAATACCACCTTCCGTTGGCGGCGATGCTTTTCAGGAATATCAAAACCAGCGGCTGTGGCCCAACCAAGCCGGGACCCCTCGCCTGTCCGCTACTTGGCCTGTCCACCAAACCGCGACGCCGTCTGCCGAATCGTGGCCAGGAGCTTTTCGCCGGCCGGGGTGACGTCGCCATTCTTCGCGCGCGCCAACCCAACACACATCGCGGCACCGCTCCCCCCGAGCGTCCGGTACAGGAGACGGCTCCCGATCGCCTGCTTGAACAGCTGGCTGACCACGGCGACGCGCTTGCCCGTGCCGATCTCCGTGATGAGCGAATTGATGCTGTCGCTCTCGGTCGCGATGTTCGGTTTCAGCGGGGCGAACACCCGCTTGAGGATGCGGTGAAATTCCGAATTCCTCCGCCGATCCAGCACCACCAGCGGTTGCTGCGCCAGCAATTCGAGCGGCACCGTCTTCCGCCTCGCCAGCGGATGTCCGGGCGCCATCGCAACGAAGAAGGGGTAACGCCCGACCTCCTCGAATACTATGCCCGTCGTCGAATCGTCGCTCGGCTCCATCATGACCGCGAGATGCAGCGTGCCCGCTCGCAGCTCGTCGCAGATTTCATCGGTGCCCCGGTCATGGAGGACCACCTTCACTCCCGGCGTCGTCTTCTGGAATTCCGCCAAGGCCCGCGGGAGGATGTGCAGTTCCAGCGGCGGCACATAGCCCACCTGCAGTTCGCCGAATTCGCCGCGCGCGAGGGCGCGGACTTTCGTAACGGAATCGTTCACGTGATTCAGCACCACTCGCGACTCGACGAGGAACAGTTTTCCTTCCTCGGTCAGCGTGACGCCGCGGGACGTGCGCCGCAGCAAATCGGCGCCAAGCTCTTCTTCAAGGTCCGCGACCTGACGGCTCAGGGCCGGTTGCGCCACCCGCAGCCGCGCCGCCGCCCTGGTGAAATTCAAGGCCTCCGCCACAGCCACAAAATATCGCAGATGACGCAGTTCCATCGTTCCGGCCATCGTGCCGACCGGGCGTCGCTGCGCAAGGCAACGAACTTCCCGCCGGCTGAGACGACCGGCCGCACCGTGCCGCTAAAACTTCACCGTCACTTGGGCGCAGAAAACTGACACCCACGTGTGGAGGCAGTCGACGGCGAGGCGTCAACGCCACGGAACTTCATACGCTTCCACTAACGCATTCCCGCTTCGCCCACTCTGGCTTCGCGCAATGACCGTGTAATTTCCGGGCATAAGCGTGACGAGCATCGAGCAATCCGTGCTGCCGCGCGGCAGCGGAAATGCCCCCACCCTCGCGGATTCTATTTCCACTGCAGGATCGTCGTGCCAAATATTGTTCTGCGCGACCAATTCAGATCCGACGTAAAGCTGGAGGAGAGGATCATTGACCACGTCCGACACGCCGTAGGATGACAACGCCGGACCGACGACTCTGATCAACAGCCGCTTTGGCGCAGTACCAGCGACAGCGAAACCTGCGATCACCACGTTGTCACCGCTGCCGACCAACCCGCGAGTGGACACATTGACGAGATGGGTACCAGTGTTACCGACGTTCAGGTCGTACGCTTCGACCAAGGACACGCCCTCGCCCCCGGAAACCGTCGAAGTATAGACGCCTGGCGAGAGTGAATTTAAAATAGCCGAGTCCGCGCTCCACGATGGCATCGGCTTCGATCCCGGCCGGGAGCACGACGGGTTCGGACTCATCAGCATCCGGGAGCGCGCGGAACAGATGTGCGGGCACCTTACGATCAAGACGGCTTCACAAAGCGGCACGCGCCTCTGCGTTGCCCTGCCGGCGGCCCTCGCGAACAAACTGGAAAAACCATGAGCAAGTTGAGATCCCAATCCAATGGCGGCGGCGGCGGGACGATTGAGACGCGACCGGTCCGCAACTCGCCCGCGATCCGGGTGGCCATCGCGGACGATCACTCCGTCGTCCGGGAAGGTCTCGCGGCCATGATCGGCCGGGAGAGCGACATGAAAATTGTCGCCGAAGCGAAGAACGGGAAGGAAGCGGTTCAGCAGTGGCTCCGCCACCAGCCGGATGTGCTTTTGCTCGACCTGCGGATGCCCGAACTGGACGGCGTGACGGCCATCCAGCAGATCCGGGCCGAGAGTCCAGGCGCCCGGATCGTGGTGCTGACCACCTTCGACTCCGATGAAAATATTTACCGCGGGATCAGCGCGGGCGCCAAAGGCTTCCTGCTGAAAGATGTCCCTCCCGAGGAGCTTTTACGCTGCATCCGCAGCGTGCATGGAGGTGAGAGTTATTTCCCCTCGTCGATCGCGGCGAAGCTGGCCGAACATGTCTCCGGGCCCGAGTTGACCGAGCGGGAACTGGCCATCCTTCAGCAGGTCGCTTCCGGCATGAGCAACAAGGAAATCGGCCGGCATTTTTTCATCAGTGAAGGCACGGTAAAATCCCACCTAAAAAATATCTTCGCCAAGCTCAACGTGCTCAGCCGGAGCGAGGCGACGGCCGCCGCAGTGCGTCGAGGACTGGTCCACCTTTAAAAGCCCGCGCGGCTGCAGTCCGCGCGCCGTCCCGGCGCAACCGAATTAATCGCATGTTCACAGGCCTCCACCCTCCCGCGTTCGACTGGCCGGCCAGCAGTCACTCACTCACTCGCTCAAAGGGAGTGAAGCGAGATCGTGTTGAACCATTGGCGACACTTTTGTGCCGAGGAGTTCAATCGACCGCAGGAGCTTCTTCGGAGGCATCGCTGCCACTGTCATCTGGACGGTCACGCGTGAGATGCCGCCCAACGCCTCGTTGAGGTCCATGACTTTCGCCGCGATGGTTTCGGCATCCCCGACCAAAAGCGCGCCGTATGGGCCGCGCATGGCGTCAAATTGAGCCCGGGTCGGGACGGCCCAGCCGCGCTCCTGGGAGAATTTCGTCAGCGTGTGCGCGTAGCCCGGGTAATAGTCGGCCGCGGCTTGCGCGGTCGTGTCGCCGACAAAACCGAGCACGTGAACACCGACCTTGAGTTGATCCGGTGCATGACCGGCTCGAGCGCCCGCCTCGCGATACAGATCGACCAAGGGGCGAAAACGGCGCGGTTCGCCGCCAATGATTGCGACCATGAGCGGCAGGCCGAGGACGCCGGCCCGCACGAACGAAGCCGGCGTTCCGCCCACGCCGACCCAGATCGGCAGCTCTTTCTGGAAAGGCCGAGGGTAGACACCTTGACCCGTGAGCGGCGCGCGATGTTTTCCCGACCAATGCACGTGGGTTTTGGCGCGAATCTTCAGGAGAAGCTCGAGCTTCTCGGCAAAAAGTGAATCGTAATCCTCCAGCTTGTAGCCGAAAAGCGGGAAGGCTTCGGTCAATGAGCCCCGGCCCGCGACGATTTCGGCGCGGCCTTGGGAAAGGAGATCGAGCGTCGCAAAATCCTCGAACACCCGCACCGGGTCGGCCGCACTGAGGACGGTTACCGCGCTCCGGAGGCGAATCCGTTTGGTGCGGGCCGCCGCCGCGCCCAGGATCACGGCCGGCGCCGAATCGACGAACTCTTCCCGGTGATGTTCGCCGATGCCGAACACATCGAGGCCGACCTGATCGGCCAGTTCGATCTCCTTCAGGAGATTGGCCAATAATTGTGCGGGAGAAACCGGCCCGCCGTTCAGCGGGGACGCAATCGCCATCGCGAAACTGTCGATGCCCAGTTCGATCATGACGCGCCTTTCGCGACCAAGAGCGGCGAGAAAGCCGCGCGCTCACGATAGATCAGCACCGACCACAGCCCGACGGCGATGACCGCCAGAGCGAAGCCAGACGGCGCCATGAAGGTGTGAAACAGGACAATGTTGACGAGGATCGGCGCGAGAACGACTAGGGCCGCCCGCACGAATCGGTGGGTGAGCAGCAGGACGCCGGCAACGAGTTCCAGCGCAAACACCACCGCCAGGTAATGCGAGACGAACAGCGCGCCCACATATTGGCCGGCGATACCGGTCGGCATCGGCGCGGGGATGAAGTGCAGAAATCCGTTGAGGCCGAACACGAGGAAGATCAGGCCGAGCAGAATCCGGGAGATAAGGAGGATGGTTTTCATGGTTGGGTTGATTTCAAAAAAGCTTACTCGCGGTGGCCGGGCTCCGCGCTGTCGAGGCTCGTGACGAGGACGAGGCCGATGAGGATAAGAATGGTCGCGATCATGGGAGTGGGCTCACTCGATGGCGGTGGTGGTTTTCATGGCAGCAGTGGAACTCACACAGCATATCCTGCTTCCGCCGCGCCGCCCAATGCCGTGTTTTTGGCCTCGCTCATACTTTTGGTAATCGCTGCATTTTCCTCATGGAACTTCGCCATCTCCGCTACTTCGCCGCGGTCGCGGCGCACGGTTCGTTCAATCGGGCCGCGCAGACTCTTCACCTGACGCAGCCGGCGCTGAGCCGGCAGGTGAAGGACCTCGAGGACGAGCTTGGCGTGCGCCTCCTCCTGCGGGGCACCAACGCGGTGACGCTGACTGACGCCGGCGAAGTGTTCTACGAGGAGGCGCGCGATTTGCTCGCGCGGGCCGAAAAGGCCATGCAACGGGTGCGCGGCGAAAGCCGGAATGAAGTCCTGCGCGTCGGCTACGCTCCGTCAGTCACCGCGGGCATCATGCCGGCGGCGCTGGAAAAATTTCAGGCGACGACTCCCGGCGTGCGGATTGAACTCGCCGACCTTTCCTCGCGGGAGATGAACGAACTCGCGCAGGCCGGGCAGCTCGACCTTTTGATTACACCCGAGCCTTCGGCGGATGCCGTGACCGGATTCCAATGGACCGAGCTGCGACGGGTGGCTCCGGTGCTGGTCATGCCCGAAACGCATCCCCTCGCAAAATTGAAGAAGATTCCACCGGCGCGATTGCGCGATCTGGCGCTGATCGGCCTGGCCCGGGAGAATTATCCCGACTACGTCCGCTACATCCGGACGATGCTCAAACCGTTCGGGATCGCCCCGCGTTTCGTCGCCCTCGTCAACGACGGCGTCTCCACGATGTTTCCCGCCTTGGAGGCGCATCACGCCGCCGCGATCCTCGCCGACAGCGTCGTGGGCATCATGCCGCGGACCCTCGTGGCGCGGCCGTTTTCCCCGGCCCTGTCCGAGGGTTCGGTTAAGCTGGGCCTGCCGGCCGTGCGACCGAATCCGCACGCGGAAACTTTCGCGCGATTGCTGCGCGAAGAGGTCGCGCGATTGAAATCGTCCCGTGGTTGAGATCCGCCGGCGGCAGGTTCGGCAATCAGACGATGGCCGGCGCGGCTCCGGCCAAATTCGCCGCGAAGTTCGCCGTGTCTCCGCCGGTCAGGTTTACGAATTCCTGTTCGCGGTCCATTTCGAAATCGGCGCGGAAATCGCGGAACGAATCTGACTGCCGAAGCAGTCGCCCGCCTGCCTCGCGCAAGCGGTCCACCGTCTCGCCCGGGAGGTTCAGGGATGTCGGCAATCCGTGGAAAAACGCTTGCTCGGTCGGATCGGCCAGGTGTTCAAAACCGACTTCGATCAAATGAAACGCCCGTGCCGACGGGCCGACCGGGCTGCTTGCGCCGTCCCGCCAGGACTCGAGTTCGCTCCTGAAATCCGCGATCGCCCGCGAAGAGCCGCGATGCGTGATCTGCTGGCTGACCGCTTGCAGCACGTCGAGTACGCCGGGGTGGGAACCGTGGCTCCAGCGCGGGCCGTGCTGCGTCGCCGCGTTGACCACGATGACGGCGATTTTTCGGACTCCGCGAAAATTGCATTGCGTGAGCAGCTCGTCGAAGCCTCCGGTCATGGCGCTCACATCGAGGAGTCCGCGCAAACCAAGATTGTCCGAGACCCCGCCGTCGACGAGGTGCACAAACGGCCGGTCGTCGGCATTCAGATAAGAGCGGATCGCGGTGGCCAAGGGCTCGGGAACTTTTGCTGCATCCAAGTCCCCGGCTAACTTCTGGGCGAACGCTGGACGGGACGCGGTGTCCTTCGCGGCGTGGTTCTGGAGCGTGATTGGGCTCAAAACGAGCGGCGCTGCCGACGAGGCCGCCACGGCCCGCGCCAACGGCAACCGGGTGAGATCGGAATTGATCAGGTCGAAATTCCGCTGGGTGAAGGCAAAGGGATTCCCGGTCACCATGTCGGTTGCATTGATCAGGAGGTCCGGACGATCACTGCGGCTCAACAGATCGCCAAAGGTCGCGCCGTCGAAAATTTCACGGTGATAAAAATCGGCCGCGACATCGCTGCGTCCGATTTTTTTCGACGCCAGTGGCAGCCAGATCCTGGGGTCCGCCATCCGGCGCATGATGGCGCCCTGCACGTCGCGTTTGAGGAAGACCCGCTCAAAATCGGTGAAGATGCGTTCGCCATGCACCGCATAGTACGCCGCGGTGAAGCTTCCGCCCGAAACCGCGGAGATCGAGCGCACCCGATTCAGCAGGCGGTGTGCTTCTCCGTTGCGATGAAAAACGGTGCGCGAAAGTTCCTCCAGCACCCCATAGGAGAGGGCGGCCGCTCGGGTGCCACCGCCGGAGAACGCAAGCGCCACGACCCACTCATCGTTGGCTTCGCGAGGATGAGTCACGAGATCGTGCCCGCGCGAATGGCTCTGGTTCGCAAGGAGGTGGTTGTAGCGGTCGAGGATTTTCATGGTGGCGGTGATCGAGTTGGGCTTTGCACCCCCACTCTATCAGTCGCCGATCACACCGGCCAATGCCGTGTTTTTGGACCCAGCCTTACTAAAAGTATGAGCCGTTCCCCGACCACGATGAGGCCCGTCGTTGCCAGGCCCCTCGCGCCAAGTCTGGAACGTGAACTTCCTATCTTGGTTGCCGCCATCGCTTCCCTGCCCTGCCATCGTCCGCGCGTTTTCCGCATGTCACTTCCTTTGATCCCCCAACTATCCCGTGCAGACCTCGACGAGTGGTGCGCTGTGTCGCACTGGCCACCGCTCGCATGGGCAGCAGCGACGCCTTTGGCGTTCGCCCAAACCTGGCTCCCCCAGCCCGATGCCAACTTCCGTCCGGGACAAGTGTGGCTGGCATCAACTCCTGATGCCTTCGTCGTGCTGGCGGAACTTCAGGACACGGACATCGTCACGGAGGGAAAACGCCACAACGATCCGCTCTGGGACTTGGGCGACACATTCGAAGTTTTCCTGCGCCACACGGCACGGCCCGATTACCACGAATTTCACGTGGCGCCAAATGGCGTGACCGTCGACCTGCATTATCCGCGCCTGCACGCACCCCGCGATCGCGGCATCGAGCAATATCTCCTGCCCGATCCGCATTTTTCCTCGCGGGCCATGCCCGAAGCCGACCGCGGCCGATGGCGCGTGGCGATGAACATCCCCGTCGCGCCGCTCGTTCCCGCGGAATTCCTGCGCGCGGAAAGCATCTGGCAGTTTTCCTTCAGCCGCTTCGATTGCGGCCCCGGCCGGGCGCCGATGGTTTCATCGACCACGCCGCATCAGGGCGCCGGATTCCACCGGGCCGAAGAGTGGCTGCAGTTTCGAGTTCCAGCTTTTACCGCTCACGCCTGAAAAATCTCGGACGCTTGGTTGGAAGTCATCCGGCGCTCGTGACGACAGAAGTCCCGCGCCGCGGCTTTATTGCGAAGTCAGGTCCGTCCACCGCTGTCTCAAGCCGTCGAGCCGGCCATGCCTGGGCGTCAGTTCCGATCGCTGCGAATCGGCTTGGGCCAGGTCGAAAAATTCATAGACATCGAAACCGGCGAAGCGTCCGTCGCGCGCGATTAGCGACAGGTCGTCGAGATATTCGGCCAAGCCGGCCGCCCGGCCAATATAACGATTGAGCGTAACCGGAATGCTGCGTTGCCCTGCGACGCCGAGCATCTCCTCCACGACTGGATCGGCCAGCATTCCGGCGAGTTGGCTGCGGCCGGTGCTGCTCGTGTCCAACGGGTCCTCGGCCGCTTCAAACCAACTGGTGCGTAAATAAACCTCATCCACCAAGCCTTCCTCGATCCAGCGGCGCCATTGGAACTCGATATTGGCCGGCATCCCATTCTGTTGCCCGAATGCCGGCCCCGGGCGAAAGGCCTCCGCGTGGAAATGCACGTGGAATTTTCGCCCACGCGCCCTCACCAGCATCGACGCCTCGCGCAGGAAGGCAGTGTAACCATCTCCGCGCACTGTGGCCAATTTGGCCGGGTCGATCCGGTCCAACCCAAATCGTTCCCGATAGGCCTGCAGCACCGGTGGGTTCCAGCCATACGCTTCCGGTTCATCCGACATGCACCCGTGAGCGGAAATCCTCAGGTTTACTCCATCCACTCCCGCGTCGAGCATCGCCGTGACCCAACCGCACCAGAGCGCCTTTACTTCGGAATATGCTTCGCAGGGCGCCGCTGGGAGGTAGACATTTTTCCCGAGGGCTATGCCGACGAACCCTCCCGACGGACCGCGCCCGAACAGCGTATGGTTCGCAAACTCATCCGCCCCGGAGAATGCCTGGCGGGGATCGCCCTCCACGCCCACCCAAGGCGTGTCCAGTGTCATTGCCCAATGCCCGAAGCCCAGGTCGAACTCCAATCCGTAGGTTCGAAAATCCCGCGGTTGAATCCACGCAGCGGCGTGGGTTGCCACCACGCATTCCAGCCGTCGGGCGTGTGCGTCGCGCACTTCGATCATGCCGAGTGGCGTGTTGCGAAAATCGCCGTCGCCCTCCGACCACGTGGTCGTGACCACGAGAAAGGGAGATCGCACTTCGAGTCCCGTCAGACGGATCACGCGGACCGGATCACCGATGCGAGTGAGCAGGTTGCCGTGGTAATCGCGCACTTCGCGCGTTGCCTCTTCGACGCTCACGCTGCCGGTCGGAACGAGCTCGAGGGGACGGTATTGGAAATTGTCGTCGCTCACCCACAGGCGCAGGTGCTCCGGCCGCAATCGCGTTTCTCCCGCGTCCGCTTTGGTCAGTCGGATTTCGGCAATCGTCGCATCGGGGGATGACTGACCGCCATCCGATCGACGCTGCAAACGCATCTCGGGATGTTCTTCCAAAAAAGGAATCACCTGCTGGATATTTCCGCCAATCCTGGTGAGCGGAGATCCCGTCTTCGCTTCCGGCGAACCCAGCGGGTAACTGCCGGAGAGTCCGCCGTTATAGGGTTTGAGCACCCCAATGATTTCCAAACCCTGGGCGTGCGCGGCCTTCACGGCCGCACGCAATGGTTCCCCGAGGACCGCGATGGTCTGCGGTCCATAGGTTGCCCAGTGCGTCGCCCAAATATTTCCCCGTCGAGGATCGCCGGCCGCCACTTCCCCATAATAAAGCCAATACACTCGAGTCGCTCCTGTCGCCCGGATGGCCTTCATCATCGCCTCTAACCGCGCGTGATCGAAAGGCCCTTTGCAGATATCGTCGGGGAAATCGACGGTGACCGACAGTTGCATCGTGAGCTTACGAACGCACGCTGGACCGCGACCCCCGCCCGCGCCGCTCAGATAAGGCAGGACCGGTGAGCGCCACTTTTTTCACGGCACTGCCTTCCCCACCCACGCGCGGCGCCAGCTTGTACTCGCGCCGTGGCCAGCGGGCCGTCAGCGGATCCAGTTCCCACCAGTCACCGCTATCCGCCACGTAGATGGCGCCATCGGGACCGGTCGCGATTCCGTGCGGGTAGCGAAACATGCCCGGCTCGGCCCACACATCTTGCACGCGTCCCTCGCCATCGAGGCGGACCACCGCGTGATCCACGCCCACCGCCGCGTAAAATCCACCCTGCGGCGCCACGCAAAGTCCGTCGACCGAGTGAAGGCCGGGCCAGATCGCCTGAAGTTTTCCGGCTTGGTCGAAAACCTGGATGCGGTCGTTCTCCCGATCCGAGACATACAGCCTGCCATCCGGGCCCAGGACGACGACATGCGGCGTGTGAAACTCTCCCGGCCCGGTTCCCCGGGCGCCCCATTCCATCAACCGTTCGCCGCGCGCGTTGAATTTCACGACCCGCGAATTGCCATAACCATCGGTGACAAAAAATTCACCCGACGGCAGTGCGCACACGTGGGTCGGTTGGTTGAATCGCGGTTCCTCCGCGCCGGCCTCGCCATCGATTCCCAGCGTCATCACCAGCACGCCGTCGGGATCGTACTTCATCACGAGATGCCGCCACACATCGGTCACCCACACATTATCCCACAGATCGACATGCAGGCCGTGCAGCCAGTAACGCGTCGCCAGCGGGACCGGCACCGGGCCGCGCAAATTGTAGGCGACGCTCTGGCGATTCACGTTTGCTCCCACCTCGCGGTAAAAACTTCCATCCGGACGCAGGCAGATCAGCGGGTGTTCGCCGCGATGGGCCACATAGATCAAACCGCGCGAGTCCACGGCCACCCCGATCACCCGGTCGAGCGTGATGCCCGGCAGCGGATGCGGCCAGTCATTGAACTGCTGCAATGGATGGCACGCGGCGGGCAAAAAAGAGGCGGCACGGAAAGGGTTCATGAAATGTCAGGATCAAGCGGGTTGCGCATCGATCCACGCGCTGGCGCGTTTGATATCGCTCCGGATCAGGTAACGGTGACCGAAGAGGAGCGCCGCGCCGGCGAGGAGGAACATCCCGCTCAACGCGCCGAAGATCGCGGCCAAGCCCAAGCTTTGTTTGAGCAGCGCGGCGAAGAGAATTCCCGCACCCCCGGCCGCGCAGGCGCAGGCCACGAAAATCCCGATCGCGGTGGATCGAAACGGCGGGGGAATGACATCGCAGAGTATCGGCAGTTCGTTGACCGAGCCAAGGGCGCGGAGGAAGGAGAACCCCGCGACTGAGGCGACGACCCACCCATAGGTCGGGCCGAAAAGAAAAACCAGCAGGCAGGGGGCGGCGGCCAGGTAAGCGGTCCCAAACACGAGCAGGCGACTCGAGGCCGACCGGCGGACCGCACGATCGGAAATCGCCGCGCCGGCGACGATGCCGAGCATGCTGGCTCCCTGGAGCATCGCCATTCCGGCAAAACCGGCGGCACCCATTTTCATCCCGTGGCCTTCATAAAGGTACAACGGCATCCAGTTGAAAAAAATCCACACGGCCGAACCTCCCAAGATGGTTTCCGCCAGCATAAGCAGGAAGGTCGGAGTGTGCGCCAAATACTTGAGGGCTTCACCGACGTTCGCGCGGACCACTCCCACCTTCACGGGCGAGGGAGGCTTACCGAGGAATTTTCCGGCGACGAGGGCGAGGCCGACGCCGACCGATCCCAGCAGCACGAAGCTCAGCCGCCAGCCATAACGTTCGGCAATGAACCCGGCGCAGGCGCTGCCGAGGATTACCCCGGCACTCTGGGCCAGCAGTTGCAGGCCCATCGCCCGGCCGCGCGTCGCCGGGCCATGAAGGTCTCCCAATAGAGCCGCCCCCGCGGGGAGATACAGGGCTTCCGTTACTCCCAGCACTATACGCAGGGCCGCGAGCATGAGAAAACCGGTCGCGGCGCCCGCGAGGAGCGTGGCGGTACTCCAAGCCGCAAGGCTGACCACCACTTGGAGCCGGCGGGAGTAACGGTCGGCCAGCATGCCGGCAAAGGGGCCGCACAACGCATAGCTCCACAGGAAGAGCGACCCGAGCACGCCAAAGGTGACGTCCGACAGGCCGAGGTCCCCGCGCATTGCCGGAAAGATGACGGGAAGGATCGAGCGGTCCGCGTAATTCAGGCCCACCGCCATCGCGAGGAAGGCATCGGTTCGCCAGCGCGGCAGAGGTCTTGCGGCAAAAAAATTCATCCCGCTTTCCCAGCGCGCGCCCCGGCGTGCGCGTGACGCGACGTGATCATTGCGCCACTTCGCGCCCGCGAAGAAACGTTTGTTTCACCCGGAGTCCCTCGTCGCACACCACCAAGTTCGCCAGCTTGCCGGGCTCGATCGAGCCCACCTGCCGATCGATTCCGAGCAATCGCGCCGTATTCAGCGAGGCCATGCGAAACAGCTCCGGCAAGGTGCAGCCGGAAAACTTCCGGAAATTGCGCGCCGCGCCGGCCATCGTCAGGCGCGAGCCCGCGAGATTCCCGTCGCGGTCGATCGACACATCGAGTTCCGCCAGTTTCGGATCCGTCGGATCGTCCGGGCGGCCGTAACCCGCGTCCGTGATGACGAGCACGCCATCCGGGCCCTTCGCCTTGTAAAGTAATTTGGCCATGAGCGGATGCACATGGCGTCCGCCGGAATCGGGAATGATTTCCGCGGCCAATTGATCGAAAACCAAAGCCGCTTCATCGATGCCGGGTCGGCGCGTGCCGAGGTAGGCGGCCGCCGACGGGTTGCCCGTCGCATTCGTCCAATGCGTGATGACCTTCAAACCCTGCCCGATCGCCCGCTCGATCTGCTCCACGGTGGCCTCCGAGTGCCCGGCGGCCACCACGTGCCCGCGCGCCGCGGCCGACGCGATGAATGCGTCGGAGCCCGGCAATTCCGGGGCGCACGTCCACCACTTGATGAGCCCGCCGTGTTGCGCGATCAGAGCGTCATATTCGACGGAATCGAAGTCCTTGATGACGCCGCAGGAGGTTTGTGCGCCGTACTTCCGGTTGACGTAAGGGCCCTCGAGATGAACCCCCGCGACCACTTCCCTCGCCTGCGACTGAAGCGAAGTTTGGAAGCGCTGCAGCTGTCCGCCGATGTCACCTCGAACCATATCCGGGTAACCGAGCGTGGCCAGGACGCCCGTGGTCCCCTGCTTCAATAAATTCGCCACGACCCGATTGGGGTCATCGTAGAACCGCGTGACTCCGTCCCCGTGGCAATGCGGGTCGATGAACCCCGGACCGATCACCTGGCCCGGCGCATCGAACGTTGCGCCGTCATCGCTGCGCCGTTTCGTCCATCCGGGGATAACATCGCGGATGACTCCGTGCTCAATGACGAGGGTGGCGTTTTCAAGCACGCTATCGGACAGCACCACGCGCCCACTGCGGATCGTTACGCGTTCAGGCATGGGCATTATCCGAGGCGACATCCAGGCACCGCGCCGATTGGCGCAGCGCTAGGGGAATTTGAGGAAGAACTCATGATCAGCCGGCGCAGTTTCGTTCGATGTGACGGTGGCTCAGGGCTGGAACTGCAGTGAATACAAATCGGCATCTTTCATGACGAAGCGCAAACGGACCGGCTGGCCCGCGAGAGCCGCCAGGGAAGCGCCCGAAGCCCATTTGACCTCGCGGGCAATTTCGTCGCCCAGGATCAGCGGCGACTCGGCGAGCGAAAACCCGGGTAACGGATGGCCGGCTTCATCCTGGACTTCCACCTGGAGTCCCCCCGAGGCCGAGGTTTCGTAATTGAGCACCAGTTTCGTCCCCGAGAAAATCAGGGGTTTCGTGACCAACTCCCCGCCGGCATACGGCGCGTTGAGGCTGGCAAAACCGTCGGTGCGCAGGGAATAGCGCTGCACGTGATAGTCGGGCATCGTATGATGCGTGGTCGTGTAGAGTGACATTTCCCGCTCTCCCGTGGGCACCACGCCCACGGCCGGAACGGTGCTCCGGGCGACCCAGGCTCCGAAATCCGGCCCCGGCCGCACAAAGGATTCCATGAACGTCCGGTCGTAACGGTTCCCGCCGCGGGAGGTCATGAGCACTGCGTCCGAGATTCCCTTTCTCTGGGTGAAATGAACCCCGTGTTCATCCATCATTTCATTGGAGTAGACCTGGCGATCCGGCCAGAAACGAAACGGCAGGGAGATGAGGATATGCGGCGCGCGGAAATAGGGATGGGTGCCGTTGGTGTAGATGTCCTCCAAGGGTCCTTCGATTTCCATTTGTTTCGGCTCCGTCCAAGTCGCGAAGTCGGTAGAGGTCGAGCGGCTGATCGTGCGCACGCCATCATTCTTGGGATGGGTCGGCGTTCCACCGCCACTCCAGGTGCGAAGGTAAATCACATAGCAGTTCTCGGCCGGCGACCAGGCCAGGACGTTCAGTGTATCGAGCGCGTAACCCGCAAAAAGCGATTGTTCGGAATACAGTTTCCAGTGAATACCGTCGCCGGAGACATAGCGGAACAAACCGCCCTTTCGACCGCCCCCGATGGCTTTGAATCGCTCGGAGGGCGGCACGCCTGGTCGCCGGTCGAGCGTCACCATCAGATTATGGGAAACGTGGTGCGGATTGTTCGACGGCAGGATGATATTGTTCGCCTTCGAACCCCGGTACTCGAACAAGCCCAGGTTGGGACGGACCCAGTGGATCCCGTCTTTGCTTTCCGCATAACAACTGACTTCGGTCGTGCCATCGTAGTCGCCGTCGGCCCCTCGGTTCACACCCCGGTAATACATCATGTACGTGGGCCCATCCTTCACGATGGAAACGGCCCCGGCAAACGGCTGCTCCCAAGGTTGGTCGAAGCGAAACACAATCTCCCTCTCCTGTGGACGCTGCAGGGTGAGCTTTAATCCGTCCATGCGGTCGACGAGGTAGCGATCAACAAAGAGTTCCAGCCTGCTACCGATGGGGAGAGGCGACGCCACGGCCGTGATGGCCGAGCAGGCAAGCCCCATCCCCGCACACGCGACCATCCGTAAAACTGCAGTCTTCATCATTGGGTATTTATTGAAGAAATTGAAACGCATACAATTTTGCCGTGCGCAGTTTGAACGCGATCCGAACAGCATGGCCCGCCAGCGCGCTGACGTCGGCTTTTCCGCCGCGCCAGGTCACCACCTTGGCGACGTCGTTCTGGCCCAACGAATCGCTGTCCGCGAAGGCATAACCCGGCAGCGCGTGTCCGTCCGCATCGCGCAGTTCCACCCACACCTCGCCGGTGGCCGAGGCGTTCAGGTTGAGCGCCAGATGCGTGCCCTCGAATATCAGGGCGGGGGTGGTAAACTGGCCGCCCTTTTCATCCGCCTCGAGGGAAACGAAGCCGTCGAGCCGCTGGCGCGTCAGGCGGACGCCGCCGCGATTCCGCATTTCGGGCACGCCCTCGAAGCCGCCGTGGGTCCAGTCGCAGCCGCCGTAATATTGAAAGAGCTCAGCCCCATGCCGGATCATCCCGATGAACATATACATCGAGCCGCTGTCAGCGGCGCCCGTGAGGCCCAGTTCTATATAGGGAAAGCGCGAGACGCGGTGAAACTTTCGCCCGTCGCGACTGATCGCCAGTGCGATATCCAGCGGGCCGTCGTTATGGTACAGGCTGGCCGGTGGCGGCGGAAAATGCCGGTACGGACTCGGGAACATCAGGTAAACATCCTCGGCCCACGGATATTTCACGGTGGCTGAGGTGTAGTGATCGACGTCCGGCGGATCGCCGGCATCGGCGCCGAAAGCATCGGGAATCTCCTTGTCGGGCACCGGAAAACTCGGGGCGACCGCGAATTTCCCAAGCGCACGCGGCGGCACGTTCTTGTCGTACGGCCAGGGCGCGAGCATGTTTTCGATTTCGACCACCCCGACCCGTCGCTGGTCGCCGTTCCACGTCCGAAGGTACGCCAGGAATCGCTTCGTGCGATCATCGTAGAGCGCCATGTTGACCGTATCGGGCGAGAAGGGAAAAACCCGGGTGGGCTGCAGGTCCCAATGCAGTCCATCCGGCGAGGTATACATATAGAGGCCCGAACCGTGGGGGGCGTTGCCCCACTGGGGATCGTGTCCCGCGACCAGGACTTTCACTTCCGAAAGGCGGGCGAGCAGCTTGTAGCGCTGGGCCGGCGGGGCGGTGGGATCGAGGAAAACGCCCCCGCCGTTTTCAATGCTGCTTTCCATGAGGATGTTGTTGGCCTTCGATCCCTCCCACTCGTAAATCCCGAGGTTGGGCTTCACCCACGTGAGGCCGTCGCTGGACTCCGCATAACACAGCCGGAACAACCCGAGCGGATGGCCCGAAGCCGGACAGGCGGTGTACCAAAGGCGAAATTTGCCCCCATCCTCGATCACCGTCCCCGCGCCCGAGACGATGCCATTTTCCCAGGAATTGGTCCCGGTGAGCACGGCGCCAACCTTCACGGGGCTGTTCATCCGCCAAACGACGTTCTCGGCCTGTTCGACGAACCGCTCGTCCATGAATAACTGCTTGCGCAGGCCGACGGCCAGCGGCGCCGCCGCGGCGTCCGCCATGCCGATTAACGTAATGAGAACGAAAACAAACGCTCTGGGGGATTTCATTTTGAGATCGAGCTGGGGGTTTGCTGCGCGCCACCGGGGGTCGATTGCCCGCCGGTGGCCGTGGCATCATCGCTTACCAATGATAGGCAAACGAAACCTTGGTGCTGAAAGGACGCTCGGTGTTGACCGAGAAGTTCGCCTCGGATCCGAGGATGGCATCCTTGACGTTGGTCACGTTATCGAAGTTCACGATGACGCTCCAGTTCTTCTTGGTATAACCCAAGGTCGCGCTATATAGAGTATAGCCCGGCTCCAAGGGGATGCCGGTGCCGATCTGGCTGCCAAATTCCGACCGGCCCGCGCCGATGCTGAAGCCTTTCACCGGGCCCGTCTTGAATTCGTACCGCATGAAGAGGGTCATCTTGGTCGACACGGCGCGCGCCGGCTTCATGCCCGTCTCGTCCTTCGGGTCGGCATTGTAATACGTGGCGAAGCCCAGCAATTGGCCGGGCCCCAGGTCGAGCTGGGTCCCCATGTCGACCTCGACGCCCTTGTTGGTTTGCTTGCCGGTCTGCTGATTGCCGAACACGAGGATGCCGGTTCGCGGGTCGACGACCTGCACTTGGGTGACAACCGGATCGTTGAGAATATCGAAATATGCCACCGAGCCAAACAGCCGGCCGCCGAACGAATTCACTTTGATGCCGACTTCCTTGTCTTCGCCATAGATGTCGCGGTACGGAGTTCCCAGCAAATCCACGCCTGACAGCGGGCTGAACGATTTCGAGTAGCCGCTATAGAGCGAGAGCCCGTCGTTCACCTTATAGACAATGCCGTAACGCGGCAAGGTGGTGCTGACTCCCTTGCTCGTCGCCCCTTCCGGCACATCGCGGACGCCCGCCACCAGGATCAAGTGATCATGGAATAGGGTCACGGCATCCTGCACATAGGCTGTCCAACCGGTGGACCGCGATACCGAGTTATCCAGCAAGTAGACCCAGGTGGACTTCGGCGGAATGCCGGGGCGCTGGTCGAACGGCGTGGAAATCTGCAGGTCGGGCATCGGCGCGAGGAGGAGATTCTGCACCGTCGACGTGTATACATTCGCCCAGCCGGCGGTAAGCCGGTTATTGGCCACGTCGCCAATATCGACCTTCCACGTGATGTCCGCCTGCACATCCTGCTTCTTGTCCTTCAAGGCAAAAGAGAGGAAGCGCTGCCCGATGCTGGTATAATTGGGATACTGCGCCGGGTTCAGGCCGCCCGCGGGCTGCGGAATTTGGTACCCGTAGTCATTCTCAAAGCTATTGCCCAGGATACGTGCCGTGACGTTCTTGGTCGGTTGATAAATGGCCTCCACCCGGTAGCGGTCATTGCTCGATTGCACCTTGCTCCAAGGCGCACTGGTCGAAAAATCCGCAGGTAATGGGGCGAGCGTCAGCGCGACCGGGTCCACCAGCGACCGGTTGAAATCGCGGCGGACATTGTCGCCGTGCGCATAGTCAAAGTGCATTTCAATTTCCTTCGTGACGGTCCAGTCAACGCTGCCGCTATAGGCTTTGATGTTTTCATATTCCTCGTTCTTGTAGCCGCCGTAATTCTGGCCGCCCAGCGTCACGCGGTACCGCACCCGGCCGTCCTGTGTAACCGGTCCGCGCTGGGTGACATCCGCGGAATAAAAGGAATCGGAGCCGACTGAAAAATGCGACTCGCCCTGCGAGGTCGCGGTCGGCCGCTTCGTCACATAATTCACCGTGCCACCAATGGAACTGAAGTTGCCGTACACCAGGGCGGTCGGGCCCTTGATGACCTCGATGCGATCAACGTCATAGTATCCGGGGTTGCCGTATCCGATGTAAGCAATGCCATCGCGGTTCAACTGCTCGCGAAACCCGCGAATGGAAACATCGTCGCGGTAACTTACGCGCTGATTGACGCCGCTGCCGGCATAGTTGAGCACGTCGGTCAGGTTGGTGGCGCCGACGCTCTGGATAAAATCACTCGTGATGATCGAGATGTTGATCGGCACATCCATGATGTTTTCCGCCACGCGGCTGCCGGAAAAGGTCTGCTGGGAATTCCAAGGGGACCGTTGGGTTTCCGAAACGGTGAACGGATTCAATTTTACCGTATCTGAATCTTGGGACTTGGGCTCATCCGGCGCCGGGGAAGGGCTCGGGGTTTGGGCCAAGAGAGGTCCCGCGAGGGACCCGATCGCTAAACCGACTGTCATCAACTTTCTAAACGTCTGTGGGACGGAGTTCGTTTTCATGCAGGTCTGATTTGGTGGTTAGAACTGAACAGGGGCGGGATGAAAGAGGGCGAAGCATAAAATCCGCTCGCCTCCGCACTCTTTGCATACACTTGAATTCCTCCGAATTTAAAACCGCTGTCAACGCAAAAAAACAGTTCAATTTTGGCCAGCACGAAGCACGCGATCTTCCGTTGGCGGAAAATGACGTGGGATCGGCGAAAGCCGGCAGGCGTTCGCACTCATTCCTGGATGCCCTCGTAAACCGGGGTTCGCAGGGAAATCAGTTGTTCGTCGCGTAGAACGCGCCCGAATGAGGCACTGACCGCTCCTCGCGACGCTTTTGCGCGCGGACCATCGCCATGACGCCGCGATCGATGATATCTCTCAAGTGTTCGTGCATCGCCTGACGGGCCGCCTCGGGTTCCCCGCTTTGGATCGCCAGGAAAATTTTGTGGTGACAGCCGAGGACCCACCGCCGGCGCTCAGGGGTGTCGATGACCGTGGAATCCCGGGGACCTTCCGGCATCTTGCCGACGTCCATTCGCACGAGTCGACTGAAGAGGTGCAAACGAAGAACCTCGGCCTTGAGCAGGTTATTTCCCGCCGCCTTGAGCACCGCAAGATGGAACCGGATATCCTGGGCAACCAGCTCCTGCAGGAGCTTTTCAGAGTCGCTCACCCGCTCCAGGGCCTCGACCAGCTTTTCCATTTCCCGATAAGCTTCCTCTAGATCGATTATATCCTCCGGTTGCCGGTTGCGCGCGGCTTGTTCGGCCGAGAAAGACTCGAGCGCGAGCCGCAGCTCACACATTTCCTTGAACTGGGAAAACGTCACGGCGCGAACGCTGGCACCCAAGCGGGGCTGTATGTCCACGAGCCCCTCGCTTTGCAGTTGGCGCAAAGCCTCCCGAACGGGCGTTCGGCTTACCCCCGATTCCTTGGCCAAGATGAGTGTCTTCAGGCGATAACCAGGCGAATAGGCACCATCCAAGATCTTCTGACGGATGAATTCATATGCTCTCTGTGTGTGAGCATTTTCGGTCGGGAAGCCTTCAATATCGGTTTCATTCATAAAAACGTGCGGCGCGGTAACTTTCCGCGGGCGTATTCAATGGAGTAAGGAGGATATCCATTAATGTCAATAAGTCGGGGATTCGGGATTTGTGAACATCAAGAAATAGGCTGAAAACCATTCATTGCCTTCCTTTCGGATGTTTTTGAATTTGCTTGTATCCAATCTGCGGCCACTTCTGTGTACGCCTGATCGATGCCCTGTTCCTCACCACAATTTGATTAACTGAAATCACCTGGCCTTCGCCCCCCCCTATTTATGAAAACCCGAGGTAGTCGTGTGTTAGCGCAACTTCGTCAGGGCCAAATCCCGACGATCCTAAAACTCAATCTTTCCGATCCTCGCGTGAGCGAACTCGCCGGACTTTCCGGGACCGATGCCGTCTGGTTGTGCACCGAGCACGTCCCCAACGACTGGATTGGCATCGAAAACCAGATTCGGGCCGCGCGGCTTCATGACATTGATTGCCTCGTTCGCGTCGCGCGGGGCAGCTACAGCAGTTATATCCTTCCTCTCGAGGCCGGAGCCACCGGGATCATCGTCCCGCACGTCGCTTCCGCCGAGGAAGCCCGCCAGATCGTGGAATGGACCCGGTTTCATCCGCTTGGGAAACGCGCCCTCGATGGCGGCAATGTCGACGGCCTCTTCTGCCAGCTCCCGATGGACGAGTATATCCGCCACTCCAACGAGGAAGTGATCGTGATCCTGCAGATCGAATCGCCCGAGGCGTTGGAAAACGTGGAGGAGATCGCGGCGGTGCCTGGATTTGACATGCTGCTTTTCGGCGCGGGCGATTTCAGCCACCGCATCGGCAAAGTCGGCAAGATGGATTCCCCGGAAATCCTCAACGCGCGCAAGCGCATCGGGGCGGCCGCGCGCAAACATGGAAAATTCGCGATGCTTCCGGGAATGATGGCGCCGCTGCCGGAATTGCTGGCGGAAGGCTACCGGGTTTTCGGATGTGGCTCCGACGTCTACGGCCTGGGGCTCTATTTCAAACAGCGCGTGGACTTCATGCACGAACAAGTCACCGGCCTTCCTCCCGAAGCCAAAGCGCACGCAAAATCGCACTATGCCTAAAGTCACTGCCTCTTCCCTCCCCGCTGCGAAGAAAAACCCGATGCAGGATCGCACGATCCTCGGCACGGCCGTCGTTCCTTGGACCGAACGGTTCGAATTCGACGAGTCCGCCTTCGACCGGCAGGTCGCCGCGCTCGTGCGAAGTCTGACTCCCTATCTCTACATTTTTGGCACCGCGGGAGAAGGCTACGGCGTGTCAGAAACCCAGTTTCGCCAGATCGCGACGGCGTTCTGGAAGAGTTCCGTGAAACACGCCGCGCAACCGATGCTGGGGATTATTTCCCTTTCGCTCGGCACCGTGATCGAGCGCATTGAATTCGGACGTTCCCTGGGTTTTCGGGAATTCCAGCTCTCGCTTCCAAGTTGGGGCACGCTCAACGAAGCTGAGCTCGATCGTTTCTTTGCGGAAACCTGCGGCCGTTTCCCCGACTCCCACTTTCTCCACTATAACCTCGGGCGCGTGGGCCGCGTCCTGGGAGCGGCCGAATACCGCCGCCTGGTGACAGCCCATCCCAATCTGGTCGCGGTGAAGACGGGAATCCAGGATCCGATCAAGGTCCGCGAACTGATGGAGCTTTCGCCGCGGCTGCGTTTTTTCTTCACCGAATTCGGCTACGCCGAAGCCCGCACCGTCGGGGATTGCGGCCTGCTGATTTCGCTTTCCTCCGTATCCGACGTTCTGGGACGTGAGTTTACGACCTGCGACGATGCCCGACGGAAAGAGATAATCGTCCAGCTGCGGGCCATGCTCGCGACGCTTCTGGGACTGGGCGCGGGGCGCTTCCACATGGATGGCGGTTACGACAAGCTCCTCTACCGGATGAAGGCGCCGGATTTTCCCCTCCGCATGCTGCCGCCTTATGCGGGTCCAACCGAGGGAGACGCAGATATTTTCCGGTCATCTCTGACCGCCGAATCGCGCACGCCCAGTGTCCCGTAATTAGGACGTCATAAGCGCCGGGCCCGGCCCGCATCGCGCCGGAGTTTTTTAAACCGCGACTGGACGCGAATGAACGCGAATCCAGTTCTCGCGGCTTGAGTGGTGGAGCGCGTTAACAACCCGCTCCACCCTCTTCCTCCGATCGCCGTTACTCCGCTTGAAATTCCGACTCCGGATTCGCGTCCATTCGCGTCCATTCGCGGTTAAAAAATTAAGCGCCGTTCGTTCCGAAACGCATCGGACAACATGAAAGAGCACGAAAGCCCATGTCATTCGCGCGGTCCAAACTGCTAGAGTGAGTTCATGCCAGCTCTCGCCGCCAACCCTGCGGAAAAACTCTTCGAGGCTTCCTTGCTCGAGGCGATCCGCAGCCGATTCCTTCACGCCGATCGCGATCCATTCAGCGGTGCCCGCGTTTATTTTGAAAACGCCGGCGGCGGACTGACGCTTCGCAGCGTGTTCGATGCCGACCTGAAATACTCCTCGCTGCCCGACAATGCCGGACGCGAAAACGCCGCCTCGTCCGAAATCGGTCGCGTGCTCCGGAGCGGACGAGCAGACGTCGCGACATTCCTGAACGCCCGTGACGGCGCGATCCTCTGCGACCAAAGCACGACCTCGTGCGCGTTCCGCATTCTTTCCGCGGCGGTCGCAGGCATTCGCGGCACCAATCTGGTTTGCAGCACGCTCGACCACGCATCGTTCTACGATGCGGCGAAATTCCTCGCGGATCGACACGGCCTTGAACGCCGCGTGGTTCCGCTCAACCGGAAAACCGGCGCATTGGATGCCGACACGTTCGCTGCGCAGGTGGATTCGGGCACCGTGGCGGTGTCGATCATCCACGCGTCGAACATCACGGGTGGACAGTCGGACCTGAACGAGGTCGTGCGACAGGTTCGCGCCCGCGCGCCACAAGCCATCATCGTCGCCGACGGCGCCCAGCATACCCAGCATTGCCTCGTCGATGTCGCGGCTTCCGGGGTCGACGCTTATGTCTTCTCGGCGTACAAGGTTTTTTCCAAACCGGGCCTCGCCTTCGCGTATCTCAGCCCGCGTCTCACGAAACTGCCGCACGCGCAATTGCTGGGAAAACCCGCGGCCGACTGGGATCTGGGCACGCGCGATCCCGGCGGGTTCGCCGCGTTTACTTGCGTGGTGGATTATCTCTCGTGGCTTGGGACCCAGGCGGACGCATCGATTTCGCAACGGGACCGGCGCAGCCAGCTCGCGGCGGGCATGCAGGCGATTGCACACCACGAGGCGGCGCTGAGTCGGCGCCTGCTCGAAGGTGTCGAAGGCCTGACGGGCTTGGCCAGGCATCCGCGGGTAACCCTTCACGGCCAGCGCGACCCCGTCCGCGGTCGCGAAGCGGTGTTCGCCTTTACGATCGAGGGGCTGACCACCGGTGAAATTGTACAGCAGTTCGGAAATCGGGGCGTGATCGTGCACGACCGCGTGACCGACGCCTACTCCGGTCACACGCTGACGGCGCTCGGCGTTCCCGAAGTCGTGCGAGTTTCACTCGCCCACTACAACACGCCGCAAGAGGTCGAAACCTTCCTCCGCGTCCTGGCTGAAATCGTGGCACGGCCGTAACCCGCACTTTTTTTTATGAGCTGGCGCATTGGCATCGATACGGGCGGAACATTCACTGACTTGGTGGCCATCAACGTCGAGGATGGCCGCCGGTTGTTTCACAAGGTGCACAGCACTCCGCATGATCCCGGAGAAGCCCTGTGCAATGGGATCATCGAAATGTGCACGCGCGAAGGACTCGACCGCGCGGAGGTCGATCATCTCATTCACGGATCGACGGTCGCCACGAACGCCGTGCTCGAGCGCAAAGGGGCGCGAACCGCCTTCCTGACAACGGAGGGATTTCGCGATGTGCTCATCCTCCAGCGCCAAAACCGTCCACGCCTATACGATCTGCGCGGCCGCCGCCCGAAATCCATCGTGCCGCGTTCCCTGATCTTCGAAGTACCGGAACGCATCCTGTGCGACGGCACCGTCGAAACCCCGCTCGACACCGGATCGCTCGGTGCGGTCATCGCCCGGCTCAAGGCCGAGAAAATAGAATCCATCGCCGTGGGTCTGTTGAACAGTTACGTGAATCCCGCGCACGAATGCGCCCTGCGCGACCTCCTGCGGCAGCACCTGCCCGGGACCAAGATTTGCCTGTCGCACGAGGTCGTCCGCAGCCAGGGCGAGTACGAACGATTCAGCACGTGCGTGATCAATAGCTACGTGCAGCCGAAGATGCAGAGTTACCTCGAACGGTTGAAATCGAGCCTGAGTCAGAAACGCCTGCCGTCGTCGCTGTTCATCATGAAGTCCAACGGCGGCATGACCACCGCCGCTGTTGCCGGCGAGCGGAGCGTCGAGACATTGCTCTCCGGCCCGGCGGGTGGCGTGGTCGCGGGGGTCCGTCTCGCCGCGGAAACCGGACGGCCCGACCTTATCACCGCGGATATCGGCGGCACGAGTTTCGATGTCTCAGTCATTCACGGCGGAAAACTCGGCTACTCGAGCCGCTCCGATATCAGCGGGCTCGCGATCAATGTGCCGATGATCGACATCCACACGGTCGGAGCGGGCGGCGGCAGCATTGGATGGATTGACGCCGGCGGAGCGCTCCGCGTCGGGCCGCAATCAGCCGGGGCGGTGCCCGGTCCCGTGTGCTACGGCCGCGGCGGGACCGAGCCAACGGTGACTGACGCCAATCTCGTTCTCGGTCGCATTGCGGCGCGATCGTCGCTCGCCGGCGGAATGGACCTCGACCTGGCCGCGGCGCGCCGGGCGATTGAAACGCGCCTCGCCTCTCCGCTGGGATTGGGGATCGAGGAAACTGCGGAAGGCATGATCCGGGTCGTCAATGCGCGGATGACGGCCGCGATTCGCAAGCTCACCGTCGAACGCGGCCATGACCCGGCCCGATTCTCGCTGTGCATGTTCGGTGGCGCCGGCGCGCTTCATGGCGCCGAGCTCGCCGACGAAATGGGCCTCGCCGAAGTCATCGTGCCGGTTCTACCGGGCGTCTTCTCCGCGGTCGGTTTGCTGATTTCAGAAATGCGCGAGGAGCAACTCCAGACCTGGCTCCGTCCGCTGAACGCCGCGGCGGCATCAGAGCTGGCCGAAAGGTTCGACCACCTCGAACAGGAGGCGGGAGGACGCCTCGGTATCAAAAGCGGCGGGGAACGAACCCACCGTCTCGATCGTCGCCTGCAGCTGCGTTACCAGGGTCAGAGCCACTCCCTCACGGTCGAAATCCCAGGCGGAACCATCAAGGACCGGGAGGTCGCGGCGCTATTCCACGAGGCGCATCGCCGGCTCTTCGGATACGCGTTCGCCGATGAACCCGTTGAAATCGTGGCATTGTGGGCGGTGGTGACCCTCCACGCCCGCGAGAGCGTCACGCCGCCCTATTCCCCGGAAAAATCCCCTGCGCGCATCGGCGAGCGCAACGTGTTTCTCCACGGGAAAAACATCGAGGCCGCCGTCTACCGCCGGTTTTCGCTGGCGTCCGGCACCGTCATTAGCGGCCCGGCCGTGATCGAACAGCCGGACACCACGACCTGGGTTCCCCCTGGTCACCAAGCCAAAGTGGATCCCTTTGGAAATCTTGTCTTGCGCGCCGCAACCCCCAATCGCGCCCCATGAGCCTTTCCGCCGTCAATCCCATCCAACTCGAGATTCTCCGCAACCGCTGGCGGGGCATCGCCGAGGAAGTCTGCGCCGCCATGATTCGAGCGAGTTATTCGCCGAACATCCGCGATCGTTTCGACTGTTCCACCGCGCTCGCGCTGCCCAACGGCGAGATTATCGCGCAGGCGGAGGTCGGCACTCCCCTGCACCTCGGCATCATGCCCGGGGTGATCCGCTCCGTGCTCGCGAAGGTTCCGCTCGCCCACTTTGAGGAGGGCGACGCAGTCATCACGAACCTGCCCTACCCCGACGGACCCGGGCACCTGCCCGACGTGTCCATGGTGTCGGCCGTTTTCCACGAAGGAAAGCCGGTCCTGTTGATCGTGACCACCTCGCACCACGTCGACATGGGTGGCTACGCTCCCGGCAGCATGCCGTTCGGCGTGACGGAAATTTACCAGGAAGGACTCCAGATTCCGCCGATCAAACTGTTTTCGCGCGGGGTCATGAACGAGGCCATCTATGACCTCATCCGCCAGAACGTTCGCACGCAGCGGGAACTCAAGGGCGACCTCATGGCGCAATGGGCGGCCGCGACCACCGCAACGAAGCGCGTGCTCGAATGTTACAAGGTCGCGACGGCCCAGGAAATCGCCCGGGATCTCGCCGCGATTCTTGACCATGCCGAATCCAGCATGCGCGCCGGGCTGGCGCAGCTGAAACCGGGATCGTACAGTTTCGAGGATTTCCTCGACGACGATGGCGCGGGCGGGCCGCCGGTCCGAATCCGGGTAAAACTCACCGTGGGCGGCGGCAAGCTCGTCGCCGATTTCGCCGGCACGTCGCCCCAGGTCGCCGGGCCGCTCAACGCCCGGATCTCCGCCGCGCGTGCGTGCGTGTATTACGCCATCAAGGCAGTGGTCGACCCCGACCTTCCGAGCTGCGCCGGAGCGCATCGTCCCATCACCGTCCTCGCCGAGGAAGGCTCGCTGCTCCAGGCACGTTTCCCTGCCGCGATCGGAAACGCCAACATCCTCACCGATCAACGCGTCGTGGATGTCATCCTGGGCGCGCTCTACCAGTGCGCGCCGACCAGGGTCTGCGCCGCGTGCAGCAGCGAAATGAACCTGACCAACATCGGCGGGCTCAATCCGGCGACCGGAGGATATTTTAATTTTGTCGAAACCTACGGCGGTGGGACTGGCGCGTGTCACGACCTCGACGGCGCGGATGGGATGCAAAACCATCTGACCAATACGCAGAACACTCCCATCGAAGTCGTGGAGCGAAGCTATCCGCTTAGGGTGGTGCGGTATGGCCTGGTCCCGGACAGCGGTGGCCCCGGAAAATTCCGCGGAGGTTGCGGGCTGGTGCGCGAATTTCTGTTCCTGGGGGAACTCGCCACCATGACCCTGAGTTCCGATCGACGCCGATTTACGCCCTGGGGACTTGACGGCGGCGGCCATGCCCGCGGCGCCCACACTTATTTGATCTCGCCGGACGGAACCCAGCGGGAGTTGCCGACCAAGACCGTCGTCACCCTCCGCCGCGGCGATCGCATCCGCATCGAAACCCCGGGCGGCGGCGGTTGGGGCGCACCACGCGAACGCGCGCGCGAGGCCATCGCGCTCGACCAGGAGAATGGTTACGTTTCGCCGGACTTCGTTCACGAACACTACGACCATCACGATGACTGACACCTACGACGTAATCGTGGCTGGTGTGGGCGGGATGGGCAGCAGCGCGCTCTTCCATCTCGCGCAGGACGGCCTGAAGGTTTGCGGAATCGAGCAATTTGAGCCCGGCCATAGCCGCGGGAGCAGCCACGGCGATTCGCGGATCATCCGGAAGGCATATTTCCTCGACCCTTCATATGTGCCGCTGATGCACCGGAGCTACGAGCTGATGGCGGAACTCGAGCGCCGTCGCAACGTGACTCTCTTCCACAATGTCGGGCTGATCACGGCGGGCGTCATCGGCAGTGAATTTCATCGCGGGATGGAAAAATGCTTCGCCACGCACGACTTGCCACATGCGTGCTGGACGGTCGATGAAGCGCGGGTGCGTTATCCGCATTTCAATCTGCCTGACGATTCCATCGTATATTTCGACCCGGCGGGAGGCTTCGGCAATCCGGAAGCCTTCGTGAAGGCCCATACGGCATCGGCCTTGGAGGAAGGCGCCACGCTCCTGCCCGATGAGCGAATGATCTCCTGGCAGGCCGATGCCAATGGCGTCGAGGTGCGCACGGACAAGCGTCGATTGCGCGCGGCGAAACTCGTCCTCACCACCGGCGCGTGGATCATCCCTGAACTGCGAAAGCTGGGCGCCAGCATGACGCTGAAACGCAAGGTCCAGGTTTGGTTCGAGATGGCCGATATCAGCCTCTTCCGTCCCGAGGTTTGCCCGGTCTTCATCCTGAAAAATCGCGGCGGGGATTTCTACGGGTTTCCCACGCTCGATGGCCGCACGGTCAAAACCGCCGAAACCAGTGGAGGCACGCCCCTCGATTCCGCGGACGAGCAGCACGACAAGCTGTTGCCGTCCGATCTGCAGAATCTTTCCCAGTTCATGCGCAACACCTTTGGATCGCTCGCCGGGCGCGCGGTGGCGCATCAGGCGTGCCTGCAGACGTTCACGAACGACCAGAATTTCATCATCGATCATCATCCTGAAACGCCGCGGGTCATCCTGTGCTCACCGTGCTCGGGGCACGGGTTCAAGTTCACTCCCGTGATCGGCGAAGTCCTTTCCCACCTGATCCAGGGGCGTACGCCCGCGCAGGATATTTCCCTTTTCCGACTCAACCGCTTCCCCGCACTCTCATGAAAATCCTCGTCCTCAATCCATTCGCCGGTGTCACGCTCGAAGCCGAACACTGCCGCCGCGTCGCACGTCCGGACACCGAACTCGTATTCGAGAACATCGCGGATGTCTTTCCGCTCAACTACGTCACCTACATCTACTATCGGCTTCAGTGCGCCTCGGCTGTCGTCGAACGCGTGCTGCGCGCGCAGGACCAGGGTTTCGACGCAGTCTTCATCTGCTGCTGCTATGATCCCGGCCTGGGCGAAGCACGCGAAGTGGCCGACATTGTCGTGACCGGAGCATTCGAATCGAGCGCGCACTACGTGAATCAAATCTCGCAGCGATACTCGGTCATCGCGACCGAACCAAAGACCGTCCACTGCTATCGCGAACTCGCCCAGCTCTACGGCACCGATTCGAAACTGGCGTCCGTCCGTCACATCAACCTGTCCGCCCGCGAGTCCTACGCCGAACGGACGGATCCCTCTATTCTGGTCCAGCGCACGCTCGACGTTGCGCGCAAGTGCATCGAGGAGGACGGCGCGGAAGCCATTCTCATGGGCTGCACGCTCCAGAGTTGCCCCCTCACGGTGGCCGGTCGCGGCGACCTCCAAGGGGTGCCGATCATCGATCCGGTGCTCACGGGTTTCAAAACCACGGAGTTTCTCGTGGAAGCGCGCAAGGCCGGAATCCCGACGCTGAGCCGCTATGGCACCTGGCAAAAACCGCCGGCAGCGGAAGTCGCTCAACTGCGCGCCCGACGTCCGCGCGCCTAGCACTGTCCTCGATCACCCCTTATCCCGCAGGAACATCACCCATCCCCTCATGAAACCCGCTGAATTTCCCGTCGATGCCCGGCTGCAGAGCGAGGAGTTCATGCGCAATCCCTACGCGCTTTACGCTGAATTGCGGGAAACCGCCCCGGTTTGCTGGTCGCAATCATGGGGTTGCTGGTTGCTCACGCGGCACGATGATGTTGTCGCAACCCTCAATACTCCGGAGCGCTTTTCCAGCGTCCGCCGGCTGACCGCTGTCTTCGAGTCGGAACTCCCGGTTTCATTCCAGGATAGAATTCGGCCGCTGATTTCTCATTACAACACGGGGCTCATCAACGTGGATGGCGGCGATCACTCGCGATTGCGCCGGCTGGTGCAGCAGGGATTCACCCCCTCGGCGATCCGGCGCCTTCAAGATCGAATCCGTGAAATTGTTCGCGGCATCCTCGCAAAAGTCGCGCTGAGAAATGGCGAAATGGACGTGGTGCGGGATCTGGCCTATCCGCTGCCCATCACCGTCATCACCGAGATGATGGGCGTGCCCGAGGCGGAGCGGGACGATTTCAAGCTTTGGTCGAGCAAAACCGTCGAGTTCATGGCGACGCCGCGACCCTCCCAGGAGGTTTTGCTCGCGTCCAACGACGCCCTGGTGCGGCTGCGCAATCGGTTTCACAGTTTGACGGACGAGCGGAAAGCTCACCCGAAGGACGATTTGGTGACAGCGCTCGTCCAAGCCCGCGAGGCCGGGGACAAGCTTACCGATGACGAGATGATATCGACGCTCACCACCATCCTGATTGGAGGCCACGAAACCACCACCAATCTCCTCGGAACGAGTCTGCTGCGCCTGCACCAGAACCCGGCCGAGCGTGAAATTCTTCGCGCCAACCCACCCTTGATCCGCAACGCCGTGGAAGAATTGCTGCGTTTCGATTCCCCATTTCAGCGCAATCGGCGCGTGGTCACGGAAGACTGCGAGCTACGCGGACAGTCGCTGCGCAAAGGCCAAATCGTCCTTCAGTTCCTGGGTTCGGCCAACCGCGACCCCGCGGCAAATCCGGATCCTGACCGGCTCGACGTGAAGCGTAATCCCGTGCGCCACGTTGCATTCGGTCACGGCGCCCACTTCTGCCTGGGTGCAGCCCTCGCCCGACTCGAAGTGCAGGTCGCACTCGAGGAACTTCTCACCGGTCCGTATCAAATTGAAATTCTGGAAGACAATCCGGTGTGGAAGAACGGCCTCTTGCGCGGCCTTTGCCACCTGCGCGCCCGCGTCATTCCTCGTTCGGCTTGATCACATCAACCGGGGAAAGGCGCGCTTCGCGAAACTGGCGAGGACTCATGCCGAGGCGGATCCGGAAAAGTTTCGAGAACTGAAATGGATCGTCATAACCGACCTGCTGCGCGATTTCGCCGATGAGCAGGTGCGAATTTCTCAGGAGCTCCTTGGCCTTTTCCAAACGGCATTGGATCAGGAAATCGCGAAAAGTGTATCCGGTGGCCTGTGAAAATATCCGGCTGAAATGAGTGGGGCTGCATCCCAGGCTCCGCACGATCGTATCCCGGGTCAGGTCCTCGGCGAAATGGTCGCGAATATGGGCAATCGCCTCCTGCACGATTCGATCCCGGTACTCGTTTGCGACCGGGACGAGGCCGATCGTTTTATCGACGGCACCATGCGCTATCTGGAGCAATTGCGCCGCCGATTGAACTTCGTCGATTTGCCATACGATCTGCAGGCTGTGCGTATTCAGCAGTTCCGTCGAAGCCCCGGCATTGAATGCCGCGCGGTTCGCATTGGTCAGAACCTGCAGGGTGCGGAGCTTGAAATATCCGAACCGCCCATTGCTTTCGTGCTCAATGATGCCGAGGATCAAATCCAGGTTCTGACGAGCCGAGTTCCGGTCTCGAGCCTGGATATTTGCCATGAAATGGGCCCCGAGATACCAGAGATTCGTTTTGCTGAACGTCACGCTTTGAAGCTGGCACAGGACTGTTCGGGCTCAAGTGGGTTCAACGTCCGATTTCTGTCCTCGACCGAACCAATCCGTGCCCGATTGGAGCTCAGCCGCCGCCGGCAACAATCAGCGCACCGCCGCTGTCAGGACTTGATTACCGTCGGAAGAAACTAAAAGTGAGGCTCCATCATCCACCGTGTTTTCTGTTAATCAGCCCAGTCACACGCCGGTGCGCATGCCCTCGCCTTCCCCAGACAAACTCACCCACCTCGCCGTCATCCGGCGCCCGGCCCATTCCCGGCGTCGCGCGAATTGAACCGATTTCCGCCCTGATCAATTTACCTTAATCGAAAAAAGCCATGTCTACCGAAGCCAAATGCCCGTTTAACCACGGGGCCTCGATCCCTGCCGCCACCACGAACCACCACTGGTGGCCGAAACAGTTGAAGCTCGAACTGCTGCACCAGCATTCGTCGAAGTCCAATCCCATGGAGCAGGACTTCAACTACGCCGAGGAGTTCAAGAGCCTCGATTTCGCGGGCTTGAAGCGGGATCTCGCGGCGCTGATGACCGATTCGCAGGACTGGTGGCCCGCCGATTTCGGCCACTATGGCCCTTTGTTCATCCGCATGGCTTGGCACAGCGCCGGAACCTATCGCATCGGCGACGGCCGGGGCGGCGGCGGCCGCGGCCAGCAACGTTTCGCCCCGCTTAACAGCTGGCCCGACAACGTCAGCCTCGACAAGGCCCGCCGGCTCCTTTGGCCGATCAAGCAAAAGTACGGCCGCAAGATTTCCTGGGCCGACCTCATGATCCTCACCGGCAACGTCGCCCTCGAGACCATGGGCTTCAAGACCTTCGGCTTCGCCGGCGGGCGCGAGGATACGTGGGAACCGGATCAGGACGTCTATTGGGGCTCAGAAACAACGTGGCTCGGCGGCGACATCCGTTATGCCGGCGGCTCCGAGGGAGTTGTTAAGCCAGGTGGAGTGACCGTCTCCGACGACGACTCCGATGGAAATACCCACGGCCGCAATCTCCAGAAACCGCTCGCCGCAGTCCAGATGGGCCTGATCTACGTCAATCCCGAAGGCCCCGACGGCAACCCCGACCCGTTCAAGTCGGCGGTCGATATCCGCGAAACCTTCGCGCGCATGGCCATGAACGACGAGGAAACCGTCGCTCTCATCGCCGGCGGTCACTCGTTCGGCAAGACGCATGGCGCCGCGCCCACGTCCCATGTCGCCCCCGAGCCCGAAGCGACCGGCCTCGAGGCCCAGGGCTTCGGCTGGAAGAACAGCTTCGGCACAGGCAAAGGCCGCGACACCATCACCAGCGGCCTCGAGGTCACCTGGACCGCCACGCCCACCAAGTGGAGCAACAATTTCTTCGAAAACCTTTTCGCCTTTGAATGGGAGCTGACGAAGAGCCCGGCGGGCGCCCAACAATGGAAACCCAAGGGCAACGCCGGCGCCGGCAACATCCCCGATGCCCACGACCCGTCGAAACGCCACGCGCCCTCGATGCTGACGACCGATCTCGCGCTGCGGGTCGACCCGGCGTACGAGAAAATCTCGCGCCGCTTCCTCGCCAACCCGGACCAATTCGCCGACGCCTTCGCCCGCGCCTGGTTCAAGCTCACCCACCGCGACATGGGTCCCCGTGCCCGCTACCTCGGCCCCGAAGTCCCCGCCGAAGAGCTCATCTGGCAAGACCCTCTCCCCGCCGTCGCCCAAAAGCTGATCGACGAAAAGAATGTCGCCGCGCTCAAACAGAAGATCCTCGCGTCCGGCCTGACGGTTTCGCAACTGGTATCGACCGCCTGGGCGTCGGCCTCCACCTTCCGCGGTTCCGACAAACGCGGCGGCGCCAACGGCGCCCGCATCCGTCTCACGCCGCAGAAGGACTGGGCCGTCAATCAGCCGGCGCAGCTTGCCAAGGTGCTCAAAACCCTCGAGGGCATTCGCGGTGAATTCAATGCCGCCCAAGCCGGCGGTGGAAAAATCTCCCTCGCCGACCTGATCGTCCTGGCCGGCTCCGCCGCCGTCGAGCAGGCCGCGAAGGACGCCGGTTGCACCGTGGCCGTTCCCTTCACCTCCGGCCGCGTGGACGCCTCGCAGGAGCAGACCGACGTCGAGTCCTTCGCCGTCCTCGAGCCCCTGGCCGACGGCTTCCGGAATTACCTCCAGCGGAAATTCGTTTTGACCGCAGAGCAGCTCTTGATCGACAAGGCCCAGCTCCTGACTCTCACCGCCCCGGAAATGACGGTCCTGGTCGGAGGTCTCCGCGTCCTGAACGCCAACGAAGGCCAGTCCCAAAACGGCGTCTTCACCAAGCGTCCCGGCAAGTTGACGAATGACTTCTTCGTGAACCTCCTCGACATGGCCACCGAATGGAAGCCGACTTCCGGCACCGCGGACCTCTTCGAAGGCCGCGACCGCGCCACCGGTGCCATCAAGTGGACTGCGACCCGCGTTGATCTCGTCTTCGGCTCCGACTCTCGGCTCCGTGCCTTGGCGGAAGTTTACGGAAGTTCGGATGCCCAGGAAAAGTTCATCCATGCCTTCGTCGCAGCGTGGGCCAAGGTGATGAATCTTGACCGCTTCGACCTCGTGTAGAAGCCAGCTCGGTCGAATCAGCCAGTCACGATCTTCGGGCGGAACGCGTTGTCCCAAACGCGCTCCGCCCTCGGCTCCGCCGCGTCTCTGCATTCAAATTCCATAAGCAGCGACAGCGAAGAATCCCCGCGACTTCGGCTTGAGCAGCTCAAGCCCGACGCCGCACTCCTTCAACGCTGCGCTATGTTACTTGAATTCAACTCGCTTGAGAAATGTGTGATCCCAACTGGCGTCACCGTGTTCTCCCGGCAAGATACTCAGGATCAGCCGGTCACCGGCGGCATGGACCGGCAGGAGGATCCGAGCCGTGAGCAAGCCGCGATCGCCCGGCTGCTCACTGGGTTTGGGATAGTGCTCAAAAAGGTTTCGCAAGCCGCCATCGGGTGATTGCAATTCAACGCGGAAAATCGCGCCGTCGGTATGCCCTCCCTCGCTGTACGCGTTCGGCAGGAAACCATAGTCCAGCTCAACCTGCCGTTCGTCTCCCCGCAGTCGAAATTCCATGACCGATGAAGCGGGGGCAAAGAGGAACGGACCCGATTGCCCTTCGAAAATTGAAAAATTTTCACCCGACACCCGCTGCGGGTACCGATTGAACCGGGGATATTGTTTTTGTTGTAATGAAAAACCCTGCCGGAGTTTCAGCTGCGAAAGATAAATCCAGTCCCACGCCGTGTCATTGAACTGGCCCCCTTCCGTGCGAAAGACCAACCGCGAGCCAGCTTCAAAAGGAGGCAGTTGCACCAGTTGAAGTTTTTCGCCCCGATCCCCGGCTTCTCGCACGGGATCGAGTCGCCTCCGGAACACGGGATGGGTGAATTTTTGACTGACCAGCTCGAGAATGAAGTCAGCGCCGTTCGTAGGCTTGCCATATACAGCGGGATCGAACCCAAAACCCAACAGCACCGCGCGGTCAGCCTCGGTCAAAGTCCACTCCAACCGGGCCGGTGGGTGGACCATCAGGACGCGCCGCTCTGGCAAATCCTTGAATGTCCATTCGGTAAATGAAACCGATGCGGGCTTAATCACATTCATGCGCGTCAGCCACGCTGTCGTCAGGCTTCGCTCTTCACTCTTCAAAAAAGCCGAGGTTCCCTCGCTCTCCCATCGTCCGGCATAATGGAAAAGTATTAGCACTCCCACCAATACCGCCGCGAATGATAGTCGCGACCAAGCTCCCAATTCGCGATCTGAAAACGTGGATTGCTTCACAAGGTGTGGATTGGGCAATTGACCTCCGTCGGCTGGGAGCCATCCGCCCAACGCTGGCGGGCGCGCAGCGCTGGACGCTCGATCAGATGCCACGAAAAATATCCGAAAATCAATGCGCCGGCCAGGGTCGCAACAAAATGAACCGGCAGCGACCAATGCGGAAACTTCGCGACCAGCATCTGCTGGATGGGGTACGCACTAATGTAGGCGCCGTATGAAAGATCGGCCCGCAGTCGCAGTTTCCGGAGCAGAGTCAATCCGGATACGTAAAGGACAGTACCCAGGAGGAAAACCAGCCCCAACAGCTGGCCAAAGGCGCTGTGACGGAGCGGGTAGAACAGCAGCAAAATCGCAGCGAGCATCCCGGGGTGCAAAACAACCCGATCGGCCATGACCGCCAGGAACGCACCGAAGCCAAAACAAAAGGGCAGCCAGATCACCTGCGGATTCGAATCGATCCACGGCAGTATTCCCGACTGACCCCGCAATGGATCAATTGTGATCAAAACCAGGAGCAACCCCGACACCCAACGTTGCCGGAAGGCTCCCACCAGCCAGAGAATCAGGGTGATGAGGTAGGCTCCGACCTCGAATGCGAGGGTCCACAATGAACCATTTACGGCCTCGCCCGTCGGATTGGATTGGAAGACTCCCGGAAGATTGTTCCACGCCAACAAACAGAGGTTTCCCCACACGTAATGATAGGTCCACGGGTTCGTGAAATAATCCGTCAGCGTGAGCTGCGTGAAAAGCGGACCGACGACAAATGCGGTCAAGGCGAGCGTGACCAGCAGCGCGGGCCAAATCCGCCAGAAACGACCCAGCAAAAATCCAGTCACCGACCGCTTGGTCAAAAGGCTGTTGGTCACCAGTACGCCGCTGATGAAAAAGAAAATTTTCACGGCGACGGATGCGGAATATACCCCGGGATATCCCAGCCACGTGAACGGATCCCAGTCGGACAATTCAAAATCGGGATCCTGCACCAGGACGAACGCATGGCCAAAAATTACCAGGCATGAGCACACCAGCCTGATCAGATCCAGGTTGTTGGCGTCGCGCTGCAGCAATCGCGCGAGCCGAAACGACGGAAGCGTCCGCGTCGCAGTTTTCATCCAGCCAACAAAACCGTCAGGAGTCCTCAGATTCGGCATCAAGCGCCCGATCAACCAACGTACGCGGACAGAGCGCGAGCGAAAATCTCCTTCGCTGATCCCGGACTCCCTTTCTGTCCAACTCGCCTTGGCCGTTGATTACCCTCTTGGGCTTGGCCCCGCGCTCCCATCCTGCATCGCTTCGAGCAGCGCGACCGCCATCGCATTGCACGGGGTGGGAATTCCGTGTTTCCGGCCCAGGCGCACGATGACCCCGTTGCGCACATCGATTTCCATCGGGCGTCCGTTCGCGCGGTCGGCGTGCAGGGAATTGATCGAATCCGGCGGGGCCTGCCGCAGGGCTTGGACCACCGCACCCTCGACGTCGTCATCCAGGGCGGCACCCTCCGCCCGGCCGACTGCGATGCATTCGCGGACGAGCGCGCGCGCAAGCTCCCCGATTTTCTCTCCCCGCATCACCACCGTCGGCTGCAGGAGGAGGGCATTGATCACGCCCGGGGCGTTCCCACAGAGCTTTCGCCATACGACGGTTTTGAAGTCGGATGACGTTTTCACATCGATCGGGGTGTCTTGGAGCAAGGCCACGAAGTCGCGGCCCTTGGCGTCGTCGGGCACGACCATCCGTCCTGGGCCACGCTGGAGAATGTGGTCAGGGGCGGGACGCTCCGACGAGAGGGCCACCATGACCGGGACGATGCGTTCAATGGGAAGGTACGGCGAGAACAGCTCGATGTGCTCCACCCCGTTCTGCAGGATCGCAACGCGCGTGGTCGGGCCCACCAAGCGGGGAAACCACAAGGCAGTGGCCGCAGCCTGGGTCGCTTTCGTCGCGACCAAAACCCAGTCCACCGGCTCGGCTTCCGCCGGCTGCGTCCACACCTTCAGGCGCGCTTCAAGATGCCCCGCCGGCGAATCCATGGAAAGTTTGGCGAGCGGCCGGCGCGCGCAAAGCGTCAGGTCATGCCGACCGGTCTGCTCGAGCCACAGTGCGACGGCGCCGCCGATCGACCCTGGACCAATAATCGCGATGCGGGTCATGGGCGGGACGCCCTGGCTAGGTCTTCCAGACTCCCACCACAGCGGAGGAAACCAGCAATGGTGAACATGCCCGCGGGGCTTCCACCGTCCCATCGGCCTCTTCTGGATTCAGAAACGATCGTCATCTGCAGGTACGAAACGTAGTCAGCGAACCCCTGTAAACACGGATTTAAAGCGGCACCTCGGCCATGTCCGTTTGCTCGGGAAAACCGCCAATCGCTCATCGACCATAAATCACCGGGCAGATCGAAGCGTCGTCGAGGTGCTCAAGGTAATCGTAGCCACCGCCCTTGGTGTCGATGTTGCGGTCGGGGATCGGCGTGGCGTCCTCGGTGCAAAGATGGATGGCGAAACTGCGCCGCGGTACCTCTGAAACGTTGGGCTGGCTGCCATGCACCGTCAGGCATTGATGCAGGCTGAAAGCGCCGGGGGGCATTGCACCCGAGACGTCGTGCCATTCCGCTTTTTCCGGGATCATCTTTCGTTTCGATGCTTCATCCGCGCTGGTAAAATCACTGCCTTCGATCAATCCCCAGCGATGGGAGCCCGCCGCGAAATGCATCGGCCCGTTTTCTTCGCGCACGTCGCTGATCGCCAGCCAGGCCGTGAACACATTGCTGCCCGGCTGCCACCAGGTCTTCCAGTAATGAAGGTCCTGGTGCCAGCCGATGGCGCCGCGCGCATTCCCGCCGGGCGGCTTGACCAACATTTGCAACGCCCACACTTGCACGCGCCGCGCGCCCGTGACAGCCGCCGCCCATTCGCCGATCGCGGGATGGGTGATTGCCTCATAGATCGCGCGGTCCGAAACGTGAGCCTGGTCGATCTTGCGCAGCCCATTCGGGTTGTCGTCGCCGCCGCGCCAGAAATCCAGGGGTTTCTTGCCCGTCTCATATTCGCCGCGCATCACCGCCTCCATGCGCGGCGTCACCCGCGCCAGCAACTCGGCGGGAATGACGGGCGGCAGAAGGCAAAAACCATCGCGGTCATACTGCGCGGCTTTTTCGCGCGCGCGGAGGGGATCAATCGAAACAACAGGGGTATTCATGGAAAGGAGCGACGGTCAAAGGCCAGCCAACGTCCGTTCGTTGGCTGGGAATTGACGGTCCCGAACCTTTCATCACGGACTGACCATAGTCGACCACGTCCTTCATGCCGCGAGATCTACCGCTCTGCAGGAGAGTCTCGTTGACGTGGGCGGAGCCGGACCGCCGTTGGTCGGGGAACATCGCGGAGCATGCGACGCAGCTAATGGGGTTGGGGAAACTGATGTCGGACGATTTTCATCGCAGACCGATGAAGACCCGACGAACTCCAGCAAAGATCTTCCTTCAAGTGACATTCGATGCCGGCGTCGAAGAGCGAAAACATTACGCCCATGACACAGGCGTCCGTGTCGAGACCGCACACCGTCACCCGCGTGATCCCGCGCATCTTCAGCTGCCGAAGGTGCGACGGCTTGAGTCCGTAGGCGGTTTTCTGGAAGACCAGATCGTCCGGCTCCGGCACCAGCAGAAGATCGCAGTCCGGAGTTCCCGGGAGACAGCTGCGCTGTTTCAGGATCCGGCGGAACATCGATTCCGGTGGATTGATGAACTGCGTGAAAATCCGGCAGGGAAAACGGCGAGCGTAGCGCGCCACCTTCTCGACGTACGCCGGCGGCGGGTCGAACGCACGCTGGATGTCGACGATCATGACGGCGAGATGGCGCTTCATGCAGCATGGACCCGCCCGAGCCGAAGCCGTTCAGGGCTGAGGCGACAGGGAAACCCGGTTGCCGGATCGGGATTATTCCCGCACTGCGCGCGTGGATTCAACCGGGACGCGGACCTTGGAGTCTCGCTGATGCGCGACGCCCACAATTTTTCCCAGTTGGCCCGAGGTGAGCGTCAACCGGAACCACGCGTGGCTTTTCCGCACTATCCGCTCGATGACCGCATCCGCATTCCCCGATGATTTTCAAGAAGCCGGCAAACCCTTTCCGCAAGGAGCCACCTGGAGCGGCGAAGGCACCAATTTCGCCCTGTTCGCGAGCGCCGCGACGCAGGTCGAATTGGTTTTATTCAGCGCTCCAGACGACACGGCCCCGCGGGTGGTGCGCCTCCGCGATTGCTCCAATGGCATCTGGCATAGTTACCTAAAGGGGATCCATCCGGGCCAGCTGTATGGCTACCGCGTGCACGGGTTATTCGACGCGGCGCGCGGCGCGCGCCACAATCCGGCCAAACTTCTCCTCGATCCGTACGCAAAGGCCATTGGGCGTACGCTCGCTTGGGACGACGCCGTCTTCGGTTGGCCGGTCGGGCCCGATGCGGATGACCGGCAGAAGGATGAGCGCGACAGTGCGCCGTTTGCACCGCTCGCGATGGTGATTGACGAGCGTTTCGATTGGGGGGACGAGCCGCGTCCAGACGTTCAATGGTACGATACCGTGATCTACGAGGCGCACGTGAAGGGCATGACGATGTTGCATCCCGAGGTGCCCGAGGAATTGCGCGGCACCTATGCCGGCCTGGCCTCCGATCCCGTGCTGTCACATTTGAAAAAGCTCGGAGTGACGGCCATCGAGCTCATGCCCGTCCACCACTTCCTTCATGACCGCCACCTGATCGAGAAAGGACTGCGCAATTATTGGGGCTATAACTCGCTCGCGTTTTTTGCGCCGGAGCCCTCGTACGCGAAGGCGAATGATCCGGCGGGGGCCGTGCGCGAGTTCAAGGAAATGGTGAAGCGTTTCCACCACGCCGGCCTGCAGGTCATCATCGACGTGGTGTACAACCACACCGCCGAGGGCAATCACCTCGGGCCCACTCTCTCCTTAAAGGGCATCGATAATCTCACGTACTACCGGACGATGCCCGACGACCCGCGCTACTACCTCGATTTCACGGGCTGCGGCAACACCCTGAATCTGGTCCATCCACAGCCACTGCGCTTCCTCATGGATTCCGTCCGTTACTGGGCGACGGAAATGCACGTCGACGGGTTTCGCTTCGATCTCGCGGCGGCACTCGGGCGCAGCCGCAAGGAAGTCGATCCCTATGGTCCCTTTTTCCACACGCTGTACCAGGATCCCGCCCTCGCCCACGTGAAGCTGATCGCGGAGCCGTGGGATATCGGCGATGACGGTTATCACGTTGGCAACTTTCCGGTCGGCTGGCGGGAGTGGAATGGAAAATACCGCGACGACGTCCGCAAACTCTGGAAAGGCGAAAGCGGCTTGCTCTCCGCCATCGCGCATCGCTTGAGCGGCAGCGCCGATCTCTACCAGGGCCAAGACCGCACGCCGTCGGCCAGCATCAATTTCATCACGGCGCACGACGGCTTCACGCTGGAGGACCTCGTCAGTTACAATGAGAAGCACAACGAGGCGAATAAAGACGACAACAGGGACGGCTCGAATCACAACGATTCCTGGAACTGCGGAGCCGAGGGTCCGACTGAGGATTCGGAAATTGTTGCGCTGCGCGAACGCCAGAAACGCAACTTGTGGTGCACCCTATTTTTCTCGCAAGGAGTGCCGATGATCTGCGGTGGCGACGAACTGAGCCGCACGCAGCGGGGCAATAACAACAGCTACTGCCAAGACAACGAACTGGCGTGGACCGCGTGGCGTGCGGATAAGAGGCGGCAGGCCTTCTACAACTTCGCCTGTCGCGTGGCGGCGCTGCGCGCCGAGCATCCCATTTTCCGGCGCCGTAACTTCACCGGGCGCGATCCAGACGCGGCGGAAAATTCCCCGGGCGTGCGCTGGTTTCGCTCGGACGGAAATGAGATGTCGTCGAACGACTGGACCGAACAGGGTTGGATGAGAACTCTCGCCATGTACCTTGACGGACAAGCCGCCGAAATCCGCGACGGTTACGGGCGACGCGTCGAGGACGACGATTTCCTCCTCTTCCTCAACGCGCACCACGAGGGCATTACATTCGAAGTGCCCGAATACCTGCGCGGGAAATGGCAGGTCGAAATCGATACCGACGACCCCACCCAGCCGAGCGACCAGCCGTTTAACGGCGACAATTACGACGCCTCGGCGCGCTCGTTCATCGTCCTGCGCCGCCCGCGGCATAGCGCTTCGTCATGAACTCCAAAGACCCCAACGTGATTCCGGTCGGCGCCCTGGTCACAGTTTCCGGGGTAACCTATCGGCTTTGGGCGCCAGGGAGAAGTTCGGTCGGCGTCATGATTGGCGACCATGATCCCCGTCTCATCGCACTGGCGCCTGAGCCCAACGGGTACTGGAGCGCGCACGACGGGGAGGGACGCGCCGGCGATCGGTACCGCTTTGTGCTCGATGGCGGACCGTCCGCGCCCGATCCGGCCTCGCGCTGGCAGCCTGATGGCGTCCACGGATATTCCGCGTGCGTCGACCCGGCGGCGTACGTTTGGAAGGCGGACGGGTGGAGCCGGCCGCAATGGACGGGTCAAGTCATCTACGAATTGCATGTCGGCGCGTTTACCGACGCCGGGACATTTCTTGCAGCCATCGACAAACTCGATCACGTCCGCGCACTCGGTGCCGAAGCGATCGAACTCATGCCGCTCGGTGATTTTCCGGGCAACCGCAATTGGGGCTACGACGGCGTGGCACTCTACGCTCCCGCGCGCTGCTACGGAACCCCCGACGATCTGCGGGCCTTGGTGGACGCCGCGCACTTCCGGGGACTCGCGGTTATTCTGGACGTCGTCTACAATCACCTGGGACCCGTGGGTAATTACCTCCCGGAATTTTCGTCGCGGTATTTTCACGCGACGGAGAGCACGCCTTGGGGCTCGGCGCTGAATCTCGACGGCGAAGCGAGCGCCGGCGTGCGATCGTTCCTGTTGGGGAACGCGGCGTATTGGCTCGACGAGTTCCGCGTCGACGGCCTCCGCGTCGACGCCACGCACGCGATCGTCGATCACTCCCCGCGCCATTTTCTCAGCGAGCTCAGCGCTTTGGTCCACGCCCGGGGCGCTTTCCTGATCGCGGAGGACGAACGCAACTCGCTTGAAATCCTGCACACCCCGGAAAATGCGGGAGCAGGTTTTGATGCCGCGTGGTCCGATGATTTTCATCACCAGCTGCGCGTCGCCCTCACGGGCAACCGGGAATCTTATTTCGCGAGCTATCCCGGGACCTTCGCCGCCCTCGCCGATACGCTGGGTCACGGCTGGTTTTATCGCGGCCAGCCTTATCCATTTTGGCGGGGAAAACCGCGCGGAGCGGAGTGCACCCATCTCTCGCCGGCGGCCTTCGTCCTCTGCATCGAGAACCATGACCAGGTGGGCAACCGCGCCGGGGGCGAACGACTCGAGCACCTGGTTTCCCCAGCGGCGTATGGGGCCGCGGCCGTCCTCCTTTGCCTCAGCCCCTATTCACCCCTTCTGTTCATGGGCCAGGAGTGGGCCTCATCCTCGCCGTTTCTTTTTTTCACGGATCACGAAGGTGAGCGGGGCAAGCAAGTATCGGAGGGTCGAAAAAAGGAATTCGAGCAAAGCGGCTTGAATGCCGGCGTCACCGATGTTCCCGATCCCCAGGATCTCGACACTTTCCAACGCTCGAAGCTCGACTGGTCGCGGCGGGACGAAAAAGGCGCGGCGACCTTGGAACTCTTCCGAGCCTGCCTGCGCGAGCGTCATCATTGGCTCACGCCATCGGCCCGGGCGCGTGATCGTTGGCGCGTCGCCGCGAGCGAAGAGATGCTCGTGGTGCGTTATTCGTTCCCAGACGGGGATCGCGCGCTCGTTTTCGCGCTTCGCCCGACCTCGCCCAACGCTCCCCTGCCTTCACTTCTCGAGAAGCCAGAGGACCACGGTTGGTTCGTCACGCTCGATTCCGAGGGTGGCCGCTCCCCGCTTCAACCCGGCGCGCCCTGGCCGGAGCGTTTCGAGGGGGCTCAAGCGGTGTGGCTGCACCTGCGCCGGATGACGTCATGAATCTTGCTTCCTTGCCCCGGATTCCGCGCGCCACCTATCGCGTGCAGTTGACGCCGATGTTCGGTTTCGCGGCGGCTGAAGCGGAACTCGATTACTGGGCTTCGCTGAAAATTTCGGACCTCTACCTCTCCCCCATTTTCGCCGCCACTCCCGGGAGCACCCATGGTTACGACGTCTCCGATTACACCACGATCAACGAGGAGTTCGGCGGCCGCGCCGCGTTCGATCGCCTCTGTGCGGCCGTGGCCCACCGTGGCATGGGGCTCATTCTCGACTTCGTCCCGAATCACATGGCGACATTGGGCGGCCGGAACCGATGGTGGAACGATGTCCTGCGTTACGGACGCCGATCGCGCTATGCGGACTTCTTTGACATCCACTGGTCGAAGCACGCGGTCGACGGGCATCCGCGGATTCTGCTGCCGATCTTGGAAACCCATTTCGGGAAGGTGGTGGAACAAGGAAAAATCCGGCTGCTTGAGGAAGCGGGCCGGCTTGAATTCACCTATGGGGACGCGCGGCTGCCCGTGAACGTCGAGGGCTATGCGTTTGTTCTCAACCGGATGCCGAAGGCGGCGAACGTTCCAGGCATTCCTGATTTTGCCGCGCTCGCGGCGTGGCCGGAGGCGTCGGACGACGTGGTTGGATTTTCCCGCGACGCGGAAACCTGCATCCGCGTCCTTGCGGACCGCCTTGCGGTGGATGCGGCCTTCGCCGCCAGCTGGAGAGAAACGATCACAGCCTTCAACCGCGCGCCGTTCGCGGAATTATCCACGCTCCTCGACATCCAGCACTACCGGCTCGCGCGCTGGAAAGCGGGAATCCACGAAATCAACTATCGGCGGTTCTTCGCAATCAGCTCCCTCGTCGGGATTCGCGTCGAGGATCCGGCGGTATTCGAAGCGACGCACGCCGCATTGGGCGAACTCCTCCGCCATTCCGCCATCACCGGATTGCGGATCGATCATGTGGACGGCCTCCGTGAGCCTGCGCGGTACCTCGAGCGACTGCAGGCCTTGGCGCTGCGCGTCCGGGGTTCTCGTGTTTACCTGATCGTCGAAAAAATCCTGAACGGAGGGGAAGCATTGTCCCCGGCGTGGCCCGTGCATGGCACCACGGGCTACGAGTTCATCCCGCAGCTGGCGGGGATTTTTGTCGATGCGTCAGGGGAGGCCGCGTTTACCGCGATCTATCAAACCGAAACGGCGGACCGGATGTCATTTTCCGCAACCTGCGTCGCCCGGAAAATTCAGATCATGCGCGAACTTTTTCCCGACGTGGTCGGCATGCTCGGGTGGCAACTGACCGATCTAGTGACTGAGGATCCGCGGTGGCGGGACTTCAGTCGTCACGAACTGACGATGGCTCTGCTCCTGCTGATCGCCTATCTGCCGGTCTACCGCACCTACCGTGCCGACGACAAAGGGGTTTCCGCCGCAGACCAGGCGGTGATCGACGAGGCCGCCGCGCGCGCGATCGAGGAAAATCCGCGAACGGACCCGAAGCCCATCGAATTTCTCGCGACGCTTCTCCGCGGCGATTATCCCGGCCCCAGTGCGACTGCGGATTATCGCGACCGTATCCGCAGCTGGGTGGGAACCTGGCAGCAGTACACGGGCGCGATCATGGCGAAGTCGGTCGAGGACACGGCATTCTACACGTACGTACGATTTATCGCCTTGAATGAGGTCGGCGGGGACCCGGGCCGGTTCGGTTCCTCCGTCGCGACATTTCACGCTGAGAATATCGCCCGTCTCGCGCGTGCTCCGCACACGATGCTGACCACCTCAACGCACGACACCAAGTTCAGCGAAGACGTGCGGGCGCGCCTCTACGTCCTGTCGGAATTCAGTTTCGAATGGGCACAGTGGGTCAAGCAATGGGAGCTGGCCTCCCGGCCCCACCTCACGCGGGTCAAGGACGCCGAGGCTCCCGACTTCTTGGATCGGTACCGCTTGTTCCAGGTTCTTATCGGCGTCTGGCCACTCGAACCCGCCGAGGTGGACGATACATTCCGGGCGCGCCTGCGCGAGCACCTGCGCAAGGCGGTGAGCGAGGCCAAGCGTCACACGTCGGAGGTGAATCCAAATGAGCCTTACCTCGCCGCGTGTGATCGGTTCATCGAAGGGGTGACCGCAGCCCGCGAGGGCCGCGATTTCCTGGACGCGTTTACTCCAGCCGCGTGCGAGATCGCGGAAGCGGGGGCGTTGGTTTCGTTGGCCCAGGTGATTATCAAGGCGACATGCCCGGGGGTGCCGGATTTCTACCAAGGATGCGAGTCGTGGGATTTCAGTCTCGTCGATCCCGACAACCGCCGGCCCGTCGATTATCCCTCGCTTCATAATTTGCGACGCGACGCCGGCCGCAGGAGCGCGAGTCGGCTGCTGGATGATTGGCGCAGTGGCGGGATCAAGTTCTTCGTCACCCAAACCTTGCTGGAATTCCGGCGGACCTCGCCCCGTCTTTTTTCCCATGGCGATTATCGCGCCCTCGAGGCGGATGGATCGGCTGAAATTCTCGCTTTCGCTCGGCGCCGAGAGGAAGAAGGAATCACCGTAATCCTGCCTCGCCGCTACCGGGCGGGTGCCGGCGACTCAATGGCGATGCGCTCCACTCGGGTGACATTGCCCGAGAGTGCCAGCGGCTGGCGCGATCTTTTTACCGGCCGCGCGTTTCGTTCGGGCGAACCGCTTCCGCTGGCGGAGCTCTTTGAGGTCCTGCCTTTCGCGGTGTTGAAGACCCCGTCATAGTTTCCTCCCGACCGGGGTCCGCGCGTGGTTAAGTCGAGGGAAGGCTTAATCCTCCGATGAGCGGGGAATGCGTTCGGCGTCGTCACCAGCGTCGGCGCCAAGCTCACGACGAGCTCGGTGCCAATGCTCTTCGTGGCGGCCATGAGGTGAGCCTTCGCGCTCCCACAGGTCATAGGCGCGGGCCGAAATAGCCTGTTTGTCCGGGACGCGCTGTGCGTTTTCCCGGCGGGTGGAATCTTCAGTGCGGATGTTGCGATTCTTTTTCATGGATAGTTTCGATTGAAGTAATTGGCCGCTTCATCGCGGCGCATCCGGAACGTACCCGGTCGGGCGGGCTGCCAGTATCGGGTGTTTTTCCGGGAATGCTCCCCGGAAAAAACCCGGGCACCGGCGCGCGGAGGAAGAACGCCTGACGATTGTCGGTGTCCAAGCGCCATCTTCTCATCATGAAACAGAAACCAAATAAAACCCAGCAGGCCTACGCGCCTCCTGTTTCTTTGCCCGCCAAAGGCTCCCCGCCCGATCGCGCTGCAGTGGCAGAGATTTACGAAAAATGGGAAAAAGAAGGCCGGCCTTTGGGAACCCCGCCCGGCGACGAAGGCCGCGAGGAACGCGAAATGCTTCGGGATTCTACCATTCAGGCTGATACGTTTCGCCGGAAGGCCCGTCGTCCTACCGCCGAGGCAACGCCCAACGCCGACGCCGACGCTGCGCCCACGCAAGAAACTCCTCCGGTTGATCCCGTGGCGAATCGTGACGAAATCGCCCAGCGTGCTTACCAATTATGGACCGAGGGCGGTCACATCGAAGGTCGCGCCATTGATTACTGGCTCGCAGCCGAGCGCGAAGTCCGCGAGCGCAACAAAGGAAGCAGCACGCTGGATTTTCCCACCGCTCATCTCGCGCCTACCACGGTGCAGACGGTCGACGTCCCTGATATGCCGGACAAAAAGCAATAGAGTCCCAAAGTAGCGCAGGCGGCCCGCCTGCTCAGGAGATCGAACCCCCAGCCATTTGAACAGAAGGCAACGAAGGTAACAAAGAGACGCAGGTTCGCGTAATCGATCGTACCCTTGGTGTATGAGTTCCGAACCCTCCAGACATAGTCGTAAAGGGCACGAACGATAACACCGACCGGAAACCACTTCGTTACCTTCGTTGCCTTCTGTTCAAACCGATTCCGGTCGGATCGTTTTTTCCGACATGCTCGCTACTCGCTACTTCAAAAAGCAGGCGGGTCGCCTGCGCTACTTCAGAAGAATCCGCGGAGGAATGCTGCCGCCTCATCCGAAATGCCGACGATCTTGTTCGTGGCCTGGCGATAGAATTTGAAATTGAGCTCGGTCTCGGGTCGACCGTCGTTCCAGTCGGTAAAAGGCTTGAGCTCGGCCCGCCCCAGACGCCGCTTCGCGAGCACGGTGCGTTGGATGGTGATGCTCACGCGCGGCGTTTGTCGCGCGATCCCGCGCTTCCTTGCGATCGCATTGGCCGAGGCGACGGTTCCGCTCGCGATAAGACCTGGCCCGCCTTCGTTCTCGCTCGCGAAGACGAACACCGTATCGCCTTTGGCGATCTGCTTGCCGCTGTACATTGTCTTCTGCGCCTCGAAAACAAACGTCTCCGCCCGCGGATCGCGAACCTCAGCTTTGATCGCAAACACCATGCGCTCTTTTCACACCGTGCGACGCGTGAAGCCAGATCGAATCATCAGGATGCCTGCGTTACTCCAGAGCGCCAGGTCCGCGGAATCCGCGGCGGAAAACTTCGGCTGGAGAGAGTGATCTCATCGTCGAATTACGAATCACGGTGCGGGCTTCGCGAAGTCCTCGAAGACGGCAACTCGTGTGAAATCCGTGCGCGTGACCTCGAAGGCGCGCGAGATTTTGACGAACAATACGCGCACCCCGCCACCCATCCTCAGCCACACCGGTTGAGGTGCGAGCGCGGGATCCAACATCTGGAAACGTGCCTCCAGTCCTGCGTCGGTCACTTTTGCGATGCCCGCCACGCGCATCGGCTCGCGCAGCTTCACCGAGAAATCCTCGAATCCACGGTGCGTTTTGTTCACACGAAATCGCGCCAGGAATTTATCGGCCGGAAGTTCCGCGTTCGACGCCTTCACCGGCAGTTCGAACACCACCGCCGCCATTTCGTCCGCGTAAATCCGCACATCGGTCACGTCCACGACACTCGAGAGCGGCGGCAATTCCCCCAGGCCCGGGAGCGGCCCGTGTCCTTCTTTGCGCCATTGCTGCAGGTAAGCCGCCTTCGGGGCCTTGCCGTCCACCTTCAGCAAGATGCTGCTCTCCTCCGGCGGCATGGATGGATCGAACCGCACGGTCGTCGCGTGGTCATCGCCCAAAGCCCGCGATGTTTCGGTAAAAGCCCAGCCGTCCCCGTCGAGTCCGATCTTCCCGAGTGCATCCAGGAAAAGCTGCTTCTGGACCACCGTCGCCACCGGCAATTTTAGGAACGATTCGGCCAGCGGCGCGCTGACGTTCGCCGAGGTGGTTTTCGGCGAACTGGAACCGGCATTCGCGGCGGTTTCCCCGGCCCAAGCCTCGAACGGCCAGCGTCCGGTAACCCGCCTCACCTTCGTCAGCCAGAAATCCATTTCCCGTTGAAATTCAACGCGAACCTCCTCGGGAGATACCTCCCTCCGCTCCTTTTGGGTTTTAAAAGCCAGGCAAGCCCCCTTGTCCATCGCCCCAGCGGGCGACGTGAGGAAACGACTGTAGCGCATCTCCGACGATGAGCAGGTGAGCAGGATCTCGGTTTTCCCGCGTTGCTGTGACACCCAGATGGCATGCGTGCCCGACGGTTGCACGATCATCCACCGATAACCGAGAACGGGATCCACGTTGCAGGGGGCCGATTCAAGAAACGGCGTATCCGTCTGCATTGACCAAATTCCATTGTCCATGACCTCGCGAGCGAGCGCCGCCATCGGTCCCATTTCCTTGACCACCGCCGGCGTCCTTCCCTCCGGTGCGTTCCACTGCTCACTTCCCCAATGCGGCGCCGGCGAAGGCAGGACGATGGTCACCTTGCGCGGCTCTTTCGCGTGCGGAGCGCGAACCTCCATTGAGACGGTCATGGTCTTCCTGCTTCCCTCGCCCTCAATCCATTGCAAGCCCTGCAGTCGGCCCAGTTTGAACGGATTCAGCCACGGCGACTTGCCATCAATTTTGGCAATCAGCTCACCTGGTCTCAATCCCGCCTTGGCGGCCGCGGTGTTGGGAATAACTTCCCTGATCATCAAGTACGTGCCGCCGGAATCTAACAACGTCAGCCGCCCAGCAATCCGGAAACCCAGTTCTTCCGGCGGCCGGCCCTTCACCTTATAAGTCGGCAAAACCGTCACATCTTCCAACTCCCCGCCTCCCACCTCATCTGTCGGCGCCACCTCCTGCGCCCACCCCATTGCTCCGCCCAGCAGTGCAAACAAAAGGACGAGCCGTCGAATCGGATTCGAACGCATCAGGGAGTCAAAATCAGCACCCACCTGATACCTTGGTCACGTCGTTAGGTTCCAGCTTTTGGAAAATACCGCACTGAACCACCTGAAACGCTGCCGGGGCGGCCACTTCGTCCCCAACCCCGTGCTGTCGGCCGCCAAGCAGATCTCCGCTCCATCTTGGGAAAGTAGCGCAGGCGGCCCGCCTGCTCCGAGATCGAATTCCCCACTCCGATTCCGGAGCAGGCGGCCCGCCTGCGCTACGCACCGGGCGCTAAAAATTCCCTTTCAATCCGCCACCGCCACCGGTGTTTCGGTCGCGAGAAATTCGCGTGCATGGATCAACTCAGGCCGCGTTCCGTCCGCCTTCCTTGTCTGCTCCACCAGCTTCGCATAATAACTCCGCGCGGCGGCCCGATCCCCGGACCGCTCCGCGGCCAACGCGGCGCCGTTCAGACCCCGGAAACGGGCGGGATAAATTTTAAGCGCGGCTTCAAAGGCCGTCAGCGCTTCCTTGGGCCGCCCCAGCTCCAGCAACAGCTCACCGAGCTGCTCGCGCACCGGGAGCAGTGCTCCGGGCGAAACCGGATGCTTGCCGAGTTCATCCTCGGCCTGCGCGGTGCGAATCAGCAGGGCCAGCGCCTCATCCTTGTGACCCTCTTCAAAGGCCACCCACGCCGTGGCCGCCTGGAGCTGCAGGTCGAGGTGCAGTTTGAAATAGGCAAACTTCGACTCGGTCGTCGCATCGCGCAGCTGCCGCATCCGCTCGATTGCCTGCCGCGCGCCCGCGAAGTCGCCCGTGCGGGCGCGACCGATGGCGTGAGCGTATTCGATCAACGCCTCCATGAACGGAAATTTGGACCAATGCGGCACCCCGGGCACCGTCAGCGCGGCGGCTTCCGACCAGGCGTTGCGCTCGAGCGCGTATCGCGCCGGCACCGCGGCGAGCGCGTAGGCGGCGGCAAATTCCAGTTCGGGGTTCGTCTTCCGCACGGTGCCGACGAAGTCCGCGACCTTCTTCGCCTCGGCGTCCCGCGCCTCCTGCAGGAAAGAGTATGTCATGTAATCGAGGGCATGTAATTCCTCGGATTCCGTGGCCGTGCGATTTCGCTTGGCCGCGTAGGCGCGCGAGGCGGCGGCAGCGTCGCGATTGGACACGATGGCGTCATCCCACATTCCCAGCCGCGTGTAGATGTGCGACGGCATGTGCAGGGCGTGGGGCACCCACGGCGCCATGATCCCGTAGGCTTGGGCCGCCGACAACCCGCGTTGGGCCAGCTGCGGATAGTCGTAGCTGTGTATCAAATAATGGGTGACCCCGGGATGGTTCGGGTTTTTCTCGCGCAACTTCTCGAGGATCCCCGCCGCCTTCAGTTGATTGGAAAGGCTGGTGTCGGTCGGCACGGCGTAGCCGACCGAGAGCACGGCCAAAGCATGGAACACCTGGGATTCGAAATCGTCGGGATATTTGGCGCTGAGTTCGCCCATGGCTTTTTCATAAGCCAGCACCCGATCCGGTGGACCCACGGGTCCGTGGCATGACTGGCCGACCGGGGCGGACGAGGGGCTTTCCGCGGTGTTATAGTAGGCGGCGATGGCCACGATGAACCGGCGTTCGCGGTCGCTGCCGGCGGTCATCGCCATGGCCTTATCCGCCGCCGCTTTGCCGGCCCGCATTTCGTCCGGCGCGGGCGGGGTCCAGATCGGATGCCACCACGTCATCGCAATCCCCCACTGGGCCATGGCGCACGAGGGATCGCGTTCGGCGACGGCGGTGAAGATCCGGCGCGCCTCCTCATAGAAAAACGAATGGAGCAGCGCGACTCCGCGGGTGAATTCCGCCTGCACTTCCGGTGCACACGTGATGGGGAAATCGACGGTCCCGACGATGCGTAAATCCCCCGGCTCAAGCCGGGGCTTGGTTTCAACACCGGCCGCTCCGGAAACGAATCCCAGAGCAAAAACTACCGCAATGATACCAAAGGTGCGCCCCGCACGGCGCGAGAGGGCCAGGTCAGGCGTGTTCATGCTGGGCAAACGATCACAAAAAAAATCCCGAGGCGACCCTTCAAATCCGGAGCGCACCGGCTCTGGTGTAGCGCAGGCATCCTGCCTGCTTCGGCCCGTACTCGATGAACTCGAGCTCTTGAGGACGGGGTCGAGCACAGACGGGGCGAGGCAGGCAGGATGCCTGCGCTCCAAAACTAGCCCCAAATCAGGCCGCACTGGTGACGGGCGTGAGGTTTTTGCGGAGGATCGGAACGACTTCGGCGCCGAGAATTTCGATGGCGCGCATCAGCTTCCGGTGCGCAATGGTCGAGACGCTCATCTGGAAGGTGAGCCGCGTGATGCCTCCGAGCGCCTTGTTCACATACAGGATTTTTTCCGCCACGGTTTCGGCGTCGCCGATCAACAGCGCGCCCTTGGGCCCGCGCGTCGCGTCGAACTGCGCCCGGGTCGCCGGTGGCCAGCCGCGCTCCCGGCCAATTTGGGTCATGGTGCTCGCATATCCCGGATAAAAATCGTCCGCGGCCTGCGCCGTGGTGTCGGCGAGAAATCCAATCGAATGGACGCCGACCGTGAGCTGGCTCGCGGGGTGGCCGGCGCGGAGACCTTCCTCGCGATAGCGATCGATCAGTGGACGGAATCGGTGCGGTTCGCCGCCAATGATCGCGACCATCAGCGGAAGCCCGAGCTTGCCGGCGCGAACAAATGATTCCGGCGTTCCACCCACCCCGAGCCAAATGGGCAGCGGATTCTGCAACGGACGCGGATAAATCGCCTGCCCGGTCAGGGGAGCGCGATGCTTTCCGGACCAGTGAACCTGCACGTTTTTACGGATGTTGAGCAGGAGGTCCAGTTTCTCGATAAAGAGTGAATCATAGTCGTCGAGCCCGAGGCCAAAAAGCGGGTAGGCCTCGCCGAAGGAACCCCGGCCGACGACCATCTCCGCCCGTCCCTGCGACAGCAGGTCGAGCGTCGCGAAATCCTGGAAAACCCTCACCGGATCGTCGGCGCTGAGGACGGTGACCGCGCTGGTCAGCCGAATGCGGCGGGTTCGCGCGGCCGCCGCGGCCAGGATGATGGCGGGAGCGGAGTCGAGAAACTCACGCCGGTGGTGTTCACCGATGCCGAAGACGTCGAGTCCGACCTGGTCGGCGTGTTCCACCTCTTCGAGGAGGTTGCGCATGCGGCTCGCCGCGCTGAGAGCGACCCCGGTGACGGGATCGGGAAAGAGGGCTGCGAAGCTGTCGATGCCGATCTGCATCCGCCCAATCAAGGGAGCAAAAGTCGTTTCGCAAACCGCCGATCGTTTAACCGCGAATGGACACGGATGAACACGAATCCGGATTTGGACTACGCTTGAAATCCGAAGAGTGGTTCTGATTCGTGTCCGAGGCGGTGGTAAAACGCCGGGCTTCGGAGCAGGCGGGCCGCCTGCGCTACGAAATCAGCCGACCCGTTTCCAGCGGAGGGTCCGCTTGATCGGCTCTCCGTTAGATGCGGCGGTATCGAGACGGAGGGTGAGTTCGTCGCCGACCACCGCTATATGCCGGACGTAGACCTGGCCGACATTTTCGGGCGAGAGCGCGCCGACAAGCGTCGTGCTCACCGTGCCAAGGCCGTCGTCCACCTGGTAGTTTCCAAAATAAGCATCGTAGCCTCCCCGCGCGCGGCTGTTGTTCGGCACTTTCGTGAGCGGCGCGGGCTCGGAGTCGGCGACGCGTTGCCGTTTCATGAATTGCGCGGCGAAATGCCCCTTGGCGTCAAAATATAATAGCGCAATTGGATCCGACCCGAGCGACGGCTCAATCCTGCGCTCACCCGCGTGGTTGTTGTCCTCGCGCGAAAGCAATTCCCAAGTCCCGATTAATTCCGCCGAAAGCGGCGGCTGCGAAGGTGTGTCTGAAGTTTTCATATGATTCCGATCGTCTAGATGCTGCCGAACTTTTTAACCACGAATGGACACCAATTCCCGAGATCGAACATTCTCGCACGCGATGCTCTCGGGGGCCCAATCCTGAACACGCTGCCGCGCGCGGTTCAACCGATATTGTAATGGGACCGAGCGTAGGGCGGCGTCTCAGACCCGCCGCCGGGACGTCGACGTTTGACTGCGGACGGACCTGCGCCCGTTCGACCCACCCAGCGCTACGACGACGGGTCGCAACACCTCCCGCCCGGAAATTGGAGTTGCTGGAAGTTGCTTCGCGAGGATCTCGGGCCGAGGGTGGCAGCGATGACCTTTCCCGAATGGCGCCAACTCTCCCCGGTTCGAGCGGCGCACGAGGTGCATGAACGCGTGCGAACCCGACTGGCTCCCGGGCAGCAGCGCGCCGCGATCGCCAGTCTCCTCGACGAACCGGCGCTCGCCGCGCGCATCGCGGAGTCGCCGCCCACGTCGCCGCTCCGCGGGATCCCCTATTTCATCAAGGATCTTTTCCCCGTCGCCCATGCCGTGATGCGCGCGGGTTCGACATTTCTCCCCGAAGTCCGCCCCACCCCGATCGCCGACAGCACCATGGTTTCGCGCCTTCGCGTCGCGGGGGCTGCGCTCGCGGGCCAGACCCACCTTCACGAATTCGCCTACGGCATCACGGGCGAGAATCCGCATTACGGGGACTGCGAACATCCACGTTTTCCCGGCCGCGTCACCGGCGGTTCGAGCAGCGGCTCGGCGGCCGCCGTGGCCGCGGGAATTGTCCCACTCGCGATCGGCTCGGACACGGGTGGATCGATTCGCCTGCCAGCCGCGTTCTGCGGGATATTCGGGTTTCGCCTGACGCCGCGCGATGCGTGGATCGGCGACGCCTTTCCCCTCGCGCCGAGTTACGACACCGCCGGCTGGTTCACGGAAAACGCGGAGGACATGGCGTCGACCAACGCCGCGCTGCTCGGGATGCGCCGCGCCGAGCGGGAGCCGCGGGGCTGCTACCTGGAAATGCCCGGCCTGGACGCCGATGTCGCGCACGCCTGCGCGGAGGCCGCCGTGCGTTTTACCCAACCTTTCGACAATCTCAGCCGCAGCGCCCTGCTCTCAGCCTTCTCGGACAGCGTGGATACCTATAACACGGTGGTTACGGATGAGGCTTGGAAAACCCATGAGCCGTGGGCGACGCGCTTCCATTCCCAATACGACCCCGCAGTCTGGCAACGCCTGAACCGCGTGCACACGATCACGACGGAACAACGCCGCGCCGCGGTCCTCGCGACCGCTGAAATCAAACGCGTGTGGGAAGAATATTTCCAAAGCTTCGATTTCCTCGTGCTTCCCGCGTCACCCTTCCCCGCGCTCCCCAAATTGGAATGCACGTTGGTGAATCGGGCCCGCATCCTCGTGCTCACCACGCCCGCAAGCATCGGCGGCTATCCCGTGCTGACGGTGCCGGTCAACCTTCCGCCTGGACTCAGCACCGGGCTCCAGATCGTCGTCCGCTCCGTGGACAGCCCGGCGATCGGCTGGGCATTGAAAAAATTCAAAGCCTGAGCAGCCGGCGAAAATTTCCGCCGGCGAGCGCTCTCAGTTCGTCCGGCGTGAGTCCGGCCCGATGAAACTCGGCGATCATTCGGGGCATCGCCGGCGCGGCATCGATCCGGGGATAAAGGTTCAATGGATAGTCTGAGCCGAAAAGGACCTGCTCTTTCGGCACGACATTGAGGAAGCGCCGCCAAATCTCCTCCGCGTACAAGAGCGGCGAGGCCGCGGTGTCGTAGTAGAGATTGGAAAATTCCAGCGCCTGCGGATCGCGCAGCGGCAGCAGTCCCCCCCAATGCGCGAGGATGAAGTTCGTCGAGGGAAATTTCCCCGCGAGACGGGTGAAGTCCGCCAGCGGCGTGCCGACACGGCCGGGATAGGCTCCGCTTTCAGGATCGGTCACGTGGAGATTCACCGGTAGGCCCAGCTCGCCGGCCAGCGCGAGCACGGCCCCAAACGTCTCGTCGTCGATCGAATATCCCTGCGAGTGCGGCGAGAGCTCGCCCAAGCCGCAGAGGCCCTCGTCGCGTGCCCGCCGGACTTCCGCCAGCGCCTCATCGTGCCCCGCGGCGGGATGAAAGGTGGCGAAGGCCGTCAACCGATCCGGCCGGGATCGGACACACTCGGCATAAAAACGGTTTTGCTCGGCGCAGGTCGCGGGGTTTTCCCAGTACCAGCCCAGGAGCACGGCGCGGGCGACGCCGGCTGCGTCCATTGCGCGAAGCAGTTCCTCCGCCGACGGAAAGGCTTGGACCTCGCGCCGGTCCTTGCGGCGCCGCGTCGTGAGCGCCGCCCAATGGCTCTCGCCGCGTGCCGCCGCCCAGGCCGCGGGGTCGGCGTTGGCCGCGGGCGGATAAAGGTGGACGTGGGCGTCGATCAAACTCATCGGGCGCACGTCACAGGGTCACGCAGCCATTGACAACCCGCATCAAGCAAACGGCGCCGCGGTCCCGCTGCCGGCCCGCACCACGAGGATCGGGATCGTCGTGTTGTGGCGCACCTTGTCGATCGTGCTGCCGAGGAAAAAATCCCCGACCAATTTGTGCCCATGCGAAGTCATCGCGATGAGGTCGCACGAGCGGATCTGGGCGGTTTTAAGGATTTCCGTCGGCGGATTCCCGAGCACGAGTTCCGTCCCGACGGACAGCCCCTTTTCGCGGAGCCGCGCCGCCACGCCGTCCAGGTAGGTGCGGTCGGCCTTCATCTCCGCCGACTCCGCGAGCTTGAGCTGGTCGAAATTTCTCGCGGCGAAACCGTCGGCGACATGCACCAGCAGCAGCTCCGATCCGAGGCGGGCGGCGAGCTCGGCGATATGGGGGACGAGCGTGTCGTCGGCCCGGCTGTTCTCGAGGGCCACGAGGATTTTTTGGTACATGATCAGGATCCCCCGCGACCGGTTAAGCCGACAAAGTCGAGCAGCAGTTTCACGTTGAGGATGACGATGATCGCCGTCGTGACCCACGCGAGCAGTTTAACCCAAAGCGGATTCGCGAACTCGCCCATCTTCGTTTTCTCGCTCGTGAAGATGACGAGCGGGATGACCGCGAACGGGAGCTGGAGGCTGAGGAGCACCTGGCTGAACACCAGGAGCTTGGCCGTGCCGCTTTCACCGTAGAGCCCGGCGACAATGGCGGCCGGGATGATCGCGATGCCCCGCGTGATCAACCGCCGCAGCCAGGGACGCAGCCGGATGTTGAGAAAACCCTCCATCACGATCTGGCCGGCCAGCGTGCCGGTGAGCGTGGAATTTTGACCGGAAGCGAGCAGGGCGATCGCGAACAGGATCCCGGCGATGCCCACGCCGAGCATGGGGGCAAGCAGCTTGTAGGCGTCCTGGATTTCCGCGACATCGTGGCGGCCCTGCTGGTGAAAGGTCGCTGCGGCCACGATCAGGATCGCGGCGTTGATGAAGAGCGCGAACATCAGCGCGACGGTGGAGTCGATCGTGGCGAACTTGATCGCCTCGCGCTTGCCTCCGGAATTTTGCTCGTACTTCCGCGTCTGCACGATGGACGAATGCAGGTAGAGATTATGCGGCATCACGGTCGCGCCGAGGATCCCGATGGCGATGTAGAGCATCTCGGGATTTTTGATGATCTCAAATGCCGGCAGAAATCCGCCGAGCACGTCCCTGATCAAGGGTTTTGAAAAAAGGATTTCGAGGCCGAAGCACAGGCCGATGATGACCACGAGCGAGATGACGAGCGACTCGAGCCAGCGGAAACCGCGATGCGCCAGCCAGAGCACGAGCAGCACATCGAGCGCGGTCAGGCACACGCCCCAGACGAGCGGAATGCCGAACAGCAGGTTGAGCGCGATCGCCGTGCCGATCACCTCCGCGAGGTCGCAGGCGCAAATCGCGACTTCACAAAGCAGCCACAGCATCGTCGAAACCGGCATCGAATAATGGTCCCGGCACGCTTGCGCCAAATCGCGGCCCGTCACGATGCCGAGCTTGAGGCAGAGCGACTGGAGAAGGATCGCCATCAAGTTCGACAGCAGGATGACGCTGAGCAGCGTGTACCCAAAACGGGAACCGCCCGCGAGGTCGGTCGCCCAGTTGCCGGGATCCATGTAGCCGACAGCCACCAGGTAACCAGGGCCCGAGAAAGCCATGAGCTTCCGCCAGAATCCCGCGCCTTGGGGGACCGCGATCGTGCGGTGTGATTCCGGCAGGCTCTGGCCGGTCCGCGCCTTGCGCCATCCCTTGTCGGGCGTCGGCAGCGTTGAAGTTTCGTCATTCATAAATTTCGCCGGATCAAAACCGCCGGGCCCAGCCCGTGAAGACTTTCAGATCCGCCGCGGCGCGCGAGATTCCAATCTCCGTGCCGACATCAAACCGGGAGTTCGAGCCGACCTTGAAAACAAGCCCCGCATCCAAGGTCGCGACCTGCGCGCCGTCGCCCGTTTCCGAGGCTGCCTCGACATAGCCGCCGATGTTTTCGCTGAGGTCATGACCGGCGGTCACCGAATTAATCCACACCGCCCGCCGCCCTGCTCCACTTGGTCGCAATCTCACGTCCATCCCGATCATCGCGCCCAAACCCCAGCCGCCACCGAGTTCGAGGTCAACGGGAAGCAGGACGGTCCCTTCGGTCGCACCATCGCCGAGCATCCGCGCGGCCGTCGGCAACTTGACGTCCACGATGAGGCCCAACGCGGTGCCACCATCGTTGCCGGTGAAATTCCATTTGCCGCGAAGCGTGACATCGCCCGCGCCCGAATGGATTTCCCGGGCCCCGGCGGCGGTGATCTCCCGGACCCGGAGATAAGGGACAATGAAGATTCCGGCTTCAAAGCGGGAAGTAAGCCCGAAGCGCAGGTTGAGGGGCGCCGCTTGCCACCCGGTGGTGCGCGTCCCGTCGGCGGCGTCGCGCGTCCAATTGCCAAAGTCCATTTCCACCTGCACGTGGCCGGCGTCGACGGTGAAAGGGCTTTCCGTCGCGTCGGGCCGATCGGTCGACATTTCCCGAAGTTTTCCTGGAGTCGCGCGAACCCCGGCATCGGCCGGCTCCATCCCGCCCGCCACGGCCGCGAACCAGGCGACGCCCAGTGCGAAGACCGACGGCTTATGTATGATTTTATACATTTTGTAGCATGAGCTACATATTGCCGACTCGACTTGTCAACTGGAACCTTGTTTCGATGCGCGTGCGTGAAGAAAGCGTCCCGAAGCACCAAGAAGCCAGTGCGGCCCTCCGCCCTGCAGGCCGAGAGCCTGCAGCAGACCCGCCGCAAGCATGCCTCGGAAATCGCCGAGGATTATGTGGAAGCGATCGCGGACCTGTCGGCGTCGCAGGGCGAAGCGCGCGTCGTGGACCTCGCCCATCGCCTGGGGGTCACCCACGTGACCGTGACCCGCACCATCGCGCGCCTGCAACGCGACGGCTTCGTGGTCGCGCGGCCCTATCGCGCCATTTTCCTGACTGCGAGCGGGGTCACGCTCGCCGCGCAATGCCAGCAGCGGCATGCGACCGTGGTGGCTTTCCTGCGCTCGATTGGGATCCCGGAGAAAACTGCCGAGCTCGATGCCGAAGGCATCGAGCACCACGTGAGCCCTGAAACCCTCGCCGCTTTCGAGCGCTACCTCCGGAAACGGATATAGGCACCACGAAAGAAATACCAAGGCTTCGGAGGATTGGCCGCAAAAGAGCACAAGTTTCTGGGGCTTCGGATCGAAACTTCTGCGCGCTTATAAGCGCTCCCAAATCCCCTTCGCAGCCCCTGGAAAATTTGCGCTTCTTGGCGGGTAAAATTCCGGGAGCCCTGGTGCCTTGGTATTCTTTTTGTGTGTTTCGTGTATTTCGTGGTGCCTAAACGGATCGAAGTGGTCCTTTCCGCCTTGCTGAGATTCTGCGGCGATGGGCACACTTTGCGGCCATGTCGAAAACGCTCGCGCGCATCGTCTTCGCCCTCACTGCGATCTTCTTCGCGGTGTTTTTCGTCTGGCCCATCACCCAGATCCTCAAGGGCGGGTTCATCGACGCCGACGGCAACCTGACGTTTTCCTTCCTCGTCGCCCTCCTGGGCGACCTTACCTACCGCGACGGTTTGGTGAACTCGCTACTGATCGCGTGTGCCACCACGACGCTCGCACTCCTCATCGCCCTCCCGCTTGCCTTCATCAGCGATCGTTTTGTTTTTCCCGGCAAGGGCCTGCTGAGTTCGCTGGTGCTCATCCCGCTGATCCTGCCGCCGTTCGTCGGCGCGATCGGGATCAAGCAGATCTTCGGGCAGTACGGCGCGCTCAATGCCCTCGTCATCCACCTCGGGCTGCGGCCGGCGGGCTGGACCTTCGACTGGTTTGCCGCGAACCAGTTCTGGGGCGTCGCGATCGTGGAGGCGCTGTCGCTCTACCCGATCATTTACCTGAACGCCGTCGCCGCGCTTGCGAACATCGACCCGGCGATGGAGGAAGCGGCGGAGAACCTGGGCTGCACTGGGTTTCGACGCTTCTGGAAGATCACGGTGCCGCTCATCAAGCCGGGCCTCTTTGCCGGCGGGACGATTGTGTTCATCTGGTCGTTCACCGAACTCGGCACGCCGCTGATCTTCGACTACGCGCGCGTGACCAGCGTCCAGATTTACTACGGCCTGCGCGACATCGGCGGAAACCCGTTTCCCTACGCGCTCGTGGCGATCATGCTGGCGAGTTCCATCGCGATCTACGCGATCGGCAAAGGACTCTTCGGCCGTTCCGGGCACGCGATGATGGCGAAGGCGACGAGCATCGGAGGCCCGCGCCGGCTCGCGCCCGGCCGCGCCTGGCTGTGCACCGCGGCGTTCGGCGGTGTCATCGCCTTTGCGATCCTGCCCCACCTCGGCGTGATCCTCGTCGCGTTCTCGCGCGAGTGGTACGGCACGGTCGTGCCGCACGCGTACACCCTCGATAATTTCCGGCTCGCACTCGGCCACGACCTCACGGTCCCGGCCATCGCGAACAGCCTCAAGTTCGCGAGCATTTCCACCGTCATCGACATCGTGCTCGGGATCGCGATCGCCTACGTCGTGGTGCGTTCGAAGATCGCAGGCCGGCAGGTGCTCGACTTCCTCGCGATGCTGCCGCTCGCCGTCCCGGGTTTGGTCCTCGCCTTCGGTTACCTTGCCATGTCGCAGGAGGGACGGTTTTTCGCGTTCCTCAATCCCGTGCGCGACCCGACGTTTTTGCTGATCATCGCCTACTCCGTGCGACGGCTCCCTTATGTCGTTCGCGCCGCCGCGGCCGGGTTCGAACAAACCAGCGAAACGCTCGAGGAAGCCGCGCAGAACCTCGGCGCGCCGCCGCTGAGGGCCACGATCAAGGTGACTCTGCCCCTGATCGCGGCGAACCTGATCGCGGGCGGGCTGCTCGCCTTCGCCTTCGCGATGCTCGAGGTCAGCGATTCACTGGTGCTCGCGCAGAAACAGCATTACTACCCCATCACCAAGGCGATCATGGAGCTCTTCCAATTGCTCGGGGACGGGAAGTTCATTGCGAGCGCCCTCGGGGTCTGGGCGATGGTTTTCCTCGGGATCACCATCACGGGGTTGAGCCTGCTGCTGGGGAAAAAGCTCGGGGCGATCTTCCGCGTCTGAGGTTTTCGCGTGGTGCGAAAACCTATTTCAGCTGGTTCCAGAGAAACGTGAACGCCAGCGTCGACATATAGGCCCTCTGCGCGTTGTTCGCCGCGCCGCCGTGGCCGCCTTCGACGTTCTCATAGTAAAGGATGTCGTGGCCCTGCTCGATCATCTTGGCCGCCATTTTCCGCGCATGTCCCGGATGCACGCGGTCGTCGCGCGTGGAGGTCGTGAAAAGCACGCGGGGATATTTCTTCCCGGCCACCATGTTCTGGTACGGCGAGTATTTCGAAATGTAAGCCCACTCCTCGGGTTTGTCGGGATCGCCGTATTCGCCCATCCAGGAATTGCCCGCGAGCAGCTTGTGGTAGCGCCGCATGTCGAGCAGCGGGACCTGGCAAACCACCGCGCCGAACAGGTCGGGGCGCTCGGTCAGCATCACGCCCATCAACAGCCCGCCGTTGCTCCCGCCCATGATCCCGAGATGCGCGGGCGAGGTGACTTTCCGCGCCGCGAGATCCTCCGCGATCGCGATGAAATCGTCGTACGCGCGCTGGCGGTTCGCCTTGAGCGCCGCCCCGTGCCACTTCGGGCCGAACTCGCCGCCGCCGCGGATGTTTGCGAGCACGTAGACTCCGCCCCGCTCCAGCCACGCCGCCCCGACGCCGGCGGTATAGGACGGGGTCTGGGAAACGCGGAAGCCGCCGTAGCCGTAAAGCAACGTGGGATTGGCGCCGTCGAGCTTCAGGCCTTTTCGGGAAACCTGGAAATACGGCACGTGCGTCCCGTCCTTTGAAACCGCCTCGAGCTGCGCGACCTCCAGGCCGTCGGCGTTGAAAAACGCCGGGAGCTGCTTCAGCACCTCGCGCCGATCCGAGCCGACCGTTCCCAGAAAGAGCGTCGACGGCGTGAGGAAACCGTCCACCTGCAGGAAGAAATCATCCGATTCCTCGCGATCGATTCCGCTCACCGACACCGAGCCGATCTCCGGCGTCGCCAGCGGCGTCCGCGTCCAGCCCTTCGCCGTCGGCTGCAGGACATAGAGGCGATTCCGGACGTTATCGAGTTCGTTGACGATCAGCGCATGCTTCGTCGCCGCCGATCCCGCCAGCGCGGTGCGCGGACCGGGCGTGAACAGCATTTCGAAATCGCGGTCGCCCCGCAGGAACCGGTCCCACGACATCGCGAGCAACGCCCCGATCGGGAAGGTGCGACCGCCAACCGTCCAATCGCTCCGCAGCGTGACGAGGATTTGGTCCTGGAACGCCCCGACCCCGGCATCCGCAGGAACGTCAAGTTTCACCCACGCGTCACCCTGGCGAAGCTCCGTTTCCGAGGTGTAGAACGTCATCGACCGGCGGATGAATTCGCGGCCGTTCACCTTGTCTTCGTAAACCCACGCGCCGACTCCGACGTCTGCAACCCGCCCTTCGAACACCACCTTCGCGTCGGCGAGCGGCGTGCCGCGCGTCCACTCCTTGATGATTCGCGCATAACCGGAATTCGTGAGCGATCCCGGCCCGAAATTCGTCGCCACGTAAACGTGATCGCGATCGCGCCACGTCACATCGGTCTTGGCCTCGGGCACCACGAAGCCGCCGCTGACGAATTGCTTGGTCGCGACGTCGAACTCCCGGATCACCACGGCATCGCCGCCGCCGCGCGAAAGCTCCAGCAGCGCGCGGTCGCGGGCCGGGTAACAAAAGCCGGCGCCTTTCCAAACCCAGTTCTCCTTTTCGGCTGCGGAGAGCGCGTCGAGATCGAGCACGGTTTCCCACGCGGGCGCCGCCTTGCGGTATTCCGCGAGCGAGGTCCGGCGCCAGAGGCCGCGAACGTGCCCGGCGTCGCGCCAGAAATTATAGAAGTAATCGCCCTCCTTGGAAATTCCCGGGATCCGCTCTTTCGAATCCAGGATCGCCAGCAAACGGTCGCGCAACGGCGCAAACTCCGGCGAGCCTTCGAGCTCCTTTGCCGTCACCGCGTTCCGGGCCTTTACCCAATCGAGCGGCTTGGCCCCGCCGACATCCTCGAGCCAGAGGTAGGGATCGGCATCCGTCGACGCCGGGGTCGCGGCCGCCTCTGGATCCGCGGCACGCCCGGATGTCGGGACGGTGAAAGCGAAGCACGCGCAGGTGAGGCCAGCGCGAATGATCGATCGAGCGACCTTGGAGGATTGGGTGAACAGCATGGCGAAACCTTCGCGGGGTTCGGGCCCGCGCGTCAACCCCGCGGGAGTTGTCGAGCCGAGCGGACGCCTTGGCCCCGTCCGCGCATCGCGAGACTCCTCCCTGCGAATTTTCTCCAATCCGCGCTCCGATCCTCGTTAGCCTGCGGCGCGATGTTCCTGCTCCTGCTCGTTTCCCTCGTCTGGGCTTTTTCGTTCGGCCTGATCAAAGGACAGCTCGCGGGCATCGACAGCACGGCCATCGCCACGCTGCGCCTCGCGTTGGCTCTCGCGGTTTTCCTGCCGTTTTTTCGCCGCGGGGCGCTGGCCTGGGGGGAAGCGGTGCGTCTCGCGCTCGTGGGCGCGGTGCAATTCGGGCTGATGTACCTGTTGTACCAACGGTCGTATGTCTACCTGCCGGGTTACGCGGTGGTGCTGTTCACGCTGACGACGCCGCTGTACCTCGCGATCCTCGACGCGGTGATCGAACGCCGCGTCGCGCCGCGCTACCTCGTGGCCGCGCTGCTCGCGCTCGGCGGTTCGGCTGCGGTCTGGTTTACGACCGCATTGAACGGCAACCTGCTGAAAGGATTTTTGCTCCTCCAGGCATCCAACCTTTGCTTCGCGCTCGGGCAACTCGCGTGGCGTCGCCAACGCGCGCGCCTACCGGCGGCCGTGAGCGACGCATCGCTCTTTGCCCTGCCGTATGCCGGGGCCGTCATCACCTGCGCGGTGGGTTCACTTTTTTTCACCGATTGGACCGCGGTGCACATCAGCACTTCGCAATGGGGCGTGCTCGCCTATCTCGGGATTATTTCCTCCGGCGCATGTTTTTTCTGGTGGAACCTCGGCGCGACGCGTGTGAACGTCGGCACCCTCGCCGTCTTCAACAACGCCAAGGTGCCGCTCGGCGTGGCTTGCTCGCTCCTATTCTTCGGCGAACACGCCGACATCACCCGGCTCCTAATCGGCGGCGCGTTGATGATCGCCGCCGTATGGATCGCGGAAAGGAAGTAGCGCAGGCGGCCCGCCTGCTCCGAGTATAGGGGACTTGGGAATTTGAACAGAAGACAACGAAGGTAACGAAGCGGTTCTGATCGGCGAAGTCGTTCGTGGCCCTTCATGAGATAGGTTCCGGGAACTCCCGATCCCCCGGCCGTCAATGGCACGATCGGCCGCGCGAACCTGAACCTCTTCGTTACCTTCGTTGCCTTCTGTTCAAATGGATCGGGGGTTCGATACCCGGAGCAGGCGGGCCGCCTGCGCTACTTCTCCCAGTTCCCAGTTTCCACCGTGAGCGCGATCGAGGCGTGGCGCAGCAGCTCGAGTCCCGCGCCGTCGATCGGATGCCGGGCGAGGATTTTTTCGGCGACGACCAGCGCAGCCCCGGGTTGACCGGCGGCGAGCAGGGCTTCCCCGAACGCCAGCAAATTTTCCTGATCATCCGGGCGCAATTCCGCGATGGCCTCGCGGGCAAATACGGCCGCTTCGACCCACCCCAACTCCGTCGCCGCCTCGCCGAGCGCAACGAGCGCACGCCAGTTCGTCGGGTCGAGGACGAGCAATCTTTCCGCCGCGGCAAATCGCGCGGCGGCGATCTCCGTTTTCAAGTTCAGCCGGACCAAACCCAACCGCGAGCGCATCCGTGCGAGGAGCGAGGATCGGCTCTGGTGCGCGCGAAGTTGAGCGGCATGCCGGGTCCGCAACGCGCTTACGCAGGAGGGAATTTCCGCGAGCACTTCGTTGGCGGAATCCACGGCGTAGTCGAATTGGCCAGACTGCAGCGCAGCCGAGGCTCGATCCAGCAGGCGTTGCTGGCGGCCGGACAACGCAGGTGAGGGATTTTTTGTATCCGCCATGCCTGACGAAGCCGTCGCTGCCGCCGCAAGGTCAACGCCGGAGTCGATCACGCGGTTCGCGCGAATCGAAGGTCGGATGCGTTGTCCATCAGGGTCCCGGCGCGACGGACAACTCCGCGCGCGTCGCGGCTTCGAGCCGACCGATCGCGGACTTCACAATCTCGTCCGACGGCCCTTCCACCAGGAGCCGCAGTTTTGGCTCGGTGCCGGAGTATCGCACCATCACCCGGCCTTGCCCGCGCATCTCGGCCTCGATCGCCTGGATCGTGGCGGTCAACGTCCGCAGGTTTTCCAACGGCTTCTTTTCAACAACCCTGAGCGCCAGCGTGCGCTGCGGAAATTTCCTCAACACCCGCCGCAACTCCGACAGCGGCTTCCCGGTGGCGAGCATGACTTCGATCACCTTCAGCGCCGCCACCAGGCCGTCGCCCGTCGGCGAAATTTCCGAACAGATGATGTGCCCGCTCGATTCCCCGCCCAGCGTCGCACCCGCCTCGCGCATCGCTTCGCTCACATAACGGTCGCCGACCGCCGTGCGGATCACGCGCCCGCCCGCCGCCGCAACCGCTGCGTCGACCCCCAGGTTGCTTTGCTGCGTCACGACGAGCGTCTCTCGCACCAGCGATCCGCGCGCCAACGCGTGGGTCGCCAGGATCGTCAAAATCTCATCGCCATCGAGCACTCCCCCCAACTCGTCGCAGACCACGCAGCGATCGCCGTCACCGTCGTGGGCAACCCCGAGTTTCGCCCCGCGGGCGAGAACCTGCGCAGCGAGCGGCGCGGGATGTTCGCTGCCGACGCCGTCGTTGATGTTCCTCCCGTTCGGCGCCGCGCCCAATCCCGAAACCTCCGCGCCCAGCGCGCGCAACACCTCCGGGCTCGTGGCGCAGGTGGCGCCGTTTGCCGTGTCGAGCACCACGCGCCAACCCGCCAGCGCCGCCGCCGGCAGCAGCGCCCGCGTCGCCGCAATATAGGCGGCGCAGGCATCGGTCGTGGCAATGGCCGAACTCCCCGGCGGTACCTCGGCCGGCAGCAGGCTTTCGATCCGCAGCTCCTCGCTGTCGGTCAACTTGATGCCACCCGGCCCGAAAAATTTAATTCCGTTGTCCGCCGCCGGATTGTGCGAGGCGGTGATCACGACACCGAGCCGGGCGCCTTCCTTGCCCACCGCCCGCGCGACTGCGGGTGTGGGCGCGATGCCCAGCGTCACCGGTTCGAGACCGCCCGCGCGCAACCCCCGCGCGACCGCCGCGAGGAGCGATGCGCCGGATTCCCGCGTGTCCCGCCCGATGAGGACCCGCCCGGGTTTTCCCACCGCCTTGGCCGCGGCCAAACCGAGGCGCTCGGCAAATTGCTCGTTGATGACCGGCCCGCCGTAGGGACCGCGCACCCCGTCGGTGCCGAAATATTTCCGGTTGCTCATGAACGATAATAGTCGCGCGTCGCCTCGATCTTCTTTGCGACCGCGCCGCCAAGCAGCAGGTCGCGCGCGGCCTCCAGGCCATCGCGCGTCGATGCGACCCGGCCATTGATCCAGAGCGCGGTCGCGGCGTTCAATACAATGGTGTCGACCAGGCCCGTGGGTCCGCGATTCGCGAGGATCGCTTCCGTGATCGCGAGGTTGGTCGCCACATCCCCCCCTCGCAGGTCGGAAAACGGCGACGCCGCCAGCCCCATGTCCACCGCGTTCCAGTCGCCAAAATGGCCGCGCAGCCTGCCGGTGCCGCGAATTCGATTCGGCGTCGCCGTCGTCATTTCATCGATGCCGCGATCCGCCGCGATGATGCCGTGCGCGACCAGGCCCGCTTCGTTGTGCAAAATTTCCAGCGCCGCCGCCATTTTATCGACGAGCGGCGCGGTCGCGACCCCGAGCAGGATCTGCGCGGGACGCCCCGGATTGATCAGCGGCCCGAGCACATTGAAAACCGTGCGGCGGCCCTGGGCGGCGAGCACCTTCCGCGTCGGGCCAATGGCCTTGAATGACGGGTGCCACGCGGGCGCGAAGAAAAACGCGTAACCGAGCGCGTCCAGCGCCCCGCGCACCTGCGCCGGCGACGCCTCGAGATTCACGCCCAACGCCGCAAGCAGGTCGGCGCTGCCGCACTTCGACGTGATGCCGCGATTGCCGTGTTTCATCACGATCACGCCCCCGCTTGCGAGGGTGAGGGTGACCAGGCTGGAAATATTGAAGCCGCCGGCGTGGTCTCCGCCCGTGCCCACGATGTCGATCGCCCGCCCCGCCCAACGCTCCACGCCCGGGTTGGTCGCGCGCGCCAAAAACGACGCCGCGAAGGCCGCGATTTCAACGGCACTCTCCCCTTTCGCGGTCAACGCGGAGAGAAAGTTTTCCTTCTCGACCCCGGCGACCGCCATGTCGGCCAAGTCGCGTGCCGCCAATTCGACCTCGGGCGCCGTCAGGTCGCGGCCGCCGGCAAGCTCGGAAGTGAGGGAAGCAAGGACTGACATAAAGTGCGCCAGCGTTACGGCCCCTTTTCGCGCGGCAAATAAAATTGCTTCGACCCCTGCGTTCTGGAACCAACAGGCCATGCGTCGCTTCCTGACCGTGTCGTTCCTGTTCATCGGCATCGCCTGCGCCGCGCTCGCGGCCCCGCCGCCCGAGCCATCCGCGGCCGCCGAACTCAAGGTCCGCGATGCCATCATCCTGGGCATCGTGGAAGGCGTCACGGAATACCTCCCGGTTTCCTCCACCGGCCATCTCATCATTGCGACCCACCTGCTCGGCTTGGAATCGAATCGCACGCTGGTCGGGCGCGATGGCCAGCCCCTTTGGTTCAAGGCGCCCTCCGCACGCTATCCCCACGGAATTCCGCTGACCACCAAGCTTGCGGCCGACACGTACACGATCGTGATCCAATTCGGCGCCATCGCCGCAGTTGCTTTCCTTTATTGGCGCCAGATCGGATCGATGATCAACGGCCTGCTCGGCCGCGACCCAGCCGGCCTGCGCCTCCTCCGCAACCTCATCGTCGCCTTTCTTCCGGCCGCGTTCATGGGCTTTGCCCTGCACAGTTGGATTGACGAGCACCTGTTTTCCATCGGCGCGGTGATCGCGGCGCAAGCGCTCGGGGCGATTCTCATTCTCTGGGCTGAACGTTATCGGCGCCGGCGCGTGGCCGAGGCGAAGCTCCCCACGCAGGAACTTTCGCCGAAGGAATCCCTGGGCATCGGCTTCCTGCAATGCGTCGCGCTCTGGCCCGGCACGAGTCGGTCGATGATGACGATTGTCGGCGGCTACATCGTCGGCTTGGATCCGCGCCGCGCCGCGGAGTTCAGCTTCCTGCTCGGGTTCGTCACCTTGAGCGCCGCGACCGTTTTCAAGAGCGCGCAAAGCGGCCATGCCATGATCCAGGTCTTCGGTTGGACCAATGTGCTGCTCGGCTGCGTCGTCGCCGCGGTCTCCGCCGCGATCGCCGTGCGGTTTTTGGTCAATTGGCTGTCCCGCCACGGTATGGCGGTGTTCGCTTACTACCGTTTGGCCTTTGCCTTGGTTTTAGCTGCAATCACTTGGCTTTAACGTGCGAGTGGGCGTTGCGATTATGACGCTTGACGCGTCTGTCTGCCGCCCTTTACTCCGACCCTTTCAGACGTATTGCGCGGTGTTTTTAAACAGCGCTGCAAGCATCCAAATCTCCCACTCCCATGGCCAATCCGAAACGCAAACAATCCAAACGCCGCAGCGCCAACCGCCGCGCCGCCAACGCTTTCAAAGCTCCTGAATTCGCCAAGGATCCGACTGACGGCAGTGCTTTTCGCCCGCACCGGGTGAACCCGAAGAACGGGATGTACCGCGGACGTCAGGTCCTGAACGTCGAGGTCTAACCTCTTCGTTTTCACTCCCCGCCATCCTCGCGATGGGCACTTCTTCCGGCGAAACCGGGCGTATTGCAGTTGATGCCATGGGGGGCGACATGGGCCCCGCCGAAGTCGTCGAGGCCGTAAAACTGGCTTTGCGCCAGTATCCCGCGCTCAATCCCGTGACCCTGGTCGGGGATGAAGCGATCCTGAAACCCCTCCTGCACGATGCCGGCATCAGCCGTCGGCATCATGTTTCCATTCATCACGCTTCCGAGGTGGTGACCATGGACGACAAGCCGTTGATGGCTTTGAAGCGCAAGAAAGACTCGTCGATGGTTCGCGCCATCGAGCTCGTCAAAGAAGGCCAGGCAAGCGTCGTCGTCAGCTGCGGCAACACCGGCGCCTTGATGGCGTGCGGCACCCTTCGACTGCGCACCATGGAAGGCGTCGCCCGTCCCGCCCTCGCGGCCGTGGTCCCGCGCGAGAACGGCCATTTCGTCCTGATCGACGCCGGCGCCAATCCCGAAGCCAAGCCGGAGCATCTCGTGCACAATGCCATTCTTGGCAGTCACTATTGCCGGGTGATGCTGGGTATCGCCTCACCCCGGGTCGGGTTGATGACCATCGGGACCGAGGATGGCAAAGGCAACGCACTGATCACGGAGACGAACGACCTGCTGCGGCACACCAGCGACATCATCAATTACGCGGGGCCGATCGAAGGCTTCCAGGTGTTCGCCGACCACGTCGACGTCGTCGTTTGCGACGGCTTTGTCGGCAACATCATGTTGAAAAGTTGGGAATCCCTCGTCCGCTTTTTCTCCAGCATGCTGCGCGAGGAACTCCAGGCCAACCCCATGCGCGCGACTGGTGCGTTGCTGGCGAAGTCCGCCTTCAGCGCCCTCAAGGAGCGCATCAATCCCGAACGCTACGGCGGCGCGCCGCTCCTCGGCCTCAAGGGCAACATTCTCAAAGCTCACGGTTCATCGAACCGCCGCGCCATCAAGAGCGCGATCCACGCCGCCAGCCAGATCATCAAGGCGGACATGAACCACCGCATCGAGACCGACATCGCCCGCGTCAACGCGCGGCTCGCCTCCCCCGGCCCGGTTTGACGCGGCGCCCGACCGCCTCCCCTTTCACTTTCATGGCCAACGTTTCCACCGTCATCCTCGGCACCGGCTCCTACGCTCCGGAAAAGATCCTCACGAATGCCGAACTCGCCGCCATGGTCGACACCTCCGACGAATGGATCCGCACCCGCAGCGGCATCCGCGAGCGTCACATCGCCGCACCCGGCGAAGCCACTTCCGACATGGCTGTCGCGGCTGCGAAACGCGCGTTGGAGGATGCCAAGCTCACGCCGGCGGACGTCGACCTGTTGATCGTCGCGACCGTCACGCCCGACCAAACCGTTCCAGCCGTCTCGTGTTCCATCCAGCACAAGCTCGGCGTCCCGACCCACGCCGCATGTTTTGACCTCAACGCCGCCTGTTCGGGTTTTGTCTACGCGCTGGACACCGCCTGCGCCATGCTCTCGTCGGGCCGCTACCGCCACGCGTTGGTCATCGGCGTCGAAAAGCTCTCCGCGATCGTCGATTGGAAAGACCGCACCACCTGCGTGCTCTTTGGCGACGGCGCCGGCGCGGCCGTGCTCGGGATCAGCCCGCAGGCCGGAATTGGCCTGATCGGGAGCAAGCTTGGCGCCTACGGTGACAGCGTCGACCTGCTGTGCATTCCCAAGGGTGGCAGCACGCATCCGACCACCGCCGAGTCGATCGCCGCGGGCGACCATTTCCTGAAGATGAAGGGCAAGGAAGTCTTCAAGATCGCGGTCCGGGCGATGGAGGAAGCGGCGCGTGATATTCTGGAACAACATCATTTGCGCGCTGATCAGATTGGGCTCGTGATTCCCCACCAGGCCAACCTCCGCATCATCGAGGCGATCTCCCAGTATCTCGAACTCCCGATGGAGCGGTTCTACGTGAATGTGGACCGGTATGGAAACACGTCCTCCGCCTCGATCCCGATCGCTCTCGACGAAGCGCGCAAAGCCGGGCGCATCAAGCCCGGCGACATCACGCTCTTCGTGGCATTTGGGGCGGGCTTGACCTACGGAGCTGCCCTGTTTCGCTGGTAATTTTCCCTCTCATGACGCTGTCCTTTTTGTTCCGCCGCTTGTTCCTTGGGCTCTTGGTCGCGACCTTTGCCGCCTGCCTTCCCGGACGTCTTTCGGCGGAATTGGTCTGGACCCCTTCCACCGGCTGGCGCGTCGAAGGCGGCGTGCTCGCGGGCGTGGCGGGTCCCGACAGCAACAAGGCCCTCGACCTGATGAACAAGGCCCGCACCGCCGAGGAAAACGGCAGCAAGGGCAGCGCCATCCGGGCCTACCAGAAAGTCGCGAAAAAATACCCGAACTCGATTTATTCCCCGGAAGCGCTCTATCGCCTGGGTCATCTCCGGCTGAACCGGAAGCAGTACTTCGATGCGTTTGAGGCGTTCCAACAGCTGTTGGGGCGTTACCCGAACACGAAGCGCTTCAATGAAGTCGTCGGCGAACAGTATCGCATTGCCGCCATCCTGATCGACGGGGGCCGTCCTTACATCTGGGGCCTGTTTCCCGGATTCACCGCCCGCACCCGCGGCATCGAGTATTTCGAATACGTCTTGGTCAACGCGCCGTACGGCGACTACGCGCCGCTCGCCAACATGAACATTGCCCGCGGGCACCTGAACCTGAACAACACGGAAGACGCGATCAATGCGCTCGACCGGATGATCAACAATTACCCGCAGAGCCTGCTCGCGCCCGACGCCTATCTCCGCCTCGCCCAGGCCAATGCCTCGCTCGTGCAGGGGCCCGCTTACGACCAGGCGTCGACCCTCGAAGCCATCACGTACTACGAGGATTTCATGATCCTCTTCCCGAACGATTATAAGATTTCTGAAGCGGCGAAGGGCCTCGACTCGATGAAAAAGCTCCTGGCCGAGAGCAAGATGAAGATGGCCGATTTCTATTTCTACAAGCGTGACAACTACGTCGCGGCGCGCGTGTTTTATAACGAAGCCATCACGGCCTACCCGGAATCCGACGTGGCCAAGAAAGCCAAGGTCCAGCTGACCGCCGTCGAGGCGAAAGCCGCTGGCAAGCCGGTCGAGAAGACTCCGCACAAGAAGCGTTTCCTGCTGTTCTGAGCAGTCGCGCCCTCGGTCGGGCGAAACTGAGGAGTTGTTTGGCCGCAAAGAAGCGCAAGTTGCTGCGGCTTCGGATCGAAACTTCCGCGCGCTTATAAGCGCTCCCCAATCTCCTTCGCAGCTCCTGAAACTTGCGCTTCTTTGCCGCCACTCTCCGGGTTTTCCCGAGATCCTTCCTCGACTCCCGCCGGAAAAGGATCGGTTCTCCGGATTCGCGTCCATTCGCGGTTGAAAACTAAAACGTTAACCTCGCCGGTTCGCTCGCGGTTCGAGGTTCTTCCTTGGATTTAAGTTTGTCATTTGTGATGAACGCCGGATTGCTCGCAGCCCTCGCATGATTTCACGGTTTCCGGTCCTCTGTCTGCTGGTGGGCGTCCTCGGATTTTCCGGCTGCGCGAGCTACCGGCTGGGGACCGACGCGAAGCTGGCCTTCACGACGCTTTATGTCGCCCCGGTCGCGAACAAGACCCTTCTCCCGCAGGCGCAGGCGATCGTCAGCACCCAGTTGCGCGAGCGATTGGGACGCGATGGACGCGTCACGCTGGTCAATTCTCCCGCCGAGGCCGATGCGACGCTGACCGTCGTGATCCGCGATTATCATCGCGACGTGCGCGCGGTCCGCGAAGACGACACCGGGCTCGCCCGGAAATTCGCGCTGATCCTCGGCACCGACTGCACGCTGCACGACAACCGCGCGAACCGGGATTTGTTCACCCATCGATCGGTGGTCGCCACGCGCGACGCCTACACCGACAGCGGGCAACTCCAGTCTGAGTACCAAACCTTGCCGCTGCTCGCAGAATCCCTGGCGGACAAGGTTTCCCACGCGGTCCTGGACGTCTGGTAAGCGCGATGCATCCGGCGATCCTTTCCCCTTCCCTGCTCGCTGGCGACCACGCCCAGCTGGCGGCCAGCCTGAAGGTGGTCGAGGACCTCGGCCTGGGCTGGATCCATCTGGACATTATGGACGGTCATTTTGTGCCGAACCTCTCCTTCGGCCCCCAAACCGTGGCGGCGTTGCGGCCCCGCTCTAAATTATTTTTCGATACGCACCTGATGCTCGACGAGCCGCACCGTTACATCGAGGCGTTCGCCCATGCCGGCTCCAACCTGATCAGCATCCATATCGAACCGGCGTACGATCATGTCGCGACGCTCGCGAAAATCCACGCCCTCGGTTGCCAGTGCGGCATCGTGTTGAATCCCGGCACGCCGGCCGAAGCGATTGAACCGCTGCTCACCAAAGTGGACCTCGTGCTGGTCATGACGGTGCAGCCGGGTTTTGGCGGACAGGCTTTCCGCGGGGAAATGATGCCGAAGCTCCGGCAGATCTCCGAATGGCGTCACCAGCGCGGCCTCAAATTTCGACTCGAGGTCGATGGCGGCATCGACCTCACGACCGCCGCGGAATGTCGCGCCGCGGGCGCCGATACTTTCGTCGCCGGGACCTCGTTTTACCGCGCCCCGGATCGCGCCGCCTTCGCCGCGGGAATCGCCACGCTCTCGTAGCCAACCCGAGGCGGTTTAACCGCGACTGGACCCGAATCCGGAGTCCGAACCTCGGAGTTTTCCTGCGGATTACGCAGATAAAATCCGCATAAACACCGGTAGTTTTGGCCTCAATCTGCGTGCTTCTCCGAAATCAACGGAGAGGTTCAATGTTCGGACTCAGGATTCGTGTTCATTCGTGTCCATTCGTGGTTAAAAAACTCACGAGAAGTAAAATCCGGTGACGAAAAGCACCGTGGAGAGGGCCAGAAAAAGTCCGTTCGCGGTCCAGAGCCATTTCGCGGTCGACGGCCAGCGTTGCACCGCCAGCGCTTCAACCAAGTAAAAGGGATAGACGACTGAGAGATACCGCGGCAGCGAATCCAAATGCCCTTTGCAGATATAGATCCCGGTGAAGGCGCACGCCAAGACCAGGTGCAGTGACGGCACTTTCAGTTTCCATCCCACCACGATGCCCGCGATCGCGGCGACAAACGCGAAGGTGAACCACCAGCCGTAAAACGGGAGGGTGTTCGCGTAGGTGTTGTGGAAAGATACGGTGGGCCAATTGAGGCCCGCGTACCAAAACTGCTGCGTGTGGAAATAGGCCATGAAGTCCCCGAACTTGAAATAAAGGTAGGCGAAGTAACTGGCCAACCCCACGCCGGGCAGGCCACACGCAATAAACTCAACCACGCGCCGGGTGAGCGGACGCCCCGATCGATAGTTTCCCTGTCGAATCCATTCCCACACAAGCGGGATGACAATCATGACGCCCACCGCGCGCGTCACGGCGGCGAGATATCCGCACAGTCCCGCCATGAGCCAGTTTCGGTGCATCGCGAACCGGACTGAACCGAGCAAACACAACAGAAACAGGCTCTCGGAAAACGCGCTGGAGAAAAAGAATCCCACCGGGCTCAGCAACAGGAACGCCACGGTGTCGTCGGCCACCTGGGCCTTCGTCGACACTTCGCGCGCCAGGCGCCAGAGCAGGCCGGCGGCCAGCAGCAGACACGTGTTGGCCACGAGCACCCCCGCCAGGACGGAGTTCCCCACCAGCATCGTCACCGGTTTCATCAGGATCGGAAAAAGCGGAAGAAACGCGACCGAGGATCCCGCGTTCGGATTATACGTGTACCCGACCTGCGAGATTCCCGAATACCAACCGACGTCCCACCGCACAAACGATTCGAGCAGGCTGGTCGGCTCGTGGAAAAACTGTCCCTTCGCCACGCCGAGCAACGCGAGCTGCGCCACAAACAAAATCAGCAGCCGCGAGAGCACGAACCAGCAGGCAATCTTGATCCAAGGAATTCGCCCGGATTCGTCGGTTGGGGTGGTCGAAGTCATCGCGAATTCCTGCTCTGCCCGGGTCAGCGTTTCTGCGCGCGGGCCAGCTCCGCCGCCCGCTGGTATTGCCGACGAAACTGCGCGGCGAGTTCCTTGGCGAGTCGGATCTCGTCCACTTTGTCCTTCGAATCCAGCCGGCGCTTGATCTCCGCCATCCGGTCGTAGCTGACGAGCGACAAATCCCCCAGCACGCCCATCGCGTCCGCCGGCAAACCCGCGCGGATGCATTGCTGCCAGGCTTCCTTCAGTTCATCGCGCGTATCGAGGGTCATGATGCGGATTACAAACGCCATTTCGCGAAACAGCCCACCGGTCCACGCCGACTGGTAGACCAGATGCTCCTGGTCATCGAAGGGCAACGCGTCGGGATCGCTGCGGTACGGTTTCCATTCCGCATGGGCGTAGAAATCCCGCCGCACCGGCAGGCGGCGCAGCGCGAATCGCTCGGGACCGCCGGGCGTGCCCGGTTTGAAATTCCACAGTTTCTGTCCCTCCATCGAAAGCGTGTATTCCATGAACGCCTCGGCCGGCTCGCGATTGCGCGCGCCGCGGAGCAAGGCGATGGGATCGACCGAGCTGACCGTGCCGCCGCGCGGAGTTACAAACACCAGGCGCGGCTCGCCCTTTCCCCGCTCTTCCGTCACCTCGGCCTGCGCGCGGCCGTAAAAATCGATCGCGATCCCCACCGCACAATCTCCCTGTGCGACGTCTATCGGCGGCTTCTGCGAGCTGTCGGTGAAATAGCGCGCATTTGCCCCGATCAGCTGGATCAACTGCAGGCCGGCGATCCAGCCTTCGCGCACCGCGCGGGCCTCGTCTCCCGCGGGCAGTCCCTTTTCCAGGCTTGCCCCGAGCGCCGCGCGTCGACCCTGGATTTTCTGCTGGATCATATTCTCGAACGCCTTGGCGATCGAGCTGCTCTTGGTCGGATCCGCGAGTCCGATTTCCCCGAGCAGGCGCGGGTCTTTCAAGTCATCCCAGCGCACGGGCGGATGCGCCAGTCCCAGCCGCTGGATCGAATCGCGGTTGTAGAGAATGCCGTAGGTGCTGAGCACGTTCCCGTACCAAAGCCCTTTGCGATCCCAATAGGTCTCGCCCGAGTAGGCCTGCGGAATCACCTCGTCGCGAAACCAGTCCGGATGTTTTGCCAGCAACGGCACCGCCACGATCCGCCCGGCATCGGCCTGCCGGATGAAATCATAGCTGCCCCCGCCGTAGAACAAATCGATGCCGCAGCTGACCTCCGACGCGAGGAACGCCTCGCGCGCCTCCCGCACCACTGCGGGCGCGTCGGCCGGCAGGCGCGCGTTGCCGAAACCCGCCTGGATTTCCGCGCTCCACGGCTTGCTAAGCTTGCCCGTCCAATAATTCCGGAACGCCGCGGCGTACTCGGATTCGAGGAAACGCGTGATGTCGCTGGTGCCGCCGATGACGCGCCAGTCGATCAGCACGGTGCGGCCCGTGCGCTCCCGGTACCACCGCGCAAAGCCCCGCGTGTACTCCGTGCGGATCGCTTCGTTGTGCGGGGTTATGACCACGATGGTGTCGTCGGTGTGCTGCTGCGGCGCCTGCTTCGAGCGCAGCATGAAAGGCAGGGCCACCACCGCCACCAGAGCCAGGATGATGACGGCCCGCTTGAACATCGGCGCTCAGTCCTTCAGCACGACGACGTCGTCCGTCGCCACGCCTGCGTACAAATTCCCGCAGGCCGCGGGATCGAGGAAGCGCGGATTCAACTCCAGGATTTTCAACCGCTGGTCGCCGGTAATGAAATCGTACTGGGCCACTTCCCCGAGGTAGATCGATTCACCAATCCGCCCCGCCACCGCGTTCTGCGCGGGGCGTTCCTGCATCAACGTCCAGCACTCGGGCCGGATCGAAAGCGTGACCGCATCCCCCGCGGAAAATTTCGCCGTCGCGGCGCTGGGCACCCCGACAAACGAACCAATCGAGGTGTCCACGGTGACGCGTCCGCCATCGCTGCCGGAGACTTTCCCGGTGAGAAAATCCGTTTCCCCAATGAAGTTCGCGACGGTCTTGCAGGCCGGGCGGCGATAGACTTCGCCCGGCGTTCCAACCTGCAGGATTCGCCCGCTATCGAGGACCGCCATGCGGTCCGAGATGGAAAGCGCCTCCTTCTGGTCATGCGTGACGTACACCGTGGTCAGGTTGAATTCCTTGCACACGCGCCGGATTTCCAGGCGCATTTCGAGCCGCAGTTTCGCATCGAGGTTCGAGAGCGGCTCATCGAGCAGGAGGCACCGCGGACGAATCACCAGCGCGCGTGCCAGGGCCACGCGCTGTTGCTGGCCGCCGGAAAGCTGGTTGGGCCGGCGGGCGGCATAGGGACCCATCCGCACGGATTCCAGCGCCTCAGCCACGCGACGTTTGAGCTCGGGCTTGGGCACTTTCCGTTCCTCGAGTCCAAAGGCCACGTTCTCGGCGACCGACATATGCGGCCACAGCGCGTAGCTTTGAAACATCATGCCGGTGTTCCGCTTGTGCGGGGCGAGGTGCGTCACGTCCTCGTCGCCGAAATGGATCGTGCCCTCGTCGGGAATATAGAAACCCGCCAGGCTGCGCAGCAGCGTGGTTTTGCCGCAGCCGCTGGGTCCGAGGAGGAAAAACAATTCCCCGGGATTGATCGTGAGGTCCAGGTGTTGCAGCGCCGTTACCGTGCCGAAGCGCTTGGTCAGGTTCTGGATGCGAATTGAAATCATGCCGGCGGGAATTGTCGCCGAAGCAAGGTTTCGCCCTTAGCCGAGTCAAAGGAATACGCGGACGCGAAGCGCGGGACCCGAAGCGCACGCAAGCTCCCACGTCCAAGCTCCCATGAAGCGGCAAAATTCCGGGGGTGGAACGCGTTGTCCCCAATCCCTTCCTGAGCTTGTCGCAGCTCGGCCCGGCGCTGGAATCTCCCTAAAGCACAGCATTGCCACGCCCGCGGCGCTTGGTCTGTTTCCTTCATGGCCAAACCGCCCGCTCCCCTCCATCCCGCGATTGAAACCGTGCTTGTGACCGAGGAAGCCATCCAGCAGCGCGTGCGGGAACTCGGGATCGAGCTCAAGGAAGTGTACGGCGACGAGGAGATCAACGTGATCTCCATCATGAACGGCGCGATCCTCTTCACCGCCGATCTCCTCCGCCAAATCGACAACCCCGTCCGACTCGATTGCATCCGCATCTCCAGCTACGGCAACGCCACGGAATCCCACGGCACCCCCAAGCTCGTGCACAGCCTGACGCTCGACGTCACCGGTCGCCATGTGCTCCTCGTCGACGACATCCTCGACACCGGTAAAACCCTTTCGCTCGTCTCCGGCATGATCCGCGGATTGCAGCCCGCGAGCCTGCGGGTGTGCGTGCTGCTCGACAAAAAAGGCCGCCGCCAAGTCCCCTTCGACGCCGACTTCGTGGGCTTCGGCATCCCGGACAAGTTCGTCGTCGGCTATGGGCTCGACTACGCGGAGCGCTATCGTAATTTGCCGAGCATTGGTGTCCTGAAATCGGAACTTCAGAAATCCGGGGCATGATGCCTGCTATCTTAGTTTTCCCATGATGAAAAACCTCCGCCTCCCCACGCTGGCCGCGTTCGTCACGATTGGATTGCTTGGCTGCGCCACCGATCCCGCAAAGAAAGAAGCCAAGACGGATGCGGGCGAATACGAGTATGTCACGCCCACGGGTTCAAACATCCCCGTCCGCGTCAAGAAAGGGCAGCGCGCCGCCACCATCGCCTCGCCTTCCGACCGGATGACCGGCGACCAGCTTGGCACCTCGGTGCACGGCTCCGCTGGAGCCAAGCCCGCCGGCGGCAACTGATCGGTCGCACCCGGCGCGGCGGAAACCCGCGCCGCGCCTCGGTTTCAGCGCAGCGACTTCGGTCGCTTGTTTTTTTTCGCCCCCCGCGTCGGGTACCGTTCACCCACCCGCGCCGACTTCAGGTAATCGCCTGATTTGAGGGAATTGATCTGGTCGCGCAGCACCGCCGCGCGCTCGAACTCCAGCCGGCCCGCCGCCTGCTGCATTTCCTCCTCGAGTTCGGCCAGCACCGCCGCGACATCGTCGATGGCTTCAGCGACCATTGGCTCGTCGCGCCGGCCCGATCCGTCGTAGGTGTGCAGGCTGGACTGTGCCGCGCGCCGCACGCTTTGCGGCGTGATGCCGTGCTCCAGGTTGTGCGCGAGCTGCTTGGCCCGGCGATACGTCACCGTCTCGACGGTCTTCCGGATCGAGGCGGTGATCTGGTCGGCGTAAAAAATGACCCGCCCTTTCTCGTGGCGCGCCGCCCGGCCCGCGGTCTGGATCAGGCTCGTCTCGCTCCGCAGGAAACCTTCCTTGTCGGCGTCGAGGATCGCCACCAAAGCGACTTCCGGCAGGTCGAGGCCTTCACGCAGGAGATTGATCCCGATCAGCACATCGAAATTCCCCAAGCGCAGGTTGCGCAGGATTTCGACCCGCTCGATCGCATCGATGTCGGAGTGAAGGTACTCCACGCGAATCTTCGCCTCGCGCAGGAAGCTCGTGAGGTCCTCCGAGAGCCGCTTCGTCAAGGTCGTCACCAGCACCCGCTCGCCCTTCAGCGCGGCGGCGCGGATCTCGCCGATCAGGTCCTCCACCTGGCCCTTCGAGGGGCGGATGGTGATTTCCGGGTCGAGCAAACCGGTCGGCCGGATCAGCTGCTCCGCCACCACCGTCGAGGCCTTGATCTCGAAGTCCGCCGGGGTCGCCGAGACATAGAGCGTCTGGCCGGTGACCTCGCGAAACTCCTCGATGCTCTGCGGGCGATTGTCCAACGCCGATGGCAGCCGGAACCCGAAGTTCACCAGCGTTTCCTTACGCGCGCGGTCGCCGTTGTACATCCCGCCGATCTGCGGGACCGTCGCGTGGCTCTCGTCGATCATCAGCAGGAAATCCTTGGGGAAGAAATCGATCAGGCAGAACGGCCGTTCACCGGGTTGGCGCCCGGTCAGGTGACGGGAGTAATTTTCGATCCCGCTGCAGAACCCCATTTCCTGGAGCATCTCCAGGTCGTAGTTCGTCCGCATGCTCACGCGCTGCGCTTCGAGGTATTGCGCGCTCTTTTCGAAAAATGCCACGCGGTCGTTGAGCTCGGCCTTGATGGCGGCGATCGCCGGGTCGAGTTTGCCGCGGCTCGTGACGTACTGGTTCGCGGGATAAAGGTCGAACTGGTCGAGCGGACGAATCACCTCTCCCGACAGGGGATCGAACTCCGACAGCGATTCGACTTCGTCGCCGAAAAATTCCACGCGCAGGCCGTGCTCCATGTACGCGGGCATGATATCAACCACGTCGCCGCGCACGCGAAAACGACCGGGCTTCAGCTCGATGTCGTTGCGCTCATAAATGTTGTCGACGAGGCGCTCGAGCAGGTGATGCCGGCCGTAGGGCTGGCCGCGGCGCAGCGGGATGCGCATCTCGGAAAACTCCTGCGGCGAACCCAAACCGTAGATGCACGACACGCTGGCGACGACGATGACGTCACGGCGTGAGACCAGCGAACTCGTGGCCGCCATGCGCAGGCGCTCGATCTCCTCGTTGATCGACGAATCCTTTTCGATGAAGGTGTCGCTCGAGGGAATATACGCTTCCGGCTGGTAGTAGTCGTAGTAGCTCACGAAGTACTCGACCGCGTTCTCCGGGAAAAAATTCTTGAATTCCGAGTAGAGCTGCGCCGCGAGGGTCTTGTTGTGGGAGATGATCAGCGTCGGCCGATCGCAGCGCGCAATCACGTTCGCCATGGTGAAGGTCTTCCCGGATCCCGTCACGCCGAGCAGTGTCTGGTGGCGATTCCCGGCTTCGATCGACTGCACGAGTTTCTCGATCGCCTGCGGTTGGTCCCCCTTGGGCTCATAGTCGGATTTGAGTTTAAAAAGCATGGTTGAGTCCAAAAAACCTGAGGGCCTTCGCCTACGCGTTCGACCGGAAGCCCAGTAAATAGCATCGGGCTATTTTAGCGAATGCGCACATATATCATGCTCTGTGTTTAGAAGGATAAGTCTGAACATTGAACGTTTTGGCCACCCGGAAGCCAATTGCTAAAGCCTCGGTTTTTGCCCAAGTTCCCGGCAATCACAACGGTACCCCACCTCAACCCGCCCGTAACTTCTTTGTTCCATGTCCAAAGCCATTATCTCGAGCCTCTACGATTCTGACGTCTTCAAGATGGCCTGCCGCCAGTTCGACCAAGCCGCCGACGCCATCAGTCTTCCCGAGGCCATCCGCGACCGCACCAAGTACCCGCGTCGCTGCATGGCCGTCACGCTCCCGGTGCGGCGTAAGGACGGCAGCGTCACCGTCTTCGAGGGCTATCGCGTGCAGCACAATGTTTCCACCGGCCCGTCCAAGGGCGGCATCCGTTTTCACCAGGACGTGACCATCGGCGAAGTCGCCGCGCTCGCAATGTGGATGAGCTGGAAATGCTCGCTGGTCGGCCTGCCCTACGGCGGCGCGAAAGGCGGCGTCATCGTCGATCCCAAGCAACTCTCCGAATCCGAGCTCGAGCATCTTTCGCGTCGCTACATGCAGGAGATGGTGAACTTCGTCGGACCACACATGGATGTGCCCGCTCCGGATGTCGGCACCAACGAGAAAATCATGGGCTGGATGATGGACACCTATTCGACGCACGTCGGGCACCTCTCCCCCGCCGTCGTCACCGGCAAGCCCATCGCGCTCGGCGGTTCGCAGGGCCGTCGGGAAGCGACCGGCGCCGGCGTCGCTTACCTGATCAAGAAGTACCTCGAGGACATGAAGGTCCCGATCAACAAGGCCACAGTCGCGATCCAGGGCTTCGGCAACGTCGGCAGCGAAACCGCCATCGCCCTCGAAAATTTTGGCGCGAAGATCATCGCGATTTCCGACTACACCGGCGGCATCCACAACGCCAAGGGCATCAATATCAAGAAGGCCCTGGCCTATATCCAGTATGCGAAGGTCCTGAAGGATTTCGACGGCGGCCAGCCGATCTCGAACGAGGACCTGCTCGAGCTGAAATGCACCGTGCTCGTCCCCGCCGCGCTCGAACGCGTGATCACCGACAAGAATGCCGCGAAACTCAAATGCCGCGTGCTCGCCGAGGCCGCCAACGGCCCCACGACCAACGCCGCCGACAAGATCCTCGAGAAACGCGACGATATCGAACTGATCCCTGACGTGCTCTGCAATTCCGGCGGCGTGATCGTGTCCTATTTCGAGTGGCTGCAGAATCTATCGAACTTTTATTGGACGCGCGACGAAGTCCTCGAAAAACTCTATGGCATGCTCGACAAGGCCAAGGACGCGGTCGACGCGCAGAAGCGGAAATTTAAATTCAGCCGTCGCCTCGCCGCGCTCACCCTCGGCATCGGCCGCGTCGCCGAAGCGAAAGCCGCTCGCGGGCTGTTCCCCTGACGCCGTTCGCAGCTAGAGAAACAGCCACGCCCCGAGCGTCAGGATCGGAAGCAGGACGGGCAGGCTGTAACGAAAAACATACCCGAGGAAACCCGGGCATCTCACGCCCGCGGCCTCGGCAATGGATTTCACCATGAAATTGGGCCCGTTGCCGATATAGGTCATCGCGCCGAAAAAGACCGCGCCCAAACTAATCGCGACGACGATTCCGGGATAGTTCTCCAGTAACAACCCCACCGCCCGACGGTCGTAACCCTCCGGGCCCTCGGCGACGTCCTCCGCCGTTTCCTCGACGAAAGTGATCTCGGCCAGCTTCAGGAAATTGACGTAGGTCGGGGCATTATCCAGCACCGCTGACAATCCTCCCGTCGCGTAATAATAGTGCGCTGGCCGGGTGAATCCCAACCGGCTGCCGTGGGCTTCGAGGTAGTTCAACGCCGGCATCATCGTCGTGAAAATCCCGACGAAGAGGAATGCGACCTCCTTGATCGGATGAAAATTGAACCGGTTCGCGTCGTGGATCCTTTTCGGCGTTATCACCCACGAGAGCGTCGCCGCGGCCAGCATCGCGGCCTCGCGGATGAAATATTTCTCCGGCAGGAAGACTCCGGCCACAATCGCGGCCAACAGCACGAGGTTCCGGCGGCCCTGCAAGCCAAACGTGTCATCGTGGATGACCACCGCCCCTGGAACCTTGGCCGGCAGCCGGCGAAAATTCCGGCGATCAATCGCGTAAAATACCGCGAGGATCGCGATCACCGTGAAGGCCCATTCCTTCCACACGTGCTGGATCAGCCAGAAAAACGGGACGCCGCGAAGATAGCCGAGGAACAGCGGTGGATCCCCGATCGGCGTGAGCGCACCACCGACGTTTGAAACCACGAAAATGAAGAAAACGATATGGTAGGGCCTGACGCGGTCCTGGTTCATCCGAATCCACGGACGAATCAGCACCACCGATGCGCCCGTCGTCCCAATCACGTTCGCCAGGATGGCGCCCACGAGGAGGAAGAGCACGTTTCCAGCGGGCGTCGCCTCGCCCTTGACGCGCAGGTGAATTCCTCCCGCCACCACAAAGAGCGCGCCGATCAGCGCAATGAACGAAACATACTCGTGCAGTGCATGGCCGAGCACGGCGTTGCCCGCCGGGACTTTTACCAAGTAGTAGGCTCCGACCAGCGCCGCCAACCCGATCGAAACGAAAGGATAATAACGTTCCCACGCATGTTTCAGCCGCTCCCCACCCAGCGGCATCACCGCGATCAGGAGCAGCAGCAGCCCAAACGGAATCAACCACGCGGCGGGGATGTTCGGCCCGAGCGCGGCGAATAATCCGCCCGCCATCATAGGATCCGCAGCAACTCCGCCAGTGACGTGATGAACGACGACGCCTCGGCGCGCACCCGGCTCCGCACCACGTAGCCGCCAAAGCCGATGAATCGATCCACGACCGGCTTCGCCTCCAGGTCACTCATGCCGTCGCCGATCATCACCGTCTGCTCGGGCCTGAACTCCTGCAGCAGTTTCGAGATCACCTGCGGTTTCCCTCCGGAACGGGTCGTCGGGAATGCCATGTCGTAGCCGGCAAAATCCCCCGTGGGGGTAAAACTCAGGTCGACGGCTTCCACGCGCTCGACCCCAAGATGATCCGCGAGGGGCCTGATCGCTGGGGTGAATCCTCCGCTCACGATCACGGTTCTCCATCCGCGCGCACGGAGCGCCGTCAAGGTCGCCAACGCCGTCGGCTCGATTGTTTCAATATACCGGCGACCGATCGCCGCCACGTTCTCCCGGCTCGGCTGGATGATCTCCAACCGCCGGCCAAACACGCTCTCGACCGGCACGCGCCCTTCCATCGCGTCGTTCGTCATCGCCTCCACCCGTGCGAGCACGTCGGCGCCGCGCACGCGGGCGAGTTCGTCGACCCCTTCGATCGAACTCAAGGTGCTGTCACAATCGAAGCAGATGAGCTTGGTCGGGGGCACGCTTCAAAAAAGAAGACTTTCGCGCCGCAATGGAATCCTACAAATCGGCGGCACCCACAAAAAAAGCCCTCCGGTTGGGAGGGCTTGGAAAACGAAACGAAGCAATCGCCGGTTACTTTTTGGTAACGCGCTTGAACTTCGACGTGAACTTCTCGACGCGACCGGCGGTGTCGACGAGGCGCTTCTCGCCGGTGTAGGCGGGATGCGAATCCATCGTGACGTCGCGGGCGACGACGAAGTATTCCACGCCGTCAATCTGCTCCTTGCGGGCAGACTTCATCGTGGACTTGGTAAGGAAACGACGACCGGTACCGATATCGAGGTAGCAGACGTTGTTGAGAATGGGATGACCTTCGGCTTTCACGTTGGGAAATGGGTTTTAATCAGCCTTGGCGCGCCTTGTAACGCGGCTCGACCTTGTTGATGACGTAGATTTTGCCTTTGCGACGGACCACCTGGCAGGCCGGGTGACGCTTCTTGGCAGATTTGATGGAGGAAACGACTTTCATAAAAGAAACCAAAACAGAGCGCACGCATACCTCTGTCAACTGAAATGCTAGGGTGGTAGTGTCCTAATTTGAATCAATTCTTTTCCCTCGCAGAAGTTGGCATAGGCCGGTGGGGGATGGACAAGACTTTGAGAGCTAAAATGCTCCGCGAAAGGTTGGATGCGGTGCGCGGTTATTCGCTTCCGCCGTTGCCTCACATTGCGAAACCAAAGCGTGAGATTAAGCGCAGGTTCTTCCGCAACTTTATCCACCTTGCCGTTGGGCAACACGTCCGGGAAGTCCCGCAGCTTTGGGTGATCGAGAAAGACGCCAAGCCCGAGCCGACCGTCAAAAGCCTCAGGACCGCCCGCAAATCACCGCTGATTCGTATCGCGGAGCTATACCCCGTCAGGCTTTCCCGACGCTACCGCTAGAGCAGCGGCGAACTTTCGCGCGTCGGCTTTTTGCATCACCACCTGAATATCTCCGTTGGATTTCAGGGATAGCTGGTAGAAATCAGGGAAGTGTCGGGGCTTCCGCTGACAACCATACGCTCCACCTTCACAACCTCAGGGGGAGAATATCGACGCTGTTCTTCCAGTTGCGCGCTGGAGTACGTCTTAACAATTGATCCGTAGTCTACGTCGGTGCCGAAAGCGCGTTCAATGGCTCCCTCGTAAGCGCGGAGGGCATCGGTGGAGATTTGCACGCGATGGGTGAGACGGCTCGCGAGGTCTTCGATAAACGGGTCAGCCGTGGCCTGCGTGCGGTCGCCAACGGCGAAGGCGGGAACGAGCTTCGTTTCCGCATCAATCGCAATCCACGTCCAAACGTCGCCCATATCCTCAGATGCGCCAAGAGCCTTGGCCGTTTTCTTTTTCATCCCGACAAAACCCCACACTTCGTCTACCTCGATCAGGCGGGAGTTCAGGTTACGGAGCTTTTCGTCCATGATCTTCTTGCAGCCTTCGCCCATGCGGACCCCAAGGCGCATTACGGTGTCACGGTGAATTCCGGTCATGCGCTCAATGCTGCGGATGCTCGCACCTTCGCAGAGCATGGAGACTGCGTTGGTTTTCTTTTCGAGGGAGAGTTGGTTGATCATTTTCGTCTTGTACTTGAATACGGTATGACCATATTCAAAAGCATGGACAAGACAAATCGGCCTAGAAAACGGAAGGTGCGCTTCCGCCACGGTGGAAATCGTGTCGGGGCTGGTCGTCCGCCAACAGGGCAAAGAAAGCGGAAGGTTACAGTGTCACTTGACGTTAAGGTCCTTAAGAAAGCTAGCACCCGCTGGGGGAAACCGCTGTCCAATCTGGTCGAAATGCTTCTCGACCAATACACCAACAACCCAGTTAATTTGAAGGAGTGCCGGACGCCGTGAACATTTTACTTGAGCCTTCCGTGCTAGCATGGGCGAGACGTCGGGCCCGTCTCGACGCCGAAGAATTGGCGATAAAATTAGGCATTCCCGAAGAAGACATTACGAAATGGGAGACGGATGGGGAGATCGACGTAGACATTTTGGAGAAGCTAGCTGATGCCACCCACACGCCCGTTGGGTTTCTCTATCTTAACGAGCCTCACAAAGAGACCCTCCCGATAAGCGACTTTAGGACCGTTGGAGGCGCAGGCATTGATGCCCCCACCCCCGACCTCTTGGAAACCGTATACGATGCTCAGCGTAAGCAGGCATGGTATAAAGATCATTTGATCCAGTCGGGCGCTAATCCCCTCTGGTTTGTTGGATCTGTTTCCTTACGCGACGATCCGGCGACAGTCGCCAAGAAAGTAAATGCCGCGATGGGCATTTCGACGGTGAAACGGGCGGTGGCGATAAATAAAGAAACCGCTCTCGTTGCGATGATAGAGCGAATCGAAGAGTGCGGAATATTGGTTCTCAGAAACAACGCCGTGGGCATCGAATACGACCGGAGACTTTCGGTTGGCGAGTTCCGGGGGTTCGCACTTTCCGATCCTTACGCCCCTCTGATTTTCGTGAACAGCGCCGACGCCAGAGCAGCCCAGTTGTTCACGTTGGCGCATGAAATCGTGCATATTTGGTTAGGAGTTTCTGGCATCTCTAATCTAGCCAAGACCTATTCTGGAGAAGTAGACGTAGAAAAATTCTGTAACGCCGTTGCGGCGGAAATACTGGTTCCGACAAACGAACTTCTCGCGAAAGTTTCGGGGATACCCCTCACGGATTATCGCATTGCTAGGCTCGGCACTTATTTCCGGGTCAGCGTACTCGTCATGCTCCGACGTTTGAAGGACATCGGTGCAATTGAAGAAAAACAATTCCAGGCAATGTACGACGCCCGGGAAAATCATTTCAAGGAATTGGCTGCCCGCGCAAAGCTCGCGGCCAAGAAACGAGATGGAGGCGGCCCTTCGTTTTATAACGCGGTTCTACTCCCTAGAGTTAGCCCAACGTTTGCTCACGCTCTGGTTGGCAGCGCGCTTGAAGGGCGAACCCTCTACCGCGATGCCATGGGTTTACTTGGGCTCAAGACTACCAGCGCGATCCACGCGATGGGTAAACGATTCGGATTCGTCTCCTGATGGCCTACATCCTCGATTCCAACACCTTTATTCAGGCGAAGGATGGATTTTATCCATTCGATATTTGTCCTGCATTTTGGAGCTTCGTTGAGAAAGAACAGGCATGCGGAAATGCGTTCAGTATCAGGCAGGTCGGGAATGAACTCTGCAAAGGCAATGACCAGCTAGCTAAGTGGGCAGACCTCCGAAAGCATCTTTTCCTCCATCTCGATTCAGCCGCCAATGAAACTGCCAAAACAATAATAGAGCACGTGGAAAAGTCCGGCTACACTGATTCCGCCAAGGCGAAATTCTTGAGTGGTGCTGACCCGTTCCTAATAGCTTACGCGAAAACGCATTCTCACAAGATCGTTACTCATGAGGTCGCAGATAAACCTCTTGTGATATCGAGGATTAAAATTCCCGACGTCGCGCACGTGTTCGGAGTACCCTGCGTGCGTCCGATTGACTGGTTAAGGGCCGATGGTTTCGTAATGCGATAGCAAATTAGGACACTACCGCTAGGTAGCGCAGGCGGCCCGCCTGCTCCGGAAAGTAGCAAGTAAGGCATGTGTGCCGGAATCGTGCGTTTGCCATTTGCTCGGGCGTGCTCGCTGCTCGCTACTTCGGAAAATAGTCGGCCCGCCTGCGCCACCCGAACGCTTCAATTCCGACTCGTATCCTCCGGCTCATCCGCCAGCAGCTTCCACTCGTCGCCGATGCCGCCGAGCACGCCGCGCCAAAGTCCGTCATCCTGGGGATGCTCGAGCAAATCGGGCGGAATCTCCGCCACGATCCAAGTGTTCTGCTTCAGCTCCGTTTCAAGCTGGCCACCGGTCCACCCGGAATATCCTAAGAACGCCCGGATATGCGTGCTCGGCTCGGTCAGGAGCACCGCCGCCTTCTCGGGCTCGATGCCGAAATGAAGCTGGAAACCGTCGTCGCGCGCCTGCCACGCCGCCAGCAACAGCTGCTTCGTCTCGACCGGCCCACCCAGGTAGAGCGGCACCGCCGCCAAGGGTCCCAATGCGAACTCGCCATTCAGGTCGCCGAGTTTTTTCCCGAGCGGGCGGTTCAATACCACGCCCATCGCTCCATCCGTGCCGTGCGACGACATCAGCACCACCGTCCGCCGAAAATTCGGGTCCTTTAGAATCGGATGCGCCAGGAGGAGCGATCCCGCCATCGTGGGCTTCGTGGTTTTGCGGCGTTCGCGCATGCGGTGAGTTCGAGGCAGGCTTTGGGTCGGTCCAACTGAAAATCTCGCTCCGTTCAAAAAGGGCAACTCGGCGGGCTGGTCACAGCTGGAGAATTTTGACACCGGCCTCGGCCAAAAGTGGCGCGACCAGCGGGTCATTGAGGTAATCCCCGCGATAACGGATTTCGGCGATCCCCGCCGCCGCCATGATTTTCGCGCAGTTGATGCACGGGTAATGGGTGACATACGCCACGCAGCCCTCGACTGAACTGCCACGGCGCGCGGCGTCGGCCACCGCGTTTTGCTCGGCATGGACGGTCGCCTGTTCGTGGCCGTCGCGCAGGCGCGACACATGGGGCGTGCCGGGGAGAAATCCATTGTAGCCGGCGGCGACCAGGCGGTTTTTCCGCTCGCCCCCGGTCACGATCACGCACCCGACGTGCAGGCGCTCACAGTTCGAGCGCGACGCCAGCAGGACGGCGGTTGCCATGAAATATTCATCCCATGAGGGTCGCCCTGGGAACTTTTCGGCCGCTTCAGCAATCAAGTCCACGGGACTGGCAAGGTCGGTATTCATATAACGCGAACCGATTCTGGACAGCAGTCCGCAGCCCGGCAACCTCCCTCTTACCTTCATGCAACGCACGCTTCAGCCCGAGCTGCTCGACTCGTTGGCGCCCAGCGATCCGGCCGCGATCCAAAACCGTCGCGACTTGCGCATCACCAATGCCATCATGGGCAATCACCGCTGGTTCCTGCACGAGCTTCCCCGGCGCCTCCAGCCCGGCGAAACCGTCCTCGAGCTCGGCGCGGGCACCGGCGAACTCGGCCTGGGATTGAATCAACGCGACGTGCCCGTCGACGGACTCGACCTCTGGCCTCGTCCGGTAGACTGGCCCGTCGGCCGCGCCTGGCATCGCTCGGACCTTCGCACCTTTCCAAGTTACAGCTCCTATGCCGGCGTCATTGGCAACCTGATCTTCCATCAATTTCCCGACGACGAACTCGCCGCGCTCGGGGCCGCGATTTCGCCGCACGCCCGAATCGTCGTCGCCTGCGAGCCCGCGCGACGCCGCATTTCCCAGCGGACCTTCGCGCTCGTCGCGCCGCTCCTCGGGGCGAATGCGGTCAGCCTCCACGACGCCCACGTCAGCATCGCCGCGGGTTTTCTCGGCGATGAACTCCCGCTCGCCCTCGGCCTAAGTGCGGCGACATGGAAATGGCAGTGCACGGCGACCACGCTCGGCGCCTATCGCATGATCGCAGTACGCCGCGATCGATGAATCCTCGTCCCATCGAGATTGTCGGCGGCGGGCTCGCGGGACTTTCGCTCGGCCTGGCCCTGCGGCGGGCCGAGGTGCCCACGACTATTTTCGAAGCGGGGAAATACCCGCGCCATCGCGTCTGCGGCGAATTCATCACCGGGCTCGCGGCGCCGACGATTCAGCGCCTGGGCTTGGCGCCTTTCCTCGCCGACGCGCTGCAGCATCGCGAAATCGCTTGGTTCATGCGCGAGAAACGCGTTCGCATCCAATCGCTGCCCTCGCCCGCCCTCGGGCTGAGCCGCTACGTCCTCGACGCTCGCCTCGCCGAGGCGTTTTGCGCCGCGGGCGGAATTTTGCAGGGGCAAACGCGCATCGCCGAAGCGGCCGCCCCTGCCGGCCGGGTCTTCGCAATGGGCCGGCGTCGCGGGCGACCCACTTGGCTGGGCTTGAAAATCCACGCGATCGACCTGCCGCTCGCGCGGGAGCTGGAACTGCACCTCGGCGACCAGGCTTATGTCGGGCTCTCCCGCATCGAAGGCGGGCAGGTCAACGTTTGCGGGCTGTTCCGTCGACGCGAACTCGGCGCGAAGGGCGCAGGTTTGCTGGTCGGTTATCTCCAGGCGGCCGGGCTCGGGGAGCTCGCCTCCCGTCTCAACCAGGCCGCCTTCGATCCCGCATCGTTCTGCGCGGTCGCGGCGCTCGGTTTCGATCGCCAGGTGTTTTGCTCCGACCGCGTGCAACTCGGCGACGCGTGCGCAATGATCCCACCGTTCACGGGCAACGGCATGGCGATGGCTTTTCAAAGCGCCCAGATCGCCGTCGATCCCCTAATCGCCTACGCCCAAGGCGCGGCGGAATGGCCGGAAACCATGCGCAAAATCAACCGCGAGATCCGGGCGCGTTTTCGCGTGCGCCTCGCGTCGGCCTCGGCCCTTCATCCCTATTTCCTCCAACCCAAGCGCCAGCAATGGCTCTCCCTGCTGAATCGCGCCCGGCTCCTGCCGCTGCGCCCACTCTACGCCGCCCTTCACTGAATGCATCTGCACGCTCTCGCCACCGCCGTTCCACCCACGGCTTTCACCCAACCCGAATGCTGGGAGATCGCCCAGCGCTCCGACGTGCGGCAACGCCTGAAAAAACGCTCGATGCTGATCCTGCACACGATCCTGCGGGGGAACCACGGGATCGCCACGCGACATTTCGCGATGCCGGAAATCGAGCGCGTCTTTGATCGCAGCGCGGACCAACTCAACGCTGCCTTCCGCTCCGAAGGCCCGAAACTCGCCGGCCGCGCCCTCACCACCGCGCTCGCCCAGGCCGGCCTTCGCGCCGACGAACTCGACGCCCTCCTCATCTGCACCTGCACCGGGTACGTTTGCCCGGGACTGAGCAGCTACGTTTCCGAGCAACTCGGCCTGCGGCCCAATGCGTTCCTCCAGGACCTCGTGGGCCTCGGCTGCGGCGCCGCGATCCCCACGTTGCGCGCGGCGCAGGGTGTCCTCGCCGCCCAGCCCAATGCCATCGTCGCCTGCATTGCGGTCGAGATCTGCTCGGCCGCATTTTACCTCGACGACGATCCCGGCGTGATCATCAGCGCGTGCCTGTTCAGCGATGGCGCGGCGGCCACGATCTGGCGCAGTCATCCCGGCGCCCCCGGGTTGCGGGCTTTCGATTTCAACACGCTTCACCTCCCCGTCGATCGGGACAAACTTCGCTTTGAACAACGCGACGGCAAGCTGCGCAACCTGCTCGATCGCGCCGTCCCCGAGCTCGCCGCCGGCGCCGTCCAACAACTCTGGGCCGAGCGCGGCGCCGCGCCGGTTTCGCGCGTCGTCGTGCATCCCGGCGGCCGCGATGTGATCGAAGCGGTCACGCCCGTGCTCGCGCCGCACAGCCTCGAGGCGAGCGCGAAAACGCTGTCCGCGTTCGGCAACATGAGCAGCCCGTCGGTTCTCTTCGCGCTCGAGGAAACCCTGAAGACGGCGCGCCCCGGCCCCGACGGAGATTTTTGGCTCGTGAGTTTCGGCGCGGGCTTTAGCGCACATAGCTGCCGCATCGGCCGCAGCCTACCGGGCCAGTAACCGAACCGGGCCCAAAAAAATGCCCCATCAACCGCAGCTCTCCGACCTCGTCGCCTACTGCGACCAGCGCACCCGCCGCGCCGATTTTCACGACGCGCCCGGGGCCTGCAACGGCCTGCAGGTCGCGAACCGCGGCCGCGTCACCCGGATCGGCGCGGCGGTCGATGCCGGGGTCGTGCCGTTCAAACGCGCGGTCGAGGCGGGCGTGGATTTCCTGATCGTGCACCACGGCATCTATTGGGACATGCCGCGGCCGCTGACCGGCCCGGCCTACGACCGCGTGGCGACATTGATCCAGGGCGACTGCGCGCTCTATTCGAACCACCTGCCGCTCGACGCCCATCCCGCGATCGGCAACAACGCGCTCCTCGCCCGGCAGCTCGGGCTGAAACCGAAGCGCGCGTTCATCCGCAAGGACGACGAGAACGTGGGCTGCATCGCGCCCAGCCGCCTGAGCCGCGCCGCGCTGCGCGGAAAACTCGAATCGCTTTACCCGCGCGTCATCGCCCTCGAGTACGGGGACGCGAACCCGCGGGAAGTCGCTTTCTGCAGCGGGAGCGGCAACAGCGCCATCCCGGAGCTCGCCGGGGCCGGTGTCGACACCCTCGTGACCGGCGAGCTGCGCGAGGAGCATTTCAACCGCGCCCAGGAGGAAAAACTCAACCTCTACCTCTGCGGGCACTACGCCACCGAAGTCCATGGCGTGAAGGCCCTGGCGGCCGAGCTTGCCAAAAAATTCCACCTGCCGTGGGAATTCATCGCGACCGAAAATCCCCTATGAAAAAAATCGCCGTCCTGCATGGCCCCAACCTCGACCGTCTCGGCAAGCGCCAGCCGGAAATCTATGGCACGGCCACGCTGCAGGACCTCGAGCGGCTGCTCCGCGCCGAGGCGAAGAAAATGGGCGTCACGCTAAGCTTCTTCCAGTCGGCCCACGAAGGCGCGCTGGTCGACCGCATCCACGCCCTCACCGACCGCGGCGTCGACGCCTTCATCGTGAATTTCGGCGCCTACTCGCACACGAGCATCGCGCTGCGCGACGCCCTTGCCTCCGCCGCCAAGCCCGCGGTCGAAGTCCACATCTCGGATATCAAGAAGCGCGAAAAATTTCGTCAGACCTCCATGACCGCCGGCGCCTGCGTCGCCATGATCAGCGGGCAGGGTTTCCCGGGATACATCCAGGCGCTGCACCGGCTGGTTGGTTCCTGAGCGCACGCCTCGGGCCAGGGCCCGGGTCAAAACCGAAGCGCATGGGCACCCCGAATTCGATCGTCGACGATGCTTCGAACCCTCACGGCGTTGTGGTGTCTGTCGAAGTTCTCCGCCAAAGACTGCACGTGAAACTCCCTGCTGACACCCTTCCAGCCCGATCCTAAACTCCATGCCCGACCGCATCACCTCTCGCTGGCCCCGCTTGGGCGCATGGTTGGTTTTGTTGGTTCCGATCGCGCTCAACCCAGTCCGCGCCCAGAGCGATGCCGCCGGCGCCTCAACGTCGTCCTGGGACATCAGCAATCTGCTCGACCGTCTCCCCAGCTTCAGCCCCTTCGGCGAACCTGACCTGACGGGTTCGCTCCCGATCCGGTATTACGCGCGGCCGCATTTCGGCGATTTTCTTCATCGCGATTATCTCCGGCTTCCCGTCGGCGCGCGCGCCAAGGTCAACGAACACTTCGAGCTGAACACCGAGGTCGAAGGTTATTTCACCCATGGCCTGAAGGACTCCGCCGGCTACGGGCTTTCGATGGTGCGCTTCGGGGGAAAATACGAGCAGGTGATGGCGCCGTTGCACCCACTCGGTTGGAGCACGGGCGTGGACCTTGAAACTCCGGTGAGCCGGCCGCCGCTGGAGCTCACCGACGGCCACCGCCACGTGCGCCCCTATTTTGCCGTGTCGGAAAAATTGATCCCCGACTGCAACCTGGTCGGCTACGCGAGCATTGGCGCCGACTTTGTTTCCCACACGGAACTGCCCCCGAATTTCGGCCGCAACCAGCTGCACGCCAATGCGCTGACTTTTTCGACCGGCGCCACGCGCGACTGGAAACGTTTTCGCGTCGCGCTCACCGGCACCTGGAGCACGAGCATGCTGTTGAGCGATGAAAACCACAACGTCTTCGCCCTGCGTCCCGACATCCTGATCCCGCTCACGAAAAAACCCGGCCCCGGCGCCCGCACGCACTTGTTGCTTACGCTCGGCGGTCGTTTCGTGAACGGCCCCGACGGCACCGAAACCGGACTGAACGGCAGCCTGCGAATCGAGTTCGCCGTGCAGCCGGGGAAAAAGTGACGCGCTTCGCCGGGTCGCAGTGAGGAAATCCGCGGGTGTGGGCCCGATCCCGCACTGCGATTTTCGATCTACCGCGCCGCGCAGTGTGCCACCCACGCCGCCCCGTGCATCACCCCGCACGCCGCCAGCGCCGCCGCGAGGTCATCGACGACCACGCCCCAACCGGAGGGCAGCTCCTGGAGCCGGCTGATTCCGAATGGCTTGAAAATATCGAAAAGCCGAAACAACGCGAAGCCCACCAGCAGGATCGCCCACGCCGGCAACAATCCCGCTGCGACCAATGCCGGCCATCCGAGGAAACAAAGCGGGATTGCCACGAATTCATCGAGGATCACTTCGCCCGGATCCTTGCGCGCCAGCCGAAATTCCGCTTCGCCGCAAATGGCCACCGCCAGGTAGGCGCCGATCGCACTCACCACCAACCCGCCGACGAGCCCTAGCCGATCGAGGAAAACGACGGCGAAATAAAGCACGCCCGCGACGGATCCAAAGGTCCCGGGCGCAGGCAGCTTTCGACCGATCGGCCCCAGCGTCGCCAGCGTCAGCACCGTCCGCGTCGGCAAAAACCGCGGCCAGATCGGCTGCTGCAGTTTCATTTGTCGGCGTCCGTAAACACCACGTCCTTGTATTGGACCACATAACGCCAGCCCGACCACACCGCGAAAAATGTACCGACGATGAAGATCACCAGGCCGATCTTGTGGACGTACTCGACGAACACGCTCAGGTCGACGGTCGGGACAAAATACGCCCAGTCCCGCGCGACCATCGGCGCACCGAGGAGAAATCCCAGCGCGATCAGTTGCGTGACGGTCTTCGTCTTCCCGCCGCCGTCGGCGGAAACGATCACGCCCTTCGACGCCGCCACCATGCGCATCCCCGTGATGAGGAACTCGCGCATCATCGTGATGAGCGCGAGCGCCACCGGGATCTCATGCTTCTCGACGAACGCGATCACGAGGCCGATCACCATGATCTTGTCGGTCAGCGCATCCATGAGTTTTCCAAACGTGGAGACGATCCCGCGTTTCCGCGCGATGTAGCCATCGAGGCCGTCACCGATCGCGCACGCGATGAAGAGCCAGAAGGCGAGCGACGGTGCCCCGAGCCAATCGCAGTACATCAAGCCCACGATCGCGCACATGAGCGGTACGCGGGAGAGCGTGATGACGTTGGGCAGGTTCATTCCCAACCGACGCTTGGGTTCGCGCCCCGTTTCGCAAGCCAATCATGCAGGCACATTAGAAAAGCGCTTTCCTCGGAATTTTTAACCGCGAATGGACGCCAATGAACGCGAATCCGAGCGATGGTCCTGAGCTTCGGAACGGCTTGAATCCCGGGTTCGGTTCCAAACGGGATCCGATTCTGGATTCGCGTCCGTTCGCGTGCATCCGCGGTTAAAAATGGTTCGCCCTTTTTCCTGATGGCCCAGCCCATGGGTTTCTGCATTCATCCGGTCGCTCGCCATGCGCCACTGCATCTATCCCGGGACATTCGACCCCATCACTTACGGCCACCTCGACGTGCTGGGTCGCGCGGCGAAGCTCTTCGACCGCGTCACGGTGGCCGTCGCCGACAATCCCGGTAAGGCGCCGTTGTTCAGCGTCGAGCAGCGCCTCGAGATGCTGCGGCCCAACCTCCAGAAATTTCCCAACGTCACGATCACCCCGTTCAACGGCCTCCTCGTCGAGTTCTGCGTCGAACAAAAGGCCGATGCGATCATCCGCGGCCTGCGCGCGCTCTCCGATTTTGAATTCGAGTTCAACATGGCCCTGATGAACCGCCACCTGCAGCCCAAGGTTGAAACCATCTTCGTCATGCCGAACGAACAGTTCAGCTACACCAGTTCTTCCTTGGTGAAACAGGTCGCGCGCTACGGCGGCGACATCGCCCACTTCGTCCCGCCCAACGTCGCCGCCGCCCTGAAAAAAGCGTATTCCTGAAGGAGCGCAGATCGCCCGCCTCCACCGGCTGCTCGCAGGGCGTTTCGTTGAAAGCCAAAAGTTGAAAGGGCTCGGTCGCCGACCCGGTAGTCCATGGTTTCTTCAACTTTCAACCGATCGGTTTCAACTTCCGGAGGCCGCCCGCGCCGCTTCGTGGAACCGGAGGGCCATTGACGTAACCAATTAACCTGCTTCGCGTCATTGCTCCCACGTTCGTGCCGGGGCCTTGGCGGCAAGCCGCCGATTGGGTTGCCCGGGCCAGCGTCGAATCTTTCCTCCTAAAATCTCATGGCGTCATCGAAAAGTCACAGCGGCCTAATTGTTTTCCTGGTCATCCTCGTCGCGGCCGGCGGCGCCGGATGGTATTTCTGGAAAGCCAACTCCGAAAAGCCCGCCGAATACACCAGCGCACCCGTCACGCGCGGCGAGCTCACCCAGTCGGTCACCGCCACCGGCACCCTTCAGGCCGTCACCACCGTCGACGTCAGCAGCCAGATCTCGGGCAACATCGCCAAGCTTTACGTGGACTGGAATTCGCCGGTGAAAAAAGACCAGGTCCTCGCGGAAATCGACCCGTCCAATTATCAGACCGCGCTCAAACAAGCCGCCGGCCAGCTCGCCAACGCGGAGGCCAACTTCGCGTTGATGAAGGCGAACGCCGATCGCTCGAAGAACCTCTTCGATCAAAAACTGATCCCGCAGAGCGACCTCGACACCGCCATTGCCCAGCTCGCTCAGGCCGAGGCCCAGGTCCAAATCCAAAGCGCCGCCCATGACACGGCCCAGGTGAATCTCACCCGGTGCACCATCCACTCCCCCATCGACGGCAGCGTGATCCTGCGCAGCGTCGACGTCGGCAACACCGTCGCCGCCAGCCTCAGCGCGCCCGTCCTTTTCCAGATCGCGAACGACCTTCGGACCATGCAGATCGACGCCGCGATTTCCGAGGCCGACATCGGCAACATCCAGGAAAAGCAACACGTGACGTTCACGGTCGATGCCTATCCGAATCGCCAGTTTCATGGCGTCGTTTCGCAGATCCGCAATTCCCCGAAAACCACGCAGAACGTCGTTGTCTACGACACCATGATCGACGTGCCGAATCCCGACCTGAAGCTCAAGCCGGGCATGACGGCCAGCGTTTCGATCATCGTCGCCAATCACTCCGGGGTCTTGAAAGTGCCGAACGGTGCGCTCCGCACGCGCATTCCGGAATCGCTGCTCCCGCCCAAACCGGCGCCGGATCCGAAGTCCGCCACCGCCGCGGCGGCCAAGCCCGCCGCGAAACCGCTGACGGATGAGGAACGTCGCCAAAAAATGCAGGACCTCATGCGCGACGCCGGCTTCGTCCGCGGCAACGGCCCGCCCTCGCCCGAGGTCACCGCCCGCATTCAGGAGTTGGCCAAGGAACGCGGCATCGAACTTCCCGCCGGCCGCTTTGGCGGACGCAGCGGCGACACCAATGCGCCGGTCACGCGGACCCTCTATCTCTTGAGAGGCGTCGGCACCGACGCGCATCCCGAGCCGGTCACCGTGAAACTCGGGATCAGCGACGGCACCGCCACCGAGGCCATCGAGGGCTTGAACGAAGGCGATCCGGTGATCACTTCCGCCGTGATTCCGGGCGCCAAGGGCTCGGCCCCGGCGACCAATCCGTTCGGCGGCCAAAGCAACCAAGGCGGACGCCGCGGTTTCTAAGCGTCGCAGTTTTCGCTCACGAAGCGCCCGCCCTGGGACGCGACGTCCCTCCCCCACCATCATGCCTGCTGTCGTCCAACTCGAGGACATCCACAAAATTTACGATTCCGGCGAAGTGCAGGTGCACGCCGTCCGCGGCGTGAACCTGCAACTGGAGAAAGGGGAATTCATGGCCATTATGGGCGCCAGCGGCTCCGGCAAATCCACGCTCATGAATACCCTCGGGTGCCTCGATCGCCCGAGCAAGGGGCGTTACCTGCTCGACGGCGTCGATGTCTCGGCCCTGGGCCGCAACGAGCTCGCCGACCTGCGCAACGCGAAGCTCGGCTTCGTCTTCCAAGGTTTCAACCTCCTCTCGCGCACCACCGCGCGCGAGAACGTCGAACTTCCCATGCTCTACGGCAACCGCCGCGTCTCGGCCTCGGAGATGCACGACCGCGCGATGCATTGCCTCGAGATCGTCGGCCTCGCCCAACGCGCCGATCACTTTCCGAGCCAGCTGTCCGGCGGCCAGCAGCAGCGCGTCGCCATCGCGCGCGCCCTCGTGAACCAGCCGCAGGTCCTGCTCGCCGACGAACCCACCGGCAACCTCGACAGCAAGACGTCCGTCGAGGTGATGGGTGTCTTCCAGAAGTTAAACGACCAGGGCATCACCATCGTGATGGTGACGCACGAGCTCGACATCGCGCATTTCTGCAAGCGCAACCTGATCATGCGCGACGGCCGCGTCGTATCCGATATCCAGGTCCCCGATCGCTCGATCGCCGAGGTCGAGATGAACAAGCTGAAGGAAGCGGAGACGGCGGCCAAGCTCACGGAGTAAAGGGGAAATTCGAAGGAAGCACCCACAGCCAGGCCAAAAACTTTAACCACGAATGGACACGAATAGACCCGAACGTTCGATCCCCGGAATGCGCGTCCATTCGCGCTCATTCGCGGCTTTAAAACCCCTTCGGTAACTGCGTCGAATTTCCTCCCATGCGCATCAGCTCCACTCTCACCGTTTCCTTCCGCGCGCTGCGTCGCAATGCGATGCGCTCGCTGCTGACCGCGCTCGGCATCATCATCGGGGTCGGCGCCGTCATCGCGATGGTCAGCATCGGCAATGGCGCAAAGTCGATGGTCGAGGCGCAGATCGCCTCGCTCGGCGAGAACGTCCTGCTCGTTTTTTCCGGCAGCTTCAGCCAGGGCGGCGCACGCTCCGGCGCGTTCGGCGCGGGCACGCTCACGGTCGAGGATGCGGAGGCGATCAAGCGCGAAGTAACCACCGTCGGCGCGGTCAGCCCCGAGGTGCGCACGGGCGCACAGGTGCTCGCGAACGGCCTCAACTGGTCGACCCAGGTCCTCGGCGAAAGCGCGGAGTACCTCGACATCCGCGCGTGGCCGCTCGCGGACGGCCTGATGTTCAGCGAGGCGGACGTGCGCAGCGTGGCCAAGGTCTGCATCATCGGCCAGACGATCGCCAACCAGCTCTTTCCCGACGGCTCGCCGATCGGGCAAACGCTGCGGATCAAGGCGCAGCCGTTCAAGGTCGTCGGGCTGCTCGCGGCGAAGGGCCTTTCCGTGCAAGGCGCGGACCAGGACGACCTGGTCATCGTGCCTTACACGAGTGCGATGAAGCGCGTGGCGAAGCAGACCATGCTGCGTTCCATCAGCGTGCAGGCCACCTCCGCCGACACGCTGGCCATCGCCCAGAATGACATCGCGGGCCTGCTCCGGCAGCGCCACCGCACCTCGGAATCGACCGACGATTTCACGGTGCGCAGCCAGGTCGAGATCGCGCAGGCCGCGACCGCGACCTCGGACACGATGACGCTCCTGCTGGGCGCGATCGCGGGCGTTTCATTGATCGTTGGCGGCATCGGCATCATGAACATCATGCTGGTGTCAGTGACCGAGCGCACCCGCGAGATCGGCATCCGCCTCGCCGTCGGCGCGCACGGCCGCGAGATCCAACTTCAATTTCTAACGGAATCGATCGTGCTCAGCGCCCTGGGCGGCAGTCTCGGCATCCTGCTTGGAATCGGCGCGTCGGAACTGCTTTCCCATCTCAATAACTGGCCGACCTTGGTTTCAACCACTGCGGTCGTCGTCGCTTTTTTCTTTAGCGCCGCCGTCGGGATGGTATTCGGTTACTACCCCGCCCGAAAAGCCTCGATGCTCGACCCCATAGACGCTTTACGTTACGAATGACTCGCGCGCTCGCCGTACTCTTGCTGCTCGTTGTTGCCGGTTGCGCCACGCGCCCACCACCCGCGCCTGCCAAACCCAAGCCCCCGGTCGCCACGACCCCGATCGTGCCGGTCGATTTGCCCCCGCCGCCGCCGGCCCCGAATAGCCATCTCGATTTTCGCCGCGAGGCTGCCGCGGCGCACGACCGCCACGATTATCCCGCCTACCTCGCCGCCACCCAGGGGGCGTTGAGGCTGCGCCCGGATTCGCCGCGCTATCTTTATGACCTCGCCGGCGCCTACGCGCTCATGGGTCGGACCGCCGAGGCTTTCGATGCCCTCCGCCGCCTGATCGCCCTTGGCGTCGTCATGCCGCTCGAGGAAGGCACCGACCTCGCCCCGCTGAGGAAACTTCCGCCGTTCAAGGGCATTCGGGTTTCGATGCACAAGAACAGCCGGCCGCGGGGCGCGGCGGGTCCGCTTTTCGACCTCAATGACCGCACGGGCATCATCGAGGGCATCGCCTACCGCACCACCACGCAGGATTACCTGCTCAGCGACGTCCATGAACACTGCATCTGGCGGAGCCTCCCCGACGGCACCATCAAGCGATTCACCGCGCCCGACACCCAGCTCCTGGGCGTCTTTAAACTTCTCGCCGACGAACCCCACGGCCTCCTCTGGGCCAGCACGTCGGCGCGCCCGGAAATGGAGGGCTACACCGCGGAGCTCAAGGGCCGGTCCGAACTCGTTTCGCTCCAACTCGCCAGTGGGAAGGTCATCCGCCGTTACCCGCTGCCGGTCGACGGTCGCGATCATTGCCTCGGTGACTTCATCGCCGCGCCCGACGGCACGATCTACGTCACCGATAGCGTCGCCCCGATCATCTGGCGGCTCTCGCCCGGCCAGGCCCAGCTCGAGAAATTCATCGAGTCCAACGATTTCAAATCGCTGCAGGGAATCGGGTTTCTCGCGAATCGCACGAAGCTCGTCGTCACCGATTATCCGAACGGGATTTCCGTGATCGACCTGAAGTCGAAACAGATCACGCCGGTCCCGCCGCCGCCGCGCACCACCTTCCTCGGCCTCGATGGCTTCATGGTGGAAGGCGACACTTTATTCGCCGTGCAAAACGGCGTGAATCCCGAGCGCATCGTCCGCCTCAAGTTCGCGCCCACCTTCGACCGCGTCTTGAAAACCGACGTGCTGGCCAGCGGCCAGGAGAATTTCGCGGACCTCGCGCAGTTCACGATGGTCGATGGCTGGATCATGGTGGTGACCAGGAGCGGCTGGGCGGATTTCGAAGACGCCCAAGGCCAGCCGGCCAAGCATGCGATCCATGTGATGACGGTGAACGCGCACTGACGTTTAGCGCCGCCCCCACGAGCATCCGATCCGACCGCCCTATCGCGATGCGCTCCTTTGTCCTGGGTTTTCTCTTCGCGACGCTCGCGCTGGCGTCGAATGCCGAGGCTCCCCGCGAAACCGCCATCGCGCTTTACAAGGCGAAGCAATTCCCCGAGGCGCGCATCGCATTTGAAAAAATCGCCGCCGAAAATCCGCGCGACGCCGAGGCTCACTACTATCTCGGCACCATCGCCGACCGCCGCAACGACAACGACGAAGCGGTGAAACAACTCGAGGCGGCCGTTGCGCTCAATCCGGCCAGTTCGGAATATTTCGCGTCGCTCGGGGAAGCTTACGGCACCGCGGCGAACAAGGCCGGCATGCTTGCCAAGATGAGCTGGGCGAAAAAATGCCAAGCCGCGCTGGAGAAGTCGATCGAGCTCGACCCCAACAATCTCGCCGCGCGCAACGGCTTGGTTTCCTACTATCGCGCCGCGCCGTCATTCGTCGGCGGCGGCATGCCGAAGGCCTACGCGCAGGCGGAGGAAATCCGGAAGCGCGATCCGCTCATGGGCGCCAGCGTCCTCGCCCAACTCTACATCGTGGAGCACAAGTACGAGGAGGCATTCGGCCTGTTCAATGAAGTGCTCGAGGCTTCGCCGGACAATTACCTCGCGCACTACTCCCTCGGCCGCACCGCCGCGCAATCCGGCCTGCATCTCGCGGAAGGCGAGAAGGCATTGAAGCGCTGCCTCGAACTCACTCCCGGCAAAGGCGACCCCAGCCACGCCGCGGTGCAATGGCGCCTCGGGAACCTCGCCGAAAAACGCGGCGACCCCGCCGCCGCACGCACCGCCTACGAATCCGCCCTGAACCTCGACCCAGGTTTCACGCAAGCCAAGGCCGCCTTGGCGAAACTGAAATAGCCGACCGGAGCGGAGGATTGGCCGCAAAAAAGCGCAAGTTTCAGGGGCTCCGGCTCGGGGTTTCAGCGCGCTTATAAGCGCGCTCAGATCCGATGGCCTTATTTTTGATCCACGTACTCCAGAAGCCTTACGTGACCTCCGAAAGTGCGTATTTTTTGATCTGAAGTTTTGGCGCGCCGAAATTGATCAGGAGGCCGTGCTCAATCCTACTTGAGCGGAGGTACCCTAAGAGTTGTGCCGTGTGTTCATCGGCGAGCGCTTTAACCGCCTTGAGTTCTATCACCAACCGCTGATTCACCAATAGATCGGCAAAATAGTCACCCAACAGGGTTCCGTCTTCATCTAGCACCAGCATGGGATGCTGCTGAAAAACCGTTTCTATAAACCCAGCTTTTCTAAGGCGGTTGGCCAAGCCGTTTTCATAAACTTTCTCCAAATGCCCCTGCTTAAGATAACCGTGCAAGGAATAGCTGATTTCACGAATATGGTCGCAGAGGGAATAGACCGATTGATCAATTTTTATGTACATACGCTCACAAAAACAGCCTCCGTTGCGCTCAGATTAAGCCCATCACTTGGTACAGCTTGATTTTCCTCCTGACGTCTTCTCCGAAACGGTTTCAGGCCGATCCAAGACTCAGCGCCGTAAAGCTAGGCGAGCGGTTTGAGCGCGCTTATAAGCGCACAGAAAGCTCGAGCCGGAGCCCCTGAAACTTGCGCTTTTTTGCGGCCGATCTTTCGGGGTTTCCTCCTCAACCTCCTTTCTTGTAAGCGCACGGTCGCGCCCTAAGGTCGGCGGCCAATGGCTGCGACGCCTTCCGTTGAACTTCTTGATGTCACCAAGCGCTACGGCGACGGCCCCGTCGTGCTCCATCGCGTCAGCATCGCCGCGCAGCCGGGCGATTTCGTGAGCCTCATCGGCCCCAGCGGCTGCGGCAAATCCACCCTCCTCCGGCTCATCGCCGGCTTGAGCCCCCTCTCCGACGGCCACATCGCCGTCGGCGGCCAGACACCCGAGCAGGCCGCAGCGGACCTCGCCTTCGTTTTCCAGGAACCCACCCTCCTCCCCTGGCTCACGGTGCAGAAAAACGTCGGCCTCCCCCAGAAACTCCGCGGCGTCGCGCCCACCCAGCGCCGCGCCACCTGCCGGCGCGTCCTCGAACTGGTCCGCCTCGGCGATCGCGGCGATGCTTACCCGCGGCAGCTCTCCGGCGGGCAAAAAATGCGCGTCTCGATCGCCCGCGCCCTTTCGCTTTCCCCAAAAATCCTGCTGCTCGACGAACCCTTCGGCGCACTCGATGAAATGACGCGCGAGCATCTCAATGAAGAACTCCTCGCGATCCGTCAGCAGGAAGCATGGACCGCTTTCTTCGTGACCCATTCCGTGGCCGAAGCGGTCTTCCTCTCCAATCGCATCCTCGTGATGGCCGCGAATCCGGGGCGCATTCACACCGAAGTCGCCGTGCCCTTCGCCTACCCGCGCACCGAGGCCACCCGGCTGTCGCGCGAGTACCGCGACCTGGTCGCCGAAGTCTCGCGAATCCTCCGCTCCGTCGAGTCTGCCGTGGCCTGAACCGATGCCTTCGCGCGCGCTCAAGATCCTGCTGCCGACTGTCACCGGCGTGCTCTTCGTCCTGGCTTGGTACGCCATCCATTATTCGATGGCGGAGGAGATGCGTTTCCTGTTGCCGACCCCCGGGGACATCATCCTCGCGCTGCGCGATAATGCCGAATCCTTCGCCCAAGCCGCGCGCAACACCGCGACCGGTGCGCTCCTCGGCTTCGGTTGCGCCGTGGTCATCAGCGCGGGGTTCGCCCTCACCCTCTCGCTGTCACCGCTGGTCCGCATCAGCCTCTACCCCTATCTCATGATGCTCCAGATGATCCCGATCATCATCTTTGCCCCCATCCTCGTCCTGTGGGTCGGCCCCGGGATCAAGAGCGTCGTCATCATTACCTTCCTGATCTGTTTTTTCCCGCTCGTCGTGAACACCACGCAAGGCCTGATCTCGACCGATCGAAACCTGCTCGAGCTTTTTCGAATGTATCGCGCGAGCCGGCTCCAGGAAATCTTCCGCCTGCGCGTTCCCGCCGCGCTGCCGTATTTCTTCACCGGTCTCCGCATCGCGGCAACCGTGGCGCCGATCGGCGCGCTCGTCGGCGAAACCTTTGCCGGCAGTTCCGCGGGCGACGGCGGCGGCCTCGGTTTCCAGGCCATCATCTATTCCAGCCAGGCGAAATATCCCGCGCTGTTCGCCACGGCCGCGGTGACCTGCGTGCTCGGGTTTGTCTTTGCCGCAGTCGTGCTCACGCTCAGCTGGCTCACCCTCCACCAATGGCACGACTCCTATGAGCGAACCGACACCTGATTTTCCCATGATCAAATCCCTTTTCCGCTGGTTCATCCTCGGGCTCCTTCCGGTCGCCGCGCTCCTCGCCGCCGATCAGCCGCTCGCGAAAATCACGGTCCAGCTCGACTGGGTCGCCGAGCCCGAGCACGGCGGATTTTACCAGGCGCTCGCCCGTGGTTTCTTCCGCGAGGAAGGCCTCGACGTCACGCTGGTGCCCGGCGGGCCGAACGCGTTCGTGATGCCCAAGGTCGCCACCGGCCAGGCCGACATTGGCCAGGCCGACAGCACGAATACCCTGCTCCAACAAGCGGAGGGCCTGCCGGTCGTCCAGGTGGCCGCGGTGTTCCAGGACGACCCTTCCGGGCTCCTGATCCACGCCGCGAGCAATGTCCACACCTTCGAGGATCTCCAGGGCAAGGTCATCATCGCGCGTCCGGAGTGGGCCTTCCTCAAGTTTCTCCAGAAAAAATACCACCTGCACGTTTCCATCACTCCGCAGAATTTTTCCGTCGCGGCCTTCATGGGCAACAAGGAGGCGATCCAGCAGGGCTACTTCATCGCGGAGCCTTACCACATCGTGAAGGCCGGCGGGCAGATGCCCCGGTTCCTTTCGACGTGGGACGCGGGGTTTCGCTCCTACGCCGTGCTGGTGACGAATCGGAAATTCGCGCGCGAGCACCCGGCGGAGCTGCGCGCCTTCCTCCGCGCTTACATCCGCGGGTGGCAGGATTACGTCGCGGGCGACCCGAGCCCGGCCCACGAGGCGCTGAAAAAGGCCAACGCCACGAACACCGACGACTTCATGAATTTCTCGCGCAAGATGATCGTCGACGAAAAGCTCGTCACCGGGCGCGACCCCGACGGCGGCGCCGCGAAAGTGGGACGCCTCGACCCCAAGCGCTACGCCACCCAGATCGCTCAGCTCGAGGAGCTGGGGATTTTGCCGAAAGGGAAAGTCACGGTGGAAAAAGCGATGACCACGGAATTTCTGCCCCGGTAGGACCGCGACCGCCCGGCGCGCCGCCGACGTTATCCACGGACGGGCCGGTTGGCGGGCGGTCCCGCCCCACCCCGATCCGATGCCCAACCGCTTCAGTTTCTCGGCCTGGCTTTTCCTGCGTGCACTGGCGCTGATCTACCTGGTCGCGTTTGTTTCGTTTTGGACCCAATCCGCGGGCCTGGTGGGTCCGCACGGAATTCTTCCCGCGCAGGATTATTTCGACGCGGTCCGGGCGCAGATGGGTCCGCGCGCTTATTTTGAACTCCCGTCGCTCTGCTGGTGGATCGGCGCCGACCATGCGCTGGCCGTCCTGTGCGCGATCGGCGTCGTGCTCGCCGGCCTCCTTTTCGCGGGGATCGCACCGGCGCTTTCGCTCGCGGGCATGTGGGCGTGCTATCTCTCCCTGTGCGGCGCGGGCCAGGTTTTCTACGGCTACCAATGGGATGCCCTGCTCCTCGAAGCCACGCTTCCCGCGATCTTCCTTTCGCCGTGGGGCCTCCGGCCCGGCTGGCATCGGGTCGAACCCCCGCGCCTCGCGTTGCTGTTGATGTGGTGGCTGCTGTTTCGACTGATGGTGTTGTCGGGCGCTGTGAAGCTCGGCAGCGGCGACGTCGCATGGCGTGGACTCAGCGCGCTGGCCTTTCACTACGAATCCCAACCCCTGCCCACGCCGCTATCATGGTTTTTCCACCAGCTGCCGCTGTGGTTTCACCAGGTTTCATGCGTCGTCATGTTCGTCATCGAACTCGTCGCGCCCTTCGCCGTCTTCGCCCCGCGTTCGATCCGTCATGTGGGCGCGCTGCTCATCGCCGGGTTCATGGTGCTGATCGCGCTGACGGGGAACTACACGTTCTTCGATTTCCTCACCATCGCGCTCTGCCTGCTCTGGCTCGACGATGCGTGGTGGCAGCGGGTGCTGCGCCGGCCGGTCCTCGCCAGCGTGAAACCCCATCGCGTGGCGGCCACCTGGCCGCTCCGGGCCTTCGCCATCGGCGCGATCATCTATACTTCAATCCTCGCGATGCCGCGCCTGGCGCGGATCGATTCGATCCAGCGCCTGGTCGCGCCGCTGGACGCATGGGTTCGTCCATTTCGGAGTTTCAACAGCTACGGACTTTTCGCGGTGATGACGCACCCGCGCCCGGAGTTGATCATTGAAGGGAGCGACGACCGCCGCACCTGGCAGCCCTACGAACTTCCTTACAAGCCCGGTGACCTCAGGCGCAGCCCGGGTTGGATCGCACCCTTCCAGCCGCGCCTGGATTGGCAGCTGTGGTTTGCCGCGCTGGAATCGCCCGGGGACAATCCATGGATGCTCACCCTCAGCGAACACCTGCTTCGCGGCACGCCCCAAGTGCTCGCGCTCTTTGCGCACAATCCCTTTCCAAAATCACCGCCGAAGTTCATTCGCGTCGTGCGCTACGAATATCATTTCACCGACGCCGTCACGCGCCGTCGCACCGGCCAGGTCTGGCAACGCTCGCCGCTCGACTATTACGTCCAGCCGGTTTCGCTCGGGTAATCCCATGCCCGTCGATGCCCGCCCTCGCTTCTTTTCGCTGTTACGCCAAGCGGTCACCGACGCTTCATTCGTGAAGCTCACGCTGGGCAAACCCCGCGGCGCCGACCCGGCGCTGCAAAATCTTTTTGTGCGCCCCGTTGGGCTGAAGGCCGGCCCGCACCTCGCGTTCGTCTGGCGCCACGACACGCGCGACGTCACCAAGAACCACCCGCCCGAAAGCGCGCTCGCGTTGATCGAGGGACTGGTCGGAGGCGATTTTCTCGACGCCCACTTGTTCACCACCAACGCCTCGGCCCAACTGGAATGCCAGCCCGACGGCTCGGCCCGGCTGCGCGAGAAACGCCACGCGCCCACCGCGGCTGGGCCCGGCGGCAACGATCGCGCGAAAATTCGCACTATTCCCGCTGATTCGCCGTGGCTGCGGGCTTTGGGCGTCGTCAACGAACGCGGGCAGCCGCGCGAAGGGATGGCCGACAAATTCCGCCAGATCCAGAATTTCGCCGAACTGCTGGGTCATCTCATCGCCGAAACCCCGCTGCCCGAGGGACGGCCGCTCAACGTCGTCGATATGGGCTCGGGCAAAGGCTACCTCACGTTCGCCGTCAGCGCGCTGCTCGGGGATCGCGCCAAAGTCCGCGGCATCGAGTCCCGCCCGGAACTCGTCGACCTCTGCAACCGGGTCGCCCTCGACACCGGTTGCTCCGCGCGGCTGACATTCACGAGTGGTTCGATCGTGAGCGTCGACGTGCCGGAGATCGACATCCTGATCGCCCTGCACGCCTGCGACACCGCGACCGACGACGCATTGGCGAAGGGAATTGCCGGGCGCGCCGCGCTGCTCGTGGTGTCCCCTTGTTGCCAGAAGGAACTCCGCGCCCAACTGGCCGCGCCGCCCGTGCTCGCCGACGCCCTCCGCCACGGGATTTTCCAGGAGCGCCAAGCCGAGTTCGTCACCGACGCCCTGCGGGCCCAGTTGCTCGAGTGGGCGGGATATCGCACGAAGGTCTTCGAATTCATCTCGACCGAGCACACCGCGAAAAACCTGATGATCGCGGGCATCAAAAACCGCGAACCCGGTGATGCGCGCAGTGCGGAAAGGCTCAGGGAGTTCGCCGCGTTCTACGGCATCCACACGCAGTCCCTGGCGTCGCAGCTCGGGCTCGATCTCCGGAAGTAGCACGGCACCCGCCTGCTCCGAGGCTCGAAATTCCGCGTTAGACATTAGGCGCCGGGCATTCGACCTTCCCCGGGCAGGCGGGCCGCCTGCGCTACTTTACACCACCACGAATTTTAAAAGTGATTTGGACCGAACTTGATTGGACCGCCCTCGATCGGCTGCGCGAAGGATTCCTCACCGGCAAAGCGGGCGACGGCCCTTACTGGAAATCCGCCAGCGAGCTCGCCAGCTACGATCTCACCTACGGCGAACGCATCGGCTGGAAATGGGACCACGTTATCCGCGAACTGAAAATGCGAGGCTGGGCGCCGTCGGCTGCGGCCCCGCTGCGCTCGGTGCTCGACTGGGGCTGCGGCAGCGGTGTCGCCGGGCGCCGGGTCATTTCCGCGTTTGGCGCGGAGTCGTTCGACGCGCTCCAGCTCTGGGATCACTCGCCCGCCGCATGCGATTTCGCCGCCGATGCCGCCACGCGGGCGTTTCCCAAGGTCGATGTCCAAACCGTGACGCCGGGTTTTCTCGCGGGCGACGAGCCCATCGGGCTTCTGCTCGTGAGCCACGTCCTCAATGAACTGGGCCCGGATGCCCTGGCCGCGTTGAAGTCCCTCGTGACGCGCGCGCAGGCGGTCATCTGGGTCGAACCCGGCACGCACGACGTCAGCCGGGCCTTGGGCGCACTGCGCGATGCGTGGCTCGCGGAATTCAGCGTCATCGCGCCGTGCACCCATCGGAATTTGTGTCCCGCGCTCGCGCCAGGCCGCGAGCGCGACTGGTGTCATTTTTTCGCCCCGGCCCCGGCGGAAATTTTCGCCAACACCGATTGGGTCAAATTCGGCCAGCGCGCCGGCATCGACCTGCGTAGCCTCCCCTATTGTTTCATCGCCTTGGAGCGTTCCTCCCGCGTCGCCACGCCGGAAGGCCTTTCCCGGGTCATCGGACGCCCCGAACACTTCAAGCCTTACGCCCGCCTGCTCAATTGCGACGCCGCCGGCCTGGCTGACCTGACGCTTCCGAAGCGCGCGGATCCCGCGCTTTTCAAGGAACTCGACCGCACCAAGGCGCCGCTGATCTATCGCTGGCGCCGCGAAGGCGAAACCATCCTCGGCGGCGAAGCCTTGCGCTCGGGGTAGCGCAGGCGGCCAGCCTGCTCCGAAGATCGAACCCCGGATTCGCATGGCGCAACGCGGAGTGCGCCCTTGACTCCCGCGCTGCGCTGGGGATGCTGACCCTTTCATTTCACCAACACCATGGGCCAACAACTCAACAAGTACATCAAACGAAAACGCCGCGCCGCTTATTTGAAGCGCCGCAAAGCCCGCGAAAAGACCGCCGCCAAGAAGAAGTAAACCGCTGCGACACTGCCGATTATTGAAACCGCGGCCTTGTGCCGCGGTTTTTTATTCCCGGTTCAAACCCGTCGTTCAGAGCCCATTCATTCTCCTGTGATCAAGGTCAGCCTTATTTCCCTCGGTTGCGCCAAGAACCTCGTCGATAGCGAGATCATGATCGGCCACCTGCACCAGGCCGGGATGGTGGTCATTCCGGAAGCGGAAAAAGCCGACGTCGTCATCGTCAACACCTGCTCCTTCATCGATTCCTCCAAGGAGGAATCCATTGGGCACATCCTCGAGATTCACCAGAACCGGGGGATGCGGAAGCGCCGCAAGGAGCAGAAGCTGATCGTCGCGGGCTGCATGTCGCAGCGTTTTTCCAAGAACCTGACGGGTGAGCTCGCCCACGAAGTCGACGCCTTCATCGGCCTCGACCAGATCACCAAGATTGCGCCGATCATCGAGGGCATCTACGCGAAGGAACGAGGCGCTAACCCGACGCCCGAGAATTTCGTCACGCCACGGTCGACCTATATTCCCGACTACGACACTCCGCGCTTCCGGCTCACGCCGAAACATTTCGCGTACATCAAGATCGCCGAGGGCTGCAACCACCCCTGCACGTTCTGCATCATCCCGCAGATCCGCGGGCGTCACCGCAGCCGCACGGTCGAGAGCGTCGTCGCCGAAGCGCGCCAGCTGGTCAAGGAAGGCGTCAAGGAGATCAACCTGATTTCCCAGGATACGACTTTCTTCGGGATGGACACCTGGGAGCAGCGCCCCAATCCCCGCACGCCCGTCGATTCCACGCGCGGCACCGCCCTCACCACCTTGCTCCGCCAGCTCAACGCCATCGAAGGCGAGTTCTGGATCCGCCTCCTCTACACGCATCCCGCACATTGGAGCGATGAGTTGATCAGGACGATCGCCGAGTGCCCGAAAGTGGCGCGTTACATCGACATCCCGCTCCAGCACATCAGCGACAACATGCTCGGCCGCATGCAGCGCGAGACCAGCGGCGACTATATTCGCGACCTCATCCGCCGGATTCGCGCGGGTATTCCGGGCATCGCCGTGCGCACGACCTTCATCGTCGGTTTCCCCGGTGAAACCGAGGAGGATGTCGATGAACTCTGCGCGTTCATTCGCGAAACCAAATTCGAGCGTCTCGGCGTGTTTCGTTATTCCCAGGAGGAAGGCACGCGCGGCGCCAAAATGGAGGACCAGATCCCGGCGAAGGTGAAGGAAGCGCGCTGGCACAAGGTGATGGCGCTGCAGCAGGACATCGCCCGCGAGGTTTCAAAGAGTTTCGTCGGCCGCACGATCAAGGTGCTCGTGGAAGAACCCGGCATCGCCCGCGGCGAAGCCGACGCACCCGACATCGACGGCCGCGTCTACGTGCCGCGCGAATTGCCGGTCAGCGAGTTCGTCGACGTGAAGATTAATTCCTTTCACGACTACGATCTCCTCGCTCTGCCCACCGGGTCACAGCCCGTGGTCTACAAGATCGCGAAACAGGCGCAGTAAAAGTAGCGCAGGCGGCCCGCCTGCTCTGGGAAGTAGCGAGCAGGAATATGGGGACCTTTGCCCGGAATGCTCGCTACTCACTACACGCTACTGGCTACTTCAGCAAAGCAGGCGGGCCGCCTGCGCTACTTGCCGCTCGCCTCGACATACTTGCCGATAATTCCGCCGAAGGAACCGTTGGTGAAGAAAACGACGAGTTGCGGGCGTGCCCCGTCGCGTGCTGCACGAGTGGCTGCGATCATTTTTTCCATCAACTCGGTGTTCGAAGCCGCCGTGTGCCCGTGGACTCCCTGCGCGGCCAGGAATTCCATCAACGCTTCCACGTCGAATCGATCCTCCGGCTTGATTTTTTCCACCCGGTCGATGGGGCCGAGATAAACTTCGTCGGCCAGCGCGAGTGCCCGCATGAACGCGGACTGCATGACCTTCGTGCGCGACGTGTTGCTGCGCGGTTCGAACGCAGCGTGGATCACATGCCCCGGGAAACGCGCCCGAAACGACTGCAGCGTTTCCGCCAAGGCCGTCGGATGATGCCCGAAGTCCTCGATCACTTTCAGGTCCGCCCGATTCACTAGCATTTCCTGCCGACGTTTCACCCCCCGGAACCTGGCCAGCGGTTCCAGGCTTAGTTTCGTCGGCTCGTCCGGGGAAATCGCCAGGCCCGCGGCCATCGCCGCCATCGCGGCGTTGCGCGCGTTGAAAACCCCCGGCTGCGCCCATTTCACTTCCGCCCAGCGCTGTCCCCGCCAATCCAGGCGGAAGGTCGCCCCTTCCGGGCTCTCCTGGAAATCGACGATGCGCAGGTCGTTCCCCTCGCCGGTCCCGACGCGCACGACCCGGGTCCAAGCCATTGCTCCGAGCGCGCGCAGGTTGGCATCGTCACCGTTCATCACGATCCAGCCGTTCCGCGGCACGATGCGCGAGAGATGAATGAACGTCCGCTGGACGTCCGCGAGGTCGCGAAAGATGTCGGCGTGGTCGAACTCCAGGTTGTTCAACACCGCGATGTGCGGCGCGTAGTGGATGAACTTGCTGCGCTTGTCGAAAAACGCGCTGTCGTACTCGTCGCCCTCGATGACAAACGGATCGGCGATCGTCCCGAGGTGATTCCCGACCGGCGGATCCTGCGGCACGCCGCCGATCAGGAAGCCCGGGTCGCGGCCATTTTCTCGCAGGAGAAAGGCCGCGAGCGCCGTCGTCGTGGTTTTACCGTGCGTGCCGCAGATCACGAGGTTCCGCCGATTCGCGAGCACCAAGTCATGCAGCAGCGCCGGGACGGAGGTATATTTGAGCGCGCGCGATTCGAGGAGCCATTCGACCTCGGGATTGCCCCGCGACATGGCGTTGCCGATCACGACCAGGTCCGGCGCGAGTTTCGCCAGGCGCGCGGCGTCGTAGCCTTCGTGCAGGGTGATCCCCGCTTCGGCGAGCACCGTACTCATGGGAGGGTAAACGCCGCTGTCCGCGCCCAGGACCTCGTGTCCCGCCGCGCGCGCCAGCAAGGCCGCGTTGCCCATCGCCGTTCCACAGATACCCATGAAGTAAATCCGCATGCCTCGTTAATCTAGAGCCCGGGTCCGGGGTCAACTCCTCAGCCCCTCGCTGTGGCCTCTGCGACGAATTCCCAACCCCTTCACCCGGCCGCACGCGTCGGCCAGGTCCGTTTGCTTGAGCCGCCCCGGATTTTTGTCATGGAGACCGCGGAGCGTCAGAAAGAGGTCACCCGACCAGGCAGGGGAAGCCACTTCACCTCGTGCCTCCTTTGCTGAAAATTTTCAAGATATGGGAAGAACCCCGATACCCAGCGGCGATTTTGTGAGTATAGTTAGCGCGCTTTCAGTAACCCCAGCATCCAATGATTACCCCCGATTTGTCTCCCGTCACGATCGCCCTCGTTGACGACCATCCCGGCATTCGCCGTGGACTTCAGTTGATTCTCCACCTGCACGGTTTCGCCCCCCGCGTGTACGCGTCCGCGGAAGGATTCCTCAGTTCAAATCAGATCGATGACGCCGCGTGCCTGCTGCTCGATGTCCGCATGCCGGGCATGAGTGGGCTCGAGCTTCAATCCCGCCTCAAACTCGATGGGCACGATGTGCCGATCATAATCCTGACCAACGACGCGAATCCCGCGACCGAGGAGATCGCCCGTCAGGCCGGGGCCGTCGGGTATCTCTTGAAATCCGCGCCACCCGATACCCTCGTCGCCGCCATCCGTAAAGTTGTCGGCTGCGCCCGTCGAACGAATCCCTTGGCGGCGGTTGGCGCCGAGTTCTCAACCTCGACCGTGGTCGAGGATTTTTCCTCCGCGCAACCCGTCCATGTTTAGCCTGATCCCGATCGAAGACCTGATTCGTCGCCTTTTCTGCATCCTCGTCACGGGCGCGCTCACCACGGTCGGACTCGCGGTGGGCGCCCTGAAGCTGATCAAATAGGCGAAACGCCTCGAGCGGGTCGGCCCGCGTAAAAGTGCCGGCGAAGCCGCTCAGCGCGCGGGAACGGCACGCTCCATTTAGCGGCTCCCGCCGGCGGCGCGTTTGAGCGCGCTGATATTCAGCTTCTTCATCTTCATCATCGCCGCCATCGCGCGCTGACGTTTGTCCGGATCCTTGCCGAGCATGAGCGCCGGCAACATGCGGGGCACGATCTGCCATGAAACTCCGAAGCGGTCCTTGAGCCATCCACACATCTGCGCCTTGGAATCGCCGCCCTTCTTGAGTTTATCCCAGTAGTGATCCACCTGGGCCTGGGTGTCGCACATCACCTGGAGCGAAATGGCTTCGTTGAACTTGAAATGCGGCCCGCCGTTGAGGGCGACGAAGGTTTGTCCTGCCAGCTGAAACTCCACGGTCATGACGTCGCCCTCCTTGTGCCCGTGATGTTCTTTTCCCGCATCGGTGTACCGCGCAATCGCGGTGATCTTTGAGTTCTTGAAGATGCCCGCATAAAACCGCGCCGCCTCCTCACCGTTATCGTTGAACCACAGGCAAGGCACGATCGTCTGAATGGATGCTTTCATGATTTTTCTTCTTTTAGGTTTCGAATTTTAACCGCCGTCCAAGGACTCAACGTTCCATTCGAGCCGCCGCGGACAACTTTGGACGCTATTTTTAAATGGCAGGGCGTCGGACTCGCCAGGTCCGCCCCTACTTCGGATTCATCAGCGTCACTCCCATCAGCCCAACGACAACTTCGGCCGACAGCGTCTCGAGCGTGACACTCTGCAAGATCTTCCCGGGACGCAGGCGCCAGCTGAGAAGCATCGCGCGGCAGTTTTCCCCCAGCTGCACCGTCTGCGGCCACGGTTTCGGCACACAGTACGCGTCGGCATCCGCGGTATAATCGAACCGGCTGTCCTGCCCGGGTGCAGTGATGACCGGGCGGATCGGGCTGAGATTCCAATAATTTAGTGGCGGCACCAATTCCAGCACCTCATCGGGCGCGCCGGCATAACGCATTCGCAGCACGGCGTTCGCGATGCGCCCTTGCATGGGATTGGTCGACCCGGCGACCAGGAACCAAACCGACGCTGCGGCGCGACCGATCGGCACGGTCACGCGGTCGGGCCAGTTGTCCCAATGGGAAGTGAACGCGACATTCCGGGTTTCACCCGGCCACGCAAACGGCACCCCTTGCGGCGTGAGGAGGCGGGCGCCGCCGGGTTTTTCGAGCAACTCCGGCACGCGATCCAATTTAATCACCGGCGGAAAACTGTTCCAATAGATGAAGGTCCAGGGCGTGTAGCCGTCGGTGCCGATGCGCGCCGACATCGTCGCCGGCCGCGGTGAAAGGTATTGCTGGGTGTAGATTGCGCGGATGTCGCCGTTCAATGCCGGGCCCAGGTCCACCGGCAGCCAATCTCCGCGCGCCGACGGCTCTGGGCGTTGCGCCGCCGCCGCGCGAACCGCAACCGGATCGGCAATGCGAAGATGAAATCGCGTCAGCTGCGGCAGGTTGCCAAAAAGAACCTTCGCCAAAACCGTGTGCCAACCCGCCTTCGCACCAAGCCGGGCGACAATTACACCATCGCGAATCGAGGCCTCAACGAGCGATCCCTGCGGATCCGAAAATGAAATGATCCGTCCCGCGTTGGATCGAAGTCTCACCCGGCCGGCCACGCTGCCGCTCACAACAACCGGCGGAAATATGGGCGTCGATGCATCAGCCTTCACCTCGATCCTGGCCCCAAGGGTCGCGGGCAGCTGGATCTTCACGAAGCTTCGGCCCGGCCCGGCCTCGGCGGTCCACCGCACCTTCCGGCCATTCGCTGTCACGGACGCGACGTTACGCGCCGAAATCGGCAGGCGGATTTCGAGCCGCGCCGGGTTCGTGAGTTCGACCTCAAGCGTCGTCGCATGCGCGCTGCGCGCGTAGCTCAAATGAACATCGGGCGTCCGTAGCCGGGCGTGTTTCCACTCCGACGGAAACTGCGGGGTGATGCGCACGAGCCCCACGGAGCGCTTCGGCGCATAGCCGAATAATCCTTCGACAAGGGCCCGCGCCGCCATGTCCGTACTGTCGCCAAAATCCGTCCCGCCCGCCGGTGCGCCCAAGTCCCCCGGTACGGCTTGGTCGAATGCGGTGTGCAGGAATGTACCGCGAAAAATATCCCAGCCGTCCTCGCCCAATCCGGCCTGAAAATATGCGAGCGCAAGGTGATGATTGTCCCCCGGCCAGCGTTCGCGCACCGACCAGATCGCCGGGACGAAATTCGAGGTCCACACTTGGCGCCCACCGCACGGCATGCGGTCGTTCTGCAGGCTGCGCTCTGCGTAGAGCAGCGACTGCCGTGCTTCGGCCGGGCCGACCAGCCCCGCATCGACCGGGAGGAAAATACTGTAGAGCCAGGGATCGTTGTGCAGGCGCCGCCGCCCTTCCTGCTCGCGATAAAGCCCCGCGTGTCCCTCGCTCGCGACCCAGAGTTTCCGGCGGAACGCGGCGCGAATGCGACTCGCCCGCTGCGCGTGGCGCCGCGCGGATTTGGCATCTCCCGCGCGCTCCGCCAGTTTCGAGGCGGCGACGTGGCCCCGATAGGCATAGGATGTCTCCTCTGTCGCCGCACCTCCGGCGAACCAAACGGAATCCGTCGGCCAGACGTTGATCACGCTTTCGTACAGCGCATCGTCGTCGGGATCGAAACACTCGCGCAACCATTCCAAATGCAGCTCCAACGCGGGTCGCAGCAGCGCCTCGAGCTCGGGGTCGCCCGTCCATTCCCACGCATGAATCAGCTGGTCGAACAACTGCGACTGCATGTTGTACAAACCTTGGTCCTCCTGGATTCGCCCCCGCCCGTAAAATCGTGAATCCCTCGCCGGGACCGTCAGCATCGTCTTCGGGTCCATCGCCGTGGTCCGGTTCTTCGAACTTTTCTCCTGGTGACCCAGGTAAAATATCGCCTGCGCTTTCACGCGCTCGTGCCATCCGAGCACGGTCGCGCCACATGTGGTGCGCCAGCCGACATAGGGCACGTTCCACAACATCGCGCCGTGATGAAACCGCGGCGGATACCAGGAGCCGTCCTTCGCCGCCGACAGCACGGCGCCCAGCGCGTTGAGCCGCTCGTCGGGAGTATCCACCAGCACCCGCTTGGACAAGGCGGACGAACGGGCCATCGCCACCGCAAACGCTTCGGCCGGGGTTCGCACGGAATGCGCCGTTTTTTTCGCCCGATGTCCGCGAGCGCGTGGGGAACGCAGCAATTCCCAATGCATGATCGGCGCCGCCGCGAGGTCGACCTCGCCGGCAACCAGCGGTGCGTCGGAGGGAATCGAGTCGAGCAAGGTCGCCGGATTCCCGACGGCGGCGGCGTCAACCAAGCGAATCCCGCCCGGCGCATCGCAACGGCCTTTCGTCAGCCACTTCGCGGGGGCGGCCACGGCCACTGAAAAATCCTGGCCCGCGGCTTGCGCCGCGTTGCCCGCGCAGAATTTTGCGTCGAACCACTCGGGCGCATGGGGTGGCGTGCGGTGAGGATCGAGCTCCCAGCTGAGATTTTTATCCGGCCAGGCCTTCGCTCCACCGAACGCCCAAACGAGGCGATCTCCCCGCCGCGCTCCCGTCACCGTGACGCGGGCGGCGAAACCAATCGCCTCACCAAAAGCCACAACGTCCGCCGTGACGACCAGCCCGGTAAATTTCCGATCGCGGGCGACCCAGCGAACGTTTGCCGCGCGATATTCCATTGTGAGGTCGTCGAACGCGTGGAGCCAGGCCGCGCGGCGGCCGCGAATCACGCCGAACCAAAGGGTGCCGAGCAAAGTGTCGCCCCCGGCGAAACGAATCACGGGCCGGTCGCCGGCCAGGGCGAAAACCGGCGCGTTGGCGATATAGAGCGGGCGGTTGAAGAAGCGTTCGAGATTTCGTCCTACGACCGCGCCATCGCGCGCGGAATAGCGACCGGGCCGAATTCGCAGCGTTTTCTCCGAGGGATTTCTGCCGGGCATAGCCGAGAATCGACCGCCCACTCCGCCGCGGCGAGTGAAGAAGTAGCGCAGGCGGCCGCCTGCTCCGAAAAAACTCCGTCCACGCATCCGTTTCAAATTAACGGGAAACCCGTACCCAGCGCAGCCCATCCATGCTCCCGATAGGCATCGGAACCAAGCGACCGGATCTCGGTCGATCATCCTACCATGGCCCTTGACAAGGAAAGTACCGGGGTGCCTGAAGTCGATTTGGAGCGTCGAACGACGAAGGTGAACCTCACGATCATCGCCGCGGTGGGATTGTTTCTCGCGGTAGGATTTGGCCTTTTCCTGTATTTCCAGCGTAACGCCACGCCGCAGGACGCCGCCACGTCGGAAGGCCACCACGGCCGCTTCCTGGTGGTCGTGCCGCTCATCCTCGCGCTCCCCGCGCTCTACTGGCTGGTCATGCGCAAGGCGAAAGGCGGCGACGGCGGCGAACGCCCCGATTCGGCGGAACGCCCCGAGTTGACCGGCGAGGAACAGGCGAAGCTACGCGAGCGCGAATAGCGCCGGTTCAGCGCGGGAAGCTTAACCTTCGACCGCCTCAACCGGCATCAGCCGGTCGATCGCCGCTTCGATCTTTCCGGCGTTTTCTTTGCCGTCGCCGAACTTGTGGGCGAGGCCCAGGGCCGTGGCCGAAGCTTCCGCACGCCGCGCAGGCTGCGCCAGTTCCACGGCGAGCCGGACGAATTCGTCCTCGCTCCCCGCCCGCAGCGTCTGGTCGCGGTAGACCTCGAGGCGACCCGCCATCAGGTCCTTGTAGCCCGCCGGCATCCACACCACCGGCACGCCTTTGCCCTGGCACTCGAGGCACGCGAGGCTCCCGGGAAACGGGAAGGTGTCGAGGAAGACAGTGATGACGCGACCGACCACGTGGCCATCGACATACTTCGGCTGGTAAACGATGCGGTTCGCGACGGGCGAACCCTTGAGGAGATTTTCCGTGATCGGGCTCTGGCCGCCACTGCCGCCGATGTAGCACACGGCGCGCGGGGTCGCCTGGAGAATCCGCTCCACGAGTTTCAGGTAGGGCAGCGTCACCTTCGTCATGCGGCCGAAAAACCCGTAGACGACCGGTTCGCCCTCCCCCGCGGGAATGGCTGCCTGGATGGTCTGGCGCAGCATTTCGATCTCCGCGGGGTCGCGCTCCGGCGCGAGGAAATCCATGTGGTCGATCAGCGGCAGCTGCGCGCATTTCTCCGGGGTGGTCGCGAGCTCCGACCAGCGCGTCGAGAAACTCTGGAAAATGAAATCAACATTCGGCGCGCGCCAGGCGTCAAAGCCCAGTTCGAGATAGATCTGGACCGGCGCCATGCGCTTCACGATCAGCACCGTCGCCAGCGCATCCGGCGTGTCGATGACCACGCCATCGATGCCGTCTTTTTCCGCCTCGCGGAGGATGGCCTGCGCGGCGGCCGCGTAGCCTCCGGGATGGCGCATGTTCTTGAGCACGACCGACGCCTTCCGCGCCGCCTCGATCAGTTCCGGCTCCGGCGGAACCGTGCAGTACACGACCACCGAATCCGCTTCCGGATGAAGTTCCTTGTGCCCGCGGATCGTGGTCCACGCCACCCGCGCGCAGGCATTGCTGCTCGACAGGTTGCTCCACGAGGCGATGTACGCGAGTTTCGCCGGCGACCGCCCGCTCGCCTCGCGACGATTCTCGGGCTGGTTCGGCCAAGGCTGCGTCTTGAGGAAAGCAACGAAAGGCTCGAGGACGTACGGGTTGAACGAGGTCAGATCGGTGGGCTCGTTGATCGAGCGCCACTTCATCATGTAGAGCAGATCGTAGAAACGGCAGGCCTCGTCGAGGGTCGGCTGCGCGCCAGTTTTCCCGACCAGCGTGTCGCGGAAGAAACGCGAGATGCGATCATAGTAGGCCAACATTTCCCCACGGTCGCCCGCTTCCATCACGCCCTGGCCCAGGGCGCGGAAGACCGAGAGGTACGTCCCGACCGATTGGTTCGCGTCCTTCAGGGAACCTTTAACCTGCAGCTTCAACAGCGTTTCGGCGCATTGCTTCAGCTTGGCCCATTCGGGAGTCATCGGTAATTTGGAACGGTTTCCAAGCGGTCGCTTCACGCGACCAGCTCGAGCGTCCGGCTCTTCATATGCGTCAGTTCGATGAACTGGTCGTAGTGATGAATATAGTCCGACCGATCGTAGCGCGCGCTGGCGAGGAGCAGGAGGACACAGTCCGGTGAAAAGGAATCCATCTCGTGCCAGACCATCGGCTCGATCAGCAGGCCGGTGGTGCTGCGGTCAAGGACGTGCTCCACGCGTTCGTCCCCGTCGTCCATCAGGAAACGGCAGGATCCCGCCAGGCAGATTGCCATCTGGCGCAGGTGATAGTGGGCGTGGCAACCGCGGCGAGAGGCGGGTTTGCTGCCGAAAATGTAGTAGACCCGCTTGATCTCGAACGGGAGGTCGACCATGCCCTCGACCGCAACCAGCGACCCGCGATCATCGCTCCGCAGGTTGAGTTGGGTTTCCCGGATTACGCTCATCGCCTTTATATCGGCGCGCCCGGCGTGTTCCTAAGCGGTTATTCGCCGGCCAGGCGGATCAACGCGGATGCCGCGGGAAGAGCACAGCCCGGCCCAACGGCGAACTTCGCGGCGGAAGAGTTGTGCCCGCCCCCGGCCACGCCATGCTGGCCCGGCATGACTCGCCGCCAAATCAATCGAATCTCCATCGTCATGGTGGTGGTCGGCTTCGCCAGTGCCCTCGTCATTTATCTTTTCGCCCAAGCCGCGCCCTATGATCCGCTGCTCGATGATCCCTTGGGGCGGAAAAAATATGCGCACGAAATGCGGGTCATGGGCGGCTCGCTTAACTTGCTCATGGCCGACCTGCAGGATTGGTTCGAAGCGCAATGGCAGGACAAGGAACTCGCCCGATCCGTCGCGCTGCTGACGATTGCGACCGTCCTCAGCTTTCGATTCATGGCGTCACTCCCGCGCGGTGATCGCGGGCCGAAGAGCAAACCGCCCGGCGAACCCGGCGCGCCGAAAGCTTAGCCCGGGAAACACGGCTTTGACCAGGGTTCGCGGGGCCTCGGAACTGGAAGGCGGAAGCTCGGTCAGTGTTGGCCGTACTTAGCAATCCTCATCCCAAAAAATACAAAATCCCATGAAACCCAGTACGACCAACAAAGCGCGCGGGACCTCCAACATTGTCAAAGGCGACGTGAAGCAGGCCGCCGGCAAGGTGTCGGGTAACCGCAACCTCCAAGCCAAGGGCCAAGTCCAGGAAATCGTCGGCAGGATCCAGCGCGGGGTCGGCAAGGAACAGAAGAAAGACGGCTACTGAGCTGTCCGCGAACGACGCTGCCCTGGGGCCGCGCCCAATCTCTGAAGCCCAGGACGCAGGCGAGCTCGCCTGCGTCCTATTTTTTTTCGAGGGCGCGACGAACCCGCCAGCGCTGGCGCGAATTGACGATGAAGCTGGCGCAGTCTCTCGCGCCGCAACGGCAAGGATGCTTGCGCCACTCCGAGTACGCGAACCCGTAGTCAAACGTCAGCTCCTCGCCGGGCGCAATGTCCCTGGTCGCCACCAACCAGATGCGCCGACTGTCGCTCTGCGCTTCACAGTTCGGCGCGCAGGAATGATTCATCCGCCGCGCCAGGTTCGACGGAACGTCGCCATCGATGTCGTACCGCGCATTGAGCTCGAAGATATAAACACAGCCGTTTTCACCCTCCGCGACCTGATCGAGCCGTTCGCGTTCGATCCGGCGAGCTGCGGCCTTCGTGATCCGGCGCCCGAGGTACTCGATCACCTGGGCGTCCTGCGGGATAAAATCCCGCGCGAAAAGACCATAGCCATGCACGCCCGAACGGCGAAGTTCGATCTCGGCGGGAATCTCCTTCGCGGCTGACTTGGTGTGACCGGTCGGAAAACGAAAAGCGCTGGGCATATTTTCCACTATGTGCATCAGCGTTCCGACCAAAGCAACCAGCCGCTGGAGAATCCACGGGATCGGCGATCCGGATTCGCGTTCATTCGCGGTTAAAAACTTGCACGCGCATTCACATGCATTGTCCTCGGCGGCTCTCGCATGCCTGTCGACGCCCCTTCCGCCCAGCCCAACCCCGATCACGTCCTGCTGCTCGCCGCCGAGCTGAAAATCAAAATTTTCCAGGTCGCTGCGACCGCGAAGCTCTTCGCCGAGGGCGCCACCGTGCCGTTCATCGCGCGTTACCGGAAGGAAGTCACCGGCGAGCTCGATGAAGTCCAGGTCCTCGCCATCCGCGACCGCCTCGAACAGATGCAGGCGCTCGACGAACGGCGGGCCGGGATCCTCGCCTCCCTCAAGGAGAGAAATCTTCTCTCCCCCGCGCTGGAGAAGTCGATCGCCGCGGCCACGACGCTGACGGAGCTCGAGGATATTTATCTTCCCTTTCGCCCGAAAAAGCGCACCCGCGCCACGATCGCGAAGGAGAAAGGCCTGGAGCCGCTCGCCGACCTGCTGTTGGCCCAGGATCCCGCAACTGACCCCACCGTCTCTGCGGGTTCGTACGTTGGAAACGCCTACGTTGCCGACGATGGGAAAAACCTCCCGGCAAAAATCGAGTCGGCCGACGAGGCGCTGTCCGGCGCGCGCGACATCATTGCCGAGCGGGTGAGCGACGACAAAAACGCCCGGGCGCGCCTGCGGGCATGCTACCAGCGCGACGCCGTGATTTCCTCGAAAGTTCTCACCGGCAAGGATGCCTCCGTCGAAGCCTCCAAGTTCAAGGACTACTTCGCCTGGAGCGAACCGCTCGCCAAGTCGCCGTCCCATCGCATCCTCGCCATGCGTCGCGGCGAAAAAGAAGGCTTCCTGATGATGCGCGTCACCTTGCCGGATGAAGCGACCGCTCCGGCCGAAATCGAACCGATGTTCGTCAAGGGCTCCACGCCCGTCGCCGCCCAGGTCCGCCTCGCCGTGCAGGACTCGTGCAAGCGCCTGCTCTCGCCCGCGATGGAAACCGAGATGCGCCTCGAGTCCAAGAAACGCGCCGACGAGGGAGCGATCAAAGTTTTCTCCGACAACCTCCGCGAGCTCCTCCTCGCCGCGCCCCTCGGGCAAAAAGCCGTCATGGCGATCGATCCCGGTATCCGCACCGGGTGCAAGACCGTGTTGCTCGACCGGCAGGGCAAGCTCCTGCACAACGACGTGGTTTTCCCCGATCGCCAGGAAGCCGAGGCGAAGGAAAAACTCACGGGGTTCGTCAAATTTTTCGCGGTCGAAGCCATCGCGATCGGCAACGGCACCGCTGGGCGCGAAACCGAGTCATTTGTCCGCGACCTCGGCCTTCCGCCCACGATCCCCATCGTGATGGTCAACGAATCCGGAGCTTCGATCTACTCGGCCAGCGATGTCGCCCGTGAGGAATTTCCCGATCACGACCTCACGGTGCGCGGCGCCGTGTCCATCGGTCGCCGGCTCATGGATCCCCTCGCGGAGCTCGTGAAGCTCGACCCGAAGTCGATCGGGGTCGGGCAATACCAGCACGATGTCGACCAAGGCGCGCTGCGGCGGTCGCTCGACGACACCGTCATCAGCTCGGTCAACGGCGTCGGCGTCGAGCTCAACACCGCGTCCAAGCAGCTGCTTGGCTACGTCTCCGGCCTGAGCGCAACGACCGCCGCGGCCATTGTCGCGCACCGCAACGAACACGGCGCGTTCAAGTCGCGCGCGGAGTTGCGCGATGTGCCCCGCCTCGGGCCAAAGGCCTTCGAGCAGGCCGCGGGATTTCTCCGCATCCGGGACTCCGTTCATCCCCTCGACGCCAGCGCCGTGCATCCGGAGCGTTATGCGATGGTGGAGAAGATGGCCGCCGACTTGGGCGCAACCGTGCCGGATCTGATGCGCGACGCCACCCTCCGCGCCAAGGTGAAGCTCGAGCATTACGCGACCGCGGACGTGGGACTGCCGACCTTGACGGACATCATCGCTGAGCTCGCAAAGCCGGGCCGCGATCCGCGCCAGAAATTCGAGGCCTTCAGTTTCTCGGCCGGCGTGCGCAAGCCCGAGGATTTGAAACCCGGCATGAAGCTGCCGGGCATCGTGACCAATGTCACCGCGTTCGGCGCCTTCGTCGACGTCGGCGTGCACCAGGATGGCCTGGTCCACGTGAGCCAGCTCGCCGATTCGTTCGTGAAAGATCCCGCCGCCGTCGTGAAACCCGGCCAGAAAGTAATGGTGACGGTCACCGAAATCGATCTCCCGCGAAACCGGATCGCGCTCTCGATGCGGAGTGCCCCGCAGCTCGGCCCGAAGGCCGCGAACAGCGGCGGATCTCCGCGACCGCCCGGCGGCCCAGCGAGCCGCCAACCTGCGCCGACCCCGGCCGTGCCCGCATCCGTGAACAACGACTGGTTCGCGAACGCGCTGAAGAAAAAGAAGTGAAGGTGCGCCCTCACGCGGCGGACTAGCTAGTTATCGGATCACATTCCCAGGGCGTTGCCCTGGGCTCTGGCTGGGGTTGCCCCGTTGGGGCGTCGATTCCCGAGGTGAGATTGCCCTGTCGGCGTCGATCTCTGAGGCGGGGTTATGGCGGCGCGCGGCGGTTTCGAGTGTGCTCAGGATGACCGACGCAGCAGCACGCCTGAGACGATCTCTGTGCAGCGGTCGCGCGTTGTGCCCGATCGGGGCAACCTAGTCAGAGCCAGGGCAACGCCCTGGGTTTCTCATCGAGAATCCGGAGCCCTAAAAGGGCGCTCTAACGTTGGCGAACGGGGGTTGGAATTCCGCGCTGTAATTTTAGGCCGCCCCTTCAGGGCTAGGACATATCGGGTCACATTCCCAGGGCGTTGCCCTGGGCTCTGGGTGGGGCTGCCCCGTTGGGGCGTCGATCCCCGAGGTGATTGCCCTGTCGGCGTCGATTTCTGAGGCGGGGTTATTGGCGGCGCGCACCTGTTTCGAGTGTGCTCAGGATGACCGACGCGGCAGCACGCATGAGACGATCTCTGTGCAGCGGTCGCGCGTTGTGCCCGATCGGGGCAACCTAGTCAGAGCCAGGGCAACGCCCTGGGTTTCTCATCGAGAATCCGG